>NZ_JBHJWZ010000013.1:0-1113 GCF_042267145.1 Microbacterium sp. NPDC056044 | reverse complement strand
CTAGATGTGATGTCCAGGGACGTTGTTTCGGGGATTCGTCTTTGAGGTGCTGACAGGCGAAGGCCTCCCGGGTGTGAAGTGGAGCTGTTCAAGGAACCGCTTCACGAACCAAGGAGGCCTTCGTGTCCCACGCTAACGCTGCGCTGACCCCGCGCGCTCGTCTCAGGCTGGCGACGTTGATCGTCGAGGATGGCTGGCCCGTTGCCGTCGCGGCGAAGATGTTCATGGTCTCGCCCGTCACCGCCCGCAAGTGGGCGGCTCGGCTGCGCTCGGAGGGTGCAGCCGGGATGGTTGACAGGTCGAGCCGTCCCCGCTTCACGCCTACCAAGACGCCGCTGCCGGTGGTGAAGAGGATCGTGCGGCTGCGGTGGCGTGGCCGGCTCGGTCCGGCGCAGATTGCCGGGGAGCTTGGGCTTCCGGTCTCGACCGTGCATGCCGTGTTGGTGCGGTGCCGAATCAACCGGCTCAGCCGCATCGACCGGGCCACCGGCGAACCGATCCGACGCTACGAACACGATCATCCGGGGTCGCTGATCCACGTCGATGTCACGAAGTTCGGCAACATCCCCGACGGTGGCGGGCACCGGTTCCTGGGCCGTCAAGCAGCCCGGCCGAACCGGTCCACGACCTCGCGTCGCACCGGCGAGTGGGCACCTGCCTGGCAGCCGCGAATCGGGCGATCGTTCCTCCACACCGTCATCGATGATCACTCTCGGGTGGCCTACGTCGAGATCTGCGCCGACGAGAAGGCCGACACCGCGATCGGCGTGCTGCGCCGCGCGGTGTCGTGGTTCGCCGATCGAGGCGTCACCGTCGAGCGCGTCCTCTCCGACAACGGCTCCGCCTACAAGTCATACGCGTGGCGAGACGCCTGCCACGAGCTCGGCGTCACCCCGAAGCGGACCCGGCCTTACCGGCCCCAGACCAACGGCAAAATCGAGAGATTCCACCGCACCCTCGCCGACGGCTGGGCCTACGCCCGGTTCTACGGTTCAGAGTCCGAGCGCCGCAACGCGCTACCCGGCTGGATCCACTTCTACAATCACCACAGGCGACACTCCGCAATCGGAGCCGCACCCTTCAGCAGACTCAACAACCTGCCTGGACATCACA
>NZ_JBHJWZ010000012.1:0-1251 GCF_042267145.1 Microbacterium sp. NPDC056044 | reverse complement strand
GGCGGCAACTTCGTGTCGGGCTACCGCTGGGAGGACGGCATCGGCCCGGTGGACGAGCGCCCGCGCCGCCTCGACCTCGCCTGGCATTCGACCGAGACCAACGAGGTCGGGCTTCACGAGTTCCAGGCGTGGCTCGACCGGGTCGGCAGCGACCTGATGCTCGCCGTCAACCTCGGCACCCGGGGAACGCAGGAGGCGCTCGACCTCCTCGAGTACGCGAACACCGACACGCAGACCGCATGGACCGACCGGCGCGCCGAGAACGGCCGCGGCACGCCGTTCGGCGTGAAGATGTGGTGCCTCGGCAACGAGATGGACGGCCCGTGGCAGATCGGCCACAAGAACGCCGACGACTACGGCAAGCTCGCCTCGCAGACCGCGAAGGCGATGCGCATGCTCGACCCGGGCGTCGAGCTCGTGGTGTGCGGCTCGTCGGCGCGCTCGATGCCCACCTTCGGGTCGTGGGAGCGCACCGTGCTCGAGCACACGTTCGACGACGTCGACTTCATCTCGTGCCACTCCTACTACCAGGAGTACAACGGCGACGCGCAGGAGTTCCTCGCGTCGGGGGTCGACATGGCGCGCTTCATCGAATCGGTCGTCTCGATCGCCGACGCGGTCGCGGCGACGAAGAAGAGCGAGAAGCGCATCATGATCTCCTTCGACGAGTGGAACGTCTGGTACCTCTTCAACCCGGACGGCTCGGAGTCGGGCCACGAGTTCAAGGGCGGCGCATGGCCGGTCGCGCCGCGCCTCCTCGAAGACCAGTACCACGCCCTCGACGCCGTCGTCTTCGGCGACCTCATGATCACACTGCTGCAGCACGCCGACCGCGTGCGCTCCGCGTCGCTCGCGCAGCTCGTCAACGTGATCGCCCCGATCATGACCGAGCCGGGCGGCCCGGCGTGGCGGCAGACCACGTTCTTCCCGTTCTCGATCACGTCGCGCCTCGCGCAGGGCCGCGCGGTGCGCGTGCCGGTGTCGGCGGGCACGTTCACGAGCGAGAAGCTCGGCGAGGTCGAGGCCGTCAACGCCGTCGCCACCGTGGACGACGAGGGCGTGTCGCTGTTCGTGGTGAACCGTTCGACGACGGATGCTGCGACCCTCCGCGTCGACCTCGCGCCGCTGGTGCGGGCCCTCGGTCGCGAGGTCGCGGTCGTCGAGTCGCACCTGCTGCACGACGACGACCTGTACGCGGCCAACACCCTCGAGGACCGTGAGCGTGTCGGCGTGCGCGAGGCCGAGGCATCC
>NZ_JBHJWZ010000011.1:0-5159 GCF_042267145.1 Microbacterium sp. NPDC056044 | reverse complement strand
TGTTAACGCGGAATGGCCACCCTGCGATGGGTGGCCATTCCGTGAATGGGTGTCCGGCGGTGTCCTACTCTCCCACAGGGTCCCCCCTGCAGTACCATCGGCGCTGAGAGGCTTAGCTTCCGGGTTCGGAATGGGACCGGGCGTTTCCCTCTCGCTATGGCCGCCGAAACTCTTTCGATGTTCCGTACTTTCACAACGTGAAAAATGTCTTCTGTTCAGTTGCGGTTTCCGACCGTACATCGGGAACCACTCAGTGGACGCGAGCACCAGAATTTGGTGTGTTATCAAGTCATCGGCTTATTAGTACCAGTCAGCTGCATGCATTGCTGCACTTCCACATCTGGCCTATCAACCCAGTAGTCTGGCTGGGAGCCTCTCACCCCGAAGGGTATGGAAGTCTCATCTTGAGGCCGGCTTCCCGCTTAGATGCTTTCAGCGGTTATCCATCCCGAACGTAGCTAACCAGCGGTGCACTTGGCAGTACAACTGGCACACCAGAGGTTCGTCCAACCCGGTCCTCTCGTACTAGGGTCAGATCCTCTCAAACTTCCTACGCGCGCAGCGGATAGGGACCGAACTGTCTCACGACGTTCTAAACCCAGCTCGCGTACCGCTTTAATGGGCGAACAGCCCAACCCTTGGGACCTACTCCAGCCCCAGGATGCGACGAGCCGACATCGAGGTGCCAAACCATGCCGTCGATATGGACTCTTGGGCAAGATCAGCCTGTTATCCCCGAGGTACCTTTTATCCGTTGAGCGACAGCGCTTCCACAAGCCACTGCCGGATCACTAGTCCCGACTTTCGTCCCTGCTCGACCTGTCAGTCTCACAGTCAAGCTCCCTTGTGCACTTACACTCGCCACCTGATTGCCAACCAGGTTGAGGGAACCTTTGGGCGCCTCCGTTACTTTTTGGGAGGCAACCGCCCCAGTTAAACTACCCACCAGGCACTGTCCCTGAACCGGATTACGGTTCGAAGTTAGACATCCAGAGTGACCAGAGTGGTATTTCAACAACGACTCCACGATGACTGGCGTCACCGTCTCATAGTCTCCCACCTATCCTACACAAGCCACACCGAACACCAATACCAAGCTGTAGTAAAGGTCACGGGGTCTTTCCGTCCTGCTGCGCGTAACGAGCATCTTTACTCGTATTGCAATTTCGCCGAGTTCGCGGTTGAGACAGTTGGGAAGTCGTTACGCCATTCGTGCAGGTCGGAACTTACCCGACAAGGAATTTCGCTACCTTAGGATGGTTATAGTTACCACCGCCGTTTACTGGGGCTTAAATTCTGAGCTTCGCCTTGCGGCTAACCCGTCCTCTTAACCTTCCAGCACCGGGCAGGCGTCAGTCCGTATACATCGTCTTGCGACTTGGCACGGACCTGTGTTTTTAGTAAACAGTCGCTACCCACTAGTCTCTGCGGCCACCACACCCTTTTCCCAGCAAGTGGGTATAAGTGGATGGCCCCCCTTCTCCCGAAGTTACGGGGGCATTTTGCCGAGTTCCTTAACCACGATTCTCTCGATCTCCTCGGTATTCTCTACCTGACCACCTGAGTCGGTTTGGGGTACGGGCGGCTAGAACCTCGCGTCGATGCTTTTCTCGGCAGCATAGGATCACCCACTTTTCATCCGCATCGTGTCTCAGCCTCAATGAGTCACGGATTTGCCTATGACTCGGCCTACGCACTTGCCCCGGGACAACCATCGCCCGGGATGGGCTACCTTCCTGCGTCACACCTGTTAATACGCTAACCGCACCAGAATGGGGTCGTACGCTAGGCCCCACGCCATCACCCGAAGGATCCGGTCATGGGGATTCAGATACTTAGCACTACTGGATTAGTTGGGGCGGTTCTTCGCCGGTACGGGAATATCAACCCGTTGTCCATCGACTACGCCTGTCGGCCTCGCCTTAGGTCCCGACTTACCCAGGGAAGATTAGCTTGACCCTGGAACCCTTGGTCTTTCGGAGGACGTGTTTCTCACACGTCTTTCGCTACTCATGCCTGCATTCTCACTCGTGTAGCGTCCACGGCTGGGTCACCCCGCCGCTTCACTCGCCACACGACGCTCTCCTACCCATCAACACGGCTGGACCACGAAGGCCTACCAATAATGTCAATGCCACAACTTCGGTGGCGTGCTTGAGCCCCGTTACATTGTCGGCGCGGAATCACTTGACCAGTGAGCTATTACGCACTCTTTCAAGGGTGGCTGCTTCTAAGCCAACCTCCTGGTTGTCTAAGCAACTCCACATCCTTTCCCACTTAGCACGCGCTTAGGGACCTTAGATGGTGGTCTGGGTTGTTTCCCTCTCGACTATGAAGCTTATCCCCCACAGTCTCACTGCTGCGCTCTCACTTACCGGCATTCGGAGTTTGGCTGACGTCAGTAACCTTGTAGGGCCCATCGGCCATCCAGTAGCTCTACCTCCGGCAAGAAACACGCAACGCTGCACCTAAATGCATTTCGGAGAGAACCAGCTATCACGAAGTTTGATTGGCCTTTCACCCCTATCCACAGCTCATCCCCTCAGTTTTCAACCTAAGTGGGTTCGGCCCTCCACGACGTCTTACCGTCGCTTCAGCCTGGCCATGGATAGATCACTTCGCTTCGGGTCTAGGACATGCGACTGAATCGCCCTATTCAGACTCGCTTTCGCTACGGCTACCCCACCCGGGTTAACCTCGCCACATATCGCTAACTCGCAGGCTCATTCTTCAAAAGGCACGCTGTCACACCTACCAGGGGTGCTCCAACGGTTTGTAAGCAAACGGTTTCAGGTACTATTTCACTCCCCTCCCGGGGTACTTTTCACCTTTCCCTCACGGTACTTGTCCGCTATCGGTCATCTGGGAGTATTTAGGCTTATCAGGTGGTCCTGACAGATTCACACGGGATTTCTCGGGCCCCGTGCTACTTGGGATACTCTCCACGCTGCGTCCGACATTTCGGTTACGGGGCTGGCACCCACTCTGGCCGGCCTTTCAAGACCGTTCACCTATATCGACGCATCACGTTCACCACTCGGCAGAATGATACGGAAAGTCCCACGACCCCTCACATGCAACTCCTGCCGGATATCACACACATAAGGTTTAGCCTCATCCGATTTCGCTCGCCACTACTCACGGAATCACGGTTGTTTTCTCTTCCTGTGGGTACTGAGATGTTTCACTTCCCCACGTTCCCTCTACCCGCCCTATATATTCAGGCGGGAGTCACTGGGTCGGCACGCCGCCCAGCGGGGTTTCCCCATTCGGACACCCTCGGATCAAAACTTGCTTATCAGTTCCCCGAGGCTTATCGCAGATTGCTACGTCCTTCTTCGGCTCCAGATGCCAAGGCATCCACCGTTTGCTCTTAAAGACTTGAAAACATGAGAATCAAAAACTCGACCACACACCCCGAAAGGCATGCGATCAGAAATTGACTAATGATCTTTAAGATCATCAACACAAAACAACCCCGAAGGGTCATCTTGCAAAGATGCTCGCGTCCACTGTGTAGTTCTCAAAGTACGGGCGGCACTCCCAGACACACCGGCAACAGCCAGCCACCCAGGAGCCCTAGAGAGTTGCACACCCCCACCACCCTCACGGGCAGCAGCGGCGTCCGGTCCCTCAGGACCCAACAGCGTGCAGGCACCCCGCTCACCAGCACCCACCCTCCAACCCGATCCGAAGACCAGGCGTACTAGTGGGCACCAGCTGCGCTGATGCCATGTCAAATGTTCCACCCACGAGCCCCCGCAGAGACATTCGCTCTACTGAGGTTCCTGCAACCCCTCACAGGGTTGAGGTGCTCCTTAGAAAGGAGGTGATCCAGCCGCACCTTCCGGTACGGCTACCTTGTTACGACTTAGTCCTAATTACCGATCCCACCTTCGACGGCTCCCTCCACAAGGGTTGGGCCACCGGCTTCAGGTGTTACCGACTTTCATGACTTGACGGGCGGTGTGTACAAGACCCGGGAACGTATTCACCGCAGCGTTGCTGATCTGCGATTACTAGCGACTCCGACTTCATGAGGTCGAGTTGCAGACCTCAATCCGAACTGGGACCGGCTTTTTGGGATTCGCTCCACCTCACGGTATTGCAGCCCTTTGTACCGGCCATTGTAGCATGCGTGAAGCCCAAGACATAAGGGGCATGATGATTTGACGTCATCCCCACCTTCCTCCGAGTTGACCCCGGCAGTATCCCATGAGTTCCCACCATTACGTGCTGGCAACATAGAACGAGGGTTGCGCTCGTTGCGGGACTTAACCCAACATCTCACGACACGAGCTGACGACAACCATGCACCACCTGTTCACGAGTGTCCAAAGAGTCCCCTGTTTCCAGAGTGTTCTCGTGTATGTCAAGCCTTGGTAAGGTTCTTCGCGTTGCATCGAATTAATCCGCATGCTCCGCCGCTTGTGCGGGTCCCCGTCAATTCCTTTGAGTTTTAGCCTTGCGGCCGTACTCCCCAGGCGGGGAACTTAATGCGTTAGCTGCGTCACGGAATCCGTGGAAAGGACCCCACAACTAGTTCCCAACGTTTACGGGGTGGACTACCAGGGTATCTAAGCCTGTTTGCTCCCCACCCTTTCGCTCCTCAGCGTCAGTTACGGCCCAGAGATCTGCCTTCGCCATCGGTGTTCCTCCTGATATCTGCGCATTCCACCGCTACACCAGGAATTCCAATCTCCCCTACCGCACTCTAGTCTGCCCGTACCCACTGCAGGCCCGAGGTTGAGCCTCGGGATTTCACAGCAGACGCGACAAACCGCCTACGAGCTCTTTACGCCCAATAATTCCGGATAACGCTTGCGCCCTACGTATTACCGCGGCTGCTGGCACGTAGTTAGCCGGCGCTTTTTCTGCAAGTACCGTCACAAAAGCTTCTTCCTTGCTAAAAGAGGTTTACAACCCGAAGGCCGTCATCCCTCACGCGGCGTTGCTGCATCAGGCTTCCGCCCATTGTGCAATATTCCCCACTGCTGCCTCCCGTAGGAGTCTGGGCCGTGTCTCAGTCCCAGTGTGGCCGGTCACCCTCTCAGGCCGGCTACCCGTCGACGCCTTGGTGAGCCATTACCTCACCAACAAGCTGATAGGCCGCGAGCCCATCCCAGACCAAAAAATCTTTCCAACCCCCACCATGCGAT
>NZ_JBHJWZ010000010.1:0-19991 GCF_042267145.1 Microbacterium sp. NPDC056044 | reverse complement strand
CTGGATCCACTTCTACAATCACCACAGGCGACACTCCGCAATCGGAGCCGCACCCTTCAGCAGACTCAACAACCTGCCTGGACATCACAGCTAGACCCCGGACGGGCGCATCCGGCCCGTCCGGGATCGCCCCGGGGGGATCGCTCCGGCCTACTCGACCAGCTTTCCGGCGACCGACACCTCGCGCATGAGCGCGGCGATCTCGGCGGGGATGGGCGGGATCTGCTCGCGCACGACGCCGGTCGAGGGGGACCACACCAGGTTGACCTGCAGCGCGGGGTCGATGTCGGGGTAGTCGCTCCGGTTGTGGCAGCCGCGGGTCTCGCGCCGCTCCAGCGCCGCTTCGAGGGTCGCCCGCGCGGCGAGGGCCGCCGACTTCAGGTCGAACGCGTGCGCGAGGTCGTGATACCCCGCGATGTCGGGGTGCACGCCGATATCGGCCATCCGTGCCTCGATGGCGTCGAGCTCGGCGAGGCCGGCGCGCAGTCCCTGCTCGTCGCGCACCACGCCGGCGTGCTCGGTCATCGTGTCGCGGATCGCACGCTGGAGGGCGCGGACGTTCTCGGTTCCGGATGCCGCGAGCAGACCGTCGATCTCCGCGCGAGCGGTCGCAACCGACGCCGCCGAGCGGGTCTGCGCGGGCAGCGCCGCCGAGTACGCGGCGGCGGCCTGCCCGACGATACGGCCGAACACCAGGAGCTCGATGAGCGAGTTTCCGCCGAGCCGGTTGGCGCCGTGGAGCCCCGACGACGCCTCGCCGATCGCGTAGAGCCCGGGCACGTCGGTCGAGTGGTCCGACGAGCGCACCCAGACGCCGCCCATCGAGTAGTGCGCGGTCGGCGCGATCTCGATCGGCTCCTTGGTGATGTCGAGCATCTGCAGCTCGAGCATCGTCTGGTACACCCGGGGGAGGCGGGTCATGATCGTCTCGCGGGGCAGGTGCGAGACGTCCAGCCAGACGCCGCCGTTCGGCGTGCCGCGGCCCTCCTTGATCTCGGTGTAGCAGGCGAGGGCGACGCGATCGCGTGTGGACAGCTCGAGGCGCTCGGGGTCGTACTTGTGCATGAAGCGCTCGCCGAGCCCGTTGCGGAGGATCCCGCCCTCGCCGCGCGCCGCCTCCGAGATGAGGGTGCCGGCCGCGTTCTCGGGCTCGATGATCCCGCTCGGGTGGAACTGCACGAGCTCCGGATCGCGCAGGCGGCCCCCCGCCTCCACCGCGAGGCGGAACGAGTCGCCCGTGTTCTCGTCGCGCCGCGACGACGTGCGCCGCCAGATGCGGTTGTGGCCGCCGGCGGCGAGGATGACGGCATCGGCGTGGATCAGGTAGCGCGTGCCGTCCTCGAGGTCGAACCCGTAGGCGCCGAAGACTGCGCCGTCGTCGTTGACGAGGATGCGCGTCACGTACACGGTGTCGAGGATCGGCACCTGCAGCTGCGCGGCGCGGTTGATCAGCGTGCGCTGGATCTCGAGCCCCGTATAGTCGCCGGCGAACGCGGTGCGACGGTACGTGTGCGCGCCGAAGAAGCGCTGCGAGATGCGGCCGTCGTCCTCGCGGGCGAACGGCATGCCGTACCGCTCGAGGTCGTCGATCCCGCGCGCGGCGCCCGACGTGACGATCTCGACGGTGTGCGGGTTGGCGAGGAGGTAGCTCTCCTTCAGCGTGTCGGCGGCGTGCTGCTGCCAGCTGTCGTCGGCATCCATGGTGCCGAGGGCGGCGTTGATGCCGCCGGCCGCGAGAGAGGTGTGGGCGTCGGACTTCGGTCGCTTGCCCAGGGCGACCACGTCGACGCCGGCTTCGGCGAGTTCGATGGCCGCGCGAAGACCGGAACCGCCGGTGCCGATCACGAGGACGGTGGTGGAGAGCTGGCGTTCTGCAGGGATCACGTCAGACACGCTAGGCAGTTCTTTTCCATTACTCCAATGCATAATCCTGGTCAAATCGATAGCGGTAAGCTATTCATGTGAATCTCGAGCAGTTGCGAGCCTTCGTCACCGTCGCTCAGCTGGGCAACTTCACGCGCGCCGCCGAGCATCTCCACCTCGCCCAGCCCTCGCTGAGCCGCCAGATCTCGACGCTCGAGCAGAGCTTGGGCGCCGAGCTCTTCCACCGCGCTCGCGCGGGTAGCACGCTGACCGTCGCGGGCGAGGCGCTGCTGCCTCTCGCCCGGCGCATGCTGGCTGACGCCGCATCCGTCCGCCGCGAGATCGACGAGCTCGCCGGTCTTCAGCGCGGGCGCGTCCGCCTCGGCGCGACCCCGACGCTGTGCGTCAGCCTCGTCGCCGAAGTGCTGAGCGTCTTCCACGCCGCCCATCCCGGGATCGAGCTGCACATCACAGAGAGCGGTTCGCGCGGTCTGCTCGACGATCTGGCGGGCGGGGAGCTGGACCTCGCACTGATCACGACGTCGGACGCGGCGGCCGCCGAGCGGCTCACCGTCACGCCGCTCCTCGTCGAGGAGCTCGTCGTCATCTCCTCGAGCAGCGCACCGCCGCTCACGACGCAGGAGAGCATCGGCCTCGGCGACGTCGCCGCGCTGCCGCAGGTCGTCTTCAGCTCGACCTACGACCTGCGCGCCACGACGGGCGCCGCGTTCGCGGCCGCGGGGCTGACCCCGCACACGGTCATCGAGGGCGCCGAGATGGACGCCGTGCTGCGGTTCGTCGAGCGGGGGATCGGCGTCGCGATCGTGCCCGCGATGGTGCTGATCGAGCGCAGCGGGCTGCGGTCAGTGCGTCTCTCGGACCCGACACTGACCCGCACCATCAGCGTCGCGCGGGTGACCGACATGGCTCCGACCCGCGCGGTCGAGGTGATGCAGCAGACGATCGTGCGCACCGCCGCCGCGCTCGCCGCCGGGCCGCAGGCGACGATGCGGCTGGCCTGACCACGAGAACACGGGAAGGGAGACGGACGCTGCGGGCCGCAGCATCCGTCATCAGAATCATGCGATCGCCGACGCTGTTCGCTGCAGCGTGAGCCCGCTATGGTGAGGCCACGGGCAGCTCGCGTGACCCTGGGAGACGATCGCCACGCGGGCGCCCGGACCGGGGATCTCTGGGGCTCGGTCGCTGACTTCCCCTCTGCTCCCCGCACAAAGAATGATCCCTCGGACGTTGCAGCTAGAGCCTGTAGCGTCCGAGGGACCTCGGCCTGCCCGCGGGTGGTCGCACGCCCTTCTGGGGAGAGGGCTCGGCACTGGGGATGCTTGAGCGACACAGCCGAACGGTGCGGGACCCGGCCTGATGTCACCCTAGCGGGTCGGCGCGTTCGCGCTTCGTGCCACGCGCAGGACAACGAGCGATGCGTGCGGGCGTCAGCGATATTCGCCCTCAGCGGACTCGATGATCTGCCGCATCACCTCGACCGGAATCTGCTCGCGCTCGCCGTCGACCCACTCGTGCACGGCGAACGGAACTCCGAGGCCGTCGAGATAGGCGGCTGTCTTCTCGAGACGGGGGACCACCTGAATGTGGTCGTTGCCGAACAGCGCCGCGGTGTACACGGGCTCGCCGGCGCGGATCGCGCGACGCAGTTCGACGGTGGAGCGTCCCGTGATGCGGTAGAGCGACTTCAGCACCTCGCTGCCGAAGTCGGGGGTGCCGATGATGGTGAGCGAGATCGCGTTGTCGGGCGTGGTCACCCGTCCATCACAGCACGTGACGCGACGATCGGGTTGTCGGGGTGCGCGAGCGACGGTCAGGAGCCGGCGAACCAGCCGAAGCTCGCGACGTGCTCGCCGTTCGTCGGGGCGCGCCCGTCGGCGGGGGACCCGAGCATCGAGCGGGTGAGCTGCTCGCGCGCATCCATCAGCCGGTCGAGCTCGGCCGTGAGGTCGTCGTCCTGCGGCTCACGGTCGGCGCGGGCGGCTCGCAGCACCGTGCGGCGCATCAGTTCCTTCGCGAACGACCCCGTCGTGCCGTCTGCCCGCTCGGCCGCGGCATCCAGCGCGGCGTCGCTGTACGGCAGATCGTGGGCGTAGCGACGGAACAGGCGCCGCCGCTCGTCGAGCGCGGGGAGCGGCACCTCGACAGCGAGGTCCACGCGGCCAGGGCGCTCGGCGAGTGCCCGCTCGAGCACTTCGACGCGGTTCGTGGTCATGACGAACGCCACATCGGCGTCGCCGTCGAGGCCGTCCAGCGCGTCGAGCACTTCGAACAGCAGCGGCTGAGGCGAGGAGTGCCGTTCCATCGCGACGAGGTCGATGTCTTCGAGGATGACGATCGCCGGCTGGAACGTGCGGGCGATCTCGGCGGCCGCGCTCACGAACCGGATGCTCGACCCGGTGAGAACCACGGCCGTCGTCTCGGGTGTCGCGGTGAGCAGGTGCCGGACGGTGAGGGTCTTGCCCGTTCCGGGCGGCCCGTACAGGAGCACGCCGCGTTTCAGGTGCTGGCCGGCGCTGAGCAGAACCTCGCGATGGGTGCCGATCGTCACCACGTGCTGGACGATCTCATCGAGCACGCCGTCAGGCAGCACGATGTCGTCAGCGTCGACCGCGGGGCGTGCCACGAAGGTGGCGCCCGCTTCACGCCCGTACTCGCTGTGCTGGAACGAGAGCACCTGGCCGCGGAGCACGCTGCGCTCCACCATCGTGCGCCGCAGCGCCTCGAGGAATCGTGTGACCACGGCAGCGTCAGTGGCCATGACCTCCACCAGGGCGCTCTGGCGGCCGTACTGCTGCGCGGCCGCGCGCTGAGCCAGGGCAATCGGCGAACCCTCGAAGTGCAGCAGGCGGACGCCGAGCGACACGACGCGTGTGCTCGAGTTCGGGCCGGTGGCACGCTCGGCGTAGTCGACCGGGCCGACGTCGTAGCGGATGTGCCCGTTGCTCACGTACTCCGACAACCCGTGGTGGTGCCGCTGCTCACCGCCGGTGACGCCGATGAGCCGGCCGTCGCCGTCTGCCGACAGCGCGTCCAGTGCGATGTCGGCATCGACGAGACGGTGGTCGGCGATCTGCTCCTGCACCACCGAGACGCGTTCGGCATCGGTCTCGAGATGCTCGCCGATGAGGTCGCCGAGCGGGGTGCGCGAGGGGATCGTCTCCCGTGCGGACAACTCGTTGACGCGCCGAAGATAGTCGGAAACGGCCCGCATCAGGTCGCGGTCATCGTCGTGCAGCATGTCACCGAACCTCTCACGAACCGGCGACAGTGCACCACTTCGCGGCCGACTCGGCCGAGGGGAGGCGCCGTCATCCGAGCGTGGGGATGCCCGCGCGCCGGCTACTCGACAACGCCGAAGGCGTCAAGATCCCGGGCGACAACGCGCCGGGTGCGATGATTGCCGACATGGGGAGGCGCGGGCCGGCGTGACCGGCCAGTACCAGAGCGAGAAGTGATGGCTGTCAGAAGTGAGATGTCGAGAGCGCTGACGCATGCGCTCGAGCGCTCGGAGATCGCCGCCTGGTTCCAGCCCCAGATCGATCTGAGGAGCAACCGGGTGGTCGCGGTCGAGGCCCTCTGCCGGTGGAATCACCGCGAGTGGGGTCTCATCGGCCCCAACGAGTTCATCCCGATCGCCGAGGAAGACGGCATGATCGGCGAGATCGGACGCTACATGGCCACGCAGGCGCTCGCCGTGATGGCGAAGTGGCGCATCGACGTCTCGGTGAACGTGTCACCCCTGCAGCTGCAGGACTCGGCGTTCAGCACCTGGTTGGCACGCCTCGTGGAGCGCGTCACGCATCCCGCGCGGCGACTCACCCTCGAGATCACCGAGGGGCGCCGCATCGGCAACGTGTCAGCGGTCGTCGGCCGCCTTGATCGCCTCCGGGCATTGGGGCTCGGCATCGCGATCGACGATTACGGCACCGGGCAGGCGTCGCTCACCCAGTTGAAGCGGCTGCACGCCACCGAGCTGAAGATCGACCGCGCGCTGGTCGCCGACGATTCCCCGGCGGCGGGGCAAGTGATGGCCGCGGCGATCGCCGTCGCCCACGACGCCGGCATCCGCGTCGTGGCGGAGGGCATCGAGACCGCGGAGCAGCTCGAGAAGGTCACCACGATGGGATGCGACCGCGGACAGGGCTACCTGTTCGCGCGACCCATGCCGCAGACCGAGATGGACGCGCTTCTCGCTGCGCGGTAGCGCGGCGGTGCGTGCGTGCGTGTTCCTTGCGCGCGAACCACAGCAAGCGAGCAGCTGTCAACCCTCGGCGGTCGAGTGACCTCTTCAGCGAAGGTTGTTCCACCGTGAACTTGGAGGTCATGAGATGGGCAGATCGGTCGTTTCACCGGGACGGACTTTTGATGACCACGACGAGTCCCTGCGCGATCAGGCCGATGACTTCGAAGATGCGCTCAGAGCCGACATTATCCGCGCGGGAGTCATCGCGGACTGGTGACGGGCCTACAGCGGCTTGCGGAGGAAGACCTGCTGGATGCCGTCATCGCCGTCGACGCGCTGCGTCTCGCGGTACCCGAGGCTCTGGTAGAGGCGCAGGTTCGCCTCGCTGAGCGATCCCGTGAAGAGCTCCGCTTCCCGGCATCCCGCACGTCGTCCGCGGTCCTCGACGGCGGCCAGCAGCCGCGAGCCGATCCCGAGCCCTTGGAGGTCGGGGGCGATCGCGAGCCGGCCGATGAGCAGCAGATCCGATTCGCGTCGAGCGCGCACAGCGCCAACGAGCCGCGAGCCCTGCAACGCGACCTGCCCGAGATTGACGGCGAGCTCCGCCCTGAGCTCGTCGAGGCTCTGCGTGAGGGGTGGCATGCGGACGCTGTCGTAGATCAGCGCCTCCTGCACGAATGCGGCGCGCTGCAGCGTGAGCACCTCGCCGGCATCCGGTTCACGGATGTCGCGGATGGTCAGGTCTTGGGGGTCAGGACTGTTCATCGCGAACAGTCAACCGGCTGTCGCCGATTCCGCCCATCGGGTTGACGCAGATCGCGTTGTGCCCGTCACGGTCCGGCGGAGCGGCGAACCATCGTGTTCTTCGTTGCGCGGGCCGGATCGTCCACGGCATCAGCACGGGAGGCGTGAAGGGATGAGAAGAAGAGATGCCCCTGGAGGGACTCGAACACGTTTTGAGCATTTTGCATAGCGGCGTCGAACGACAACTTCCGCGGAATTATGCGGGTTTCCGGGTGCACTGCGACATCCGACGACGTCCGAAAACAGCCAGCGACGAATGAGATGCGGCCAAAATGCGGGCAGGACTTGCTAGTGCTGGAGCGGATCTCAGGCTCACCTCAGAACTGAATGCGGGCAAGCCGGTATTGGCAGCTAGCTGGAGCGCGCAATTTTGGGCGCTATGCTCGCGGAAGCGCGTCCTGCTTTGCAAAGTGCTCAAATGCGGTCTAACGGATCCCGATGGTGTCAGCGACCGATCGAGGGACCCGATGGACCTGGCCTGACCGCGGGTCCGGTGAACTGCTCGCGGAGCTGCTGCTCGCGAGCCTGTACGAGCACCTCGCGACCGGTGGCCTCGTCGACGAGGCCGGCGATGCGGGCCCGATTCATCATGCGTGTCGCAGTGCTGACGCTGACGCCGAGCTGTTCCGAGACGAGCTTGAGTGGACCGTCGTTGATGACCGAGGCGAGCCGGTAGAGCCTGACCGCCTCGCGCAGGTTCTGTTCCTCGGAGCGCGACTCGTCCGCCCGCAGTCGCGCCAGGTACTGTCCGTAGGTCTCCGGCTCGGAGAGATCACCGTCGATGCGGACAACGCGCGCCGCGGTCCACTTGACGATGGCCTGCACTCGGAGGTCGCGCAGCAGCGTGGTGGTCACCTCATCGCCCTGGCCGCTCCGATCCACTCGAATCGACTCAGCCGCCGCTCGCCGCAGTGTCGGGTCGTACACGACGTGCGCGCGTACGGCGCCCGGAATGTCAGGAAGGCCGGTCACGACGGCGACCCACGAGCGTGGAATGTGAATGCCGTCGCCGGCGTCGAGGATCTCGTCGTCGATCAGTTCGATCGAGAGTTCAGGCATGGTGCGAGTTTCGCAGTTCCAGCAGACGCGAGCAAGTGATGACATCGAGCATTCACGGGTGTACAGTGCGTGAGCAAGTGATGACATCTACCATCCAGCGAAGGAGAAAGTCATGAACTCATCGCCGAATTCGCTAGCCCTGACGATGAAGGATGCCGCGAAGCTCGTCGGCGTCGACTACCGCACCATTAAGCTGGGGATAGAGAGCGGGACTATCCCCACGGTCCAGCTGGGCCAACGGCGGATGATCCCCCGCGTTCCGCTCCTGCGCGCTTTCGGCGTCGACGCCTGACCGCCTCGGGTCAGACGATTCCGCATCCGCGAGGTCGGCGTCGGCCATGGTTGCCGTCGAGCGCGGCCCGTCTGGATCCGAGCCAGGGCGTCGAGCGGCTACTTCGCGCCGTTCTTCACGCGCACGCCACCTGTGGGATTCGCTGCGACGGTGAAGAGACCGATCTCCCGAACCAGGTCGGACAGCTTGGCGTAGCCCCAATTGCGCGAGTCGAAGTCGGGGTGCTTCATCCTCATGAGCGAACCGACGGCACTCAGGTTTGCCCAACCTTCCTCGTCCGACGCCGCCGCCACACTCGCACGGAGGTTGGATAGGAGCTTCGTGTCGCTGCGTAGCTGGACGGATGGCACTCTCGCTTTCAGCGGGGCGGCCGTAGCTGCGGCATCCGTATCAGTCGGCTCGAGCACGTCCAGGTAGGTGAACCGATCGCAGGCATTGCGGAACGCCTCGGGCGTCTTCCGCTCGCCGAAGCCGAAGACCGTTACCCCGTCTTCGCGGATGCGGGAGGCGAGACGGGTGAAGTCGCCGTCGGACGACACGATGCAGAAGCCCTGAAAGCGACGCGTGTACAGCAGGTCCATCGCGTCGATGATGAGTGCGCTGTCTGTGGCGTTCTTGCCGATCGTGTTGTCGAACTGCTGCATCGGCTGGATGACATGCTCGCTCGAGGGGTCCTTCCACCCGCGCAGATTCGGCTTGGTCCAATCGCCGTAGACACGCTTGACGGATGCCGTGCCGTACTTCGTGATCTCGGCGAGCACCGCTCCGATCCGTGCGGAGGAGACGTTGTCAGCGTCGATCAGGACGGCAAGGAGATCGTTCGAATGCGGCACGCGACCAGCATGGCAGGCCGAGATGTCCACCGATTGTCGCTCTCCCTCTCAACCTCAGATGCGTGCGTCACGCGCGGTCCACTCCACGCAGCGGGGGTCATGTCGAACAGCCAATTCACCACCAGCAACGAGACACGTCTCAAACACGTCCTTGCGCAGCCGTCCCCGATCGCAACGAGAAGCTAGATGCCGAAGGTAGGAAACGAGTCGCACACAGTCTGGAGGTCGTCGTCAAGCTGGCGAAGCGGCGTGAGGATCTGGTTGAGCAGCTTGACCTCCGACTCTGGTTCGGATCGGCTCCGGACAACCGTATGGGAGGCAGGGTTTCGCTTGTCGGCTAGGTCATCCAGCAAGGTGGTGAGAATGACAGGCAACTGGCTCTCGCGAATGCCGAGCGGAAGGGCAAGCGCGCGCAAGTCGTTACCGCTGATGCCATGGTTCCTTCTGACATGGCTGACGTAGAGCGCGTAAGAAGTAGCTCCCTCACCAAGATCGCTAATCGCGTCAAGCTCGTGGATGTGCACGGGACGAGGCTGTCGGCGATCCTGGAATCGCGCCCAGATGACAAGCGAGCGCCCGGTTGATGACGGCTGGCTGCGCGCCAATCGATCAGCTCCTGACGCGCCGATCTCAAGGCAACGCTGTTCCACATAGTGCTCGAGAGCGGCGCTTGCTAGTAGCCGATAGGCGAGAGCATCGAGAAAATCGGCTGGAGAGTACAGGTTGTAGTCAGTCCGCCGAACTATGAAATTCGACTCTAGGTCGGCGAGTCGCTGTTCGAACGAGACGAGCAGGGGCGAGGGCATGCGGCCGGCTCACTCCGCACGAAGCATCGTTCGTGCCCGATCCACAATCTCGAGGTCGTGCCCGACAATTCGCGCTACTTCTGAGCCGAAGGCGATGATCCGACCGCCAGTCGCCTCCCTGGTCTTCGTAGTCGTTACAAGACTTTCGTTGAACATGCGATCTTCGATGCATAGGGACTCATAGGCCTCACGAATTTCGCTCGTATGAGCAGCGAAGTCTGCGTCAGCCAGGGTCACGTCGCCCAGAACAGCGGTCATCATGTCGAAGACGGCGATGTTGAACCGACGAATGTAACCGTCGTGTTCGTAGCGAAGGAACGAGTCCTTTTCTGTGAATGCATCGAAGGTGCGCCTGATTGCCATCTCGCACCGATCGGCCACAGTCTCGAAGTACGCCTCGCCATCATCGGCCCATCGGCGGGCCCCGGAAACGCAAGCCTCGTCGAGAAACCCGCGGAGGTTGCCACGATAGCCCTCAATGTTTTCGAAGAAGGCTGTGTACCGGAGCAGCATCTCCGCGTCTCGCATGCGGAAATCCTCCCGCTTGATTCGGCGGGCGCGCTGAATTTCGCGGCTGGCCGCCGACCGAACGTTGATCCATTTTGTGAAATCGCTCGGATATAGAGCTTGTCGCAACTCCTGCGGGGACAAGGAGAGGCTGCCCTGATTCAGCCGAAGGAAGACCTGGTACAGCACAGCGGGGTTCTTCCAGTTTCGGACGACGATTGTCCGGACAGGCTGAGCCAGGAAGTTCTCTGTTTGCGCCTGATGGAGGAGCGAAGTCGCGATGTCGTCGAAGGAGAGTCCCTCCAACTCGGTTGCAAACTCAAGATTCTTCAGCCGGAACGGCCGAAATGACTCATCGGGTGACGCGAACTGTTTCAGTGTCACCAGTCGTTGCTTACCGTCCAGGACAATGAACCGACCCTTTCGCTCCTTGTCCTCGGCTAGCACGATCTGCGGCACTGGCAGACCGAGGAGTAGGGACTCTATATAGAGGCTCTTCCGATCAATCGACCAGGCGTCTCTTCTCTGAAAGGTTGGTGCAATATCGAAGGTTGTGCCGATCCGCTCGAGCAGCGATTGCACGCTCCAATCGAGCGTGTATAGGACGAGATCGGCGAGGTCACTCGTTGACAGCGAGTCGTCGTCGCGGATCTCGTCCTCCGGCGACTCGTCCGGGATCTCATCGACGACGTCACTTTCCGCTGGCTCGGTCATATCCTCAGGCTAGCGGCGGCGGCACCCCTGAGTTGAATCTGCGATCTAACTCGCGGACGTAACCACGCCCAGAGCCTGTTCAGACCTTGGACGACGTCGTCACGAGGTGGCCCGCGACATCCCCGTTTTCTCGCTGCACAGCGACCGGGCAGTCATCTTGGGAGCCGCATGCCACCATGCGCGCTGATCAATCGCGGCGTTCGCGCGTCAGTCGCTGGCAGGGGACCGCCCCGAACCATGCTGGGGACCACAATAGAGGTCACTTCTGAGGGCGCTCGCCCGCCGGTGGGACCGAGGCGTCACGAATTCATACACGCTGTTGCGTCCCTCCCTCGTGGGGCGGGCCTGTCCGAAGTGCAGCAACTGGTCGACCTTCTACCTTGACCACGCCGACGAAGCGGACGTGATCTACAAGAGCATCGAGCATGGGCTTCAGGATGCGCGACCTGATCTGCTCGCCGCTTTGCGCGCAGTTCACGCGGTTGTGGATTGATGGAGCTTTGCGTCGAAAGACCGCCGACGCCATTGATCCCGATCCGCGCACGCACATAGTGGGGGCGACGCTTGCGCAGAGCCACGCTCCCCGCATCCGGTCGCTGACCACGCCGATGTCGGGATAAGTCTGGGGACACGTCATCGTGCGCACGTCGACCGACAGCGCGCTATTGACACACTGAAGATTGCTGGTTCGGCCCGGCTTCCGGATCGCAGATCGGACCGAGCCCCGCGCCGTTCAAGTAGCATCCCGTCATGACGCAAGTTGATGTCGACGGAGAGATCTATTTCGTAAGTGAACCGCTTCAAGATCCTTCGACGCGAGAAGTCCGTCGCGAGGGCGAGCTTGTGGGAACGATCGGAGTCTTCGGGGACCACTATCGCTTCTACAGTCCCGACGGCGTAGCGACCAGTCATCTCGCACCAAGAACATCCCAGGGCATAGATCAGCTGGTTCGGGCGGCAGTGCAGAGCAGCTAGCGACTGTGCTGTCGAAAGATCGGGTCCGTCTGGAGTCGGCCTGGCGAGCAGTGATTGCGCTGTACACGGCAAACGAGCCTGACCGAAGGATGATTCCCGGCATCCTGGCCGAGGCGTTTCGTGACGGGCACTTCATCGGTCAGGATTCTTTGCTGGCATTCGCCCTGATGGATTCGTGGCTCAAAGATGAGTACCCAAATCTTTCCCTCGATTCGTCGACATGGGCGGAGATGTTTGACCAGGTCGGCTTCATCGACAACCTCGCTCCCGCGGAGAGGCCGATCAGCCTACCGACCCTCTATCGAGCAGCCGTACCCGGCCAGGAGTTCGGAATGTCTTGGGCAGATAACCGAGGAAAGGCGGAGTACTTCCACGAACGCCACCGCCATCTGGGCTGGGCGAGCGTGCTCTTGATGCTCGACTCGGTGGATCCGACGATTGCAGTGGCGCATCATCACGGACCGGACTGGCGAGACGAGTACGAGTGGGTGCTGGACATGCAATCGGTCGCTGCAACCTGTCTAGTTGTCCTCGACAGAATCGATGGTGATTCACCGCCCTCGAGATGAACCGTGCCACTCGCGTGGTCGGAGCAAGGTACTACCGACGGGTCGCGCAAGGCTGGGTTCGTGGCGAATACCTCGCTCTGTCAAGGGTCGCTCATCGTATACCGGACGCGATAGCGCGTTCCTCGCATCGTTTCGTGGGCGGAGATCGCAGCCGTGTCAGTCAGCGCCTTCGGATTCCCGCTCGCGCTGTTCTGTTATCTCGGCCATTCTCCGCCCCACCATCTCGAGCACGGCCTCGTCGAACGGTGGTATTTCCTCGTAGATCCACTCTGTGACTACACGGTGGTCGTCGATATAGCGCGCCCGCCCACTCTCGACGACGTCGTGGTTCGAGGTGTTCACGATCCTCTGCTCGCCCCCGATCATGGCGCCGGAGTAGTCGATGATGTCTTCCCGTCCGACGTAGTCGAAGAGGTCCGCGAGGACATCGAACCGGATACCGTGCAGGTGCTTTCCGCGGTCGAGGTCCGAGACGAAGACCACGCTGGTCGTCGAATCCTCCTCGAGGAAGATCTGGAACACGAAGCTGTGGATGATCTGGTTGCACAGCCGTCCGACTTCCAGTTCCGACTTCGTCGGCCTCTGGAGGTCGTAGAACCGCTCCGGATCGAATCGATCCAGCACCATCGGCTTCCGTCCGACAATCGGATAGCGCACCGTGGGGGTGCGCTTGCCCGGCAGCAGCGAGGACGACTTGGCCGAGTCGATGAGGCGGCGGATCGAATAGGCGCCCATCATGATGTCGCGCTCGGCGAGGAAGTACGTCCGCTCGGTCCAGTGCTTCTGAGTGCTCCACCGCCGGAGTCTCACCGCCGATTTGAGGAGCTCGTCCCTCCACGGAACCGAATCGCCGATCATTGCGAGATTCTCTCAGGCGCTCTCGTCCGCGAGGTCGTCGTCGTCCTCGACAGCGTCGAGGTCCACACCGAGACGGTCGGCCAGCATCTGTGCGAGGAGACCCGCGAACTCGTCTCGCAGCTGCGGCAGCACCCTCTCCGCGTCCGTGCCCAGCAGTTCGTCCAGGGTCCAGATCGCGACATACGGCTGCCGGGGAAGCAGGATCCCCAGTCGCCTGATGCCGTGAGCGTCGTCGACGTCGAGCAGCGCGTACCCGAGCAGTTGGAACAGCGTGTCTCTGATCCAGGGGTTAGTGATCTGCTCGCGCGTCTTGATTTCGATGAGCAGATCGCCGATGACGAGATCGGCATCCGCTCCGCCCACGGCATGACTTCCCATGAACGTGGGGTTGGGCGTGTACGCGTAGCCCTCGTCGGCCGCTTGCTTCCACTCCGCCAGGAGCGGCGCGAGCGGCTTGTGCATGCGGGCTACGTCGAACAGCAGTTCCTCGTCGATGCCCATCACCAGCTCGACCGCGTCCTTCGCTCGTTTGATCCGACGACCCAGCTCGTTCGTCAGGGCGGTCACCGGGCCGGCGCGGTAGACAGCCTCGCACCAGGCGAACGGGATCGAGAGTCGAGCCAGACTCAGCGGATGCGGGTCCTTCTCCTTGAGGGTGAGGTAGCCGAAGTTGAGTGCGTCCAGGAGGAGCGCCGCGATGTGCTTGCCGCGGTGGATGACGTCGGGATTCGCCTGCAGGCGCTCCAGTCCTTTCCAAGCGGTGGTCTCGCCGACGTCGAAGCCCGGCAGGTCCATCCGGAGTCGGTAGTCGAGCGCCATGCCCGCCACGACGGCGTGGCTCTTGCGCTGCGACGGCTTCACCTCCGCAGGGATGGGGATCTGGGTCTCCAGTTCGGTGAGCGCGTCGAAGTCGAATCTCGTGGCGTTCGCCTTGCCGATAGCGCCGCGCGTACCCGCGGTTGCGAGCTGAGGCGCACTCGCGTAGACGAACTCGTGCACCGGGGAGTCGACGTCCTTGAGATGCCTGGTCAGCGACATGTTTCGACCGTAGCGGGAGCAGCAGCCGCGTCGGGCCCGAGAGCAGGCGACACTAGAGTCGCTGGCATGGGGAATCTCGGTATGTACCAGGACATCACGAAGCTGATCAAGACGCTCGGGGGACCGAAGAAGGCCCTGACTCTCCTCGTCGGCGGCACGCTCGCGGTCGGATCTCTGCTCACAGTGGGCGGTCAACAGAGCGCAAAGGCCATCACGAAGGCCGTCAAGACGCGTCGCGCCCGCCGTGATCCCTGCCCGACTGTCGGCCAGACCTTCAGCGTTCAGGCCGCGGGCACCGACGAGCAAGGGCTCGAGTTCCGGGAGGGCGACACGTACTCAGTGGTCGAATGCGACGACGACGCGATACTCATCGAGATCACCGGCAACGCGGACAATCCGTACTTCGTCTCGGGAGCGTTCCTGTCGTCAATCTCCGACTATCCCGCGCCGCCCGCACCGAGCGAGAAGGCCCCCAGTCGAAGCTGAGGGCCTCTCGAGCGCCTAGGCCGACGGGTTATTAGTTCGGGACTCCGGATCACCCCCCCGTCAACCACTCTCTGCCGTCAGCAGATAGCACTGCTCGAACGAAGACATGGCATTGTCCGCCGGTCCTACTGAGGTGCATCTTCTCGA
This sequence comes from Microbacterium sp. NPDC056044, assembly GCF_042267145.1. Taxonomy (NCBI): domain Bacteria; kingdom Bacillati; phylum Actinomycetota; class Actinomycetes; order Micrococcales; family Microbacteriaceae; genus Microbacterium; species Microbacterium sp. NPDC056044. The sequence goes on along the minus strand of NZ_JBHJWZ010000010.1, from coordinate 4,833 downwards.
TCACAGGCCGTGGCCTTCGCTCGCGGTGCAATGCTGCTTCCGTGCATTCCTGGATCTCGTCAGCTGATGGCCGCGTGCTGGTCCTTCTCGGTGCCGGCGCTTCGAAGCCGAACCTGCCCACCTCCGCCGAGCTCGTTCAGGAGGTCATCGCGCGGCGGGACGAGTCGTTCGCAGGGGACCGCTCGGTCGACAAGCTATGGCGAGCGATTCGTCCGACGGTCGAGCGGATCGGCGAGGTAGGCAACATCGAGGACGTCTACGATGCCGTCGGCACACTGTCTTACCAGGAGACGGATCCGACTGTCACTGGGTCGAGGGTTTCCTTCGTTTCGACTTTTACGCGGACGAGGCGGGGCCGGACTCAGGGAGGACGCGGGAATGCTTCTCCACTTCATCGAGCGAGACGCGCTTCACCTCCTCTCCGCGGCATCGGAGGGCGCACCGCTCGACCACTTTCTCCCACTGCTCCAGGAAGATCTCCTCGGTATCGCGACGCTGAATTACGACACGCTCGTGGAAAGCGCCGGCCGCGCGCACGGCGTTCGGGTGTCGACCGGAGCCGAGGAGTGGGATGGCGGGTTCCGCTGGAGATTTGCCGACGATGCCGTACGCCTGTTGAAGATCCACGGTTCGTTCACCTGGCGGCCGTCGAAGCCGCTCGACGGGGGCGGCGGGGGCGTACCGAACATCGGCTTGTACGAGATGAGCGCTGTTGACGAACCCGCGCCGAACAACCGAGTCGACTCGACTCTGATCTTCGGCGGCCAGGTGAAGCTGACACCCCACGGTCCCTTTCCCGCCCTCATGCGTCAGTTCGCCGACTGGCTCGAGCAGGCTGACGTGATCGTCGCCGCCGGGTTCGGCTTCGCCGACGAGCACATCGTAGGAGCGATCCGCAGGTGGGCATCGCTCGACGCGAACCGGAAGATGATCATCGTCGACCCGTACCCGAGGACGACGGGGCCGTTCGTGGGCGACACCTACGGGGGTTTCTGTACGCGATGTGGGAGGGATACCGAGATCCCGTCGGCGGCGTACCTGGATACGCAGCTACCCTTGGGCCGAACCGCATCGACTTTCTCGTCGAAGGCGTCGTCACCGGCCTGCCCTCACTCTTCGGAGAGGATGTGATGGGAAAACCGGAGCAATGACCACCACCTCCCGGGCTCAGCGTCTACGCAGTCGAGACGGCGTTGTAGTCGGACGCGCGCCCGACGCGACCCCGGACTGGGGAACGATCATGCTCGCCGGCGCTCCTAGGCAGGGAGGCTAGGGCTTCGTCGCTCTCAGCGAACCCGGAATGCAGCGGTCGGGTATCGGTGTCGTGCGAATGCCGGTCCTGCAAAGGAGCAGGCGAGGCTGTCGTCGACAGAGGCGATCCTACGAGCGAGGCTGAGGCCCCGATGAAATGCCCGAATAGGCCACCGGGGTGCTCTCTCGCTAAGTGCCCGCCAAACGGGCGTCTGTTCCCACTCCGCACCCCGCATCGGCGCGCTGACCACCAGCGTGCACGCCGGGTAGTCGTATCGCGGAACCGGCGCACCATGTCGAGCTCGATCGCAGCGTTCGCCGGCCGGTGCGGCGACGATGCGAGAGGCAACAATGTCTTCGGATCAGGGGTGCCGACATCCGGCGAATCACCGATGCGTAGGAGTCAAGGGCATCGAGGTGCCTTGATCCTGCCAACCGCGACCGCGGCCCTTCCCGTGTGGTCTCGGGGAGGATCTCCCGTCCGGTGAGCACATCGAGTGGGCGAAGCGCGCCGTCTCGCCGGAGGCCAAGCATATTCTTGCGGCACTTGACATTGCGAAAGCCAGACAAGGAGTGCGGCCGAACGAATGGGACCGCCATCGCAGCAGGCGAGCTCTACATCCCGATCCCGCGCCCCGAACTCGGCCCCCCAACCACCGGCCCCGTAGCCATCGCCGCCTCCCGGTTCTGCGCCGCACGACGCAACTCTGCCTCGGCCGCGCGCACAGCGTCCTGCATGGTCAACTCCGTAGTGCCGCGCTGCATCGACTCGGCGAGGCACTCGCGGGCCGCGGCATCCGTCCGCGCGACGACGATCGCGACGTTGTGCACCCGCCCGCGCGTGAGGCCGACGTAGAGTCCCGCTGCGTCGACATCCGGCCCGACAACCGACGCGTCGGCGGTGTCGCCCTGCACGCCGTGCACCGTGGACGCGTAGGCGAGCTGCAGGTGCTCGCGCGCGTACTCGGTGGACACCCGCCTCACCTCGCCGCTGTCGCTCACGGAGACAAGGTCGACGGACGACTCGCGGATCCCGCGCACGATCCACTGCGCGCGATTCTCAACTCTCGTGAGCCGGTCGTTGCGACGGGTCTGGACGGCGTCGCCGACAAGGATGCGCTGCTGCCCGATTCCCCACGCGGCGACGCGGACGTCGAGCTCGCCCTGATCGACTCGCCGCTGCTGGATGGCGTCGTTGATTGCATCCGCCTCGGCATTCGTGCCAGATACCAGCGTCACCCGCTTGCCGCGTGCGTGCCAGTCGAAGTACGCGTCGATCATCCGCTCACGCGCCGCGTCGTGATGGTCGACCCGGTCGACGTGACCGTGTTCGGCAAGCTCGCCCGCAACCACCAGCGCACCCTCGCGATCACCCGCATCCCGGAGCCGCAGTGTCAGCGCCGCGTAGTCGGGATCGCGGAAGCGGTGCACCGTGTCGAGCTCGACCGCAGCGTTCGCGTGCCGGATCGCGGAACCCATCGCACCCGCATGCCCGACCGGCAACGCCTGATGCGTGTCGCCCACGAACGCTAGCCCGACACCCCGCTCGATCGCGAGCTCGACGAGAACGTTCGCCGTCTGCAGATCGACCATGCCGGCTTCGTCGACGACGATCCGATCCCGAGAACGCAACACGCACTGGGTTGGTCCGCCGTAGACGGCGCCCGTGCTGGAATCGACTTCTCCCACTCGAAGCCTGGTCCACAGTGTCGCGCCGGCCTCGTCGGTGCCCCATCGATAGCCGTGGTCCGAAAGCAGGGCATGAATACTGGATGCCGCGGCCCCGACCTCGCGAGACGCCACCGACGCCGCCTTCCGCGTGGGGGCAACGACGAGCATGCGCCGGCGTTGCGACGTGAGCGCCGCGAACGCCGCGCGCAGCATCGTGGTCTTGCCCGTGCCGGCGGGGCCGGTCGCCGTCACGAGGCCGTCCGTGCCGGCGATGGCGCAGGCGGCACCGCTTTGCGACGCGTCCAGCACCGACAGATCCGCGTGCGGTGCGAGCCGGTGCAACTCGCCCGGCAGCAGGGAGCGCCCGGGTCGGGCGAGCACGTCCAGGCGGCCGGCGAGACGCACCTTGGCGCGCACGGTCTCGGTCGCCATGAACGCCTTCACGTGAGCCGGCGGATCATCCGCGACGAGCCGGTAGACGGAACGCGTGGCGCGCTCCGCGATCTCGGCGATCACACCGTCGAGCCGGTCGCGCTCCGCAACGATGCCCGTGCGCGAGAGCGCGCGTATTGCGCCGGCGCGGATGTCGAAGCCGCTGAACCTCCCGCCGGATGATGTGGACCGTTCGTCCGCGTCGACGACCGCCTGTGCAGCGAGCAGATCGAGGTCGACGGCATGCGGGTCTGTCCCAGCAACTGGAACGGCGGCGCGCAGGGTGGTCAGGCTCGGATCGATTGCTGCGATCTCGTCGCGGACTAGGGCCTCCCAAGCCGCCTCATCGAGATCGGTCGGCTTGTTCGGACGCGACACCGCCCACGCGCGGCGATCGATCTGCTGCAGCACCTCCACGCTCGGCGCAGATCCTCCGTGCGCCGCCGACCACTCCGCGATCAGACGCGCGCGGTTGCCTTCGATTTGCGCCGACCGACGTGAGACGGGTCGGACGGCGCCGGCGAGTTCGGCGATCTCGCCAGTCTCGTCGAGCGTGTAACCGTGCCGTGCGAGCGCGGCGATCCAGGCGGGATCCGTGCGGGCGGCGAGCTCGCCCTCGGCGTTGACGACGGTGTGGAGTTTCATCGCGACGCGCGAGTCGAGGTTCGACCACTTGCCGTCCGCGCCCAGCACCTTGATGTTCAGCCAGAGGTGACGGTGGATGTGCGGGTCAAGCGCGCGCGAGCGGCGATGCTGCAGCTCAACGACCTCGATGCGGGTGATCTCCTCGCGGATGAGCCCTCCGTGCCCGCGCCGCGCGTTCAGCTCCGTCTGCCATGTGAGCAGGATGCGCTCACGCAGTCGGTCCTGGAGCGCTTCGAATTCGACGGCGAGTTCGGGATGCAGCAGGGCAGCGATGCTGTACGACTTCGGGTGGTTGAGCGTGCCGTCGAGCAGCAGGTCGGCGTCGGGGCTCACCCGCTGATGGCCGCGCTCTTCCCCGGTGACGGGGTCGTGTCCGGTGAGCCAGACGCGAATGCCGCCCGCGGTGAGCTCGTCCGAGGTGATGACGCCGTTCGCCACGATGAACCGCGAGACGGTCGAATCGGATCCGGCACTGTACGCTTCGAGCGCGTCAACGCCGGGGGAGGCCTGCAGGTGGGCATCGCAGGTGCCCTCGAGCGCGTACGAGATCGCTTGTCGAACCCCTCGGGACTCGACACCTCGCTTCCATCGTTCGAGGCCCCCTCGCATGTCGCTAGGATATGGACTGTTTTGCCCATTGGCCAGGTATTTTTCGGGTGTGTAGGTACGTGTAGGGGAGTGCCTCTAAAGGGTGTCGCTCACCCCGGGTGCCTGCGTGCATCGCGTATCCAGATCGTGTCTAGATGTGATGTCCAGGGACGTTGTTTCGGGGATTCGTCTTTGAGGTGCTGACAGGCGAAGGCCTCCCGGGTGTGAAGTGGAGCTGTTCAAGGA
>NZ_JBHJWZ010000009.1:0-41464 GCF_042267145.1 Microbacterium sp. NPDC056044 | reverse complement strand
GTGCCCGAGTTCCAGGCATGGAGTCTCTACAACTGGTGGCTCGACGGGATGCGGGCACTCGGCTACCGGCAACAGGTGATCTTGCTCGACGCCGCGGAAGTCGGGGCAGCGCAACGCAGAGTCCGATACTTCGCCGTATTCACCCACGACGGCAACGTGGACCTGACCATCCGCGAACCGAAACGCACCCACGCGCTGAGCATCCTCGACCCGAACCCCGGCAAGCTCGTCACCCGCAAGCTGTACGTATCCGACCAGATCGAGCAGATCACCGTTCACGACGTGCCGCACCTGGTGACCTACCGGCGGAACGCGAAAGCCCGCCGAGCTGACGCGCACCCGCTCGCGACGATCACCGCCGGCGGCAACCACCACGGCATCGCCACACTCACCGAAGAAGGGCCAAGGTTCCGAATGCTCAACAATCGCGAATGCGCTCGCGGCCAGGGATTCCCGGATTCCTACGAGTTCGTGGGCAACGCGAAGGATGTGAAGAAGCAGATCGGCAACGCGGTATCCGTCGACGCCGCACGGTGGATCGGTGGACGCGTCACGGCTGCATTGGGGGTGGCGGCGTGACTGGGGTGGATGTTGAGCACACGAAAGCGCTGGAGGCAGCAGCAACACCAGGGCCGTGGGAGATCATCGGTGGCGGCGAGTTTCTTATGCCACTCGCAATCAGCGTAGGCGTTGGTTCGGCTGACGTTTCACTGCGCGATGCCGATGCGGAGTTCATTGCTCACGCCCGGACTGCGGTACCTGCCCTGGTTGCGGCTGTCGAGCGAGTCCAAGCATTGCACGAACCGCTGAAACTGTTCCTGCTCGACGACAACGGCTCTATTGACTACAGCAAGCCGTTCGACGCCCTCTGTCGTGGATGCACCGACCCCGACATCGTGAACGCCTGGGAATGCGACGACGGCGACCCCGGTGACGACTACGTCCAGCACCCCTGCCCGACCATCGAAGCATTGGAGACACCATGAGCACCGCTCGGCCATTGACCTCGCCGTCCGCAGCCACTGGCACATGCCGGTACTGCCGGAAGCCGATCGAGTTCTCACGTAACTCGTGGCGACACAACTACATCGGCTGGGTGGGACTACGAGCCTGCGATGAGCGGGTTACATGTCTCGGCGGATTGGAAGCAGCACCGAGGTGTCGTCGTGACCGCGCCTGATCCGGGGTTGACCGACCTCCTCGCAGCGCACAAGATCCAACTCTTTGGCGTCGACGGCCCGCACTATCAGGCAGAGACGGAGTACGACGGATGCCTGTGCGGATGGCAAGGGGCAGAAGAAGACCATCCCGCGCATGTGGCGTTGGTGGTGGAGCAGCACACCAACGGGCAGGCGGCGAAGTTGGCCGAAGCAGTGCAGGGCATGTGGCGGCTCATCCGCAAGCTCGACGAAACATCGGATGGGCTAGGCGACTGGCATGACGCAACCGAATGCATCGATTGGGCCCGCAAAGAAGTCCAGGAGATCTATGTCCGCGCAGCTTTGGAAGGGGAATCATGAAGCCGACTACCGAGGGTAGTGCGTTGTGCCGGATAGGACTCCACTCCTGGCCCAGGTACGTGTCCGCGTGGAGTCAGGCCCCGGCACCGATACGGTGCCACCGTTGCGGGAGGCCCCGCCGTGGGTAGAGCGCAAGCCCAGCACCAACCACTCCCGACACCTCGCAGCTTTGGAAGAGGAACATCAATGAGCGAGACGTGGATAGCGCCGGATGCGACATGCGTTCACTGTGACCAGCCAATCTGGCTCGCAGACAACGGCGATTGGAAACACAACGAACGCGGGGCCTGGCTGAACAGGTGCCAACGCGTCGCCAACTACGGAACCGATGCCACACCCAAGCCTTCTGAGGAGTCGTTGTGAGTGAGATCCGATCACAGGCCACACCCGCGACGGACGAACTGGTGCACATATTGGCCGGCGCAGTTCTCGACAACCCCGGTGGCATTGGGACGCTGCCACAGCACGCCGCCGACCGACTCCTCGCCGCTGGTTGGTCGAAGCCTCGCACGGTGAACAGCGCAGCCGAACTTGACGCGCTGCCGATTGGGTCGGTACTGGCACGGAACCTCGACGACCCCGACGGCATAGACGTCTATGTGAAGCGCAGTGACCTGGCTGGACACCGCTACCTACCAACACCTCTCGTCGTCCTCTTCACTCCGGGGGATGCAGGATGACGCAGCAGACGATCGACCTGGCCGCAGTCCAGAAGCTCCGAAACAACTCAATCAGAGACGGGGACTGCATTATCTGGACAGGATGTCTAAACCAGACAGGCTACGGAACAACCAAAGTTAACGGAAAGACCCAGCGCGTTCACCGAGTCGCATATGAGCTAGCCAAAGGAGCAATCCCAGCAGGGATGGAACTTGATCACTTGTGCTCAGTTCGAAACTGCATCAACCCGGAACACCTCGAACCGGTTTCACATACAGAGAATCTGCGTCGGAGTTTTGAGCGCGGAATCTCTGACGGGAAGTTCGCTGGCATATCTCCAACTCACTGCCCACGCGGGCACGAGTATTCGTCAGAGAACACCTACATATCTCCAGCTAAACAGAAATTCCAGTGGAGGGACTGCTCGAAATGCAGGTCCCGCCGAATCAACTGTGACGTTTGTGGGCTCTTGATGCGGGCGTCAAGCCTGTTGCGGCACAAGCGGAATATGCACGGAATCGACACAACTGGAATGAGTACCAGATGAGCGACCTTGAAACCCAACTCCGCGACGCACTACAAACCGCGGCCCGCAACGAAATCCTCCGCAACCCATCCAGCGCAGCACAATTCGCCACCCAAACCAAAACCAACCAAGACGCCGTGATCACCGCCTACAGCGCATGGGTCCTACCCACCATCCTCCCCATCATCGCCGATCACCTCGAAGAACACGCCCAAGATGCGATCGACGAATGGCGGTCAGACCAACGATGAAACTCGAAGAAGCATCACGCGTCCTCGAACGCCGCCGCAACTACCTACGCGCTGAGATCGCAGTCGAAGGCGACCAAGCATCCACCTACGACCGAGCCGAATGCGCAGCGCTCGACGAAGTTCTTTCCGCGCTCTATGACATCGAAGCCGCACCCCGCAAATACGGCATGAACCCACACCCACGCGAATACCGCTACCAACGAAAGGCCACAACATGAGCGGCGACACCACCATCACCGTCATCGGCAACCTCACCGCCGACCCCGAACTTCGTTTCACACCCGCCGGCGCCGCAGTCGCAAACTTCACCGTCGCCAGCACCCCGCGCACATTCGACCGCAACAAGAACGAGTGGGTAGATGGTGACGCCCTGTTCATGCGCTGCAACGTTTGGCGTGAGGCAGCGGAGAACGTTGCCGAGAGCTTGACGCGTGGCTCTCGGGTCATCGTGTCCGGACGACTCAAGCAGCGTTCATACGAGACTCGCGAAGGGGAGAAGCGCACCGTCGTGGAGCTGGAAGTCGATGAAATCGGGCCCTCACTCAAGTACGCCACCGCCAAAGTCAACAAAGCCGACCGCAAAAGCGGGGGAATGAAGCATAAGACTGAGCGCGCCGAGGACCCCTGGGGTAGCCCACCCGCCACCACCGACGAAGCACCATTCTGATCTGATGGGCGACCTAGCGATCACCTCAAACCCTGAAATCCGCGAAGTCAACGGCGAGGTCGATGAGTTCCTCGCCAACGGCGCCAACGTCCACCTCGAAGCAATGTCAGACAACTGCTGGTGGATCGGTGTCGAAGTACCAGGTGTCGGCACATGGCACATCAACCTCGAAGCCGTGAACCCGAAAGCCAAGGCCTACATCAGCGTTGAACGGAGCGAATAGTGACTGAGCACTGGTTCATCCCACGCCACCAGCAGCAGGAGCTCACCGACGCCCTAGCCGAGGTCCGGGACATCCTCGACGACCTACGCGAAGCCCAAAAACCCCGCATCGCCACCGCAACCTGGAACCCCAAAGTCACCACAGGAGACCGGCCCCAACCCTTGCCGTTCAACGTCGCAGCCGTCGACGCCGCCGACAGACTCCTCATCGAACTCGAACGATGGGCGTACTGGCTCGCCGACGCACGACAGATCGCAGCACCCAACACCGACTGCAAAGGCTACGCAAACTGGCTCACCCGCAACATCCTGCTCCTAGCCGCCACCGAAGGCAGCGAAAGCGCACACCACGACATCACCGCAGAAATCCGGCACGCACGCAACGCATCCGGACGCGGACACCTCCAACCCATCCCCAAACCCAACCCCCAACGCCTCGCCCAAGCACACGCCGAACAACTCAACGCCCGAGGCATCGCCACCCTCGCCAAACACATCGGCGCCCAAGGCCTCACCATCCGACGCATCAAACACCTACGCGAAACCGGAAAAATCGTGCCGGTCCGCTACGCGGACAAACGAACCCCCATCTACCACCTCGGCGACGTACTCAACGCCCACTACGCCACACCCGAACGAAACAGGATCGCAGTATGACCAACATCCCTGCCATCGACCAGACCAAGCCAATACGGCTCAGCGTCAACATGAATAACGAGACTGCTGATGCACTGCGAGAAATTGCAGAACACTACGGCGTCTCAGTCACTGAAGCGGTCCGTCGCGCCGTATCAGTTGCATATTTCGTTGAACAGGAGACTTGGGAGGGAAACACCGTTCGGATCGAGGATCCGAAGACAGGCAAGGTTCGCGAACTCATGATGATGTAGCCCGCCGCCTAAATTGCTTGCATGTCTGCAACCTTTGCGGCGATGCAAGTGATACGCTATGCGCGTACGCGACACCTGACAATCACAACTCGGGTGTCGCGTTTCGTGTACTTGCTGCACACCGCGCCGGACCGTGAGACGACGGCGCTCCCTTTTGAGGAACGTGCAGCAACCCCCGGACCGATCTGGCTGACAGCGCATGGAGCTAGTCGGCGGTCCGTCCGGGGATCAAACTTCAGGAGGCCCGATGCAAACAATCCTCAACCTCATCGAAGCCATCCGAATCACAATCGCCCTCATCAACTTCTGGGTCATCTAATGCCCAGCCGCGACCTACTCATCTGGGCAATCACCGGAATCTGGCGCATGTGGAGGTGGCGATAATGCCAAGTCTCGAAGACCAACTCGACCAAAACGAATGGGACCTCGAACAAGCACGACGCGCAGGCAACCCAAACGCCATCGACACACTCCTCGACCAGCGCAACAACATCCTCAAAACCATCCACAACACACGCACAACGAGGTGAACCAATGCAGCGAATCACACGTTTGATTGGTTCGCCGCGCACGCGAGGGAAGTAGTGGCGGCGGGCTGGTCCGATGAAGACAGCCGGCGGCTAACCGAGCTTCACGCTGAGGGCAAGTCCCTGCACTTCATCGCAGGAGAGATTGGTCGTTCGAAGCAGACGGTTTCGAGGTACGCGAAGTCACTCGGATTGGAATGGGATCGGGCGACGACTGCGAAGGCTGCTGAGGCTGTGCACGTCGACAACAAGGCGCGTCGAGTTGCGTTGGAGGAACGGCTCCTCGTCGAAGCGCAGAAGATCATGGACCAATTGTGGGAACCGACTGTCGTATTCGCGTTCGGCGGCAAGGACAACACCTACGAGGAACACACCCTCACTCAGCCCACATTCGGCGATCAGAAAGCGATCGTGCAGACCGCGACAACCGCTATCCGTGAATCGACACGCCTGCACGAGATGAACGCCGGCCAACAAGCCGAAAAGGCTGTATCCGCCCTCGTCCAGATGCAAGGCGCCCTCGAACAATTCGCTGCACAGTACGAGGCCGAACAAGGGGAGTGACCGGGTTGCTGCCTTCGAAGCTCGGCACACTATCCCCGAAGCAAGCCCACAGCATCGGTGCAGCATCAGCTGAAGTGGTCATCTGGCACGGCGCAGTCAGCTCAGGGAAGACCATCGGCTCCCTGTTCAAGCTGCTGATGAAGATCGCTACCGCCCCAACATCGGGTGAGATCGTCATCATCGGCCGCACCAGGGACACTGTGTACCGCAACATCATGCAAGCGCTACTCGACCCAGCATTGTTCGGCGATCTGGTTGACCACATCAGCTACAACCGCGGCGCACCAACCGCAACCATCTTCGGCCGCACAGTCCACATCCTCGGATCCTCTGACGTTCGCGCTGAATCCACCATCCGAGGCATGACCATCTGCATCGCCTACCTCGACGAAGCAACACTGGTCAGCAAAGAGTTCTTCTCCATGCTCCACAGCCGCCTACGCGTCAAAGGGTATGCGTGCCAACTGTTCGTCACCACCAACCCCGACGCACCCCGGCACTGGCTCAAAACTGACTGGATCGACCGCGAACACGACCCGAAACTCAACATCCGCTGCTTCCACTTCGAAATCGAAGACAACCGCGACAACCTCCCAGACGGATACATCGAAACCCGCCAAGCCCAATACTCCGGACTCTGGTACGACCGATTCATCCTCGGCAAATGGACCATGGCCGACGGCGTCATCTACGACTGCTTCGACCCCGCACGCCACGTCGTCGACCAAATACCCGAAATCCAACGCATCATCGCGATGGGCATCGACGACGGCGTCAACCACCCAGCCGCCGGCCTCCTCATCGGACTAGGTGTCGACAACAAGCTGTACGCAATGGCCGAATGGGCGCCACCATCAGGCACCCCAGCCGACCGAACCAAATCGTTACGCCGATTCATCAACGAACACGGCAAACCAGAACGCTTCTTCGTAGACCCATCAGCAGCCGCACTCAAGATGCAGATGCAACGCGAAGGGTTCGGCATCATCATGAACGCCCACAACTCCCACAAATCGGGAATCGGCGTCGTCTCAGCCCTACTGTCCACCGACCAACTACTCATCAACGGGCCGTTATGCACCAACCTGCTCGGAGAGATCGGTGGATATGTGTGGGACCGCAAAGCCGCTGAACGAGGCGAAGACGCCCCAGTCAAAGAAGACGACGACTTCTGCGACGCGTGGCGTTATGGCGTGTTCTCGTCGTTCACGTTCTGGCGCAACCACATACCCATCGAAATCACTATCGCCGAGGAGGTAGCCGCATGATCAAAGCTGGCATGGCGTGGCCACCAACCGAACTCGGCAAAGTCGTGGAACGCACCCGCGAGTCTCAGGTGTGGTGGGAAGGTGATCCCGCGAAGCTCGACGACTACTACCAAGCAGGGAACCGCACATCCCCGTCTGGGGTGAAGGATCGACTGTCTGCGGCGTACAACGCGTTCTGGGGGCGTCCGGTCAGTCAGACGACGACGCCGATCAAGCGGTTGCATGCGCCGATCGCGGGTGATATCCCGAAGCTGTCAGCGTCATGCTTGTTCTCGGAGACGCTCACAGTCGTCGACCCCACAGGTGCCACGCAGGAACGCGCTGACCTGATCTTCAACACCCCCACCTTCCACGGTGACCTGTTCACTGCCGGCGAGTCCTGCTCGGCGTTGGGTGGCTCGTATCAGCGTGTGGTCTGGGACGAGGAAGTCGCCGACAACGCGTGGATCGACTTCGTGGACGCTGACAAGGCGATCCCCGAATACAAGTGGGGCCGGCTTATCGCGGTCACGTTCTGGTCTGAGCTTGCGAGTTCAGATGAGCGGGATGTGTGGCGGCACCTCGAACGGTACGAGAAGGGCCGCATCGTCCACTCCCTCTACAAGGGGACACCGACGAACCTCGGTACCGCGATGGCCCTGGACGCCCACGAGGACACCGCAGGCATCACCCTCAACGGGTTCGACGACGAGACAGGCGGATACGTCGACCTCGAAGTCGACGAGCTGGCCGCCCGCTATGTCCCCAACGTCCTCCCCAATCCCGAATGGCGGAACCACAACACACTCCGCTACCTCGGACGCGCAGACATCTCCACCGACACAATCCCACTGCTCCACGAACTCGACCGCATCTACTCCTCACTCGTCCGAGACTTCCGCATCGGCCAAGCCCGCATGTTCGCCTCGGACGACCTTCTCGAAAACCTCGGCGCCGGCAAAGGCATGGCCTTGTCGGAGGATCGGGAAGTGTTTCAGGCAGTCGGTACTGGTGTCGGCTCGACAGGTACCTCGATGTCGATGCTCCAGTTCCATCAGCCCGAGATCCGTGTCCTTCAGCATGATCAGGGCGCGGAGATGCTGATCCGTGAAGTGCTCCGCAAGACCGGCTATTCGCCTGTGTCGTTTGGTATGTCGGATGAGGTTGCTCAGACGGCTACTGAGGCGCAGGGGAAGAAGGAGTGGACGGTCATCACGACCAACGGTAAGGCCCGCTATTGGGGTGCTGCGTTGGCTCCGTTGGCGACGATCTGCCTCCGCATCGACGCCGCCAAGTTCAAAGGCGTTGCCCCGTCTGAGGAGTTGGAGATCGAGTGGCCTGAGTTCGCTCGTGAATCTGATGAGGCGAAGTCGCGGACTGTCTTGAATTGGTCTACGTCGAATGCTGCGTCCACGAGGACGAAGGTCGCGTACCTGAATCAGGACAAGGACGAGAAGTGGATCGATGAGGAAGCCGCGGCGATCGATAAGGCTGGCGCGGTTCCTGATCCATCCGGCGGCTTCGGAGGCGGATTCTAGAGGGGGTAGGCGATGGCGCTCGACCCGTCCGAAGCAGCAGGCCTCCCCGACGAACTCATCAACCTCTACACCGAAGCCGAACTCGCTCTGATGTCGATGCTCGCCGAAGCAATAGTGGCGGGCATCGACACACCAGAGTGGGAAGCGCGGCAGCCGGCGGAGATGTTGCGGTTCAAGCGGCAGGCGCAGTTGTTGGCGTTGCAGCTACAGGCGCAGATGCCGGCGTTGGTTGAGGGTGCGGTTGCTGGTGCTGCGGAGCGGGGTCGTGAGGCTGCGGACGAGGATTTGAAGGGGTTGCCGAAGGTGCCTCCGGTTCCGCCTGTGACGCCTGCTCGGGATCGGAAGACTCGGGCCGCGATCTACGCAGGGCAGCAGGTTCTTTCGACTGTGACTGCTCGGATTCCGGGTGCTGCGGGGGAGTTGCATTCGCAGGTGACAACGCAGATCATCGCGAGGTCATCGGGTGTCCGATCGGGGACACGCCTGGATGCAGCGCAACAAGCCCTCGACATCCTCACGAAGCGTGGTGTCACGGGGTTCCGTGATGCTGCCGGCCGCAACTGGTCCCTCGCCAGCTATATCGAGATGAAGTCGCGGACCATCGTCAACCAAGAGTTGATCGATGGGCATACGGATCGGATGTTGGAGCGCGGCCAAAACCTGATCGTCGTATCCAGCCACTCGAACCCGGCACCGCAATGCCAACCCTACGAGGGACAAGTCCTCTCGTTGGATGGCGAGACAGGGACAGTGATTCGCCCCAACGCGACCGGCGGCCGTGCGGTGAAGGTGAAGATCAAAGCCACACTGCGGGAAGCCCGCTCGAAAGGCTTCCAACACCCCAACTGCGGCCACGCTGTATCAGCGTTCATTCCTGGCGGGTCGAGGACGTTCGAAACCAGGCCAGATCCGGAAGGGTACGCGGCGACACAGAAGCAGCGCGATATGGAACGCGCTGTGCGGGACACGAAACGGCAGCAGTCTGTCGCCGTCACCCCGCAACGCAAACGCGAGTTGGCCGCCCGCCTGAAGCAGCAGCAAGCCGCGATCGCCGCTCACACCGCGCAACACGACCTGAAACGCCGACCCAACCGCGAACGCCTCGGCGCACGCTAACCAACCAACGAGAGGTTCTGTCATGCCGAAGTTCCGGAAGAAGCCCGTCGAGATCGAAGCATTGCAGTGGGACGGCACCGCAGCCGGGGCGACACCGATCATCGACTGGATCCTGTCGAACGGTGGATCCGCGACATACGAGTGCTCGAATCCAGACCGATGCGTCCAGTTCGACGGCGACAACCCGCATTTCATTGCGATCCTCACCCTCGAAGGAACGATGCGCGCCACACTGTCCGACTGGATCATCCGTGGCGTTCAGGGTGAGTTCTACCCCTGCAAGTCCGAGATCTTCGCAGCTACCTACGACGCCGTCTAACCCCTAAGTTTCCCGCCGCATGGCGGAATCGCAGTAACCCAATAGTCCCCAGCCGCACGGCATCCGGGGCCAATGCCGCATGGCACAAGGAGAACAAATGCGCGTCCAACGATCCGTCATCGCACCCGAACCGTTCGACATGTTCGCCCGAGGAGCCCGTTGGCCATCCCGCCAGCACCCTCGACGCGACGACGAAGGCCACGCTGGTGGGGGAGAAGGCGGTACCAACGCCAACGACGATGCCGGCGCAAACAACGACGTAGGCACTAGCGGCGCCGAAGGCGAAGCTGGCAAGGACGGCGCAGGCGAGAACAAGGACATCGACTGGAAAGCGATGTCCCGCAAGCACGAAGCGGAAGCGAAGAAAAACCGCGCTGCCGCCGCCGAGTTGGAGAAGATCAAGGCCAAGAACCGGACCGCCGAGGAGAAGGCAGCGAAGGAAGCAGCCGACGCGAAAGCCGAAGCCGAAGCAGCACGCGCCGAAGCAGCCCGCGAACGCGCAGCCCGCAAATACGGACTGTCCGACGAAGACCTCGACTTCCTCGAAGGCACACCAGCCGACAAGTTCGACGCCAAAGCGAAAGCACTCTCCGAACGAATCAAAACCGCCGCACCCGCTGGCCGATCAGGTCGGCCCGCATCAGGCGGAACCACCAAAACCGACGAGATGGACCCGAAGAAACTCGCCGAACGCGCCGCGAGCCGCAAACCGGGCATCCGAATCTACTAACCAGGAGCACACCTCATGGCAAACACCATCCTCAAGGCCGAGCAGATCCTCTCCGCTGGCCTCGGCGTCCTCGAACGCGACGTAGTTCTTCCGAGCATCGTCGCCTCCGATGCGTCACAGCACTTCTCCAGCCGGTCCCCGAAGAACGACACCGTCAGCATCCGTGTCGCCGGCCGCACGGTCGCAAAGGACAAGCCGTGGCGAGACAAGACCGCCGCGATCGAGATCTCCGACCTGAACGAATTCAAGGTCGACGTGAAGCTCGATCAGCACCCGTACAACGCGATCGAACTGACCGACGAAGAGCTGACCCTCGACATCGACCAGTTCACCGAGCAGGTTGTCCTGCCGCAGACCCGTTCTGTCGCAGAGCGACTTGAAGACAAGATCGCATCGAAGATCACGTCGGCGTCGTACCCGCTGAATTCGCTGATCGCCATCGGTAGCGACTTCTACGCCGCCGCAGTCAAGGCACGCAAGGAACTGAACGACTACCACGTTCCTCAGACTGATCGAGTGTTCCTCGTCGGTACGGCTGTGGAAGCGTCGATCCTGCTGTCGGATCAGTTCCGCAAGGCAGATCAGGCTGGCGATGCGAACGCGCTCCGTAATGCAACCATCGGTTCTGTCGCGGGGTTCCAGATCGTCGTGTCGAACAGCATCCACCCGCAGGAGGCGTTCGCGTTCCACCGCAGCGCCTTCCAGGCCGTGTACCGCGTTCCCGCTTCGCCGCTGGGTGGCGTCGACACGGCATCCGGTTCGTACGCCGGCATCGCGTTGCGTTGGGTTCGTGACTACGACTCCACGCACATGGTGAACCGCAGCGTGTTCGACACGTTCTTCGGCATCAATGTGGTCACTGACCCCGACGACTACGCGGACCCGAACTCCACGTTCAGCCTGAAGCGTGCAGTGAAGCTCACCCTCGGTGACATCAGCTACACCGTCACCCTCGGTGCTGCTACCGCCGGCACGTTCACCCTGACTGTCGGTGGACGCACGACCGCCGGAATCGCGTACAACGCGACCGCGGCGGCTGTGAAGACCGCGATCGTCGCTCTCGATGACGGGATCGCTGCTGCTGATGTCACGGTCACCGGCTCTGCTGGTGGCCCGTACACGGTGACGGTTCCCGGTTCGCTGACTGGCTCGGGTTCGGGCCTCACTGGCGGATCGTTCGCGGTCACTCAGGCGTAACACCTGATGCCCACCCCCCGAGTCGCCTCACTGTGCGGCTCGGGGCTGGTGGGACCAACGCTTGGTGGTTGGTGCGTCAACACACATCCCGGCACAGGCTCATTGACATGTGTGAAGGACGGCTGGGGTTTCATGCCGGGTTCCTTTCGGCCCTGTAACGGCGTACCTGCGCACCAACCATCAACACCCCGAGGAGAATCCGTGCTCGTCTATGCCACCGCCGATCAGCTGGAAACCTGGATGGGGGAAACCCCTGAACCTGCCCCCGCGAAGCTGACTGCAATGCTGCGGGAAGCATCCGGCCTCGTCGGCACTGCATGCCAGTGCGACATCTACGACACCCTCCCAAACGGGAAACCCTCAGACGATGATCTGTCTGAGGCGATGCAGGAAGCGACGTGCGCGCAAGTGCATGCGTGGTTGGCGTCGGGTGATGATCCGATCAAGGGCGCCGGCGGTCAGGAGCCGCGGTTGACGACGACCGCGATTGATGGTGCGTCGTTGTCGTATGACACGTATTTGACGGCTCCGGATCGGATGAATGCGCTCAAGTTTTTGGCGCCTGGTGCGTTGCGGATTTTGCGGTTGGCGGGGTTGGCGTCGTCGGCGGTGCAATCGTCATGAGCGCGATGGATGTTGCGTTGGCTGCTATCGACGCTGAGATCGCGGCGTCTCGTGGTGATCGGGTTGAGCTGGATCATGATTCGACTGAGTCTCGCGGGTATCGGCGTGGTCTTGCGTATGCGCATTTCCTGATTCGTGAGGCGGTGGGGTCGTGAGCGTCGCCGATCAGATCGCGAAGGTGTGGTTTGTGTGGCCGGTTTCGGTGCAGCGGCATGCGGGCGAAGGCCCGTACGAGCCGGCGTTCGATCCGGCGGTGACTGTGCTCGGGAAGATCACCACCAAACGCAAGTTGGTGAAGGCTGCTGATGGTTCCGAGGTCATCTCCGAGGCCCGCGTGAGCGTGCATGTCAACACTGCACTGATTCCTGTCGGCTCGCTGGTGACTTTTCCGCCCGAGTTTGGTGGACGCACGGCTGTGGTGTTGGCGGAGCAACACCATGACGACGGCAACGGTTTGACCCCCAACTTCTACAGCATCGACCTCACATGATCGCCGTCAACGGCGACGAGGCGTTGCGGGCAATCCTTCTGGTTGGCATCTACTACTGGGCGTGGGCCTGTTGGAGGTGGAGATGAGTACTGCTCTGAACTTTCCGATCGAGCCAGTCCGCTCCGCCATCACCGACGGATTGCACGCTGCCGCTGAAGTCATCAAGCAGGAAGCGATCGAACGGGCACCGAAAGAGACTGGCTATCTGCGGAACACTGCGGCGACTGCGGCTGAGGGGTTGGAAGCTGCTGTCGGCTTCGACGGACCGTATGCCGTAAAGCAGCACGAGGAGCTCGGTTACCACCATCAGGATGGTGAGGCGAAGTACCTCGAAAACGCTGTCATCGCAACGAGGGAAGTTGTCGGGCAGATCCTCGCGGAATCGATACGGAGGCAACTCGGATGACCGACTGTCGGCACACCGAGCAGACATGCACAGCCGTCGACGGAGATGGCGATTACTTCCACTCCACCTGGACGTGCGACGCGTGCGGGCATGCGATGGTGACGACCCTCCCGAAGTCCATTCAATGGGTTGCGTCTCGTAGGTGCGGGGGTGCTTTATGACTCTCGTTCGGGCTCCGGACACCGTTGAACTACTCGAAGCCCTCGCCCAACACCTCACGGATCTCGGGCTCGCACGCTGGGATCCGAACCTCACCAACTACCCAGCCGGCGCATTGCCGGTGGTGTTCTTCGGGCAACTCCGAGACAAACCCGACAACGCGATCTTCATCAACGTCTACAACGACGATCGATCGAAGGACGAGGCAACCCCCGACTATTACGTCCAAATACGTTTCCGGGCTGCTGGCCTCGACGTGAGGGCAGTCGAACGCATGGCAGACACAGTGTTCCGCGCCATCGACGACACCCTCCACGAACGCAGCAACACCGTGTGGGCGGGCGTCAACATTTTGTCCTGCCGCCGCCACATCCGCGGGCCCGCCGCATTGGAAGCCAGCAACCGCTACACCCGCCCCGATTCGTACACCATCACCACAAACCCAGGAGCAACACCATGACCGCACCCACACAGTCACTTTCATCCACACTCGCACGCGACTGGATCCTCGAAGTCCTCATCGGCTCCGACTGGACCCGAGTCCGCGGCCTCACCTCCGTCAGCCCCATCTTCGAAGGCGCCCTACAGGACGATTCCGACATCGACTCCGAGGGCTATGCATCGGAGATCGCGACCGGCCTGTCGTACCGCATCGAGGGCGGCGGCAAGCGCAAGGGCGAGAACACTGCCGGCTTCGTTGATGATCCGGGGCAGAACTACCTGCGTCAGCTCGGCCGCAAGACCGGACTCGCGAATAAGGTGAAGGCCCGCATTTACCGTCGCGATGATCTGCCTGACGCGTACCAGGGCACGCACCCGGTGAAGTGGACTGACTCGCCGGCATCGGATCCGAACGCGTTGCAGGAGTTCAGTTTCACGCTTGGTTTCGGTGGGAAGCCGGAAGAGATCACGAAGCCGCTGGTGCCTTCGGGCGCGCAGGTGTTCTCGGTCGGCGTTGGCGCTGCCACCGCAGGCACGTTCACCCTGACGTGGAACGGCAAGACCACGTCGGCTCTCGCCTACAACGCGACTGCCGCTGCGATCAAGACTGCTCTCGTCGCCCTCGACGATGGCTACGTGGCAGCGGACTTCACAACCTCCGGCACTGCACCTACCTGGTCGGTCACTGTCCCCGGCGGCACTGTGACAGGCGACGGAACCGGCCTCACCGGCGGCACCCTCACCATCACCGCTGCCTAACCAGCACCCCCTCTGAAAGGTTGCACTTGTATGCGTGACCTCGCAGAACTCATGGACCCGGAACTCGTCCTGCCTATCGGTGGGCGCGAGTTCCGGGTCTCATGCAGTGCCCGACAAGGGCTACACCTCGTTCAACTGTTGAACGAGAAACCGCGCCTGTCGGATGAGCAGGAACGCGAAGAGATCGTGTTCGCTCTCGGCGACACCTACCAGCAGATGACTGACGCTGGTGTGTCGTGGCCGAAGATCGCCGTCTGTGGCCGCGTAGTCATGGCGCACTACGGCTTGGGTCCTGAAGCTGGCCGCATGGTGTGGGAGTCGGCGGGTGGCGTGCTGGCGGGAAATCCCCTGCCCCCACCCCCGAACCAATCGAGAGTGGGGGCGACCCTAGCCCGCAAGATCTTTCAGCCCCGGGAACCTATGGACCGGATGATCCTGGCGGCGGCCCGTACGACGAAGTAACCGGCGTCCGCGACTGGTACAACCCGACACCCGGCACAACCCCGGTCGACGAGACAGTTGATCGGCCGTGGACTGATGTCCTCAACCACTGGCACGCAATCGAACTCGACTTGGATGCGAACGGTCACGACATCGAATCCGGCCTCCTCAACAGCCGTACTTGGCGGTGGCTGAAACTGCGCATCGACCACTACGCATCCACCCCCGGTACCAACCTCTGGGACGCCCTACACCCGAAAGCAGTCTGATGGCCTACAAGGATTTGGATACTTTCTTCGACCCGGATCTGAAGTTACCGATCCGCGGGAAGACGTACACCGTGCCCGCACCCGGTGCACCCGAGGCTGCACGCCTACGGAAGCAGGTCATCGCGGAAGGTGTACCGCCGGTTGAGCAGGTGTTCGAGGCACTGAAAATTCTCGGCGCCGAGATCGACCCGGAAACCGAAGTGTGGTCGGGCGGCGTCTACAACGAGATGGTCGCCGATGACCTGCCCTGGCCCATGATCTTCCACGCCGGCCGCACCGCCATCCTGCACTACGGCTTCTCCGCCGATATCGGCGAGGCCCATTGGGCGCTAGCGCAACTCGGCAAACTCGTCGACCTTGAACAGGCCACCGAGTTCCTCGCCACGATCAAACCGAAAACCTGAACCCTTGGAGGGCTGAGCGATGAGCTTGGACGTTGGTGAGCTCGTCGCCCGACTGACATTGGACGATTCCCGCTTCATCCAGGGAACCCAACGATCCGAGCAGCAGTCACGGCAATCCACACAACGGATCAGCAACGGCTTCCAGGACATCACCCGCGCAGCCGCCCGCGCAGGAGAAGCAGCACAAGCTGTAGAGATCAACCGGCAGTTGGACCGGCAGGCGCAGCAAGCCGCGCAGCGCATCCAAGAATTGGAACGCAACGCGCAACGCGCCGACCAGTCAGTCGACGACATCGTCATGAACGACCGCCTCCTCAACGAGGCCCGCGACGCCGCACGAGGTATCGACGAAATCCGTGCCGGCGCACGGCAAGCTGCTGGTGCGCTGAACGACATCGAACTAGGTAACCGCCTTCGGCAGGATTTGCAGGCCGCTCAGGGTGACCTGGATGACCTGTATCGGCAGGCTGGTGACGGCGGTGCAGGTGCTGGCGACCAGGCTGGCGGCAACTTCCTGTCCGGTTTCACCGACACCATCGGCAACCTCGCGTCATCGACAGGCCCTATCGCTGGTTCGCTGCTTGGTGTCGCTGTCATCGGGTTGACGGCTGGTGCTGCGCTCGCTGCCGCCATCCAAGAGGGTATGCAGCAGGAACAGAATCAAGACCTGTTCCAGGCGCAGACAGGTGTCACCGAGGCGCAGGCACGGAAGTTCGGGCTCGCAGCGGGTGAGTCCTACGCCGACGCGTTCGGTGAATCGATCGAGGGCAACCTTGCGACCGCGAAGGCCGCACTCGCGAACGGATTGCTGGACCCAGCCGCAACACAACGCGACGCCGAGAAGATCATCAACAGTCTCGACGGCGTCGCCACAATCATGGGCGAAGACATCCCGAACGTCGCCCGCGCCGCCGGCAACGCAGTGAAGTCCGGTTTCGCAGTCGACGTGCAGGACGCTTTCGACCTGCTCGTCAAAGGCTCACAGATGGGCTTGAACGCATCCGAGGATCTGGTTGACACGGTCACTGAGTACTCGGTGCAGTTCGCGAAGGTCGGCCTCTCTGGTGCTGAAGCATTCGGGCTGATGAACCAGGCTGTTCAGAACGGCGCCCGCGATACAGATACCGCAGCTGATGCGATCAAGGAGTTCGCCATCCGGTCGATCGATGGGTCGAAGGCCGCGGCAGAAGCGTATGAGGCTCTCGGCTTCAACGCGGAAGAAATGTCCGCGAAGATCGCGAAGGGCGGCGAAGAAGGCACTCAGGGTATGACGGACCTTCTCACCGAGATCCGCAAAATAGAAGACCCGATAGTGAAGAACGCTGTCGCGGTCGGCCTGTTCGGAACGAAAGCCGAAGACCTCGGCAACGCAATGTACAAACTCGACCTCACCACCGCTGTTCAGTCGATGAACGATTATGAGGGTGCGGCGTGGCGTGCGATCAACGTGATGGGCGACAACGCCGGCACATCAGTGCAGGGCGCAATGAACTCCATCAGCGTGGCGTCGGATGGGATGAAAGCTGCTCTCGCGCAGGCATTCGGCCCGTACATCAAGGACTTCGCCGACAACATCTCAAACAACCGCGCTGGCGTGATCCAGTTCTTCATCGATGTCGGTAATGGTGCGTTCGAGGGCGCGAAGGCTGTGCTCGGGTTCGTCGCTGACGGTATGCGTGGGCTCGCTGAGTTCGCGGGTGCCGGCGCGGATATGTCGGTCAGTATCTTGCGATCGCTCGCTGACATGGTCGGCGGCCTCGACACCTTGTCGTCGGTGATCAGCCTGGTCATTCCTGGTTTCGATGCGGGTGTTGGTGGACTGTCGGACAAGTTGAATGGGATGGCTGACGCTGCCGAGAAGACTGGTGAGGGCATCAAGAATGGCCTGAATCAGGGCGCGGATTTTGTGGATAACACGTTGGTGCCTGCTGTCGATGCTGCTCAGAACCGTTTCAACGAATTCGCCGGGGACATGAAGTTGTCGGCGGCGTTCAACGATGAGTCGGCGAAGGTGAACAAGGCGATCGCTGAGATCGGTGTTGGCGCTGATGGTGCTGCGATCAAGATTGAGAACTGGACTGGTTCGATCGATCGCAACAACGAGGCCCAGGTCCAGATGGAAAACGGGCTGAAGGGCATGGCTGAGAAGCTTCAAACCCAGATCAAGACGGGTATGGAAGCGGGTAACACTGTCGAGGCTTTGACCGGGCAGTACAACGAAAACTATGACGCCCTTCTCGGGCAGGTCATGGCGACGGGCATGTCCAATGAGGCTGCGGTTGCGTACCTTGCGACGCTTGGGTTGACGCCCGAGTTTGTGGACACCACGATCCGTCAGCCTGGGATGCCAGAAGCCAAGTACGAGTTGGACGTGTTGAAGGACAAAGTCATCGGTGTTCCGGATTCGAAGACGGTCCACACGGAAGCGTTGACGAAAGAGGCCGAGGACAACCTCACCCATCTGGGGTTCACAGTCGAGCATCTGCCTGATGGGACTGTGAAGGTAACCGCCCCGACTGACGAGACGGAGGCCGCGCTTCGTGCGTGGATCAATCAGCCTCGCAACCTTGTGGTGTTGGTTGATACGCAGCGCACGGCGCAGGCTCAGCGCGATTTCAATGCGTCGGGCCAACAGGGGCCGGTTGCTCCTGTGCTTCGGCAGGCTGACGGCAGTGTGCGTACGCGTGCGGACGGGATGATCGATACCGCGCACATCCAGCAAGGGTCGGGGCAGGGTATCTATACGCGGTCGCCGCTTGGTCCGGTGCAGTATGCCGAAGGTGAAACGCAGTGGGAGGCCTATATCCCGGGGGCGCCGTCGAAGCGGAAACGCTCGGAGGCGATCTTGCAGGACGTGGCTCGCCGCTTCGGATTCGGACTCATCAAGCCTGAAACCATTCGCATGGCTGATGGTGGTGTCGTCGACAAGGCCGGGTTGGATGCGTCGATGTCGTGGGCGCGGAGTGTCGACCCTGCGACGTATCAGATGGGTGGGTTCTCATCGAAGGCGTTGGACTGCTCGGGCGCGGTGTCCGGGGCGGTCAACACTGCACTCGGGTTGGGGGCGTACGACTCTCGGATGTCGACGGTCACGGCGGCGGAGTGGTTGCAGGCGAAGGGCGCAACACTCGGCCGAGGCGGTCCGGGAACGATGCGCGTCGGTTGGTGGGACAAGGGCGGTGGAGCGAACGGTCACATGGCTATGACCTACCCGGATGGCACGAACTTCGAGTCGAACGGCTCGGAGGGCGTTGTCATCGGCGGCAAAACCGGCGCCGACGACCCGAGTTTCACCGATCACGCTTACTTCCCGACGATCGGTGACCTCGGACAAAACTACGGTTTGCCTCCAGACACCCGCACCGAGAAAGAGAAGATCGCTGACACGATCATCTCCGAAGGTAAGAAGCGGGGGATGTCGGACAAGCAGATCAAGGCTGCGGTCATGGCGTCGCTCGAAGAGACGAGGTTGCAGAACCTCGACTACGGGATGGACGGCGACAACAAGGGCATTTTGCAGCAGCGTGATTCGTGGGGAACCGCGGAAGAGCGTATGGATCCGTCCAAGGCTGCGGGCATGTTCTACGACGAGTTGGCGAAGTTGGATTCGGCGAACATGACTGAGGCTCAGATGGCTCAGGCTGTGCAGCGTTCGGGTACTGCTGACGGTTCGAACTATGCCGACGAGGCTGCTGAGGCGGAGCAGATTATTGCTGCGTCGAATGCTCGTGGAAACGGTCAGATGGCTGTGGCTACGACGGATTCGGGTGCTGCGTTGGCGACGGATGGGCAGCGGGTGTTTGTCACCAACTGGCCCGGTACATCGTCGTCGTATTCGGCGCCCGAGTCGGCTCCGTCGACAGCTCCGGCTGGTGGTACGTCGGATGCTGCCGGGAAGGATCCGAACCTGATCTGGTCTGGCGGGTTCAAGGTGTTCGAGAACGGTGGCATGAACCTCCCCGACCAAGCCGGCCTCTACAGCGATGGTGCGGATTTGATTCGGTTCGCGGAGAAGGGAACAGGCGGAGAGTCCTACATTCCGCACGCCCCCTCGAAGCGGAACCGTTCCGTCGCCATCACCCGTGAGACTGCACGCAGGTTCGGGTACGAGTTGGTGCCGATGGCTGACGGTGGACTCACAGGCTTCGGTGGCTATGTGGGGGAGAAGCCGGGGTTGAAGGTGCCGACGACGGCGAATGGTCGTCGTGCTGCTGCGTATAACGCTGCGGCGTTCGGTGTTGGTGCGGCGTTCGCGCTCGCCAGTGGCTTCGATGCGGACGGGAAGTTCACCGGCCAATTCGACACTGGCGCGAACTCTTCTTCCCAGTTGGAGAAGGGGTTCGGGCAGTTCACGGATGAGATCGCTCCTCTGCTCGAAGGCATCTTGGAAGCCGTCAAGAACAAGGAACCCATCAACGTCAAGGTTGATGTCAATCCCGAAACCGGCATGGCGGACATCGCAATCATGAAGGGCAGGCTATGAGCCGACGCTATGTCTTCGAATGCTGGGACGGGACAGTCTGGGACTTCAATGACCCGGCCTGTCCCGTCTCACTTCGGACCGACCCGACAGGAATTGAAGGCGCGGAGTTCACGCACGACGATCAACAGAACGTCGGGCAGGCAGGCGTGCATTGGGTCGCCCGAAACGATCAACCAAACCTCATCGGACTCGTCGCGAAGATCGGGCCCGTACCGAAAGCAGATGGAGTGGCGCTGGCGAAACTGTGGCGCCACTCCCTCGGCCGAGGCAAGGAAATCGGAACCTTCCACTGCATCACCGACGCAGGCAGAGACAAGTTCCAAGCTGTCCGGTTGGCAAGCAAACTCGGCCCGCTGAATCTGACGATGCTCAAGGACATCGGGTTAATGCTCGAAGACCCGGTCTCCCTAAGGTCGGACGAAACATGGTGGCGGAGAGACCCGGTCGTGAAGAAATTCACGCCCGCACAATTCTCCACCGCGGCAATCGACACCGAGTCGGATGAGGCAGTGTGGCCGCACATTGTCATCACCGGCCCCATCACGCTGCCAAAGATCGGCTGGCAAGGCGAACTCGTCCCGCTACCGACCATCGCAGCCGGCGACAAATGGACGATCGAAACCGATCCGGACTGGTTCGAGATAACCGACATCAACGGCAACGACAAATCGTTCATCAACCGCCGTTGGTACAAGAAAATCCCGGCCGGAATCCGAACCGTGCCCATCACCATCCAAGGCACTGGCACTACCGCGGCGACATCCGTGGAGGTGACAGTGCCGCAACTATTCTGGGAGGGCATCTAAATGTCGGTGTTCATGCCCGGATATGCACGACCCAACACGACAGACGAGCTGGGATTCGACATCGAATTCGGATCGCCGGATGCACTGCAATGGCGGCCACTCGGCTCGTACATGCCAGGCACCACATTCGAGTACGACTGGAATATCCCGACGTTCGCGACGATCAACATCATGTCGGACCACCCGGCGGCCGCATATCTGTCGCATCCTCGTCGCAAGGTCATCCACGTTCGGACCTCCGTGAACGGTCTCCCATGGGATGGCAGGGTGTTGACGGCGGCGGTCGCAGGGCCACCCGGCCGCTACACCATCCAACTGACATGCGTGTCCAATCTGTTTTGGCTCGTGTGCGCGTTGGCGTGGGTGAACAACACTCTGCCGCCTGAGATCCAGATCAACCTGACAGGTAAGCAGGACATCGACTGGGGTCCGCCCGATCAGGTGTTCAAGAAGTTTGTCGCGAAGGTATTCACGCGGCTGCGTCGCCCGGTGTACGGGGCACTCCCGATCCGTAAGACCTCGCCTGAACTGCCGGACCTCGACGACATCGACACGTTGGATGACCTCCTCGATATTGCTCGCGAGGTTCCTGACGAGATGTGTGTGCTCGCTGCACGAGCGACGCAGTTGGATGAGCTCATTCAGCAGACCGTTGAGACGTACGAGATGGGTCTGTCGATTCACTTGTGGTCGCCGTCAGACGGCACACCTTCACCGCATGTGTTCAACACGCACACGCTCTCGATGCTGCAATCGGTATTCGACTACACCTCGGATAACTTCCTGAACTTCACCAATCCTGGCAACATCCTCGGCCTCACTAATCCCTCCGAGTGGGGGAAGATGACCCGCGCCGGCTACGTGTTCAACACGCACGCCAAACGCGATCGCCGGTACATGCAGTGGCGTACGGACGGTAACCAGATCACGTGGATTGAGCGAAACGAAAAGCACGTCACCGCCACCCGCGTTCTCATCGGCGGCAAGGCACCCGAGATCCTGAATCAGGTCATCGAGTGGGGCGCTAACTTCGCGTTGCAGTTGATCTTGAACGCGATCCTCCCAGGTCTCGGTTTGGGCAACATCATCGGCGACCTGTTCGACAACGTGTTCTTCGCGTTCCAACAGTTCTGGGATCCCGAACTCGAAGCCGAGATGGGGGAGCACGCGTTCGCGGAAGCGTTCGGTGATAACACCGCCGCCTATTCGCTTGATGGTTGGGCGAACGGGCTCGCTGCACTGAAGAAAAATTCGGGGTCGGAGTCCATCAAGATCAAGGTCATCCCCGGCGGCGCGGACGGACGCGGTCTCACGTTCGGTGCAGACACCGAAATCATTGACGGCGTCGAGGTTTCGTTCCCTCGCCGTTTCCAGGTGGGCGATGTAATGACGCTGTGGGACAACGGTGTCGTGATCGAGAAGCACGTGTCGAACGTGAAGATCGTCGACAACCGTGATGGGCACATGGTGCATGAGGTCACTTTGGGTGATCCGTTGCCGGTGAAGGACGCGTGGGAAAAGGTGTACGCCCGCATCCAAAAGTACGCGGGCATTTTCCGCGCTGTCGCCAACTCAACCTAGGAGAAACACATGTCTTGGACAGGAGATCCCGTCTGGCTCGCAGATGTCTTGCGCGCCGAGGGAATCAAAGTCGTCGAATACCCCGGCTGGAAAGACCGCGGCCACGGCGACATGGGCACGATCTGGGGTGTCGTCGCACACCACACCGGCAACAACCCACCCGGCAACAACCCCGGCTACATCGCGAACCATCCGAGCCTGGGCTTGTGCTCGCAGATCCACCTGTCCCGAGATGGTGTCGCCACCGTCGTCGGTGTGGGTGTCGCCTGGCATGCCGGCAGCGGATCGTACCCAGGGCTGCCGACCAACGGCGCGAACGAACGCACCATCGGCATCGAGGCAGAGAACAACGGTACCGAGGGCTGGTCGCCCGCGCAGTACGACGCGTATGTGCGGTGCTGCGCCGCGATCCTCCGCAAGATCGGTCAACCTTCCTCGCACGTGATCGGCCACAAGGAGTGGGCTGGTGCGGCGCAAGGCAAGTGGGATCCCGGCGGAATGGACATGAACAAGTTCCGTGCAGACATTCAGGCTCGACTCGACAACAATAAGGAGGCTCCCATGGGTAGCTCGGAAGTGAAGCAGGTACAAGACTTTGTCGCTGGGTTTTGTGGACCGATTGGTTCGGATGTTAAGGACGTTCGGCAGCAGCTGACTGGTGGTCGTGACGCGGGCGAGTACCCCGGCTGGGACCAGTTGGGGGACCGCACCCTTGTCGATGCGTTGGCTGCGATTGGCGCGAAGCTCGGTATCGATGGTTTCAAGGACCCGAAGGCAGGTAAGTGATGACTGCTGATTCTGGTTTGGATGGTTTCGCGAAGTCGTATGTGCAGAACATTCCGTTCGTGAAGCAGAACCGCAAGACGATCGCGAATGTTGTTGGTTTGCTGGCGAATGTGTTGGTGCTGTTGGTCGGGTTGCCGATCTCGGGTACTGCGCAGGTTGTGTTGGCGATCAGTATTCAGGGTGTGTTTGCGGTGTCGGCGTGGTTGGTGCCGAATGCGATCACGCCGCAGCAGGCTTCGGAACTCGACGAGTACGTCGGCCGGCATCGCGCCGAAGGGTAATGACAATCCTGACGCCCTCCGCGTGGGAGGGAATCAGCACAGTCACCGTCGTGATCCTTGCTGCCCTGATTATCGGTATCGCTCTGGCCCGCGGTTGGCTGGTGCTTGGTACAGCGCACAAAGAGTTGATGCGTCTCAAAGATGACGTGATCTCGGATGTGCGCGGCACTCGGGCTGAGGACCGGAAGATCATTCAGACGTTGTCGGACACGGTTCACGCTCAGCGTGTGAATGGTGATTGGGCGGTTCACCTTTTGGAGTCGGTGCAGGCGAATGCTGCTGCTTCTACTTCGGATCGGGGGCAGTCATGAGGTGGCCGTGGTCGAAGGCGCTTGATGCTGCGCGCAATGAGGTGAAGGAAGCTGCCGAGTTGCATGCGTATTCGACGCAGGAGCGCATGAATACGGAGATTGTGGCGGCTGAGGCGATGGCTTCTGCTGAGCGGCAACAAGAAGAGTTCGAGACGAATGGCTGGACACGGCTACTTCAGGAATCAATGGGAGGTAGTCGATGACGCTGGCAGCCAATGTCGCCTTGCTGGCGCTTGCAGTGTTGGTCAACGTGTTCACTCTGATTTATCTTGTCCGGTCGCTGTGGTGGAGGAACCATGTTGGCCGCATCTACGCGGTGAAGTCGGTTGTTCTGTCGGCGGTGCTGAATCAGATTGTGTTGTCGATCTGGTGGGACACGGATTATCCAGGTAGGCAGGCGATCCGGTTGACGATCTATGCGCTTGGTGCGTTGGTGTATGTGCCGATGATTTGGTCGTTGGTGCTTGAGCAGCAGCGGGATCGCCGGAAGCTGGATGAGAAGAAAGTGGGGGTGATTGCTGATGGAGAAGTTGCCTCCCGGTAAGCCTCGGGATCAAGACATTTGGGGGACGTTCAAAAACAACTGGTTCAATCAGTTCCTCGGCGGCTTCGGTAGCCTGTTTGGTGCGATCACCGGCACGGTGAACAACGACTACATTGCGCAGATTCCAATTATCGGCAACCATGAAGCCCGATTGTCTGCAACGGAAGAAGCTGTGCGTCAGTCGATCTTGCAGGGTGAAGCGGTTGCATTCGAGTCGTCTGGCTGGTGGAAGCCGCCACGAAATCTGGTCTACGCCGAACTGATCGGCGTTGCTGCTGGCGCTGGCGGCGCTGGCGGGAAATGGAATGTCGCACCAACTGGACAGCGCGGAGGTTCGGGTGGTGGCGGTGGCGGCGAGAAACATCTCGACGGCATCACGCGACTGTACGCCGAGTTCCTGCCGAAGACCGGAGACGACTACGACTGGATTCGCGTCGACATATACCTCGCCGGACCCGGCGGCGGGAACGACAGCCCGGGGTCCGCTGGCGGAAACATCGTCTTCGGCTCCAACCTCCCACAGCCGCTAGTCGTGTTCGAGGGCGGTTTCGGTGCCGCGGTAGGTGACAGCATTCCTGCGGTCAGCGGCAACGGCGGCAGCGGCATGATCCCTGGTGGCCGTGGCGGTTACGGAGCGCAGACGCCACAGTCCGGGGCTGGCGGAACGAATGGATCGGGTTCCATTTCTCCATACAGTTTCGCTGGTGGTGGCGGCGGTGGCGGCGGCGGAGCGTGCAGCAACTTCAATTCAGCCGGCACTGGCGGTGGCGGCGTTGCGACCACTGGCGGCGCTCCTGGGCAGTCGGGTGTTGCGCCGAACCGAATCATCGCGGCCGGCGGCTCAGGTGGTGGTGGCGCACAAAATGCCAGTGAGCCTGGCGGTGCTGGCGGTTTCCCTGGAGGTGGGGGTGGCGGCGGCTTCGGCGGTGCCACCAGTTCAAGCAATGGCGGTAAGGGCGGCGAAGCGAAGCTGTGGGTCATTGAAACCAAGAATGAGTCCGCATGATCACGCGGGTGCATGTTCTCACTAATTCCGGCGTGTGGGTGAAGCATCCGCGATTGTTCGCGATCCACAGGATCGTCGCTCGCGGCGCGGGCGGCGGCGGAAGTTGGCCCGCAGGAAGCGGCAATGGACACGGCGGTGGCGGCGGGGCCGCGTCGTATACGAAACGTGCCATCGGAGAGTGGGAACTACCCGACTCGGTGGACTACGAAGTTGGCGTCGCCGGATCTGGCGGAAACGAGTCGAAGAGATCAGGCGGCAACGGTGGCGACACCTGGTTCGGTGATTTCATTCGAGCCGGCGGCGGCCAAGGAGCTAGCACCACTACCCGAGGACTCGGCGGGTTCGGCATGTACCGCGGCGGGAACGGCGGGCAATCTGGGCAGCCGGGTGAGTCCGCGTCTTCCGGCCCTGTCGATTTCTCTGCCGGCGGTGGCGGCGGGGCGGGTGCTGGCGGCTTCCTCGGCGGCGCCTCGGGCTACGTGCCGGGAGGCGCTTCGTATCCGGCTCTGTGGCAAACATCCCAGTCGGGCGGCGGTGGGTCCACTGGCAATGCCGGCGGCTTCCCTGCCGGTGGTGGCGGCGGCGGCAAGGACCCGAACTTCGCTGGCGGCAGGGGAGCTGACGGCCTGTTGACCATCATCGAATACATCTTGGAGGAATGAGCTATGTCGACAGCAACTCTCATCGCCCGCGACAACATCACTTACGCGGGACCAGCGAATCACTATCAGCTCGATCCGCCACTCCGTGGCTTCGAGCACGTGATGGTTTACATGGAGCCGGCTTATGGCGGGGCGAGTCCTCGTGTGGTGATTTCACCGAAGCGGATGGATAGCGAACCGATGCTGAACGTGCCGCTGCCTGGATCGGTGTCACTGCATCACGACGCGACGATCGATGAGGCTGCCTGGTTCGCGCTGCTTGCCGCGGGCGGCTACGACATCGTAATACCGCCGGATCCGGAACCTGTTGACAGTGAGGGGGAGTGATGGCTGGTCTCGGCTGGACCCCGTACTACGAGGACATCAATCTTCGGACTGGATACGACTGGATCCCGGACCCGATCCAGAGTGATCGGATGATCTCACCCAGCACTGTCGCGGAAGTGAAGTGGGCGAACGGCACCACCTGGGCCGGCGCGATTGACGGAGACACCCTCACATTCCGCGTCGAAGCTGAACAGGCGGACCTGATTCCGAATGGCACCAAGTACGAGATGCGGATCTCGTATCCGAACAGTGCCACTTCAACGACTGACGACTACCCGTTCTTTGTCGGTAAGGCCCGACGCGACAACATCACAGTGAGGACTAACTGACATGGCAATCACCTGCCCCGTAGCCACAGCGAACAAGGCGGCGACCGATTTCGCTGCACAAGGATCTACCTTCTCCCTCCACACCGCCAATCCGGGTGCGGCTGGTACTGCGAATGAGGCGACTGGCGGTTCGTATGCCCGCCAGACTGCTACCCCTGGCACGGCAGCGTTGGGTGTCGTGCAGTGGTCGCAGATGACGTTCCCGGTCCCGGCTGGCACGTTCACGCACATGTGCCGTTGGAGCGGATCAACTTTGATCGAGGTCATCGACAATCCGGATATCACGATTAGTCCGGCCGGTGAGTCGAAGGTGACTCACAAGGTGACCGTGCCGTACACCCTTCCGGCGTAACCGTGAGGTTCCCGGCCCCGGATGTCGGGGTAGCCCGGTTTCCAGGTCCGGATAGTCGTACGGTTCGGTTTCCTGGGCAGGGTGTGGGTTCGGTCGTGTTTCCGCCGTCGCCGCCGCCGACTGTGTTCATTGGTTCGGAGTCGGTGTTGGAGTTTGTGGCATCTACGACTGCGGTCAATTCGCCGTTCTATGTGGCGGAGTCGGTGCTGGATCTCGTCTCGGCGCCTTCGGTTTCGGCTTCTGTTGCGGTGTTGACTGCATCGGTTCTCGATATCACGTCTGCGGCGCAACCGATTTTCGATGTTGTCACGTCGGAGTCGGTGCTTGATTTCGTGTCGTCGGTGCAGCAGTCGGCGGTCGCGGTGATCGTCTCAGGGTCTGTTCTCGATTTCGTTCCGACATCGACACAGTCTCCGGTGGGTGCCGTTTCGAGTACGTCGACTCTTGATCTTCTGTCCGAGGTCACGGTGTTCCCGGGCGTTCCTGCTGTTGGTGCGTCGGTTCTCGACTACAACCCTTCGGCAATCCAGACACCGGTTGCGGCGGTCACGTCACAGTCGGTCTTGGACATAACCTCTCAGGGAACCATCACTTCGTTCCAGCCGTCGGGTATGACGAAGAATGCGTCGGCGCAGAACTGGTCGGGGTCGTCGACATTCCAGGTGACTGGCATGGTGGCCGAGTCTGGATCGACGCTGTCGGGTAGTGCGCTACTGCCGAATGGCGCGAAGACTGGCGCGACGGTCACAGCGCAAGTCTCCATCTCTGCGACGAACTTCATGGCGTCGATCACCGCTGAGCTCCGCAAGAACGGCACACTTGTGCCCGGTGGCTCGGTCACGGTATCGACATCTTCGACATCGACGGCAACGCTGACCATCCCCACAAGGACAGTCGATGTTGTCGGGACCGATCAGTTCACGATCTGGGTTACTCCGGGCGGCGCCTCCGGTGGCACGGTCGCGGCTGGTGTGAACACCTACGTCCGCATCACCTGACCGGGCTGAGACAATCAGGGTATGGCTTTCGAACCTGACCCCGACACCGGCCAACCCGGCACCGTGAAACTCGCTGACGGACGCTGGGCGTACCGATGGAAAGATGCACCGGACGCAGAGTTGATCATCATGAAGCAACCGGAAACACCCGCGGGATCTGCGGAGTAGCAAACGACTGACGCCCCATCCTCATTGCGAGGGTGGGGCGTCTTTTGTCGTTTCAGGCGGATAGTTCGATGCCCACCTGTGCTGCCGAATGAGTCAGGTGGGCATCGAACTATTCAGTTGTGGTGCGGCGATCTTTGACGGCTTCCCTTCCGTCTCCTGCCAACAGTGCCGACGCTACCAGGTATCGAACAGATGTGCGAGGGAAAGTGTTGGGTAAGAATCGCGATTAACTCCACACATTGGATTCTTAAACTGTTAAGCGCACGGTATTCCAACGTAGCGGTAGGGTGAAACCAGTAGTCCGACTGTCGGTTTCGCGCAGGCCAGACCACGAAAACAGTAGCAATCGAACGCATATTCGATCACAGAATAGAGAAGCCCTAGCGATTCAACGTAGGACCCGGGTTCAATTCCCGGCAGCTCCACAAGGCCAGGTCAGGCAGTGTTTCGACACTCTCGGACCTGGCCTTCTTTTTGTCGGTCCACCGTTACTCCACACTTTGGATTTCACGACTTCCGGGAGATCGCGCCGTCGAGTGCCTCCGCCGCGGCAGTGTGCACCCGGCCTCGACCGTAGTAGACATCCTGCGTCATCGACACCTGCGCGTGCCCGAGTTGGTCCGCTGCCTGCCTCGCGGACAGTCCCTCGTCGTCGAGGATCGTCGCCACCGACTTCCGGAAAGTGTGAGTGGTCACCCACTCCAAACCGAGCGCTGTGCGGATCTGACGCCACCGCCGCTGCACCGTCTCCGGGTCCAGGATCGTGCCGGCCCGCGACTCGAATACATAGGTCGAGTCTTGCCGTCGCCGTTTGAGCATGTCGACGGCGAATTGCGGGAGCGGCAGCACACGTCCGTCACCGGCCTCGGACTTGGTGAGATCCTGCCGCACCAAACCCTGGCCACGGATGCGGACAATCTGCCCGGTCACCGATGCGGTCTTGGCGGTGAGGTCGATGTCCTCGTTGGTACGGATTGCGAGGAGCTCGCTGATGCGGCAGCCGGTGGCCGCGAACAGGGTGATGATGTCTGCCATGTCGTTGGATGCGCAGAATTCGGCGACGGTCGGGATATGAGTGTCCGTGGTCTTCTGCCCGCGGTCGATCTGGTATTGCGACAGCACGACGGGGCATGGCACCTTCGAGGTCCGGAGATCTCGCAGGAGCTGTGCCAACGATTCCGCGTCGAGGGACTGTGCTTGTTTCTTCCGTTTCCCTTCGATCGAGGACAGTTCTCGGATCGGGTTGATGTCGATGGCTTTGAAACGGACCGCGATCTTGAACATGCCGAGCAGGATGGTGCGGTTTTTCCGTGCTGTGGGGACGCCTCGTTGGTTGGCTACGTCTTGGATGAAGGTGTCGAGGGCTTGGGTGGTGACTTCGCGGATGTGGAGGTCACCGAATCGGGTGAGGATCGCTTTGGATTGGCGGTCGTAGTCGCGGAGGGTGTTGTGGGATCGGCCTTGGGTGAGGAGTTGTTTCCAGAATTCGGTCCAGAGTTGGTGGATGGTGCTGGTGGAGTTGAGTCGGCTGTTGTGGTCGATGTGTCGGTTTTTGAGGCTGTCGGTGAGGGTGCGTTCGGCGACGGCGCCGGTTCGGTCTCGGGTGTTGGGTGGGGTGGTTTTGGTGACGTGGCGGCGTTTGCCGTCTTCATCGCGTACCCAGCAGGATGCGACCCAGCGTCCGTCGTCGAGTTGCCGGCGGCTGATCTTTCCGTGTTCACCGACAGGTAGTCGGGGCCGAGGCATCAGTTTCCGCCAGTGACGTTTCGGTTGATGACGCTGACCATGATGCAGTCGGATACAGCAGATCCGAACTCGTCGCCTGCGCTGATGTCGAGCAGTTTTCGTCCGTCAGGTAGAGCCGTGCGCCTGCGTGCGTCACTCGATAGCGAGAAGAGCATTCCATCGCTTTGCGCCCATATGTCAGCGCTCGACACTCGGGTGCCTGCCGAGTCCATGATGTTCGCGCCGATGTAGGCGACATCTTTGCGGCCGTAGACCATGAACACATCTTCAAGGTGCCTGTCAGCTTCGATGAAGGACGCATCGATCTGGTCAATTACCGACTGCGCCGGCGTCTTGCATGCGGCTGGCAGCGGCTTCGAGGTTTGCGCAGCGACAGGCAGAGTGGTCGAAGTTGGCACTGCGGATGTCGTTAGCGGGGTCGTCGCAGCACCAGCGGTTGTCGTTCGGGCCGTTGTGGTTGTGCGAGCTGCCTGCGTCGTGGTTGTTTCGGCTGCTGCGGTTTCAGTGTCGTCGCTGCTGAAGTCGATGCTCTTGAAGATGGCGATGCTTGCGACGGCTGCGACGATGATGCCAATGGCGATGAGCTGACGCTTTCGATCCTTCTTCTGCTCGGGCGTTTCCGGCGTCGGGGTCTGCGCGGCGGGCATGGGTTGTGTCGCGCTGGTCCATTGTTGACCGTCCCAGTAGCGGATCTGCTTATTGTCTTCGGGGTCGGGATGCCAGCCAGCCGGGGGAGTGCTCATTGTGTGGTGCCTTTCAGTTGGTGGATGCGATGCGTTGTTGGATGTATGCGTGTTCTTCGGGCGTCAGGCGTTCGAGTCGTGTCTTCAATACGGGCAGGGTGACCCACAATGCTTCGGCGGTGTTGTCGTCGATGCGTTGGTCGTTCTCGATGAGTGCGGGTGCGAGTTGTTCAACGGTGATGAGGAGTTGGGCGGTTCGGAGTTCGATGGCGCGTTCTTCGAAGATGGCGGTTCGTGCGTCGAGTGGCATCGGGCCGGATTCGACGTGGCACAGCTCATGTGTGAGCCCTACGCGGCGTTCTCGTTGGTTGCAGGTGCGGTCGAGTTGGATTCCGTTGTGGGTCCATCGGCCGACGCATCCGATTCGTCCGAGGTCCACGAAGTCGACTTTGAGGTGTGGGTGGTGGGCTCTGAGGTAGTGCCACGGGTTGAAGCGCGTCATGGTTGTGGAGTGTGAGGTAAACCACCGACAAAGAGTGGACTATGCGCCGCCATCAGGTGCTTCGCCTTGGGATTCATCCTCGGGTTGGAGTTCGGTGCGGAGTCGGTAGTTGTGTTCGGTTTCGCCTTCCATGCGGGCGAGTTCGTATCGGTCTTGGGCATCGTCAACTTCTGTCGGTTGATTCTGGGGTGTCAATCCTGTGGGCCTGACTCCCATTCGTTTTTGGAGTTGGTCGAGGATTTGTTCGTCAGTGAGTAGGTCTGGGTCGGGTGCGAGTCGTTCAACATTGAGGTCTGATTCTGCGATGTATTCGGCGGCGATCAAGGCTTCGGCTATTGGCACTCCGAATGCGACAGCAGTCTTTTTGACTGTGTCGATACTTGGGCTGCCTGTCTTTCCGCTGAGCCATCCTGTGACATTGGATTTGTGATAGCCAGCTTCGTCTGCGAGCCGCGCTTGATCCCAGCCTTTTCGGTTGAGATTGCTACGAAGGAAGTCGCTCCATTTGGACATGTTCGCAGCGTAGATGGTGGTTGTTTCCAACGAAATCGGTTGCTTCAACGCAACCTGCCCCCTATACGAATTACTACCGTGTAATACCGCAGGTAGGGGCTGCTTTTACTGATCGCACCCAGCCTGTCAAAATTCGCAAAAGTTGCAGAGTGCCAACTGGTTGCGTCGAAGCAACCGTGGATGTATGGTGAGTGCATTCAACCAACGCGGTTGAAGCCATCCAATCGGAGACAAAATGACGCGAGGCTTTGCAATCAAAAAGGGCCGCTTCCAGCGCGAAATGAAGAAGCGGGGCATCCCAGATTCCGCCGCTCTTGCCCGTCAGATCGGCATGAACAAGACCACCGCGTGGCGTGTTCTGAACCAGGAAGCGAAAGCCGGACCCGACTTCGTAGACAACGTGCTCGAAGCGTGGGGAATGGAGTTCCACGACTTGTTTACGAGCGCGAAGCCGGTCAGCCGCAGGACCAAGGTGGCGGCATGAGCGCAGAAAAAAGCCGGCCCCGTTGCACCGGGACCGGCGAGGCATCCACCAATCGGAAGGAAAAGCGAATGCACCTAAAGGATATCACTCCGGAGTTGCAGGAAGCAGTGGACAGATTTGATGACGTGTTCGACTTCCATTACCCGCATCTGCGGGTGGAGGGGACTGTCGGCGTAGTGCACGAAGGCTGCACGGTTGAGGCGCTCGACGCTGCGACTGACTTGTTCATCGACTCACTGCCTGTGTCGGTGATCCTATGACCACGCCGAAGTTGCGCGCTTGGGAAACGAAGAAGGAAGCCGCGAAGCATGCTGGCGGCTACACCGAGAAGACCATCGAGCGCTGGATTCGCGATGGGAAACTGCCAGCATATCGAGTGGGTCGCAATATCCGAATTGATCTGTACGAACTCGATGAGTTGATCGTTGCGTCCGCAGTAGAGGTTGAATCATGACCACTCTGACTGGCTTCCAGCTTCCCGAACCTCTCGCGCCTGGCACGGCGGAGTGGTGGACGAAGTACTCGGCGTCGAAGGTCGCGGCGATCGTGGGTTTGTCGAAGTGGGACACCCCTCGCAGCATCTACGACGGCATCGCCGGGATCGTTCCGCCGCAGCCGCAAACCGATGTGCAGGGCCGCGGGCATGAGTTCGAACCGCTGATCCGCGGATGGTTTCAGGACATGCACCCGGATTGGTCAGTGGAGGAGACCTCGACGTGGCAGCACTCGATTCGGGATTGGCAGACAGCGGACCCTGACGGCATCGTCACGATCAGCACTGTTGTCGACGGCGTTGAGGTTGTCGAGATCGAGTTGTTGGAGATCAAGACTGCTGACGACATCCACCAGTGGGGTGATCAGGTCCCGATGCACTATCTGGTGCAGGCGATGTGGCAGATGGATGTGATCGGTGCTCGCCGAACGCATCTCGCGGCGTGCGGTCCGTTCGAACTGTTCCATCGCCGCCCGAAGGTGTTCGTCATCGACTACGACGCCCGCGATGCTGCGGTCTTGCGGGAACGTGTGTTGGCGTTCGATCAGCAGTTGCAGGCAGGTATCCAGCCGGCGGCGGATCATTCGCGTGATTGTGATCGGTTGTCGGTTCGGTATGCGAATACGTCGATTGATGATGATCCGGGTGTGGATGTTCCGGCGGAGATCGCGGTGCCGTATTTGGAGGCGTTTGCGGCGGAAGCTGCTGTGGCGCTGGAGAAGAAGCGGACCGGGTCGGTGTTGTTGGAGTTCCTGGGTTCGTCGAAGAAGGCGACGTTCAACGGTCACACGATCGCGTCGCGTGTGAATAGCAAGGGTGCGCCGTCTATTCGCGCCACGTCTGGCCTTGCGGAGAAGGCTCCCGAAATTTTGAATCCTCGAAAGGCAGTCGCATGACCGAGATCGCAGTACGCAACGAAAATACTCTCGCCGAGATGATGGAGTGGTCGAAGGCGATGTCGACGGGGGACATGCTTCCCCGCCAGTACCGCGGCAACCCTGCCAACTTGATGTTCGCGTGCGAATACGCAGATGCCTTGGGGATCCCGCGCATCAATGCTTTGACAAGCATTCACGTGATCGATGGCAAGCCCACTGCGTCAGCCGATTTGATCGCGTCGCTCGTCCGGAAGGCGGGTCACAAGCTGCGCGTCGAAGGTGACGACACCTACGCGGAGGCGACGATCATCCGCGCCGATGACCCGGACTATGTGCCGAAGCCTGTTCGCTGGGATGAGGCGAAGGCCCGGAAGGCCGGTAAGTGGGCGAGCAAGGGTCCGTGGACGAATTACCCGGCGGCGATGTTGCGGTCTCGGGCGATCACTGAGGCTGCACGGATGTGGGCTTCTGATGCCTTGTATGGCGTGATCTACACGGCTGAGGAGTTGGGCGGCACGATCGATGAGGATGGTGCGCCTGTTGCGGCGCGGCAGCAGCAGCGCCCGCAGGTTGTGTCGTCGCGGCCACGTTCGATCGCCGAGGCGTTGGGGGAGCCGGAAGACACCGAAGTCGTGTCGGTGGACGTTGATTCTTTGCTTGCTGCGATTGAGGCCGCTGAGTCGAAGGATGTGTTGCGGGAGCTGTGGAAGCAGACTGCGACGTTGCCAGCGCAGGAGAAGGACGACATTCAGGCGTTGATCATGGGGCGCATTCAGGGGATGTCGGAGCCTGAGTCGGATGGCGCCTCGCTGCCTGAGGCTGAGCAGTTGCCGTTGAATTCGGAGCCTGTGGACGCGGAGACCGTGGAAGAGCAGGCAGCGTCATGAGCCTCTACCACCAGGACACCTGCACCTGTTCCGGTCCGGTGCCGGGTTGGAATCAGCACGAAGCCTGGTGTGGGCAGCGTGAGGACCGTGGTGGCCCGTACAACCGTTGGTCGCATCCGGACGCGAACCTCCCCACCGAAACCCCCAAGGACGCAGCATGACAACTGGTGCGATCGAAATCGACTGCTGGTATGAGACTCGATGGCTGTGCCCAAAGTGTGGACGGTTCCTAGCGGAATCCTCTATTGGTGGCGAAGACGTGTACGACCCGATCAATTCGTATTACGGCTTCTACTCCCGGATTTGGGGCGACTGCAAAAAGTGCGGACGCGTGGATGAACCGAACTGTGTGCCAACGAAAGCCCACCCCATTGACCCGAAGGAGTACACGCATGACGACTGGTGAGCAGCTCAGGTTGGACGGGCAAGACGCAGCCCTCGCAGCCGCAACAGTCGGACACCACGACCACCCCAACCGCATCGAAACCGCACTCACAGAACTCATCCGATCCGGCCGTGAGTTCTCCGCCGACCACGTCCGCGACGCAGTCCCACCCGAAACCCGCGACTGGATGACAGACCACTACAACGTCCTCCCCGCACTCATCGGCCAACACGCCCGCCGAGGACACATCCACCACGTCGGCTGGTGCTCACCCACCCGCCAAACCCGCCACAACAACCCCAACCGCACATGGAAAGGCACGGCATGAGCACCACAACCATCGGAATCCACGAACTCTCTGCACTGATGGACTGCAGTCCGCAGACCATCCTCAACAACCGCAAAACTCATCGCCTGTATCGGAAGGGATTCAAAAACGGGTCAGGAAAGAGCAGCCCGCTTCGCTGGTTCCAAGACGACGTAGACGCCTACTTCGAGTCGATCCGTGAAGAGATCCGCAACAGCGAAGCAGCCCGCGAATCGGTGAATCAGTGAACCGGCCCGCCATGTTGCGGGCCACCATCTGCACGCCCTGGGGCTACTACGCCCCAGGGATGCAGGTCTCCGCAGTTGCCGTCAACGGCTCCACAGTAACCATCTGCCTCGACAACAATCACCACCCGGCCGGCGTCTGCCACTTCGTACGAGTGCCGCATTCGCAGGTCACCATCGCACACGACAGACAATCCCAGGCGGCATAAATGGCAGCGGATGGCGGGCGTCAATACGCCCAAATCTTGAAACGAATATGGGCTGACACGGACTGGAAATCTCTCACCCGAGACGCACAGTGGATGTATCAACTGTTGCTTTCGCAGCCGTCGATGAACTACGCGGGTGTGCTTCCGTTGACTTCTCGGAGGTGGGCGAAACTCGCATCCGACGCGACGATCGAGATCGTGGAAAAGGCGCTCGAATTTCTTCACGAACGCGGGTTTCTGGTCGTGGATTGGGACACCGAGGAGGTGCTGATTCGGTCGTTCATCCGTAACGACGGACTGTGGAAACAGCCGAACATGCTTACCACTGCCCTCCGACACGCGGATGATGTGTCGTCGGATCACATCAAATGGGCGCTTCATGACGAGCTTTTACGTATCCCGGAGCATGGCCGGCGGGGGACGCTCGAAAAGGAAGCATCGGCGCTGGTGGAGGGGGTTGGGGGAAGGGATGCGCTATCCCATAGCGGAAGGGATAGCTCTACCCCTAGCGAGGGGATACCCGCGACCGGAGGTGTAGGTGGTTACTTAAGTAGGGAACAGGAAGCACCTTTCACCGATCAACTTTCAACTTCACCTCGTCCCCAAGTTGATCTGTCAACCTCACTTGCGAATCGAACGCGAAAACGCGGGGGACGAGAAATCGCGGATCACCTCAACGGGACAGCGCACTCCGCGCAGGCGCACATCATCGCCAAGGCGTACTCCGATTCGTGCCCGTCGCCAGTCCCCGGCGATGTCGTTTCGAAGATCGCCCAAGCCGTCGACGGATGCCTCAAGTCCGGGGTGAGTCGGGAGCAGATCGAAACCGGGATCGCGGACTGGGCGGCATCACCGATGACAGCGCCGTCGATGATCCCCGGCTTCGTCCACAAAGCCGCCAACCGGCCGGCGTCACCATCTGACGGCGGAATCGGGAAAGCCACCAAGAAAGCGATGGGTTGGGCCGACATGGGCAACCAACTCGCGCAACGGCAAGCCGACGCACTCAACAACGCAACCCAGAAAGGGCTTACCGCATGACAATCGAAGCGACACCGCAACAGCTCTCCGACACCGGGCTGATCATCGGACGCGCCGCCCTGTTCGACAACAGGTTCAGCGAAGCCGACATCGGTCGAGGTGGGGCATGGGCGGAAGCGCTCGCGCCGTACAACCTCGACCTCCCGGACGCCCTCAACGCCGTGACCGTGCACTACCGCAACGAACCTTCACGGATGGTCATGCCGGCGGATGTGATTCGGATTGCCCGCGAGATTCGGATCGACCGTGCGCAGCGCGAGCCTGCTGCTGATCGTGAGTTGCGGCAGTTGCAGCACGACGTGAAGCACGGTTTGGTTCGGGGTGATGCGCAGTTGGGTGGTTTGCCGATCGGTGGGGCGGACGGGAAGCCTGTTCCTGGCGCGTATGCGGTGAACAACGCGATCGAGCATGTGTGCCCGTCGTGTGGGGCTGACGAGTACCAGGCGTGCACGAACAAGATTTCGGGGGTGGAGCGGAAGATGCCGTGCCTGCCGAGGTTGAAGATCGAAGCTGAACCGAACCTGAAGTACGCGAAATGAAAACCGGCCCTGAAATCGTTTCTGAGCGATTTGGTATCGCGGTTGGTGTGGATGTGCCGGGTGAGGCCCGTTCGCCCACTGGCGTCGCATTCAGCCGTCGGGAAAATGCATCACTATCGAATGGTTGGAATCAATCAACCGCAAGGAATGAAATCATCCAACACGGTTGCGTGAAACCAACCAACGCGATAGGTTCAAACCACCTCGTTGCACCGAGGTCAAAAATCGGAAGGAATGTCATGACTGTTCTTGCTTTTCGTTCGCGTGGCCGGCACCGCACAGGTGTTCCCGCGCTTGAACTCATCGCTTCACGTAAGCCCGCCACTGTGAATGCTCCGGTGTGCGGCAACTGCACTTCCATCAACCTCAGCGCTCACACGGATCCCGGGTTTGGGGATTACTTCGTGTGTGAGGACTGCATGACGCAGCTCGACACCAATGGGGGCCGACTGTGAAAACTCTTGCGCAGCATTGCGACACGCTCGAATCCCTCGGCCTCATGGACGACTACACCGGCAGAGCCGAGAAGCTCGCCAGGCGCCGCGACTTCTACATCAACCTGAAAGCGCACATCGCGCTCGCCGCATTCGGAGCAACCGGCGGCGGAATCATCTA
The DNA here is from genome assembly GCF_042267145.1 of Microbacterium sp. NPDC056044. Taxonomy (NCBI): domain Bacteria; kingdom Bacillati; phylum Actinomycetota; class Actinomycetes; order Micrococcales; family Microbacteriaceae; genus Microbacterium; species Microbacterium sp. NPDC056044. The sequence goes on along the minus strand of NZ_JBHJWZ010000009.1, from coordinate 3,336 downwards.
CCTCTGGGCGATCGGATACACAGCATGAGCACACGAGAAGAATTGGCCGATACCATCGCCGTCGCCCTGCGTGGCGAAGACCAGTTCGGCTACACCGACATCAGCGACTTGAGCGACGCCGTCCTCGACGGCCGTTACGACCTCCTTGCCGTCGCCGACGCGGTCCTCGCCGACTACCAGCACAAGCCTCGCACAGTGGACAGCGCGGCCGAACTCACAGCCGAATCTGACGGCACGATACTGCGGGACGAACACGGCATGGTCGGCGTCATCGCATCCGCCCGTGACGGTTCCGGGTTCCGTTATGTGCTGATGGTGGGCGATCCTCGTCCGTACACCTTCGCATCGTGGGCAGTATCGCCAAGCATCGTCCTGTTCACTCCGGAGGTAAAAGCATGAGCACCCCACACGATCGCCTCGTCGACATCATCGAGAAGCGTCTGCCCACCAACATCTTTGAGTCTCTCGGTGACGACTGGGCGTCAGACCTTGCAACCGAAATCATCAACACGTGGCAGGCGAAAGAAGTTGAAGCCCTCGTCGACGCAGCACAGCAGGCGCGGAAGCAGTTGGCTAAGGCCCGCGCTGACCTCGAGCAGCACCTGATGACCGCGAACATGCCCAACGTTGGCGGTGCAATGTGAGCACCGACAACTTCGTCCCAGACGGACTCGTCCACGTCGGATGGTTCTGCCACCACGAACCCTCGACCTACAACTCCGCGACCCGCAAATACGAACGGGAAGTGCCGCACCGCGAATGGAAATGGAAGAACGAGGAGTGGAAGGCCAAGAAGGCGCCGAACACCATCTCCTCCGTCGAAGCTAAGTCCAAGTACCACGACCGAGGGCCGGCCTGCCCACTCGCGCAGCCGATGTTCGTCGGCGAAACATCAGAGGCCGCTCTCAATTTCCTTGCAGACATGGGCGGTGCAATGTGAGCGAAAACCGCATCGAAGCCCTCGCAAAAGCACTGTACGAGAACGGAAACCCCCAGCACACCGCAGAGGATCGCGCAATGCTCGGCCCGTTCGAAGAGTTGGATGTGTTGCAGCAGACGATCTGGATCGACCTCGCCAACGCCGCCCACAACCACCTGAGCGGGCGGATAGCACCAGTCCTCAAAGACTTCGACTGGCACATCCAGAACGCCTCGAACGGTGCGGTCTTCGCGGCAGAGGCCGACGACGGACAGAGCCTCATCTCATGGCAAAACGAGATGGGCATCTACCAGCGCGCAGCCAGGTTGCTCCGCACGGCAGTCGAGGGGGAGTGATGGCGCACTTCGACAACGACGACGGACTAGACGACCCCGTCACCCTCGACCGCTGGGAAGACAACGACGCATGGGACCGAGCCTACGAGGAAGCCACAGGGAAATGATCGCAACCAGCCTCTCCACCCAATCCTGCCCCACAGGCCTATGCGGACAATGCGGGCCCTGCCGACGCGAAATGCGCGAAGCCGACCGGTTGATGATCCCGAAAGTTCAAGCACCAATCGAACTCTCACCCACCGTCCAACAACTCCTAGCCGAAGACCGCAAACGCGAACGCCGCACCCGACGCCCCATCGCAAAAGTACAAAACCGGCGCAAACCAACCACCCCACCAAAACCCACCACCACAAACTGCGCCAACTGCGGCCAACACCGCGCCCTCCACAACCGAGGCATGGGCAAAGTCCTCGACGGACACGGCAACCTCTGCGCCGTCTGCCACGACACACCCCAATACCAAGCCCGACTCAAACAACTCCAAACACAACCACTCAACGCAGCCAACTCCCGCCTCGCCGGACGCCTCCAACGCCGCCTCGAACGCACCACCCGCAACGGACGCCCCTACCACCCCAACGCACCACACGGCACACCCACCGGATACACCAGCTACGGATGCCGCTGCCACCCATGCGCCACATGGCGAATCAACGACGACCGCACCCGCCGAGGCCTCACATGACCCACACCCTCACCATCATCGACACTCACCACCCCGGCCGACCGCCCCTCACCATGAACGAATGGCGCAACGCCCACTGGACAAAAAAGTCCAAGGCCCGCACCCGCATCCACTGGCAGATCCGACAAGCACTACAAACCAACCCGATCCCAATGTGCGAACAAGTAACCATCAGCATCACCCAATACGCACCCGACGCCCGCATCCGAGACGCAGACGGCCTCAGCGCATTCCGCAAAGACGCCATCGACGCCCTCCGCCAACACGTCATCCCCGACGACGCCCAAAAACATGTGATCGACGGCGGAAACACCATCGACCTCGACCGCGAAAACCCTCGCATCGAAATCCGAATCGAGCCCACACCATGACCGACAAAGACCTCGGTACTGCCGCTGGCGACATCTTCGCAAAAGCCTTCACCCTCGGCTACGAAACCGGCCGTCTCATCCCTGCTGGCGGTATGGCACTCACCGCCGAACAGGTGGAAGACGTGCGGAAGTTGTCGCAGATGGACCCGTGGTGGTCCGCCGAGCATGTCGAGGAAGTGCAGGCCCGTGTCCGCGCCCTGTTCCCGGCAACCGAACCCGCCGAGGAGGAGACGAAAGCGGAACTGTGCGCGGTGCGTCTGTGCGTACTCCCCGCTAGACATTCCGGCGTCCACGCCGACCGCGAAGGTCTCAGGTGGAACAACCCCACCTCCTCGCCGGTTGTCCCTGCACCCACCGAAACAGAGTGGCAGACATGGCAGGAAGTGCCCGAAGGCGTTTGGTTCCTCACCAACCAGAACATCGGGTGCTGGATGCGACGTGACGGCGACAAGGTCACGACGGTTACCGGCGGCTGGCCGGTGTGCACGGATTCACTTGTCGCGCAGGCCCCGTTCGTTGCGGCCGAGGAGGGGTGAGCATGACACTCACAATGACCGACCTGTTCTCTGGTGGTGGGGGCAGCTCGGAAGGCATGACACAGGCCGGCATTCACGTGCAGGTCGCCGCGAACCACTGGGATACAGCGATCGCCACACACCAGAAGAACCATCCGGACACCGAGCACATCACCGCGAACCTGTCCGAAGTCGACTGGCGCACCTTCCCGACGTCGAACATCCTGTGGGCGTCACCATCCTGCGTGTGGCACGCACGATCAGGCGGACGGAAGCAGCCGCCTGCCGAGAAAGAGATGCGGCGCGCTGACGCCGGATCCGTCGATCGGGCAACAGCGTTCGCAGTGATCGCGGCATCCGAGGTTCACCAGTACAACGCGGTGATCGTGGAGAACGTGCCCGAGTTCCAGGCATGGAGTCTCTACAACTGGTGGCTCGACGGGATGCGGGCACTCGGCTACCGGCAACAGGTGATCTTGCTCGACGCCGC
>NZ_JBHJWZ010000008.1:0-60329 GCF_042267145.1 Microbacterium sp. NPDC056044 | reverse complement strand
GGGGTAGCGGATGGTCGAGACGCCCAGCTCCTTCACGAGCTCGATCACGTCGGTGCGGAACCCGTCGGCGTCGGCGGACGGATGCCCCGGCTCGAAGATGCCGTCGTAGATGTGGCGTCCGAGGTGCTCGACGAAGCCGCCGAACAGGCGGCGGTCGATGTCGGCGATCTCGTGGTGCGGGTCGAGCCGCGCGGTCGCGTCGGTCACGGTTGTCCTTTCGAGGGGAGACACGGATGCCGCGGCACGAGGCCGTGCCGCGGCATCCGTCATTCAGGATCGCGGCGGATCAGCCGAGGATGGCGTCGGCCTCCGCGAAGAACTGCGTCACCGCGTCGTCGACCGAGAGGGCGCCGAGACCGATCGACTTGCCGAGGTCCCAGAAGGTCTGCTCGAGCGAGCCGTAGCCCACGACGGGGACCGGCGGGGCGTCACCGATGCGGTCGGACGCGGACTCGATGTAGTCGGCGACCTGCTTGTCGGCGCCCTCGAGGGTGGTGCCCTCGAGCTTCGACGACGATGCCGGGAAGCCGAGCGTCGTGCCGAAGATCTCGCCGGCCTCGGGGCTGTTCACGACGAAGTCGAGGAACAGGGCCGCAGCCTCGGGGTTCTCGGTGTTCGCGGCGATCGCGACCTGGAGGCCGGCCTGGCGGTAGAGGTCCTTCGAGCCCTGCTTCGCGGTCGGCGGCGCGACGAGAGAGATCGACGACGAGCCCGAGTCGGCGAGGTAGCCGCCCAGGAAGTTGCTCCAGCTCATCTCGCTCGCGGTGATCGCGGCGCCGAAGCCGGACTTGGGCGAGAGCTCTTCGAGCTTCTGCTGCGGCACCGTGATGCCGTCGCGGATCTCGGCGCCCGACTCCCAGAAGTCGCGCAGCTCGTCCTCGGTGAAGCCGAGCTCGCCGTCCTCGGTGTAGAGGTTCTCGCCCTTCGCGCGCAGCTGCAGCTCGAAGACCTGGATGCGCTGCGTGTAGTCGGTGCCGCCGTAGACGGCGCCGCCGGTGGCGTCGGTGACCGAGGCCATCCACTCGTCGAAGTCCGCGAAGCTCGTGCCGCCCTCGGGCACCTCGACGCCCGCCTGCGCGACGAGGTCGTCGTTCACGAAGTTCGCCCACAGGCTGTAGCCGGTCGGCAGCGAGTACTGCACGCCGTTCAGGGCGCCGGTGCCGAGGAGGGAGTCCTCGAACGTGGTGGTGTCGATGTAGTCCGACACATCGGCGAGGTCGAGCAGGTTGCCCGACTCGCCGTACTGGCGCAGGTAGCTGTCGGAGAACTGGAACACATCGGGCAGGCCGCCGCCGGCCGCCTCGGTCTGGCGCTTCTCCCAGAAGCTCGGGAAGTCGGTGAACGACGTGTTGATCGTGATGTTCGGGTACTCCTCGTTGAACGCCGCGATCAGGTCGTTGTAACGGGTCGCACGGTCGTCGTTGCCCCAGAACGCGAAGTCGAGGGTGACCTTGTCGTTCGGGTCGAACGCGGCGGCGTCGTCCGAGCCGCCGGCGCAGCCCGAGAGGACGAGCGCGGCGCCCGCGGTCAGGGCGACAGCCGCGAATAGGGTGCGAGGTGCAGGCATGGAGGTGCTCCAGTCTTCTTTTCTCTTGGTGGTCAGGAGTGGGCGACGGCGACGCCGGCCGCAGGCGCCGCGGCACCCGCGGCGACGGGCGCGGTGACGAATGCCACGCCCTGCGGGTCGAGCACGACACGGTCGACGGCGACGCCGGTCTCGGCATCCGTCCCGTCGATCGCGATCTCGACGCGCGCGTCGCCGTGGTTGATGAGGGTGACGAGCTCGCCCCGACGGGCGGCCTCGACGCCGGCGGGCAGGTCCGCCACGACAGGACGGACACCGGATGCTGCGACCACCGCCGCGACGACGGCATCGAGCGCGTCGGGCGAGGGCTGCGTGGCGGCGTACCAGGCCTCGCCCGAGCCGAAGCGGTGGCGCGTGAGGGCGGGGGAGCCGGCCTGCGGGCCCGAGGTGAAAGAGGCGACCACGCCCGCGCCCGTCGCGTGGACCGCTTCGGCGACCAGGCGGCCGGACTGCTCGGCGCCGTCGAGGTCGAACGTCACCGTGCCGCGCGCGGCGGCGTCGCGGGCGGCCTGGACGGCGTCGGCGCTGAGCGCGCCCACACCCGCGGCGCCGGCGGACTCGCCCGCCAGCGCACCGAAGTCCTCGTATCTGAGGCCCAGCACCGGGCCGAGCTGCGTGAGGAACCCGCCGGAGCGGAACTGGTCGTGCCGGTCGACGATGTCGGTGAAGGGGCCGGTGAGGAGCGTGCCGCCGTCGTCGACGAAGCGGGCGAGTGCCGATGCGCCCTCGTCGCGCAGCAGATAGAGCGCCGGCGCGACGACGAGGTCGTAGCCGTGGTCGACCTCCTCGGGGCCGACGACGTCGACCTGGATGTTCCGCGCGTGGAAGGCGCCGTACCACTCGAGCACGAGCGCGAGGTAGTCCACCTCGGTGGGGTGGTCGCGCTCCTCGACGGCCCACCAGTTCTCCCAGTCGAACACCAGGGCGACCTGCGCGTCGCGTCCCGGCGCCGGCAGCTCGGGGAGCGCGGCCAGGCGCGCGCCGAGCTCGGTCACGGCGTCCCACGTGCGGGTCTCGGTGCCGGCGTGGGGGAGCATCGCCGAGTGGAACTTCTCGCTGCCGGCGCGGGACTGGCGCCACTGGAAGAACATGATCCCGTCGGCGCCGCGCGCGATCGACTGCGCGGTCTCGGCCACCAGGGCGCCCGGACGCTTGCCGGGATTCGCCGGACGCCAGTTCACGGCATCCGTCGCCTGTTCCCAGAGGAGCCACGGCACACCGGGCTTCAGCGAACGGACCAGGTCCCGCTGGAACGCGGCGTCGCGCACGCGGTTCGGATTCGCGGGGTCGGGGTAGCAGTCGTCGGCGATGACGTCCATGAACGGCGCCCACCGCCGGTAGTCAGCCGGCTTGAACGGGCCCATGAAGTTCGTCGTGATCGGCTGCGTGGCACCCGCCTCGAGCAGGATCTCGCGCTCCATGAGGTAGCACTCGAGCAGCATGTCGCTGGTGAACCGGCGCCAGTCGAGCATCGACGAGGGATTGTGGCTGTAGGGGGCGAGGCGCGGTGGGAAGATCTCGTCGAACGCGCCGTAGCGCTGCGACCAGAAGCTCGTGCCCCACGCGTCGTTGAGCGCCTCGACGGTGGCGTACCGGTTCTCGAGCCAGCCGCGGTACGCGTCGCGCGCGGCATCCGAGAAGTCCATCCAGAGGTGGCAGCCGAACTCGTTGCCCACATGCCACATCACCACGGCCGGGTGGTGAGCGTAGCGCTCGGCCAGGCGGCGCACCAGCTCGCCGGCCAGTCGCCGGTAGGTGGGCGAGCTCGGGGCGAAGTGCTGGCGGCTGCCCGGCCAGTACGACGCGCCGGACTCGTCGGCCGGCAGCGTGTCGGGGTAGGTCGCACTCACCCACGGCGGGGGAGAGGCGGTCGCCGTCGCGAGGTTCACGGCGATGCCGCCGGCGTGGAGCTTGTCGATGACGGTGTCGAGCCAGGCGAAGTCCCACACGTCCTCGGACGGCTGGATGCGCGACCACGCGAAGATGCCGAGACTCACGATGTTGACGCCGGCCTCGCGCATGAGGCGCACGTCGTCGTCCCACACCTCCTCGGGCCACTGGTCGGGGTTGTAATCGGCGCCGTACAGCACGTCGAGCAGCTCCTTCTGGCTGGTCTTGCTTCGAGAGGGGAGGTCAGCGGCGGCCGCGGCGCGCCGGAAGAGCGACGACCGCGAACACGGCGCAGCCGAGCCCGGCGATGATGAGCGGCGCGAGCATCCACGTCATGACGCCGACCAGCACCGCCGCGGCCGCGAGATACACGGCGGCGATCGGATCGGACGCGATGGACGACGGGATGCTGCGCACCGCCGCCCGCCAGCCGCCCTCGGGCGTCCACTCGCCCGAGGCGACCAGCAGCGCCACGGCGCCGATCACGAGGCCGGCCCAGCCGACGATCGAGATGAGGCCGCCGCCGGGGAGCGCCCCGGAGTTCGCGAGGTAGATGTCGAGCGTCAGCACGAACGTCAGGAGCACCGCGGCGAGGCCGACGACCAGGCCGCCGGGGAGCGCGCGGCGCCAGTCCTGCCAGAACGTCTTCACGTGCGACTGCTCCGCGTTCACATAGCGGCGCAGGTGACGGATGCCGGCGGCCAGCGCCGCGGGCAGCGTCACCACGAGGATCCCGGCCGCGGTGACCAGCAGGCCGGTCAGCAGCACCTCGCCGAAGAGCGCGAAGGCTCCCTTGGCGCCCGGGTAGCGGGCCGGAGCCCGCTCCTCGAGCGTCGGCCCGGCACCGGACGCGTCGGCACGACGCGCGGCGCGGAGTTCTCGGCGGTCCATCGTGTGTCCTAGCCCTTGAGGCCCTGCGTGGCCACGCCGTCCACGAGGAAGCGCTGGAACACGAGGAAGAAGAGGAGGACGGGAAGGAGCGCGATGAACGACGCGGTGACGGTGGCGCCGTAGTCGCTCACCGAGGTCTGGTCGTTGTACAGGCGCAGCGCGATCGGGAGCGGGTAGTTCTCGGGGCTCGTGAGGTAGAGGAGCGGTCCGAGGAAGTCGTTCCAGGCCCAGATGAACGCGAAGATCGAGCAGGTGATCAGGGCGGGCTTGATCAGCGGCAGGATGATCGACCAGAAGATGCGCACGTGTCCGGCGCCGTCGATGCGGGCGGCCTCGTCCATGTCGCGGGGCATCTGGCGGATGAACTGCACCAGCAGGAACACGAAGAACGCCTCGGTGGCGAGGAACTTCGGCAGCAGCAGCGGCCAGAACGTGTCGATCATGTCGAGGCGCTGGAAGATGATGTACTGCGGGATGATCACGACGTGGAACGGCAGCAGCAGCGTGCCGATCATCGCGGCGAACAGGATGCCGAGGCCCTTGAACTGGATGCGGGCGAACGCGTAGGCGGCCAGCGACGACGAGAGCAGCACGCCGATCACGGAGCCGACCGCGATGATGAAGCTGTTCAGGAAGAACCGCCACATCGGGACGCCGGCGATGCCCTCCATCACCTTCGCGTAGTTCGCGATGGTCGGGTTGTTCGGCAGCAGGCCCATGTTGGAGCCGAACTCGCTGTTGGGCTTGAACGTGGAGAAGAAGAGCCACACGAGCGGGTAGAGCACGACCGCGGTGACCGCGATGAGGACCACGAACCAGATCACGGTCTGCCAGGTGGAGCGCTTGACCTTGCGGCGCGGCTGCTGCGGGGTGGCGTCGAGCTGATTCTCGAGGGTGGCGATGGCGGGTTCGCCGAAGCTTGTGGTGCTCATCGGTTGTCTCCGGCGTAGTGGACCCAGGAGCGCTGGGTGCGGAAGAGGATCAAGGCGATGACGGCGACGACGATCAGCAGCACCCACGCGATGGCGGCGGCGTAGCCCATCTGGCCGTCCGAGAAGCCCCGCTTGTAGAGGTAGAGCGTGATGAAGTTCGTCATGCCGGCGGGACCGCCGGTGCCGTTGGAGATGATGTACGCCTGCGTGAACACCTGGAACGCGCCGATCAGGCCGAGCAGCAGGTTGAAGAAGATCACGGGCGACAGCATCGGCAGGGTGACCGCGCGGAAGCGGTGCCAGGGACCGGCGCCGTCCATCTCGGCCGCCTCGTACAGCTCCTTGGGGATCTGCTTCAGGCCGGCGAGGAAGATGACCATGGTGGCGCCGAACATCCAGATCGCCAGCAGGATCATCGCGGGGAGCACCAGCGCGGGGTTGCCGATCCAGCCGCCGAGGTTGATCCCGATGGCCGAGAGGGCGTCGTCGACGGGACCGTCGGAGGCGAACATCGCGCGCCACACGATCGCGACCGACACCGAGCCGCCGATGAGGGAGGGGGCGTAGAACGCGGAGCGGAAGAAGCCGGCGCCCTTGTCGCGGTAGTTCAGCAGCATCGCCACGCCCAGCGCGGCGGCCAGGGTGATCGGGGTGCCGACCAGCACGTAGATCAGCGTGATCTGCGCCGACTGGATGAACGCCGGGTCGTTCGTGAACATCCGGATGTAGTTGTCCAGGCCGATCCACTGGGGCGGCGCGAAGATGTTGTACTTCGTGAACGACAGGTACAGCGAGTACGCCATCGGGATGAGCGTGAGCCCGAAGAAGCCCACGAGCCACGGGACGAGGAACCCGTACCCCGCCAGCGTCTCCTTCACGGCGCGCTGGCGCTGACCCGGCCGATTGACGTGCTCAGGCCTGCTCCGGCGGAACAGGGACCGGCGTGAGGACTTCTCACCGGTCACGATGACTCTGGTCGCTGTGGTGCTCACGAGACTCTCCGATACGGGGGTGGTGGAGTGGTGTTCCGGGCCCGGGCGCATCGTACGCCCGGACCCGGAAAGCTGTCACTGGTTGAGGACGACGTCCATCTCGGCGAAGAACTGCGAGACCGCGTCATCCACGGTGACGGTGCCGAAGTTGAGTTCGGTGCCGAGCTGGCGGAACTTCTCCTCGAGCGTGCCGTAGCCGACGATCGGGACCGGCGGGGCGTCGCCGAGGCGGTCGGCGATCGAGGCCTCGTAGTCCTTGACCTGCTGGCTCAGCGGGTCGAGCTCGGCCGCGTCCAGGGCGGTCGACGAGGCCGGGAGGCCGCGGTTGGTGCCGAAGATCTCACCCGACTGGGGCGAGTTCACGAGGAAGTTGACGAGCGTGGCCGCCGCCTCGGGGTGCTCGGTGTTGGCCGAGATCGTGTGCAGCATGGACGGCTTCAGGTACAGGTCCTTCGCGCCCTCCTCGGTGACCGGCGGAGCGATGAGTCCGAGCTCGGTGTAGCCCTCGCCGAGACCGGCGAGATAGCCCGCGCCGAAGTTGTCCCACGTGAGCTCGCTCGCCGTCAGCGCGCTGTCGAAGGCGCCCTTCGGGGCGACCTCTTCGACGCGCTGCTGCGGGATGCCGATGCCGTCCTCGCGGATCGGTGCGCCGGACTCCCAGAACTCGGTGAGGCGCTTCTCGTCGAAGCCGGGCGTGCCGTCCTCGTTGAAGAGGTTCTTGCCCTCCGAGCGCAGCTGCAGCTCGAAGTTCTGGATGCGGCCGGTGTAGTCGCCGCCGCCCCAGAACTCGCCGCCGGCGCCGTCGGTGACCTCGCCCATCCAGTCGGTGTAGTCCTCCCACGAGCCGCCTTCGAACTCGTCGACGCCGGCCTTCTCGAGGAGGACGGGGTTGGTGAAGAGGCCCCAGGCGTTGGTGGAGGTCGTGATGCCGTAGGTGGTGTCGCCGACGACGCCGATGTTGAGGATGTTCTCGGGGAGCGGGTCGGTCTCGATGATGCTGCCGAGGTACGGGTCGAGGTCGAGGAGCAGGCCGTTCTCGGCATACTGGCGCAGGTACGAGTAGTCGAACTGCATGACGTCGGGGAGGTTGCCGCCGGCGGCCTCGGTCTGACGCTTCTCCCAGAACTCGGGGAAGGTGAGGAAGGTGGAGTTCACCGTGATGTTCGGGTACTCCTCGTTGAAGGCCGCGATGGCCTCGTTGTAGAGCCCGGCGCGCACGTCGTTGCCCCAGAACGCGAGGTCGAGGGTGACCTTCTCGTCCGGGTCGAATGTGGGTGCGGCGTCGGGGGTCTCGTCGCTGCCGCCGGCACAGCCGGCGAGCACGAGGGCGGCGCCCGCCGCGACCGCGGCGATGGCGAGTGCCCGCTTCTTGCTGAACATCCTTGTCCTCCTTGTGAACGTCTGCGTTCTCGGTCCCGCGACAGACGTTCGTCGTCTGTGTGTGCGGTGTAGGGGCGCTCTGTGGTGCAGATCCTGTGGTGCTGGAAAGCGCTTGCCCGCTACGGTACCTCGTCTAAAAACGTTTCGCAATACGTCCGGATGAGAATTTTGAACGATTCAGTAACACCGGCGATCTCGCGGCGATCGCGGCCTGTGCCCGGTCCCAGCCTCCCACGCGGCGCAGCCGCTCGGATCAGCGCTCGGCGACGAGCTCGCCGTCGACCATGCGCAGGCGTGCGACGTGGACGGCGCTGCGCCGATGACTGCGCTCGTCGGCGTCGGCCAGCTCGCTGCCGTCCCACCACGGGTGCGTGAAGAAGTACAGCCGCGCCTCGTCGCCGATCACGACGACCGAGCCGTGCCGCCCGATCTGGATCCCGTCCCGCGGAGCACCGCTCTCACCGAGGATGACGGCATCCCTCCCGCCTTGACGCTCCCACGTGACGGCGTCGGTGCTGCGGTAGACGGCCATGCCGCGCCACTCGTCTGTGAGGAGGAACCAGGTGCCCTCGAGCTCGAAGACGAACGGGCCCTCGTGCGGGCGTCCGCCGACGGCGGTGCCGTCGAGGCGCCAGGACTCGAGGTCGTCCGACACCGCGACCGCGGTCGTCGAGTCGGCTGCCTCGTCCTTGTACCAGAGCCGCCAGAGCCCGTCGGGGCACCGGGCCACGGCGGCATCGATCACGCGGTCGCTCGCGAGCGGGACGACCCCGCGGCGGGCCCAGGTGCGCAGGTCGTCCGAGAGGTACTCGACGATCCGGCGCTCGTGCCCCTCCCAGCGGGTGGGCACGCCGTCGATCTCGGTGAGGTACATGCGCCAGCGCGTGCCGTCGTGGATGACCTCGGGCGCCCAGTGCGTGCCGCCGACCGCGGCGGGCGGCGGTCCTCCGGCCAGGCTGAGGCCTGCAGCATCCGGTTCCAGCGTCCCGGTGTAGGTCCAGCGCAGGCCGTCGTCGCTGCGCGCGACGCCGACGCGCGTGCCGTGCACCCACGCGACGCCGTCGCCGGGATGCTCGTGCGTCGCGCGCCGCTGGGTGTAGAACAGCCACCAGCCGTCCGCGTTCCGCACCACCGTCGGATCGGTCGCGCCGTCGTAGACCGGATCGCGGTAGATCTCGCGGGGCGCCGCGGCGTCGGGATCGATCGAGGCGTCGACCGTCATCGCGCGGGACGCAGATCGATGACGGCACTCGCGAAGCTCGTGCGGTGCGTCGGGTGCGCGGCGAGGTCTGCGGGCGTCACCACCGTGCCGTCGGCATCGGCCGACGCGTAGATCGCGGCGACCAGCTCGATCGAGCGGGCCGGCGCCTCGGCCGTCGGCGGCAGCGGCGCGCCCGAGCGGAGGGCGTCGAACACGTCCCGCAGCAGGTAGACGTGGTCGCTGCGCTCCTCGGCGCCGGTGATCTCCCACGTCGCGGCCTCGGCGGCGTCCACGAAGGGCGCGGGGGTGATGCGCCAGTTCTCGTGACCGTGACCGTACAGGTGGTCGACGGTGATCGTGGCCTTCTCGGTGTCGATGCGGATCGAGCTCGTCTCGCGCGGCGACAGCGTGCTCGACACGACCTGCGCGACGACGCCGCCCTCGAACACGACGGTCGCCGTCGAGACGTCCTCGGTGTTCGTCTCGCGGTCGAGGCGCCAGAGCCGGCCCTCGACGCGCGTCCAGTCGCCGAGCAGGAACGCCAGCAGGTCGAGCTGGTGGATGGCGTGGCCGACGGTCGTGCCGCCGCCCTCGGTCTCCCACTTCCCGCGCCACGGCACCGCGAAGTAGTCCGCGTCGCGGTACCAGAGCGTCTGGCACTGCGCGACGAGCGGCCGGCCGAGCGCGCCGGAATCCAGCAGGCGCTTGACGTGCGCCGGGGCCGTGCCGGTGCGCTGCTGGAAGACCACCGCGAGCTGACGGCCGGCGGCGGCCGCAGCATCCGTCATCTGCTCCAGCTCCTCGAGGGACGGTGCCGGGGGCTTCTCGACCACCACGTGCGCGCCGGCGGCGAAGGCCGCGAGCGTCTGCGCGGGGTGGGCACCCGGAGGCGTGCAGATGTGGACGACGTCGGGGTGCTCGGCGGCGAGCAGCGCGTCGAGGTCGTCGTACACGGCGGGCGCGCCGTATGTCTCGGCGAAGGCGTCGGCCGACGCGCGGCTGAGGTCGGTGACCGCGACCAGCTCGGCGTGCGGGTAGGCGGCGATGGCTCGGATGTGCGAGTGGGCGATCGCTCCCGTGCCCACGATGGCGCAGCGGAGGGTCTCGGTCACGGTGGCTCCTTCGGGTGGATCGCGAACGGATGCTGCAGCCCCGCCGCACCCGCTCCTCCAGGGTAGGTCGTGGAACAGGAAAGCGCTATCCCGTTCTGCGGCCTCCGGTCAGCGCGGGAGGCCGGTCTGCGTCGCGTGGAGGTGGGCGTAGCGGCCGGCCGCCGCGACGAGCGCGTCGTGGCCGCCGACCTCGACGACCTCCCCGTGCTCGAGCACCATGATGCGGTCGGCCTGGCGGATCGTCGACAGCCGGTGCGCGACGACGAGCGTGGTGCGGCCCTGCATGAGGCGGTTGAGGGCCTCCTTGACGAGCTCCTCCGATTCGGGGTCGAGGGCCGACGTCGCCTCGTCGAGCAGCAGGATGCGGGGATCGCGCACCAGCGCCCGCGCGATCGCGAGCCGCTGCCGCTGTCCACCCGAGAGGCGCGCGCCACGCTCGCCGACGACCGTGTCCCAGCCGTCGGGCAGCCGGTCGACGAACTCGGCGGCGTTCGCATCGCGCAGGGCAGCGTGCAGGCGGTCGTCCGACACGTCGTCGAGGCCGTAGGCGATGTTCTCGCGGATCGTGCCTTCGAAGAGCACCGACTCCTGCGGCACGACCGACACCGACTGGCGCACGGTGCGCAGGTCGAGGTCCTGCATGTCGACGCCGTCGAGCAGGATGCGACCCGACGTCGGGCGCACGAAGCCGAGCACGAGGTTGAGCATCGTCGACTTGCCCGAGCCGGACGAGCCCACGAAGGCCACGGTCTCGCCGGGTGGGATGTCGAGCGAGACGTCGTGCACGGCATCGCGTTCCGCCTCGTCGTAGCGATGCGACACGTGCTGCAGCGCGAGGTGCCCGCCGACGTGGGCGACCGCGCGCTTGCCCTCGTTCTGCTCGAGGTCGGGCTCCTGCAGCACCTCCGAGATCGACCGCATCGACTCCATGCCGCGCGCGCCGACCGGGATCAGCATGAGCAGCTGGGTGAGGGCACCCGTCAGCAGCGTGAAATACGTCGACAGCAGCACCACCTCGCCCGGCGTGATGGGGAGGAGGCCGGTGAGCGAGAAGATCGCCGCGAGTACGAGGCATCCCACTCCCAAGAGCTGCATCGCGACCCACGAGATCGACGCGACATGGCCGTTCAGCATGTCGAGGTGCAGGCCCGCGCGGCGGACGCCCTCGGCGCCGGAGGCGACGCGCGTCACGGCGGTCTGCTCGAGGCCGTGCGCGCGGGTCACCGGAATGAGCGAGGCCATCTCGCCGACGCGTGCCGAGAGCGTCTCAACCTCGCGCCGGAACACCTCGTTGCGCTCGCGCGAGCGGTTGCGCAGGCCGTAGCGGATGCCGATGGCGATCGGGATCGCGAGCGCGTAGACCGGCAGGAACTGCGGCACGGCGATCGCGGTCATCGCGATGGCGCCGATCATGACCATGGTCGCCGACAGCAGCGGGTGGGTCACCTGCTGCAGCATGAGCTCGATGTTCTCCACATCGCGCACGACCTTGGTCTGCACGATCGACGAGCTGACGCGGGTGTGATAGCCGATCGAGAGGCTCTGCAGCCGCGCGGCGAGCGCGTTGCGGAGGTCCGCCCCGGTGTCGCGCACGACCGTCATGAAGTTGCGCGTGTAGACGATGTGCATCGGGTAGTTCTGCAGCAGCAGCACCGCCGCCACCGAGAACCAGATGAGCACCGTCGAGACCTCGCCGCCGGTCGCGACGATGTCGATGATCCGCGCGGTGACGACCGGCAGGAACCACAGCGGGATCTCTTTGCACGCGAACGCGAGGATCGCCAGCGTCATGCGGCCGGGCCGGCGCGCGAGCAGCTTCAGCACCGAGCGGCCGGGGCGGGGACTCTGGGCGATCGAGATGATGCGGATGGGCCCGGTAAACGCTTTCTGCGTCATGCCGACATGGTACTGGCGCGAACGATCAGTTCGGGCCGGTAGACCACATTTCCGGGCGCGGCGGCGGTGCCGCCACCGCTCGTGCCCGCGATTCTCGCCAGCAGCATCTCCGCGGCGGTGCGGCCCATCTCGCGGGCGGGCTGGCGCACGGAGGTCAGGGGCACGCCGGCGATGGCCGCGAACTCGATGTCGTCGTAGCCGACGACGGCGACGTCCTCGGGCACCCGCACGCCGCGCGAGATGAGGCCGTGCACGATGCCGATGGCGAGATGGTCGTTCGACGTGACGAGTCCGTCCGGGCGGTCGGCGGGGGAGCGGGCGGCGAGCTGCTCGCCGAACGCGACGCCGCGATCCGACATCGTGCGCTCGGTCCAGATCGGCTCGAGGGTCGCGCCCGGGCACGCCGCGACGGCGAGGCGCGCGCCCTGCAGCCGCTCCCGCACCTGACGGACCTCTTCGCGCGCGCCGACGAAGGCGAGCCGTCGACGTCCGGTCGCGAGCAGGTGCTCGGCGGCGAGGCGGCCTCCCGCCACGTCGTCGAACGACACCGAGGGGAGTTCCCCGGTGTCGTCGATCGCATCGACCAGGACGACGGGGATGCCGCGGCCCCGCAGTCTCTGCAGCCACGGCTCGAGGGGGCCGAACGGGCTCACGAGCGCCCCCTCGACCTGCACGCGCTCGAACAGCTCGAGGTGGTCGCGCTCCTTGGCGACGTCGTCGCTCGAGTTGCCGACGAGGACGCGCAGGCCCGCGGCCGAGGCGGCGTCCTCGGCGCCGGCGACCATGTCGGCGAAGAAGGGGTTCGCGATGTTGATGACCGTCATGCCGACGAGGCCGGAGCGTCCCGCCCGCAGCTGCTGCGCGGCCTGCAGCGGCACGTAGCCGAGCTGGTCGGCGGCGGAGCGCACACGGTCGACCAGTCGGTCGCTGACCATGTGCGGGCGGTTGAGTGCGTTCGAGACGGTGCTGATCGAGACGCCGGCGCGCTCGGCGACATCGCGGATGCCGACTCGCTTCATGTCGCCCGCTCCGTCCTGCTCGTCCCGCGCGCGGCCGGGATCGGGCGCCCCCGCGCGTCCGATCCGACTATGGTAGGCGCTTTCCTCCACGCGGGAGGCTCGCGCGAGCGCGCTCGATCGTTACCCCCGCGTTACGAGAAGACATTTGACGAATCGGCGGCTCCCGCCTACTCTTCAATCGAAGCGGTTCGAAATCGAAGCGGTTCGACGAACGAACCTCGGATCCCGCCCTCGATGGAGCGGCAGCCACGTACACGAAGGAGTGACATGGAACGTCATGCTCACCCGGCCTCAGCGGATGCCGCGAACCAGGGCACGCTCCGATGACCACGCAGGCGCAGTCGCAGGTCGTCTTCCAGGAGGCGGCGGTCCACAACCTCGACCAGAACGCGAAGAAGCGCCGCGGCCGGCGCCTCCGCCCCGCGGGCAGCCGGACGTCGTTCACGCTGTTCCTCTGCATCGTGCCGTTCCTGGTGCTCGCGTTCCTGTTCTCGTACCTCCCGCTGTACGGCTGGATCTACTCGCTCTACGACTACAAGCCGGCGCTCGGCCTCCAGGGCAGCGAGTTCGTGGGCCTGCAGTGGTTCCAGATGCTGGTCTCGTCTCCCACGCAGATGGCGCAGATCGGCCAGGTGCTCCTCAACACGCTGGCGATCAGCTTCCTCGGGATCGCGACATCCGTCCTCCCGCTCTTCTTCGCGATCCTCCTCAACGAGATCAAGGCGCCCTGGTTCCGCAACTCCGTGCAGACGCTCACCGCGCTCCCGAACTTCATCTCGTGGGTGCTCGTCTACATGATCGCGTTCTCGCTGTTCTCGAGCTCGGGGCTCGTCAACGACGTGCTCAACGACGCCGGGCTCATCACCACCCCGATCAAGTTCCTCGACAGCGACCAGAACGTCTGGATCACCATGACGCTGTGGAGCATCTGGAAGGGGCTCGGCTGGGGCGCGATCATCTACCTCGCCTCGATCGCCGGGATCGACCAGACGCTGTACGAATCGGCGCGCATCGACGGCGCCGGCCGCTTCCAGCTGATGCGGCACATCACGATCCCGCAGCTCATGCCGACCTACCTGGTGCTGCTGCTGCTGTCGATCGCGAACATCCTGAACAACGGCATGGAGCAGTACTACGTGTTCCAGAACGCGTTCAACAAGGAGTACATCCAGGTACTCGATCTGTACGTCTACAACATCGGCATGACCGGCAACAGCCTGTCGCTGGCCACCGCGATCGGCATGCTCAAGAGCCTCATCTCCGTCGCGCTCCTGCTCTCCGTCAACGCGATCTCCAAGCGCGTCCGCGGCGAATCGATCGTGTGAGAGGACCGGCGATCATGACCACCACGATGACCAAGACGCTCACCACCACCGACCGCAGCGACACCTCGGCGCGCTATCGGGGCTCGGCCGGCGACATCCTGTTCCGCATCGCGAACTACGCGCTCTTCGCGCTGTTCGCCGTCATCTGCGCGTACCCCTTCTACTACCTGATCATCAACTCGGTGAGCGCCAACGACATCTCGGCGCTCGGTGACGTGCGGCTCTGGCCGGTCGGCTTCCACCTGTCGAACTACGCGCAGGTGTTCCAGCTGCCGGGTCTGCCGATGGCGACCGTCGTCAGCATCGGGCGCACCGTGCTCGGCACCCTGCTGACCGTGCTGGCCTCCGCCTTCCTCGGGTTCATGTTCACCCAGACGCGCATGTGGGGCCGCAAGTTCTGGTACCGCTTCCTCATCATCACGATGTACTTCAGCGCGGGCCTGATCCCGGTGTTCATCATCATGAAGACGCTGGGACTCACCAACAACTTCTGGGTCTACGTGCTGCCGTTCGTCGTGCAGCCCTTCAACGTGATCCTCGCGAAGACGTACGTCGAGTCGATGCCGAAGGAGCTGCAGGAGGCCGCCGAGATGGACGGCGCGAACATCCTCCAGGTGTTCTTCCGCGTGTACCTGCCGAACATGACGCCGATCCTCGCGACCATCGCGATCTTCAGCGCGGTGACGCAGTGGAACAGCTTCCAGGACACCCTGATCTACATCACCGATCAGAGCCTGTACACGCTGCAGTACCTGCTCTACATGTTCATCAACCAGGCGTCGAGCCTCGCCCAGGCGGCGCAGAACGCCGGCGGGAACCTCGGTCAGATCGCCGGTGTGGCGACGGAGCAGACGCCCACCTCGATACGCATGACCGTCTCGGTGCTGGTCGTGCTGCCGATCATCTTCATCTACCCCCTGTTCCAGCGCTTCTTCGTGAAGGGCATCATGCTGGGCGCCGTCAAGGGTTGACGGCGGCCACGGACAACCGAGAGAACCACCAAGAAAGGAAAGCAATGAAGCTTCGAAAGAAGGTGTCCCTGGCGCTCGTGGCGCTCCTCGCCGCGGGATCGCTCGCCTCCTGCAGCGCCGGCGGCAACCAATCCCAGGGCCCGATCGAGGAGTTCCCCGAGAAGTGGGACGAGCAGATCACGATCGACGTCTTCGACGGCCTCGCGAACTACATGGGCGTGCAGCAGGGCTGGTTCGGCAAGCTCGTCGAAGACAAGTTCAACATGAAGCTCAACATCATCGCCCCGAACGTCGCGGGCGGCGGAGACACGCTCTACAACACGCGCGTCTCGGCGGGCGACCTCGGCGACCTCATCATCACCGACAAGGGGCAGAAGCTCGACGACCTCATCGAGGGCGGGCTGGTCCAGGACTCGTCGAACTTCTACCCGGCGATGGAGAACGCGGCGCGGTTCGACGCGGCCGTCGAGCACCTGAACGACGGCAAGGACGGCGTCTACGCGTTCCCGTCGTCGGTCTCGTCGCTGCTGCCGACCGAGCCCTCCGAGGGTCTCAACCCGACTTTCGGCCCCTACACGCGCTGGGACTACTACAAGGAGCTCGGCTACCCCGCGATCGACACCCTCGAGGACCTCCTCCCGGTGCTCGCCGACATGCAGGCCGCGCACCCCACCGCCGACAACGGCCAGCCGGTCTACGGCTTCTCGCTGTTCAAGGACTGGGACGGCAACATGATGGTCACGGCGAAGCAGCCCGCGACCTTCTACGGCTACGACGAGATCGGCTTCGCGCTGGCCAAGGCGGACGGCTCGGACTACCAGAGCATCCTCGACCCCGACAGCCAGTACATGCGCAGCCTCAAGCTGTACTTCGACGCCAACCAGCTCGGCCTCGTCGACCCCGAGTCGACCACGCAGAACTACGACACCCTGTTCTCGAAGTTCCAGAACGGCCAGGTGCTCTTCTCGTGGTGGCCGTGGCTCGGCCAGTCGGCGTACAACACCGAAGAGAACATGGCCGCCGGCAAGGGCTTCGAGATGGTGCCGCTGGCCGACCAGGAGATCTTCTCGTACGGCGCCGAGGCGTACGGCGGCAAGCAGGTGTTCGCGATCGGCTCGAAGGCGGAGGACCCGGAGCGCATCGCCGCCTTCATCGACTGGCTGTACTCGTCGGAGGGCGCCTACGCCAACAGCGCGCAGACCGGTGGATCCGCGGGCCCGCAGGGCCTCACGTGGGACATCAACGACGCCGGCGAGCCCGAGCTCACCGAGTTCGGCACCGAGGTCTTCCTCGGTGGGGGCGCGACGGTTCCCGAGGAGTGGGGCGGCGGGAAGTACGCCGACGGCGTCTCGGCGCTGAACCTCTCCTCCGTGCTTCCGATCGAGGTCGACGAGGAGACCGGGTACCCGCGCAGCTACACCTTCTGGCCGACCTACCAGGCGGCGACCGCCAACGCGCTGACCGATGACTGGTCGGCGAAGATGGGCGGTGCGACCTCGACGATGGAGTTCCTGCAGGCCAACGACCAGGTGCTCGTCGCCCCGGGTGCGAGCTTCGCGGTGCCCGCCGACGAGTCCGAGATCGAGACCCTGCGCAACCAGGTCAAGGAGATCATCAAGCAGTACTCGTGGCAGATGGTGTTCGCCTCGAACCCGGCGCAGTTCGAGTCGCTGCGCGATGAGCTCATCGAGAAGGCGAACGGCCTCGGCTACGAGAAGGTGCTCGAGGTCGACATGGCCAACGCCGAGTCGCAGAACGACGCGCGCCTCGCCGTGACCAAGGAGTTCGCGAACTAGTACGGGGCACAAAGCGAAGGGCTCGGGATGCGGCATCCCGAGCCCTTCGCCGTGCTCCATGGTCACGCATCCCGAGCCCGGCGCCGCCGTCTGCGGAAGAGACCTTCTCCTGGTTCGATTGAACTTCCGGTTCACACAGCCCCCAGGCTCGGGTGCGCGACGCCGCCGTCTGCGGAAGAGACCCCCTCCGGTTCCCATTGAACTTCCGGTTCACACAGCCCTCAGGCTCGGGTGCAAACGGAGAGCGACGCCGCACGGGTCATGCGCTCCGGTGCACACGCACCTGGCCGCTGGGCTATGTGAACCGGAAGTTCACTGCGATTTCTGGAGAAGTCGCGCCGGAGACGGATGCTGCGGGCCGAGGCATCCGTCACCGACAGACACTGCGCGGGTCAGGCCTCGTGGCGGGTGAAGACGCTGCGGAAGATGAAGGCCGTCGCGTAGGCGCCGACCGAGAAGCCGACGGTGGCGAGGAGGATCGCGACCGGCGGGAAGAGGATCGTGAGTGCGACGAAGGTCACGGGGATCGCGAGCACGCCGAGGGTGCGGACGGGCTCCGCCGCCGGGAGCAGCAGCGCATTCTTCAGCGTCTGGCGCACGGGGGCGGTGAGGTAGGCGACCTGCGCCATCGCGTAGAGGAACGCCGCGAAGAGGTACACCGCGCCGATCACCGCGACCACGCCGGCGACTCCCGCGAACAGGACGGGGTAGGCGAACCAGAACACGCTCGAGAACCCGAGCGGCACGGCGGGCAGCAGAAGGCACAGCATCAGCACCGTCGCGCGGCCGAAGTTCGCGCGGAACGCGGGGAAGAAGTCCTTGAGGGGTCGTCCGCTCTCGTCGTCGGAGTAGCGGATCGTGACCTCGTACAGCGCGCTCGTCGCCGCGCCGATCGTGACGATCGGCAGGCACACGAGGAGGTACAGCAGGTTGAGCCCGACGAACGTCAGGAACGTCGAGAAGCCGCCGAGAGCGCGGCTGTCGGGGTCGATCCTCATGCGCGGCTCACGGTGTCGAGGGGGCTCCGGTGAGCGCCGGCGGCAGCAGCCGTACGGCGGGCTTCGCTCCGCTCGACAGGATCTCGCAGATCATGTCGGTCGCGGCTGCGCCGATCGCCTCGGCGGGCACCGCGATGCTGTCGGCGAGACCGGGCACCGAGCGGGCCACGTCGTCGGGGCAGAGCGCGACGATCGCGGGCTCGTCCCCGCGCTGCCGGCCGCGCTGGGCGATGGTGGTCGCGACGTGGGGGAGCGCGCCCTCGTTGTGCACGAAGAAGCCGGTGATGGCGGGGTCGTCCGTCATCACGCCGTCGACCGTGGCGATGGACTCCGCCGTGCTCGGGCAGGCGTGGACGCTGCCGGTCACGCCGTTCGCCTCGCACGCGGCGAGGAAACCGCGCGCGAGCCGGTCGGCGTACGAGGTGTGGCGCGACATCACCTCGGGTGGCGAGCCGATGAGCGCGATGCGCTTGTGGCCGAGCGCCACGAGCCGGTCGACGGCGAGCCAGCCCGCCGCCTCGAAGTCGAAGTCGACGCACGGCACCTGTCGTCGGCCCTCGGGAAGCCCGATGAGCACGCTCGGGTGCCCCAGCCCCGACAGCGTGTCGATGCGCGGGTCGTCGGATTCGACGTCCATCACGAGCAGCGCGTCGACCATCGACCCCTTCGCCGCACGCTGCAGCGCCTTGGAGTCGTCGCTCGCGAGCAGCAGGATGTCGTAGCCGTGCTTGCGCGCCTGGGTCACGACGCCGGTCACGATCTGCATCACGACGTGCACGTCGACGCCGGTGCGCAGCGGCGCCTGCAGGCCGATCACGTTCGTCGAGCGCGACGCCAGCGAGCGGGCGCCCGCGTGCGGGCTGAAGCCGAGGCTGTCGATCGCCTTCTCGACGCGGTCGCGCGTCTCCTGCGAGATGGCCCGCTTGCCGCTCATGACGTACGACACCGTCGAGATCGACACGCCCGCCTTCTGCGCGACATCCGCGATCGTCACCATGAGGTTCCCCGCTCTCCTCGTTCGATCACCCGTGTGGTTCCGGGTGCGAGCTCGTGGGTTCCGAGGGAACCGTCCGGCCCGTGCACAATCATTGTCACCGCTCGCGCGCCTGCGCGAAGACGCGCCCGCACGAGTTCCCCGCCCGACCATTCGACGTCGACCGACACATCTCCCCGCGAACGGATGCCTTGTACCCGGCCTTCCGGCCATTCCGGCGGCAGTGCGGGCAGCAGCCGCAGCGTGACGCGGGCGGGTCCTGTGCCCGCCGGGGGCTCGTCGAACGACTGCACGAGGGCCTCGGCGATCGCCGCCGTCACGCCCAGGTTGCCGTCGATCTGGTACGGCGGGTGCGCGCTGAAGAGGTTGGGGTAGACACCGCCGCGATGGGCGTCGGAGCTCTCGGCCGCCGGACGCAGCGCGAGCCGCAGCTGCGCGTGCACGGCGGCGCCGTCGCCGAGCCGCGCCTGCATCGCGGCCCGCCACGCGAGCGCCCAGCCGGTCGACTCGGGACCGCGGAGGCGAATGGACTCGGATGCTGCGCGCGCGAGTCCGGGCGTCCTCTCCGGCGTGATCTGCGCCAGGGGGAAGAGCCCCACGAGGTGCGAGAGGTGGCGGTGCTCGGGCTCGGCCTCGGCGCGCTCGCGATCCCACTCGAGCAGGTCGCCGCGCGCCGACACCCGCGGATCGGGGAGGGCGGCCGTGAGCGCGGTGAGCTCCGCGATCCACGGCTCGTCGATCTCGAGCACGTCGGCGGCCACGCCGCACACCGCCGCCAGCTCGCGCAGGAGCGCGACGTCCATCGTGGCCGACACCGCGACCCCGCGCTCGCGGCCTTCGGCATCGAGGTAGTGGTTCTCGGGCGAGGTCGACGGGCTCGTCCACGCGTGCTCGCCGTCGGTCTGGATCCACGACAGCGCGAACGCCGCGGCAGACGCGAGCACGGGCCACGCCTCGTCGCGCAGGTACTCGCGGTCGCCGTCGAACGCGTAGTGCTCCCACAGGTGCAGCGCAAGCCACACGCCGCCGAGCGACCAGTTCGCCCACGCCGGGTCGCCGTGACCGGCGCCCACGGGCGCGGCGAAGGCCCACGCGTCCGAGTTGTGGTGAGCGACCCAGCCGTCGGCGCCGTACAGGTCACGGGCGACGGCCCGCCCCGTCTCCGACAGCCGCCGCGTGAACCGCAGCAGCGGCTCATGGCACTCGGCGAGGCCTGTCGTCTCGGCCGGCCAGTACGCCATCTGGGTGTTGATGTTCAGGGTGTACGCGCTCGACCACGGGCCCGGAAGCTCCGCATTCCACAGCCCCTGCAGCGTGACCGGCAGGCCGCCCGGCTGCGACGAGGCGATCAGCAGGTAGCGCCCGTAGTGGAACATCAGTGCCGCGAGCGCCGGGTCGTCGTGCTCCTGCGCGCGGGCGACACGCTCCACGGTGTCGAGCGCCTCGACGCCGTCCGGCACCGGCAGCTCGAGCGCGCACCGGGCGTAGAGCTCGCCGTGCGCGGCTTCGTGGGCGGCGCGCAGGTCGGCGGCCGTACCGTGGACATCGAAGGATCCCTGGATGCTGCGGAGCACCGCCGCGGCATGGCCCAGGGCATCGCGGGCATCGGCCGGATCACCCGGCAGCGCCGGCGCCGTGGCTGTCGCGATCGCGAAGAGGTGCGTGGTCGCGGGGGCTCCGACGAGGACCCCGTCGACGATGTCGGACGCGCCGCGGGCCTGCACGAGGATCGCGCCGTGGCGGCCGTGCTCGTCGTCGTAGCGGATGGGCTCCGCGGGACTCTCATGGCCCGGTGCGACGTCGACGGGGAGCCGCCACTCGGTGGCGAGGTCTCCGCCGGCCGAGCGCGGCGCCGAGCGGGGCCGCAGCAGCGACCCGATCTCGAGGCGCACCCGCACCGGCTCGCTCGCCGTGACCTCGTGCACGATCGCGCCGGTGACGAGGTCCGCCCATGTGCGGTGCCGCACCTCGACCCCGTCGACGGCGTACTCGTGCGTCGCGACGCCAGTGGCGAGGTCGAGCCGACGGGCGTATGGCGGTGTCGAGGACGTCGGCGCCGGAGCATCCGTCTCCACCGCAAGATCGACCCAGCCCAGCGGCAGGTACGCCTGCACCCACGGGGCCTGCAGGCGCTGCAGCAGCGCCTCGGCGGCGTCGAGGTCATCGGCGTCGATCGCGGCGCGCACCGCGGCCAGCGCCTCGGGGCCCCGGTCGGCGACCCCCTCGAGCGGGTCGGCGCCGGCGTGCCCCGACCACGCCGTGATGTCGTTCAGCCAGAGGCGTTCGCCGCCCATGAGGCCCGCGCACATCGCACCGCGCAGCCCGTTGCCGACCGGGTACGCCTCGAGCCAGCCCGTCGCCGGCGCCGCGGCGCGCAGCACGTGGAGGGCCTCGGCGGGAACCTGCGGAGCCGCCTCATCGCGGTACGTGGACAACGTCACAGTCGTAGTATACCGTCTCAGTGTTGAAGCGCTTCGAAAGTTCGACGCCCTTCTCGCCGACAATCCCATGACCGCTCGATCGAAACTCAGCGAAGAGGTTCCCCGCTCCATGGCCACCACGCCCGACCCGCGCCGCATCGACGCGTTCTCCGAGATCACCCGTGACCTCGGCATCTGCTTCGGCGGCGACTACAACCCCGAGCAGTGGCCGCGCGAGGTCTGGCGTGAGGATGCCGAGCTCATGGTGCGCGCCGGCGTGAACCTCGTGACGGTCGGGGTGTTCAGCTGGGCGCGGCTCGAGCCGTCGCCGGGCGAGTACGACTTCGCGTGGCTCGACGAGGTGCTCGACCTGCTGCACGCGCACGGCATCGCCGTCGACCTCGCGACACCGACCGCCTCGCCCCCGCCGTGGCTCGGCATCCTTCACCCCGAGACGCTCCCGGTGACCCCCGACGGCGTCCGTCTCGCCGCCGGTTCGCGCAACCAGTTCACGCCGGCCTCGCGCGTGTACCGAGAGCACGCCCTCACCATCGCGACGGCGCTCGCCGAGCGCTACGCCGCCCACCCCGCGGTGCGCATGTGGCACGTCGGCAACGAGTTCGGGCAGATCGACTTCGGCGACGAGGCGGCGCGCGAGTTCCGGCTGTGGCTGCGCGAGCGCTACGGCTCGATCGACGCGCTCAACGACGCGTGGGGCACCCTCGTGTGGTCGCAGCGGTACCGCGACTTCGACGAGATCGTGCCGCCCCGGCGCATGCCGTATCTCGTGAACCCTGCACAGTCGCTCGACTTCCGCCGGTACACGTCGTGGGCGCTGCAGCGGGTGTTCGCCGAGCAGCGCGACGCGATCCGCGCCACCGGCGCGACGCAGCCGGTAACCACCAACTTCATGGGGTTCGAGCCGCTCACCGACCTGTGGGAGTGGGCAGGCGACGTCGACGTCGTCGCCGACGATCAGTACCCCGACCACGCGTCCGCCACGTCGTCGTCCGACATCGCGCTCGTGCAGGACCTCATGCGCTCGCTCGGCGACGGCCGGCCGTGGGTGCTCATGGAGCAGGCGATCAGCGCGACCTCGTGGCGCCCGCACAACCTGCCCAAGAGCCGCGACCGCGCCCGCCTCGACTCGCTGCAGGCGGTTGCCCGCGGGGCCGACGCGATCTGCTTCTTCCAGTGGCGCCAGGCCCGTACCGGCGCCGAGCGCTTCCACTCAGCGATGCTGCCGCACGCCGGCGCCGACACCGAGGTGTTCGAGACCACGTGCGCCCTCGGCGCCGAGCTGCAGCGACTGCGGACCGTGGTCGGCGGGCGGGTCGAGGCATCCGTCGCCCTGCTCTTCGACTGGCCGTCGCGCTGGGCCGCCGACGAGCCGGGTCGCCCTACGGAGCGGCTCGACACGCTCGCGCAGGTGCAGCGGTGGCACCGCGCGCTGTGGCGCCGCGGCATCGCGGTCGACCTCGTGCGTCCGGGAGCCGACCTGTCGGGGTACGCCACGGTGCTCGTGCCGCACACGTACATCATCGAGACGGATGCTGCGGCCGCCCTCCACGCGGCGGTCGAGCGCGGCGCGAGCCTGGTGGTGGGCCCGTTCTCGGGGGTCGCCGACGGCAACGCGGCGATCCTGACCGGCCGCTCGCCGGTGCTGCTGCGCGACCTCCTCGGGGTCAGCGGCGAGGAGTGGGTGGGGCTGCCCGACGGACCCACGCCTGTCAGGGTGGAGTCGGCCTGGGCGACCGCTCCCGCGGCGGTTGAGGCATCCATTCTCGGTGAACGCCTCCGGGCCGACGGCGCCGACGTGCTCGCGCGGTTCGGCAGCGGCCACCTCGCGGGCGCCCCCGCGATCACGCGGCACCGCACGGGCAACGGCACCGCCTGGTACTTCGGCGCGGTGCTGTCGGACGACGCGCTCGCCGCGGTGCTCGACGACGCGCTCGACGCTGCGGGCGTCGCCGGCGTGCTGCCTGGCCGCGTGCTGCCCGACGACGTCGAGGCGGTCCAGCGCGGTGAGGCCCTCTTCCTTCTCAACCACGGCGATCGGGCCCGCAGCGTCACGCTGCCCGGCGCGCGCCGCGATCTCCTGTCGGATGCGGACGTCGAGGGGCAGCTGACGCTCGCCCCCGGCGCCGCCATGGTGCTCATCGAAAGGCACGCAGAGTGAAGTTCACCGATGGCTACTGGCTGACCAGGCCCGGCCTCGCGCCGCTGTTCGCGGTCGAGGTCGACGACATCCGCGTCGACGAGGCGGCGGGCACGATGACCGTGTACGCGCCGACCGCCGCGATCCGCGACCGGGGCGACACGCTCAACCGGGCGATGCTCACGATCACGTTCTCGGCGCCCGCGCCCGGTGTGGTCAAGGTGCGGGCCGAACGGCACGCGGGCGCCGTGCACCGCGGCCCCGACTTCGAGATCTTCGGTGCCGAAGGGTTCCGGCCCCGGGTCACGGTCGACGAGAACGAGGCGGTGCTCGACGCCGGTCCGCTGAAGGTGCGCGTCGCGCGCACGGCGGGGCAGTGGCGCGTCGACTTCGTCGAGGCCGACGGGCGCGTGCTCACGAGCTCCCTCCCGCGGTCGATCGGTCACTACACCGACACCACGGGCAAGAACGGCACCGCGGGCACGGCAGGAACGGCCGGCACCGCCGGCACGGCCGCCGGGGGCACGAAGCCCACGTGGGTGCACCAGCAGCTCAGCATCGAGCCGGGCGAGCGGGTCTACGGTCTGGGCGAGCGCTTCGGCGCGTTCGTCAAGAACGGCCAGGTCGTCGACACGTGGAACGCCGACGGCGGCACCTCCAGCGAGCAGGCGTACAAGAACGTGCCGTTCTACCTCACCTCCCGCGGGTACGGCGTGTTCGTCGACCACCCCGAGAACGTCTCGTTCGAGGTCGGCAGCGAGGTCAACTCGCGCGTGCAGTTCTCGGTGGGCGGCGAGTCGCTCGAGTACTACGTGATCGCCGGCCCCGAGCCGAAGGACGTGCTGCGCCGCTACACCGCGCTCACCGGGCGTCCGGCGCGCGTGCCGGCGTGGTCGTTCGGGCTGTGGCTCACGACATCCTTCACCGCCAGCTACGACGAAGACACCGTCAGCGCCTTCGTCGACGGCATGGCCGAGCGCGACATCCCACTGTCGGTGTTCCATTACGACTGCTTCTGGATGCGCGAGTACCAGTGGAGCGACTTCGAGTGGGACTCGCGCGCGTTCCACGACCCGGTCGGGCAGATCGCCCGTATGCACGAGCGCGATGTGCACGTGTCGCTGTGGATCAACCCGTACATCGCGCAGCGCTCGGCGCTGTTCCGCGAAGCGGCCGACAACGGGTACCTGCTCAAGCGCACCGACGGCAGCGTGTGGCAGTGGGACATGTGGCAGGCGGGCATGGGCCTCGTCGACTTCACGAACCCCGATGCCGCGGACTGGTACGTCGAGAAGCTGCAGGGTCTGCTCGATCAGGGCGTCGACGCCTTCAAGACCGACTTCGGCGAGCGGATCCCGGTCGAGGGCGTCGTGTGGCACGACGGGTCCGACCCGCACCGCATGCACAACTACTACGCGAAGCTCTACAACGAGGTCGTGTTCCGCGCGCTCGAGCGGCACCACGGCGTCGGCGACGCTGTCGTGTTCGCGCGTTCCGCGACCGCGGGCTCGCAGCAGTTCCCGGTGCACTGGGGCGGCGACAACGACTCGACGTTCCTGTCGATGGCGGAGTCGCTGCGCGGCGGCCTGTCGCTCGCGATGTCGGGCTTCGGCTACTGGAGCCACGACATCGGCGGGTTCGAGGGCACGCCCGACCCGGGCCTGTTCAAGCGCTGGCTCGCGTTCGGCCTGCTGTCGTCGCACTCGCGGCTGCACGGCTCGTCGTCGGTGCGTGTGCCGTGGGCCTTCGACGACGAGGCGGTCGACATCGCCCGCTCGTTCACGAAGCTCAAGATGCGGCTCATGCCCTACCTCGCCGGCGCCGCCGAGCAGGCCCATCGCTGCGGGACGCCGATGATGCGCCCGATGGCGCTGGAGTTCCCCGGCGACCGCTCGGGCTTCGACGCCGACACGCAGTACATGCTGGGTGACGCGCTGCTGGTCGCTCCGATCTTCACGCCCGACGGCAGCGTCGAGTACTACGTGCCCGAAGGGGAGTGGACCTCGCTCCTCGACGGTTCCGTCGTCGACGGCCGCCGGTGGATCTCCGAGACCCACGGCTACGACTCTGTGCCGCTGCGCGTGCGCCCGGGCACGGTGCTGCCGTTCGGCGCCGACGACAGCCGCCCCGATTACGACTGGTCCGACGGCGTCACGTTGCGCTGCTTCGAGCTGCCCGAGGGCTACGACCGCGAGACGCGGGTTCCCGGCCACGACAGCAAGGGATCCATCGACGGCGTCGGCGCGACGACGTTCCGCGTCCGCCGCGAGGGCACGGCGATCATCGCGTCGACCGACGACGCACACGCCCCGTGGGCGCTGCAGGTGGGTGACCGGATCGTCCGGGCCGCAGCATCCGGAGAACTCCGTATCGAGATCGAGGAGACCGCACGATGACCGACACGATTCAGGATGCTGCGCCCCCGTCCGTCGCCGAAGCCCAGACGCCCGTGTTCCGTCAGGTCGACCAACCGCTCGCCGCGCGCGCTCGCGACCTGCTCGACCGGCTGACGCCCGACGAGCGCATCGCGATGCTGCATCAGGCGGCGCCCGCCGTCGAGCGGCTCGGGATGCCGGCGTGGCACACGGGATGCGAGGCGCTGCACGGCGTCGCGTGGCTCGGGCGTGCGACGGTGTTCCCGCAGTCCGTGGGACTCGCCGCGACGTGGGACACCGAGCTCGTGCGTCGTGTGGGAGAGGTCGCCGCGGTCGAAGTGCGCGCCAAGCGCGCCGAGAACCCGCTGGTGAGCCTCAACGTGTGGGCGCCCGTCGTCAACACGCTGCGCCACCCGGGCTGGGGACGCAACGAGGAGGGCTACTCCGAAGACCCGCACATCACCGGAGTCTTCGGCACCGCGTACTCGCGGGGCCTCCGTGGCGACCACCCGCGCGTATGGCGCACGGTGCCCGCGCTCAAGCACTTCCTCGCCTACAACAACGAGACCGACCGCTCGGTGACCTCGTCCGAGATGTCGCTGCGCACCCTCCACGAGGAGGAGCTGCCGGCGTTCCGTGATGCGATTGAAGCCGGCGTCGCCGGCGGCATGATGCTCGCGTACAACCGCGTGAACGGCGTCCCGGCGCACACGCAGCCCGAGCTCGTCACCGAAGCCCGGTCGTGGTCGGACGAGTCGATCGCGGTGGTGTCGGACGCCGGCGCCCCGACCTTCCTCGTGACGACGCAGCGCTCGCAGCCCGATCACGTGCACGCGGCGGTGGCTCTCGTGACCTCGGGACTCGACTCGTTCACCGACAACGACGCGAACGCCGCGCCCACCATCGGGTACGTGACGGAGGCGCTCGCCGCGGGTCTCATGACCACCGACGACGTCGACCAGGCCGTGCTGCGCCTGCTCGAGCTGCGCCTGCGCACGGGCGAGTTCGACGGCGACGCCGACCCCTACGCCGGGATCGGCGTCGACGACATCGACGCACCCGGTTCCCGCGAGCTCGCTCGTGAGGCGGTGGCTCGCTCGGTCGTCGTGCTGCGGAACGACGACGGCGTGCTGCCGCTCTCCCGGGCGTCACGGGTCGCGGTCGTCGGTCCCCTCGCCGACCTCGTGCTCACCGACTGGTACGCCGGCACCCCGCCGTACGCGGTCGGGATCGGCGCGGCCGCGGCCGAGCGCTTCGGCGAGGCCGAGGTCGTGACCGGCGCCGACACGATCGCGCTCCGGGCCTCGTCGAACGGCCGGTACGTCGTGTCGAACACGGACGGCTCGGTGGTCGAGTCGGCAGGCGACGCCGCGGCAGGCGACGCCCTCTTCGACGTGACGGACTGGGGTGACGGCATCCTGACCCTCCGCTCCCACGCGAGCGGGCTGCTGCTCACCGGTGCGAAGTGGCCGATGCGCGCCGACGCCACGCGCGTCGGCGAATGGGTCGTGCAGGAGAGCTTCCGCAAGCACGTCCACGCCGACGGCACGTGGTCGCTGCTGCACCTCGGGTCGGGGCGCTGGCTGCGGGTCTTCCGCGACTCGGGGCTGCTCGCCGCCGAGGCGGTCACGCTCGACAACGCCGAGCGGTTCGGCGTGCGCGTCGTGCGGTCGGGCGCCGCGGCGGTGGCCGAGGCAGCGGGGCGTGCCGACGCCGTCATCGTCGCCGTCGGCAACGACCCCCACCTCCTCGGCCGCGAGACCGAGGATCGCCCGCACCTGCGCCTGCCGGCCGCGGCCGCCGAGGTGTGGCGCGCTGCCCGCGAAGCGAACCCGCGGGCCGTGCTCACGATCGTGTCGAGCTACCCCTACGTGCTCGAGGGTGTCGAGGCCAAGACCGTCGTGTGGTCGAGCCACGGCGGCCAGGAGCTCGGTCACGGCGTGATCGACGTGCTCTCGGGCGACGTCGAGCCGTCGGGCCGCCTCTCGCAGAGCTGGCCCGCCACCGAGGCGCAGGCCGGCGACCTGTTCGATTACGACACCCTCCGCCAGGGCGCGACCTACCGCCACCAGGCGAAGGCGCCCGCGTTCGCCTTCGGGCATGGCCTGACGTACACGTCCGTCGCGTACGAGTCGGTGTCGATTCCGGATGCTGCGACCCCCGCGCCCGCGCCGACCCACCGGCACGCCGGCTTCGCGCCGCGCGCCGACGAGTCCGTGGTGAACGCGATCGTGCAGGTGCGCAACACCGGCGACCGCGACGCCGAGGAGCTCGTGCAGCTCTACGTCTTGTCGTCCGACCTGCCGCTGCCCGCGCCGCGCCGCGTGCTCGTGGCCTACCGCCGCGTGCGCCTCGCGCCGGGTGAGTCCCGCGACGTCGAACTCTCGTTCTCGCCCGCGCGCCTCGCGGTCTGGGACGACGCCGTGCGCCTCGCGGGGGCGGTCGACGATTGGCTGCACGAGGGCGCGCTGCGCGTGCAGCCCGGGACCTACACGGTGGCCGCAGGCCCCTCGGCCTGGGACCTCCCCGTGCGGACGGAGCTCGAGGTCACGGCGGGCTGAGGCTGCGGCATCCCACCCCACCGCGCGCTCGGCAACCGCCACCACCCGTCTTCAACAGGTCAACCGGGCTTCTGCAGGGGCGTTTCGGCGCACACGCTCCTGTAGAAGCCCGGTTGACCTGTCGGAGGGATGAGGAGCGAGGGGACGGGAACGCGGTCCCGCTCGGCTACGGTGCGAGTTCCTCGGCCAGGGCCCGGGTCTCGGCCGGGGTCCAGATGCGGTCGCCGAACACGTGCCGGTGCCTCAGCGACAGCTCGGCGCCCGGCGCGAGCACGACGTACTCGTCGAACGACGGGGAGGGCGCGAGGATCGGGATCGGCTCGCTGCGGACGAACCACCGGATCGGCGGCACGCCCGTCGAGGTGCCGGCGAACGCGAGCACGGTGGCACCGCCGTCCACGTCGTCGTGCTCGCCCGAGAACGCCACCCACGGTGCGGTGCCACCCATGACCGCGTCGGCGCCCGCGTCGTCCGGAAGGCCGCCCGCCAGCACCCGGCCGCCGGTCCAGGCACGAGGCATCCGGAGCACGAAGCCGGTGTAGCCGGCACCGGGGCGTCCCTCGGTCGTGGGGCTGCCGAGCTCGAGCTCACGCGCCGAGATGTTGCGCAGCGTCGTCGTGAAGTCGAGCATCCACAGGCCGCGGTCGGTGTCGACGCCGTGGAAGCGGTGGGTGCGGGTCTCGGCGAGCCACTCTTCGCCCGCCTGCGTGATCCAGGTGAGCTCCTCGACGAACGAGACCTCGGCGCCGGCGTCGTCCACGGTCCGAAAGCCGTCGTGACGGATGCGGCCGACGTTGTCGAGCAGCGCGTAGTCGCCGTGCTCGGGACGGAAGGTGTTGCCGCCCCAGAAGTTCTGCCCCGACACGTGGGTCCAGGTCATCTGCAGGCCCTTGTGCCACCGGTGGTCCCACGGGCGGAAGCCGGTGAGCAGCGCGCCGTCGAGCGCACGCAGGGGGTGCAGGAAGGGCTTGGGGCCCTCGGAGAGCTCCCCGCCGGGGTCGAAGGCGTACCGCGCGATGTCGACGCCGGAGGTCGTGACGGTCAGGTCGTTCTCATCGAGGCGCAGGGTGAGGTCGATCACGGTTCCATTGTGGCCCAGACCATCGGAAAACGCTTGCCCGATTCGAGTGCGGACGCGTAATGTACCGCTCCCGAGCCCGGGGCGGTAGAGGCATCCCCGCGCGCAACGGCGGCGATAGCGTCTTCGTCATCTCATCAGAGGCCCCGCACCCCCCGCGGAGCCCACGGGACAGAAGGAGAGAAACATGCTCTGGACCATCCTCGGCCTCATCATCATCGGCCTGATCGCCGGCCTCATCGCTCGCGCCATCATCCCCGGCAAGCAGAGCATGGGCATTCTGCTGACGATCGTCCTCGGAATCGTCGGCTCGTTCGTCGGCGGCTTCCTCGGGTTCCTGCTGTTCGGCAGCGACCCCAACGGCGGCTTCCTGCAGCCGTCGGGCATCATCGGCTCGATCCTCGGCTCGATCGTCGTGCTCGGCCTGTACGTGCTCTTCACGCGTCGCCGCGGCGTCAACCGCGCCTGACCCGCCTGGACAGGCGCGGCGACCCGCCGCAACGGACTTCGCCCGGACCTGCGCGCTCCCTCGCGCGGGTCCGGGCGTCGCTCTGTGAGCGGGGTCAGGCGCCCGCGAGCGCCTGCGACACGACCTCGCGGGCCTCGGCCTGCACCTGCGCCAGGTGCTCGGGGCCGCGCAGCGACTCGGCGTAGAGCTTGTAGACGTCCTCGGTGCCCGACGGGCGCGCGGCGAACCACGCGTGCTCGGTCTGCACCTTGAGGCCGCCGATCGCCGCCCCGTTGCCGGGTGCGTGCGAGAGCTTCGCGGTGATGGGCTCGCCGGCGAGTTCGGTCGCGGTGACCGCCTCAGGGGCGAGCTTGCCGAGCGCGGCCTTCTGCGCGGGGGAGGCCGGCGCGTCCACGCGCTGGTAGGCGGACGCACCGAACTCGGCCTCGAGCTCGGCGTAGCGCTGCGAGGGCGTCTTGCCGGTGACCGCGAGGATCTCGGATGCCAGGAGGCACAGCAGGATGCCGTCCTTGTCAGTGGTCCACACCGAGCCGTCCTTGCGGAGGAACGACGCCCCCGCCGACTCCTCGCCGCCGAAGGCGACCGATCCATCCAGCAGCCCGGGCACGAACCACTTGAACCCGACCGGCACCTCGAGCAGCTCGCGCCCGAGCGACTCGGCCACGCGGTCGATGATCATCGAGCTGACGAGCGTCTTTCCCACCGCAGCATCCGTCGGCCAATCCGGCCGGTGCGAGTACAGGTAGTCGATCGCGACGGCGAGGTAGTGGTTCGGGTTCATCAGCCCGGCGTCGGGCGTGACGATGCCGTGGCGGTCGGCGTCGGCGTCGTTGCCGGTGAGGATGTCGTACTCCTCGCGGCGGGCGACCAGCGCCGCCATTGCCGACGGCGACGACGGATCCATGCGGATCTTCTCGTCCCAGTCGAGCGTCATGAACTTCCACGTCGGGTCGACGTCGGGGTTCACGACTGTGAGGTCGAGGCCGTGCACCTCGGCGATGAGCGCCCAGTACTCCACCGAAGCGCCGCCCAGCGGGTCGGCGCCGATGCGCACGCCGGCCGAGCGGATCGCGTCGACGTCGATGATGTTCGCGAGATCGCGCACGTACGCGTCGCGGAAGTCGTACTCGCCCAGCTTGTCGCCGTCGAGGTCCTTGAAGGGGGTGCGGGCGACGCCCTCGAGGTCCGCCGCGATGAGCTCGTTCGCGCGGTTCGCGATCCAGCCGGTGGCGTCGGTGTCGGCGGGCCCGCCGTTCGGCGGGTTGTACTTGAAGCCGCCGTCTCGCGGCGGGTTGTGGCTCGGCGTGACGACGATGCCGTCGGCACGGGTCGGGTCCGCGGCATCCTTCCCACGGTTGAAGGTGAGGATCGCGTGGCTGAGCGCGGGGGTCGGCACCCACGAGTCGCGAGAGTCGACCCGCACGTCGACGCCGTTCGCGACGAGCACCTCGATCGCACTGCGCTCGGCCGGCAGCGACAGGCCGTGCGTGTCGCGCCCGAGGAAGAGCGGCCCCTCGATGCCCTGGGCCTTGCGGTAGTCGACGATCGCCTGCGTCGTGGCGAGGATGTGGGTCTCGTTGAAGCTGGCCGACAGCGACGAGCCGCGGTGCCCGCTGGTCCCGAACGCGACGCGCTGCTCGGGGACGGCGGGGTCGGGCTTGACGTCGTAATACGCGGCGATCAGCTCATCGATGTCGATGAGGTCGGATGCTTCGGCCGGCTGTCCTGCGCGAGTCATGCGTCCCAGTCTGCCCGTCCCGGGCCCGCCGTGCACACGCTTGACGCCGGTGTTGCCCGGGCCTCGGCCGGATCCCGTTCAGGATTCAGTCTGCGCGGCCGGGCGCCGCCGCGGATTCCGCGGTGCTCGGGGGAAGGATTCCGCCCGATCTCCCGGCCGGACTGAATAATGAACGCGGATAGGCTGGCACGCGTGACTTCCGAGGTCGCCTCCGCCGAGGCATCCGTTCCCGTTCGCCGTACGTACAGCTACCTGGGGCCCGCGGGCACGTTCACCGAGGCGGCGCTGGCCCAGGTGCCCGAGGCGCGGGGCCACGAGTGGCGGCCCGTGCGCAACGTCGGCGAGGCGCTCGCCGACGTCGTCGAGGGGCGTTCCGACGCCGCGATGATCGCGATCGAGAACTCCGTCGACGGCGGCGTGTCCACCGCGCAGGACGCATTGGCGACCGTGCCGGGCCTGCGGATCGTCGGCGAGTACCTCGTGCCCGTCGAGTTCGTGCTGGTCGGGCGCCCCGGTGCGCGGCTCGAGGACGTCTCGCTCATCGCGGCCCACCCGGTCGCGTACGCGCAGTGCCTGCAGTGGCTGACGGCGACGCTGCCCGCCCACGCCCACGTGCCGGCGGCGAGCAACGTCGCGAGCGCGATGGGGCTGCTCGACGGGTCCAGCGACGCGGATGCGGCGATCGCCCCGCCCGGAATCCTCGAGCACCACGAGCTCGAGCTCCTCGCCTCGAACATCGGCGACAACGCCAACGCCGTCACCCGGTTCGTGCTGGTCGCCCGTACGGTCGTGCCGCCGCCCCCGACGGGCGCCGACAAGACCTCGCTCATCATCGAACTGCCCGACGATCACCCCGGCGCGCTGCTCGAGATGCTCGAGCAGTTCGCCACGCGCGGCATCAACCTCTCGCTGCTCGCCTCGCGCCCCATCGGCGACGAGCTCGGCCGCTACCGCTTCGTCGTCGACGCCGACGGCCACCTCGAGGACGAGCGCATGGCCGACGCGCTCATGGGCCTGCGCCGCTTCAGCCCGCGGGTCACGTTCCTCGGGTCGTACCCGCGCGCCGACCGCGCCGTCGTGCGGTACCCCGAGCGCTACGCCGACGACGTGTTCGTCGAGGCGCGAGATTGGTTGCGGGGGCTCATCTCCGGGGAGCCCGAGGTTCAGGACTAAGGGGTTCGGGCGGCGTACGGAGGCCGCCCTACCACCGGCCAGACGCGTGCGAAGTCCGGACTTCGGCGCTCTCGGGGCGTCCCATGCCTGGGTTGTCCGGACTTCGGCGGGGTGTGTCCGCACGCGTGGGCTCGGCCCGGCGTCAACGGTGACCTGCGAGGTCCGGACTTCGCAGGCTTGCGGGTTGTGCGCCCTGCGAGGTCCGGACTTCGCACAGGCGTGCACGCCAGATGATCCTGCTCCGCCGAGTTCCGCGGTGGGCGGAGGCTGGCGCCGGGTCCTAGAGGTTCAGCTGGGCGGCCAGCAGCTCGAGGGTCTGCAGGCGGCCGGGGGCGGCGTCCATCGGCTCGGCCTCGTACGAACCCGCGATCGGCGAGATCATGACCTCGTCGACGCCATGCCGGGCCGCGAAGGAGCGGAGATCGGATGCTACGACCTCGGCCGTGCCGACGAACCACTTCGCGCGGGCCGAGGCCATGAACGTGTCGCCGAGCCCGGCGAAGTCGGCCGCGTTGGCGATCGAGTGCTCCACCGTCTCGAGCGGAACCAGCGGCTTGTTGGTGCGCAGGCGCGCCGTCATCCGCAGGTTGGGCAGGGCGCGGTCCTCGGCCTCTTCCTGCGTCGGGGCGACGAGCACGTTCGCCGTGAGGAACGTGCGCGGCGCGGCCAGCGTCTCAGAAGCCACGAACGAGGAACGGTAGAGGTCGAGCGCCCGGTCGAGACCCTCGCCCGAGAAGTGGTTCGCGAACACGTAGGGCAGGCCGAGCGACGCCGCGAGCTGCGCGGAGTAGTCGCTCGAACCCAGCAGCCACACCTCAGGCGTGGTCGTCGCGGCAGGCGTCGCGTGCACGTCGTACGTGCCGCCCGACGTGAAGCGCAGCGATGCACCCTCCGGCGCGACGAGCGACATGATGTCGCGCACATGGTCGGGGAACCGCTCGACGTCGCTCGTCGTGCCGCTCTGTCGCAGCAGCTGCGTGATCACGGGGTCCGAGCCCGGCGCGCGCCCGAGCCCGAGGTCGATGCGCCCCGGCGCCAGAGCCTCGAGCGCCGCGAACTGCTCGGCGACGACGAGCGGCGAGTGGTTCGGCAGCATGACGCCGCCCGACCCGAGCCGGATGCGCGAAGTCCGCGCGGCAGCCGCGGCGGCGAGCACCGGCGGCGTCGTCGACGCGACGGCCGGCATGTTGTGGTGCTCGGCGAACCAGTAGCGCCGATAGCCGAGCCGGTCCGCCGCGTGAACAAGGGAGAGGGATGCTGCGACCGCCTGCGCGCTCGTCTGCCCGGTGCGCACCGGAACGAGGTCGAGAACGGACAGGGCCGGGGCGGGGGTCGCAGTGCTCATCGTGATCTGCAACCCCGCACCCCGGCCTCCGCATTCCGGATCCGCGTATCTCCGGAGAGGGGACGGGACCTCAGGGCAGGCGGTTCGCCTTCGCGAGGTTGTCGCGCAGCTCGTCGGCGGTCTGCGCGATGACGTACGCGGGGCGGTCGCGCTCGAGGCGCCACGACTCGCTCAGCGGGCCCGCGCTCACGGTGTCGAAGCCCAGCGCGTCGTACACGCCGGTGACGAACTCGATGGCCTCGGCGTCGTCGCTCGCGGTGCCGAGAGCACGCCGCTGCGGGTCGCCGGCCGCCAGTCCGCCCGTGTTGATGTCGGACGCGTAGAGGTGGTTGAAGGCCTTCACGACCTTCGAGGCCGGCAGGTGCGCCTGGAGGAGCCCCGACGTCGTGGCCTCGCCGCGGTCGAGGGCGTCGATGTGGCCGTCGCGCTCGAAGTAGTAGTTGTTGGTGTCGAGCACGATCTTGCCCGCGAGGGGCTCGACCGGAACGTCCTTCAGCGCCTTCATCGGCACCGTCACCACCGCGATGTCGGCGGCCGCCGCCGCGTCCGCGGCCGTCGCGGCCGTCACCTTGGGCCCGAGCTCCGCGACGAGAGGCGCGAGGCTCTCGGGTCCGCGGGAGTTCGAGATCACGACGTCGTAGCCGAGTCCCGAGAAGGCGCGGGCGAGCGCGCTGCCGATGTGTCCTGCACCGATGATTCCGATCGTGGTCATGTCGACCCGCAACCTCGGGGCGCAGCATCCCATTCCGCATCCGTCGTCGAAGGACATTCAGGAAACGTTTTCGCGATTCGGCCCGCCACCGGGTGGCGCCGTGTGACGATGTGCGCATGGAATACACCCACCTCGGACGAACCGGCACCTCCGTCTCGCGGATCGTGCTCGGAACCATGAACTTCGGCGACCGCACCTCGGAGGAGGACTCGTTCGCCATCCTCGACCGCGCGCTGGAGCTCGGCGTCAACTTCATCGACACCGCCAACGGCTACGGCGGCTCGGGTGGCCGCGGCGCCACCGAAGAGATCATCGGGCGCTGGTTCGCCGCCCGTCCCGGCGTCCGCGACGACGTCGTGCTCGCCACCAAGGTGCACTCGCCGATGGTCGATCCGACCGCCGACGGCGACGTGGTCAATGCCCGCGGCGCGTCCGCGTGGCAGGTGCGGCGCGAGGCGATCGGGTCGCTCGAGCGCCTGCAGACCGACCGCATCGACCTGTACCAGTTCCACCACATCGACCGGCACATCTCCTGGCAGGAGCTGTGGCAGTCGATGGAGGTGCTCGTCGCGAAGGGCGACGTCGTCTACACCGGCAGCTCGAACTTCGCGGCGTGGAACATCGCCCAGGCCAACGAGATCGCGGCCCAGCGCCACTTCCTCGGGCTCGTCAGCGAGCAGTCGCTGTACAACCTCACGCAGCGCTCGATCGAGCTCGAGGTGATCCCGGCGGCGCAGAACTACGGCCTCGGCATCCTTCCGTGGTCGCCGCTCGCCGGCGGACTTCTCAGCGGCGGATCGACGGATGCTGCCGCCCGGTCCGGATCCGAGCGCATCACGTCGCAGCGCGCCGAGCGCCGCGACCAGATCGCCGCGTACGAGGCGTTTGCAGAGGAGCGCGGCTGGACGCCGTCGGCACTCGGCCTCGCATGGCTGCTGCACCAGCCCGGGGTGACGGGCCCGATCATCGGACCCCGCACGGTCGCCCAGCTCGAGTCGGCCGTGTCCGCGCTCGACATCCACTTGAGCAAGGACGACCTCTCGGCGCTCGACGAGCTGTTCCCCGGCCCGGGCGGGCAGGCTCCGGAGGCCTACGCCTGGTGACGCCTCGAGCGGGTGGTGCGCTCAGGAGCGCGCGGCCCGCTTGACGTGCTCGTACGCCGCCAGCGCCGCCTTGCGCGTTTCGCCGAGATCGACGAGAGGCTCGGGCCCGTCGTCGCCCAGCGACTCCGGAGCCCACTCGCGCTGGTAGTGCTCGCCGGCATCGAACTTCTTCGCCTGCAGCTCGGGGTTGAAGATGCGGAAGTACGGTGCGGCGTCGGCGCCGGAGCCGGCGACCCACTGCCAGTTGAACGGGTTGTTCGCCTCGTCGGCGTCGACGAGCGTGTCCCAGAACCACTCCTCGCCGCGGCGCCAGTCGACGAGCAGGTTCTTCACGAGGAAGGATGCCGCGACCATCCGCACCCGGTTGTGCATGTACCCGGTCGTCCAGAGCTCGCGCATGCCCGCGTCGACGAGCGGCACGCCGGTGCGCCCCTGCTGCCACGCTTCGAGGTGCGTGGGCTTGAGTCGCGGCCACGGGAACGCGTCGAACTCGGGGCGCAGGTTCTTCGTCGCGAGGTCGGGGAAGTGGAACAGCGTGTGCCACGCGAACTCGCGCCAGCCGAGCTCCGAGAGGAACCGCCCGCCGTGCCCCGCCTCGATAGTCTCGTGCCACACGGTATACGGGCTCACCTCGCCCCACCGAAGTCGGGGCGACAACAGCGACGTCGCACCGGCGGAGGGCTCGTCCCGCGCCCGGTCGTAGTCGCCGAGGTCGTCCGCGAGGAACTCCCGCAGGCGTCGTCGCGCCGAGGGCTCGCCCGGCTCCCACGTCTCGCGCAGTCCGCCCGCCCAGTCCGGGCGGCGGGGGAGCAGTCCCCAATCGTCGAGGGAATCGGATGCTGCGCCCCGGCGCACGCCGTCGATCTCGCGCGGCTCGGGCAGCGGTGCCCGCGGCGACGGCAGCGCGAGGCAGGCGCGCCAGAACGGGGTGAACACCGAGAAATGGGTTCCGGCGCCGGTCTTCACGGTCCACGGCTCGAAGAGGAGCGAGCCGGCGAAGGACGCCACCTCGACGCCCTCGTCGCGGAGCGCAGCCTTGAGCCCGGCGTCGATCTCGCGCTCGGGCCCGCCGTAGCGCCGGTTCCAGAAGACGGCGCCGGCCGCAGCATCCGTCACGAACTCACGCACCACGCGCCCGGCCGGCCCGCGCCGCAGCACGAGGGTCGCGCCGCGCTCGCGCAGGCGTTCGCCGAGGGAGGCGAGGGAGTGGTGCAGCCACCACCGTGCGGCGCCGCCGAGCGCGCGGATGCCCGGCGACTCCTCATCGAGCACGTACAGCGCGATGACCGGCTCGCCGCGGTCGATCGCCGCGCGCAGCGCCGGGTTGTCGGCGAGACGGAGGTCGTCGCGGAACCACACGATCGAGGGGCCGGCCATGGCTCCATCCTCGTCTGCCGCGGGCGCCGACATCCGGCATTGACAAACCGCGTCAAAGCGTCGGGCTCAACACACCGTCCGACGCCCGCGGACCGGCGAAGCGCTCGATCCCGCCCGGCGGTTTGACGCCGCCCACCGCTTGCAGTGGCTTGCGGGATCCTGCAAGTTCTTGCGTACACTGAGCGCATGTCGAAGCGTCTCGCCGAAGTGGCGCGCAAGGTCGGAGTCAGCGAAGCCACGGTGAGCCGCGTGCTCAACGACAAGCCCGGCGTCTCGGAGGCCACGCGTCAGGCTGTGCTCACCGCGCTCGACGTGCTCGGGTACGAGCGGCCGACCAAGCTCCGGGGCGAGCGCGCGCGTCTGGTGGGCCTCGTGCTGCCCGAGCTGCAGAACCCGATCTTCCCCGCGCTCGCCGAGATCATCGGCGGCGGGCTCACCCAGAACGGGTACACGCCGCTGCTGTGCACGCAGAACGCGGGAGGCATCACCGAGTCCGACTACGTCGATCTCCTGCTGCAGCAGCAGGTGTCGGGCGTGATCTTCCTCGGCGGGAACTACAGCCAGGCGGATGCCGCGCACGACCACTACGACCGGCTCCGCCAGGTGAACCTGCCCACGGTGCTGGTGAACGCCCGCATCGGCTCCCTCGACTTCGCGACGGTCTCGACGGACGATGCAGCCGCGGCCGAGCAGGCGATCCAGCACCTGCACCAGCTGGGGCATCGGCGCATCGGACTGCTTCTCGGTCCGCAGGATCACATCCCGTCGCAGCGCAAGCTCGCCGCGGCACGCCCGCTGCTCGAACGCCTCGGCTCGCCGCTCGAGGATGCGCTCGTGGTGCGGGGCCTGTATTCGCTGGAATCCGGCCAGGCGGGGGCCACCCGCCTCTTCGCCGCCGGCGCGACCGCCATCGTCTGCGCGAGCGACCCCCTGGCCCTCGGCGCCGTCCGTGCCGCTCGCCGGGCGGGCCTGCGGGTCCCGGATGACGTGAGCGTGGTGGGCTTCGACGACTCCTTCCTCATGAGCTGCACCGAACCGCCTCTGACGACGGTCCGCCAGCCGATCGAATCGATGGGGCGCACCGTGATCGAGCTCCTCCTCTCGCAGATCGCCGGCACCACAGAGGCCGGGGATGAGCTCCTCTTCGAGCCCGAGCTCGTGCTCCGGTCGTCGACGGGCCCCGCCGCTCGCTGACCCATCGCTGAATCTCGGAGATCCCGCGAGATCCGGACGCTTTCGCGCCCCGACGTCCGCGTCTCGCCGGAGCCCCGGCTTTCGAGGGCGCCGCTGATCGGCCTGGATGCCCAGCGCGTTGCGCAATCGTGATCTTGCGTAAATCTGTCAATGAGTTGCGTTACTTGATAAGGCGTCGTACATTCTCTCCATCGAGACTTTCCATCGACGATGAGGAGATCCGTGGACACCGACGTCCTGACCCGCGGCGCCCGCCCCGGCTCCCCGCTCGACGACGCGCTGTGGTGGCGGTCGGCCGTCATCTACCAGGTCTACGTGCGCAGCTTCGCGGACGGGAACGGCGACGGCACGGGCGACCTCGCGGGAGTCAGGGCGCACCTCGGCTACCTCAAGGACCTCGGCGTGGACGCCCTCTGGTTCAACCCCTGGTATCCGAGCCCGCTGGCCGACGGCGGGTACGACGTGCAGGACTACCGCGACATCGACCCGCGGTTCGGCACGCTCGAGGAGGCGGAGCTGCTGATCCAGGAGGCCCTGGCCCTCGGCATCCGCACGATCATCGACGTCGTCCCGAACCACATCTCGGATCAGCATCCGTGGTTCCAGGCGGCGCTCGCCGCCGGACCCTGCAGCCCCGAGCGCGAGCGCTTCTGGTTCCATCCGGGCAAGGGGCCGAACGGCGACGAGATCCCGACGCACTGGGTGTCGAGCTTCCAGGGCGAGACGTGGACGCGCACGACGAACCCCGACGGCACGCCGGGGGAGTGGTACCTGCACATGTTCACGCCGGAGCAGCCCGACCTGAACTGGAATCACCCCGACGTGCGCCGCGAGCACGAGGACATCCTCAGGTTCTGGTTCGACCGCGGCGTCGCGGGCGTGCGCATCGACTCGGCCGCGCTGCTCATCAAGGATCCCGAGCTGCCGGAGGTCGGCGAGAAGCAAGGCCCGGGCGAGCACCCCACGGAGGACCGCGACGAGCTGCACGACGTGTACCGCTCGTGGCGTGCGATCGCCGACTCGTACCCGGGCACCCGTGTGCTCGTCGGCGAGATCTGGGTGCCCGACATCGTGCGGTTCACCCACTACCTGCGTCCCGACGAGATGCACACCGCGTTCAACTTCGACTTCCTCGCGCGGCCCTGGGGCGCGGCAGCCTTCCGCCAGTCGATCACCGCGACGCTCGAGGCGCACGCCCCTGTCGGCGCGCCGAGCACCTGGGTGCTCAGCAACCACGACGTCACACGCCCCGTCACCCGGTACGGGCGTGAAGACACCGCGTTCGCGTTCCTCAAGAAGCGGTTCGGGGTGCCCACCGACCCCGAGCTCGGTCTGCACCGTGCTCGCGCAGCAGCACTCCTCGTTGCCGCGCTGCCCGGCAGCCTCTACATCTACCAGGGCGACGAGCTGGGCCTTCCCGAGGTCGAGGACCTGCCCCTCGACCTCATCGAGGACCCGATGCACTTCCGCTCCGGCGGCACGGATCCCGGACGGGACGGATGCCGCGTCCCCCTGCCGTGGTCGGGCGACCACGCGCCGTTCGGCTTCAGCCCCGAGGCCACGCGCACGTG
Organism: Microbacterium sp. NPDC056044; assembly: GCF_042267145.1. NCBI lineage: Bacteria > Bacillati > Actinomycetota > Actinomycetes > Micrococcales > Microbacteriaceae > Microbacterium > Microbacterium sp. NPDC056044. The sequence goes on along the minus strand of NZ_JBHJWZ010000008.1, from coordinate 20,073 downwards.
GCTGCCGCAGCCCGAGGGCTGGAGCGGGCTGACCGTCGCCGCGCAGGAGGCCGACCCGGCGTCGACCCTCAACCTCTACCGCGACGCGCTCCGCCTGCGCCGCGAGCTCCCCGAGCTCGGCGACGGTCCGCTCGAGTGGTGGGACGCCGGCTGGCCGGACGCGGCGGCGCCCGCCGCGAACGGCGTGCGGCCCGACCTCCTCGCCTTCCGGCGCGGCGACGGCTTCGCGTGCGTCGTCAACACCGGCGACGACCCGGCCGCGCTTCCCCCCGGCGCGGCCGTCCTCCTCACGAGCTCGCCGCTCGACGGCGGCCTCTTGCCCGGCAACGCCGCCGCCTGGCTGCGACTCGAGGGCGCAGCATCCGGTTTCGAATCCCACACCCGCACCAACAACCCGGAGCCGTCCGCGCCGAGAGGCTGACGCGGAACTCCCCCAGAAAGGAAAGACGATGAAGTCACCAGCAAGGGTCCTGCTCGCCGGCGTCGCCGCTCTGGCGACCGTCGGCGCCCTCGTCGGCTGCTCTGCGGCCGGCGGCGACGAGAACAGCGACGGCAAGCTCGAGCTCCGTGTCGCGACCTTCCCGCCCGGCGCCGACGCCGCCGCGTACGAGGCGTTCGCCACGCAGGAGGAGCAGTTCGAGAAGGAGCACCCCGACATCGACATCATCGGTGTCGAGTACGAGTGGGAGGGCCCGACGTTCGCCGTGCAGCTCGCCGGCGGCAGCCTTCCCGACGTGTTCACCGTGCCGTTCACCGATTCCAAGACGCTCCTCGAGAACGACCAGCTCATGGACGTCACCGCCGAGGTGAAGGAGCTCGGCTACGAGGACAGCTTCAACCCGATCATCCTCGACGGCGTGAAGGACGCCGACGGCGACATCTTCGGCTTCCCGCGCCAGGCGTATGCCATGGGTCTGCACTACAACCGCGACCTGTTCGAGCAGGCGGGGCTCGACCCCGATCAGCCCCCGACCACGTGGGACGAGGTGCGCGAGTACGCGAGGAAGATCCACGACGCGACCGGCAAGGCCGGCTACGCGCAGATGGCGATCAACAACACCGGCGGCTGGCAGCTGACCGCGCAGACCGTCGCCCGCGGTGGTCGTACGCAGACCGATGAGGCCGACGGCAGCGCCACCTCGACGATCGACAACGACGCGACCAAGGCGACGCTCGAGTTCCTGCACGACCTCCGCTGGGAGGACGACTCGTTCGGCGCGAAGGTCGACCTCGACTGGGGCACGATCAACCAGGAGTTCGCCGCCGGCAACATCGGCATGTACACGTCGGGCTCGGACGTCTACACCGCTCTCGTGCGCGACTTCGGTCTCGACCCGGCGGTGTACGGCCTCGGGGTCGTGCCGGTCGAGGGCGACGACCCCGGCACCCTCGGCGGCGGCGACATCGCGGTGATCAGCCCGACCGTCGACGACGCGACCAAGGAGGCCGCGGTCACCTGGATCGACTGGTACTACATGCAGAAGCTGCTGAACGAGGACGCCGCCGTGCAGGACGCGAAGGCCCTTGCCGAGTCCGACCAGGCCGTCGGAACGCCGGTGCTGCCGGTGCTGAGCCGCGAGCTCTACGAGGAGTCGCTCACCTGGATCGAGCCGTACATCAACGTGCCGCGCGACCAGATGACGTCGTTCACCGACAACATCTGGGACCAGACGCCGGTCGGCGAGCCGAAGAAGTCGACCCAGGAGGTCTACGCACTGCTCGACACGGTGGTCCAGACGGTGCTCACCGACGAGAACGCCGACATCGACGCCCTGCTCGCGCAGGCGCAGACCGAGGCGCAGGCGCTGCTCGACGAGTGAGGAACGGCTAGAAGCTGCGGCCCGGCCTCGCCGCCGGGTCGCAGCATCCATCCCCCTGAAACGCCCGTGCACCCGACACAGCAAGGTTGACGATGACCGCCACCCTCCCGGAGCGCCCGGCCCCCGCGGCGGCGCCCCCACCCGCAGCCCCGCCGGCGAGACGCAGGGCCCGGCGCACCCCGCTCACGTGGTACCGCGGCGGAGGCCTCACGAACCTGCTGTTCGTGCTGCCGATGGTGTTCGTGTTCTTCTTCTTCTCGTGGTCGCCGATCGTGCAGTCGGTGATCATGAGCCTGCAGAAGACGAACCTGCTCGTCTCGGAGTGGGTCGGCCTCGACAACTACGTGGCGGTGCTGACCGACCCGCAGCTCGGCCGCGCGGTGATCAACACCGTCTACTTCGCGCTGCTGGCGCTGCTGCTCGGCTTTCCGCTGCCGCTGTTCGTCGCGGTGCTGATGAGCGAGGTGCGCCGCGGCAAGGGGCTGTACTCCGCACTCGCCTACCTCCCCGTCGTGATCCCGCCGGTGGTCGCCGTCCTGCTGTGGAAGTTCTTCTACAGCGCCGACCCGTCCGGCGTCTTCAACACCGTGCTCAGCTGGTTCGGCATCCCGCCGCAGCCGTGGATCTCCTCCGCCGTGCAGGCGATGCCGTCCCTCGTCCTCGAGGCGACGTGGGCGGCCGCCGGCGGGTCGATCATCATCTACCTCGCCGCGCTGCTCTCGGTGCCGCCCGAGCTGTACGACGCGGCGGAGGTTGACGGCGCCGGCATCTGGCGCAAGGTCTGGCACGTCACGCTGCCGCAGCTGCGCGGCATCCTCTTCATCATGCTGATCCTGCAGGTCATCGCGACCGCGCAGGTGTTCCTCGAACCGTTCCTGTTCACCGGCGGCGGCCCGGCGGGCGCGACCAAGACGATCCTGCTGTACATCTACGACAAGGCGTTCCGCAACAGCCTGGGCGGCGACTACGGCGAGGCCACCGCGGTGTCGGTGCTGCTCGCGATCGTGCTCGCGATCCTGTCCTGGCTGTACTTCAAGCTCACGAACCGCTGGAGCACCTCATGACCACGTCGATCACGAACGCCGAGCGGCGCGAGGGCATGCGCGGCTTCCTCTCGCGGCGAGGGACCAGCGGCGGACGCAAGCGCGACTCCGTCGACGACCTGGCCGAGCGCTCGATCGTCTCGGCCTCGGAGCGCCGGCGTCCCGGCACGCGGTTCGGGATGTCGCTGACCCACGCCTTCCTCTTCGTCACGCTCACGATCGCCGGCCTCGGGCCGATCCTGTGGCTCGCGAAGTCCGCCGTCACCCCGACGCAGGACACCCTCCAGCAGCCGTTCGCGCTGTGGCCGAACGGCATCGACTGGGCGAACCTGTCGACGGCGTGGAACGACATCCACATCGACCAGTACTTCTGGAACACGATCGTGATCGCGGCCGGCGCCTGGTTCTCGCAGCTGTTCATCGCGACGACGGCGGGATACGCGCTGTCGGTCCTGCGGCCGAAGTACGCGCCGGTGCTCAACGCACTGGTGCTGGCGACCCTGTTCATTCCCGGGATCGTGCTCCTGGTGCCGCTGTACCTCACGATCGTGTCGCCGCCCCTCCTCGGCCGTGACGCGAGCATGCTCAACAGCTACCTCGCCGTATGGCTGCCGATGGCGGCGAACGCGTTCAACATCCTGCTGGTCAAGCGGTTCTTCGACAATCTGCCGCGCGAGGTGTTCGAGGCCGCCACGACCGACGGGGCCGGCCCGTTCCGTCTCTTCTGGTCGATCGTGCTGCCGATGTCGAAGCCGATCCTCGGCGTGGTCTCGGTGTTCGCGATCATCGCCGCCTGGAAGGACTACCTCTGGCCCAAGCTCGTGCTGCCCGACCCCGCGGTGCAGCCGCTCTCGGTGCGCCTTCCCGACGTGCAGTCGCAGACCGAGCTCGACGTGTTCCTGGCGGCGCTGGCGATCGCGACCCTCATCCCGATCGCGATGTTCCTGCTGTTCCAGTCCGTGTTCCTGCGTTCCGCGGGACTGGGCGGCGCCGTCAAGGGCTGACGCCGGGAAGACGGATGCTGCGGCCCGCAGCATCCGTCATCCTCAGAGTCCGTCGGTGGTGTGGCCCTTGGGCACCACGACGACCAGCGCCGACGGCTCGACGCGGGTCTTGACCGAGAGGGCTTCGCCGAACTCGTCGCCGTCGAGCTGGACGGGGCGGGCCTCGTGGGTCGCGAGCTCGATGCCGGCGCCGCGCGAGTAGACGACCGCGTTGTCTTTGGTGCGCAGCGACAGCACGCGGCGGCCGGCGCGGAAGCGGCGGAGGAAGCTGTTGTCCCACGCGACGCGGCGCCACACGAACAGCCAGCCGAAGAGGCCCTTCGGCTGGAAGATCACGATGTCGAGGGCACCGTCGGCGACAGATGCCTCGGGGATCAGGTCGAGGCCGGCGGGGAGCTTGCCGCAGTTCGCGAACAGCACGCTCTGCACGCGCGACGAATGCAGGCGGTGCCCGGGCAGCTCGTAGACGACGCGGAACGGCTTCGCCGTCGGCAGCGCCCGCGCGGCGCCGTCGACATAGGCGACCCAGCCGACCGTCTTCTTCAGCTGGGGGTTCGTGTTGGCGATCATCGCCGCGTCGAGGCCGATGCCGCCCATGACGACGAACGCGTGCTCGGCGGTGGTGCCGTCGGGGCGCGCGAGCTCGGTCCAGCCGACGTCCATCGCGAGCGTGTCGCCGTCGAACACCGCCTGCACCATGGCGTCGGGCTCGGTGAGCGGCAGCTTGAGGTTGCGGGCCAGCAGGTTGCCGGTGCCGCTCGGCACGATCGCGAGGGGAACGCTGCTGCCGCTCATCGCCTCCGACACCGCGCGCACGGTGCCGTCGCCGCCGGCGACGAGCACGGCGTCGACGCCCTCGTCGAGCGCCTGCCGCGTGACGTCGTCACCGAGGTCGTCGACGGTCGTCTCGTAGAACAGCGGCTCCGACCAGCCGGCCTGCGCCGCGTGCCGCGCGACCGTGTCGCGCAGCGCGTCGGCGTCGACCTTGATCGGGTTGTAGACCAGCGCCGCCTTCGGCGACGGGCGCTCGCCATTCTCCGACATCGGGCGAGTTCCGCCCTCCGGGCCGACGCGGCGCGCGTGCCCGCTCTCGTCCTCGGCGGTGTCGGGCTCGACGTCGCCGGGCTGGCGGATCACATGGTCGGGCTCGGCGGCCCGCGCGGGGTCGGGTGCGCCGGCGCGGGACTTCGACGCGGGCGCCGGGGGCCCAGCATCCGTCCCCTCCTGCACCTCGGCCAGGTTCAGCTCTGAAGTCGCGGGACCGTCGGCGTAGATCTTGTCGGCGGGGTGCGGTGCGAGGTCGTCGGGGCGTTCGTCGTCACTGGATCCGGATGCCGCCGCCATGAGGTACAGCGTAGGCCCGGCGCGCGCGGCGGGTGCGCACGACGTGGACTTACCTGATCGGGTGCCGGTTCGCGGGCGCCGACTAAGCTTGCAGGGTGATCGATCCCGTGCTGCTTCGCGACAATCCCGAGCTGGTCAAGCGCTCGCAGGAGGCGCGGGGCGAGTCACCTGACACCGTCGACGCCGCAGTGGAGGCAGATCGCGCCCGGCGCGCGGCCATCACCGCCTTCGAGGAGCTCCGTGCGGCGCAGAACGCGCACGGCAAGAAGGTCGCGCAGGCGCCGAAGGAGGAGAAGGCCGCGCTCGTCGCCGAGGCCAAGGATCTCAGCGAGCGGGTCAAGCAGGCCCAGCACGCGGTCGCCGCGGCGGAAGAGGCATCCACCGCCGCGTTCGGGGCCCTCGAGAACATCGTGATCGACGGCGTGCCCGCGGGCGGCGAAGACGACTTCGTCACGCTGCGCACGCACGGCGAGGTCCCGGCGTTCGGCTTCGAGCCGCGCGACCACCTCGAGCTCGGTGAGATGCTCGGCGCCATCGACATGGAACGCGGCACCAAGGTGTCGGGCAGTCGTTTCTACTTCCTCACCGGCATCGGCGCGCGCCTCGAGATCGCCCTCATGAACCTCGCGCTCGACCGCGCGCTGCAAGCCGGGTTCACCCCGATCATCCCGCCGACGCTGGTGCGTCCCGAGGTGATGCGCGGCACCGGGTTCCTCGGCAAGCACGCGGCCGAGGTCTACCACCTCGAGGACGACGACCTCTACCTCGTCGGCACCAGCGAGGTGCCCCTCGCCGGCTACCACATGGACGAGATCCTCGATCTGACCCGCGGCGCCAAGCGCTACGCCGGCTGGTCGACCTGCTACCGCAGCGAGGCAGGCTCGTACGGCAAGGACACCCGCGGCATCATCCGCGTGCACCAGTTCAACAAGCTCGAGATGTTCGTCTACACCACGCCCGAAGCGGCGGAGGCCGAGCACCTGCGGCTGGTCGAGATGCAGGAGCGGATGCTGCAGGACCTGGGCCTCTCGTATCGCGTCATCGACGTCGCGGCCGGTGACCTCGGCTCGAGCGCCGCCCGCAAGTACGACGTCGAGGCCTGGGTGCCCACGCAGAACGCGTACCGCGAGCTCACCTCGACCTCGAACTGCACGACGTACCAGGCGCGTCGCCTCGACATCCGCTACCGCCCCGAAGGTGGCAAGACGCAGCCGGTGGCGACCCTCAACGGCACGCTCGCGACCACCCGCTGGATCGTGGCGCTGCTCGAGACCCACCAGCGCGAGGACGGCTCGGTCACGGTGCCGGAGGTGCTGCGACCCTTCCTCGGCGGACTCGAGGTCATGGAGCCGATCGCGTGAGCGAGGCGCACCTGCCCAAGACCGGCTCCATCAAGGTCGTCGCACCGAAGAAGGCCGCGAAGCTCGTCGAGCAGGTCGCCCGCGACACCGAGAACCCGGCCGTCGCCACCGAGCAGCTGCTCATCGCGCTCGACATCGACGGCACCGTCCTCCTCGAGGACGAGTCGCTGAGTCCCGGCGTCGTCGACGCCGTGGAGCACGCGCACCGCGCCGGACACGAGGTCATGGTCGCGACCGGGCGCAGCTGGGAGGGCACCCGCGGCATCGTGCGCGTGCTCGGCATCGCGCCCGAGTTCGTGGTGTGCTCCAACGGTGCCGTGGTGCTCAAGCGCCTCGAGGCCGACGAGCTGAGCTACGAGCGCTGGCACGTCGAGACCTTCGACCCGCGCGAGGTGCTCGAGCAGCTGCGTGTGCACCTGCCCGACGCCCGCTATCTCGTCGAGCTCGCGGACGGGCAGCGCCTGTACACGGAGTACCTCGAGGACTGGAACCTCGTGCACGCCCGTCGCGTGCCGTTCGAGGAGCTCGGCGCCCAGCCGGTGTGCCGTGTCGTCGTCGTCTCGCCCGATCAGGGCGAACAGGACTTCGTCGAGCTCGTGAAGCGCATCGGGCTCAACCACGTCTCGTACGCGGTCGGCTGGACGGCGTGGCTCGACATCGCCCCGAAGGGCATCGACAAGAGCACCGGCCTCGAGCTGGTGCGCACCGAGCTCGGCATCGACCCCGCGCACGTGCTCGTGATGGGCGACGGCCGCAACGACGTCGGCATGTTCCGCTGGGCCCTCGACAACGGCGGCCGCGCGGTCGCGATGGCGCAGGGGCCGCAGGAAGTGCGCGATGCGGCCGGCGAGATCACCGACTCGGTGCACGACGGCGGCGTGGCCGCTGTGCTCCGCCGCCTCTGAGCCGGTCGGCTAGACTCGACGCTTGTTCGACGGATGCCTCCTCCCGGGGTCGCATCGGTCGGGAGGGTTGTCCGAGCGGCCGATGGACCTGGTCTTGAAAACCAGTGGGCAGCAATGTCCCGTGGGTTCGAATCCCACACCCTCCGCAGTGTGATCCCCGCGGTGCTCAGCCGATCTTCGACAGCCGCACGTTGTGGGAGCCTTCGGGGCTCGCGAAGAGCGAACCGCAGTTCGCGTCGACGGTGACCTCGGTGTGGTTCGGGCCGGGGGAATGCCGCAGCTCGAGCGGGCCGAGATCGCCGTCCGGCAGCTGAACCTCGTACGAGATCGTCTTCTTCTCGCCCATCTCGAGCAGCAGCGTCCTGCTGAGGGCCGTGTTGTCGTGGTCGACGCCGGACCGGTCGCGGAAGCGGTTGCCCTGCCAGTTGGCGGAGTCCTGCCAGTCGCCCCGCTTGGGGTCGGTCGAGAGGATCTCGGCTCCGGGAGGAGCGAAGAACAGCACGTCGAGCATCATCGTCCGCGGGTCGATGCCGCGGAACTGGTTGCGCAGTCCGAGGGTGTACTCGCTCTTGATGTCCTCGGTCATGCGGCTCTCGAGATCCATCGTGACAGTGATCGTGCGCTCCTCCACGTTGCAGGTCGCCCGCTGCGAGTAGTCCAGCCAGTAGTTGAGCTTGCCCACGGTGTAGTCGTTGAAGTAGATGCCGAGCTGCGTGGCCTCGGTGTTGTCCTCGCGCAGGATGCCGTCGAGCCCGTACTCGTGGGCGAGCGCCTGGAGGCCGTCGTCTTCGAACCAGGCGAAGACGCGGCCCTCTTCGGCGCTGCGCACGAGCTGGTCCCACATCGCGCCGATCTCCCACTCGCCGCCGGTGAGGGCGTCGAACATGACCGTGGTCACCTCGCTGAAGTACGCGTCCATCGCGGCGTTGTCGGTGCCGAACCGCTCATAGGGCTCGCTCATCAGCAGCGACCCGGTGTTCTCCGCGTTCACGACCTCGCCGGAGGCGAGGGTGAGCGGGCCGGTCGCCTCGAGCATGTGCGCGAGCACGATCGGATCGATCGAGATCACGCCGTCGAATTCGGGCTTCTCGGTCCACTTGCGCGTCGCCTGGAAGAGCTCGACGGCGCGGGGGAAGTGCGGCGTCATCGTGAAGTTCGACGACCAGTTCGCCAGCTCGAAGGGGTAGAGCGAACGCGTCTCCGCGGGCAGCTTTATGAGCGACCCGTTCACGGTGTCGAATCCCTGCTCGGGCAGCTCGGTGTACATCAGGTCGACGCCGTTCTCCTGGCCGAGCATCTCCATCCGCCCGTTCTCGACCTTCATCACCAGCCAGTGAGCGGGCCCGCCGCCCGTCGCGCGGATCTCGGCCGGCGTCTGGATCACCAGCTGGTAGAGCATGGGCTTGTCGGCGCCCGCGGCGTGCAGGATCGCCGGCAGGTGCTCCTCCACCAGGTTCAGGGTGGGAATCGCCACGGTGATGAGCTCGACCATGCCGTCGAGCGGCTCGTAGACGGCCGGCAGGACCCCGGTGCGGTCCATGCCCGCCGCGATCGTCGACGCCTCCTCGAGGGACGAGATGATCGTCGGCAGAACGGGCCCTGCCCCGAGGAACGGCCGGAGGTCGATCCCGAGGCTCGGCTCAGCGCCTTCCTCCTTGTCGGCGGCGGACACCATGGCGACGATCGGCGGGAGGGACTGCGTCGTGATCGTGTTGACCACCTCGGCCACCGTCCGCACGGCGATGACGTTGTTGCCCACCTGGGGGAGCTGGGCGGCGAGATCCCACAGCACGCCGTTCGAGGTCGCCTGCGCGCGCTGGGTGCGGGTGACGACGTCGGCGCTGGCCTGCTCGAGGAGCGGAACGTCCATCGACACCGCGGCGCCGGCGAGCACCTTCAGCTGCTCCTTCGCGACTTCCATGTCGTCGCGGACCTGCAGCACCTGCTGCACGAACGCCCCGACCGAGAACAGCGCCACGAGAAGCACCGTGGCGATCGGGCCGCCGACCAGGCACAGTGCGAGGTAGCGGCGCCGACGGCGGAGCTGGGCCTTCGTCTCGCGGGCGGCGTGCCGGGCGAGCGGTTTCCTTGCGGCATCGCGATTTCGGGCAGGAGGGACGGTCGTGGCTGGGTGCAGTGCCGGCGAGGGCCCAGAGACGGTCACGCGGGGATGCTACCGGGTGGGGATGAAGAGTCCCTGACCGGCCGAGCTCGGGCGCGTCGTCGGAGCGCGCCCTCAGCCCACCCTCAGGGGGGTGTGGGAGGATACCGCGATACTTCGGCGCCGGTCTGATGTGTCCCGAGCGAATCACGGAACGACTGTGGAATTCTTGTCTACGGTGACGTCCCGCAGGTGAACACATCACGTCTTCCGCGGTGTCACAGACCCCCTTGAAAGGATCCGAGTGAGCTCGACGCACAAGCCCGCGAGGCGCGGCCGCCGCACGGTGGCCCGTCACGGTGAGCTGTCGTCTCCGAGCCCGTTCGGATTCATCCTGAAGCTCATCGGCATCGTCGCCGCCGTCGTGCTGGTGTCGGGTGCCGGTGTCGCCGCGTACGCCGCGACGGATTTCACGTCCAGCTTCGCCGAGGGCGCCGTCGACCTCGAGGGACAGGGCCCCGTCCCGCCCGACATCGGGGCGATCGAGGGCGGCGTCGACGTGCTCCTGGTCGGCACCGACGAGTGCGAGGAGGAGTACGCGTACCTCTTCGGCGATCGGTGCACCGGAGCGGACGCCGCGGGGCAGCTGAACGACGTCAACATGCTCGTGCACATCTCCGACAACCCGCGCCGTGTGACCGTGGTGTCGTTCCCGCGCGACCTGATGGTGCCGATCCCTTCGTGCACGCGCGAGGACGGCTCGACCACGTCGGCGATGAGCAAGACGCAGATCAACTCCGCCTGGGGCTACGGCGGGCTCTCGTGCGTCGCGAAGACGATCAAGGAGCTCAGCGGCCAGAACATCCCGTTCGCCGCGAAGGTGAGCTTCGGCAACGTCATCAACATCACCGACGCGATCGGCGGCGTCGACGTCTGCATCGGCAACGGCGGCATCAAAGACAAGTACACCGCCATCAACTGGCCGGCCGGCCCCCGAACGATCCAGGGCGTCGAGGCCCTGCAGTTCCTGCGCACCCGCCACGGCCTGCAGAACGGCAGCGACCTGGCGCGCATCTCGAACCAGCAGCAGTACATGTCGAGCCTCGCGCGCAAGCTCGTGAGCGACGAGGTGCTGTCGAACCCCGCGACGCTGTACAAGCTCGCGGCGACCGCCGTCGACAACATCACGCCGAGCAAGTCGCTGACCAACCCGATGACGCTCGTGCAGATCGCGCTCGCGGTCAAGAACGTGCCGTTCGAAGACATCGTGTTCGTGCAGTATCCGGTGCTGACCGACCCCGCTGACGTCAACCGCGTCGTTCCCGACTACGACTCGGCGAAGGAGCTGTGGGCGGCGCTCGCGGCGAACGAGTCGATCGAGGTCACGCACGACCAGGACCTCACCGGAGGAGTGATCGTGGCCGACCCGCAGCCCACCGAGGCGCCGCCCGCCGAGCCCGCACCCGACGCGACCGCCGACCCGTCGGCGACGCCCGCACCCGGTGAGACCCCCGTGGCGCTTCCGAACAACATCCCGGGCCAGAGCGCCGCCCAGCAGACCTGTTCCGCCGGCAACGTCAGGGCCAACGGCTGATGGCATCGGTGAACCGGCCCTCGAGAGGGGGCCAGGCGCCCCTCGCGCGCCACGGAGTGCTGAAGTCGCGGCATCCGTTCATGACTCTCGTCGCGATGCTGGGCGTCGTGCTCGGCGTGTTCGGTGTGAGCGCGGCCGGCATCGCCGCGTACAACCTGTTCGACGCCACTCAGACGATCACCGCGAACGCCGTCGTGCTCGACGAGGAGAAGCCGCTGCCGCCGTCGCTCGGGGCGATCGAAGGCGGCGTGAACATCCTCATGGTCGGCACCGACTCGTGCGAGGGGGCGAACGCCGCGCTCTCGGGGGCGTGTCAGGCCAAGGCGACCGAGGGCGAGCGCAACGACGTCACGATGCTCGTCCACATCTCGGACGAGCCGCGCCGCGTCACCGTGGTGTCGTTCCCGCGCGACATGCTCGTGCCGATCCCGTCGTGCCCGAAGGAGGACGGCAACGGCAGCTACTCGGCGATGTCGTCGCAGATGCTCAACGCGTCGTACCAGTACGGCGGCCTCGCGTGCACCGTGCTCACGATCGAGTCGCTGATCGACGACCAGATCGACTTCGCCGCGGCGATCCGCTGGACCGGCGTCATCAACATGTCCGATGCCATCGGCGGGGTCGACGTGTGTGTCGCCGGCGATATCAGCGACTCGCACACCGGACTCAAGCTGACCGCAGGGACCCACACCCTGCAGGGTGTCGAGGCGCTGCAGTTCCTGCGCATCCGCCACGGCATCGGCGACGGGTCCGACCTCGGCCGCATCTCGAACCAGCAGCAGTTCATGTCGTCGATGGTGCGCAAGCTCCAGTCCGACTCCGTGCTCGCCAACCCGGCGACGCTGCTGAACCTCGCGACCACCGCGATCAGCCAGGTGCAGCAGGAGCAGCTCGTGCTGAGCTCCGGCCTCACGAACCCCACGCTGATGGTGCAGATCGCGATGGCCGTCAAGGACGTGCCGTACGAAGACATCGTCTTCGTGCAGTACCCGACGCGTTACGCCGCGGGTGACGGCGCCAGCCGGGTGATTCCGGTGAAGGATGCTGCGACCGTGCTCTTCGACGCCCTCAAGGCCAATCAGCCGCTGACGCTCACCGGCGACGCGAGCCAGGGCTACGGCGTCGAGGTGACCGGCGAGGCAGTCAAGCCCGAGGCGGCTCCGACCCCCGCCGCGACCGAGCCCGCCTCGGCCGAGCCCGCCGCCGGCGAGACGCCGGTGGCCGAGGCGCCTGTCACCGAGACCCCGACGCCCGAGACGCGCGTCGAGCTGCCGTCGGCGATCGCGGGGCAGACCGCGGCGCAGACCACCTGCACGCAGCCCGAAGGTCGATAGCGGTCGCCCTACACGGGGTGGCCGAGGTCGTCGGTGCGGTCCGACTGCGTCGAGAACTTCGAGATGAACACCAGCCAGGTGCCGTCGGCCTGCTGCGTCGCGACGGCGCCGTCCTGCCAGATCCCGTTCTCGGGGAACCATTGCGATCCAGCGGGGTCGCCCTGGTTCTGATGGACGTTGTGGATGCCTTGCACCGACGCCGGCGCCGCGCCCTCGGGGAACGGCTCGCCCCAGACCAGCGTCAGCGCGCCGACCTGCAGGGTCGCCTCCAGCGCCTCTGACGCCTGGAGCTGATCGCCCGAGCGCCAGGGCCGGAGGAAGCCGACCCAGAACGGCGAACGGCCGGAGGGCACAGCATCCCGTGCACGGAAGAGCCACTGCAGGAACCAGCGGATGCCGACGATCCGCAGTTCGCGGTGCCGGATGACGTCGAGGGCGCCCGAGGTGGCGGTGGAGACGAGCTTCGAGAACGCGGGCGCCGGCGGTGCCGGCCAGCCGAGCTTCGCGAGGGTGGTGCGGACGGTCTTCCACTGCACGCCGGCGGCGGAGTTCTTGCTGTCGACGTCGACGGCGACGCGGTACTCGCGCGCCCCGCTGCGGACGGTGAGGTTGACATGCCACCAGCGCCCGAACTCGTCGGGGTCGTCCCGCACATGCGACACGAGGGTTCCGCTGAGCACTCCGTACTGTGTGAACGGCATACCGGGATGAGCGGACGGCGGCCGTGGGTGATACCCGGCGGGTGCAAGAAGCGGTCGCGGTCTCGGTTATGATTGCTGGGTGCATCCGCGCCTTCGCGGCCGGATGCCTGGAGACGTCGCATAGTCAGGCCTAGTGCACCACCCTGCTAAGGTGGAGTCCTCGCAAGGGGACCGAGGGTTCAAATCCCTCCGTCTCCGCACTAGCTTCTCGCCCGAATCTGTTGATTTTCCGCGGGTTTTCGGCCACCTTCCGGTCCCTCGATTGAGGCCTGCCCACCGCCATTGCGTGGACGCCGGGCAGGCGCTTGGCCCAGCCAGCCGGGCTGAGGTCGCTGTCGGCAAAGGCGGGGCGCGGAACCGTCGGGCGCTCGCGTCGAACACGTCCACATTGGCCGAGACGAGGTGATCCAGCAGCACGCCAACCTCTTGGGCCGTCTGAGCGATGCGCGCCTCGGTTCCTTACAAAACGATGGATCGCGTATCTCAATCAGCGGCCACGCCGTTGCGAGGCGCCGGGCGGCCAATCTCAGTAGCCGACCCGACGGTGGCGAACACGAACGAGCCATACCCGGCCCCTCCGGGCCGGTCGAAGACTCACGACGCCCTCGATCCGCGCCCTTTCACCGCAAGGAACACCAACGGGCTGCTGGAGTTGTCCCCGAAAGCGGGACACCAAGTCTCCGAGGTGCGACGCGTTCGGTGGTGCGTCACCGGATCAGAGCACCTCGCCGGCGCCTCGCCGATCGAGCTAAGCGTCTGAGCCCGAGTGGTGCCCAGTCGCCTGGATCATCTGTCGGTCCTGCATTGTCAGGCGGGAGTCCCGAGTCCACAAGCTAACGGCTGAATGAGGAACGCATGCCTCCCTTTGCTGGATCAGTTTGTGCTCCAACCCGGAGAGGAGCTGAGACGTTCTGCGTCCCCGTTGATGCGCGATGTGGGCGCGAGGTCGCTGCTAAGCGACGTTGCTGACGGTGCCTTCGAACGCCTCGGGCACCGTCGATTCGAAGAACAAGCGCATCGGTCGACTCATATCGGCTGAGGGGTCGATCAGCCACTGTAACTGCACGCCATCCCAGGCTGCGATCAACAGACGGCTCAGGTTATGCGGATCGCGGCTGCGGTTGATCCGACCCGCTCCCTGGTCGAACGCGAACGCGGCGGCAAGCTCCGCAGACTTCCTCTGGTATCGAAGAGCGAACCACTCGTGCGCCGGATGGTTTGGCGCGGACGACTCAGCAGCCAGGATCGCAAACAACCTGAGCAACTCGGGGCGCTCGACGCTCGTGCGCACTCTTTCGATCGTCGCGAAGACAACGCCGTGATCCGCGCATGCGGCATCGAAATCGAAGTCCTCGTCCCCCGCCGTCGTTCTGTCGGAGCGCTCCAACACCGCCTCAAGCAGCTCGTACTTGCTGCCGAAGTGGTGGACGATGCTCGTCAAACTGACATCGAGCTGACGCGCAATATCCCGAAGCGAGCCGCCGTGATAGCCGTTCGTCGCGAACACGGTAGTCGCAGCGTCGAGGATGTCGATCGAGCGCTGCGCTGACTTCGCGTACGGACCTCGGGTGCCGCTCTTCTTCGGTTCGCTCATCCTCGTGACACTACCCATCTCAGGCCGCTCCGTCATCTATCCGCCGCACCTGTCAGCTTGACTGAAAATGTAGCATGTGTACCGAATTCGGTGTATGGTTTCCAATCACCAAGGGTGGCTCGAGCCCGAGCCTCGCCATGTTCACAAGGAGGTAGACATGACCGCACGCGCATCTCGCGCTCGACGTACCGCGATCGCGGTGAGCAGCTTCGTCGCAGCATCCGCGCTTCTTGCTGGATGCACCGGAGGAGGCGGCACCGCCGGTTCTGGTGATATCAAGCTCGACGTCATGATGGGCGCTCAGGACCTGACCGATGAGCAGAAGGCTGCTTTTGAGGCCGACAACCCGGGCATCAAGGTCAACATCATCGCCTGGGATCCGACCCGGCTGAACACCATGCTCGCGTCCGGCAACCCGCCGGACGTCGCGTTCGGCAACGCCGTCGGCAGCGCAAACTTCAACGCGCGCGGTCTGGCTACCGACTTGACCCCGTACCTCGCGGACAGCGACGTGCTGACCGAAGATGACCTTCAGCCGGTCAACGACGCGTTCCGATGGGACGGCAAGCGCAGCGGGGAGGGCCCGATCTACGGCATCGTGAAGGACTGGAGCCAGGACAACGCGCTGTGGTACAACACTGCTCTGTTCGACGCCGCGGGCGTCCCGTACCTCAGCGACACTGAGGCGATCAGCTACGACGAGCTGCTCGAGATCTCCAAGAAGCTCTCGGTCATCAACGGCGGCACCACCGAGGTGTACGGCCTCGGCATGGAATGGGCGTGGACGCTCTACGGGCCGATCGCAGCGATGGTGGAGCAGCAGGGTGGCAGCCTGTTCAATGACGACCTGTCGGAGATCGACTTCACGACCCCGGAGGCGCAGAAGGCGCTGCAGTGGTTCGTCGACTACGGCCAGTCGGGCGCTGGCCCGACGTCGCTGAACCCTCTTCCCGACGGCTCGGACTACTCCACCTTCGCAGCGCAGCGCATGGCCATCAGTCAGGACGGCTACTGGTTCGGCGGAAACTTCGCGGCTGATGACGCGATGAAGACCGTCCGGTTCGCGCCGGCACCCACAATGGGCGACACTCCTGTCGCGATGAGCTTCGGCGGCGCCGGGCTGTGGATCCCGGAACAGTCGGATGCGAAGGACGCCGCGTGGAAGTTCATGGAGTACTTCCTGGGCGGGGAGCCTGCAGAACAGCGTGCGTCCAGCGGATGGGGCCTTCCGTCGCTGAAGTCGCTCGCCGACAAGCTGCCGCAGGAGCAGGACTACCAGAAGCAGGCCTATGAGGTCGTGCAGAACCAACTGCAGTACACCGCGCCGCTGCCCGACTCGCCGTACATCTCGGCACAGCTGCTGCAGGACACGATCGACAAGTACCTGCAGCAGGCGATCAAGGGAGACCTGACCGTTGAGGAAGCGGGCGCCCAGCTGACCGACGAGTTGAACGCAGCCCTGGCGCAGGGCGTGGATCAGGTCGGCTGACCTAAGCCGGCGAAGGAGAAGTACCGATGGCTCGCAAGTGGACTCGCTATCCGAAACGGACGTTCTACGCGTTCGTGGCACCCTGGGCGGTGGGATTCTTGCTGCTCACGGCAGCGCCCATGGTGTACGGGTTCGTTGTGAGCCTGACCAACTTCGATGGTGTCTCACCCCGCTATAAGTGGGTGGGGTTCGACAACTACATCGAATTGTTCCAGGACCCCGACGTGTGGGCGGCACTTGTGAGGACGCTGGTATTCACGGCCATCGTCGTGCCGCTCACCGTCGGGGGGTCGCTCGGGCTCGCGGTCATTATCAACCGGCGGCTGCGAGCGGTGGGGCTGTGGCGCACCATATTTTTCCTGCCCTCCGTGGTCCCGGTCGTCGCCATGGCGATCATGTGGAAGCTGGTCTTTAATAAGGACGCCGGAATCCTCAACGCGATGCTCGGCCTGGTCGGCATCCCGCCGGTCGGCTGGCTCGTTGACCCCATGGTGTTCTACTCCCTCATCATCTTGATGCTGTGGGGCCTCGGCGGAGGGATGATCATCATGCTTGCCGCCCTGCAGGGAGTGCCGCAGGAACTCGAAGAGGCCGCCATCGTCGACGGCGCCGGACGATGGACCGTCTTCCGGCACGTCACGATCCCGATGATCTCGCCGATTCTGTTCTTCCAACTCGTCACTGGCGTGATCGTGGCCCTGCAGGTGTTTGTGCAACCGCTGCTGCTCACCAACTCGGCGGGCATCTCGCAGGCCGGAGGGGTGCCAGACAGCACCACCCTGTACATGGTGCAGGTCTACCAGGAGTTCTTCCTCAGCGGGCGTTTCGGCTACGGCTCAGCGATGCTCTGGGTCTTCTTCCTCATCATCCTCGGCCTCACCTTGGTTCTACTGCGCTCCAGCAAGTCCTGGGTCTACTACGAAGTCGATACCGATGCCGAACGCGAAGGAGCCGTCCGATGACGCTCACCGAAAACTCGATCACCGAGTTCCCCACGCTGACACCTCCGACCTCTCGGAGACGCAAGAAGGCGAACAGATCCGCGTCGGGCAAGCGCCCCAGCGCGTGGCTGTACATCATCATCCTCGCGCTGACCGCCTTCTTCATCGGACCCTTCCTCTGGCTTGTGCTCGCCGCGCTGAAGACGCCGGCCGAGTGGGCCTCGCTACCTATCCAGATCCTCCCCGAGCAGCCGCAGTGGAACAACTTCGTCGACGCGCTCACAGACATGGACTTCATCGGGTACGCGGGCAACTCGCTGTTCATCGCGACGACGTACTCGGTCCTCATCACGCTGTCCAGCGCAGCGGTGGGCTTCGGGTTCGCCCGGCTGCGCGCCCCCGGTAAGAACTTCCTCTTCCTGATCGTGCTGGCCACGATGATGATCCCGCAGATTCTCACGCTGCTTCCGACGTACATCATGTTCGCCCGCATCGGCCTGCTGAACACGTACTGGCCGTGGGTGCTGTGGGGGCTGGCCGCATCCCCCTACATGGTGTTCCTGTTCCGGCAGTACTTTTCCTCGCTGCCGAAGGAGCTAGAGGACGCCGCGATCATCGACGGCGCGGGTTGGTTCCGGATCTTCGCGACGATCTTCCTTCCGTTGTCGCGACCGATTCTGATCACATCCTTCCTGCTCTCGTTCACCTGGACCTGGGGCGACTACATTGCGCCGGCGCTGCTGCTGGATCTTGACCGCACCACGCTGGCTGTGGCCATCACCGCGTTCTACCTGGACCCGAACGGCAACGCCATCCCCACAGTTCAAGCGGCCGCCGCTGTCATGTACATCATCCCGGTGCTACTCATCTTCTTCTTCGCTCAGCGGTACTTCGTGCAGTCGAACGTCTCGTCCGGCATCAAGGGGTGATGCCTCCCTCAACCCGACGGCGCTGAAGCGCCGTCTACAGCTCTCGCCACCGGGCACTCGTTCAGCTACGCAGCTTGGTGTGCCGCGCGTGGCCTCCTTCGTGCCGCCACCCCACCGAACATCAAGCAGCCCAGACCCGCCAACGACAGGATCAATCAATGTACGACCGGCTTCTCCAAAGCGGAGAGCTCACCTTCCCGTCTTCGTTCACTCTGGGCGCGGCCACCGCCGCCTACCAGATCGAGGGAGGTGTCAGGGAGGGCGGACGAGGTCCATCGATCTGGGACACCTTCAGCCACACCCCTGGGAAGATCGAGGGCGGGGCTACGGGAGACGTTGCCGCAGACCACTACCACCACGTCGACGAAGACCTCGATCTGATGGCGTGGCTTGGTCTCGACGCTTACCGCTTCTCCATTTCGTGGCCTCGAGTGATGCCCTCAGGCGAGGAAGTGGTCAATCAGGAGGGCCTCGCCTTCTATTCGCAACTCGTCGACAGCCTGCTGCATCGCGGGATACAGCCCGTCGTAACACTTAACCACTGGGACCTTCCCCAGGCGCTCGAGGACAAGTACGGCGGATGGCGAGGGCGTGAAACGGCCTTCGCGTTCGAAAAGTACGCCGAGATCGTCGGCGCAGCGCTGGGGGACCGTGTCGCGATCTGGTCGACTCACAACGAGCCGTGGAACAACTCGTTCTCCGGCTACGGAAGCGGAGCCTTCGCCCCCGGCGGCACGAACCATGCTGACGCACTGAAGGCTGCCCACCACCTGAATCTTTCGCATGGTCTCGCTGTCAAGGCACTTCGGCGCACCGTCACTCGAGAGGACGCGCGCATCTCCGTGGCGCTGAACATCTTCCGAATCGAAGCGGACAGCCCGGCTGACACGGAGGCGGCGCGACTGTTCGACGCGGTCGCCAACCGCGTCTTCACTGGCCCCATGCTTCGCGGCGAATACCCAACCGACCTCCTTGAAGACACCCGGCAATTCACCGACTGGAGCTTCGTGCTCCCCGGCGATCTAGCGATCTGTCACCAACCCCTCGATCTGCTCGGTGTGAACTACTACGAGGTCATGCACGTACGCCTCAACCCGTCGTTTGATCCTGACACGGAGAAGATCGGCGGCACCGCGTTCCCTGGTTCGGAGCGAATTGAGTTCGTGCGCCGAGCTGAACTCGATCGCACCGGCATGGACTGGGGCATCGAACCGCGAGGACTCGAAGACCATCTGGTGGCACTGTCCGCGGAATTCCCCGCGCTTCCCATCATGGTGATGGAGAACGGAGCGTCCTTTCCGGACACCGTCGTGGTGATCGATGACAGACCAGCGGTCATGGACCTCGACAGGACGAAGTACCTCGAGGCTCATGTGAGGGCCACTCACCGTGCCCTGACGCGGGGCGCTCATGTCGTCGGTTACCTGGTTTGGTCCCTGCTGGACAACTTCGAATGGGCTGCAGGCTATGGCCCGCGATTCGGGATCATCCATGTCGACTACGAGACGTTGAAGCGTACCCCGAAGCTCAGCGCCTACTGGTTGAGGACGCTCTGCGCGACCAGGGCCACCCCGGGCCTCACGCAGGGTCCGGGCGAGCGAGAGTATGGCACTGCCGTCGCCGACTGGCCCGTCATCACCGGCTGAGTCGGTGCCGCGGCACGGCCTCGTGCCGCGGCATCCGTGTCTCCCCTCGAAAGGAAGCCCGTGACCGACGCGACCGCGCGGCTCGACCCGCACCACGAGATCGCCGACATCGATCGCCGCCTGTTCGGCGGCTTCGTCGAGCACCTCGGACGCCACATCTACGACGGCATCTTCGAGCCGGGGCATCCGTCGGCCGACGCCGACGGGTTCCGCACCGACGTGATCGAGCTCGTGAAGGAGCTGGGCGTCTCGACGATCCGCTGCCCG
>NZ_JBHJWZ010000007.1:0-296649 GCF_042267145.1 Microbacterium sp. NPDC056044 | reverse complement strand
TCGTCGAGTCGCACCTGCTGCACGACGACGACCTGTACGCGGCCAACACCCTCGAGGACCGTGAGCGTGTCGGCGTGCGCGAGGCCGAGGCATCCATCGACGGCGACCTGCTGTCGCTGGCA
This sequence comes from Microbacterium sp. NPDC056044, assembly GCF_042267145.1. Classification (NCBI taxonomy): domain Bacteria; kingdom Bacillati; phylum Actinomycetota; class Actinomycetes; order Micrococcales; family Microbacteriaceae; genus Microbacterium; species Microbacterium sp. NPDC056044. The sequence goes on along the minus strand of NZ_JBHJWZ010000007.1, from coordinate 296,527 downwards.
CTGCCGGCCGTGTCGTGGACGGCGGTCCGGCTCGCATGACCGCGACGAGCGGAGGAGAAGTGGCCGGCGGAGGATCCTCGGCCGGCATCCTCTCCTCCCCTCCTCACATCTCCTCCCCTCCTCACACCCCGACCACGGAACGGACACGGATGCTGCGCGCCGACGCCACCGGCCGGCCCCGCGCGGAGCTCCGGCCCGCGATGGCCAACACCGAGGATGTCCGCCCCGGACTCTCCCTCACCAGCCGCGCGCTGCTGCGCGACGGGCGACCGTGGCTGCCGGTGTCGGGCGAGCTGCACTACACGCGGGTGCCGCGCGAGCGGTGGACCGAGCGGCTGCGGCTGATGCGCGCCGGGGGCATCTCGGTCGTGTCGACCTACGTGTTCTGGCTGCACCACGAGCCGGTGCGCGGCCAGACCCGCTTCGACGGGCGCTACGACGTCGCGGCCTTCGTCGACGCCGTGCGCGCCGAGGGCCTCGAGATCATCCTGCGGATCGGGCCCTGGGCGCACGGCGAGATGCGCAACGGCGGCTTCCCCGACTGGGTGCAGCAGCTGCCGGTGGAGCATCGCACCGACGACCCCGCCTACCTCGAGCTCGTCCGGGAGTGGTTCGGCCGGCTCGCGGCCGCGCTCGACGGCCGCTGCACGCCGGAGACCGTGCTCGGGATCCAGCTCGACAACGAGCTGTACGACCAGCCCGGCCACCTCGCCACCCTCAAGGGGCTGGCGCGCGAGGCCGGGTTGTCCGCGCCGCTGTGGACCGCGACGGCGTGGGGCGGCGCGGATCTGCCGGACCCCGAGGTGCTGCCGCTGTGGGGCGGGTACGGCGACGGCTTCTGGGTCGACCCCGGCGAGCCGTGGGACCCGACGTTCCGGGCACACTACTTCTTCTCCGACACCTGGGACGACCCCGGCATCGGCGCGGACGTGCGCGGCGAGGAGGCCGGCCGCCGCTCCGAGCTGTCGCCGTGGTTCCCCGCCGCGACGTGCGAGCTCGGCGGCGGCATGGCCACGGCGTACCACCGCCGGCCGCGCCTCGACGCGCTCGACATCGCCGCGGTCGCACACGCCAAGCTCGGCAGCGGCTCGGCGTGGCAGGGCTACTACATGTACGCCGGGGGCACGAACCCCGGGCCGGGCCTCGAAGAGACGCAGGCCACGGGCTACCCCAACGACATGACGCGGCTGAGCTACGACTTCCACGCGCCGATCGGCGAGTCCGGCCGCACGGCGCCGAGCCATGCGGCCCTGCGCCTGCAGCACGCGTTCGTCGAGGCGTTCGGCGAGCGGCTCGCGCCGATGGCGTCGCACCTGCCCGAGGTGCGACCGTCGGGCGTCGAGGACGCCGAGACCCTCCGCTGGGCGGTGCGGTCCGACGACGGTGCGGGGTTCCTCTTCATCGGGTGGCATCAGCCGCATGTGCCGCCGGCGACGTATCGCGGCGCACGCTTCGGCATCGACACGAGCCGCGGCACGGTCGAGCTGCCGAGCGCGCCGGTCGACATCGCGCCGGGCACCCTCGCGCGCTGGCCGCTCGGGCTCGAGGTCGCCGGCGTCAGGATCGACTGGGCCACGGCCTCGGCGCTCACGGTGCTGCTGGGCTCGGCGAGCACCCCTCCGACGCTCGTGCTGATCGAAGACGCGGGCATTCCCGTCGAGGTCGCGCACGACGGCTTCGCCCACGCCGTGACCCCGGGTGCGTCGGTGCGCATCGAAGAGGCCGACGGCGCGGCGCTGGAGGTGCTCGTGCTCGCGGCCGCCGACGCGCCCCGCGTGTGGGTCGTCGACGCCGCGGCCGGCGGGCGGCGGCTCTTCGTCGCGGCCGACGAGCTCACGTGGGATGCCGCGGGGCAGGTCTCGGTGCGCGCGAGCGGCGGGCGACCCGAGGTGCGGGAGTACGTCGACGGCACCTGGCGCACGCCGGACTGGGAGCACGCGGACGGCGCTGCGGTCGCGGCATCCGTTCCCTCCTCGCGCTTGCGGGAGGCGACGCTGCCGTCCGGCGATTACGGCTCGCGCGACGGCCGGCATGCCGCGCCCGACGACGCCGTGTTCGACGCCCACGCGGCGGTGTACGGCCTCGAGGTCCCCGACGGACTCGACGACGACGCGGTGCTGCGGGTGCGGTGGGCGGGTGACGTCGCACAGCTGCGCGTCGACGGCGTGACCGCGACAGACCGGTTCTGGGACGGCTCGGAGCTCGTTGCGAACCTCCGCGACCTCGGCGCCGGGCCGGGTGCGCGCATCGAGCTGCACCTCCTTCCGCTGCGACGAGACACGGGCGTGCACCTGCCGGCCGACGCGGCGGACCGCCTCGCGGGGTCGACGGGCGTCCTGTGCGCCCTCGACGATGCCCGCATCGAACAGCGCGCCCTGTGGCGCGAGATCCGCTGACCCGGACCGACAGGAAGAGACAGCGATGACGCTGCGTAAGACCGCCACCCCGCCGATGGGCTGGAACAGCTGGGACTCGTACGGCACCACCGTGACCGAGGCCGAGGTGCTCGCGAACGCCGAGTTCATGGCCGAGCACCTGCTCGCGCACGGATGGGACACGATCGTCGTCGACATCGACTGGGCGGATCCCACCGCGCGGTCGCACGGCTACAACGAGTCCGCCCCGCTCGTGATCGACGAGTACGGCCGCGTCCAGCCGGACCCGGTGCGCTTCCCGTCGGCGGCCGGCGGCGCCGGCTTCGGGCCGCTCGCCGCACGCATCCACGGGCTGGGGCTGAAGTTCGGCATCCACATCATGCGCGGGATCCCCCGGATCGCGGTCGACCGCGACCTGCCCGTGCTGGGCGTCGAGGCGACCGCTATGGGCATCGCCGAGCCCGGCAACGCGTGCGAGTGGAACCCGCACTACGTCGGGCTCGATCACCGCCTGCCCGGCGCGGCGGCCTACTACCACTCGATCGCCGACCAGTACGCGCAGTGGGGCGTCGATTTCATCAAGGCCGACGACATGCTGTGGCCGTATCAGGCCACCGAGATCGAGGCCCTCTCGACCGCGATCGAGACCGCGCCGCGCCCGATCGCGCTGTCGCTGTCGCCCGGCCGCGACCTGTCGGCCGCACACCTCGACCACCTGCGCGCACACGCCACGATGTGGCGCATCTGCGACGACCTGTGGGACCGGTGGGACGACGTCGAGGCGAACTTCGCGCGCCTCGCCCGCTGGGCGCCGTTCGCCGGCCCGGACGACTGGCCCGACGCCGACATGCTGCCGCTCGGCCGCATCGGCCTGCGCGCCGAACGCGGCGAGCCGCGGGAGGGCGCCCTCACGCTCGCCGAGCGCCGGACGCTCGTCACCCTGTGGGTCATGGCGCGCTCCCCGCTCATGATCGGCGGCGACCTGCCGACGAGCGCGCCCGAGACGATCGCGCTGTTCCAGAACGACGACGTGCTCGAGGTGCTGCGCGACTCCCGCGGCAACCGCGAACTGCTGCGCGAGAACGACCTCGTGGTCTGGACCGCGTCCCGCGGCGACACACGCTGGGCCGCGGTCTTCAACACCGCCGACGAGGCGCGGGACGTGCCGTTCGACACCCGCTCCCTCGGGCTCGGACCCGCGCCGGCTTCCGTCGTGGACGTGTGGGACGGGGCATCCCTCTCCGTCGAAGCCGTGCACGAGCAGTCGGATGCCGCGCGCGGCGTCGCCCCCGGCAGCTCGGTCGTGCAGGTGGCGCTCGAGCCGCACGGGTGCAGGCTCTTGCGCGCCTGACCGAACGATGATCGGATGCTGCGGGAAAGCGCTTGCGCACCATCCGATCGCTGTGGCACACTATTGGAAAGCGTTTACCCACCTGATCGGTTCCGATACCGCAGCCGGGTACCCACAGCCTTCAGAGCAGAAAGCAGGACCCCGTGACCGACACGACTCTCGCCCCGGCCTCGGCCGAAGCATCCGTCCGTCCCACCGTGCGTGAGATCGGCATCATCATGAACGGCGTCTCGGGCCGCATGGGGTACCGCCAGCACCTGGTGCGCTCGATCCTCGCGATCCGCGACCAGGGCGGCATCGAGCTCTCCGACGGCACGCGCGTGACCGTCAAGCCGCTGCTCGTCGGCCGCAGCGAGGCCAAGCTCGCCGACCTCGCCGCCAAGCACGGCATCGAGGACTACACGACCGACCTCGACGCCGCCCTCGCCGACCCGCGCTGGGAGATCTACGCCGACTTCCTCGTGACCAAGGCGCGCGCGTCGGCCCTGCGCAAGGCGATCGCCGCCGGCAAGACGATCTACACCGAGAAGCCCACGGCCGAGACTGTCGACGAGGCCCTCGAGCTCGCGAAGCTCGCGCAGGAGGCCGGCGTCAAGACCGGCGTCGTGCACGACAAGCTGTACCTGCCGGGCCTCCAGAAGCTCAAGCGCCTCATCGACTCGGGCTTCTTCGGCCGCATCCTCTCGGTGCGCGGCGAGTTCGGCTACTGGGTGTTCGAGGGCGACTGGCAGCCCGCCCAGCGCCCCTCGTGGAACTACCGCGCCGAGGACGGCGGCGGCATCATCGTCGACATGTTCCCGCACTGGAACTACGTGCTCGAGAACCTGTTCGGCGAGGTCAAGACCGTCTACGCGCAGGCCGCCGTGCACATCGCGGACCGCTGGGACGAGCAGGGCGAGCACTACACCGCCACCGCCGAGGACGCCGCCTACGGCATCTTCGAGCTCGACGGCGACATCGTCGCGCAAATCAACTCGTCGTGGACCGTGCGCGTGAACCGTGACGAGCTCGTCGAGTTCCACGTCGACGGCACACACGGCTCGGCCGTCGTGGGCCTGTTCGGCGCGAAGATCCAGCACCGCAACGCCACCCCGAAGCCGGTCTGGAACCCCGACCTGGCCGACGACCACGACTACGACGCCGACTGGGCCGAGGTTCCGACGAACGACGTGTTCCAGAACGGCTTCCGCCAGCAGTGGGAGGAGTTCCTCGAGTCGTACGTGCTCGACACCCCGTACGAGTTCGACCTGCTGTCGGGCGCGCGCGGCGTGCTGCTCGCCGAGGCCGGCCTGCAGTCGAGCCGCGAGGGCCGCAAGGTCGAGCTGCCGACGCTCTCGCTGGACTGATCGGGGAACGGATGCCGAAGCTCACCCTTCTCTCCGACGCCGGGGTCTTCTCGGCCGTCGAGCTGAACGAGTCACCGGGCTACACCAAGCCCGAGGGCGCGCTGAAGAGCCGCGTGGCGTATGCCGCCGCCCACGTCGTGCCCAAGACCTGGGCCGACAACACCCCGGGTCAGCCGGCCGAGATCGACTGGGACGCGACGCTGGACTTCCGCCGCGCGGTGTACTCGTGGGGTCTCGGCGTCGCCGACGCCATGGACACCGCCCAGCGCAACATGGGCCTCGATGCGGCCGCGACGCGCGACCTCATCGCGCGGTCGGCCGAGGTCGCCCGCGAAGAGGGCGGCTCGGTCGTGGTCGGCGTCAACACCGACCACGTCGAGGCCGAGCGCATCTCGCTGCAGGAAGTGATCGACGCCTACAAGGAGCAGCTCCACTTCACCGAGGAGCAGGGCGCGGGTCCGGTGCTCATGGCGTCGCGCCACCTGGCGCGCGTCGCGGAGTCGGCAGACGACTACCGCCACGTGTACCGCGAGGTCCTCGCCGCGGCGTCCGGACCCGTCGTGCTGCACTGGCTGGGCACGGCGTTCGACCCGGTGCTCGAGGGCTACTTCGGATCCCCCGACTGGCGCGAGGCGTCGGCGGTGCTGCTCGAGATCATCGAGGAGAACGTCGCCAAGGTCGCGGGCGTCAAGATGAGCCTGCTCGACGCCGCCTCCGAGGTGTCGGTGCGCGAGCGCCTCCCCGAGGGCGTCCGCATGTTCACCGGCGACGACTTCAACTACGTCGGCCTCATCGGCGGGCAGGACGTGCCCGACGCGACGCAGCCGGAGCGGAACCCCGAGAGCCCGCGTCAGCACTCCGACGCCCTCCTCGGCGCGTTCGCCGCCATCACGCCGGTCGCGTCGGCCGCGATCCAGGCGCTCGACGCCGGCGACCCCGCCCGGTACCTCGAGATCCTCGGCCCCACCGAGGAGCTCAGCCGCCAGGTGTTCGCCGCGCCGACGTTCTACTACAAGACCGGCGTCGCGTTCCTGTCGTGGCTCAACGGCCACCAGCCGGCGTTCCAGATGGTCGGCGGCCTACACTCGGCGCGGAGCCTTCCGCACCTGTCGCGCATCGTCGAGCTCGCGAACTCCTCGCTCGCCTTCGAGCGCCCCGAGCTCGCGGCGATCCGCTGGCACGGGATGCTGCGCCACAACGGCATCGATGTTCCCGGGGTGATCGCATGAGCACCGTCGACCCGCGCCTGTCGATCAACCAGGCCACCATCAAGTACGCCGACCTCGCGACCGCACTGCGCGTGACCGCCGAGGCGGGCGTGGCGGCGATCGGCCTGTGGCGCGAGCCGGTGCAGGAGGTGGGTCTCGCGACGGCCGCCTCGATGCTGACCGACTCCGGCCTGCGCTTCACGACGCACTGCCGCTCGGGCTTCTTCACGATGCCCGAAGGCCCCGCGCGTCGCGCGTCGATCGACGACAACCGCGTCGCGATCGAAGAGGCCGCGACGCTCGCCGCCGCCGGCGCCGAGGGGTCGACCGCGATCCTCGTGCTCGTCGCGGGCGGGCTGCCCGAGGGGTCGCGCGACCTGGCGGGCGCGCGCGAGCGGGTGCGCGACGCCATCGGCGAGCTTGCTCCGGATGCTGCGGCCGCGGGTGTGACGCTCGCCATCGAGCCGCTGCACCCGATGTACGCGTCCGACCGCTGCGTCGTCTCGACTCTCGGGCAGGCGCTCGACATCGCCGCGGACTTCGACCCGGCGGTCGTGGGCGCGACCGTCGACACGTTCCACATCTGGTGGGACCCCGACGTGCTGTCGTCGATCGCGCGTGCGGGCCGCGAGGGTCGCATCGCGACGTACCAGGTGTGCGACTGGAAGACGCCGCTGGCCGCGGACCCGCTCCTCAGCCGCCACTACCCCGGCGACGGGGTCATCGACTTCGCGTCGCTGACCGAGGCCGTCGAGGCCACGGGCTACGACCGCGACATCGAGGTCGAGATCTTCAACGAGGAGATCTGGGCCACCGACGCGCTCGTCGCCGTGCAGCGCACCGCCGCCGGGTTCGCAGCATCCGTCTCGCCCCATCTGCGAGCGCGCGTCACGAGCTGACGTCGCCCGAAGTCCGGAGCGCCCGTGGGGTTCTTGGCCCCCACGGGCGCTTCGTCGTTCCTGGGCCCGCGGGGCTCAGCGGTCGGAGGCGGCGGCGAGGAGGCGCACCTCGCGCAGGCGCGGCGTCGCGGCACCCGCCGCTTCGAGGCGCACAGCGAGTTCGACCGCGCCGGTCGCTGCGCCCAGCGGCACCTCGCGCGTCGCGTCACCCGAACCCGCAGGCACCGCCTCGTCGAACACCACGGACTCCCCCACCGTGAGCCGCAGGTGCGCGTCTTCGTCGCCGCCCAGCCACGACACGCGCAGCGTCTCGGCCGTGCCGCTCCAGTCGCGCAGGATCACCGTGATCGCCCCGCGCGTGCGGCGCCAGCGGGCGTCTGTCCGCACGCCGACCTCCTCGTCGGACGCGGTCAGGCCGTGGTCGGACTCGGGCTGCTGTTCGCCGAACGCCACGACGTCGCGGGTGCGGGCCTCGAGCCCGAGTGACGCGGCGTCGATCCGCTCGAGCTCGGCGCGACGGCCGGCGACGGAGTCCGCCCCGGCATCGTCGGCGACCGGCCACGACAGCGTGTACCGCGCATCGTGGATGCCGGCGAAGGCCTCGAGCTCGACCGCGCCGCCGTCGGCCGTGGGCACGCGCACCCGGCCGGCGCCGAGCCGCACCGCGTGCGCGAGCGCGTCGGGGGCGAGCACGGGGGTCTCGGCGAGAGCGCGGAGCGGCCCGACGGCGATGTGCCCCATGCGCGCCCCCGTGCCGCGGTACGCGACGTCGTCGTCGTCGTCGGGGAGCCGCTCGGCCAGCACCTCGGGGCCGTCGACGATCCAGGCCCACGCCGACCCGTCGGCGGGACGCTCGAACCGCAGCCGGCGCGGGAGCGTCACGGTCACGACGGACGATCCGGCACCGAGCGCGATCATCGCGCGCGTGCCCGCGGCTGCGGTGGCGGCATCCGTCTCCGCCGCTCCCTCGATGACGACGGCCGCGTCGCCGTCGACCCAGTCCGGGACGAGCACGGCCAGGCGCACGGGCCGGGCCGCGCGCACCTCGATCGTGGCGCGGAGGCAGGACGGGTCGGTGGTGTCCGCGTCGACCGTGACCTCGACGCCGCCGAGCGCGGCGCGCGACGGCACGAGGGCGTTGACGCGGACCTCGTCGCCGTCGACCGCGTACACGAGCGCACCGTGACGCGCCTGCGCCTCGAAGCCCGATCCCATGCAGCACCAGAAGCCTTCTGCCTCAGGCGAGTAGACGCGGTAGTGCGCGGGTCGCTGCGGCGTGAAGTACACGAGTCCGCCGTGGCCGGGGTGCTGCGCGGAGCGCAGGTGGTTCGCCCGCGCGCGCTCGGCCCACAGCAGGTAGGCGTCGTCGCCGGTGAGCTGGTGCAGTTCGGCGGCGAGCTTGACCATGTTGTGCGTGTTGCAGGTCTCGGGGCCCTCGCGCGCGATGAACATGCTCGCGAAGTCCTGAGGGAAGTGCTCGCGCACGCTGTCGCCGCCGATCGCGGCACTGCGGTGCCGCGCGACGCGGTCGAAGAACACGCGCGCCGCGGCGCCCTCGCGCGCCTCGATGTCGGGCAGCAGCTCGGGGGCGAGCGTGCGCGCCGCACGCTCGATGGTCGCGAAGCCCACGGCCACCGGGATCTGCGTGTTGGCGTGCAGCCCGTCGAGCTCGTCGCGGCCGGCGGCCAGCGGCTCCACGAGCCCGCGCCGCGCGAAGCGGCGCGCGAGGCGCAGGTACGCGGCATCCTGCAGCACCAGCGCCAGTCGCGCGAAGGCCTCGGTCATGCCGCCGAACTCGCACTCGAGGACGCGCTCGAACGCCTCGTCGTCGAGCGCACCGGTCACCCGCAGCCACCACGCGCCAAGCTGCTCGAGTGCCTCGCGCGCGGTGGCGTCTCCCATGAGCTCGACGGCGTCGACGAGCCCGGCGAGGATCTTGTGCAGGTTGTACAGCGGCACCCAGCGCCCGTTGAGGTGGAACGCGCCGGCCTCGACGCGCCCCGCGCGCAGTTCGTCCCACAGCGCCTCGCCGTCGGGCACGCCGCCGACGTAACCCGATCCGGTCGCGAGCTGACATTCACGGATGCTGCGCACCAGCGTCCGCACGAGCGCCGCCGCGTCGGCGTCCCCCGACGCCGCCAGCGTGCTCGCGGCCGACAGGACGTGGCCGGCGGTGTGGCCGTCGAGGCCGTCGGACTCCCACCCGCCGTAGTTCTCGGCCCGCGCGGGCAGCCCCGCCTCACGGCGGAACGGCGCCAGAAGGCGCTCGGGATCGATCCGTCGGAGCGTCGCGCTGACGGTGCGCTGCGCCTCGAGATCGGCGCCGGCGAGGCGGACGTCCGCGGCAGCGGCGAACTGCGGCTCTGCAGTGCGGGGCATGTCGTTCCTCAACTGGGGAAAAGGATTGGGAAATCGCTTCCCAATCTATCGCCGGAACCGGACGCAGGCTCTAGACTCTGGCCTGTGAGCGACATCATCGCGCCTGCCCGAGGCGCCGCCACCCTTCACGATGTCGCGCGCGAGGCCGGGGTCTCGCTCGCGACCGCGTCACGGGTGCTCAACGGCTCGACGCGCAAGGTGGCCGAGAGCTACCGCGAGCGCGTCGAGGCCGCCGCCGAGAAGCTCGGCTACACGGCCAATCTCTCCGCCCAGGCCACCGCGCGAGGCACCGCCGCCATCGTCGCACTCCTGGTCGCCGACATCGCCGACCCCTATTTCGGCCAGCTCGCCTCCGGCGTCGCGCGCGGCGCCGACGAGGCCGGCCTGGTCGTGACGATCGCGATCACCGAGCGCGATCCGCAGCGCGAGGTCAAACTCGTGCGGGCCCTGCGCGGCCAGCGCCCGCGCGGGCTCATCCTCGCGGCCTCCCGCGTCGAAGGCCCCGACGCCGTGGGGCTCCAGGGCGAGCTCGAGGCGTTCTCGGGCATGGGCGGTCGCGTCGTCGTCGTCGGCCCGGGCGGCGGCAGCGCCCGGTCGGTCGCCGTCGACAACCGCGGCGGCGCGGCGTCGCTCGGCACCGAACTCGCGCGCCTCGGCTATCGCGATGCCATCGTGCTCGCGGCGGCCGAGGGCATCCGCACCTCCGACGACCGCCTCGACGGATTCACCGAGGGCTTCACCGCCGCGGGCGGCACCGTGCGCGACGTCCGGCGCGCCGGCTTCACGCGCGACGCCGGCTACGCGGCGGCGTCCGAGCTGCTGCAGGGCGACGTGCCCGCGGGCACGCTGATCTTCGGCATCAGCGACGTGGTCGCGATCGGCATCATGTCGGCGGTGCGCGACGCCGGACGCCAGGTCGGCGCCGACATCGCGGTCGCCGGCTTCGACGACATCGCCACGGGCCGCGACATCCGTCCCGGTCTCACGACGGTGCGCGTCCCGCTCGAGGATCTGGGCTACCGCGCCCTGCACGCCGCCACCGACCCGGAGTGGGATGCCGCCGAGCCGCAGCTCCCACTCGAGGTCATCGTGCGGGGCAGCACGCCGCCGCGCGGCTGAGGAGCGTGCGCCGCTCCCGCGACTCGCGGGAAGCCCCGCCGCGCGCGGTGGCGGAACGGGGAAACGCTTCCGGGTAGGCTGAGCGCGCCGAGACCCAGGGAGACACACGGATGCCTCGACCGCCCCGCGCCGACCGCTCGACGCGCGTCACCATCGCCGACGTCGCCGCACGGGCAGGCGTGTCGCTGTCGACGGTGTCCCGCGCGCTGAACGGCAACCCCACGGTCGACCCCGCTCTCGCCGAGCGCGTGAAGGACGCCGCCGCCGAGCTCGACTACACCGCGAGCCCCGTCGCCCGCAGCCTGGTGCTCGGTCGCACGCAGACGGTCGCGGTCATCGTGCCCGACCTCGGCAACCCGACGTTCCAGGCGATCCTCCGCGGACTCAGCCGCGCGGCCGCGGCCGACGACTACCACGTGCTCGTCGCGGACTCGGCGGAATCCGTCGAAGAGGAGCGGGTGCTCGCTGGCACCACTCGCCGGCGCACCGACGGCGTCATCCTCTGCGCGCCGCGCCTGCCGCAGGACGAGCTCGACCGTCTCGTCGGCGGCCTGCGGCCCGTCGTGCTCATCAACCGCGCCGCCGGCGACGTGCCGTACGTGCGCGCGGACTACCGCACCGCCCTCGCCGCCGAGCTCACCCACCTTCACGACCTCGGGCACCGGCGCATCGTCTTCCTCGCCGGGGCGCCGGGCAGCGTCGCCAACACCGCGCGCCTCGAGGCGATCGCGTCGTTCGTCGCCGAGCACCCCGACACCGAGGTGTCCGAGATCCCGTGCGGCGTCGACTTCGAGGCCGGCGCCGCCGCAGGTGCGGCCGTGCGCGCGTCGGGCGCGACGGCCGCCCTCGCCTTCAACGACCTCGTGGCGATGGGCCTCCTGAGCGCCGTGCAGGCGGATGGATGCCGCGTTCCCGAAGACCTCTCGATCGTGGGGTTCGACGACATCCCGTTCGCGCGGTACACGACTCCGCCGCTGACGACCGCGGCCGTGCCCGCGACGGACCTCGGCGCCCAGGCCTGGGCGCGCATGCGCGAGCTGCTCGACGGCGCCGAGCCGCAGCATCCGTCCACCGTCCTTCCCGAGCTGACCGTCCGCGGAACGACCGGGCCCGCCCCCGCCTGAGCCAGGGAGGAACGTTCTCTGCGACCTCGTGCTACGCTGAGAAAACGTTTCCTGAAGGAGTGAGATGAGCCACCGCCGGTACGCCCTCGTCGGTGCGGGACACCGCGCCCAGATGTACGTCGACGCGATCGTCGGGCGCTACTCCGACGATGCCGCCCTGGTCGCGATCTGCGAGCCGAACCCGGTGCGCGCGCAGTACTACGTCGACCGTGTCGTCGAGGCCGGCTTCGCCGCTCCCGCGGTGTACGGCCCCGACGATCTCGAGACGATGATCCGCGAGCAGCAGGTGGAGCGCGTGGTCATCTGCGCCCGCGACGACCTGCACGCGCCGCTCATCGTGCGGGCGCTCGACGCCGGCGCCGACGTCGTGGTCGAGAAGCCGCTCACGATCGACGGCCCGAGTGCGGCGGCGATCGAGGATGCGATCGACCGCACCGGCCGCGAGGTCGTCATCACCTTCAACTACCGCTACTCGCCGCGGAACTCCGCGCTGCGCCAGGTCATCCAGGACGGCACGATCGGCGAGGTCACCTCGGTGGACTTCTCGTGGGTGCTCGACACCAAGCACGGCGCCGACTACTTCCGCCGCTGGCACCGCGAGAAGGTGCACTCGGGCGGGCTGCTCGTGCACAAGGCGAGCCACCACTTCGACCTCGTGAACTGGTGGATCCGGTCCGTCCCGCGCCGCGTGTACGCCTCGGGTGCGCTGCGGTTCTACGGCGCCGACAACGCCGCCGCGCGCGGTCTCGGCGAGCGCCCCGCCCGCGGCACCCACGACGGCGGCGACGCCTTCGAGCTGGACCTGCGCTCGGACGAGCGCCTCGCCGCGCTGTACCTCGGCGCCGAGCAGCACGACGGCTACCTCCGCGACCGCGACGTGTTCGGCGAGGGCATCACCATCGAAGACAACCTGGCTCTCGTCGTCGACTACGCCTCGGGTGCGACCCTCTCGTATTCGCTGAACGCCCACTCGCCGTGGGAGGGGTACCGGGTCGCCGTCAACGGCACGCTCGGCCGCGCCGAGCTCGAGGTCGTCGAGCGCGGGGCCGTGCTCGCCGATGAGGGCCTGCACCCGGTGCTCGACCCGTCGGCCGTCGACGCCGGCTCCTCCACCGGGTCGCTGCGCCCCGAGGGTGAGCGGCTCATCGTGCAGCGCCACTGGGAGGCCGCCTACGAGGTGCCGCTCGAGGGCAACAGCGACGGGCACGGCGGCGGCGACGCCCTGCTCCTGGCCGACGTCTTCGAGGGCGCCGGCGACGACCCGCTCGCCCGCCCCGCCGACTGGCGCGACGGCGTCCGCTCCATCGCGGTCGGCATCGCGGGCAACCGGTCGCTCGAGACCGGGCTGCCGATGAAGGTCGCGGACCTCGGCATCCGCTTCCTCCAGGACGACGCGGCGCGCAACGCGGCGAGCGCCGGGGCCGTCCGGTCATGACGCGCATCGCCGTCACCGGCGGCGCGGGCCGGCTGGGCCGCACGCTCGTCGCCGGACTCGCCGCCGCGGGCCACGAGCTGGTCTCGCTCGACCGCGCCGTGTCGGACGCCGCGGAGCTGCAGGGCCTCGAGCAGATCGCCGTGGATCTGACGGATACGGATGCTGCGGCCCGCGCGATCGCCGGAACCCGGGCCGACGCCCTCATCCATCTCGCGGCGATCGCGGTGCCGTTCAGCGCCCCCGAAGACGTCATCCTGCGGACCAACGCGACGATGGCACTGGGCGTGATGTCCGCCGGCGTGGCCGCCGGCATCCCGAAGATCGTGACGGCATCGAGTCCCACGGTCCTCGGCTACAACTCGCCGACGGGCTGGCTCCCCGATCGGTTCCCGCTCGACGAGCAGACGGCGCCGCAGCCCTGGAACGCGTACGCGCTGTCGAAGCACCTCGCCGAGCAGACGATCGCGATGCTCGCACGCCAGACCGGCGACGCCACCCGGTTCGCGGCGTTCCGTCCGTGCTACGTCATCGCGCCCGAAGAGTGGCAGGGCGCGCCGACCCAGCAGGGGCACACGGTGCGCGAGCGTCTGGCCGACCCCGCACTGTCGGCCCCGGCCCTCTTCAACTACGTCGACGCGCGCGACGTCGCGACGTTCATCGACACGCTGCTCGTCGCCCTGCCCGAGATCCCCAACGCCGAGGTGTTCTTCGTCGGCGCCGACGACGCGCTCGCGCGCCGGCCGCTCGCCGAGCTGCTGCCGCAGTTCGTACCCGGCACCGACCAGCTCGCGGCCGAGCTCACCGGCACGGCACCGGCATTCTCGAACGCCAAGGCGCGGCGTGTGCTGGGCTGGCGTCCCGCCCACTCGTGGCGCGCCGAGCTCGGCGAGCCCACGCGCACCGATGCGACCGCCGCCCCCTCCACCCCGACCGACTCCGCGCGAAAGGACGTGCTGGCGTGAACTTCGACGGCATCCTCTTCTTCCCCGTCACCCCCTTCGACACCGACGGCCGCGTCGACGAGTCGCTGCTGCGGCAGCACCTCGAGACGACGCTCGCGCACTCCCCCGGCGGCGTCTTCCCGGCGTGCGGCACGGGCGAGTTCCACGCCCTCTCGACCGACGAGGCGACGCGCGTCGTGCGGATCGCGACCGAGACCGTCGCCGGCCGCGTTCCCGTCGTGGCCGGAACCGGGGGTCCGCTCGGGCACGCGACGACGCTCGCGCGGTCGGCGGCCGACGCCGGCGCCGACGCGCTGCTCGTGCTGCCGCCGTACCTCGTCGGCGGTCCGCAGGCGGGACTCGTGGCCTACGTCGAGGCGGTGGCCGCAGCATCCGATCTTCCCGTCGTCATCTATCACCGCGGCACGGCACAGTACTCCGTCGATTCGGTGCGGCAGCTCGCGCAGAACCCGAAGGTCGTCGGATTCAAGGACGGCGTCGGCGACGTCGGCCTCGCGCAGCAGATCGTGCGTGCTGTCGCGACGGAGGGGCGCGAGGACTTCGCGTTCTTCAACGGGCTGCTCACCGCCGAGCTCACGCAGGGGGCGTACCGCGGCATCGGCATCCCGCTGTACTCGTCGGCCGCATTCGCGATGATCCCCGAGGTCGCGAACGCGTACTACCGCGCGTACGTCGACGGCGACGAAGAGCGCCGCGCCGCGCTGCTCGACGGCTTCTACTCGCCGCTCGTGCGGCTGCGCGACGAGACCCCCGGCTTCGGCGTCTCGCTCATCAAGACAGGCCTGCGCCTGGGCGGCCTGCCCGTCGGATCGGTGCGCGCTCCGCTCGTAGACCCGACACCGGCTCAGGAGGCGCGTCTCGCCGAGATCCTCGAGGCCGGGCGAGCACTGCTGTGACCGCCGGCGCGAGCTCGCCGGGGTCGTCCGGCACCACCGTCGCGTCGTTCGACGCGCGCCTCGTGCGCGTGCCGCTGACCCGGCCGTGGGCGGCCGACGTGACCTCGGTCGGTGTCGTCGCGACGCACGTGGTGCGCTCGGACGGCGCCGAGGGCTGGGGCTTCTCGTGGACGCCGCAGATCGGCGCCGAGGCGGTGCACGCGCTGCTCGCGCACGACATCGCCGCGTGGACCGTCGGCCGCTCGGCCGAGCCCGGCGAGGGATGGCTGCCGCTCTGGCAGCACCTGCATGAGGCGGGTGGCGGCGGGATCACCACGATCGCGATGGCCGGGCTCGACCTGGCCCTCTGGGATGCCGCGGCCCGCGCCGACGGGAAGTCGGTGCCGCAGTGGCTCGGCCCGCAGCGTTCCGCCGTGCGTGCCTACGGCTCGGGCGTGAACCTGCACTACCCGCTCGACGAGCTGGTGGCCCAGGCGCGCCGCTGGGTGGACGCCGGCTTCGACGCCGTGAAGGTGAAGGTCGGCAAGCCCGACGTCGCCGAAGACCTCGACCGTATGAAGGCGGTGCGCGAAGTGCTCGGGCCCGACCGCGCGCTCATGATCGATGCGAACCAGCGCTGGGATCTGCCCCGGGCGACGACGAACCTCGAGGTGCTCGCCGCGGTCGCGCCCGCCTGGATCGAGGAACCCCTCCGCGCCGACGACCTGTACGGCCACTTCGAGCTCTCGAAGCGCCTGAAGGCGTCGAGCGGCATCCCGATCGCGGTCGGCGAGAACCTGCACAACGTCTACCGGTTCGACGACTTCCTGCGTACCGGCGCGGCGCAGATCGTGCAGCCGAACATCGTGCGCGTCGGCGGGATCACGCCGTTCCTCGGCATCGCCGCGATCGCCGGCGTGTACGGCGCCGCCGTGCACCCCCACCTGCTGCCCGAGCTCTCGGGCCAGCTCGCCCTGTGCCTGCGCGCCGTGCCGGGCGTCCCCGAGCCGCTCGTCGAAGACGTCGAAGACGCCGCCTTCGGCGAGCTCCACGCCCTGCAGGATCCGTCGCCGGTGCGTATCGCCGACGGCGTCCTCACCGAGACCCCGCACGCCGGCCTCGGCCTCCGCTTCGCCTGATCCGTTCGAGAGGACCCCGACATGAGCACCACCCCCACTGAACTCGACGTCCTCGCGAAGGCCGCGGCGGCGGCCGCACCGATCTGGCGGGCGACGGATGCTGCGACCCGCGCGTCGTGGCTGCGCGCGGCGGCCGACGCGCTCGATGCGCACATCGACGAGCTCGTCGCGATCGCCGACGAGGAGACGCGCCTCGGCGAAACGCGCCTGCGCGGCGAGGTCGGACGCACCACCGGACAGCTGCGGCTGTTCGCGACCGTCGTCGAGGAGGGCTCGTACCTCGAGCTCACGGTCGACGACGCCGACGCATCGGCGACCCCGCCCCGGCCGGAGCTGCGCCGCGTGCTCACCGGCGTCGGGCCTGTCGCGGTCTTCTCGGCCTCGAACTTCCCGTTCGCGTTCTCGGTCGCGGGCGGCGACACCGCGTCGGCACTCGCGGCCGGCAACTCGGTCATCGTGAAGGCGCACTCGGGCCACCCGCGCCTCTCCGAGCGCACGGCCGCGATCGTCGCCGCGGCCCTCGTCGAAGCCGGCGCCCCCGAGGGCTCCCTCGCGCTCGTCGAAGGTCGCGAGGCGGGCAACGCGCTGGTGCAGCATCCGTCCATCCAGGCCGCGGGGTTCACCGGATCGCTCGGCGGTGGGCGCGCGCTGTTCGACCTCGCGTCGGGCCGCCCCGACCCGATCCCGTTCTACGGTGAGCTCGGCTCGGTGAACCCTGTCGTGATCACGCCGGCCGCCATCGCGGCGCGCGGCGAGGCGCTCGCACAGGGACTCGTCGGCTCGTTCACGCTCGGCGTCGGCCAGTTCTGCACCAAGCCCGGCGTCGTGTTCGTGCCCGAGGGCGCGGGCTTCGAGGACCTCGTCGCGGGCTTCGCGACCGGCGCCGCGGGCGGGCCGCTCCTCACCGACCGCATCACGGCGGCCTTCCCGTCGGGCATCGAGCACCTCGAGGCCGATCCGTCGGTGTCGGTGGTCGCCCAGGGTCTGGCCGCCGAGGCCGGGTCGGCGCAGCCGATCGTGCTGTCGACGGATGCCGCGGCCGTCGCCCTGCGCCCCGAGACGCTGCTCGAGGAGTGCTTCGGGCCCGTCACGCTGCTGGTGCGCTACTCGTCGGACGCGGAGCTGCACGCCGCGCTCGAAGCGGTGCCCGGGTCGCTCACCGCCACGCTGCACTCCGAGCCGGGCGACGACGTCGAGGCGGTCATCGAGGTGCTGACCCGCAAGGCCGGCCGCGTGCTCTTCGCCGGATGGCCGACCGGCGTCGCGGTGACCTGGTCGCAGCACCACGGCGGCCCGTGGCCCGCGACGACATCGCTGCACACGTCGGTCGGCGCGACGGCGATCCGCCGGTTCCTCCGGCCCGTCGTGTTCCAGGACGCCCCCGAGGCCCTGCTGCCCGAGGTGCTGCGCGACGCCGCGCTCGCGACGCTCCCGCACCGCCGCAACGGGGTGCTGCGCACCGGGCGCTGAGGCACCCAGCGTCCGCGGCTCCTCCCCAGGAGGCCTCCCGGCTGGGCTTTCCGCAGAGCGCTCCATCCGTGAGTCGCACGTCGTTCGGGCGGCATAGAGTCCTGCTGACACGCGCGGCGTCGCCGGGCAGAATGGGGGCCATGGTCGTGACACCGGATGTGATCGGCGTGATCATCGCCGCCTTCGGCGCCGCGGCGACGGTGCTCGCCGGGGTCGCGGGCCTCGGGACGCGCCTCATGGCGCGGATCGATGCTCGGTTCGAGCAGGTCGACGCCCGATTCGACAGGGTCGACGACCGGTTCGACAGGGTCGACGCCCGGTTCGAGCAGGTCGACGCCCGGTTCGACAAGGTCGACGCCCGCTTCAGAGAGGTCGATGCCGAGTTGAAGGCGCTGAAGGACGAGATCGTCGAGGTGAAGATCTCCGTGGCGCGCCTCGAGGGCCCGGCGCCGCGCCTGATCCGCGCTCCGCGCTGAGCGCCCTCGGACTCCTCAGCCTCGGGCGAGCGCGACCGCCAGCCGCGCCCCGGCCTCTTCGAGCCACCGCGCCGTGTCTGCCATCGCGGCTTCGCTAGAGCCCGCGAGCTCGGTGAGCGAGGCCGTCGCGGCGAAGCCCGAGACATCGGCATCCGTCGCGATCCGCCCCGCGACCAGCGCCACCGGCACCCCGGCGGCCGCAGCCACGGACCCGACGTGCGCGGGCACCTTGCCCGCGGCCGACTGACCGTCGTACGAGCCTTCGCCGGTGAGGACGATGGATGCTGCGGCCACCGCCGCGTCGAGTCCCACCAGCTCGGCGACCGCCGCCGAGCCGGGCACGAGCCGCGCGCCCCACGCGAGCAGGCCGAACCCCGTGCCCCCGGCGGCGCCGGCGCCCGGCGTCTCAGGGTCGGCGTCGACCAGGGCCGCGAGCCGCGCGAGACGCGCGTCCAGCCCGGGGATGTCTTCCGGCAAGGCCCCCTTCTGCGGGCCGAACACCGCCGCCGCCCCGCGGGGTCCGAGGAGCGGGTTCGTCACATCGCTCAGCACCGTCACGCCGCCGGCCGGGAGGGGCGCGAGCCCCGACAGGTCGGCCGTCGCCAGCGAGTCGAGACCACGTGCACCGGCGGCGATCGGCCGAGCCGCAGCATCCGTGAATCGCGCTCCGAGGGCCGTGAGCATGCCGGTGCCGCCGTCCGTCGACGAGCTCGAGCCGATCCCCAGAACGAGCCGCGAGACCCCGTGCGCGAGAGCCGCGGCCATCGCCTCGCCGAAGCCTCGGGTGTGCGCGTCGAGCGCGCGCAGGCGCGGCGGGGTGCCGAGTAGTTCGATGCCGCTCGTGTTCGCGAGCTCGACGACGGCGGTGCCGTCCGGGGCGTCGGGAGTCGGCGGCAGCAGCACCCACGACGCGTCGACGGGCTCGTCCTCGGGCCCGGTCACCGTCACGGGCATGCGCGCCGCGCCCGGCACCGCGGCCGCGAACGCGTCGACGGTGCCCTCGCCGCCGTCGGCCATCGGCATCAGCCGCACGTCGCTGCCGGGGCGCACGCGGCGCCACCCGGCGGCGAGCGCCTCGGCGGCGGCCGCCGCACCGATCGTGCCCTTGAACGAATCGGGGGCGATCACGACGGTGTGGGCCATGGCGTCATTCTCCTCGGACGTGCGCGGTCGCGGCGTCTTCAGCCCGATCCTCGCCGGAAAGCGTTATCCTCCAGATCATGGTATCCATGGAGCGACCGGAAGCCGAGCGCATTGCGCCCCGTGCGGTGATCGCGACCGGCACCGGCCGGTACGCCGACCCGTGGCATCCGTTCCCCGCCACGTCCGTCCGCATCGCCGACGCCCTCCGCGCCGACGACTGGCAGGTCACCGTCGACGACGACGTCGACCACGCGCTCGCGCACCTCGACGGCGTCGACCTGCTCGTCGTGAACGCCGGCGACCCGTGGCGCGAAGGCGGGACCGAGCTCGGGCGCGGCGCCGACCCCGCCGCCGACGCCGGCCTGCGCGCCGCGATCGCGCGGGGCATCGGGCTCGTGGCGATCCACGCCGCGCTCTCGAGCCTGCGCGACCACCCGGCGTGGCGTGCGGCGATCGGCGGCGAATGGCAGCCCGGAGTCTCGTGGCATCCTCCCATCGGCGACGCGCGGGTACGGGTCGTCGACGGCGATCACCCCGTGAGCGGACGGATGCTGCACCTCGACGTCTTCGACGAGCGCTACAGCGGTCTCGTGGTCGACGCCGGCGCGCGTGTGCTCGCGGTGCACGACGTCGACGGCGCCGTGCATCCCGCGGTGTGGGTGCGGGAGCAGCCGACCCGTGCCGTCGTGTGCTCGCTCGGCCACGACGAGCGCTCGTACGACTCCCCCGCACACGTCGAGCTGCTGCAGCGCGCGGCGCGCTGGGCGGCGCGGGTCTGACCCCGCCCGCGGACGCCCGGGACGAGGCATCCGTCCGACCGGGCAGAATGGAGGCGGCGCCGCTCGGCGTCTCCGCCCCCCCTGAATCCGGAGTGACATGTCCTGGCTCGTGACCGGAGGCGCCGGCTACATCGGCGCCCACATCGTCCGTGCGCTCGCAGACGCGGGCCTGAACTCCGTCGTGATCGACGACCTCTCGAGCGGGCATGCGTCGTTCGTGCCCGAGGGCGTGCCGTTCGTGCAGGGCTCGATCCTCGACAGCGAGCTCGTCGAGCGCACCCTCCGCGAGCACGAGGTCGTGGGCGTCATCCACCTCGCGGGCTTCAAGTACGCGGGCGTCTCGGTGCAGCGCCCGCTCCACACCTACGCGCAGAACGTCGAGGGCACGCGCGTGCTCCTCGCCGCGATGCACGCAGCCGAGGTCGCGAACCTCGTGTTCTCGTCGTCGGCCGCCGTCTACGGCACCCCCGACGTGCCCCTCGTGACCGAGGACCTGCCCAAGCGCCCCGCGTCACCGTACGGCGAGTCGAAGCTCATCGGCGAGTGGATCATCCGTGACCAGGCGATCGCGACGGCCGCCTCGGCCCACGCCCTCCGGTACACCGCGCTGCGCTACTTCAACGTCGTCGGCTCTGGCGACCCGTCGGTCTACGACAGCAGCCCGCACAACCTCTTCCCCCTCGTGTTCGAGGCGCTGCTCGCGGGCAGGACGCCGCGCATCAACGGCGACGACTACGACACCCCTGATGGCACGAACGTGCGCGACTACGTGCACGTGGCCGACATCGCGGCGGCGCACGTCGCCGCAGCGAAGCGCCTGCTCGCGAACCAGCCGATCGAGCCCGCCTACAACCTCGGCTCGCAGAACGGGCTGAGCGTGCGCGAGATCATGAACGCGATGGCCCGCGTGACGGGCATCGACTTCACGCCCGACATCGCACCTCGCCGCCCCGGCGACCCCGACCGCATCGTCGCCACCGGCGAGCTGGCCGCGCGCGACCTCGACTGGAAGAACCGCCACACCGTGGACGAGATGGTCCGCACCGGGTGGGAGGCCCGCCAGGCCGCGCGCTGACCGCGCGCAGCAGCCGCACTCCTCGGCCCGACCCGACCCGGAACGCCGCGCAGGTCGCTCATCTCCGGCCATTTGCGTCGGGTCGGCGGTGCGCGGGGCCGCGCTGCGCCTGCGAGCCGACGCGTGTGGCCGCGCGACGCGCCCGAGGGCGACCGAACGCGTCGGGTCGACGTCGCCTCAGTTGTTCAGCGGGCGCGTGCGGTGCTCTCGCGCACCACGAGTCGCGTCGGCACGGTCTCGAACCCTGCGGGCGCGCCGCCCTCGATCCCCTCGATCAGCGCGGCCACGGCACGGGCGCCGAGGGCATCGAAGTCCTGCCGCACCGTGGTGAGCGGCGGTCGGTAGTCTGCGGCATCCGCCACGTCGTCGAAGCCGACCACGCTCACGTCGCCCGGCACCGCGCGGCCGGCCGCGGCCACGGCGCGCAGCGCCCCCAGCGCCATCTGGTCGTTGGCGGCGAACACCGCGGTCGCGCCTGCTTCGAGAAGAGTGGATGCTGCGGCGAAACCCGATGCGGAGGTCCAGTCTCCGCGCGCCACCGGCGGCACCGCCGCGCCGGCTGCCGTCAGCGCGTCGCGCCAGCCGCGCTCGCGCTCGGCCGCGGCGAAGGAGACCTCCGGACCGGCGAGGTGATGGACCGTGGTGTGCCCGAGCGCCAGCAGGTGATCGACGGCCGACCTCGCGCCGCCGGCATGGTCGGTCTCGACCACGCTGAAGCGTGCGTCGCGCGGGGAGTCGACGACCACGAGCCGGAGCCCCGCGGCACCGACCTCGGCGCCGCGCACCCGGGCTGTGGCCTCGTTCAGCACGATGGCCCCGTCCACGCCCTGCTCGGCCAGCCGCTCGAACGCCGCAGCGACGTCGCCGTCGGCGCCGAGCGTGACGACCGTGAGGGCATAGCCGCGGGTGGCCGCAGCATCCGCCACCGCCTGCAGCATGCGGGAGTTCCCCACCGAGGCGAGCGTCGACACCACGAGCCCGATGGTCTGCGTGCGCCCGGTGCGCAGGGCCCGGGCCGCGCGATGCGGACGGTAGCCGAGCTCGGTCATCGCCGCCTCGACACGGGCGCGGGTGTCGGGGTCGACGCGGGGGCTGGCGTTCACCACGCGCGACACGGTCTGGCCCGAGACGCCCGCGCGCTCCGCGACGTCCGCCATCGACACGCGTCTCGCAACCACGACTGCCTGCTCTCTGGCTCGATGAGCCGCTGGTCCCTGCCGAACTCCACGGATCCCGTCCGTGTTGACGCTAACATAGCTGAGTTGGTACCGTGTTGACGTGAACACACCTGAGTTCGGCAACCCGGTCGTCGCGACCGGCACGCAGGAGACCCTCGGCGCCGGCGTCGTCAAGCGCCCCACCCGCCTCGCCGACGGCCGCGAGCTGATCTACTACGACGACCCGGGAACGACCCTCGGCCCCGACCGTGCGGTCGACGCGCGCGACCTCGCCGACCGGCCCGAGACGGCGACCATGCGCCGCGACGTGCTGACCGGCGACTGGGTGTCGATCGCCGCGGCCCGTCAGAACCGGGCGTTCCTGCCGCCGGCGCACCTCGACCCGCTTTCGCCGCAGACGCCGACGAATCCGTCCGAGATCCCCTCGCTCTACGACGTGGCCGTCTTCGAGAACAAGTCGCCGTCGTTCGGTCCCGCTCTCGCGGCCGCCGTGGGCGACGCCCCGGCCGGTGTCGATGCCCCGCGCGACCTCGACGACCTCGTCGCGCCCGGTCTCGGCCGCACCCGCACGAGCGTGGGCCGCTGCGAGGTCGTGTGCTTCAGCCCCGAGCACTCGGGATCGTTCGGGTCGCTGTCGGCGACCCGCGCCCGCACCGTGATCGAGGCGTGGGCCGACCGCACGGCCGCACTCTCGGCGCTGCCCGGCATCGAGCAGGTCTTCCCGTTCGAGAACCGCGGCGAGGCGATCGGCGTCACGCTCCCCCACCCGCACGGGCAGATCTACGCGTACCCGTACATCGCCCCGCGCACGACGAGCCTGCTCGCCTCGATCGACCGCGAGGGGCCCGACCTGTTCGCGCGCATCCTCGAGTTCGAGCGCGCCGGCGACCGCGTGATCCTCGAGGGCGAGCACTGGACGGCGTTCGTGCCCTTCGCGGCGCGCTGGCCGATCGAGATCCACCTGCTGCCGCACCGCCACGTCGCGGACTTCGCCGAGACGACGGATGCCGAGCGCGACGAGCTCGCCCCGCTCTACCTGCGGCTCCTCCGCGGCGTCGACGCGATGTACGACTCGCCAACGCCGTACATCGCGGCCTGGCACCAGGCGCCTGTGCACCGCGGCCGCGACACCGCGCGCCTGCACCTGCAGCTCACGTCGCCGCGCCGCGCGGCCGACAAGCTCAAGTTCCTCGCCGGATCCGAGGCCGCCATGGGCGCCTGGATCGGCGACATCCCCCCTGAGACGGCCGCGGCGAAGCTGCGCGAGGCCGTCGCATCCATCCCCGAGGAGACCCTGTGACCGCCACCGACATCCGCACCGCCGCCATCGCGCGCGCCCTGTTCGCCGCCCGGTTCGGCGCCGACGCGGTGGGCACGTGGTCCGCTCCGGGACGGGTCAACCTCATCGGCGAGCACACCGACTACAACGACGGCTTCGTGCTGCCCTTCGCGATCCAGCACCGCACCCACGTCGCGCTCGCTCCGCGCACGGACGGCCGCATCCGCGTCGTCTCGACGTTCGACGAGGGAAGCGTCGAGGTCGCCCTCGACGAGCTCGACGCGCTCTTCCCCGACCGGCGCGACGAGGTCCCGGAATGGGCCCGCTACCCCCTGGGCGTCGCATGGGCGCTGCTCGCAGCATCCGGAACCGATCCCTCCACCGTCACCGGTGTCGACCTCGCGTTCGCGTCCGACGTGCCGGTCGGCGCGGGCCTGTCGTCGTCGGCCGCGATCGAGGGGGCGACCGCCGTCGCCCTCGCCGACACGTGGGACATCGACCCCGACCGCGTCGCGCTGGCGAAGGTCGGCCGCCGCGCCGAGAACGAGGCTGTGGGCGCGCCCACGGGAATCATGGACCAGATGGCGGCGCTCCTCGGCCGCGCCGACGCGGCGATCTTCCTCGACTGCCGCTCGCTCGAGGCGCAGGTCATCGATCTCGGGTTCGCTGGTGCGGGTCTGGAGCTCGTCGTCATCGACACCGGCGTGAAGCACTCCCACGCCACCGGCGGCTACGGCGAGCGTCGCGCCGCGTGCGAGCGGGGTGCCGCCGCCCTCGGGGTTCCCGCACTGCGCGACGTGAGCGTCGACGACCTGCCCCGCCTCGCAGAGCTCGTGGACGACGTCACCTTCCGCCGAGTGCGCCACGTCGTCACCGAGAACCAGCGCGTGCTCGACACCGTGCGCACGCTCCGCGCGCAGGGGCCGACGGCGATCGGCGACCTCCTGGTCGCGTCGCACGCGTCGATGCGCGACGACTTCGAGATCTCGGTCCCCGAGCTCGACACGGCGGTCGAGGCCGCGCTCGCGGCGGGCGCCGTCGGCGCCCGCATGACCGGCGGCGGCTTCGGCGGTGCCGCGATCGCGCTGGTCGCCCACGACCAGGTGCAGGCCGTGACGGATGCCGCGACCACCGCGTTCGAGGCCGCCGGCTTCGCAGCCCCGACGATCTTCACGGTGTCTCCGTCGGTGGGCGCCGCGCGCGACTGAGCTCGCCGCGTCTCGCAGAGGGTGGATCTCCGCGCGCTCGACGCGGAGATCCACCCTTTCGCAGTTTCCGGGTCCGAGGGATCAGGGGAGAGCGGGCAGCGCCTCGAACTGCCGGAGCATCAGAGTGAGCACCTCCTCCGTCGTGCCGTCG
This sequence comes from Microbacterium sp. NPDC056044, assembly GCF_042267145.1. Classification (NCBI taxonomy): domain Bacteria; kingdom Bacillati; phylum Actinomycetota; class Actinomycetes; order Micrococcales; family Microbacteriaceae; genus Microbacterium; species Microbacterium sp. NPDC056044. The sequence goes on along the minus strand of NZ_JBHJWZ010000007.1, from coordinate 271,556 downwards.
TCCCACTCGGTGGTGGCGGAGCCGGCGACGGTCACCCACGCCTTGATGTGACTGAGCGCTCCGAGTCCGGTGAACTCGGGGCAGACCGCTTCGCCGGATTCCGCCGCGATCCACGCGGTCGTCGCGTAGCCCTCCCACGTCGACTGCTGGGCGTCGTCGACGAGGATCAGGGCGCTGCACGGCCCCGTGTTCTCATCGAACTGCTGCACCTCGCCGTACACCACGTAGGTCTGGCCCTGTGCGGCCACCGGGTCGGCGACGATCGCGGCGAAGCCGGCGTCATCGAGCGTGGCGAAGTCCGTGGCTGCCGCAGGCGCGGGATCCACCGGTTCGTCATCTTCCGCTGCGGCCGCGGGCGCCTCCTCCCGGACGGCGTCGCTCAGCGCCTCATCCTCCATCGCGAGGGAGTAGCTCCGCCAGAACGCCTCGCTGAAAGCCTGCGGCTGCAGGGCGATGATGACGACGATCGTGGTCGTGACGAGGGACGTCATGAAACCCCACCCGCCCAGAGCGATCCCCGGGATCGCGAGGGCCTTGCGCTGGCGTCGCCGAAGCGCGGCGATCCCGAACCCGATCGCGAGCGCTCCGAGAATGAGGCCGACGATCGGAACCCATCCGAGCACGAAGGCGACGACGCCGAGGATGAGCGCGACGAGGGCGAGGTTCTTCGCGGGCGGCGGCGGCGCGGCCGGGTTGATCGCTCCGGGAGGCATCGCGGTGGATGCGGGCGCGGAGTCGACCGGCTCCGCGAGCGGTGCGGTGGACGAGGGAAGGGGCGGCACGGACGTCTCGAGGGGCTCGGGCGCCCCTCCGTCGACGTGCTCGGACGTAGTGGACATCCCGTCAGTATCGGATGTCGCGGATACCGAAATCCGGTTATCCACAGCGCGGGGTGCCGACGTTCATCCGGCGGCGGCAGCTGCCCCTCCTGAACGCGATGTGAACGCTCGTGACGCGCGCGGGCAAGACACTGGCGGGGATGGATGCTGCGGCCTAGCGTCGAACGGAGGGTCGCGGCATCCGTCCACGATCCGGAAGGAGCGATCGTGGCGTACATCACCGTCGGGACCGAGAACTCGGTGGACATCGACCTCTACTACACCGACCAGGGTCCGTCGGATGGCCAGCCGGTCGTGCTCATCCACGGCTTTCCGCTGAACGGCGAGTCGTGGGGCAAGCAGCAGGCTGCGCTGCTCGACGCCGGCTATCGCGTGATCGCCTACGACCGCCGCGGGTTCGGGCAGTCGAGCAAGGTCGGCTCGGGGTTCGACTACGACACGTTCGCCGGCGACCTGCACGCGCTCATCGAGGACCTCGACCTCCACGACGCGGTGCTCGTGGGCTTCTCGATGGGCACCGGCGAGATCGCCCGCTACCTGTCGCGCTACGGCAGCGCCCGGGTGGCGAAGGCGGCGTTTCTCGGGTCGCTCGAGCCGTTCCTGCTGATCACCGACGACAACCCCGACGGCGCGGGCCCGCAGGAGTTCTTCGACGGCATCGCCCAGTCGGTGCGCGACGACCGCTACGCCTTCATCGCCGGGTTCTACAAGGACTTCTACAACCTCGACGACACGCTCGGCTCGCGCATCTCGCAGGAGGCGGTCGACGCGAGCATCCAGGTGGCCACCTACGCAGGCAACACCGCGTTGGCCGCGGCGCCGCTGACCTGGCCGACGGACTTCCGCGCCGACATCCCCGCCGTCGACGTGCCCACGCTCATCCTGCACGGCACCGCCGACAACATCCTGCCGATCGACAAGACGGCCCGCCGCTTCAAGGAGCTGCTCCCCGACGCCACGTACGTCGAGATCGAGGGCGCCCCGCACGGCCTCCTCTGGACCCACGGCGCCGAGGTCAACGAGGCGCTGCTGGCCTTCCTCAACTCCTGACCCCTCGCCCCGCCCCGCCCCGGCCCGCCCCGCGAAAGTACAGCTGGTCGCCGAGAGGTAGGGAAGCAACCACCCTTTCGTCCACCAGATGTACTCTCGCGGAAGAGACGGGACGACGGATGCCTCGGCACCGCGCCCTCGAAGGGCTCGGCGCCGAGGCATCCGGTCGTGCAGATCAGTCCTGCCGCGGGGCGTTCGCCATCGCGAGGAGGCCGTCGATCATCTCGGGGCCGGCGGCGGCGCCGTCACCGGCGAGCGCGCCCATCATGCCGATGCGGCCGATCGGGAACGACTCCATCATCTTGGACATGTCGACGCCTTCCGGCATGATCGACGCCGCGCTGTCGCCGAGGCCGCCCATCATCTGCGCGATCGCGGCCTGCACCACCGGACCCGCCACCGGGTGGCTCAGCACCTCGCCCATCGACGACGTGCGCGACAGCGGCAGCGTGAGGACGTCGCCCTCGACAGCCACGGCGACGGACGAGCGGATGTCGCGGCTCGACGCCGCGACGTCGACGGTGTACTCGCCGCCCTCGACGACCCAGCGGTCGGCGCGGATGTCCCAGTACGCGAGGTCCTTGCGGCGCACCGTGAGCGTCACGACCTGGGTCTCGCCCGGCTCGAGTGCGACCGACGCGAACGCCTTCAGCTCGCGCGGTGCGCGCTGCACCGACGATCCGCTCAGCGACGTGTAGACCTGGACGACCTCACGGCCCGCGCGGTCGCCGGTGTTCGTGACGGCGACGGTCACCTCGACGTCGCCGTTCGCGTCGACCTGAGCCGCAGCATCCGCGTACGAGAACGACGTGTACGACAGGCCGTGGCCGAACGGGAACGCGACCTCGAGGCGGCGCGCGTCGTACCAGCGGTAGCCGACGAAGAGACCCTCGCCGTAACGGGTGTGCGAGAACTCGCCCGGGAAGTCGAGGAACGCGGGGGTGTCCTCGAGGCGCGCCGGGATCGTCTCGGTGAGCTTTGCCGACGGGTTGACGACGCCGAACAGCACGTCGGCCGTCGCACCGCCGCCGGCCTGGCCGAGCAGCCAGCCCTCGAGGATCGCCGGCACGCGCTCGGCGAACGGCAGCGCGACGACGCCGCCGTTCGACAGGACCACGACGGTCTTCGGGTTCGCCGCGAGCACCGCGTCGACGAGTGCGAGCTGGGCGGCGGGCAGGTCGATGTCGTCGCGGTCGTAGCCCTCCGACTCCAGACGGGCGGGAAGGCCCAGGAACACCACGGCGACCTCAGCGACGGATGCTGCGGCCACAGCCTCGTCGCGAAGGGCCGAGGCCTCGTCGTCCGAGACCTCGAGCGCGTTGCTGAAGCCCTGCGCGTACGCGACGTCGCCGGCGGCGAGTGCGCGGATCCCGTCGAGCGCGGTGTCGAGGCGCGTCGGGTTGATCATCGACGAACCCGCGCCCTGGTACCGAGGCGCCGCGGCGAACTCGCCGATGACCGCGAGCTTCGCGTCCTTCGCGAGCGGCAGCACGCCGCCGTCGTTCTTGAGCAGCACGATCGAGCGGCCGGCGGCCTCGCGGGCGAGGGCGTGGTGGGCGTCGACGTCGAGCGGTCCTGCGACGGCTCCGGCACCTTCGGTCGCCTTGCGCACGAGGTCGAGCACACGGCCGGCCGCGACATCCACCACCGACTCGTCGAGCGAGCCGTCCCGCACTGCCGCGACGATCTGCGCGTCCGTGACGCCGTTCGACGACGGCATCTCGAGATCCATGCCTGCGGCGAGGCCCGGCACGCGCTCGTTGACGGCACCCCAGTCGGAGACGACGAGGCCCTCGAAGCCCCACTCGTCGCGCAGCACCCGGGTCAGCAGCCACGGGTCCTCCGACGCGTACACGCCGTTGATGCGGTTGTACGAGCACATGACTGTCCAGGGCTGGGCGTCCTCGACGACGCGCTGGAACCCGCGCAGGTAGATCTCGCGGAGCGGCCGCGGGTCGACGTCGGACGAGGACCGCATGCGGTCGTTCTCCTGGTTGTTGGCCGCGAAGTGCTTGAGCGAGGTGCCGACGCCCTTCGACTGGATGCCCTGGACGATCGCGGCGCCGAGGACGCCCGACACGATCGGGTCCTCCGAGAGGTACTCGAAGTTGCGGCCGCACAACGGCGAGCGCTTGATGTTGATGCCGGGCCCGAGCAGCACCGCGACGTTCTCGATCGAGGTCTCGGTGCCGAGGGCCTCACCGACGCGGTGGATGAGGTCGACGTCCCACGACGAGCCGAGACCGACCGCGGGCGGGAAGCAGGTGGCGGGCACACTGTCGCCGATGCCGAGGTGGTCGCCGCCCTCGCGCTGCTTGCGCAGGCCGTGCGGACCGTCGGTCACCATGACCGCGGGCACGCCCACGCGGTCGACCGGCGTGGTGTGCCAGAAGCTCGCGCCGCTGGTGAGCGATGCCTTCTCTTCGAGGGTGAGTTCCGTGACATCGGGGATGCTCATGGAGTTCCTTTCATCGGGGTTTCGAGGTGTGTGTGGCCGCGGTCAGCGGGTGGCCTTGATCGGCCAGACCGCGAGGGCACCGAGGATGCCGAGCACGATCGCGACGGGGAACAGCCCCGCGTAGCCGAAGATCAGGACGATCGCGCCGGCGACCCCGGGAGCGAGCGTCTGCGGGAGCGTCGCCGCGATGTTGACGACGCCGAGGTCCTTCGCGAAGGACTTCGCCGAGGGGAGCACCTCGCTCATCAGCGCGGTGTCGACGGCCTGGAACATGCCGAAGCCGAAGCCCGCGATGAACGTCATGATCATCCAGGCGTTGAGGTCCTGCCAGAACCACGGCAGGAGGAAGGCGAGGCTCACGACGGCTGCGGAGGCGAACACGAAGGGCTTGCGGCGCCCCACCTTGTCGGAGAGCGGACCCGACACCACGGTCGAGATCAGGATGCCCACCAGGCTGAGCAGGCCTAGGAGCGGGATGACCTGCTCGGGGTGCTCGACGCCGAAGTAGTCGGTGAGGAGGAACAGCTGGTAGCCGGTGACGGCGAAGTACCCGGTATACAGCAGCAGCCGGCCGGTGAAGGCCCAGAAGAAGTCGGGGTGCTTGACCGGGTTGACCCAGAACGTGCCGAGGAATTCACGCAGGTCGAAGGGCTCGGGCTTGAGCTCGGTGCTCGGGTAGTCGGGGTTGAACGCCACGAACAGCGTGAGGATCGCCAGGGCGAAGACGGCGAAGATGATGTACCCCACCGTGATGCTGTTGTAGAACAGCGCTCCGACGATCGACCCGCCCAGCGCGCCGACCATGAGGCCGATGCCCGACAGTGCGGCGAAGGTGCCGCGGCGCTTGAGGGGCACGCGGTCGGGCATGACCGCCGAGAGCGGCCCCTGGGCGAAGTTGTAGCAGATCTGCACGAGCGTCCACGCAATGACCACCCCCACGAGCGAGCTCGCGAACGCGAGTCCGACCAGCGCGAGCGCCCCCGCGAGCGCCCCGAGCACTATCCACGGAGCGCGACGGCCGAAGCGCGACCGCGTGCGGTCGGAGATCTGGCCCGCGATCGGCTGCGCGATCATCGCAGCGAACGCGCCGATGGTCGCGACGATCGCGAGGTTCGCGACCTTGTCCTCCTCGCCGAACAGCAGGGTGATCTGCTGCGGCAGGAGGATCCCTGGAACCGCTCCCCAGATGAGGAAGACGCCCAGGTTGGCGGGGATGATCCACCACATCAACCGCCGCAGGCCCCTGACGGGCGGGGGCGGATCGTCGTTGCCGGAGGCGGTCGCGACGAATGTGTTCTCGGTCATGGGCGGTGCGGTGTACTCAGACGGCGCTGTCATGGACGGGTCCTTGCTTCGGGTGGTGAGGGCTCGACATTGAGCGGCTCGGCAAAACCTTACGTCACTAGGTTTTGAGAAATCAAGCAACATTCGGGTTTACTTCTCCTATGGCAGAGAGCGGCACGGGGCGACGTGGCTCCTATGCGAAAGGCGTTGCGAAGCGCGAGGAGATCCTCACCCGCGCACTGGACGTCATCGCCCGTGAGGGCTATCGCGGCGCGTCGGTGAAAGAGCTGGCCGATGCCGTGGGTCTCAGCCAGGCCGGACTCCTCCACTACTTCGACAGCAAGGAGGAGCTCTTCACCGAGATCCTCCGCAAACGCGACGAGCTCGACTCCGTCGGGCAGGGCCTTGGCGGCGACCTTCAGCAGGGTCTCGTCGCAGCCGAGAGTGGCGAGCTGCTCGACATCCGCGCTGGCTACCTGGGTGTGATCCGCCACAACGCCGACGTCCCCGGCCTCGTGCACCTGTTCGCCCGACTGTCGGTCGACGCGGCCGATCCCGAGCATCCTGCCCACCAGTTCTTCGTCGCCCGCGGCGAGAGCCTGCGCGGGTTCTTCGCCGCTGCGGTCGCGGCACAGCAGCGGGCCGGCGAGATCACCGATCGCGTCGACCCCGACACCGTCGCACGCCTCTTCCAGGCCGTAGCCGACGGCATGCAGGTGCAGTGGATGCTCGAGCCCGACGTCGACATGGCCGCTCCGGTCGCGGCGCTGTTCGAGCTCCTCGCGCCCTCGTCGATCGCCTCCGACGAGGGCGACGCTGCGCGCGAGGGCGACTGATCAGATCGCGAGCGGGTCTGCGAGGAGCCGCAGGCGCGCGTCGCGCTGCGCGCCCCATAGGGCCGCATCCGCGCCGAGCGTGCTGCCGAGCACCGGTGCGACCGGCAGAACCGGTGCGTGCGCGATGCGAGGCTGGATCGCCCGGAACATCTCATCGACATCTGCAGCGAGCGCTGCGACGAATCCGCCCAGCACGATGACGTCCGGCGCCACCGTCAGCGCCACGATCTGGAGGGTGCGCGCGATCTCGCGTGCCGCCCCGCGCCACACCGACGCGGCGGGCTCGTCGCCCGTCCGCACCTGCGTCACGAACGCCTCCAGCGCGACGGTGAGCCCCTCGTCGGCCGCCAGCGCTCCGAGCCCGGAGCGGGCGAGCAGGACGTCGGGGCCTGCCACCGTGACGAGGCAGCCGCACTGGCCGCACGCGCAGCGCACGCCGTCCGGCACCACGGGCAGATGCCCGAGCGCCGCCGGGAGGAGGACGCGCGCGCCGGAGTCGTCGCCCGCGGCGAGCACGACCGCACCGCCGATTCCCGAGTCGGCCTTGAGATACAGCAGGGTAGCGCCGCCGACGGCCGCGTGCTCGGCGAGCGCCGCGACCTCGGCATCCGAGACCAGCCGGGGCTCCCCGCCCGCGCGCTCGAACGCGGCCAGGGCCGTCGACCGCGCACGCAGCAGGCCCAGCAGATCGACCTCGCCCCACGCCAGATCGGTGTCGGCGAGGACGCGGACCGGCGTTCCACCCACCGGCGCCCACACGACGACGCACACGTCCGCGATGCGCCGCCCGGCCGCGGCCATGCGGCCGGCGACATCGTCCAGAGCGTCTGCCAGGACACCCACGATGGCGGCGGGGTCACCCATCGGCCGCCCGTGACTGCGCGAGGTGCGGGCGAGCTCCTCACCCGCCAGAGTGCCGGCGACCGCCGTCGCGTGGTCGGCATCGAGCAGGGCGATCAGGACGCACGGGGCGGCGGCCGCGAGCGTGAGCGTCGTCCGAGGTCGTCCCATCCCCGCCGGGGCGACGACGTCGCTCTCTTCGACCAGGCCGGCATCGATGAGTTCGGCGACGAGTGAGGTCACCGCACCGCGCGACAGGCCGGTGGCGCCGGCGATGTCGGCACGCGCCTCACCCGCCCCCTCGAGCACGCGCCCCAGCACCAGGCCGAGGTTGTGTCGGCGCACGTCGGGTGTCGCGAGGGGCATGATCGCCATCGTAGGCCGGGGCGGGGCGGTGCGCCCCGCCCCGGGTCACGGCTGCGTCGCGTAGTGCGTGTCGTTGACCGATTGCACGGTCCAGGCTCCGGCCTTGTACGTCAGCAGGTTGACGGCGCCGTTGGCGATCCCCGTCTCGGGAACCCGGTCGGCTGCGCCGAGGTCGACGAGCAGGCACGAGATCGACAGCCCGCTCGACACCACCAGGATGTTGTCATCACGATGCTTCGCAGCATCCTTCGCGATCGCGTTCAGCGAGCCCCGCATGCGGTCTGAGACCTCGTCGCAGTTCTCGGCGGGGAGTGTCGCGACCGGATTGGTGGCCTTGATCGCGTCGGTCATCTGCCCAAGGGTGGGCTCGGGGATCCCCTGCTGGGCGAGAAAGCCGAAGGCGGCGGCGCCCATGGCGGTCTGCTTCGCGCCCTCCCAGCCACCGAAGTTCAGCTCGCGCAGGCCTTCGACGCGCGTCGCGGACAGCTTCGAGCCCATGCCCTGCAGCATGCGCGTCGCCGTCTCGTAGTGGCGCACCATGTCGGCCGAGTAGGCGGCGTCCAACTGCCCGACCTCGGCCCCGAGGTTCGTGCCGACGGTCGTCGCGGTCGCACGACCCGCCGCGGTCAGCGGCGAGTCCGACCACCCCTGCACGAGGTGCAGCGCATTGAGGATCGTCTCGCCGTGGCGGGTCAGGTACACCTGCACGACCGGGTCGCGGTTCGAGGTCGGGGGCTTGGCCGGAGCCGTGGTCCAGCCGCCCAGCGCGGTGGCGCCGAGCACCACCACTGCGGCGATCGCAAGGCGCGGAATCAGTCGGTTCATGTCATCTCCTTCGATTGAACGGCCAAACGCTAGCGCCACTCGGGATTGGATCGACCACGTCGTTGCGCGATCGTTACACATAGTTCAGGTCTTGAACTTTGTCTCGCGGTGCGCCACACTGATCCCGAATGCCGTTTGCATTTCACATTCGCACCCGATCCGCCCCGAGACATCTCGACGAAGAGGAGTCCCCATGACCGCACAGCCCGACCCCACCCTCGACATCGCGCCCACCGGGCTCATCCGCAGCACGCCGCCGGCGCCTGGCGAGCCGCCCGCCAGCCCGCCCGCGCGCAGGGCGCTGCTGCCGAGCATGCTGGTCGCCGCCCTGACGCTGTTCGCCACGTACGGCGGCCTCATCGCGATACTCCTGCCGACGCAGATCCAGCTGCTGTTCGGCGACGAGCAGAAGGAGGCGAACCTCGCGATCGTCACCACGGTCTCGTTCGTCTTCACGCTCTTCGCCCAGCCGATCGCCGGTGCCTTGAGCGACCGCACGCGCTCGCGGTTCGGCCGCCGCTCGCCGTGGATGGTGCTCGGCGCGCTGGTCGGGGGCATCCTGCTCTTCGGGATGGGGTCGCTCACCGACCTCGTCTGGATCACCGTGTTCTGGGTCGTCATCCAGGTCGCGTTGAACTTCCTTCAGGCGCCACTGACCACCATCACCGCCGACCGGTTCCCGCGCTCGAAGCGCGGCGGGGCGAGCGCGATGATCGGGCTCGGCACGCAGGTCGGCATGACCGTCGGCATCATGGTGGCGAGCGCCCTCGCGGCCCAGTTCGGCGTCGCCTACTCCGTGTTCGGCGGGGCCGTGATCGTCGTGACGCTCCTCTTCGTGCTCATCAACCGGGACTGGTCGTCCAGGGACGCCGCCGTCGAGCCGTTCCGCTGGGGCGCCTTCTTCCGGGGCTTCTGGGTGAACCCGCGCAAGCACCCCGACTTCTTCTGGGCGTTCACGGCGCGATTCCTGCTGATCCTCGGCTACTTCGTCGTCTCGACCTACCAGCTGTACCTGCTGCAGCAGTACATCGGGCTGTCGCTCGGCGAGGCGCAGGGCGCCGTGCTGACGCTCACGCTGGTCGCGTTCGTGCCCACCCTGCTCGCGATCGCGCTCTCGGGATGGTGGAGCGACAAGGTCGGCCGCCGCAAGGTCTTCATCTACGCCGCGTCGGTGATCATGGTCGCCGGGCTCGCGATGCCGCTGATCATGCCCGACATGACCGGCATGATCCTGATGAGCATCATCAACGGCGTCGGCTTCGGTCTGTACATGTCGGTGGACGCCGCCCTCATGACCGAGGTGCTGCCCAGCGAGGGCACCGCCGCGGGCAAGGACCTCGGCATCCTCAACGTCGCCACCAACATCCCCCAGGCGCTCAGCCCGTCGATCGCGCTGCTGATCATCTCGGCGATGGGCGGGTACGCCATGCTGTTCGTGTTCGCGATCGTGTTCGTGATCCTGGCAGCGATCGCCACGGCGCCCATCAAGGGCGTCCGCTAGAGTCCGCGAGAAAGGACCCCCATGACAGACACCACCACCGCACTCCGCTATGCGGAGGCCGACACCGCCACCGGACGGGTGCGCGGCTTCTGGCGGGGCGAGCCGGGCGCCGGCGGATCGGCCGCGTTCCTCGGCATCCCGTTCGCGAAGCCGCCCGTCGGTGAGCTGCGGTTCGCCGCCCCCGTTCCTGCCGAGCCGTGGGAGGGCGTGCGCGACGCCCTCGCGTTCGGCGCCACCGCGCAGCGCGGCGACCCCGGCGTGACCCTCATCCCTGAGCCGTCCGTGCCCGGCGAGTCGACCCTCAATGTCAACGTCTTCACGCCGGTTCCGGGAGCGACGGATGCTGCGCTCCCGGTGCTCGTCTGGATCCACGGCGGCGGCTACTTCGCAGGCTCGCCGGCGAGCCCCTGGTACGACGGCCGCTCGTTCAACCGCGACGGCGTCGTCACCGTGACGATCTCGTACCGGCTCGGCTTCGACGGTTTCGGCTGGATCGAGGACGCCCCCTCCAACCGAGGCGTCCGCGACTGGCTGCTCGCCTTGCAATGGGTCCAGGACAACATCGCGAACTTCGGCGGCGATCCGTCGCGCGTGACGATCGCCGGGCAGTCCGCCGGCGGCGGGGCGGTGCTGACACTGCTCGGGATGCCGGCGGCCCAGCACCTGTTCCACTCGGTGTGGGCGCTGTCCGGTGCCACCGCCGACGTCGCGACGGACCGCTGGGAGGCGATCGGGCGCGACGTCGCGGCGCGCGTCGGCGTCGCACCCACCCGCGCCGCGCTGTCGACGGTGCCGGAGGAGCGCATCATCGAGGCACAGAAGAAGGCGACGAGCGTCGCGGGCCCGGACGCGATCACCAAGCTGCTCGACGACGGCCTGCTGCTCGGCCCGTCGATCGACGGCGACCTGCTCACCCGGCCAACCATCGCCTCGATCGCCGCGGGCGTCGGCGCCGACAAGCCGCTCGTGCTCGGTGCGACCGACGACGAGTTCTCGATGGTCGTGGCGGGGCGGGCGAAGACCCTCCGCTGGATCCCCCTGGGATTCCTGCTCGGCCGGTCGGGGCTCAAGGGCCCACAGCGCAAGGCGTACCTCGCGGCGAACCGGGACGTGGTGGCGCGCGACCACGCCGCCGTGCTCGGCCGCTACATCACCGACCGCATGTTCCGCAGCGCCGTCGTCCGCACGGCGCGGGCACGCGGCGCGGCCCCGACGTGGGTGTACCGCTACGCGTTCCGCTCGTCGCAGCCCGGCCCGGTCAACGGCTCGGCGGTGCACTGCATCGACGTGCCGTTCTGGTTCGACTGCCTGGACTCGGTGCAGATCGCGCCACTCACCGGCCCGAATCCGCCGCAACAGCTCGCCGACCAGACGCACGCGGCAGCGGTCGGGCTGATCGTCGACGGCGATCCCGGCTGGCGCGCATGGTCGGGCGCACCAGGCAGTACGCGCATCTTCGGCGGCCCGGCCGACTCTGCGGACGTCGACCCCCACGGCTACGCCGCGGTCGCGTCACTCGTCTGACCGCAGACTCCCGCCGCCCCTGCAGCGCGGGGGAGGAAAAGGGGAGGTTCCCGCCGATGCTGCGGCGGGAACCTCCCCGGTGTCTGTATGACCGTCAGAGCCCACGGGCGTCAAATCAGCGGGCAGAATCGGCGGTGAGGCGTCCGCGCGAGCGGTCGATGGCCGATCCGGGCCGGTGCTTTCACCGGGCACGCGCGGAGCGACCACGCAGCAGTCCCTCCAATGCCGCACGGACCTCTCCCGGATGCCACATGATGTCTTCCGCAATGGGTCGGTACGTCGCGTAGCCCAGCGCAGCGGCCGCTTGGTCACGACGGCGGTCGCGCCGCTGCTCCTCCCACGTCGCATGGAACCCTCGGCTGTCGCACTCGACGATCAGCCACCCGTCCACCACGAAATCGACGCGCCCGACCCCGACGATCTCGACCTGGACGTCGAAGGACGCTCGCAGCGACCGGAGCATCAGGCGCATGAGCGACTCCGGCCCGGACTCCGCGCGCGCGTCGATGAGCCGGCGGAGCACGCGATGGCGGCGGGGCAGGGCCTCGAACAGCTCGCCGAGATCGTCTGGACGCAGCACCCGGAGGTGCAACGCGGAGTCCAGCGTCGCCAGAGCGGCTCTCGGCTGCTGGCACCGCACTGCCTGCAGCACGGCGTCGAAGGCCTCCACCGATGTCGACCAGGGCGCAGGCGGGCGCCGAAGGCGATCCCAGTGACGCCGTGTGCGGCGGGTCGGGGTCGCGACGCCCTCGCGGTTGTCATGCAGGTGCAGGTGAAGACCGTCGGCGTCGAGCACGAAGACGCCGAGGCGCACGAGCTCGGACACGCACGCGAGTCGTCCGCCCAGCCTGCAGGCGTCCACAACGTCGACAGGAGTGTCCGGCAGCAGGTAGGCGTTGGGCCTCGGTTTGAGCAGGCGTCCGTCGGCGACAGCGCGAGCCAACCCGCGGTCCGTCCACCCATCCGCCAGGAGGTCGCGCCGGCGACGCAGCGTCGGGCGGGCAGGAACGGAAGGCACCACGCGAGTGTGGCGGGACACCAGTCCCGTTCCTAGCCGCTCCCGCCGTTCTGTGGAGCATCCCGAGGACTCCGAGGTTGGGGAGGAAGGGGCGCGACGTGGCCCGGTGTCAAAGCAGCGGGCCCGATCGACTCCTGCTCCCGCCATTCGGTCGGGAACCTGCGGTTGAGCCCGCCGCTTTCACACCACGGCCTGCGTCACGACAGCGCGGTGACGACCTCGCGCTCGAACAGCTCGATGCCCGACAGGTCGTAGGCGGCCTCGGGGAAGTAGTGGATCGCGTACGAGATGCCGTGCCGCTCGCGCTCGGCGAGGCGCTCGGCGACCTGCTCGGGGGTGCCGAACGCGGGTGAGTTGAGGTACTCGTGCTCGATGCGATCGGCGCGCTCCTGGCCGACGTGCGGCAGCAGCCGCGCCTTGACCGCGGCCAGGCGGTCACGCGCCTCGGCCTCGGTCGAACCGAGGATGGTGTTGAAGTTCGAGGACCGCGTGATCTCGGCGAAGTCGCGGCCGAGAGCGTCGCAGTGATCGCGCAGCACCGCGCTCTTGCGGTCGATCTCGTCCAGCGACCCGGAGAAGTTCGTGTACGAGGCGTACTTCGCCGCGATCTTGAGCGTCACCTTCTCGCCGCCGCCGGCGACCCAGATCGGGATCCCGCCGTCCTGGAGGGGCAGCGGCTGAACGATCGCGCCGTCCACCTGGTAGTGCTTGCCGTCGAGCGTGGCACGCCCGGTCGTCCAGGCCTGCTGCATGATGTCGACGCCCTCACGCAGCATCCGGAGCCGCTCGGGAATCGGCGGGAAGCCGTAGCCGTACGCCTCCCACTCGTGCTCGTACCAGCCGCCGCCGATGCCCATCTCGGTGCGTCCGCCCGAGACGATGTCGACCGTCGCGGCGACCTTGGCGAGGTACGCGGGGTTGCGGTAGCCCATGCAGGTGCACATCTGGCCGAGACGGATGCGGTCGGTCGACGCCGCGAAGGCCGCCATGAGCGTCCACGCCTCGTGCGTCGCCTCGTCGGAGTGCACCGGCGTGGTGTGGAAGTGGTCGTAGACCCAGAGCGACTCCCACGGACCGGCGTCGGCTCGCTGCGCCAGTCCCTTCATCACCGCCCAGTGCTCTGAAGGATCGATGCCGACGAGGTCGAATCGCCAGCCCTGGGGGATGAAGGTTCCGAAGCGCATTCCCCCAGCCTAGGGAAGCGTTTGCTCAGCGGCCATCCCGAACACCCGGGCATGCGGCATCCGCTCGCGCATCACCGCGATCGCAGCGGGGTTGTGGTCCACGAGCACGGCGTCGCGGCCCAGCGCCGACGCGACGGCGCCGGTGGTGCCGCTGCCCGCGAAGAAGTCGAGCACGCGGTCGCCGGGGCGCGACGACGCCTGCACGATGCGCCGCAGGACGCCCTCGGGCTTCTGCGTCGGGTACCCGGTCTTCTCGCGCCCAGTCGTCGGCACGATGGTGTGCCACCAGACGTCGGTGGGGAGCTTGCCGCGCTCGGCCTTCTCTGGGGTCACGAGCCCGGGCGCCATGTAGGGCTCGCGATCGACGGCCTCCGAGTCGAACCAGTACGCCTTCGGGTCCTTGACGTACACCAGGATCGTGTCGTGCTTCGTGGGCCAGCGCTTGCGCGTCTTCGCACCGTAGTCGTAGGCCCAGATGAGCTCGTTGAGGAACCGCTCGCGCCCCACCAGCGCGTCCATCAGCACCTTGGCGTAGTGCGCCTCGCGGTAGTCGAGGTGGAGGTACAGGGTGCCGTCGTCGGCGAGCAGCCGCCACGCTTCCTCGAGCCGCGGCTCGAGGAAGCCCCAGTAGTCGTCGAACCGGTCGTCGTACGCGCGCAGGTCGCCCCGGATCCGCTCGTACTCGCGCCCGTGGAACCCGCGGCGCACGATCCCCTCTCCGGACGGGGAGGTGGATGCTGCGGACCGCGCGGTCTCGATGGACCGCTCCTGCGGGCGGCCGGTGTTGAAGGGCGGGTCGAGATAGATCAGCGTGAACGAGGCATCCGGGAGGGCGCCGATCACCTCGAGGTTGTCGCCGTGGTGGATCTCGACGGAACCGGGAGGCGCAGCATCCGTCGCCGCGATCAGGGGACCCGGCGAAGCCATGCGTCCGTCGCGAACTTCGACGTCACGAGCGCCTCGGCCTCGGCGTATTCGTCGTCGGTGATGTGCCCGGGGACCGCGCCGTAGAGGTTCGTGAACGTCTCCTCGAGCTTGGCGATGATCGCCTCGCGCGGCAGCCCCGTCTGGCGACGCAGCGGGTCGACGCGCTTGGCCGCCGACGTCGTGCCCTTGTCGCTCAGCTTCTCGCGGCCGATGCGCAGCACCTCGGTCATGACCTCGCCGTCCATGTCGTAGCTGAGGGTCGCGTGGTGCAGCACTCCCCCGTTCGCGAGGCGCTTCTGCGCGGCGCCGCCGATCTTGCCCTGCGGAGACGCGATGTCGTTGAGCGGCTGGTAGGTCGCCTCGATGCCGAGGGCGCGCAGCGCCTGCAGCACCCAGTCGTCGAGGAACGCGTATGAATCGGCGAAGGTCAGGCCGGCGACGAGGGATGCCGGGACGTACAGGGAGTACGTGACGATCGAGTTGGCACCCATCATCATGGCGCCGCCGCCCGAGATGCGGCGGACGACGTCGTAGCCGTGCGCCGCCGCGCCGTCGGGGTCGACCTCGTTGCGCAGCGACTGGAACGAGCCGATCACCACGGCGTTCTCGTCCCACTCCCAGATGCGCAGGGTCGGGCGCCGGCGGCCGTCGCCGACGCGGCCGGTGAGCACCTCGTCGAGCGCGAGGTTCATGCGGGGAGAGACCGGCTTCTCGTGCACGATCTCCCAGTCGAAGTCGCGCCACCCGGGAGCGGTGACCAGGGCGCGGCGCACCGCTGTGCCGACGGCCTCGGGCGTGAAGCCGAGCAGCTGCGCCCCCTCGGGGAGCGCCGAGCGCACGGCGGCGGCGATGGTCGCGACATCCGCCTCGATCGGCAGCCCGTTGACCGCGGCGTCGATGTCGGCGAGGGCGTCGTCGGGTTCGAGGAAGAAGTCCCCCGCGAGGTGGAAGTCCGCGATGCGCCCGTCGCGCTCCTCGAGGTCGACGACCACGAGCTTGCCGCCGGGCACCTTGTATTCGCCGTGCATGGACTTCAGCCTATTCGCGCGGCGGGCGCCGGCGCCGATCCGGTGGGCGCCGCCGAGCTCAGGAGCGGTCCGCGATGTGCTTGTCGAGCCACGCGAGCAGGTCGGCGCGCACCTCGGCCTGCATGACCTCGTTGAAGATCTCGTGCCGGGCGTCGGGGTAGACGAGCGTCGTCACGTCGGTGAAGCCCGACCGCGTGCGGTACGCGTCGGCCAGGCGGTGGACGCTCCGCGGACCGCCGACGGTGTCGTCGCGGCCGACCATGAGGAGGGTCGGGATGTCGACGCCGAGGTCCTTGGCGGGCTTGCCGATGAGGCGCAGGGTGTCGACGGGGCCGAAGAGCTTGGGGAGCGTCTCGTGCGTGGTGAGACCGTCGGCGAGGAACTCCTCCCCCACCTTCGGGTCGGACGACAGCCACTCGACGCCCGTCGCCCCCGGGCCGTTCCACGGCTTGTTGAGATCGCCGGAGTTCAGCGACCCCGGCCACAGCAGCGACGAGCCCGACAGCACCAGCGCGTCGTAGGCGTCGGGGTGGTCGTTGATGAGCTTCTGCGACATGAACGAGCCCCACGAGTGCCCCAGCAGCACGAGCGGCAGGTCGGGGTTCTCAGCGCGGATCTGCTGCGTGAACTGCCACAGCGCCGAGATGGTGGCGCGAAGGCCGCCCGGGCCGAGCTGCCCGAGCTTCGAGGTGTCGCCCTTGTGCTGGCCCATGCCGGTGCGGCCGTGGCCGCGGTGGTCGTCGGCGTACACCGTGACCCCGTCGGCGGTGAGGGCGTCGACCAGTGCCGCGTAGCGCCCGGCGTGCTCCCCGACGCCGTGGAGGAGCTGCACCACACCCCGCGGTCCCGACTTCGCCGGATGGACGTCGTAGACGATCGTGACGCCGTACGCGTCGGTGTACTCGGGCATGCGCAGAAGTCTAGGGGCCGGGATGCTGCGGCCCGGCGCGCGACGCCGGGGCGCAGCATCCGTTCTCCTCGACTTTGTTTAGCAAGACTAATGAGCTATGCTAACTAACCGGATGAGCAGCAACGAGACTTCAGATACACCCCCCGGCCCCGAGGCCGGAACTCCCGCAGACCTCTCCCCCGCCGCTTCGCAGCTTCGTATCGCGACGTTCCGCCTCGCGCGACGCATGCGCACGCAGCGCGCCGTCGACTCGATGAGCGACGGGCAGTTCGGCGTCCTGGCGGCCCTCAAGGTCCACGGCCCCCACACGCTCGGCGAACTCGCCGAGCGTGAGCGCGTGTCGGCCCCGTCGATGAACCGCACGGTCAACTGCCTGCAGGACGAGGGCTTCATCGTGCGCGGCGCCGACGAGCGCGACGGCCGCAAGGTCGTCATCTCGCTCACCCCCGAAGGCGTCGCGGTCGTCGAAGAGACCGCCCGCCGCCGCGACGCGTGGGTCGAGACCTCCCTCGCCGAGCTCACGCCCGCGGAGCGCGACACCCTCGCCGCCGCCGCGGCGATCATGGAGCGGATGGCGGCCAGATGAGCGCGATGTTCCGGTCGTTCTCGGCCTTCAACTACCGCGTCTGGTTCATCGGCGCGCTCGTGTCGAACGTCGGCGCGTGGATGCAGTCGACGGCGATCAGCTGGGTGGTGCTCACCGAGCTCACCGCCAACGATGCCGCGGCGATGGGCGTCACGATGGCGCTGCAGTTCGCGCCGCCGCTGCTGCTCGTCGGCGTCACGGGCCTCGTCGCCGACCGCTTCGACCGCCGCAAGCTCCTCTTCATCACGCAGAGCCTGCTGCTGCTGCTCGGCATCGCGATCGGCGTGCTCATCTTCGCCGGCGTGATGACGCTGCCGATCATGTACGCGTTCGCGCTCGCGCTCGGCGTCGTCGCCGCGTTCGACAACCCGGCGCGCCAGGCCTTCGTGTCGGACCTCGTCGCCCGTGAGAACGCCTCGAACGCGGTCGCGCTGAACGCCGCGTCGTTCAACGGCGCCCGCATGATCGGCCCCGCGGTCGCGGGCATCGTCATCGTCGCGATCGGCACCGGCTGGGTGTTCGTCGCCAACGCGGTGACGTTCCTCGCGATGCTCGCCGCGCTCGTGCTGATCCGCACGAACGAGCTCGTGCCACGGGTCAAGGCTCCGCAGTCGTCACGCCTCGCCGACGGCTTCCGGTACGTCGCGGGCCGTCCCGACCTCATCGTGACGTGCGCCATGGTCTTCCTCATCGGCGCGTTCGGCATGAACTTCCCGATCCTCGCGTCGACGATGGCTGTCGAGTTCGGCAAGGAGGCCGACGGATTCGGCCTGCTGAGCTCCATCCTCGCGATCGGCTCGGTCGCGGGCGCGCTGCTCGCCGCCCGCCGCGACCGCGCACGGCTGCGCGTGCTCATCATCGGCACGGCCATGTTCGGCGTCGCCGCCGTCGTGTCGGCGTTCATGCCGACGTACTGGCTCTACGCGATCACGCTGATGTTCACCGGCTTCGCAGTGGTCACGATGATGACGACGGCCAACGGCTACGTGCAGACCACCACCGACCCGATGCTGCGCGGCCGCGTGCTGGCGCTGTACATGGCGATCCTGATGGGCGGCACCCCGATCGGCGCGCCGATCGTCGGGTGGGTCGCGGCCGAGTTCGGCCCGCGCATGGCGATCCTCGTGGGCGCCGTCGCCGCCTTCGTCGCCTTCGCGATCGGCGCGACGTGGCTGCTGTGGTCGGGACGCCTGCACCGCCACGGAGAGAAGCGGTTCCGCCTCACCCTCGACGAGACGCGCCCGCTCACGATCGTCGCCCCCGAGGAATTCAGCGACGAGGTCGCCGCCACGACGCCGATCCGCGTGCTCCCGACGGACGAGAACGACAAGATCCGCGCCCGCGCCCGCGCGAGCTGACCCGCCTGCCTGTCAGCGGACGGTGATCGAGACGGATGCTGCGGCCAGGCCGGGTGCGGTCGCCGTGACCGTGATGGGGCCGGGGCCGGTGGGGCGCACGATCGCGAGCGCGCGGCCCTCGTAGGTCGTGACGGACGGGCCGGCGAACGACTCCTCGGTGCGGATGCGGCCGGTGCCGAGCCCGACGAGCTCGGCATCACCGTCGACCGTCACCGTCACGAGACGGTCGGCGTCGACGGCGACGACGCCGTCCGCGTCGGCCAGCGAGATCACGACGAATGCGAGCCCGTCGGCCGAGATCTCCGGTTCTTCGACGGATGCTGCGAGCCCCACGTCACCGGCGGTGCGGAGCGTCGCGCGCCCTACCTCGGCACCGCCGCGGCGCGCGATCGCGACGAGCTCGCCCGGGCGGTACGCGGTCTCGAAACGCGCGCGGAACGCCTTCTCCACTCCGACCTCGGCGACGCCCAGCGAGACGCCGTCGAGCTGCAGCTCGACCTCGTCGGCGGGCGCGTACACGTCGACGGTGACGGGTGCGCCGGCCGCAGCATCCCACGTCCACGACGACACCGAGTCGTCCCAGGACCACGGCGTCGTCGCGGTCGGACGGCCGTGGTGCCGCGGCGGGTGCACCGCCAGGTACGGCTCGGCGCGGAGGCCGAAGACGATCTCGCGGTAGTACGAGACCGGGCGGCGGAAGCCGGTGATGTCGAGGTCGCCGCACCCGGCCAGCAGGTGCGGGTACGGCCCGGCGGTGCCGGTGAAGTCGTAGCCGGGCTCGTCGGTGTAGTCGACGCGGCCGATGCCGGCCTCGCCGAGGTAGTCCCACCCGGTCCAGGTGAAGTCGCCGATGACGTGGTCGAGCCGCTCGACGAGCTCCCACATCTTCTCGATGCGTGACGGGAAGGTCTCGGACCCGACGATCACGCGATTCGGGAACAGCTCGCGGTCGAGCTCGTACCGGGACTCGGCGTAGTTGAAGCCGACGACGTCGAGCACCGACGCCGACTCCTCGGTCGATGTCGTCACGAGTTCGGACGCATTGGCCTGCGCCATCATGTCGCCCATCGTGGCCATCATCGTGTTGGGATCGGATGCCTCGGCCCCGGCATCGCCGGCCGCCTCGGCCATGCGGTCGAGGTTCGCGATGATCCCGTTGATGCCGTTCGTCACGAGCCGCGTGTCGTCGCGCTCGCGGACGCCCTCGGCGAGGCGGCGGCTCCACGCGGACCCCGCCGGAGTGGCGAGCTCGAGGATCTCATTCCCGATCGAGTACATGATGACGCTGGGGTGGTTGAAGTCCTTCGCCACGAGGGCGTCAAGGTCGTGGTGCCACCGCTTCGCGAAGCCGGGCGCACCCGCGAACGCGACCTTCGAATGCGTCCACGAGTCGGTCAGCTCGTCCATGACGAACACCCCGTGCCGGTCGCACGCCTCGAGCATCGCGCGGCTCATCGGATTGTGGGCGCTGCGAAGGGCGTTGAACCCCGCGGCCTTGAGCAGCCGCACCCGCCGGTCCTCGGCGTCAGCGAACGTCGCCGCGCCGAGCGCGCCGTTGTCGTGGTGCACGCAGGCGCCGCGGAGCTTCACCGTCTCGCCGTTGATCCGAAGACCCCGCGCCGCATCGACCTGCAGGCGGCGGATGCCGAAGGACGCAGCATCCGTGTCGATCACGTCTCCGTCCTCGCCGGCGAGTGATGTGCGCACCCGGTACAGCGAGGGCGACCGTTCGCTCCACAGCGCGGGGGCGTCGACCGTGAGCCGCACCCGTGCGACGGCGTGTGCGCCGGGGTGCACCGTGACCGGCGCGTCGCCGCTCGCGACGTCGGCGCCGTCCGGCGCCACCACCGTCCACGAGAGCCGCAGGGTGCGGGTGTGCCGCGAGCCGTTGCGGACCGTCGTCGCGATGCGCAGGACGGCGTGGTCGGCGTCGATGTCGGTCGTGGTGACGCGCGTGCCGTCGAGCGGGAGGTGCACCGGATCCGCGACCACGAGGTGCACGGGGCGATAGATGCGCGCAGCGGAATACCACCGGCTGTCGCGGTGCGCGCGGGCCTCGACCGTGACGCGGTTGGGCTCGCCGTAGCGCAGGTACGGGTCGAGGACGGCCTCGAACGCGTTGTAGCCGTTGGCCTCGTGCACGACCGCATCGCCGTTCAGGAAGACGACGGCGTCGCGGTACACCCCTTCGAACTCCAGGCGCACCGTCTTGTCGCGCCAGTCGTCCGGCACGTCGAAGGTCTTCGCGTACTCGAAGACGCCGCCCGGCACGTAGCCGGAGTGCACGCCCTGGTCGGTATCGGCCGAGCGGGGCAGGTCTCGCATGGCGTCGTGCGGCAGCCGCACCGGCCGCGGCGCGGACTCGGGTGTGGGCGCCTCGAAGGCGCCGAGCTTCGGGCCGGCGGTCCAGTCGTCGAGGAAGGGCTCGCGGATCATGCGGGATCCTCGGTCCGCTCCACCGCTTCCGGTTCGGCGCGCTCCGGCGGCGCGTCCAGCGCGTCCAGCGCGTTCTCGATCGAGACGAGGTCGTACCCCCGGATCAGGCTCCGGAAGACCTCGTGCAGCGCCTCGGCCATGTCGGTCGATTCCGGATCGAGCAGCCACTGCACCTGCAGGCCGTCCATCAGCGCGATCGTCGCCACGGCCGCGCGGCCCGGATCGACCCCGTCGACGAGACGCCCGGCGGCGGCGGCGCGCTCGAAGGAGCCTGTCACGCTGGTGCGGACGTACTGGTAGCGGTTGACGAAGTAGTCGTGTGCAGGGTGGGACGGGGCCGTCGCCTCGGCGGACAGCGTGGTGTACAGCTCGACGATGCCGGGCTGCGCGGCATTGAACCGCGCCAGCTCGGCCAGCGCGCGCAGCGCCTCGACGCCGTCCGGGATATCGAAGTCGACGCGGGCACGCGACAGGTTGTCGCGGTGGTCAAGGAGTGCGAGCAGTAGCGCGCTCTTGCTGCGGAAGTGGTGCAGCAGTCCCGCCTCGCTCATCCCGACCCGCTCGGCCACCTCGCGCAGTGAACCGGCACGGTAACCGGACTGGGAGAACACCTCGAGGGCGGCATCGAGGATCGCGGTGCGCGTCTCCTTCGACTTGGCGTATTCGCCGCGGGGCTTGCGCGTCCTCGTGGGAGCGGTCCCTGCCTTTCGTGCGGCGGAAGTGGTCTCGGTCATCGTCACACCGTATCCCCGGGGTCATCCCGGTCGCCTCCATCGGCGCCCGTCGGGGTCCTTCCCTTCCGTTGTATAACGAATTCCTAATGCTCGCTAGTTTTTAATGTCAAAAACCTAGCGTCCACTAGAAATTGCTGTTAGCGTCTCCCGCCAGATGGTGATCCGCAGGGGCATCACCACAGATGAAGGGACCAAGGATGTTCCGTTGGAAGGCCACAGCAGCCACCATCGCGATCGCCGCTCTCGCCCTCACCGGCTGCGCCGGTGCCGGGGACGACGGGTCGGGCGCAAGCGACTCCGGCCGAGCAGACCGGCTCACGCTCACTGCGATCATCGGGCCCACGAGCTACGACATCGGACAGGGAGCGGAGTACGGCAACCGCAGCCCGTTCTTCCAGGCCGTGTTCGACACGCTGCTGCAGAAGAACTCCGACGGTGAGATCGAGCCCTGGCTCGCCACGAAGTGGGAGTACAACGAAGACAACACCGTGCTGACGCTGACGCTCCGCGACGACGTCGAGTTCACCGACGGCACCAAGCTCGACGCCGACGCCGTGGTGGCGAGCCTCGAGCGCTTCCGCGACGGCACGTCGCCGCAGGCCGCGACGCTGGCCGGCAAGGAGTTCGCCGCCGTCGACGCCACCACCGTGACCATCACGCAGGACGCGCCCGACCCGTCTCTCGTCAACATGCTCTCGATCGCCCCCGGTCTCATCCAGGCGCCGTCCACCTTCGACGACCCCGACTCGGCCACGGAGCCCATCGGCTCCGGCCCGTACGTGCTCGACACCGCGGCGACCGTCACGGGAACCACGTACGTCTACACGGCCAACCCGGACTACTGGAACCCGGATGCCGTCAAGTACGACAACCTGACGATCAACGTCATCGAGGACCCGACCGCGACGCTCAACGCCCTCAAGGCCGGCGAGGCCAACGGCGCGAAGATCGTGAACAACGACACGATCCCCGAGATCGAGGCGTCCGGCTGGACGATCGAGTCCAACGAGCTCGACTTCCAGGGCCTGCTGCTGTTCGACCGCGCCGGCACGATGGCGCCCGAGCTCGCCGACGTCAAGGTACGTCAGGCGATCAACATGGCGTTCGACCGCGAGGCGCTGCTGAAGGCGCTGCAGGCAGGCTACGGAACCGTCACCGAGCAGGTCTTCCCTGCAACGTCGGTCGGCTACGACGAGGCGCTCGACAGCACCTACGAGTACGACCCCGAAGGTGCCAAGAAGCTCCTCGCCGAGGCCGGCTACCCCGACGGGTTCTCGATCGACATGATGTCGACCCCGGCGTTCCAGACCACGTTCGACCTGGTCGCACAGCAGCTCGCCGACATCGGGATCACGGTGAACTACACCGACCCCGGTACGGGCAACTTCATCACCGACATGCTCGCCCCGAAGTACCCGGCGACGTGGATGGCGCTCGAGCAGAACCCGGACTGGCAGCTGATCAACTTCATGATCGCTCCCGAGGCCACGTTCAACCCGTTCCACTCGCAGGACCCGCAGGTCGACGAGTACATCTCGACGATCCAGATGGGCACGAAGGACGAGGCCGACCAGGCCACGAAGGACCTCAACGCCTACCTGGTCGAGCAGGCCTGGTTCGCGCCGTTCTTCCGGGTCCAGGGCACGTACGCGACCGACGCGAACACGAACCTCGAGTTCTGGCCCACCAACGCCTACCCGTCGATCTTCGACTTCTCGCCGAAGAACTGAATCCTCTCCCCGCCCGCCCGCACACCGCGGGCGGGCGGGGAGACACCACCCACGGGAAAGCGACATGCTTGCATTCATCCTCCGGCGCGTACTGTCGGGCGTCATCCTCATCGCGGTGATCTCGTTCCTCGCGTTCGTCCTCCTCTACGCCGCGGGCGGCGACATCGCCCGCCGCATCCTCGGCGAGAACGCCACCGTCGAGACGGTCGCCAAGAAGACCGAGCAGCTCGGGCTGGATCAGCCGCTGCTCCAGCAGTACTGGAACTGGGTCACCGGCGCCCTGACGGGCAACCTCGGTCGCAGCTGGTTCACCGGCGAGCTGGTCTCGACGAGCGTCAGCAACCGCCTGGCGGTCACCCTCGCGATCGTGATCGGCGCGACCCTCGTCTCGGCGATCGTCGCGGTCGTCCTCGGCATCCTCGCCGCCCGTCGCGGCGGCTGGGTCGACGGCAGCGTCCAGGTGATCGCGCTCATCGGCTTCGCCATCCCCGGCTTCCTCATCGCGCTGGGCCTCGTGCTCGTGTTCGCGATCAACCTGGGCTGGTTCAAGGCGACCGGCTACGTGCCCCTGACCACCTCGGTGTCGGGCTGGCTCTCGTCCGTGACCCTGCCCATCGTGGCGCTGTCGATCGGCGCGATCGCGGCGGTGTCGCAGCAGGTCCGCGGCTCGGTCATCGACGCGATGTCGCGGGACTACGTCCGCACCCTCCGCTCGCGCGGCCTCAGCACGAACTCGGTCGTGTACCGCCACGTGCTCCGCAACGCCGGCGGCCCCGCTCTGGCGGTCCTCGCCGTGCAGTTCATCGGGCTCCTCGGCGGGGCGGTGATCGTCGAGCAGGTCTTCGCCATCCCCGGCATGGGCCAGCTCACCGTCCGCGCGACCACCCTCGGCGACATCCCCGTCGTCATGGGCGTCGTGATCGCCTTCGCGATCATCGTCGTCATCGTGAACCTCCTCATCGACCTCGCCCAGGCGGCGCTGAACCCGAAGGTGCGCCTCTCATGACCGCCATCGACGTCCCCCTCGACGTGCCGGTCGCACCGGTACGCGTCTCGCTCTGGCGCCGTCTGGTGCGCCGGCCGATCGGCCTCGCCTCGCTGATCTTCCTCGCGTTCCTCGGCCTGATCGCGGTCATCGGGCCGTGGATCGCCCCGCAGGACCCGAACTACGCCGACATCCGCAACGTGCTCGCCTCGCCGAGTGCAGAACACCTCCTCGGCACCGACGGCAGCGGCCGCGACGTGTTCTCGCGGCTCCTGGTGGCCACCCAGACCACCGTCCTGGCCGCCTTGCTCGCCCTCGTCGTCGCGGTGATCCTCGGCGTGATCAGCGGTCTCATCGCCGGCTATTACCAGGGCTGGTTCAACAACGCGGCCACGTGGGTCACCGAGCTCAACATGGCGCTGCCCGGCATCGTGGTGCTGCTCGCCGCGCGTGCCGTCCTCGGCCCGTCGGTGTGGATCTCGATGTTCATCTTCGGCATCCTGCTGGCACCGGCGTTCTACCGACTGGTGTACGCCTCGGTGACCGCCGTGCGCACCGAGCTCTACGTCGATGCGGCCCGCGTGTCGGGCCTCAGCGACACGCGCATCATCGGCCGCCACGTGCTCTCGGTGGTGCGGGCTCCGATCATCATCCAGTCGGCGATCATCGCCGGCATCGCCATCGCGATCCAGTCGGGCCTCGAGTTCCTGGGCCTCGGCGACATCGCCGTGCCCACGTGGGGCCAGATGCTCAACGACGGCTTCAAGAACATCTACAAGGAGCCGCTCCTGATGCTCTGGCCGTCGCTCGCGATCGCCCTCACCTGCATCGCGCTGACGCTCCTGGCCAATGTGATGCGCGACGAGATCGAGCGCACCGTGTCGGTGCGGCGCAAGCGGCGCCGCGCGGTCGCGACCGCGACCGGCTCGGTGGCCGCCGTCACGACGTCGGTGGGACTCAGCGGAGGCGACGTCGTCGACCTCGACGAGCCGCCGATCTTCGAGACCGACGGCGTCATCGTCCACAAGGGCGACGCGCGCAGCAAGGCGACCGAGAAGGTGCTCGACGTCCGCGA
Source organism: Microbacterium sp. NPDC056044 (assembly GCF_042267145.1). Classification (NCBI taxonomy): domain Bacteria; kingdom Bacillati; phylum Actinomycetota; class Actinomycetes; order Micrococcales; family Microbacteriaceae; genus Microbacterium; species Microbacterium sp. NPDC056044. Next base: position 246,062 of record NZ_JBHJWZ010000007.1, on the reverse strand, counting down.
CCTGCACGTCGGCTACGACCAGCCCGACGGCTCGCACATCGAGGTCGTCCACGGCGTCTCGCTCGACATCCGCAAGGGCGAGGTGCACGGTCTCATCGGCGAGTCCGGCTCGGGGAAGACGCAGACCGCGTTCGCCGTGCTGGGCCTGCTCCCCCGCGGCGGCCACGTCACCGGCGGCTCGATCCTGTACGAGGGCACCGAGATCGCCGACGGCGATGACCGCACGTATGCGGGCCTGCGCGGCAAGCGCATCGGATACATCCCGCAGGAGCCGATGTCGAACCTCGACCCGTCGTTCACGATCGGCAGCCAGCTGGTCGAGCCGCTGCGCAAGAACCTCGGGCTCTCGAAGAAGGCGGCTACCGACCGCTCGCTCGAGCTGCTCGCGCGGGTCGGCATCCCCAACCCGAAGCGCACGTTCGACGCGTACCCGTTCGAGGTCTCGGGCGGCATGGCGCAGCGCGTGCTCATCGCGGGCGCCGTGTCGACCGACCCCGACCTCATCATCGCCGACGAGCCGACCACGGCCCTCGACGTCACGGTGCAGGCCGAGGTGCTCGAGCTGCTGCGCGACCTGCAGGCCGAACGTCACATGGCGATGCTCCTGGTGACGCACAACTTCGGCGTCGTCGCCGACCTGTGCGACCGGGTGACCGTCATGCAGAGCGGCCGGTTCGTCGAGCAGGGCCCGGTGCGCGCGATCTTCAACGACGCGCAGCACCCGTACACGCAGGCGCTGCTGGACGCGATCCTCGACGAGGGTCCCGCCCGCGGTCCGCTCGTCATGAAGGGAGCACGGGCATGAGCACTCCGCTGCTGGACATCAAGGACCTCGTCGTCGAGTACCCGGGCAAGGGCTTCCGCGCCCAGCCGTTCCGGGCCCTGAAGGGCGTCTCGCTCGACATCCTGCCGGGTGAGACGGTCGGCCTCGTCGGCGAGTCCGGGTCGGGCAAGACCACTCTCGGCCGCGCGGCGCTCGGCCTCGCGCCGGTGACCGAGGGGTCGATCGTCTACGACGGCAAGGACATCTCGCACCTCAAGCGCCAGGAGCGCCGCGCGCTCAGCTCCGAGATCCAGGTCGTCTTCCAGGACCCGTACTCGTCGCTGAACCCGTCGATGACGATCGAGCAGATCCTCACCGAGCCGCTCACCGCGGCGGGCGTCTCGTCGAGCGAGGCGAAGTCGCGGGTGCGCGACCTGCTCGATCAGGTGGGGCTTCCCGCCGACGCGCGCGGTCGCCTGCCCCGCGAGTTCTCGGGCGGTCAACGCCAGCGCGTCGCGATCGCGCGTGCGCTCGCCCTGGAGCCGCGGCTCATCGTGTGCGACGAGCCGGTGTCGGCGCTCGACCTGTCGACCCAGGCGCGCGTGCTGGACCTCTTCATCGACATCCAGAACCGCACCGGCGTCGCCTACCTCTTCGTCACGCACGACCTCGCGGTGGTGCGCCACATCAGCCACCGCGTGGCGGTGATGTACCGCGGCGAGATCGTCGAGACCGGCGACGGCGACCGGGTGACCTCCGCGCCCGAGCACCCCTACACCCAGCGGCTCTTCATGGCCGCGCCCGTGCCCGACCCCGACAAGCAGGAGGAGCGCCGCGTCGCCCGGCGCGCGCTCCTCGACGCCGAGGCGGCCGCCGGCGTCCTCTGACGCGACGGATGCTGCGGCCCGGCCTGCAAGGGCCGGGCCGCGGCATCCTCCCCTCTGACCCTCCTTCCGAGAACGGAAACTCCCCCGATGACCGAGACCGCCACCTCCACGCACCCCGAGTCGGTGCTGCACCTCGTGCCGCTGCTCGAGCGCCTCACCCTCGAGCAGAAGGCGGCCCTCGTGCAGGGCGCCGACTTCTGGACGACCGTCCCCGTGCCCGAGATCGGCCTTCGCGCGATGACGCTGTCGGACGGCCCGGCCGGCGTCCGCGGTCCTCGCTGGGACGAGCGCGAGCCGTCGCTCAACCTGCCGTCGGGATCGGCGCTCGCCGCGTCGTGGGACGTCGACCTGGCCTACCGCTACGGGGCGGCCGCAGCATCCGAAGCCCGTCGCAAGGGTGTCGACGTCGTCCTCGGACCGACGATCAACCTGCACCGCTCGCCGCTCGGCGGCCGGCACTTCGAGTGCTTCAGCGAGGATCCCGAACTGAGCGCCGAGCTCGCCGCCGCGTACGTGCGGGGCCTGCAGGACAACGGCGTCGCCGCGACGCCCAAGCACTACGTCGCCAACGACGCCGAGACCGACCGCTTCACCGTCGACGTCCGCGTCGACGAGCGCGCGCTGCGCGAGCTGTACCTCGCGCCGTTCGAGCGCGCCGTCGAGGCCGGCGCCTGGACCATCATGAGCGCCTACAACGCGGTCGACGGCGTCACGATGACCGAGAACGACCTGCTCGAGACGCCGCTCAACTCGGAGTGGGGCTTCGACGGCGTCGTGATCAGCGACTGGACCGCCGTCCGTTCGCTCGGCTCCGTGCCGGCCGCTCAGGACCTCGCGATGCCCGGTCCCGCTCCCGCGTGGGCCGATCTCGTCGACGCGGTCCGCGACGGCCGGGTGGACGAGGCCGACCTCGACCGCAAGGTGCTGCGCCTGCTGCTGCTCGCCGAGCGCGTCGGCGCCCTCGGTGACTCGACCCCGATCGAGCCCGCTCCGCTCGACGGTCCCGCGTTCGCGCGCGACGCCGCCATCGAGGGCACGGTGCTGCTGCGCAACGAGGGTGTCCTGCCGTTGGATGCCGCGTCCCTCGGCCGCGTCGCCGTCATCGGGCAGAACGCCCGCGAGGCACGCACGCAGGGCGGCGGCAGCGCCACCGTGATCCCCGAGTCCGTGGTCTCGCCGCTCGAGGCGATCCGCGCCGCGGTGCCGGCGGCCGAGGTGAACTTCGAGATCGGCGCGGTCGTGCAGGAGGGGGTCGCCGAGATCCCGCTCGCACAGCTGACCAACCCGGCGACGGGTGAGGCCGGCATCCGCGTCGCGTTCTTCGACGCCGACGGCACCGAGCTCTTCGCCGAGAACCGCCGCTCCACGGCGCTGGTCTGGTTCGGCGGCGACGCCCCGATCTCGGCGAGCGCCACGGTGGTGTTCGAGACGGTGTACACGCCCGCCGAGTCGGGCGAGATCGAGCTCGGCTTCGCCGGCGCGAACCCGGGCAGGCTGTACGTCGACGAGCGTCTCGTCCTCGATGACGCCCCCGTCATCGAGGGCACCGACCTGGGTGCGGCGTTCCTCAACCCGCCGTCGATCACCGCCACGGTCGCCGTCGAGGCCGGTCGCGAGACCGCGGTCCGCGTGGAGTTCACGCGCGAGAGCCACGGCGCGCTGTCGGGCGCCCTCAGCGCGACGCTGGGCATCGCCCCCGAGCGCACCGACCCCGACGAGCTCATCGCCCGCGCGGTCGCGGAGGCCGCGGTATCCGAGGTCGCGATCGTCGTCGTGGGCACGAACTCGAAGGTCGAGTCGGAGGGCTACGACCGCACCAGCCTCGACCTTCCGGGCCGCCAGGACGACCTCGTGCGCGCCGTCGCCGCCACCGGAACCCCGACGATCGTCGTGGTCAACGCCGGTTCGCCGGTCGTGCTGCCGTGGGCGGACGAGGTCGCGGCCGTCGTGCAGGGGTATTTCGGGGGACAGGAGTTCGGGCACGCGATGGCCGACGTGCTCACGGGAGCCGCCGAGCCCGGCGGGCGCCTCCCCACGACGTGGCCGGTCGCCCTCGCCGACGTTCCGGTGACCGAGGTCGTTCCGACCGACGGCCGCCTCGACTATCGCGAGGGCCTGCACATCGGCTACCGCGCGTGGCTGAAGGCCGATGCCGAGCCCGCGTTCCCGTTCGGCCACGGCCTCGGGTACACGACGTGGTCGTGGGGTGCCGCGCAGCGCATCGGCGACACGGTCGAGGTGACGCTCGCGAACACCGGCGACCGTGCCGGCAAACAGGTGGTGCAGGTGTATGCCGAGCGCGCGGAGTCCGCGGTGGAGCGCCCCGAGCGCTGGCTCGTCGGATTCGCGACGGTGCACGCCGCACCCGGTGAGACCGTCACCGCGTCGGTCCCCGTTCCGGCGCGCCGCCTCGCGCACTGGGCGGGCGAGTGGGTCGTCGAGCCCGGCGCCTTCACGCTCCGCGCCGGCGCCTCGGTGGCCGACCTTCCGCTGTCGATCGACTGGAGCGTCGCGTGAAGGCGCTCGGCACCGCCGGTCTGAAGGGACGCGCCGACGAGCGCCTGGAGGAGGTCGTCACCCGCCTCGACGGACTGCTCGCCGCCGACCCCGACCTGTCGTTCCAGGTCGCGGCTTTCCACGACGGGCACCCCGTGCTCGACGCGTGGGGCGGGCCGCACATGGCCGAGGACTCGGTCATCGTGCCCTACTCGGTCACGAAGAACACGATCGGCCTCTCGATCGGCCTGCTCGTCGAGCGGGGCGAGCTCGACCTCGACGAGCGCGTCGCGACCTACTGGCCCGAGTTCGCGGCGAAGGGCAAGCAGCACGTCACCGTGCGGCAACTACTGTCGCACCAGGCGGGCCTCCCGCAGGCGGACCCCGCGCTCAGCTGGGACGAGCTGCTCGACCACCACGCGGCGGCGGAGCGCCTGGCGGCGAGCCGGCCGTACTGGTACCCCGGAAGCGCGTTCGGCTATCACGCCATCACGATCGGGAACCTCGGCGACGAGCTCGTCTTCCGGGTGACCGGCCGGACGCTTCACGAGTTCTACGAGCAGGAGATCCGTACCCCGTACGGCATCGACTTCTTCCTCGGCCTCCCCGCCGAGCACGAGTCGCGCCGCGTCGACGTGCTGCCGATGATCAAGCCGGTCTCCGACACCTCCACCCCGACCTTCTCGGCGCTCGGCCCGGTCGTCTTCGGCTCGATGGGCGGCGAGGTCGACCTCGCCAACTCGCGACGCAGCTGGGAGTACGGCCATCCCGCCGGCTCGGGCACCGGGACCGCCCGCGGCCTCGCGCGGCTGTTCGCCGCGGCCGTCACGGGCGTCGACGGCGCCGAGCCCTTCCTCGGCGCGGACACCGTCGCCGAGATCGGCCAGCAGCAGATCCGCGGCTACGACGAGGTGCTGCACCAGCAGGACCGGGCGCACGCGATCGTGTTCCAGAAGCCGTCGCAGCAGCTCGCGTTCGGCGGGCCACGTGCGTTCGGCCACGATGGCGCGGCCGGCGCGCTGGCCTGCGTCGACCCCGACACCGGCCTCGCCTTCGCGTGGACGATCGCGCGCGGCCCGTGGCCGGGCGGGGCGGACCCCCGTGCCGTCGCGCTCGCCCGGGAACTCGGCATCCGTCTCTCGTCCTGAACTCGCCCCGAAGGAACCCCGTGAGCACCCTCTTCAACCCCCTGATCAACGGCTTCCACCCCGACCCGAGCGTCGTGGCCGTCGACGGCGTGTACTACCTCGCGACGTCGACGTTCGAGTACCTGCCGGGCATCCCGATCCACCGTTCGACCGACTTCGAGACGTGGGAGCTCATCGGCCACGTCGCGACGCGGCCGGGCCAACTCGCGGTGGAGCAGGTCCCGACGGCGGGCGGCGCATGGGCGCCCACCATCCGGCACCGCGACGGCGTCTTCCACCTCGTCATCAGCGACGCGATGGGGCGCGGGATGCTGCACTTCACCGCCGCGGACGCCGCAGGTCCGTGGAGCGACGGCGACCTGATCCTCAAGGCGGACGGTTCGGGGAGCCTGGACGGCATCGACCCCGACATCGCGTGGGATGCCGACGGCACCGTGTACATCACGTTCTCGGGCATGATCCTCTCGGGCGAGCACGCGGGAGCGCACCTGGGCATCCAGCAGGTGAAGGTCGACCTGGCCACCCACCGCGCGCTCGAGGAGCCCCGCTCGCTGTGGTCGGGCACCGGCGGCGGATTCCCCGAGGCGCCGCACCTCTATGAGGTGGACGGGCGCTGGTACCTCATGATCGCCGAGGGCGGCACCGAGCGCGGCCACGGGGTGTCGATCGCCCGTGGCGACGGCCCCGAGGGCCCGTTCGAGACGGCGCCGCACAATCCCCTCGTCACCGCCCGCGGGACGACGCGTCCGGTGCAGAACACCGGGCACGGCGACCTCGTGATCGGTCCCGACGGCGACTGGCTGTGCGTGCTGCTCGGTGTGCGCCCCCGCAGCATGACCCGGGCCTTCTCGGCCCTCGGCCGCGAGTCGTTCGTGACCCCGGTGCGCTGGGGCGCGGACGGCTGGCCCGAGATCGACCCGGTGCAGCTGAACCCTCGGCCGGGAACGCGCACCGACATCGGGTTCGCCGCCGACACGCCGCTCGACGGCGAGTGGATCGCCGTCCGCGCTCTGCCGACCGACCACGCCGACCTCGCCGCGCGGCCGGGCTGGCTCGTGCTCCACGCCGACGGCACCACTCTCGACGACCCACGACCCGTGTTCGTCGGGCGCCGTCAGGAGCACCTCACGAACGCCGTGACGGTGCGCATCGACGTCTCGGCCGGGGTCGGCGGCCTCGCCGTGCGGTACGACGAGCATTTCCACATCGAGCTCGAGGCCGGTGCCGGCGAGGTCGTCGCCCGCGCCGCGATCGCGGGGCTCGTGCAGGAATGGCGCACGCCGCTTGACGGCGATGTGGTGGACCTGCACCTCGAGTCGCGCCGGCCCGTGTCCGACGGCGTGTTCACCCGGACGAGCGACATGTTCCACCTGGCCGCGACGATCGGAGGCGAGCGCCGCGAGCTCGCCGAGATCGACGGCCGCTTCCTCTCCTCCGAGGTCGCGGAGTCGTTCACCGGCCGCGTCATCGGCGTGTACGCCGTCGACGGCGACATCGCCGTGCTGCGCTGGGTCGCGGAAGGACACGACGAATGACGGTTCCCGCAGCTCCCGCGCTCCCGCAATACGACCGCCCGCCGCGCCGCCCGCCGCTCCGTGCCCCGCTGACCTCGACCCTCTGACCGGAAGGAACCCCGTGTTCGACCGCGCCTCCACCTTCGGAGACACCCTCGACAGCCCCGCCGGCCGTGCCGTGCTCGAGACGCACCTGCCCGGAATCGCGGCGTCGCCGATGGCGGCGCAGTACCGCGGCGTGCGGCTCGGCCAGCTCGTGGCGCTCGTCCCCGCCCTCGAGGACCCCGACGCGCAGGAACTCCTGTGGGCGGCGCTCGCGGACATCGAGGACGGCGACGACGAGCGTGCGCCCTACGCGCCGGCGATCAGCCCCGACCCGGCTTACGAGGGCGACGAGGTGACGCGGGGCTCAGCATCCGTCGTCCTCCCCTCCTCGACGCCCCAGTGGGACGTGCTGGAGGTGCGCTTCGACGGCCCCGACCACGGCAACCCGTTCGTCGACGTCGAGCTCGACGCGGTGTTCACGCGTCCGGACGGCTCGGACGTCCGCGTCGGCGGCTTCTACGACGGCGACGGCCGCTACCTGGTGCGGGCGCTCGCCGACGCCGAGGGCGAGTGGACCTTCGTGACCCGCTCGACCGCGCGCTCGCTCGACGCGATCGCCGGCACGGTGACGGTGACGGCCGCTCGTGACGGCTCGCACGGACCGGTGCGGGTGGACGGCTTCCACTTCCGGCACTCCGACGGCACGCGCCACCGCCCGCTCGGCACCACGGCCTACGTGTGGACCCACCAGCCCGAGGAGCTGCAGGAGCAGACCCTCCGCACCCTGGCCGAGGCGCCGTTCACGAAGATCCGCATGTGCCTGTTCCCGAAGTCGTACCTGTTCAACGCGAACGAGCCCTCCGACTTCGTGTTCCCCGGCTCTCTCGAGGACGGCTTCGATCTCGAGCGGTTCGACCCGGCCCACTTCCGGCGGCTCGAGCAGCGCATCGCGCAGCTCGGCGAACGGGGGATCGAGGCCGACCTCATCCTGTTCCACGCGTACGACCGGTGGGGCTTCGCCGACCTCGGACCCGCCGTCGACGAGCGCTACCTGCGTTACGCGGTGCGCCGCCTCGCCGCGTTCTCGAACGTGTGGTGGTCGATGGCGAACGAGTACGACCTGCTGTGGTCGAAGACCGGTGCGGACTGGGAGCGTCTGGCTGCGGTCGTCGGTGAGGAGGACCCGTTCGGGCACCTCAACTCGATCCACAACTGCCGCCCGCTCTACGACTACGCCAAGCCGTGGATCACCCACGTGAGCATCCAGCGCGTGGACGTCTATCGCACCGCCGAGAACACCGACGAATGGCGCGAGCGCTGGGGCAAGCCCGTCGTGATCGACGAGTGCGCCTACGAGGGCGACATCGATCAGGGCTGGGGCAACATCACGGGCGAGGAGATGACCCGGCGCTTCTGGGAGGGCGCGGTCCGCGGCGGCTACGTCGGCCACGGAGAGACCTACCTCCCCTCGGCGCTCGGGCTGGACGATGAGGTGCTGTGGTGGTCGAAGGGCGGCGCCCTGCACGGCACCTCGCCCGACCGCATCGGCTTCCTCAAGCGACTGCTCGCCGACGCTCCCGACGGGGTCTGGGACCCGCTTCCCTCCGACTGGGACGTCCCCTGGGGCGGCAGCGACGCCCACCGCGTCGGCTATTTCGGCTTCAACCGTCCCCGCTTCCGCAACGTCGTGCTCGGCGACGGCGAGTGGACGATCGACGTCATCGACACGTGGAACATGACCGTCGAGCGCCTCGAGGGCACCCACCGCACCACGGTGCGCGTGCCACTGCCCGGCCGCCAGTTCATGGCCGTTCGCGCGATCCGCGTCGCCGGCTGACGGGATGTGAGCACCTCGGCCGCCGGGTGACCGACGCCGATCAGACCGCTGCGCCGCCGCGTACGGCCACGGCGAGGACGACCGCGACGCTGGTGATCCCGACCGCGAGGACGAACAGCGCGAGGATGCCGAGGACACCGGCACTCGGCATCCTCGCTCTGTCGCCCTCCCGGCGGAGGGCCTCGTTCACGCGGCGGTACCGCCGCCGCGCGCTGAGGTAGAGCCAGGCGGTGGCCAGCAGGCCGGCGACGCCGCCGAGCGCCCACCAGGCGTCGCCGAACGCCGACGGCAGGAGACGGAACGCCACGAGCGACCCGACGGCGAGTGCCAGCGCCGTGCGCCGCCACGCCAGTTCGGTGCGCTCGGGTTGCAGGCCGTCGTCGAAGAGCGGGGTCATCGCAGCAGGATCGCCAGGATCACGAGGAGGCCCGCCAGCGTCACCGAGGAGCCGAGGATGACCCCGAGCGGCGAGGTCGGAAGGGGCCTCCCCTCGCGGAGCGCGAGCTCGGTGCGCATCCAGCCGAACCAGGCGAGCGCCGGGGTGAGGACGCCGACGGCGACGAGCACCAGAGACGCCGCCAGGCGGAGGCCCGCGTGGAGGTCGAGCCCGAGCACCTCGAGCGCGACGCCGCCCGCGATCAGGGCGAGGGCCGTGCGGATCCACGCGAGGAAGGTGCGCTCGTTGGCGAGGGTGAACCGCGCATCGGGCTCGGTCCCTCGCGAGAACACCGAACGCGGGAATCGCCGATCGCTCATGCCGCCACCGCCCAGGGGATCACCGCGAAGTCCATCGGATGCCTCCGCTCAGCGGGCTTCCCGCACGCCGAGGCGCGCGAGGTGCGCGTTCGAGAAGCGCCCCTCAGGATCGAGGCGCTCGAACACCGCCCGCGCGTCGGCGAGTCGCGGGTGCACGCGCTCGATCGCGGCCCGGTCGAAGCCATGCACCTTGCCCCAGTGCGGGCGCGCCCCGAAAGGCTCGAGCACCGCCTCGACGCGGGCGACGGCGGCGGCGACGTCGTCGGGTTGGTTGTGCCATGTGAAGTGGATGATCGCGACGTCGCGACGGTACGCCGGGCTCAGCCACAGCTCGTCGGCGGCGGCGGTGCGCAGCTCGGTCCAGATGAGATGCGGACGGATGCTGTCGCCCAGCGTCCGCACCGCGCTCAGCGCCGCGGGCGCATCGGCGCGGGCGACGAAGTACTCGCTCTGGATCTCGTCGCCGAACGACGGCTCGGCATCGAGGCGGAAGTGCGGGAGCCGCAGCATCCACGGTCCCGGTGCCGTGAGCTCCGTGACGTTGTCCTCCGCGCCGAGCGGCGACTGGCCGACCGGGGCGCGGACGCCGTCGAGGATCGTGTCGGGCACGGCGTCGTCGTCGGTGTCGAGCCGCGACTTCACCCAGATGAACCCGATCGACTGCTCCTCCCAGCGCGAGAACACCGAGACGCTGTACCCCGCGGACGTGAGCGCGTCGTAGTCCGCGAGCGCTGCGTCCCACGAGACGCCCGAGTAGATGTCCTGCCGGGCGCGGAAGGCGGGCACCACGTCGAGCGTCAGCGACACCACGATGCCGTAGGCGCCCAGCCCGACCACGACGGCGTCGAAGTCGGGGTCGCCGCGGCGCACCTCGTGCACCTCGGCATCGGCTCCGACGTAGCGGAGGGCCGCGACCGACGCCGAGAGCACCCGGTTCGCGTCTCCCGAGCCGTGCGTTCCCGTGGCCGTCGCGCCGCCCACGTTGATGTGCGGCAGCGAACCCATGTTGCCCAGCGCCCACCCGCGGTCGTCGAGCCACACGGCGAGCACGCCGTAGCGGATGCCGGCGGGCACGGTGACGGTCCGCGCGGCCTCGTCGAGCGCGAACTCGGCCGCGAACCCGGTCACGTCGACGAGGGTGCCGGTGGTGTCGGCGAGGTCGGTGAACGAGTGCCGCGTGCCGAGCGCGCGCACCCGGCCGGGTGCGCGCAGGGCGCGCACGACGTCGTCGACCGATGTCGCCTCGATGATCCGGGGCGCGGTGTACTCGTAGGTTCCAGCCCAGTTGCGCGGCATCGCCGCCTCCTTCAGACGGTCCGGCTCAGTGCGCGGCCTCGGCCGCGAGGCGCTGCGAGGCGGTCGCCATGTGCAGCGCCATCGCCGATGCTGCGTCATTTTCGTCGTTCGCCTCGATCGCACGGAAGACGGCGGCGTGCTCGTCGATGGCGGTGCGCGCCTCGGTCTCGTCGTGCACGGCCCGGTCGGCGTACACCTGCAGGAGCGACCGCACGACGTGCAGAAGGTCGACGAGCGTGTCGTTGCCCGCCGCGGCCGCCAGCGCATTGTGGAAGTCGAGGTCGGCGCGCGCGAACGTCTTGAGGTCGCCGACGCCGTCGCGCATGCGCTCGAGCGCCTCCGAGAGCGAGCGGAGATCGGATGCCGCGGCCCGGCCCGCAGCCAGACGTGCGACGTAGATCTCGAGCCCGGAGCGCAGTTCGAGCAGCTCGGCGGTGTTCTTCTGCCCGATGAGGAGTCCCCAGCGCAGCGTCTGCGGCAGGAGCTCGCTCGCGGTGCCGCGCAGGTACGTGCCCGAGCCGGGGCGCACGTCGACGATGCCGAGGATCTCGAGCGCGGCGAGAGCCTCGCGCACCGCGGATCGCCCCACGCCGAGCGTCGTCGCCAGCTGTCGCTCCGGGGGCAGGCGGGTGCCGGCCTCGAGGTCGCCGCTGGTGAAGAGGTCCATCAGACGACGGGCGACCTCTGAGACCGGAGTGCCGGCCGGCAGGGCGCCCAGGGCCGCCGTGATCTCGGCCGAGCGATCGTCGGGGTAGGCGGGCATGCGAACAACTTACGACAGTCGCGGCCCTTCCGGGATTGCATTCGGTCAACCGGTTTGTCAGACTGTGGACAGGCGGCGTCAGTCGCCTTTCTCGCACCCCGCTGAGAAAACGTTTCCTGATTGCTCGAAGACGAGAGGTCGATCACACAATGAAGTTCCGAAACCGGAAGCTCATCCTGGGCACGGCAGGGGTGGCACTGGCCGCCGCCGTCGGACTCACGGGCTGCGCATCCGCCGCCCCCTCCGGCAGCGCGCCGACCCTCGACCCCGATGAAGACGTCTCGATCACGTTCACGTTCTGGGGCAACGACGTGCGCGCCGAGCTGTACAACGAGGCGATCGCCGCGTTCGAGGAGCAGTACCCCCACATCGACGTCTCGGTGCTGTTCCTGTCCCCCAACGACTACTGGGAGAAGCGGCAGATCGAGGCCAGCGGCAGCGGGCTGCCCGACGTGGTCACGATGGACCTCGCCTACATCCGCCAGTACTCGCAGAGCGGTTCGCTGCTCGACCTCGAGCCCTATCTCGGCACCATCATCCAGACCGACCCGATCGACCCGTCGGTGCTCGGCGCGGGCGTGGTCGACGGGGTGACGACGGCGGTGCCGATCTCGACCAATGCCTGGTCGATGTTCATGAACACGACGATCCTCGACGAGATCGGCGTCGACCCCTTCGCCGGCGGCGCGTGGGCCGACTACTACGAGTGGGTCGCCGAGGTGACCGACGCCGCGCAGGCGGCCGGCGTGCCGGACGTGTGGGGCGGCGTCGACCCGACGTCGCGCTTCGTGAACTTCGAGATGCAGCTCCGCGCCGAGGGCGAGGACCTCTTCGACGACGAGGGAAACCCGGGCTTCGACGAGGAGCGCCTGGCCGAGTATTGGGAAGAGGCCGCCGCCGCCCGCGAGGACGGCGCGTTCGTCCCGCAGCAGCGGGTCGCCGAGGTGCAGCCGATGACCGCGTTCGATGCCGGCCTGGGTGCGAGCGACACGCAGACCGACAACTTCCTCGCGGGCTTCCTCGCGAATCTCGGCGAGGGCAACGAGGTCACGCTCCAGGCTCCGCCGCTGTCGGTGGACGGCGCGAAGGACCTCTACCTCAAGGCGTCGCAGATGTACTCGATCGCGGCGAACTCCGAGCACCCCGCCGCAGCCGCCACGCTCATCGACTTCCTCATCAACTCGCCGGAGTCGGGCGAGATCTTCGGCACCAACAGAGGCCTGCCGGCTTCGGCGACGGCGCGGGACGCCGCTGACCTCGACCCGGTGAGCCAGGACATCGTGGACTACGAGGCGTCGATCGCCGACCGGCTGGGTGAAGCGCCGCCGGCCCCGATCGTCGGCTACGGCTCGCTGCACGAGAAGTTCCGCGAGCTGACGGAGGAGCTCAACTTCGGCACGCTGACGGTCGACCAGGCCGTCGAGCAGTTCTTCGCCGAGATGGACGTGGTGCTGAACCAGTAGCCCGTTCCGTGCGGCGGCCGGCTCCAGGGAACGTCGGCCGCCGCATCTCCCTTCCCCCCTCCGAGGAGCCTCCCCGTGCCCGTCGACGAATCCGCCGTCCCCTCATCCGTCCCCGCCCCGGCCCGACCATCGCTCGGCATCCAGGGGCCGGTCGTCGCGTTCCAGGACCCCTGGGCGGGAGCCGCCTCGGACGAGATCATGCGCACGGGAACCGGCATCCCCATCCCGTCGCAGGATCCGCCGCCGTCGCCGCGCGAGTTCGTGGGCGTGCTGCGCGACCTCGGGGCCGACTTCTACGTGCACCACGTCATCCCGACCCACGCCGATCATGGCCCCCTGCTGGACGACCTCGCCGAGGCCGGCATCGGCCTCGTGCTGGGCAACGAGTACGGCAACATCAACGGGCCGTTCTCCGAGGGCACGAATCGGTACGACCTCGAGGCCGATCTGATCCGGGATGCTGCGGCCGCCGGCGTGCTCGCCGGTGTGCTGTACGACGAGCCCGAGCACTTGCAGATCCACGCCGATCAGTACCGCCACGACGCCCATCTGCCCCACTTCGGTCAGACCGAGGGACTCGGTGCCGACGACGCGATCGCGGTGGTCGACGACACCGTGCGCGGCATCGTGCAAGAGGTCTCCGCAGCGAGCGCCGCGGCGGGTTCGCCACCGGTTCCCGTGCTCGCCGAGCAGGTGTTCCCGGTGATGTTCCACACGCTCGCCCGCGCGGGGATGACGCCGACCCCGAAGGTGATGAAGGAGTCGTTCCAGCCGCTGCAGCTGGGCACGGCCCTCGGCGCGGCGCTGCAGTACGACCGGGAGCTGTGGATCTGCGCGGACCTGTGGGGACCCGACATCGGCCCCTGGCTCACGCGCGCCCCGGGCTTCCCCGGGCACTCGCCGGCGGAGTTCGCGTCGGCGCTGCGCCTGGCCTATCTGTTCGCTCCGACGCGACTGTTCGTCGAGAACATCGACGTGCTGGTGCGACACCTCGGCGCCGGCGGGTTCACCCGCACCGCCCATGGTGAGATCTGGCAGGAGTTCGTCCGCGACTTCGTGCCGCGGCATCCGCTCCACTGGAGCCATCGCGATGCGCGCGCCGACATCGCCCTCGTCCACGCCGACGACAGCGACTTCGGTCGCGGCGCGCGGCCGTTCGGCAACCGGGCGACGACGGCGCCCGCCACCTCCCGCAGCGTCTTCGAGGCCTGGCATGCGCTCAGCCATGGGCGGCTTCCCGACCACGGAAGCTGCCTCCACATCCCCGGCTACGACTTCCCCCGCCACGAGCTGAACGACATTCCCCGGCCGCAGTTCCCGCTCGATGCGGGCGCCGACGACGCGACCCGCATGCACGGGCTGTTCCAGCCGGCCCGCGGCGTGCTCGTGTTCGACGAGCACGTGCGCACCGATCAGCTGGCCGATGCAGGTCTCGTCGTGGTCGCGGGCAGCCGGCTCCCCCGCACGACGCTCGATGTGCTGCGCGCCCACGCGGAGGCCGGTGCGACCGTGCTCATCGCCGCCTGGCTGTGCGATCCCCCGCGTTCCCGGTCGACGAGGCTGGGCGGCGGGAGCTGGGTCGTGTACGAGTCGCTCGACGACGCCGATGCGCAGGAGGCGATCGCCGTGCACGCGGGCGCACCGGACGAGTGGACGCAGCGATTCGGCGGCGTCGAGCTTCGGATCCGGGCGGCGAGCACCGACGGCGAGACGCTCGAGTTCGAGATCTCGGATGCCGCGGCGCGACGCGTCGCCTGAACCCGATCTCACCGCCAACTGGTCAACCGGTTCTTGCATTTGGTCAACCGGTTTGTCACAATGGTCCGGGAAACCACCTCGATCACCGTCGATAGCAGGAGTCACTGTGGACCAGAGTCATACCGTCGCCAGCGCGCCGCCCGTCGCGCGATCGGCCATCCGCAAGGTGTCGATCCGCCTCGTGCCGTTCGTCGCGCTGATGTTCTTCATCAACTACCTCGACCGCACCGCGATCGGCTTCGCCGCTCCCAACGGCATGAATGAAGACCTCGCGCTCAGCGCCGCTCAGTTCGGCTTCGCGTCGGGCGTCTTCTTCATCGGCTACATCCTGCTCGAGGTGCCCTCGAACCTGGCGCTGCACCGCTTCGGCGCACGTCGCTGGCTCTCGCGCATCATGGTGAGCTGGGGCATCGTCGCGCTGCTGTTCACGTGGGTGCAGAACTTCGAGCAGCTCGTCGTGCTGCGCTTCCTCCTCGGCGTCGCCGAGGCCGGCTTCTTCCCCGGCGCCATCCTCTTCCTCAGCCTGTGGGTCCCCGCGCAGTACCGCGGCCGCATCCTCATGCTCTTCTACCTGGCGCAGCCGCTCACGACCGTCATCGGCGCCCCGCTCGCCGGCTGGCTCATCCAGCAGCACGAGGTGTTCTTCGGCCTCGAGGGCTGGCGCTTCATGTTCTTCGGCGTCGCGATCCCCGCGATCATCGTCGGCGTCATCGCGTGGTTCTACCTCAAGGACAAGCCCGCCGACGCCAAGTGGCTCACCCGTGACGAGCAGGTCTGGCTGACGGATGCGCTCGACCGTGAGAAGGCCGCCACGCAGAGGAAGGAGCACGGGCACGTCTCTGCGCGCTTCGCCTTCAAGAGCGGTCGCGTGTGGGTGCTCTCGTTCATCTACTTCGGCTTCATCTACGGCCTGTACGCGCTCGCCTTCTTCCTGCCGACGATCATCGAGGGGTTCCAGTCGCAGTCCGGCGTGACCTTCGACACGCTGCAGAAGGGCCTCATCACCGCGATCCCGTACCTGCCGGCCGCCATCGTCATGTACTTCTGGTCTCGCGACGCCTCGAAGCGCGGCCTCAAGACGTGGCACATCGCGGGTCCGGCGATCGCCGGGGCCATCAGCATCCCGCTCGCCCTGTTCATGGGATCGCCCGCCGCGACGATCGCCGTCATCACGGTCACCGCGTGCGCCATCTTCGCGGCGCTGCCGAACTTCTGGACGCTCCCGACGCGCTTCCTCACGGGTGCCGCCGCCGCGGCCGGCGTCGCGCTCATCAACACGATCGGCAACCTGGCCGGCTTCTCGGCCCCGTTCGTCACGGGCTTCGTGCACGACTGGACCGGCGGCTACGAGATCCCGATGTTCATCGTCGGCTTCGTCATGCTCGTGTCGACCGTGCTCATGGTGCTGCTGGCCCGCAGCAACCGCATCAACCCGGTCGTCGTCGACGACGCAGACGCGGATGCTGCACCCGCTGTGGACGCGGAGGCCCTCCGCACCGCGGCCGATCCCCAGGGCGACGCACGATGACGCGTCTGTGGAACGAGCCGGCGGACTTCGCCGACGAGATGATCGACGGGTTCGTCGCGGCGAACGAGCGCTACGTGCGGCGGGTGCCTGGCGGCGTGGTGCGCTCGACGGTGTCGCCTGCCGGTCAGGTCGCGATCGTCGTGGGCGGCGGCTCGGGCCACTACCCCGCGTTCGGCGGGCTGGTCGGTCCGGGGCTCGCGCACGGCGCGGCGATGGGCAACCTGTTCGCCTCGCCTTCGACGCAGCAGGTGTTCGCTGTCGCGAAGGCCGCCGACAACGGCGGCGGCGTGTTCTTCTCCTACGGCAACTACGCCGGCGACGTGCTGAACTTCGACGCCGCGCAGGACAAGCTGCGCGCCGAGGGCATCGCGTGCGAGACCGTCACGGTGACCGACGACATCGTGTCGGCGCCGGTGGACGAGAAGCACAAGCGCCGCGGCATCGCCGGCGACCTCACGGTGTTCCGCATCGCGGCCGCGGCCGCCGAGGCCGGGGCCGACCTCGCCGAGGTCACCCGGCTCGCGCGCCTCGCGAACGAACGCACCCGCTCGTTCGGCGTCGCGTTCACCGGCTGCACCCTGCCGGGCGCCGACCACCCGCTGTTCACCGTCCCGGAGGGCCGCATGGCGGTCGGGCTCGGCATCCACGGCGAGCCCGGCATCGACGAGACCGACATCCCGACTGCCGACGGGCTCGCCGAGCTCCTCGTCGAGAAGCTGCTGGCCGAGGTGCCCGACGGGGTCGAGCTCGCGGGTGCCCGGGTGGTCCCGATCCTCAACGGCCTCGGGTCGCTGAAGTACGAGGAGATGTTCGTCGTCTACCGGCGCATCGCCCAGCTGCTCACCGGCGCCGGTCTCGAACTCGTCGACCCGCACGTGGGCGAGTACTGCACCAGCTTCGACATGGCCGGCACGTCGCTGACCCTGTTCTGGCTCGACGACGAACTCGCCCCGCTGTGGGACGCTCCCGTCGACACCCCCGCCTACCGGCGCGGGTCGGTGGCGCCGCAGGAGCGTCTCGTCGCCGCCGACAGCACCGCGACCGTGGCGGAGGCGATCGAGCCCGGGGACGAGGCATCCCGGTCCGCCGCCCGCACCGTGCTCGCCGCGGTGCGCACCATCGCAGCCACGGTCGACACGCACGTCGACGAGCTCGGCCGCATCGACGCGATCGCCGGCGACGGCGACCACGGCATCGGCATGCAGCGCGGCTCGCACGCGGCCCTCGCCGCCGCGACCGCCGCGGTCGATGCGGGCGCCGGTGCGCGCACGACGCTCGCGCACGCCGCCGACGCGTGGTCAGACAAGGCCGGCGGAACGTCCGGCGCGCTGTGGGGCGTCATCCTCAACGCGGTCGCCGCGAAGCTCGGCGACGAAGGCCGCCCCGATGCCGCCGCCCTGGCCGCGGGCGTCGCGGCAGGTTCCCGCGGCGTCAGCGACTACGGCAAGGCCGAGGTCGGCGACAAGACCCTCGTCGACGCGCTCGTGCCGTTCAGCACCACCCTCACCCAGGCGGTCGACGCCGGTGCGGGTCTCATCGACGCCTGGCGGACGGCGGCGGATGCTGCGACCCGCGCGGCCGTCGCCACGGCCGAGCTCCTGCCCCGCATGGGCCGCGCGCGCACGCACGGCCAGAACAGCGTGGGCACCCCCGACCCGGGCGCGATCAGTCTCGCGCTCATCGTGACCGCCGTGGGCGAGACGCTCGCGGCCGAGAACCAGAAGGAGAGCGCGAATGCCTGAGTCCCTGGACGCACAGCCGCTGCGCATCGTGATCGGCGCCGACGACGCCGGCTTCGACTACAAGGAGATCCTCAAGAAGGACCTCGAGCAGAACCCCGGCGTGATCGAGGTCATCGACGTGGGTGTGGACGCCGACGGCCACACCCCGTACCCGAAGGTCGCGATCGAGGCCGCCCAGCAGGTCGCGAACGGCGACGCCGACCGCGCGCTGCTGATCTGCGGCACCGGTCTCGGCGTCGCGATCGCCGCGAACAAGGTGCCCGGCATCCGTGCTGTCACCGCGCACGACTCGTTCTCGGTCGAGCGCGGCGTGCTGTCCAACAACGCGCAGGTGCTCACCATGGGCCAGCGCGTCGTCGGCATCGAGCTCGCCCGCCGCCTGGTGCGCGAGTGGCTCACCTACCGGTTCGACACCACGTCGGCCTCGGCCGACAAGGTCGCCGTCATCGACGAGTTCGAGACCACGGGCTCCTGCTGATGAGCCGGGTCACTGTCGGGGTGAGCCTGAAGACGTACTTCGGGCACGAGCAGGCGCGCTCCTGGTTCGCCGATGTCGCTGCCCGCGCGGCCGGCCACCCCGCCGTGGCCGCAGGTTCGGTGCGGTTCTTCGTGATCCCCACCTACCTGCAGATCCCCGACGCCCTTGCCGCGTTCGCCGGCACCCCGGTGCTGGTCGGCGCGCAGGACGTCTCGGCCTACCCTCCCGGCCCCTACACCGGCGAGGTCACCGCCGCCGAACTCTCCGAGGTCGGCGTCGCGGTCGCCGAGATCGGCCACGCCGAACGCCGTCGCCTGTTCGACGAGACCGACACCGTCACCGCCGGCAAGGCCACCGCCGCGCTCAGCCACGGCATCACCCCGGTGCTCTGCATCGGCGAGGCCGAGCACCTCGGCGCCCCCGCCGCTGCGCTCGCGAACGTCGAGCAGCTCGCCGCGAACCTCGAGGACGTGCCTGCGGGCCCGGTCATCGTCGCGTACGAGCCGGTGTGGGCGATCGGCGCCGCCGAGCCCGCGCCCGACGACCACATCGCCACCGTCACCCGGGCGCTGCGCGCCGCGGTCGACTCCGACCCCGCCCGCGACGGCAGCGTCGTGATCTACGGCGGGTCGGCCGGACCCGGCCTGCTGACGCGTCTCGGTGACGCGGTCGACGGCCTCTTCCTCGGCCGCTTCGCGCACGACCCGTCGGCGCTCGTCGCCGTCTGGGACGAGGCATCCGTCCTCGCCTCCTCCCGAGAGGGGGTCGGCGCATGATCGGGCTCGGCACGTACGCCTTCTTCTGGCAGCACTCCGACCAGGTGCCCGAGCCGCTGTCGCTCGTCGGCGCGTTCGAGGCCACGAAAGAGCTCGGCGTCGACCTGTTCCAGATCTGCGACTTCGCGCCGCTCGACGACATGACCGGCGCCGAGCTCACCGACGCCGCGGCCGCGGCGCGCGATCTCGGGCTGACCGTCGAGCTGGGCACGAAGGGCATCGAGCCGCACCGGCTCACTCGTTTCCTCGATCTCGCGAGCGCGTTCGAGACCACGCTCGTCCGCAGCATGCTGTACTCCGCCGACACGCGCCCCACCCTCGACCAGGCCGAGGAGTGGCTCGGCGCCGTCCTCCCCTCGTTCGAGGCGGCGGGCGTCGACCTCGCCCTCGAGACCTACGAGCAGGTCTCGACCGACGACCTCGTCGATCTCGTCGAGCGCCTCGGCAGCGACCGCCTGGGCATCTGCCTCGATCCGGCGAACGTCGTCGCACGCCTCGAGCGCCCGCGCGATTGCGTCGAGCTGACCGCCCCGCACGTCAAGAACGTGCACGTCAAGGACTTCGCCTTCGCCCGCCAGCCGGGCTGGGTCGGCTTCACCTACGGAGGCGCGCCCATGGGCGACGGCCTCCACGACTACCCCCACCTGCTCGAGACCGTCCGCCCGCGCGAGCGCGGGATCAACGAGGTCGTCGAGCACTGGCTCTCCTGGCAGGGGGATGCCGAGACCACCGTCCGCACCGAGCGGGAATGGACCCGCCGCACCATCGAGTATCTGAGGAGCACGACATGAGCACGACCACCACCGAGACGTACAAGATCGCCGTCGTCGGCGCCGGCGGGAAGATGGGCATGCGCGTGTCCAACAACCTCGCCAAGACCGACCACACCGTCTGGTACGTCGAGAACTCGCCCGCCGGGCAGCAGCGCACGATCGACGCCGGTCGTGAGCTGACGGATGCCGCCACCGCCGTCGCCGACGCCGACATCGTCGTGCTGGCCGTGCCCGACCTCGCCCTCGGCCCCGTCACGGCCGACCTCGTGCCGCAGCTGAAGTCGGGCGCGATCGTGCTGACGCTCGACCCGGCCGCCGCCTACGCGGGCCTGCTCACCACCCGCGAGGACGTCGTCCAGGCCGTCGCGCACCCGTGCCACCCGTCGGTGTTCCTCGAGCGCACCACCAAGGAGGAGTGGGCCGACACGTTCGGCGGCATCGCCGCCCCGCAGGACGCCATCGCGGCCGTCGAGTCCGACGACCCCGCCCACGAGGCCATCGTCGAGGCGACCGTCCGCGCGATCTACGCCCCCGTCATCGACGTGCACTTCGTCACCGTCAAGCAGCTCGCACAGCTCGAGCCGACCCTCGTCGAGACCGTCGCCTGCATGATCGGCGCGCTCCTCAACGAGGCGCTCGACGAGGCGATCAACACGATGGGCGTTCCGGAGGCGGCGGCCCGCAGCATCCTGTACGGTCACACCCAGGTGGCGCTCGCCAACGGACTGCGCGGCGACAACCCGTTCTCGGACGCGTGCCTCATCGCTATGGACTACGGCCGGGAGAGCATCATCAAGGACGACTGGAAGAAGATCTTCCGCGACGACGAGCTCGACAAGAACCTCGCGCGCATGCTGCACCTCGACCACATCGAGCGCTGACGCATGGGACAGCTCGAGGGCAAGACCGCGCTCGTCACGGGCGCCGCGCTCGGCATCGGCCTCGCCGTGGCGACGCGGTTCGCCCGTGAGGGCGCGCGGGTCATCCTCGCCGACCGCAACGGCGAGGGGGCTGCGGCGGCTGCCGCCGCGATCGGTCCTGCCGCGCGCGCGGTGACCATGGACATCTCGGACGAGGACGCGGTCGCCGCGGCCTTCGCCGAGGTGGAGGCGGCCGGTTGGGCGCCCGACGTCGTGGTGGCCAACGCCGGCGTGCAGCTGTTCGGGCAGGACGCGCAGGCAGCCGACCTCGAGCTGGACGTCTGGCGCCGCACGATCGACATCAACCTGACGGGCACGTTCCTGACGGTCAAGCACGCGGTGCGCTCGATGCTCCCGCGTGGCGGCGGGTCGATCATCCTCACCGGCAGCCCGACCGCGGTCAACGGCGAGGGCAAGGACTTCACCGCCTACAGCGCGTCGAAGGCCGGCATGCACGGCCTCGCCCGCACGGTCGCGGCGGCCTACGCCGATCGCGGCATCCGGGTGAACACCGTGCAGCCGGCCTACACCGAGACGCCCCTGGTGGCCGCGATCAGCGAGGACCCCGCCTCCCGCGCCGCGATCGTCGGCCGCATCCCGATCGGCCGCCCCGGCACCGCGGACGACGTCGCGGGCATCATGGTCTACCTCGCCAGCGACGACGGTTCGTTCGCGACCGGTGCGACCTTCCAGGTCGACGGCGGCATGACCTCGCTCTGACCCGCCGGCCGGGTCCGGGTCCGGGTCAGGGTCCGTCCCGGGTTTGGGGCGCGTTCTCTCCGTTGGGGCGCAGATCATGCGCCCCAACGGAGCTTCTGCGCCCCAGACCCTGGGGGGTGAGGCCGCACGACGCGAAGCATGGGGCGCGCATGAGCGCGCGGAGGACAAGGATGGGACGATGACGGACCTGTACCTGTGGAACGGCGAGCCGGCCGAGCGGTGGACGAGCGGCCCGTGGTCGCTCGAGCTGCGCGACGACGAGCTCGCCGACGTCGCGTACGAGGGTCGCACGGTGCTCCGCTCGGTGCGCGCCGTCGTGCGCGACCGCGACTGGGACACCGCCGGGCTCGTCGTCGATCGTGTGGACGCGTCCGACCTCGCCCTCACCCTGCACGTGCACTCGGACGGCCTCGGCTCGGACTTCCGCGGCATCGTCCGCGCCGAGGTGCGCGGCGGCGGGCGCCTGCGTGTGCTCGCCGACCTCGAGTCGGGCTCGGGCTTCGAGACGAACCGCACCGGACTCGTCGTGCTGCATCCGCCGTCGCTCGCCGGCACCCCGATGGACGTGCGCCACCCCGACGGAGCCGTCGTGCACTCCCGGTTCCCCGCCGACATCAGCCCGCACCAGCCCGCCTTCGACATCGCGGGCCTGTCGTGGTCGCACGACGGCCTCGGCATCGAGGTGCGCTTCGCGGGCGACGTGTTCGAGATGGAGGACCAGCGGAACTGGACGGATGCCTCGTACAAGACGTACAGCCGCCCGCTCGGGCTGCCCTTCCCCTACCCCGTCGCCGCGGGTGAGCGGGTGGTGCAGTCGATCGAGGTCGCGGTCTCGGGATCCCCGACGCTCTCGGCCCAGGATCCGGTGACCCGCATCCGCCTCGAGGAGGGTCCGGCGCTGCCCGCGATCGGGGTGTCGGCGTCGACCGCGCCCGATCCCGCACCCCACTTCACGCCCGTGGGCGAGACGGTCCTCGTCGAGCTCGACCTCGCGACCCGCAACTGGCGCGCCGCACTGGGCCGGGCCGCAGCATCCGGTCTCCCTCTCGATGTGCGGTTCGTGCTCGCCGACGACGACCCGACGGCCGTCGATCGCGCCGCGCTCGCCCTCCGCGGACTGCCCATCCGTCGCGCCACCGCGTTCCTGCCGACCGGGCCTGCGCGGCACGTGTCGGATCTCACCGCGATCGGCCACCTGCGCCATGCCCTCACCGAGGCGGGGATCGACGCGGAGGTCGTCGGCGGCGTGCGATCGCACTTCACCGAGCTCAATCGTGAGCACCACCGGCTGCCGCGCGGCCTCGACGGCATCGTCTTCAGCACCACGCCGCTGTTCCACAGTCTCAGCTCCGCGCAGCTGGTCGAGGCCCTGCCGATGCAGCGACTCGTCGCGACGCAGGGCGTGCGCCTCGCCGGCGGGCTGCCGGTGCACGTCGGGCCGATCTCGCTGCGCCCGCACTTCAACGACGTGGCGACGACCCCGCCGCCGATGCCCGATCACGACGACCTGCGCGACGGCTACGGCTCGGCTCTGACGGACGCCGTCGACGCGCGCCAGGCCGCCCCCGAGCTGGCCGCGTGGACCGTCGCCAGCGCCGCCGCCCTCGCAGTGCCCGGCGTCGCGACCCTCGCCTACTTCGAGGAGTGGGGCCCGCGGGGCGTTCGCACGGCCGACGGCGCGACGCTCCCGGTTCTCGACGCCGTCGCCGCGCTCGCGGCCCTCGCGGGCGCGCCCGGCCTCCGCGGCGACTCGCCCGACGGTCTCGTGTGGGCACTCGGCACCCGCACCTCCGACGGCGGCGACACCGTGCTCGTCGCGAACCTCGATCGCCGCTCCCGCACGGTCGAGATCGAGCTGCCGGGCGGCGACACCCGCACCGCAGACCTCGCTCCGGGTACCTTCCGGCGTCTCTGACGCCGGCGGAACTCGGAGGGCGGTCAGGCCTCGCGCCAGACGCGCACGTCCCAGGGCGCGAGCGTGACTTCAGCGCTCGCCTCGTGCACCGCGTCATCGAGGACGGATGCTGCGGCCCGGCCGAACACGACGGTCCGGGGCTCGGGCGACCAGTTGTGCACCACCCACACCCGGCCGCGGGCACCGTGCAGGGAGTGCGCCGTGACCGAACCCGGCCGCGCCGCAAGGATCCCCTCGGGCGCACCCGCCACGTCGGCGATCACCTCGGCGAGCGTCGCCCGGTCGAGCAGCGTTCCCACGACGGTGATCGACCCCTCGCCGACGTCCCGCCGCGTCACCGCGGCCCACCGTCCGAACAACTCGTGGCGGTACCCGAGCACGACCTCGGCGCCGTCGGGCTCGAGTCCGTCGACCCATCCGCGGGCGCTTCCCACGACCTCACCGTCGCGCACGACATCGACGGGTGCGGCGAGCGCCGCGAACTCCCGGTACCCCACCCCGGCCGCAATACCCACGAGCGCCGGTGCGAGCCCCGCGCGCAGACGCCCCTCGTCGTCGCCGTAGCCGGTGCGCGGGCCCAGTACGAGCCGGCCGCCGAGACGCGCGTACTCGACGAGCGTCTCGAGCGTCGGATCAGAGGCGGCGACCAGTCCTGCGACGACGAGCACCGGGTAGCGGCGAAGGAGCTCGGCGGCCTCGGGCAGCTGGCGCTCGTTGATGTAGCCGACCTGCCGCCCGGCGTCGATCGCGGCGCGACCGAAGGCTCCGACGATCCGCGCGTACGACCCCGGGTCCCCTTCTGACCCGGCCGCCAGCGGCGGTTCGAACGACATCATCCATTCGCTGTCGTGCGCGTACACGAGCCCGAGGTCGGCGTCGGGCGCAGCATCCGTCAGCCATTCCGCCGCCGCGGCGAACTGCCGGCCGATCCCGGAGATCTCCGCGTGGATGCGACCGGGTGCGAGATCGTGCCCGAGGATGCCGCCCCAGTGCACCTCGGCGCCCGAGTGCAGCGTGTGCCAGTGCCAGTACGAGACGAGCCGCGCGCCGCGCGCGACCAGGAGCCACGCCGCCTGCGCGAGCTGCCCGTCATAGGGCGGGCGTGTGAGCCACGCGGGACCGATGGACGCGGCGCCCGTCTCGGTGACGAGGAACGGCCCCTGCGTCGTGGCGCGCATGCGGTCGGCCATGAGCACGAACTGCGGCACGTCGTCGGCGTACCAGTTCCCGCCCGCCCCCTCGCGGTCGAGGTCGAGCGCGTCCTGCGCGAGGTAGTAGGCGTTGCCGCTCGCGATGTCGAGCTGGGCGCCGACCGCGACATCGTCCATCGCCGGCCGGTTGTACGCGATGCAGGTGGTGAGGAAAGTGTCGTCGTCGACCAGCTCGCGGACGATGCCGGCCTGCCACCCGATGAAGTCCGCCGTGAGCTCCGCCTGGAACCGGCGCCAGGCGAGGTCGTAGGCCGGGGTGGTGTTGCCGGCCGGCGCCCACAGCTCGTCCCAATCGGCGATGCGGTGCGACCAGTACGTCAGTCCCCACTCCCGGTTGAGCGTGTCGACGTCGCCGTAGCGCTCGGCGACCCAGGCCCGAAACCGCCGCACCACGTCGCCGTTGTGGATGAGGTGGAGCCCGGCCTCGTTGTCGAGCTGCACCCCGATCACCGACGGATGCCGGCCGTGCCTGCCGACGACGGCGCGGATCACCCGCTCGGCGTAGCCACGGAACAGCTCCGACGTGTAGTCGGCCTCCTGGCGCCCGCCCCACGGCACCGGCGAACCGTCGCGGCGCACGACCGCGAGCTCGGGGTGGGCACGGGCCAGCCACGGCGGCACCGCGTAGGTCGGCGTGCCGAGGATGACCCCGATCCCGTGCCGGGACGCGGCGTCGAGGATCGGCGTCATCCACTCGAGGTCGAACTCGCCGTCGCGCGGCTCCCAGGTCGACCAGACCGATTCGCCCACACGGATGCAGGTGATCCCGGCTTCCGTCATCAGCCGCAGGTCGGTCTCGAGCCGCTCCGGATCCGGCAGGTACTCGTTGTAATAGGCGGTGCCGAGCCGCGGGCCGCCCCACCATGCGCTCAGGCGATCGATGGATGCCACGGCTCAGCCGCCGATCCGCGTGATGCGCAGTGCGATCGCCTCGCCCGCGGGCAGCTGCACCGGGGCCGACGCGCGATCGTACGCGTCGTTGCGCTGCACGTCATCGAGGCTGAAGACGCGGCCGACCGGGGTCACCGTCATGTTCCACGTGTCGATGATGTCGACCTCGAACCGGTCGCCCGGCTCCGGCCGTTCGCCGGGCACGCCGATCGGCAGGCGGAAGTCCCACGTCGCCGGTGCCGAGGCGCCGAGGTACTGCACGTACAGGCGGCGCGGGATGCCGGCGACGTACGCCGGGTCGTCCCACTTGTCGATCGGGTCGAGGCCCGCGCCGTCGACCTCCTCGAGGACCGCGCGCAGGAAGCCCAGCCGTGCCGGAGAGTCGCCGCGGAGCGGTCCGCCCTCGACCATGTGCAGGCTTCCCGAGTCGGTGACGAAGCTCTCGCCGTGCGAGGCGTACGTGCCGGCGACCGTGGCGATCCAGAACTGGTGCACGAGCTGCTCGGCATCGAGGTGCCCCCAGCGGTCGGGGATGTCGCCCTCGTACTTGATCTCGTCGAGCACGACCGGCTTGCCGTAGACGTCGCGGTACAGGTTCGCGCGGCCGAAGTCGGTCGTGACCGCGCCGTTCTGGATCGACGCGTGCGTGACCCACGGCTGGTTGTTGTCGTAGAGCTCGATCCAGTTGTGGATCGAGCGGAGGTGGTCGTACGGGTCGATCTCGGCGAGCAGTTCGCCGGTGCGGTCCCAGCGGTCGTCCGGGCGCTCGAGCTGGTCGAATTCATTGCACAGCGACCACCACACGTGGGGGAAGGCGGCGAGTCGCGCGACGAGGTAGCGCAGGTAGACCGCGTCCTCCTCCTCGGTGAGCTCGTTCAGGCCGAACTGCCCGCGGTCGTACGCGTTGTAGATCAGCACGTCGGCCTGGATGCCGCGCTCCCCGAGCACCTCGACGGCGCGGTCGAGCCGCTGGAAGAACTCCGGCACGGGCTTCGTGACGTCCCAGCGCCCGTCCGTCTTCTCGAAGGGCATGAGCGTCGGGACGTGCTCGATGTACCCACCGCCCTGCGGGAACACCATGAAGCGGAACTTGTTGAAGCCCGCCTCGACGATCGCGTCGACGGTCGACGAGAACAGCGGCTCGTCCTGGTGCAGCCAGTTGTACGCGGTCGCCCCGACCGGCCGGAACGGCGTGCCGTCCGCGTGCGCGAAGTGGAACCGGTGCGCCACGCGCACCGGCCCGTGGTCGCCGCCGCGCGCGACCTCGAAGGTGCCGGAGTGCCCCGAGAGCGCAGCATCCGTGCTCTCACTCGTCCACGACCACTCCCCCTCGAGATCGGGCGCGAACCGCACGCGGTAGGTGGTGCCGCCGTCCCAGAATCCGGGAACCTCCCGCTCGGCGCCGGACCCCTCGTGCCGCGCGCGCACGACGAGCGGGGTGCGGTCGGCGGGGATCACGGCGCTGCCGTCGAACGTCAGCTCGACGGGGCGATACAGCTCGGGCTGGGGAGCGCGGAGCGCTGAGGACACGGGGATTCTCCTTCGATGTCGTATCCGTGTGAGGGGTGGGAGTTCAGTGCGCGCGGCGCGAGCTCTCGCGCACGATCAGCTCGGGCTCGTAGACGCGCTGCGCCGTGGCGCCGTCGGCGCGCGGACCGCGTCCGTGCTCGATCGCCTCGAACAGCAGATCGACCGCCGCGGCGCCGAAATCGTCGTGGCGCGCGCGCACGCTCGTGAGCGGGATGAGCGAGGCCTCGGCGAACTCGTTGTCGTCGTAGCCGACGAGCGCGACGTCACCGGGCACCGAGACACCGCCGGCCACGAGCGCCTGCAGCAGACCGAGCGCGAGCACGTCGTTCGCCGCGAACACGCCGTCCGGGCGCTCGCCCGCGGGGCGCGCGGCGAGGGCCGCGCCGACCGCACGTCCGACGGCGATCGACCGTTCGGCGACCTCGACGACCTCGGGAGGATCGATGGATGCTGCCACCGCCGCGCTGCGCATGCCGTCGAGCCGGTCGGCCACCTGCTGCACGGGCAGCGGTCCGCCGACGAAGGCGAGACGGCGGCATCCGTTCGCGATGAGGTGCTCGCCCGCCTGCCGGCCGCCCGACACGTCGTCGATCGACACCGACGGCTGGCGCTCGTCGCACGCGCGCCGTCCGACGAGGACCGAGGGCGTGCCGCGCTCGCGCATCGTCGCGAGCCGCGCCTCGATCGGCTGGAACGACGACACCAGGATGCCGCGCACCTGGCGCTGCTCGAAGGCCTCGAGGTACGCGTCCTCGCGTTCGCGGTCGCCGTGCGAGTGCGCGAAGAACACGGTCATGCCGAGTCGCTCGGCGCGGTACTCGACCTCCTGCGCGAGCTCGCTGAAGTGCGGGTTGCTGACGTCGGGCGAGAGGTAGCCGATGAGGCTGCTGACGCCGAGGCGCAGCTGGCGGCCGGCGCTCGACGGCACGAAGCCGAGCTCGTCGATCGCCTCGGCGATGCGCCGCGCCCGCTCGGCCGAGACCCGGTTGGGGTGGTTGAGGTACGCCGAGACCGTCCCGACCGCGACGCCGGCGCGGGCGGCCACCTGACGGATGCCGGGGCGCGACATGTCAGCGCCAGTCGTGCTCGGCGACGAACCCGAGCCGATCGCGGATCTTGCGGGTCGACATGAGCGACTCGAACTCGCCGAGGTCGGAGGCGACCGGGGCGCCGGGGAACCAGCGCGCGGCGACCTCGCGGGAGGGCTGCGCGTTGCCGGAGTCGGGCGCCGCGACGTTGTACACCTCGAACCCGGGTTCGGCGGCCTCCAGCGCGAGGGCGACCGCGAGCGCCCCGTCCCGCGCATCGACCCACGAGCCGACGAGGTCGCGGCGGTAGCCGGGCTCGGCCGCCCGCTCGAACGTCGCGTACTCGTCGGGCGCGACGACGTTGGTGAACCGCAGCGCGGTGATCGAGGTCTCGGGCGTCCACCGCACGAGCTGCGCGGCGATCGCCTCCTCCGCCACCTTGCCCAGGCCGTAGGTGTTATTGGCGCTGGTGTACGTCTCGTCGACGGGAAGGGACGGCGGCGCCTCGTCGAACGGGAAGCCCATCGCCGTGATGCTCGAGGCCAGCACGATCGTGCGGATGCCGGCGCGATGCGCGGCGAACAGCGCGTTGAACGACACCGTGACGTTGTTGTGGAAGGTCGCCGCGTCGGGCACCAGCCCGTTCACCGGGATCGCCGCCAGGTGCACGAGGGCGTCGAGCCCGTCGTGGCGCGCCGTGACCGAGAGGAACGCATCGAGCGTTTGCCCGAAGTCGGTGAGGTCGACGCGGGTGAAGCCGGGGCCCGGCGTTCCCGCGAGGTCGAACCCGATCACGTCGTGACCGTCGCCGCGAAGCCTCTCGACCGTGGCCCGCCCGAGCTTGCCGCCGCTGCCGGTGACGCCGATCCGCATGTCGTACCTCCGTGTACTCGCGCCCTCGAACTCAGCTTGAAACGTTTCGAATTCGGTGCGACACTCACTGTACACGCTGAAACCGAAACGTTTCAGTTCTTCTCGAAAGGACCCCGATGTCCGTCATCGTCGACGCACCCCGCATCGAACACCATCGCGAGCCGCTCGGCATCGGAGAGCGGATGCCCCGGCTCTCGTGGCGAGTCTCCTCGGCGCCGTCCGGCTGGCGCCAGACGTCGTACTCGGTCGAGGTCGACCGTGGCGGCGAGGTCACGACCTACGTCATCGACTCCGGCGAGCAGGTGCTCGTCCCCTGGCCCGCCGAACCCCTGCGCTCGCGGGAGATCGTCTCGGTGCGCATCTCTGTTCGCGGTGAAGACGGCGCGTGGTCCGCAGCATCCGTCCCCACCGTCCTCGAGGCCGGGCTGCTCGAGCCCTCGGACTGGGTCGCGCGCCCGGTCGGCGCGACGCGCAACGAGAACCCGATGTCGGACGAGCGGCGCCCCTCGCTCGTGCGCCGCGGGTTCGACGTGCGCGAGGGCCTCGTGCGCGCCCGCCTCTACGCGACCGCGCACGGCGTCTACGAGGCGGAGCTCAACGGCGCCCGCGTCGGCGACGACGCGCTCTCGCCCGGCTGGACCGTGTACGGCAAGCGTCTGCGGTACTACACGTACGACGTGACCGACCTCGTGACGCCCGGCGACAACGCGCTCGGCGCGTGGCTCGGCGACGGCTGGTACCGCGGGCGGCTCGGATGGCGCGGGGGCTTCCGCAACCTCTA
Organism: Microbacterium sp. NPDC056044; assembly: GCF_042267145.1. Taxonomy (NCBI): domain Bacteria; kingdom Bacillati; phylum Actinomycetota; class Actinomycetes; order Micrococcales; family Microbacteriaceae; genus Microbacterium; species Microbacterium sp. NPDC056044. The sequence goes on along the minus strand of NZ_JBHJWZ010000007.1, from coordinate 216,170 downwards.
CGGCGACGACCAGTCGTTCCTCGGCCAGCTCGAGCTCACCTACAGCGACGGGTCCCGCGAGATCGTCGCGACCGACCACTCGTGGCGCTCGGCGCCGAGCCCGATCCTGGCGAGCGGCATCTACGACGGCGAGGACTACGACGCCCGCGAGGAGCTGCCGGGCTGGTCCACCCCCGGCTACGACGACTCGGCCTGGGAGGGCGTGCAGGAGCGCCACCGCGACCCCGCGACGCTCGTCGCGCCGACCGCTTCCCCGGTGCGCTCGACCGAGGAGGTGCACCCGGTCGCGGTGCTGACCGGGCCGAGCGGCTCGCGCATCCTCGACTTCGGGCAGAACCTCGTGGGGCGCGTGCGGATCCGGGTCTCGGGCGAGGCCGGCACCACGGTCAGCCTGCGCACCGCGGAGGTCATGCAGGACGGCGAGATCTACACGCGCCCGCTCCGCAATGCACGCTCGACCGACAACTACACGCTCGCCGGCCGCGAGGTCGAGGAGTGGGAGCCCCGCTTCACCTTCCACGGCTTCCGCTTCGTCGAGGTCACCGGCTGGCCGGGCGACCTCGACGCCGATGCCGCGGCCGGCGCCCTCATCGCCCGCGTCTACCACACGGATCTCGAGCGCACCGGCTGGTTCGAGTCCTCGGATCCGGCGCTCAACCGCCTCCACGAGAACGTGCGCTGGGGCATGCGCGGGAACTTCGTCGACATCCCCACCGACTGCCCGCAGCGCGACGAGCGGATCGGCTGGACCGGCGACATCCAGGTCTTCGGGCCGACGGCCTCCACCCTCTACGACGTCTCGGGCATGCTCTCGGGGTGGCTCCAGGACCTCGCGATCGAGCAACTCCCCGACGGCACCGTCCCCTGGTACGTGCCGGTGATCCCCGCCGACAAGGCGTGGACGCCGATGCGTCCGGGCGCCGCGTGGGGCGACGTGGCGACCCTCCTGCCCTGGACCCTCTACGAGCGGTTCGGCGACCTCGGCGTGCTGCGCGCGCAGTGGGACAGCGCGCACCGCTGGGTCGACCTGCTCGAGCGGCTCGCGGGCCCGTCGCGCCTGTGGGACACGGGCTTCCAGCTGGGCGACTGGCTCGACCCGGCCGCCCCGCCGGACGACCCCGCCGACGCCCTCACCGACCGCTACCTCGTCGCCACCGCGTACTTCGCGAAATCGGCGCGGACGGTCGCGCGCATGGCAGAGGCGCTCGGGCTCGCCGACGAGAGCGCGCACTACGACGCACTCGCCGACGAGGTGGTCGCGGCGTTCGCGGCGGCGTATGTGAACGCCGACGGCACGATGACCAGCGACGCGCAGACGGCGTACGCGCTCGCCCTGCGGTTCGACCTCATCACCGATCCGGAGCGACGGGATGCTGCGGCCCGCCGCCTCGCGGAGCTCGTGCGCGCGGCGGGCAACCGCATCGCGACGGGCTTCGTCGGCACGCCGCTGGTCTCCGATGCGCTGAGCTCGGGTGGCCACGTGCCGACCGCGTACGACCTCATCCTCGAGCGCGAGTGCCCGTCGTGGCTGTACCAGGTCGAGCAGGGCGCGACCACGGTATGGGAGCGCTGGGACTCCCTGCTGCCGGACGGCACCGTCAACCCGGGCCAGATGACGTCGTTCAACCACTACGCGCTCGGCGCCGTCGCCGACTGGATGCACCGCGTGATCGCCGGGCTCGCACCCGACGCGCCCGGCTATCGCCGCATCCGCTTCGCGCCGCGCCCCGGCGGCGGGCTCACGTCGGCCTCGGCCCGCCAGCTCACCGCGTACGGCGAGGCGGCGATCTCGTGGCGCATCGACGGCGGGCGACTGCACGTCGAGGTCACGGTGCCCATCGGCACCGAGGCCGTGCTCGACCTCGAGGGCGCGGACGAGGAGACCCTGGCGCCGGGCACCCACACGCGCGTCGCGCCGGTCCCCGAAGGGGCCGCCGTTCCGGCCTGACCCCGGCGCAGCGACCCCGCAGATCGTGAGGGATTCCGGATGCCGCGGCCCGCGGCATCCGAAATCCCCGGTCGCTGTGTGAATCCCCGTGTCGGGAAAGGTGGCGTCGCGCGCGGAGAGTGAATATCCTTTCGTTAGCGAATCCTCAATCGGATCGCCACGATCGGAGACGCCGTGCCCCTGACGCCCTACACCCGGCCCGCCGACGGGCAGGTGCGCCTGCTCACGAAGGTCGCCCGCATGTACCACGAGCGGGGCGTCCGTCAGGCCGACATCGCAGCTGCGCTCAATATCTCACAGGCGAAGGTCTCGCGTCTGCTCAAGCGCGCGGAATCCGTGGGCATCGTCCGCACCATCGTCACGGTCGCCCCGGGCGTCTACGCCGAGCTCGAAGAGCAGCTCGAGGAGAAGTACGGCCTCGCGGAGGCCGTCATCGTCGACGTCGACCCCGACGCCGACGAGGGCGAACTGCTCGCCTCGCTCGGCGCGGGAGCCGCCGGCTACCTCGAGGCGACCCTGTCGGGCACCGACCGCATCGGCGTCTCGTCGTGGAGCCAGACGATCCTCGCGATGGTCGACCGCATGCGCCCGTTCACGGTGCGCGGCGCGACCGAGGTGGTGCAGCTGCTCGGCGGCGTCGGCGCCCCCGAGGCGCAGAGCCACTCGAACCGCCTCCTCGGCGAGCTCGCCCGCACGCTGGGCGCGGAGCCCGTCTACGTCCAGGCGCCGGGCGTCGTCGGCGATCCCGCGATCCGCGACAGCCTGCTGCAGGACCCGTCGATGCAGGAGGTCGCGCGCCACTGGAACGAGCTGACCATGGCCATCATGGGCATCGGGAGCATCGAGCCGTCCGACGCCCTCGCCGCCAGCGGCAACGCGTTCGCGGCCGACGAGCGTCAGGCGCTGCTCGACGAGGGCGCCGTCGGCGACATCTGTCACCGCATCTTCCGCGGCGACGGCTCGCTCGTGCGCGGCGCGCTCGACGACCGCATCATCGCGATCACGGTGGAGAACCTCCGCCGCATCCCCCGCCGCGTCGGCATCGCCGGCGGCGAGCGCAAGCTCGAGGCGATCCACGGCGCCCTCGCGGGCGACTGGGTCACGACGCTCGTGACCGACCTCCGCTCGGCCGAGGCCCTCGCGGCCCGCTGACCGCGGCCTCGCTGACCGCAGCCTCGCTGACCGCGTCAGCGCTGGGCGAGGGAGGCCGCCAGGCGCTCGACGCCGAGGCGGGGGCTCGTGAGCACCGGCACGTCGACCGACACAGCGTCGGCCGCGGAGGCCATGGAAGCCTGGGCCAGCACGATCACGTCGGCCTCGGCGGCGCCGCGCTCGATGGCGGCGGCCACGAGGCGGTCGTGGGTCGGGCGGTCGCCGCCGGCGACCGCCGCGAACGCGCCCTCGATGACCTCGCTCGTGAACTCCGGCTCGACGCCGGCGAGCGCAGCGCGCTCCTCGAGCAGGCCCAGGGTCGGGCGGCAGGTCGTGGGCAGGGTCGCGAGCACGCGCACGCGGCGTCCGGCTCGGACCGCAGCATCCGCCATCGCCTCATCCACCCGGAGCACGGGCACGCCTGCCGCCGCGGCGGCGGGTGCGGCGAGCTCGGAGATCGACGAGCACGTGAACATCACGGCATCCGCTCCCCCTGCCGCCGCCGCGCGCACGAGGTCGTCGATGCGCTCGGGCACCGAGTCCGCGCGCGCCTCGTCGCCGAGGTCGGCCACGATGCGGTCGTCGAGGTAGTTCACGACGGTCGCGCCGGGGAGGAACTCCGCCGCGAGCGCTCCGAACGGAGCGATGTTGACGGCGCCGGTGTGCAGGAAAGCGATGCGGGGAGCGGTCGTGGTCACGAGACCAGCCTTTCAGCTTCTCAGCCCTTGAGGGCGCCGCCGGACATGCCGGCCATGATCTTCTTGTTGAGCGTGAGGAACAGGATCAGCAGCACCACGATGTTGATGCTGACCGCCGCGAACAACGGCCCGTACTGGGTCGATCCGTACTCGTCGCTGAGGCTCAGCAGGCCCACCTGGATCGTGGCGAGGTCGGGTCGCGTGGTGAAGGTCAGCGCGATGAGCAGGTCGTTCCACACGCTGAAGAACTGCACGAGGCCGATCGTGAGGATCGCGTTCTTCATCATCGGGATGCCGATCACGAAGAACGACCGCAGCGGCCCCGACCCGTCGACGGTGGCCGCCTCGAAGATCTCGCGCGGCACCGACCGGAAGTATGTCGCCATGAGGAACGTCGTGAGCGGCAGGCCCATCACCGTGTACGTGATGATGAGCGGCCAGAGCGTGTCGGTGATGCCGATCCGGAAGTAGGTGATGAACAGCGGCACCAGGATCATCTGCCCCGGCACCATGATGCCCGCGAGGATGTAGAGCAGGACCCCGTTGCGGCCCTTCCAGATCATCACCTCGAGCGCATAGCCGGCGGCGACGCCGATGAAGACGATGAAGATCACCGACGGGATGGTGACGAGCACGCTGTTGAGCCAGTTGCGGGCGACGTTGCCGTTGGTGAGCGCGGTGACGTAGTTGTCGAAGTTCCAGGTCTCGGGCAGCGACAGCGCGGGGTTCGAGAGGAACTCGGACTGCGTCTTGAACGAGCCGAGCACCATCCAGACCTGCGGGTACAGCACCACGACCATCAGGACCGCGACGAGGATCCAGACCGGCAGGCGGCGGAGCGCCTTCACGAAGGTGCGCTGCGCGCGACCAGGTCCCGGCTTGCGCACGGTCGGGGTCGCGACCGTGTAGGCCGGCTTCTCGGTGTGCGTGAGAGTCATGTCAGGCCTCCGCCTTGCGACGCGACGATCGGAAGATCGCGAGGGTGAACACCAGGCACAGCGCGGTCAGGAGGACGGCGATCGTCGATCCGTAGCCGTACTCGGCGTACTCGAACGCGGTGCGGTACATGTACAGCGTCATCGGCGCGGTCGACGTGCCGGGGCCGCCGCCGTTGAGGGCGAGCAGGCTGTCGAAGACCTTGAGCGTGGCGTTGAGGCTGAAGATGATCGACGACAGCAGGATCGGCAGCGACAGCGGCACGACGATGTGGCGGACGAGCTTCAGTCCGTTGGCGCCGTCGAGGCGGGCGGACTCGATGACCTCCTCGGGGATGTCGAGGAGCCCCGCGTAGAGGAGGACGGCGTAGAAGCCCATCGAGCTCCACAGCGTCATGAGGATCGCGAGCGTCATCGTGCCCACGGTGGAGGCGAGCACCTCGACGCTCTCACCGCCGAAGAAGTTGATGATGTCGTTGACCGGGCCCTGGTTGTCTCCGACGGCGACGAAGCTGCGGAACAGCAGCGCCACCGCCACCGTCGGGAGCACGGTCGGGAAGAAGACGAACGTCCGCACCAGGGTCGAGCCCTTGCGGAGCACGAAGACGTAGAGGAGGGCGAGACCGTAGCCCAGGGCGACCTGGCCGATCGTGGCGACGATCGCGAAGAACACGCTGACCCACATCGACTGGAGCGCATTCGGGTCAGTGAAGAAGGTGGCGAAGTTCTGCAGGCCCACCCACTCGAACCCGCGGAGCGAGTTGCCCTCGAAGAACGAGAGGCCGAGGGACCAGCCGACCGGCACCACCTTCAGCAGGGTGTAGAGCACCAGGGCCGGTGCCAGCAGGATGAAGATCGTCTTCCGATCTCCGAAGATCGAGTTCATCTGCGAACTGCTTTCTCTGTCGAAGAGCCGGCTCCCCGGGCCAGTGCCCGGGGAGCCGGTACGGGGTCTCAGCCGTTGGCGTCGATGCTCGCCTGGAGCTGCGACATGTACTCCTCGGCGGTCATCTGGCCGGTCGTGAGGAGGGTGCCGTTGGTCGACGCGAGCGAGTTGCTCTTCGAGTCCATCAGGGCCTCGAACCACAGTACGGTCTGGTCGATGCCCGCGATCCGCTCCTGGATCTCAGCGGTGTTCTCCGAGATGTCGGTGACGTCGCCGTTCACCTTGAAGCCCGAGATCACGCCGGCATCCTGAAGAGCCTGCTGGCCGTAGTTCTCGGCGATGCAGCTGATCCAGTCGACGACCTTCGGGCCGAACTGCTCGGCGTTGATGATCATCGGCGCACCCGCGTTCGCGGCGTACTGGTCGATCGCGCCCTTGCCGCCGTCGACCTCGGGGAACGGCATGAAGCCGACGTTCTCGCCGCCGATCTGGTTGCGGGCCGGGTCGTTGATGGCGCTGAGCAGCCACGAGCCGTCGTACGTCATCGCCGCCTGGCCGGTGAGGAACATGTTGGTCGAGGTGTCGTTGTCGCGCGTCGAGAAGCCCTCGCCGAAGTAGCCGGCCTCCGCGAAGTCGGCGAGCGCCTGCGCGCCCTCGACGTACTCGGGGTCGGTGAGCTTCGCCTTGCCGTCGCGGATCGCGACCATGGCCTCGGGGCCGACGTTGCGGAAGATGTACATGCCCAGGATGCGCGTGAGCGGCCAGCCGGCGGCGCCGGCCTCGGTCACCGGGGTGATGCCGGCATCCTGCAGGGTCGCGGCGGCGTCGAGCAGGTCGTCCCAGGTCTGGGGCTCCTCGATGCCGTTGTCGGCGAAGATCTCCTTGTTGTAGAAGATGCCCTCGACGTTGTACTGGTACGGCATCGAGTACATGCCGCCGTACACCTGCTCGACGGTGGACGCCGCGGCCGGCAGGACGTTGTCCCACGTGCCGGCGCCTTCGAGAGCGGCCTTGAGGTCGCCCACGAGGCCGGCCGCGTTGAGGTCGCCGTCGGGGCGGATGAGCGCGGTGCCGGCGATGGTGTGGGTGGGCAGCGCGCCCTGGCTGGCGAGCAGCGTCACCTTCTGGACGGTGTCGGCCTGCGCGACCTTCTGGTGCTCGAGCGGCAGCGCTTCGTTCTCGGCCTTGCACGCACCCTCCGACAGCGCGGTGAGCTGCTCCTCGAGCACCGGGTTCTCGTTCGCCGTCATGACCGTGAAGGCTTCAGGGTCGGTGCCTCCGGCTCCGCCGCCCGCCTCCGACGACCCGGGAGCGGGGGTGCCGCCTCCGGCACAGGCGGCCAGCGGCAGCACCGCGGCCATTGCGATTCCCAGCGCCGCGATGCGGCGGCGGTTGCTGCGGGTGTTCATAGCGTCCTCCTTGACGACGACCATGCGGGTGAAAGGTACGAGCACGACAGTAGGCACGATTTCGACGTGTGTCAACAGTCAGTACTGAAATTCTATTCACTTTGAGACGATTCAGGGGCTAGACTGCATTTCCATGCAGCGTTGCGAGAAGTTTCAGCGCCGTATCACCTGGCCCGCATCAGGACCGGCTTGCCGCCACACGACGACGAGCACGAGACTGAACGCCACTCGGAAGGAACAGCCATGACCGCCACGACCGCGACGCGGGCTCACGCCCGGCTGCGACCACTGGGCGCCGACAGCGCGCGCTGGGCGCGCGGCTTCTGGGGCGACGTCCACGATCGGACGCGCGACGTCACCATCCCCCAGATCTGGTCCTCGCTGAGCGACCCGGCCGTCAGTGCCGGGCTCACGAACTTCCGCATCGCCGCGGGGCTCGAAGAGGGCGCCCACGCTGGCCCGCCGTTCATGGACGGCGACTTCTACAAGTGGCTCGAGGCGGCCATCGCGCGGCTCGAGACCGATCCCGACCCCGAACTGGCCGCGCGCATCGAGGAGATCGCACGGCTCATCGCCTCGGTGCAGCGCGAGGACGGCTACCTCCACACGCCGACCATCATCTCGACGCGCAATCACGAGGACGCGATCGCGCTCGCCGACCGCTTCAACTTCGAGACGTACAACCTCGGCCACCTCATCACGGCCGGCGTCCGCCACTACGAGGTGACGGGCTCGACCACGCTGCTCGAGGCCGCGCGCAAGGCGGCGGCGTTCCTCGAGGACCTTGCGACCAACAAGCCGCTGGAGCTCGCCCGCTCCGCGATCTGCCCGTCGCACTACATGGCGGTCATCGACCTCTACCGCGCGACCGGCGACGAGCAGTACCTGCGCCTGTCGGAGGCGTTCATCCGCGTCCGCGACGACTTCGCGGGCGGCGACGACAACCAGGACCGCGTGCCCGTCCGCGAGCAGACGGTCGTCGCGGGTCACGCCGTGCGTGCCAACTACCTCTATGCGGGTCTCGCCGACCTCGTCGCCGAGACCGGCGACGAGGAGCTCGAGTCCGTGCTCGAGAACCTGTGGCGCGACGTGGTCGACACCAAGCTCTACATCACCGGCGGCGCCGGCGCCCTCTACGACGGCGCCTCCCCCGACGGCTCGCCGTGGCAGGACCAGATCAGCCGCGTGCACCAGGCCTACGGCCGGGCGTACCAGCTGCCGCACACCACCGCCCACAACGAATCGTGCGCGAACATCGGCCTGATCCTGTGGGGCGAGCGGATGCTGGCGCTCACGGGCGACGCGACCTACGCCGATGTCATCGAGCAGGTGGCCTTCAACAGCCTGCTGTCGAGCATCAGCCTCGCGGGCTCCGAGTACTTCTATACGAACGCGCTGCGCCAGGTGCGGGACCTCCCCTATCCGCTCCGCCGCCCGGGCGACACCGCGATCCACCCGGTGCCGGCGCCGCCGCCGTCGGATGAGCGCCTGCGTGAGCCGTTCCTCAGTTGCTTCTGCTGCCCGCCCAACATCGCACGCACGCTCGCGCGGTTCCACGAGCGCGCGGCCTCGATCGGCGACGAGGGCCTGTTCGTCCACCTGTACGGCGGCAGCACGCTCGATGTGACGACCGACGACGGGCGCCGCCTCGCCCTGCGTGAGGACGGCGACTACCCCTGGAGCGAGCAGCTGACGTTCACGGTGACGGATGCTGCGGCCGGCGGTCTCCCGCTCCACCTCCGTATTCCGGGCTGGTCGTCGGGGGCGTCGCTCACCGTCAACGGCTCGCCCGTGGCGGTGACCGCCCCCGGCTCGTACACGCGGATCGAACGCGAGTGGCAGCCGGGCGACGTGGTCGAGCTGACACTGCCGATGCCGGTGCGCGTGCTGCGCGCCCACCGCCTCGCCGAGGAGGCGACGAACCAGGTCGCCGTGCGCCGCGGACCGGTGGTTTACTGCGTCGAGAGCGCCGACCTTCCCGAGGGCGTCGTGCTCGAGCAGGTCGCACTGCGGCGCGGCACGGCGCTCTCCCCCGTCGAGGCCGAGGTCGCGGGTCACCGCGTGATCGCGCTCGACACCGAGGCGGTCATCCTCCCGGACTCCGACGAGGACGCGCTGTACGACGACCTCGCCGACACCGCGCTCACGACGGCCCCTGTGCGATTGATCCCCTACTTCGCGTGGGGCAATCGCGGCGCCGGCGAGATGTCGGTCTGGCTCCCGCTGGTCTGGTGACGCGCATGTCCTCGTCTTCCTTCACGTCCCCGCACGTCGTCGCGACGTACATCATCGAGACCTCGCTGCCGCTCCGGCAGGCCGCCGAGGTGCTCGCCGGCGAGCAGTCGACCGGCACGTTCGTGCGGGTCGAGCGCGAGTCCGACGACCTGCGCGCGCGCTTCGCCGCCCAGGTCGAGTCCATCGACGAGCTGCCCCTCACCGGCGCCTCGCCCCTGCCCGGCGCCGTCGGCGATCCCGCGCTGCGGCGGCGTGCACGGATGCGGCTGCGGTTCCCGCTCGACAACTTCGGCCCGTCGCTGCCGAACCTGCTCGCCGCCGTCGCCGGCAACCTCTTCGAGATCAAGGAACTGGCGGCGATCCGCCTGGTCGACCTCGAGCTGCCGCCGGCGTTCGCCGAGCGCTACGCCGGCCCCGCGTTCGGGGTCGAGGGCACGCGCCGGCTGGTCGGCCGCCCCGAGGGCGCGCTCATCGGCACGATCGTCAAGCCCAGCATCGGCCTGTCCCCCGCCGACCTCGCCGAGGTCGTCGGCCAGCTCGCCGAGTCGGGGATCGACTTCATCAAGGACGACGAACTGCAGGGCAACGGGCCGAGCGCGCCGCTGGCCGAGCGGGTCGCCGCGGTGATGCCGGTGCTCGAGCGCTACGCCGACCGCACCGGCCGCAAGCCGATGTACGCGTTCAACATCACGGACGACATCGGGCGGCTGGAGGCCAACCACGACCTCGTGGTGGCCGCCGGCGGCACGTGCGTGATGGCGTGCATCAACCTCATCGGCCTGCCGGGCCTCGAGTTCCTCCGCAGCCACAGCAGCGTGCCGATCCACGGCCACCGCGCGATGTTCGGCTCGTTCGGGCGCTCCGAGCAGGTCGGGATAGGGTTCCGGGCGTGGCAGAAGCTCGCGCGCCTCGCCGGCGCCGATCACCTGCACACGAACGGCATCAGCAACAAGTTCTACGAGACGGACGAACAGGTGCTCGACTCCATCGCCGCGGTGCGTGAGCCGCTCCTCGGCCTGACGCCGACGCTCCCCGTGCTGTCGTCGGGACAGTGGGGCGGGCTCGCGCACGCCACCTATGCCGCGGTCGGCACGACCGATCTCCTCGTGCTCGCCGGCGGCGGCATCCACGGCCATCCCGACGGCGCCGCAGCGGGGGTCGCGAGCATGCGCGACGCGTGGGCGTCGGCGGCACGGGGTGAGAGCATCGACGACGCCTTCTCGACGTCGGAGGCCCTCCGGCGGGCCGCCGAGCTCTTCGGTCCTGTTCGTGCTTGACGCCTCTCGCGGCGCCGCGCTGTTCTACGGCGACGACTTCACCGGCAGCGTCGACGCGCTGCTGCAGTTCGCGCGGCGCGGCTGGACGGGGCGGCTCTTCACGGGACTTCCGGATGCTGCCGCCCTGGCCCGCGCGGCGCGCGAGGTGGACGTGGTCGGCGTGGCCGGCATCTCGCGTTCGCTCGCGCCCGACGAGATGGACGCGGAACTGCGGCCGGTGCTCGCCGCCTTCGCCGAGCTGGAGCCGGCGATCGTGCAATACAAGGCGTGCTCCACGGCCGACTCCGCGCCGGGCATGGGGAGCCTCGGGCGCGTTGTCGAGCTCGCGCGTGAGGCGTTCGGCGAGCGCCCGGTGCCTATGCTGTTCGCCCAGCCCGACTTCGGGCGGTACACGCTGTTCGGCCAGCACTTCGCCGCTGAGCGGGGCACGGTGTACCGGCTCGACCGGCAGCCGACGATGTCGCACCACCCCTCGACCCCGATGACCGAGGCCGACCTCGCGGTCCACATCGGCCACCAGACGGACCTGCCCATCGGCTCGATCCCGCTCGTCGCCTTCGACGATCTCGAGGCGCTGCTGCGCCGCGCCTCCGAGTCGGCGCTGGTCCTCGACGCCATCACCGACGAGCACCTCGTGACCGTCGGCGAGGCGGTCGCGGCCCTTCCCGCTCCGGTGTTCGCGATCGGCTCGGGAGGTCTGTCCCACGGCATCGCCGCCGCGCACCCGCGCAGCGGCCCCGCCATCCCGGCATCGACCCCGTCGACGGGGCCGGTGCTCGTCGTATCGGGCAGCCGTTCGGCGCAGACGCGCCGGCAGGCGGATGCCGCAGCTGCCGCCGGCTGGCTGGTGCAGCCGCTGCCACTCGCTGCGCCCGGACGGGCGGCGGTCGTGCCCGAGGTGATCGCCGCGCTGCGCGCCGGACGCGGCGTCGTGCTCACGTCGGACGACGCCGACGCGACGTCGGCCGGGGAGCGCCCCGTGCTCGAGGCGATCGCGGAGGCCGCAGCATCCGTCATCTCCACCGTCGCCCGCGACGGCGCGGCACGCCGCGTGATCGTGTGCGGCGGCGACACGTCCAGCCGCGTCACGCGCCTGCTCGGTGTGGAGTCACTCTCGATCGCCGCGAACCCGTGGGGCAACGTCGTGCTGCTGCGGGCGCACGCCGCCGACCCCGCGATCGACGGACTCGAACTGCTGCTCAAGGGCGGGCAGGTGGGGGCGGACGCCCTGTTCACCGACGTCGCCGCGCTCGGCTGACGGTAGGTTGGGGCGCCGTGACCCGCTTCTCCGTCGTCCCCTCGTCGTACGTCTACCTCCGGCGCGGCGGGGCGGTGCTGCTGCAGCTGCGTCAGAACACCGGATACATGGATGGATGCTGGGCAGCCGGCGCCGCAGGACACGTCGAGCTCGGCGAGACCGCCGTGGACGCCGCGATCCGCGAGGTGCGCGAAGAGCTCGGGCTCTCGCTGTCGCCCGCCGCGCTGACGCCGGTCGCGGTCATGCAGCGGACGGACGGCACCGACAACCCGATCGAGCAGCGCGTCGACTGGTTCTTCGTGTGCGACGACTGGAGCGGCGAGCCCGAGATCCTCGAGCCGCGCAAGTGCGCCGAGCTCGCCTGGTTCGCCGTCGACGCCCTCCCCGCCCGCGTGCCCGAGTACGAGCGCGAGGCTCTCGGCGCGCTGCGCGCCGGTGCCGGCGCCGGCGCGACCCTTATCGCCCACGGCTTCTGAGCCGGCCTGCTGGGCGCGAACGCGCCGCGCCAGGCCGCGCCGCGCCGGGCCGGGCCGGGCAGGCCGCCGGGACGGCAACTGCCGAAAACACGATTGAACTTCCGGTTCACACAGCATCTCGGCGTGCTGCGGTCGGCCTGCGTGCACCCTCCCTGGGTGGGTGGCTGTGTGAACCGGAAGTTCAATGCCCTTCTCGCGACACCCGAGCGGGCTGACGGCGCCGACCGGGGCCGGTTGCGGTAACGGTGGTGACGGCCACCTGGTCAGCGGGCCTCGAGCCGCACACTCCACGTCGTGCGCTCGCGCGGGATCCGGTACTGCTCGGGAAGAGCAGGACCGACGGATGCTGAGCCCACGCCCTGCTGCGCGTGATCGATGTTGAGCCAGACCCGACCCGAATCGACGAGGTCATGCGGCTTGGCGGCGCGATCGAGGTCGTGCGAGGTCCAGCGGCGGGCGGTGAAGTCGAACTCGGGACGTCCCTCGACCCGCAGGGACGGGATGCCGGCGCCCGCGACTTCGAGCCATCGGGTCTGCACGTGGTTGCCGTTCTCCTGCGGCACCGGGTAGGGCACCTGGAGATCGTCGATCGACCGGGCGAACCGCCCGACGCGTGAGGCCTCGAACGAGTCGACGTACGTCTCGCCGGGGCCGCGGCCGAACCAGGTCACACGCTCCGCCGCACCCGGCAGTGCGAACAGCAGCCCGAGGCGTGGCACGAGGATGTCTCGATGCATGTACGGGGTGTCGCTCCACGGCCCGACGAAGTCGGCGTCGACCTCGAGCACGAGGCCGTCGCCGTCGGCGGTCCACGTCATCGTCCAGGCGACGCCGTGCGGGTGCGTGCGCGGGGCCGTGCGCCCGCTCACGCGGAGCCGCCCGTCGCCTGTGTCGACCTCGTCGACGCGGTGCAGCAGCCGGTGCAGCATCGTCTTGCGCCACACGCCGGCGATGTTGTTCGTCTCGCCCTGGCCGTGGTCGTTCTCGGTGGGCGCGCGATACAGGTCGAGCACCGGGCCGTCGAGCTCGAGGTCACCGAGCCGCAGCAGACGCCCCGTCGCCCGGTCGAACGCCCCCGCCCCGACCGCGAGCTCGCCGGTCGCCCGCGAGAAACCACGATCCTGCGGCGAAACCGCGTGACGCGCGGTGTCTCGATCGGATCGCGGTTTCTCGGCGGCGGCGTCGACGCCGCCGCGGGGATTGGTGTCGCCGCCGGGCGCGCGGACGCGCGGACTCCAGGCCACGACGTGGCCGGCAGGGGCCCACAGCTCGTCCGCGGCGAGCGCCGCCTCGACCGTGAGCACGACGTCCGCCGCACCCGAGGCGAGGGCGGTGGCCGCAGCATCCGGAATCTCCACCTCGACGGAGTCCCCGGGCGCGAGCACCGGAACGGGCAGCGTGCCGACCGCGGCGACGTCGCCGTCGGCCTCGACCGACCAGCGGAACACGAGGTCACGCGTGTCGGCGCTGTGGCGGTCGCTCGCGATGCGCACAGTGTCGCCGCGCATCGTGATCGCGATCGTCTCGTGCGCCTTCGTCAATTCGACGAGGCCCGGGGTCGGCGTGCGGTCGCTGAACACCAGCCCGTGCAGGCCGAACCGGCCGCCGCGCGGCTCGTAGTCGACGTCGTCGCCGTGCAGGATGAACGGCGCCCCGTCGTCGGTCACGGCGTTGAATCCGTGGTCGATCCACTCCCACACGAAGGCGCCGCAGAGGCGGTCGTGGGCGCGGATGATGCGCCAGTAGTCCTGCAGCGATCCGGGACCGTTGCCCTGCGCGTGGGCGTACTCGACGAGCAGGAACGGGAGACCCCGACGACGCTCCTCGTCGGCCTCGGTGACGCCCTCCGGCAGCGGCGCGACGCCCCCGGATTCGTTGAACACCATGCCGTGCATGCTCAGCCGCCCGCCGCGGGGCTCCTCGCGACGGCCGATCTGCTCGAGCAGCTCGAGCGACGGATACATGAGCGAGTAGAAGTCCGAGTCGCGGTAGCTCGGGTCGCGCTCGTAGATCACCGCGCGGGACGGATCGCGCTCGTCGAGCCACCGGCGCATCTCGGCGAAGCCGTCGCCGGTCATGCTCTCGTTGGCGAGCGACCAGACGACGATGCTCGGGTGGTTCTTGTGCGGCTCGACCGTGCGGTGCAGGCGATCCATGACGGCGTCGCGCCACTCGGGAAGCGCCGGCGGGTTGTGCGCCCACCCCTCGTAGATGAAGCCGTGCGTCTCGAGGTCGGCCTCGACGATCACCCACAGCCCGTACTCGTCGCACAGACGAAGGAACTCCGGATGCGGCGGGTAGTGGCTGGTGCGCACCGCGTCGATGTTCGCCCGCTTCATGAGCACGATGTCGCGGATCATCGTGTCGCGGTCGAGCGTGCGCCCGGAGTCGGGGTGGTGCTCGTGGCGATTGACGCCGCGGAATGTGACGGGTCGGCCGTTCACCGTGAACACGCCGTCGACGACCTCCACGTGTCGGAACCCGACGGCGAGCTCGACCGTCTCGCCGCTCGAGCGCAGCGTGCCGCGGTACAGGCGCGGCCGCTCCGCGCTCCACGGCTCGACGGCGACCGTCGCGGTCTCGCCGGCCGGCGTGCGGATGCCGAGCTCGGGGATCTCGACGACCGCCTCGGTCGAGGCATCCACCCGCAACGTGCCGATGCCCGTCGCGGCGTCGTAGTCGGCGTGCACGAAGTGGTCGTCGATGGCCCCCTCGGGACGCGCGAGGAGCTCGACGTCGCGGAAGATGCCGGGGAGCCACCACATGTCCTGGTCCTCGAGGTACGTGCCCGCCGACCAGCGGTGCACGCGCACGCAGAGCACGTTGCGGCCCGTGCGCACGGGCGCGTCGAACTCGAACGGCAGGCGGCTGCCGGTCGACCAGCCGAGCTCCTCGCCGTTGAGCCAGACCTTGGCGCACGAGTCGACGCCCTGGAAGCGCAGCACCGCCGGGCCGAAGGCCTCGGGCACGTCGAAGACGAGCCGGTAGTCGCCGGTCGGGTTCTCGGTCGGGACGCGGGGCGGATCGAGCGGGATCGGGTATGCGGTGTTCGTGTAGAGCGGCCCCTCGTCGGTGCCGAGCATGCGGCGCGCGGGGCCGCCCGCGAGCGGCGTGAACTCCTCGAGCACCCAGTGCGACGGCACGGGCATCGCATCCCAGCCCGCGTCGTCGAAGTCGTCGGCGATCCACTCCGATCCGGTTCCCGCGGCGGTCGGCGAGAGCCGGAAGCGCCACACGCCGTTGAGACTCAGCACCGGGGCGTCGGTGACGGCGTCGGCTCGCGGCATCCGTCGTCCGGCTCCCGGCGCGGTGCTCTCCCAGTACCGCTCGACGCCATCGCGGGAGAGGCCGGGCTCAGTGGAGATCACGGCGGGCGATCCGCTAGTCTGCATGTCCATAGGAGCTTGCATATCCATTCTCTCTTGAATGTGATTGCAGTCTAGCTCAGCGAGGAGTCCCCATGGCAAGAAGCGCCGCCCCCGCGACCCTGCCGCCCGCCGCCGTCCCCGAGGCAATCACGCACGCCGTGGCCGAGGCATCCCGCCTAAAGACCCGCGCCATCGACCGCGTCGCGTACGCGAGCGACGCCTCGCACTTCCTGCTCACCCCCGAGGCGGTCCTGGTCGCCGCCGATGCGGCCGAGGTCGGCCGCGTCATGCGCGAAGCCGGTCGCAGCCGGTCACGGCTCACCTTCCGCTCGGGCGGCACGAGCCTCTCGGGCCAGGCGTCCACCGACGGCCTGCTCGTCGACGTAAGGCAGCGGTTCCGCCGCATCGACGTGCTCGACGGCGGGCGCCGCGTGCGCGTGCAGCCCGGCGCGACGGTGCGGCAGGTCAACACGCGGCTCGCACGCCACGGGTTCCGGCTCGGCCCCGACCCGGCGAGCGAGCTCGCGTGCACGATCGGCGGCGTCGTCAACAACAACTCCAGCGGCATGGCCTGCGGCATCACCGAGAACACCTACCAGACGCTCGAGTCGCTCGTGTTCGTGCTGCCGTCGGGCACGGTCGTCGACTCGGGCGCGGCCGATGCCGACGCGGCGCTCCGGGCCGCCGAGCCAGACCTCGTCGACCGCCTGATGCAGCTGCGCGAACGCGTGGTCTCGAACCCGCGGTCGGTCGAGATCATCCGCCGTCAGTTCGCGATGAAGAACACGATGGGGTACGCGGTCAACGCGTTCCTCGACTTCGACAGTCCGGCCCAGCTGCTCGCGCACCTGGTGGTCGGCAGCGAGGGGACTCTGGCATTCGTCGCGGAGGCGACCTACCGCACGGTGCCGATCCTGCCGCGCATGGCCACGGCGCTGACGGTCTTCCCCGATCTCGCGGCCGCGACGCGCGCGCTCCCCGAGCTCGTCGCGACGGGGGCGGCGACGCTCGAGCTCATGGATGCGACATCGCTCCGGGTCGGGCAGTCGCTCGCCGGCGCTCCGCGCGAGATCACCGGGCTCACGGTGCGCGACCAGGCCGCGCTCCTCGTGGAGTTCCACGCGCACGACGACGAGGAACTGGCCGACCTCGTCGCGCGAGGCGCGCAGACGCTGGCGGCCCAGCCGCTCGAGGCCGCGGCATCCTTCTCCTCCGATCCGGTCGCGCGCGCCGCCGCGTGGAAGCTTCGCAAAGGCCTCTACGCCTCGGTCGCGGGTGCGCGCCCGAGCGGCACGACGGCGCTGCTCGAAGACGTCGTGGTTCCCGTGGACCGGCTCGCGCCGACCTGCGCGACGCTGCAGGCGCTGTTCGAGCGGTACTCCTACGACGACAGCGTCATCTTCGGGCACGCGAAGGACGGCAACATCCACTTCATGCTGACGGACCGCTTCGAGTCGGCCGATCAGCTCGCGCGGTACCGCGCGTTCACGGAAGACATGGTCGAGCTCGTGCTCGACGCCGGCGGCAACCTCAAGGCCGAGCACGGCACCGGCCGCGTCATGGCCCCGTACGTGCGACGGCAGTACGGCGACGAGCTCTACGACGTCATGCGCGAGCTCAAGCGACTGTGCGACCCGGCCGCGATCCTCAACCCGGGCGTCATCATCGACGACGACCCCGAGGCGCATCTGCGCCACATCAAGCTGGCGGACCCGATCGAGGCGGAGGCCGACCGCTGCGTCGAGTGCGGCTACTGCGAGCCGGTGTGCCCGAGCAAGGACCTCACCCTCACGCCCCGCCAGCGGATCGTGACGCGCCGCGCGATCGCCCGGGCCGAGGCATCCGGCGATCATGCGCTCGTCAGCGAGCTGGAACGCGACTACGACTACGCCGGCGTCGACACGTGCGCCGTCGACGGCATGTGCCAGACCGCGTGCCCCGTCCTGATCAACACCGGCGCCCTCGTCAAGCGCCTGCGCCGCGAAGACGCGGGCGCGTTGTCGAACGCGGCGTGGAAAGGCGCGGCGCGCGCGTGGGGCGGGGCGACGCGGGTCGCGAGCCTCGGCCTCACGGTGGCCGACAAGCTGCCCGCGACCCTCGTCACCGCGGCGACGGACGTCAGCCGCGCCGTGCTCGGCGCCGACACCGTGCCGCGCTACTCGGACGATCTCCCCCGCGGCGGGCGCGCGCGCTCGCGCCTCGGCGCGACCGTCGGCACGGGCGAGGAGTCGGCGCCGGTCGCGGTCTTCCTTCCTGCCTGCGTCAACGCCATGTTCGGCCCTGCGGGCGACGGGGTGGGGGTGACCGAGGCGTTCCGCCGACTCGCCGAGCGGGCGGGCGTGCGTCTCGCAGTGCCGGACGGCGTCGACGCGCTGTGCTGCAGCACCCCCTGGACCTCGAAGGGCTACGCGGGCGGGCGCGAGGTGATGGCCCGCAGGGTGGCCGCGTCGCTCACGGACGCGCCGCGCGGCGGCGAGCTCACGATCGTGACGGATGCCTCGAGCTGCACGGAGGGCTTCATCCACCTGCTCGCCGACGCCGGCGTCGACGCGCGTGTCGAAGACGCCGTCGCCTTCGCAGAACGCGTGCTGCTCCCCCGCCTGGGCGAGGTCGCACCGGTCGTCGGGACCCTGGCACTGCACCCCACCTGCTCGTCGACGCAGCTCGGCCTGGATCCGGCCCTGCGCCGCGTGGCCGAAGCCGTCGCCGGGGAGGTGGTCGTGCCGGACGCGTGGTCGTGCTGCGGCTTCGCCGGAGACCGCGGGATGCTGCATCCCGAGCTCACCGCCTCCGCCACGGCCGCCGAGGCCGCCGAGGTGAGGGCGCTGGGCGCCGACGCGCACGCGTCGTGCAATCGCACGTGCGAGCTCGGCATGACGCGGGCCACGGGCGCGGACTACCGGCACGTGCTCGAGCTGCTCGAGGAGGCGACGCGGCCGGCGCCTCCGGCGTCCTGAACCGATCGGCGGTTCGCGTCAGGCGGTGACGGTGCGGCGCGCGCGAGCGGGAGAGCCCACGACGACGGTGTCGGCCGGCACGTCCTTCGTGACGACGGAGGCCGCCGCGACCACGGCGTTGTCGCCGATCGTGACACCCGGCAGGACCGTGACGTTCGCGCCGATCCAGACGTTGCGGCCGATGCGGATCGGCGCCGGGATCAGGTCGGCCCGGCGGGCGGGGTCGATGTCGTGGTTCAAGGTCGCCAGCACCGCGTTGTGGCCGATCAGGCAGTCGTCACCGATCTCGATGCCGCCCTGGTCCTGGAACCTGCAGCCCGAGTTGATGAAGACGCGCTTGCCGAGCGTGATGTTCTTGCCGAAGTCGGCCGAGAACGGCGGGAACACCGTGACGGTCTCGTCGACGGGCTTTCCGATGAGAGCCGACAGCAGCTCGCGCACCCGCGCCGGCTCGTGGTACCCGCCGTTGAGCTCGCCCGTGATGCGCAGCGCCTCCTGGCTGGTCTCATGCATGACGCGGTGCAGCGGCGAGTCGCCCGTGATGGTGCGGCCGGCGTTGAGCGCGTCGAGAAGGTCGGCGAGGTCCATGATTCCTCCGGGTTCGGCGGGAGCGGCGTCCTTCCAGGCTAAGTCGGCCCGCCTCGCACCAGGCCCCTCACGCGGGTCTGCGCACCGCGCGATAGGTTGGGTCGCTCACACCTGCTGACCCACGGCATCTGAGCAGGAGGACGCGACGTGGACTGGTTCGAATCGCTCACCGGCTTCCGCGAGGAGGGCTACGACGCCACCCGCGAGAAGCTCCGCATCGACGGCGGCGAACTCGTCTCGTCCGTCAACGGCCGGCGCTACGGCATCGGCGCGCTGGAGGTTCCGACGCTCGACGACTTGCGCCGGCGTACGACCATCCCCACCGGCGGACGCACGACCGTGCGCTGCGTGACCGGCGATGCCCGCGCCATGCACAGCGACCCCGACCTCGCCGGCACGCTGTTCCAGGTGGCGTCGCAGTTCAATCTGCTCGAGATGGCCGGTCCGAGCATCACTCCCGAGGACGGCGTCACCCGCTACGCGCACGACCACACCCAGGGCCCGGCCTGTGCGATCGCCGCGGGTGCCGCCACGATCTACCGCAACTACTTCGCCGAGGTGGACGGCGAGCGGGGGCAGACGAGCGACCGCCAGATCGACGGGCTGGACAGGGTGGGCGGCAGGCTCGCCGAGAAGCTGAGCACGTCGGTCGACGCGTTGTGGACCATGCGCAACGGCTATGCGCTCTGCACGCCGGAGGGACTCGCCGCCGTCGACGGCCTGTCCGGCGCCGACGCCGACGAGCTGCGGGGCCTCGTCGCGATCGGCCTGCATCGCGATGTCGAGGTCACCGATGTGAGAGAAGGGCCTCGGCGCATCGTCTCGCAGGCGTTCTGCTCGGCGCTGCCGGTCGCGTACGGGGCGGGCCGCGCGTCGGCCTGGGAGGCGTTCGCCCGGCTGATCCTGGAGGCGACGTACGAGGCGACGCTGCTCGCGGCGGTCGGCCGCGACGAGCCCGTCCTGCTCACCCGCGTCGGTGGTGGCGTGTTCGGCAACGATGACGCGTGGATCGACGACGCCATCGTGCGCGCGCTCGGCATCATCGAGCATGCGGGGCTGGACGTCAGGCTGGTCAGCTACCGCGAGGTGCACCCGTCGTTCCGCGATATCGCCCGGCGATTCGCCGATCCTTCGTAGCCGCGGGGCGGGGCAACGCGGCACCCGGCGTCAGCCCCCCGTGGACTCCCGCACGACCAGCTCGGGCTGGAACCGGACGGTGCGCTCGTGGTGGCCGTCGGGTTCTTCGAGGTCCTTGAGGAGCAGGTCGACGGCGGTGTAGCCGATGAGGTGCGCGGGCTGGCGGATCGAGCTGAGCGGCACGACCGTCGCCGACGCGAAGTCGATGTCGTCGTAGCCGATCAGCGCGATGTCGCGCGGAACCTGCACGTCGGCCATCAGCGTGAAAGCCTGCAGGGCGCCGACGGCGAGCAGGTCGTTCGCGGCGAACACCGCGTCGGGCCGGTCGGCAGCGGGGCGGCCGCGGAGGAGTTCCCCCGCCTCGCGCCCCTGGAGCACCGACAGCGCCGACATCTCGACGACCTCGATGCTCGCACCCTCCACCTCGGCGACAGCGCGACGCGCGCCCTCGAGACGGTCCGCGACCTGACGGATCGTGCGGGGGCCGCCGATGAACGCGACGCGGCGGCGCCCGGTCGACAGCAGGTGCGACACCGCGAGGTAGCCGCCCTCGACGTCATCGACCGACACCGATCCGAACGCACTCTCGGCGTCCTCGTGGTCGACGAGCACCACCGGCACCCCGCCGGAGTGCAGGCGGGCGAGCCCGGCGAGGTCGCCGTCGACGGGCGTGACGAGCACGCCGTTCACCCGCTGCTCGCGAAAGAGTTCGAGGTACGCGTCCTCACGGTCGGAGCGTTCGTCGCTGTTGCCGAGCAGCACGCTCATCCCGGCCTCGGCGGCGCGGTCCTCCGCACCTCGGGCGACCTCGGCGAAGAACGGGTTGCCGGCGTCGAGCACGATCAGCGCGATGCTGCGGCTGCGACCGGCTCTCAGCTGCCGTGCGGCGTCGTTACGCACGAAGCCCAGTTCCTCGATCGCCCGCGTCACGCGCTCGACGGTCGCGGGCGACACCTTCTCGGGACGATTGAGGACGTTCGAGACCGTGCCGACGGAGACGGATGCCGCAGCCGCGACATCGCGCACGCTCACCACCATGACACCCCCAGTGTTCAGATCCGCTTCCCGCGAGTGTAGGGCACGGGGCAAGCGGTCTCCCTCGCACCCCGATCGGGCTCACGCATCCGCCGTCATCCCTCGCGCTCGGCCGACAGCGCGGCGAGTGCCGCGGCGATCTCCTGCTGCGTCTCGGGGCCGGCGTGCATGAAGAGCGCCTCGCCGAGCTCGCGGGCGTCCGACCACTTCGTGTGCGTGCGGAAGCCGTGCGCGGCCTCGGGGCTCGAGGCCTCGAGCACCTCGCCGATGGCCTCGTACGCCTCGGGGTCGTCGATGACGGCGGCGAGGGTCGAGTCCATGCCGATGCGCGACGCGGCGGCCGCACGTGCGGGCTCGGCGACCTCCCACTCGTGGGTCCCCGAGCCGACCTCGAGCTCGCGGCCGTCGGGCAGCACGACGACGGCCGTCGTGTTCGGCGGCACGGTCGCCTCGACGCGCAGGACACCGTCCTTGCGCGACCATCCCGCACGGGCGGTGCCGTACGGCGTGAGGTGCTCGGCCGAGGCGTGGTCGAACTCGGCGAGCGGGCGCGGAGCGATGCGGAGCCGCTCGTAGCCGGGCGCGTCAGGCGCGAGACCCGCCACGACCCTGTGCAGCCAGTCGCCGACCGCGCCGAGCGCGTAGTGGTTGAACGACGTCATCTCGCCCGGGTTGATCGACCCGTCGGGGAGCATCGAGTCCCACCGCTCCCAGATGGTGGTCGCGCCCATGGTGACGGGGTACAGCCACGACGGGTTCTCGGTCTGCACCAGCAGGCGGCGCGCGGTCTCGAGGTTACCGGTGCGAGTCAGTGCGTCCTGGATGATCGGCGTGCCGACGAACCCGGTGCTGATGCGATAGCCCGACAGGCGCGTGAGCTCGGCGAGCCGCGCACCGAGCACCTCCTGCTGGTCGGCGGGGACGATGTCGAACACGATCGCCATCGCGTATGCGGTCTGCGCGTCCGACATCATGCGTCCGGAGGGCGTCACGTACTCGGCGAGGAACGCGGCGCGCACCTCCTCCGCGATCCGCGCGTACTCCTGCGCCTCGTCGTCCTTTCCGAGGAGTGCGGCAGCGCGGGCCACGGCGTCCGCCGATCGGAAGAGGTATGCCGACGCGACGATGTCGGCGTCCGTCTTCGCGTTCGCGGGCAGGTGCGGCGGCGCGTCGGGGTCGAGCCAGTCGCCGAATTGGAACATGCCCTCCCACAGCCGGCGCGGCCCGGCCAGCCGGATCAGCACGTCCGCCCAGCCCTTCATGCTCGGGTACTGGCGCTCGATGGTGGCGACGTCGGCGTAGCGCTCGTGCAGCACCCACGGCACGACGGTCGCCGCATCGCCCCACGCCGCGGCCGGGCGCGCCGCACCGAGGGCGTTCGGCACCACGAAGGGAACGACACCGTCGACCTGCTCGAGTGCGAGGTCGCGCAGCCATGAGTCGAGGAACCCGCGCACGTCGTAGAGGAACGACGCCGTCGGCGCGAACACCTGGATGTCGCCGGTCCAGCCGAGGCGCTCATCGCGCTGCGGGCAGTCGGTCGGCAGGTAGAGGAAGTTGCCGCGCAGGCCCCACACGATGTTCTCGTGCAGCTGGTTGACGAGGGGATGGGATGCCTCGAACCAGCCGGTGCGCTGCATGTCGCTGTGGATGACGACCGCGGTGACGGCAGAGGGGTCGAACTCCCCGGGCCACCCCTCGATCTCGGCGTAGCGGAACCCGTGGAAGGTGAACTCCGGCTCCCATTCCTCGACCCCCTCGCCCGACAGCGTGTAGTGGTCGGTCGCGGCGGCGGCGCGCAGCGGCCGCGTGCCGAGCTCGCCGTCCTCGAGCACCTCGGCATGCTTCAGCGTGACCACGGTGCCCGCGGGACCCGACACGCGGATCCGGAGGCGGCCGACCAGGTTCTGCCCGAAGTCGAGGACGGTCCTGCCGCTCGGGGTCGTGATGACCTCGCTCACGGCGAGGTCTTCGATGGGACGCACGAACGGCGAGACGCGGGCCTCGGGCGTGCGCAGCGCGTCGAACGCGGCGACCGGCGTCCAGCCCTCGCCGGTGTAGCCGGCCTCCGAGAAGCCGCGCCCCTCGGAGTCCACGAGCGCCCGCCGGGCGTCGTAGTCCTCACCCGCATAGAGCCCGCTCGCTGTGAGGGGTCCGGTGGACGCCTGCCACGAGGCATCCGTCCGCACCCACTCGGTCGACCCGTCGGCGTACTCGATGAGCAGCTGACCGGCGAAGCGGGGCTGGTGGGAGTAGAGCGGCCGGGCGTTCTCGCGGAAGCCGAAGCGCTCCGTCGCCCACGCACCCGCGAGGCGCACGCCGATCGCGTTGCGCCCCTCGGCGAGCAGGCCCGTGACGTCGGTGGTCTCATGGATGGTGCGGTGCGCGTACGGCGTCCAGCCCGGCTTCATGACCTGGTCGTCGACATCGACGCCGTCGATCGCCACCTGATACACGCCGAGCGCCGTCGCATAGAGGGTGGCGCGCGCGACCGGGCCGGTCACGTCGAACTCGGTGCGCAGGTACGCGGGCTGCGCGTTCTCGGCGGGCGCGGCGAGGCCGATCGTCGCGGCCTGCCACTCCCCCTCGCCGAGGAAGCCGGCCACGACGCGGCGCAGTGCGCTCCATTCGCCCTCGACTCCGTCGACGCCCGTGACCCGCACGCGCAGCGAGACCTCTTCGCGCGGCCCGAGCGGGGGGAACGGCCATGCGATGCGCGTCGAGGCGCGGCCGTCGACGCGGTGGGACGTCGTCTCATCCCCGCGCGTGACCTCGATCTCTGCGGAGGCCTGCAGCCAGCCGGGCACTGCGGTCTCGGTGCGCCATCCGAACTCCGGCGCGGGCGAGGCGACGACGTCGCTGCCGTGCGGCGCGTCGACGACGATGTGGGGAACGGGGCCGCTCATGGCACTCCTTGAAGGGGTCTGGTGTGTGGGGTTCGGTGTTCTGTGGACGGATGCTGCGGTCAGGCCGGCACGACCGCGGCGGGGGTCGCGACAGCGGGCGCGGTGACCGTGATGCGATGCGTGCCGTGGCCGAGCTCGGTGGGGGCAGGAGCGCCGTCGACGGCCGTCTCCGAGCCCGCGGTGACCGGGAGGTCGAGCACGGCACGCGAGCCGAAGGGCACCTCGAGGACGGCCTCGAAGACATCGCCGTCGACGCGCCAGTCGATCGCGAGACGCCCCTGCGGGGTCTGGAGCGACGCCGAGGCGTGCTCGAGCCCTACGGCCGGGCGGGGAGCCACGTGGACGGTGCGGTAACCGGGGTCTGCGGCGTCCGGCGCGAGGCCCGCCACCGTGCGGTACACCCAGTCGATCATCGCGCCGTACGCGTAGTGATTGAACGACAGCATGCCGGTGTCCTCTTCCGAGGCGTCCTCGGTGGGGAGCGCGTCCATGGCACCGGAGTGGATGCTGCCGTCGGGGAGGATGGCGTCCCAGCGCTCCCACACCGTCGTCGCGCCGCGGTCCACCTGGTAGAGCCATGACGGGGCGTCACGACGCAGCAGCATGAGGTACGCCTCGTCGAGGTGGCCCGAGTTCGACAGCGCGAACAGCACGAGGGGTGTGCCGAGGAAGCCGGTCGCGATACGGCCGTTCTCGCGGCGCACGTTCTCGGCGAGCGCGTCCGCGATCTCGGTGCGGCGATCGGCCGGCGCCAGGGCGAATTCGAGGGCGATCGCCGCACCGCTCTGCGTGCGGATCGCCTCCTCGCCCCAGCGTTCGAAGCTCGCGGCTCCGACGCGCTCCGCGAGGGCCTCGTAGTCGTCGGCGCTTTCGGCGTCGCCCAGGATGCGCTCGGCGCGGGCGAGCAGGCGTGCCGACCACGAGTAGAAAGCGTTCGCGACGAACTCGCTCGAGACCTTGGCCTCCCAGGGCCGCTCGCCGGGGGCGTCGGGGTCGAGCCAGTCGCCGAACTGGAAGTCGCCGCCCGGCAGCACGACGCCGTCGCCGGCGCGGCGGCGCAGGTGCTCCACCCAGCGCCGCATGCTGCTGCGCTGACGCGCGAGCACCTCCGTCGAGCCGTACGACTCGTAGACCGCGAGCGGCACGATGGTGGCGGCATCCGCCCATCCGGCCCGGCCCATATTCTCGGTGGGCACGCCGCCCATGAGCATGTCCTGCGGGCGGATGATGTCGGGCACGACCGCGGGCACGCCGCCCTCATCGGTCTGGTCGATCTCGAGATCGCGCAGCCATGACATCCAGAACGACTCGGTGTCCATGAGCGTATTCGCCGTCGCCGCGAACGCCTGCGCGTCGCCGGTCCAGCCGAGTCGCTCATCGCGCTGCGGGCAGTCGGTGGGCACCGACACGAAGTTGTCGCGCTGCGACCAGAAGACGTTCGAGTGGAATCGATCGAGCGCCTCGTGCGACGACGAGAAGGCGCTCCGCGGCGCGAGATCGCTCGAGATCGCGACCGCCGTCGCCGAGAGGACCTCGGCGCCCTCGACGTCGGCGTAGCGGAAGCCGTGGAACGTGAACGCGGGCTCCAGCGTGTGCTGGCCGTCGCGGTCGAGCGTGTAGACGTCTGTGGCCTTGGCCGACCGCAGGGCCTTGACGTGCAGGTCACCCGAGGGTTCGAGCACCTCGGCGTGGCGGACCGTGACGACATCGCCCGCACGGCCGCGCACCACCAGTCGCACCCAGCCCGACAGGTTCTGCCCGCCGTCCAGGCGCGTGCGGCCGGCGTGCGGCGTGGGCGCCATCGGCAGCTCCGCCACCACGCGCACCGGCGGCGCCGAGCGCGGTTCGAATCGCGTCGCGTCGAAGGCGATGACGGATGCCGCGACCCACCCCTCGCCCGCGAACCCGGGTTCGTGCACGGCGGGGTCATCGAGGCGCAGGTCCGTCACGGTGCCGTCGTAGATGCTGGCACTGCGGAGCGGTCCGGACCCGGCCTGCCACGAGGCATCCGTCTTCGCGATGATCTCGCCGTCGGCCTCGAGCTGCGCGAGCGCGCCGGTGCGGTCGCCGTAGATGGCCTGGCGGCGGGCGAAGCCGAAGCTGCCGCGGTACCAGCCGTCGGCGACAGCGAGGACGAGGACGTTCGTCCCTTCGCGAAGGAGCGCGGTGACGTCGAGCGTGTCGACGAGGATGCGCTCCTGGTACGAGGTCCACCCCGGCGTGAGGAGGGCGTCGGTCGCGCGGACGCCGTTGATCCACGCATCGACGAGACCGAGCGCGGTCAGGCGCAGCCGGGCCGTCGTCGGCACCTCGTCGAGGACGAACTCGGTCCGCAGCAGCGGCACGGGTCCGTCGGCTGGGGTGTCGGCGCCGATCACGGATGCCTCGAGCCCCGGTCCGTCGACACCGGCCTCGACGACCAGCGGCTCACTCCACGCACTCCACCCACGCGGCGTGGCGACGCGCACGGAGAACGCGCGCCGCTCCCGGGCCGCGAGCTCGACCGGGACCGCGATGCCCACCGTCCGGGAGCCGGCGACCGGCTCCGCAGGCGTGGGCTCGGCTCCTTCAGCGCCTTCGGCCACCTGATAGCCGACGAGGTGGGCATCGGGGTCGTCGCTCTCGGCGCGCCAGCTCAGGCGCAGCCCGGCGCGCGGCACGCCGAGCAGTCCCGTGCCGTGCTGGGAGCGCAGTCCGACCGCACGCACGGCGGTATCGACTGCGGTGGGAGAGGGAAGAGCCGTCATGGCTGTGTCCTTTCGGCGGTCGGCCGCGTCGCCGATCCGCTCGACCATCGTGAAACGATTCACGCTGGTTGTCAATCAAAGTGTAGACCGTTACACGATCGTGACGGGCAAGATTCGAATCCACTGTTGACCGATCTACGGATGCGACGTACGTTACGAGGGTTGAATGGTTTCAACGCCCACGTGGGCAGCGAGTCGATCAACGCAGCACCAGGGAATCCGGCAGCGTGGGCGGACCATCCGCTCGGCTTTACAAGGAGGTAAAGATGAAGAGCTCTTCGACCCGGAGAGTGCTCCTCGCGAGTGCGGGCATCGTGGCACTCGCCGTGCCGCTGGCCGCGTGCAGCGGCGGCGGCGGTTCGAACGACGGCAAGGTCGAGATCAGCTATCTCACCCAGAGCGACGACGCCAACACCAACCAGGCGAAGGCGCTCATCGCCGCATTCGAGAAGGCCAACCCCGACATCACCGTCAAGCTCGAGACTCAGCCCGGCGGCACCGAGGGCGACAACCTCATGAAGACGAAGCTGTCGACGGACTCGATGAACGACGTCTTCCACTACAACTCGGGCTCGCTCATGCAGGCGCTGAACCCCGACCAGACGCTCGTGAACCTCAGCGACGAGGACTGGGTCAAGGACCTCACCGACGACTTCAAGGCCGTCGTGTCGACCGACAACGGGCTCTACGGCGCGCCCTGGGGCACGTCGTTCGCCGGCGCGGTGCTCTACAACAAGAAGGTCTACGAGAAGCTGGGCCTCGAGGTCCCGACGACGTGGGACGAGTTCATCGCGAACAGCGAGAAGATCAAGTCCGACGGCGGCGGCGTCGCCCCGATCCTGCAGTCCTTCGGCGACACCTGGACCAGCCAGCTGTTCGTCCTCGGCGACTTCGCGAACGTCTCGAAGGTCAACCCCGACTGGGCCGAGGAGTACACCGCCAACGACCCGAAGGCCAAGTACGTCGAGGAGCCGGCACTGGCGGGCTTCACCCACGGCGCCGAGGTCTTCGAGAAGGGCCTGCTCAACGAGGACTTCGCCTCGATGACCAACGCCCAGGCGATGAATGCTCTGGCGGAAGGCACGGGCGCGCAGTACCCGATGCTGTCGGCGACCATCTCGCAGGTCCAGCAGGACAACCCCGACCTGGTGAACGACATCGGCGTGTTCGCGCTGCCGGCAGCGGACGCCGCCGACACCGCGATCACGATGTGGCAGCCGAACGCCATCTACATCGCCAAGTCCACCGAGGGCGACAAGCTCGACGCCGCCAAGAAGTTCGTGGCGTTCGCCAACTCCGACGAGGGCTGCCAGGTGCAGAACGAGGGCGGCTCGATCGCCGGACCGTACGTCACCAGCGCCTGCACGCTGCCCAGCGACGTGCCCGACCTGGTGAACGACATCCAGGCGTACTTCGACTCCGGCGCCACCGGGTCCGCTCTCGAGTTCCTCTCCCCCATCAAGGGACCGAACCTCGAGAACATCACCGTCGCCGTCGGCTCCGGCATCACCGGCGCCGAGGACGGCGCGGCGCAGTACGACGACGATGTGAAGAAGCAGGCCCAGCAGCTGGGTCTCCCGGGCTGGTGATCAGGCACCGGGTTCACTGAGAACAGGTAAGACCGGGGCCGGCGGCCACGCCGCCGGCCCCGTTTCACGAAGGAGTGAAAATGACGACCGCAGTCGCGCCGACCGGAGCGGCCCCACCCGCTACCAAGGGCACCTCCGGCCAGAAGAAGCGCAAGGGCATCCGAAGCCCCTATCCCAGCTGGTTCTACATCCCCGCCGCCGTGCTGTTCCTCGTGTTCTTCGCGGTGCCGACGTTCGCGTCGTTCTACTTCTCACTGACCCGCTGGACACTGTTCAATGTCGAGTTCATCGGCTTCGACAACTTCGTCCAGTTCTTCCAGGAGCCTCAGCTCGTCCAGGGCTTCATCAACACCTTCATCTACGGCTTCGTCACCTCTGCGTCGAAGGTCGTGCTGGGGCTGGCACTCGCCCTGCTCCTGACCGGGCCCATCCTCGGTCGCGGTTATCTGCGCGCCGTCGTGTTCTTCCCGGTCCTCGTCTCCACGATCGGCGTCGGCCTGACCTTCAAGGCGCTGCTCGATCCGTTCCACGGCGTCGTGAACAACGTGCTCGGGTTCTTCAACCTCCCCGAGCCCGGCTGGTACACCGACCCGAGCCTCGCCCTGCTGACCGTCGCGGGCGTCGACATCTGGAAGGGCGTCGGCATCGCCACGCTGATCTTCATGGCAGGCATCGTCGCCATCCCGCACGAGTACTTCGAGGCCGCCCGCATGGATGGCGCGGGCGCCTGGTCGATCTTCCGCAACATCACCCTGCCGCTGGTGCGCCCCGCGACCGCGACCGTCATCATCCTGTCCCTCATCGGCGGGCTCCGGGAGTTCGCGATGATCTGGGCGATGACCAAGGGAGGCCCCGGCTTCTCCAGCGACGTGATCGCCTCCGTCATCTACAAGCAGTACCAGGCGGGTTTCTTCGGCCTGTCCACCGCGGGCAACGTCATCCTGTTCATCGTCGTCACGGCGGTGATGGTGCCGGTGTCGTGGTTCCTCAACAGAAGGGAGGCGGAGCTGTGACCGTCACCGAGACCCTCACCACCGCCGACGCCCGCAAGCTGCGCGGCGGCCGCGCCACGCGGGAAGACCGGCGCCCGATGACGGCGCGTCGATGGATGCGCAAGTACCTGGTCGGCATCATCGCGATCATCGTCTCCGTCGTGGTCTTCCTCGTGCCCTTCGTGTTCGTGTTCCTGCAGTCCGCGAAGGACTCGAAGGAAGCGGGCCTGGTCCAGTTCAGCCTCCCGACCGAGTGGCAGTTCTGGCCGAACCTCGTCGAGGTGATCGAGAAGAACGACTACCAGGTGCTGTGGGCCTTCCTCTGGTCGACCGTCATCACCGTCTTCAGCTGCGCCATCATGGTCGTCCTCGCCGCGATGGTGGGATACGTCCTTCAGCGCAAGCGCACGAAGCTCAACCCGTTCATCAACTTCGCCGTTCTCGCGGCGCTCATCGTGCCCCCCGCGGTCGTTCCCACGATCTGGGTGCTGCAGGGCGTCGGGCTGTTCAAGACGATCCCCGGCATGATCCTGATCGAGGCGACGTACGGACTGGCATTCTGCGTGCTGCTGTTCCGCGCCTTCGTCGCCACGATCCCCCGTGAGCTCGACGAGGCCGCGATCATCGACGGCGCCGGTCCGATGCGACTGTTCTTCACGGTGGTGCTGCCGCTGCTCAAGCCCGTGATCGTCACGGTCATCGTGGTGCAGGCGGTGTTCGTGTTCAGCGACTTCCAGAACCCGCTGTACTTCCTGCCCGGCAACGACTACCCCACGGTGCAGCTCGGCCTCTACAACTTCCAGAGCCAGACCGTGAGCCAGTTCAACCTGCTGTTCATGTACATCCTGCTGACGACCATCCCGCCGCTCATCATGTACATCTTCTTCAATCGGCAGATCGTCGCGGGCATGACCAGCGGAGCGGTCAAGGGGTGATGGGCGTTGGCGTCACCAGAACTCCGCGGGGACACTCCCCCGGAGCCAGGCGAGTTCGTTGTCGCGGATGAACGTCGACAGCGCCTCGTCGGGGCTGAGGCCGTCCCCCACCCACTCGTCGAGGATGCGCATCAGCTCGTCCGCGACCTCGATGCCGGGCTCGTCGACGACCTGACGCCAGGCCTCGACGAAGCCGGCGGGCGTCGGAACGGCATCGACCAGCTTCGAGACGTACTTGGGGCCGGGAAGCATGACACGGTTCGCTGCGAGCGCCGCGCGCGCGGCGGCCAGCGCCAGGTGGAGTCCGGCGTGGCGGCGGAGGAATCCGTCGCCACGCTCGACCGCCTGGCGCAGGAAGTAGCCGCCGTACAGGTGGGCCTGCGCGACGAACGAGCGCACGCGGTCGTCCCACACCTCGTCCGGGAGCTCGACGATGCGGGCGATCGTCTCCTCGAGGCCCGCGACCACGCTCCATGCCACCCGGGCGCCGAGGAAGGAGGCCCGCGTCGGGTCGTCGGCCTTCTCGACGGCCGTGGCGAGATACGACGGGCTCACGAGCTTGATGTCGATGTACGAGCCGGGGTAGTCGAGGTCGCGTCGTTCGACCCAGGCGAAGCGCCCCTGCGCGGTCTCGTCCGCGAAGCGCTGCTCGTCGACGACGAGATACACGTCGACGTCGGAGTCCTCGCGTTCCCTGCCCTGGGCGACCGATCCGACGAGCACCACTCCCAGAGCCCCGGGCTGCTCCCGCACCGACTCCACATAGGCGGCCAGCGCCCGCTCCTGATGCTCCATCCGTGCTCCCTCGCGTCGAATCGGCTCTCACGCTATCGACACATCGTTGCGCACGGCGTCCGATTCAACGGAAAGCGCTCTCCCGCTTGCGGAAAGCAGACTCGCCGTCTATCGTTGAAACGATTCATCGCACCGGCGGTGTCGCAGCCGACATCGCCGCCCACCCGAGAGGCGTCCCACCCATGACCAGCGCGACCGCGACGAAGCGCGTCTGCTTCCAGCTGACGGTGCGACCCGAACTGCTGGACGAGTACATCGCCCGCCACACGCCGGTGTGGCCCGAGATGCTCGCCGAGATCGCCGCCTCGGGTCGCCGCAACTACTCGCTCTTCCTGGGCGAAGGCGGACGCCTGATCGGCTACTACGAGACCGATGATGACGAGGCCGCACAGGCCTACCTCGCCGGCTCCGAGGTCGCCGCGCGCTGGGAGGCGGAGATGGGCCGGTTCTTCGTCGGCCTCGAGGGCCGGCCCGACCAGGCGGCCACCCCGCTCACCGAGATCTTCAACCTGCACGACCAACTCGCCGCCGCCCGGGGCGCGGCGACCGACACCACCGAAGAAGGCACCGCATCATGACGACGCTGTCACCCGACATCCAGTCCGCTCTCGAAGGCCAGGGCATCGAGCTGCCCAGCTGGGCGTTCGGCAACTCCGGCACGCGCTTCCGCGTGTTCACGACGCCCGGCACACCGCGCGACCCGTACGAGAAGATCGCGGATGCCGCGCAGGTCAACGCCTACACGAAGCTCGCGCCGAGCGTGGCCCTGCACATCCCGTGGGACAAGGTCGACGACTACTCCGACCTGCGCCGCCACGCGGAGGACCTCGGCGTCGAGCTCGGCACCATCAACTCGAACACCTTCCAGGACGAGGACTACAAGTTCGGGGCGCTCACGCACCACGACGACCGCATCCGCAACAAGGCGATCGACCACCACCTCGAGTGCATCGACATCATGGATGCGACCGGCTCGCGCGACCTCAAGATCTGGCTCGCCGAGGGCTCGAACTACCCGGGGCAGGCTGACATCCGCGCCCGTCAGGACCGCCTGCAGGACTCGCTGCAGAAGATCTACGACCGGCTCGGCGAGGAGCAGCGCCTCGTGCTCGAGTACAAGTTCTTCGAGCCGGCGTTCTACCACACCGACGTTCCGGACTGGGGCACCTCCTACGCCCAGGTCGCCTCGCTCGGCGACAAGGCGATGGTCTGCCTCGACACCGGCCACCACGCGCCGGGCACCAACATCGAGTTCATCGTCATGCAGCTGCTGCGCCTCGGGAAGCTCGGCTCGTTCGACTTCAACTCGCGCTTCTACGCCGACGACGACCTCATCGTGGGCGCGGCCGACCCGTTCCAGCTGTTCCGCATCATCTTCGAGGTGGTGCGCGGCGGCGGTCTCAACAACCCCGACGTGGCGTTCATGCTCGACCAGTGCCACAACGTCGAGGACAAGATCCCCGGGCAGATCCGCTCGGTGCTCAACGTCCAGGAGATGACGGCCCGCGCGCTCCTCGTCGACCGCGACGCGCTCGCCGCCGCGCAGCAGGCGAACGACGTCCTCGCCGCGAACGCCGTGTTCATGGACGCGTTCTACACCGACGTGCGCCCGGCGCTGGCCGAGTGGCGCGAGTCGCGCGGACTCGCCGCCGACCCGATGGCCGCATACGCGGCATCCGGCTACCAGCAGAAGATCGCTGCGGACCGCGTGGGCGGCACGCAGGCCGGCTGGGGCGCGTAACCCGACTCACCGGGGGCGCGGAACACCGCGCCCCCGGTGCACCACTTCCCTCCGAAGGACCGACATGAGTGAGCCGTACTCCGCCGCCGACGGACTCGTACGCGTCTACCCGGCGCGCGAGCCGAACGGCACCGGACTCGTGTGGGCGCACGGCGGCGCCTTCGCGTTCGGCGACCTCGACATGCCCGAGTCCGACTGGGTCGCCTCAGAGCTCGCCTCGCGCGGCACGACCGTCGTGTCGGTCGACTACCGCCTCGCACCCTCTCCTGCAGTGCCGGACGGACCTGCTTTGCGAGGTGGGCCCACGCGCCCAGAGGCTCCGCGCGACGCGCCAGCGGCGCGTGGAGGGGGCGTGGGGATGGATGCTGCGGCCCCGGCCGTCGCCGGACACCACTACCCCGCCGCATCCGACGACATGCTCGCGGCCTGGGCGTGGCTCGTCGGCAACGCCGGGCGCCTCCGCGTCGATCCCGACCGCCTCGCGATCGGCGGCACCAGCGCCGGCGGCAACCTCGCCGCGGGCGCGACGCTGCGGCTCATCGAGCGCCGCGCGGCGCTTCCCGCGCTCGTGCTGCTCGCCTACCCGACGCTGCTCGCCGTGCAGCCCGCACCCGATGCGGCGCTGCGCGCCGCGCTCGACGCGCAGCCCGGCGCCGACCGCTTCGGCGCCGACCTCGTGCGCGGCATGTACGAGAACTACCTCGGCGGTTCCGTCGAGCATGCACCGATCGCCGCGATCCCGGGGCTCGCACGCCCCGCCGACCTCGTGCAGTTCCCGCCGACCCTCATGGTCAACGGCGACGTCGACGAGCTCCGCGTCTCGGGCGAGGCGTTCGCCGAGACGCTCCGCGCCGCAGGCCGCCCGATCGAGGTGGTCACCGAGCCCGGCACCGAGCACGGCCATCTGAACCGTCCGCATGAGGCCGCAGCACCCGTCACCATCCAGCGGTTCGCGACCCGCCTCGCCGCGCTTCCCGCCAGCCACCCCCAGCCCGTCACCGCTTCGCTCGCCTGAGCGCCCCAGCCACATCAGAAGGAACGCATCATGACCAACCCGGCTGTCACCGACCTGATCACGCGGTCGAACCGCCTCGGCGCCGACCCGAAGAACACCAACTACGCGGGCGGCAACACGTCCGCCAAGGGCACCGAGACCGACCCGGTCACCGGTGAGCCCGTCGAGCTGCTGTGGGTGAAGGGCTCGGGCGGCGACCTGGGCACCCTCAAGGAGCAGGGCCTCGCGGTGCTGCGCCTGGACCGCATGCGCGCCCTCGTGAACGTCTACCCCGGCGTCGAGCGCGAGGACGAGATGGTCGCCGCGTTCGACTACTGCCTGCACGGCAAGGGCGGCGCGGCCCCGTCGATCGACACCGCGATGCACGGCCTCGTCGACGCCGCGCACGTCGACCACCTGCACCCCGACTCGGGCATCGCGATCGCGACCGCTGCCGACGGCGAGGAGCTGACCGCGAAGATCTTCGGCGACAAGGTCGTGTGGGTGCCGTGGCGCCGCCCCGGCTTCCAGCTGGGCCTCGACATCGCGGCCATCAAGGAGAAGAACCCGCAGGCGATCGGCACGATCCTCGGCGGCCACGGCATCACCGCGTGGGGCGACACCTCCGACGAGGCCGAGAAGAACTCGCTCTGGATCATCGAGACCGCCCAGGCCTACATCGACGCCAACGGCAAGGCCGACCCGTTCGGCGGCGTGCGCGCCGGCTTCGAGGCGCTTCCGGAGGATGAGCGTCGCGCCAAGGCCGCCGCCCTCGCGGCCACGATCCGCGGTCTCGCGTCGGCGGACAAGCCCATGGTCGGCCACTTCACCGACGCCGCGGTCGTCACCGACTTCCTCGCCTCGGAGCGCGCTCCCGAGCTCGCCGCGCTCGGCACCAGCTGCCCCGACCACTTCCTGCGCACCAAGGTCAAGCCGCTCATCCTCGACCTCCCCGCCGACGCGTCCGTCGAGGACTCCATCGCGCGCCTCAAGGAGCTGCACGAGGAGTACCGCGCCGACTACCAGGCGTACTACGACGCGCACGCGACCGCCGAGAGCCCCGCGATCCGCGGCGCCGACCCGCTCATCGTGCTCATCCCCGGCGTCGGCATGTTCTCGTACGGCGCGAACAAGCAGACCGCCCGCGTCGCCGGCGAGTTCTACGTCAACGCCATCAACGTGATGCGCGGCGCCGAGTCGCTCTCGACCTACACGCCCATCTCCGACGCCGAGAAGTTCCGCATCGAGTACTGGGCCCTCGAAGAGGCGAAGCTGCAGCGCATGCCGAAGCCCAAGACCCACCAGGGCCGTATCGCACTGGTCACGGGCGCAGCATCCGGCATCGGCAAGGCCATCGCGACCCGCCTCGCCGCCGAGGGCGCGTGCGTGATCGTCGCCGACCTCGACCTCGAGAAGGCACAGGCCGCCGCGGCCGAGCTGGGTAACACCGACGTCGCGATCGGCGTGGCCGCGAACGTCGCCGACGCCGACGCGATCCAGGCCGCGTTCGACGCCGCCGTGCTCGCGTTCGGCGGGGTCGACCTCGTCGTCAACAACGCCGGCCTGTCGCTGTCGAAGCCGCTGCTCGAGACCACCGAGAAGGACTGGGACCTGCAGCACGACGTCATGGCCAAGGGCTCGTTCCTGGTGTCGAAGGCCGCCGCGAAGATCCTCATCGACCAGAAGCTCGGCGGCGACGTCATCTACATCTCGTCGAAGAACTCCGTCTTCGCCGGCCCGAACAACATCGCGTACTCGGCGACCAAGGCCGACCAGGCCCACCAGGTGCGCCTCCTCGCGGTCGAGCTCGGCGAGCACGGCGTGCGCGTCAACGGCATCAACCCCGACGGCGTCGTGCGCGGCTCGGGCATCTTCGCCGCCGGCTGGGGCGCCAACCGCGCCGCGACCTACGGCGTGAAGGAAGAGGACCTGGGCCAGTACTACGCGAACCGCACGATCCTCAAGCGCGAGGTCGTGCCCGAGAACGTCGCCGACGCGGTGTACGTGCTCACCGGCCCCGAGCTCACCCGCACCACCGGCCTCCACATCCCCGTCGACTCCGGCGTCGCCGCCGCGTTCCTGCGATGACGGACCCGATCACCGACGACGCCGCCCCGCGGGGCGGCGTCGTCGCCGCCGTCGACCTCGGCGCGACCAGCGGGCGCGTGATGCTCGGCTACGTGGACGACGGGATGCTGCGCCTCGAGCAGGTGTCGCGATTCCCGAACGGACCCGTGCCCGGCGCCGACGGCGACCTGCACTGGGACTTCACCGCGCTCTACCGCCACATCGTGGAGGGCCTCACCGAGGGGCTGCGCCGTGAGCCCGGCATCGCGAGCATCGGCATCGACTCGTGGGCCGTGGACTACGGCCTCGTGAGCGCCGGGGAGCTGCTCGACGAGCCGTTCCACTACCGCGACGAGCGCACCGCGCGCGGCGTCGAGCTCGTGCACGGCGAGACCTCGTTCGAGGAGCTGTACCGCCGCAACGGCCTGCAGTTCCTGCCGTTCAACACGCTGTACCAGTACGCCGTCGAGCAGCGCCTGGCAGACGCCGATGTGACGCTTCTCATCCCGGACCTGGTCGCATTCCTCCTGACCGGCGCCCGGTTCGCCGAGCGCACGAACGCCTCGACCACGGGTCTCGTCGACGTCCGCACCGGCGAGTGGGACCTCGAGCTCGCGGCGCGGCTCGGGATCGCAGCATCCGTCCTGCCTCCCCTCATCGATCCGGGCCACGAGGTCGGCACGCTCCACGGCGAGGCGCGCGAGCGCATCGGCGCTGCGCTCGAGGTGGTCGCGGTCGGCTCGCACGACACGGCCTCGGCCGTCGTCGCGGTGCCGCTCAGCACTCCCGACGCGGCGTACATCTCTTGCGGCACGTGGGGCCTGGTCGGCGTCGAGCTCGACGCGCCCGTCGTCAGCGACGCGGCCCGCGAGGCGAACTTCACGAACGAGGGCGGCGTCGACGGGCGCGTGCGGTTCCTGCACAACGTCACGGGCCTGTGGCTGCTCAGCGAGGCCGTGCGCACGTGGGAGGCCGAGGACGGCGCGGCGATCGATCTTCCGGGATTGCTGGATGCTGCGGCGCAGGTCTCCGGCGAGATCCCGCTGTTCGACGCGAACGACGCGCGACTGTCGGCGCCGGGCGACATGCCCGCCCGCATCGCGGCAGTGCTCGGCGAGTCGGGCGCCACGGTGCCCGCGACGCGCGAGGCGTTCGCCCGGACGATCGTCGAGTCGATCGCGCAGGCGTTCGCCGATGCGGTCGCGACAGCCGGCCGTCTCACCGACCGCGACATCGACGTGATCCACATCGTGGGCGGCGGCGCGCTCAACCGCCTGCTGTGCCAGGCGACGGCCGACCGGTCGGGGCTTCCCGTGCTCGCGGGTCCCGTCGAGGCGACGGCGCTCGGCAACGTGCTCGTGCAGGCGCGTGCGCACGGCTGGTTCGGGCCCGACGCGACCCTCGAGGACCTGCGGCTCGTGGTCGCGGCATCCGTCTCCCCCGAGCGTTACGAACCGCGGTCGTGACCGGCTACGCGGCCGCATTCGACTGGGCCCGACGCCACGTCGCGGCGGGGCGCCTGCCCAGCGCCGTGCTGGGCGTCGCGACCGCGGACGGCGTCGTCGCGCTCGACGCGTTCGGCGCGACGAACGGGCGCGCGGCGCGCGTCGAGGACCCGTACTGGCTGTTCTCGATCACGAAGGTGCTCACCGGCCTCACGGCAGCGCGCGCCATCGAGCGCGGGCTGCTGACGACCGAGACGCCGCTCCGCGCCGCGGTGCCCGAGTTCGGCGGCTCTCGCGACGACGTGGTGCGCCTGCGGCACCTCGTGAGCCACACCGCGGGCATCCCCGAGCCGTCGCTCGATCCCGCGGGCGGGCTGCGGGCCGCGCTGCTCGCGCCGGGCCGCGACTTCGCCGCCGGCGCCGCCTCGCGCTACTCGACGGTGGCCTTCGACGGCATCGCCGCGCTCGTGCGGCACACCGCCGGACGCGAATGGGATGCCGACATCTCGGCGTGGGCGCCCGCGCTCGGCGCGGCGGGCTTCACGCTCGATCCGGCCGCCGACCCGCACACCGTCGTCGATGCCGAGCGCCTCGGCCTCGACATGGCGGGCTTCGCGAGCCACCGCAATCCGGGTGCCGGAATGATCGGCACCGCCGGCGACCTGCTCGCGCTCGGCTCGGCGCTGCTGCGGATCGGGCAGGGCGAGACCGGCGGCGTCGTGCAGCCGGCGACGCTGGCGATGATGCGCCGGCCGCTCACCGTGGGGCTCCCCCGACTCGAGCCGTACGTCGCCGAGCGCGGCCAGGACTGGGGCTTCACGTTCAACTTGCGCACGCGCGCGCCGGGGCTGATCGACCGCGATGTGTTCGGCCACGGCGGCTGGGCGGGAACCGAGTTCTGGGTGCACCCGACTGCCGGGGTCGCCTTCGTGCTGCTGACGAACCAGGCCGAGCGCCCCGGCGTCGACCTGGACGAGCTCGACAACACGGTGGTCGCGGCGCGCTGATCCCCTCAGCTCGAAGGAGCGCGCGTGGAGGTGCGCACCTTCAGCTCGATCTCGAAGATCTCGTGCATCGCCTCGGTGCGCCCGGCGATGCGCTCCAGCAGCATCTCGACGGCACGCGCGCCCATCGCTTCACCGGGCTGGTGGACGGTCGTGAGCCCGAGCGCGGGATGAGAGGCCATGGGAACGTCGTCGTACCCGACCACGGCGAGCGGCACCCCCACCTCCTCCGCCGCGCGCATCGCGCCGAAGGCGAGTTCGTCGTGGGCCGCGAACACGGCGGTCGCCGTCGTCCCGTCCGCGAGCATGCGGCGCACGACCTCCGAGGACGGCCCCTCGCCCTCGTCGGTGCGCCAGACCGCCGCGTGATCGCCGAGCCCGGCGGCCACCATGGCACCCTCGTACTCACGCAGGCGCGCGCCGTGCGGAAACGGCTCGAAGGCACCTGCCTCGTGCAGGGTGAGGTGCGCGATGCGGCGGTGGCCGAGGTCGAGCAGATGCCGCATGGCCGCACGCGCCCCCGCGGCGTCGTCGCCCGCGACCACGTCGTACCGGTCGGAGGTGTCGTGGCGCCCGAACATCACGACAGGGACAGACCCGGAGATCCGCTCCAGCCCCGCTTCGTCGACGCGGGGCGAGACGGCGATGACTCCGTCCACCTGACGGTCCACCAGCGCCTCGAGCGCGCGCAGGCCCTCCCGCGCCCCGGCTTCGGCGGGAGCGATGATGAGCTGGTACGGCGTTCCTTCGAGGGCGCTCGTGGCACCGCGCACGATCCGCGCGAAGAAGTGGTTCGCCAGATCCGGAAGCTCGATGCCGAGCGTGTACGTGCGTCCGCGCATCGCCCGTGCCGCGATCCGCGGACGGTAGTTCAGCTCGGACATCGCGGCCGTCACCCGCTCGCGCATTCCGTCGCTCACGCCGTACGCGTTGCGCAGCACCTTCGACACGGCGGCACGAGAGACGCCGGCCGTCCGCGCGACGTCTTCGATCGTCGTGTGGCGCGGGGATGGGGCGTCCGTCATGCTTCTCCTCGTCTGCGCATGCCTCAGGGCAAAGGTACCCCGGCGCGCCCGGGAGAGAGCCGTCCACCCCGTGGCGGCACCATGCGGCGAAGGGGTGCGTCCCTGGCGGTCTCGTCAAGCCCCGGGGCGCAGCATCCATCCCGCGCTAGCGTGACCGGCATGGACGAACGGCGAACCGAAGACGACACGCCCGCGGGCGAGAACCCTCTCGGCGGCGACGAGACCACCGAGGGGCAGCTCGAGGCCGACAACCCCGTCGAGGAGGACACCCTCGAGACGCTCGACCCTGACAATCCTCCCGCCTGACGGGAGAAGAATCTGGCTCGGGGGGAGATCGCTAGATAAGCTAGCGATATGACCTCGGGTTCACGCCGCCGCTGGGCGGGGCTGGTGTTCATCAGCGTCGCCGTCGCGCTCATCATCGTCGACTCCACCATCGTGAACGTCGCGATCCCGGCCATCGTCGACGACCTGGGCATCACGTCCAGCGAGGTGCAGTGGGTGCAGGAGGCGTACACCCTCGTCTTCGCGTCGCTGCTGCTCGTCTTCGGTGCGCTCGCCGACCGGTGGGGACGGCGACGGATGCTGCTCATCGGCGTGGTCGTCTTCACCCTCGCGTCGATCGGCGCAGCGATGGCGACGACGGGCGAGCTCCTCATCGCCGCGCGCTTCATCCAGGGCATCGGCGGGGCGATGATGCTGCCCACCACGCTGTCGCTCTTGAACGCGACGTTCCGCGGCCGCGAGCGGGCCATCGCCTTCGCCGTCTGGGGCTCGACGATCGGCGGCATGGCCGCGGTCGGCCCGCTGCTCGGCGGCTGGCTGACGACCGAGTTCTCGTGGCACTGGGCGTTCCTCATCAACGTGCCGCTCGGCATCGCGATCGTGGTCGGAGTGCTGCTGACCGTGGACGAATCGCGCGGCGATGCCGTGTCGATCGACGTCGTCGGAGCGCTGCTGTCGGTGATCACCGTCGGCACCCTGGTCTTCGGCCTGATCGAAGGTCGCACCTACGGCTGGCTCACCACCGACAAGCAGTTCACGATCGGCGACTGGACCTGGCCCTGGGACCTCTCCCCCGTCGCCGTGGCCTTCGCCGTCGCGGCCGTCGGCGTCGTGGCGTTCATCTGGTGGGGCCTGCACCGTCGCCGGGCCGGCAAGCCGACGGTCATCGCGTTCGGGCTCTTCCGCATCCCCTCGTTCCGCAACGGCAACATCGCCGCGATGGTGGTCTCGCTCGGCGAGTTCGGCCTGATCCTCGCGCTGCCGCTCTGGCTGCAGTTCGTGCTCGGCTTCGAAGCCGTCCAGACCGGCTTGATCCTCCTAGCCCTGGCCATCGGATCCTTCGCCGCGAGCGGGCTGGCGGGGGCCCTCAGCGGACGCGTCGCGCCGGTGTGGATCGTGCGCGTCGGGATCGTGGCCGAGATCATCGGCATCGCGGCGGTCGGGTTCGTCATCGCGCCCGACGCCTCGTGGGTGCCCCTCGTCCCCGCGCTCTTCGTGTACGGAATCGGCGTCGGGCTCGCGACCGCGCAGCTCACGGGCGTCGTGCTCGCCGACGTGCCGACCGCCGAGGGCGGCCAGGCCTCGGGAACCCAGTCGACGGCGCGCCAGCTCGGCGCGGCGCTCGGCATCGCGATCCTCGGCACGATCCTCTTCTCGACGACCTCCGCGGTCCTCACGGCGAGGCTGGACGACCGCGGGATCCCCGCCGAACAGCGCGACCAGGTCGTCTCGGCCGTCGTCGACAGCGCCGGCGGCGCGATCGCGGGTCTCGCCGGCTCACCGCAGACCGCGCAGCTCGCCGACGACGCCAAGGCCGCGTTCTCGGAGGGCACGAAGTACGCCAGCTTCGCCGCCGCGGGCTTCCTCACGGTCGGCCTGCTGGCGACGCTCTCGCTCGGGGGCGGACGGCCGCGCGACGAGGAGCGCGTCGAGGCCGAAGCCGTCGAACCCGCCTGAGCCGCGGCATCCGTCCGCTCGCTACGCCTCGCGGGTGATCGTGACCTTGACGTGCAGGTTGCTCTTGAACGGGCCCGCGTACACGCCGCGCAGCGGCGGCACGTCGCCGTAGTCGCGGCCCCGGCCGACGAGAACGTGGCGGTCGCCGATCTCGATGTTGTTCGTGGGGTCGAAGCCCTGCCACTGGCCCGCGAACCATTCGATCCACGCGTGGGACTCGCCGGTCACCGCGACGCCGACCTCGGCCGACGGCCGCGGGTGCAGGTAGCCCGACACGTAGCGCGCCGGGATGCCGACCTCGCGCAGCGCGCCGAGCGCGATGTGGGCCATGTCCTGGCAGACGCCCTTGCGGGCCTCCCACGCCTCGGCGGCGGTCGAGTGCACGCCGGTGATGCCGTGCATGTACTCGACGGCGTCGCCGATGGCGACCGCGATCGCGTGCGCGGCGCGGCCGGGGTGGTCGTGCTGCGCCGCGATCGACCGGGCGAGCTCGGCAACCTCGTCGTGCGGCTTGGTCCGCCGGGTCTGCGACAGCTGCTCGACGGTCTCGAGCGAGCGGCTCGCCTCGCGGGCGAGGCCGTCCCACGTGATGTCGATGTGCTCGAGCGGGCGCGGACGCACCTCGACCAGCGAGCGCGCCGTGATCGTGAGCGACGAGTGCGGCGACAGCACGTCGAACGCCGCGACCCGCGTGCCGAAGTAGTCGACGTACTGGTTGACGGAGGTCGACGGCTCGATGTCGAGCGACGAGTTGAGCACGAACTGGCTGTCGGTGGAGCCGGGCAGCATGCGCGCCTCGTTGTACGACGCGGTCACGTCGCCCTGGTAGCTGAAGCCGGTCTGGTGCTCGATCCGGAGGCGCTTCATGAGATCTCTCCGATCCAGCTGGGCTCTGCCTGCGTCGGGAAGAACCGGCCGCGGATGGCTTCGGATGCCTCGCGCGTGACGGTCTGCACGCGGTCCATGTGCGTCGGCAGCTCGCTGAGGATCTCGGAGATCGGCCGGTACTCGAGGTCGTTGCGGATCTGGCCGAGGGCCCGCAGCACCGTGTTGGAGTGGCCCACGCGGTCGGCGCGGGGGTCGATGGCGCTCATGCACTCCTCGGCACGCTGGATCGAGTAGATGATCGAGCGCGGGAAGAGCCGGTCGAGCAGCAGGAACTCGGCGGCGTTGCGTGCGCTCGGCATGCCCCGGTACGTGCGCAGGTACGCCTCGTACGCGCCGCACGAGCGCAGGATGGTGGTCCACGACGGACCGGATGCCTCTGTCAGCGACCTCGTCGCGAGCAGGCGCGCGGTCATGTCGGTCCGCTCGATGCTGCGGCCGAGCGTGAAGAACTGCCACGCCTCGTCGCGGCTCGTCGACGAGTCGACGATGCCGACGGCCAGCGCCGAGCGCTCGCGCACCCACTGGAAGAAGTCGTGCACGCGGTCGGCCTGCAGGCGTCGCGGCATGCGCGCGTTCGTCGTGTTGAGGGTCTCCCACAGCTCCGTCGAGACGATCTCGCGCGCGCGACGCGCGTTCTCACGCGCCGCGGTGAGGGCGTAAGCGATGCTCGACGGGTTCATGCGGTCGACGGCGAGGCGCGACAGCACGTCCTCGCGGCGCACCTGGTCGACGCTCTCGGGCGGCAGCGACCCCATGACGCTGAGGAGCGACCGGCACGCCGTGTCCTCGTCGATCCACGGGTCCTCGAGGAGGAGCTGCAGGTGCACGTCGAGGATGCGGGCGGTGCCGTCCGAGCGCTCGATATAGCGCCCGATCCAGAAGAGCGACTCGGCGATGCGGCTCAGCACGACGCACCCCCGTCCTGCTGCGCCTGCTGCTGCTGTTGCTCCTGCTGCTCGACGCGGCTGCGCGGGCGGTCCTGCGGCGAGTGCGTGGGCTCGGTCTGGGCGTCGTAGATGATCGGGATGGCCTCGGTCACCGTCGCGGCCTGATCGGCGACAAGCCCGGCGACCCCCTGCCCGTACTCGACCTGGGCCGGGGCCGAGCCGCCGACGATCCAGGTGTCCTTCGAGCCGCCGCCCTGCGACGAGTTCACGACGAGCTGGCCTTCGGGCAGCGCGACCCGGGTGAGGCCGCCGGGGAGCACCCAGACGTCCTCGCCGTCGTTGACCGCGAAGGGGCGGAGATCCGCATGGCGCGGACGCATCCCGTCTTCCACGAGCGTGGGGATCGTCGACAGCATGACGACGGGCTGCGCGATCCAGCCGCGGGGGTCGGCGAGCAGGTTCTGGCGGAGCTTCTCGAGCTCGGCGGGCGAGGCGTCGGGCCCCACGACCAGGCCCTTGCCGCCCGAGCCGTCGACCGGCTTCACCACGAGCTCGTCGAGGCGGTCGAGCACCTCTTCGAGCGCATTCGGGTCCTCGAGGCGCCACGTGTCGACGTTCTTGAGGATGGGCTCCTCAGCCAGGTAGTACCGGATGAGGTCCGGCACGTACGTATACAGCAGCTTGTCGTCGGCGACGCCGTTGCCCACGGCGTTCGCGATCGTGACGTTGCCCAGGCGCGCCGCGAGCATGAGTCCCGGGGCACCGAGCATCGAGTCCGCGCGGAACTGCAGCGGGTCGAGGAAGTCGTCGTCGACGCGACGGTAGATGACGTCGACGCGCTTGGGGCCGCGCGTCGTGCGCATGAAGACCTTGCCGCCGATGCACAGGAGGTCGCGGCCCTCGACGAGCTCGACGCCCATGAGGCGCGCGAGCAGCGTGTGCTCGAAGTACGCGGAGTTGTAGACGCCGGGCGTCAGCACGACGACATTCGGGTCCTCGATGCCTGCGGGCGCAGATGCCCGCAGCGCCGCGAGCAGCTTGTTCGGGTAGTCGCCGACGGGGCGCACGCGCATCGAGACGAACAGCTCGGGCAGCGTCTGCGCCATGACGCGGCGGTTCGAGATGACGTAGCTGACGCCCGACGGCACGCGGACGTTGTCTTCGAGCACGCGCATCTCGCCGTGCTCGTCGCGGATCAGGTCGATGCCCGACACCTGGATGCGCACGCCGTTGGCCGACTGGATGCCCGCGGCCTGGCGGTAGAAGTACTGCGAGCTCGCGATGAGACCTGCGGGCAGCACCTCGTCGCGCACGCAGAACTGGTGTCCGTACGCGTCGTCGAGGAACGCCTCGAGCGCGCGCACGCGCTGCTTGACACCCGCCTCGATCCGCGACCACTCGTCGTACGTGATGACGCGGGGCACGGCATCCAGCGGGAAGGGCCGTTCCTCACCCGCGAAGTCGAAGGTCACGCCCTGCGCGAGGTAGGAGTCCGCG
The DNA here is from genome assembly GCF_042267145.1 of Microbacterium sp. NPDC056044. NCBI lineage: Bacteria > Bacillati > Actinomycetota > Actinomycetes > Micrococcales > Microbacteriaceae > Microbacterium > Microbacterium sp. NPDC056044. Next base: position 171,337 of record NZ_JBHJWZ010000007.1, on the reverse strand, counting down.
AGCGAATCGGTGCGGCCGCGCAGCTCCTCCTGGGTCATCTGCGCGAGCGCCTGGTAGAGCTCTCGGTAGGCCTCGCGCGACTCGGCCGGGGCTCCCGGGTGGGCCGGGCTCCCGAACATCTCGTCGAACGCGGGAACCCCCGAGGGCGTCTTGCGCGGCGCCAGCGTGGAGCCGTAGCCGTCGAACAGATCACCCATGCGAAGAGCCTAATGCGGCCTTCGTTGCGCTCGTGTTTCCGATCCGTTCTCCTGGCCCGTCCACGGCCGATCGGACGTATGCTCCCGCTATGACTCGTGAGGCGGGTGCCGCGACGCGTGTCGTCGCGAAGCCCTCGGCCCTCTCCGGCGCGGCCGCGGGCGCAGCATCCGTCGTCCTCGGTGCCGGTATCGGCGAGCTGGTCGCGGCGCTGGTCGCGCCGTCGTCGAGCCCGATCTCCGTCGTCGGCGGGACGCTGATCGATCTCGCGCCACCGTGGGCGAAGGATGCGGCGATCTCGCTGTTCGGCACGGCCGACAAGCTCGCCCTGCTCACCGGGATCGCGGTCGTGCTGCTGGCCGTGTCGGCGGGGGTCGGCATCCTGGAACTGCGCCGGCCCTGGTTCGGCGCCACCGTGTTCGCGGCGCTCGGCGCGGTCGTCGCCGTGCTCGCGATGACCCGCGCCGGCTCGACCGGTCTCGCCTGGCTGCCCTCGCTCACCGCGGGCCTCGTCGCAGCGGCGGCGGTCCGCCTGCTGACGCGGCTGGCGAGAGCGACGGATGCCTCGTCCTCCGCGCCCGCCGAGGCAGGCACCGCCGACGCGCCCGGCGACGACGAGCCGTCTCGCCGCCGCTTCCTCGTCTGGGCGGGCGCCGCCGCAGCGGCGGGCGTGATCGCGGCGATCGCGGGGACGGCGCTGCAGGCAGGCTCCCGCACGGTGACCGCCGTACGCCAGGCGCTGCGACTGCCGGCTCCGGCCGTGAGTGCTCCGCCGGTCCCTGCCGGCGCGCAGCTGGACCTCACCGGGATGACCTCGGTCGTGACCCCGAACGCGAGCTTCTACCGCATCGACACGGCTCTCGTCGTGCCGCAGGTCGATCCGGCGACCTGGAGTCTGCGGATCCACGGCCTCGTCGAGAACGAGATCGAGATCGGGTGGGACGAACTGCTCGCCCTCCCCCTCGAGGAGAGTTGGACGACCCTCGCGTGCGTCTCGAACCCCGTCGGCGGCGACCTCATCGGCAACGCGAAATGGCTCGGCTACCCGATCCGCCACCTGCTCGAGCGCGCGCGGCCGACGGCCGACGCCGACATGGTGCTGTCGCGGTCGATCGACGGGTTCACGGCGAGCACGCCGCTCGAGGTGCTGCAGGAGGAGACCCGCAACGCGATCCTCGCTGTCGGGATGAACGACGAACCGCTCCCGGCAGAGCACGGGTTCCCGGTGCGCATGGTCGTGCCGGGGCTCTACGGCTACGTGTCGGCGACCAAGTGGGTCACCGAGCTCGAGGTGACGCGGTTCGACGAGGCCACCGCCTACTGGACGACGCGCGGATGGTCGGCGAAGGGCCCGATCAAGCTGCAGTCACGCATCGACCTCCCGCGTCGCGGCCAGGGTCTGAGCGCCGGCGACACCATGATCGCGGGCGTCGCCTGGCAGCAGCACGTCGGCATCCAGAAGGTGGAGGTGCAGGTAGACGACGGCCCGTGGCGCGAGGCCGCCCTCGCCTCTGCCATCTCGGACGACACGTGGGTGCAGTGGTCGATCCCGTGGACGGCCGAGCGCGGCTCGCACGCGATCCGCTGCCGCGCCACCAACGCGAACGGCGAGCGTCAGACCGAGACCGACGCGTTCCCCGCCCCCGACGGCGCGACGGGATGGCAGCAGCTCAACATCGACGTGGCCTGAGCCGCGTCAGCTCGCGAGCACGAACCTCAGCTGCTCGACCGCCCAGTCCAGCTCGGTCGCGCGCACGACGAGCGGCGGCGCGATGCGGATGGTCTGGCCGTGCGTGTCCTTCACGAGCACGCCGCGCGCGATGAGGCGCTCGGCGACCTCGCGGCCGGTGCCCACCTCGGGGTCGATGTCGACGCCCGCCCAGAGGCCGGCGACGCGCACCGCCGTGACGCCGTGGCCGACGAGCTCCGTGAGCTTCGCCTCGAGGTGCTCGCCGAGGAGCTTCGCGCGCCGCTGGAACTCGCCGGTCTGCAGCATCTCGACGACCCGCAGTCCCACGGCCGCGGCCAGCGGATTGCCGCCGAACGTCGAGCCGTGCTCGCCCGGCTTGATGACGCCGAGGATGTCGCTGTCGGCGACGACGGCCGAGAGCGGAAGGATGCCGCCGCCCAGCGCCTTGCCGAGGAGGTACACGTCGGGCACGACGCCTTCGCGGTCGCACGCGAACGTCTCGCCCACGCGGCCGAGGCCGGACTGGATCTCGTCGGCGATGAACAGCACGCCGCGGCGGGTGCAGATCTCGCGCACCTTCTTGAGGTAGCCCTCGGGAGGGAGCACGACGCCGGCCTCGCCCTGGATCGGCTCGATGAGCACGGCGACGGTGTCGGCCGTGATCGCGGCGTCGATCACCGCGGCGTCGCCGAACGGCACCGAGATGAACCCCGGCGTGAACGGGCCGAAGCCGTCACGCGCCTGCGGGTCGTCGCTGAAGCCGACGATCGTGGTGGTGCGTCCATGGAAGTTGCCGTGCGCGACGACGATCTTCGCCGCGTCCGGAGCCACGCCCTTCACCCGGTAGCCCCACGCGCGGGCGACCTTTATGCCGGTCTCGACGGCCTCGGCGCCGGTGTTCATCGGCAGCACGAGGTCCTTGCCGCAGAGCTCGGCGAGCGCGGCGGCGAAGGGGCCGAGGCGGTCGTTGTGGTACGCGCGGCTCGTGAGCGTGAGGCGGTTCAGCTGCTCCTGCGCGGCGGCGAGGATCGCCGGGTGCCCGTGCCCGAAGTTGAGGGCCGAGTAGGCCGAGAGCAGGTCGAGGTAGCGCTTGCCCTCGACATCGGTCACCCACGCCCCCTCGCCGCGCGAGATCACGACCGGCAGCGGGTGGTAGTTGTGGGCGACGTGCTCTTGTTCGGCGGCGATGATCTGGCCCATCGCGGCGTCGAGGGAGGTGGAGGCGGCGGTCATGATGTCTCCTCTTCGGTGATCGCTCAGCGTCGCAGCTCGAGCGTGCAGCACTTGATGCCGCCGCCGCCGAGCAGCAGCTCGGACAGGTCGACGAGCACGGGATTGTAGCCGCGCTCGCGCAACTGCGCCTCGAAGCCCGTCGCGCGCGGCGAGATGATGACGTTCAGGCCGTCGCTGGCCGAGTTGAGGCCGAACACGGCGCCGTCGGCGTCCGCGACGCGGATCGCGTCGGGGTAGCGCTCGGCGAGGATCGCCTGGCTGCGCTCGTCGAACGCGTGCTCGAGGTACGCGATGTTCGCCTTCTCGACGCCGCCCGGGCCCTGCACCGGATCGAGCACCGAGATGGCGGTGTCGAGGTGATAGAACCGCGGGTCGACGAGGGTGAGGCTCACGACCTCCTTGCCGAACACGTCGCCGAGCTCGCGATGGCTGTCGCCGGTCGAGCGGAAGCCGGTCCCGGCGAGGATCGTGTCGCCGACGAGCAGGAAGTCGCCCTCGCCCTCGTTGACCTCGACGGGCTCCGCGACCTCGAAGCCGTTGTCACGGAACCAGTCCATGAACGCGGGCCCCTCGGGCACGCGCTCCTGGAAACGGAACTTCGCGCCGTACGCGACGTTGTCGATGACGAAGCCGCCGTTGGCCGTGTAGACCATGTCGGGCAGGCCCTCGATCGGGTCGATGAGGTGAACCTCGTGGCCGAGCGCGACATAGGTGTCGTAGAGCGCCTGCCACTGGCGCACCGCGAGGGCGGTGTCGGTGGGGTTCGCCGGCTCCATCCACGGATTGATGGTGTAGCTGACCGTGAAGTGCTCGGGGCGGCACATCAGGTAGCGGCGGATCTGCTGGATCCGGCCGGAGGCGACCCCGGCGTCGGGGGCGGTGGCGGGCGCGGTGTTCTGCGTGGACATCTTGCTCCTGTAGAGGCGCGGCGGACGCTGTCCAGAGGCCCGGCGGAGCTGGAGAAGCCATCAACCGGGCACGCCTCGTCCATTGTCTCACGGTCGCTGTCCACGGCCTGGGAATGGGGACGTGGATGCCGCGGCCCGGTCACTCCGCGAGGACGACCACCTTGCCCGCCACGTGGCCGGCGGCGACGTGCGCGAGCGCGGCGCCCGCTTCGGCGAACGCGAAGGTGCGCTCGATGACAGGGCTCAGGCGCCCTGCGACGGCGAGCGCCATGAGCTCTGCGAGCACGTCGGCCTTGGCGACGGCGGCGAGCGGGCGCACCGGACGCTTCGCGCCGATGGAGAGGATGGATGCTGCGGCCAGCCGCCCGATCGGACCCAGCACGCGCCCGCCCTCGCCCGACACGAGCACCACGCGTCCACCGTCGCGCACGAGTCGCCGCAGCACCCGCAGCGGCGCGGTGCCGGCGATGTCGATCACCGCGTCGAACCGCCCCTCCCCGAGTTCGGGCGATCCCGGCTGCACGGCGCGGTAGTCGAAGGTGCGCGCCGCGCCGAGGCCCTCGACGAGCGCGCGGTTGCGCTCGCCGCACAGCGCCCAGACCTCGGCGCCGCGCCCGGCGGCGAGCTGCACCGTGAACGTGCCCACCCCGCCCGACGCCCCGATCACGAGCACCCGCTGCCGCGACGAACCCGGGGCAGAGGAACCACCCGGGGCCGAGGCATCCGCCACTCCCCCGAGGGCCAGCGCCTGCCACGCCGTTCCGCCCGCGATCGGCAGGGCCGCCGCGACCACGGGATCGAGCTCCGCAGGACGACGCACCAGGCGCGCGACCGGAGCGAGGGCGTAGCGCGCGAGCCCGCCGCCGGCGGGAAGCTCGCACACGACCTCGTCGCCGACCGCGGCCTCCGTCACGCCCGGGCCCAGCGCGACGACGGTGGCCGCAGCATCCATCCCCCTCACCGCCTGGCGCGGACGGCGGAGGCCGAAGGCGAGGCGCACGAGGAGCGGCTCGCCGCGCATCACGCGGATGTCGCCGTTGTTGAGGCCCGTCGCGCGCAGCCGGAGCAGCACCTGGCCGCGCCCGGGCGCCGGCACGTCGGCGGTCTCGAGGGCCACCGCGTCGGCCTCGCCGTAGCGATGCTGGCGCCACGCCGACATCGAATCGGCGCGGAGGGCCGCAGCCCCGGGAAGCGTCTCGGACATGTCATTCCTCCGGGTAGTCGAAGAGGTCGTCGAGCCCGACGCCGAAGGCGCGGGCGAGCTGGAAGGCGAGCTCGAGGGTCGGCGAATACCGGCCCTGCTCGATGGCGATGAGGGTCTGGCGGGTGACGCCCACCCGGCGCGCGAGCTCGGCCTGCGTGATCCCGGCCGCCTCGCGTACGGCGCGGATGGAGTTCTGGACCTTCGTGGGCTTCACCATCAGACGAGCCCCCGGCGGTAGGCGATGACGCTCGCGATGCCGCCGACGATCGACGACAGCGCGAAGCCGAAGTACATGGTGTTGGCGATCCAGAACCAGTCGGCCTCGAACGCGCACAGGACGAGCACGCCGAGCCCGGCGATGATGAGGAACGCCTGGCCGACGCGGGTCGACATGTGCGCGATGTCGCGGTCGCGCTGGTCGGATTTGCCCACCCCGTCGGGGTCGAACATGCCCGCGAGGATGCCCCACACGATGCTCAGGACGATGGCGCCGACGATGCTGGCGCCGATGATCCACAGCATGATCGGCACCCAGTCCACGTCGGTCAGCGGACCGCCGCCTGCCGCCTGCAGCACGAGGACGACGTAGACGATCGTGCCGATCACGCTGACGATCAGGCTCGCCCAGATGTTGCGCTCTTCGTAGACCATGGCCCCTCCCGGGGTGTGTAAAAGATTCTTGACACTGAAGATAGGGCGGGTCTACCGTGCGTGTCAAGAATCCTTTACATCTCCGGAAGGAACCGACATGCCCTCGCTCATCCGCACCGCCCGCTGGACCGGCGGCGCCTACCTCGCCCTCGCCGTGCTCGGCGGCCTCGGCTTCCTGCTCGTGCGACCACTCGCGACCGAGAGCCCCGGCTACGCGCAGCTTGGCATCGCGTTCGAGCTCGGCGTGGTGATCACCCAGTCGCTCGCGGCCGTCGGCTTCTTCGCGCTGTTTCGCGAGGACCGGCCCGTCGCCGCCTTCGCCGTCGCCGTGTTCGGCATGGGCAACGCGCTCGCGGTGCTGGGCAGCGCCGCCCTGCTCACGGCCGCGTTAGCGGTCTCACTCGACCCCTCGAGCGCGACGGGGACGAATGCTGCGCCCCTGCTGCGCGTCGTCGCCGATGCGTTCTGGACGGTCGGCGCGGTGTTCTTCGGCCTGTGGCTCGTTCCGATGGGCTGGTTCGCCGTGTCGACCCGGCGAATGCCCCGCATCCTCGGCTGGATCCTGGTCGCCGGCGGCGTCGGTTACGCCCTCAATGCGGTGCTGTCTGCCGCGCTCCCCGGCACGGCGGACGCCGTGGCGGATCTGATCGTCATCCCGGCCACCGTCGGAGAGCTGTGGATGGTGGGCTACCTGCTGATCATCGGCATCCGGCCCGTCCGCACCTCGACTCGGGCACGCGTCGCGCACGCCGTCGCCGGCTGACGCAGATGCCGATCGATTGATCCGGATGCCTCGACTCGGCCACAATGAGGGTCGCAGCGCGGTGGAGCGACTACAACGTTGTAGACTCGGAGCACGCCGGGATCTCGGCGAGGGGGGATGTGACGATGGCCGCCACACTGCACGATGTCGCTCGCCTCGCGGGCGTGTCGATCAAGACGGTGTCGAACGTCATCAACGACTACCCGCACATCCGCCCTACCACCAAGGAGCGCGTCGAGGCCGCGATCGCGGAGCTGGACTACACGCCCAACCTCACCGCCCGCAGCCTCCGCTCCGGCCGCACCGGCTCGATCGCCCTGGCTGTACCGGATCTCGCCCTCGCCTACTTCGCAGAGCTCGCCGCCGCGGTGATCGCCGCGGCCGAGGCATCCGGTCTCGTCGTCACCATCGAGCAGACGGGCAGCGGGGGCCGCCAGCGCGAGCTCGACCTCCTCACCAGCCCCCGGCGCAAGATGAGCGACGGCCTGATCTTCAGCCCGCTCGAGATGAGCCAGGACGACGTCGCCCACCTGGACGTCGACTACCCGCTGGTGCTCCTCGGCGAGCGCATCTTCGAGGGCCCCACCGACCACCTCACGATGCGCAACGTCGAAGCGGCCCGCGCGGCGACCGAGTACCTCATCGACTCCGGCCGCCGGCGCATCGCGATCGTCGGCGCGCACGAGGGCGAGCTGATCGGCTCGGCCGCGCTGCGTCTGCAGGGGTATCGCGAGGCGCTCGAGGCGCACGGCATCCCGTTCGACGGACGGCTGATCGGTCCGTCGATCGAGTGGCACCGCGCGAACGGCGCGCGATCGATGCGCGAGATCATCGAGCGCGACGTGCAGTTCGACGCCGTGTTCGCCCTCAACGACACCCTCGCATTCGGCGCGATGCGCGCCCTGCAGGAGGCCGGGCTGCGCGTACCCGACGACGTCGCGGTGATCGGCTTCGACGACATCGACGAGGCGCAGTACTCGATCCCCTCGCTCACCACCGTCGACCCCGGCAGCGACTGGATCGCGCGCACCGCGGTCGCGACGCTCATCGAGCGCATCGCGGGCCTCGACGCTCCGCCGCGACTGCTCCTCGCCGACTTCGAGATCGTGCAGCGCGAGTCCGCGCCCGCCGTCGCCCGCTGACCGTCAGTCCTGCGGCGGCCACGCCACGCTCGGCCAGCCGTCCCGCCACCTGAGCGGCAGCAGTCCGAGGCGGAACTGGCCGTCGAGGTCCGCGTCGTAGAAGTGGAAGGCGAGCCGCCCTCCCGAGACCGACTGGCCGCCCGGACCCACCCGCGTGCCGTCCGAGGCGAGCAACGGCGTGCCGCCGTCCTCGAGGAGCGGGACGCCGTCGGCGTCGACGTACGGCCCGGTCACCGATTCCGAGCGCCCGACCGCGATCGAATAGGTGCTGTCGACACCCTTGCAGCAGAAGTCCTTCGAGACGAACAGGTAGTAGAAGCCGTCGTGCGGCAGGATGTACGGCGCCTCGACGGCGTTGGGCGGCAGCTGACGATCGGCGATCCGCAGCGGTTCGGATTCGTCGGCCCGCAGGCCGGTCGGCCACTCCAGCGGCACCATGCGGATGCCGCTCCAGAACGAGCCGAACGCCATCCACGGGTCGCCGTGCGCGTCCTCGACGATGCCCGGGTCGATCGCGTTGAAGTCGGTGTCCCCCGACTCGATCACGACGCCCCGGTCCACCCACTCGTAGCCCGGGTCGTCGGGGTCGAGCGTCGTGTTCGTGGCGAGAGCGATGAGCGAGGTGTTCTTCCCGAACGTCGACGCCGAGTAATAGAGGTACCACGTGCCGTCGTGCTCGTAGAGCTCCGGCGCCCACAGGTTGTCGACGCCGGGCACCGCCTCGACGAGCCAGGCGGGCTTCTCGTCCCAGACGGTGCCGGCATCCTCCCAGTCGGCGCCGTCGACCGACCGGCGGATCTGGATGTTCCCGTCCCCGATCCGCCCGTTGCCCGTCGAGTACACGAACGACGGCTCGCCCTCCTCCCCCGCGACGTACGCGGGGTCGTGCACGAACGTGTCGCCTGTCGGCTCGGGCACGGCGGGCGCGCCCGCGCATCCGGTCGCGATCGCGAGAATCGCGAGGACGGATGCTGCGGCCGCCGCCCGCCGGGCCACCGGGGTCATGCGAGGGCGATGGCCGACCACGACACCGGCGGCAGCGTCATGGTCACGGTGCCGTCCTCGAGCACGACGCCGTCGAGGGTCTTGAGGCCCACGCGCTCCTGGTCGGCGAGCGTGTTCTTGGCGTACACGTCGTCGTCCCACAGCGTCACGGCCTCGGCGACCGTGCCGACGCCGAGCTCGGAGACGTCCACCGTGACCTCGACCGCGTCGGTCTGGCTGCGGTTCACGAGGAAGACCGCTGCGGCGCCCTCGTCGGCGGTGACCACCGCGTCGACGAGGGGTGCGTCGCCGTACACGGCCGTCTGGTAGGTGCCGGCGTCGATGCGGGGCTTCAGCACCTCGCCGCGCGCGAGGCGCGACGTCACCGAGAACGGGAAGAACGTCGTCTGGCGCCACGCCGCTCCGCCCGGCTCGGTCATGATCGGCGCGATGACGTTGACGAGCTGCGCGAGCGACGCCGACGCCACCCGGTCGTGGTTCTTCAGCAGCGTGATCATGAGGTTGCCGAGCACGACGGCATCCGCCACCGAGTAGACGTCTTCGAGCTGACGCGGGGCGATGCGCCACTCGTCGTTGACCTCGTCGGAGGCCTGGTGCTCATCGAGGTACCAGATGTTCCACTCGTCGAACGAGAGCTTGATCTTCTTCTTCGACTTGAGCTTGTTGCCCACGTGGTCGGCGGTAGAGACGACCGTCTCGATGAAGTACTGCATGTCGATCGACGAGGCGAGGTACGAGGCGAGGTCACCGCCGCGCTCCTGGTAGTACGCGTGGCACGAGATGAAGTCGACGTGCTCGTACGCGTGCTCGAGCACGGTGCGCTCCCAGTCGCCGAACGTCGGCATCGCCGAGCCCGACGACCCGCACACGACGAGCTCGAGGCTGCGATCGGCCGCCTTCATCGCCTGCGCGGTGCGTGCGGCGATCTTGCCGTAGTCGTCAGCCGTCATGTAGCCGGTCTGCCAGGGGCCGTCCATCTCGTTGCCGAGGCACCACATGCGGATGTCGTGCGGCTCGACGGTGCCGTTCGCGATGCGCTGGTCGCTGAGGGCCGTGCCGGACGGGTGGTTGCAGTACTCGAGCAGGTCGAGGGCCGCCTCGATGCCGCGCGTGCCGAGGTTGACAGCCATCATCAGCTCGGAGCCGGTGAGCTTGAGCCAGCGCGAGAACTCGTCGACGCCGACCTGGTTGGTCTCGAGCGAGTGCCATGCGAGGTCGCGGCGCACGGGGCGCTTCTCGCGGGGGCCGACGCTGTCCTCCCAGCGGAAGCCCGACACGAAGTTGCCGCCGGGGTAGCGGATCGTGGTCGAGCCGAGCTCGCGCACGAGGTCGACGACGTCGAGGCGGAAGCCGTCCTCGTTCGCGGTGGGGTGGCCGGGCTCGTAGATGCCGTCGTAGACGCAGCGGCCGAGGTGCTCGACGAACGAGCCGAAGATGCGGCGGTCGATCGGGGCGACGACCGCCTCGCGGTCGACCGAGATGCGGGCGGTGGTGGGTGACGTGGTCACGTTTCTCCTCCAGGGGCGGGCCGGCTGCGGGCAGCACGGCAGGGACGTTCCGGCGCGGGGCGCGCCGCAAGCGGTGGGGTGCGGGGCGGTCAGCGGGTGACGGATGCCCCGGCAACAGGCACGGGCTCACGCCGGCGGTCGCCGGCACGAGGGTGGTCGGGGTCGAGGGCGGCGAGGCGGTGGTCGACGAACCACCCCGCGACGAAGAGGAGCACGGCGAACCCGGCGAGCGGCACGAGCATCGGCAGGAGCGCGAGCGCGGCGCCGACCGCACCGAGGCTCACGAGCATGACGACGCTCATCATGGGAGAGGTGAACAGCAGCACCGCGGCGTAGCGCAGCACCGCGCCGGCGGTCTCGTCGTAGCGCACCGCGACCGTCAGGGCGCACGCGAACACGAGCGCGGCGACCGCCCCCGCGACCCAGGTGAATCCGGCGAGGGCTGCCGCGGCCACGCCGTCGAGCACCGGGAGCACGGCGGTGTCGGCGACCAGCAGCACCGCGACGATCCCGAACGGCAGGCCGATGAGGTTCGCGCGCCAGAATCCGGCGCGGTAGACGGCGGCGAACTCGCGCACGAGCCCGGTGTCCCCTTCGCCGTCGCGCAGCCGCGTGAGGCACGCGGTCGCGGCGAGCGCCGCCGGCGCGAGCCCGAGCACGACGAGACCGACCAGCGTGCCCGCGACGAAGAGCAGGTTCACGACGATGAGGGCGGCGACGACCCGCAGCCATGCCATGACGCGCCCGGTCCAGCCGTACTCCGCGATCATGACGCCACCGCCTTCGAGCCGGTCCAGACGACGCCGTCGGCATCGAGCCCCGCGAACGCGAGCACGGGCCGCTCGGCGACCGGGTCCCAGGCGCCGAAGACGACCGCGTCGAGCACGACATCGCCGCCGTCCGCCCGCACGATGAGCGGGGTCGTCACGGTCTGCCCGTCGGTGTGCGCGGCACCGACCACGCGCAGGGGGACGGATGCCTCGACCCCTCGCCGCGCGGGATCCAGGCGAACCACGTTCCATTCGCCGTCGACGCCCTCGGCGTCGGGCAGACGCTCGGCGTCGTACCCGGCGAACGGGTGCGGCGAGACCAGCGGCCAACCCGAGGCGGTGAGGTGGATGCGGCGGATCTGCGCCTCGTGCCGCGTCGGGTCGTCGGCCAGGCGCACGTGGTGCACGACGAACAGCCGCTCGCCGTCGCGGAACACGGAGTTGTGGCCAGGAGCGATCCAGGCCGTGCCGCCCGGGAACGCGTGACCGCCGAGGATCTTCGTGCCCACGGCATCCGGGGCATCGTCCGCGGTGTCGGTGAGGGCGCGGCCGTTCACGTCGACGTAGGGGCCGGTGACCTCGTCGGCCACCGCGACGCGCACGCTGTAGCTGTCGAACAGCGAGTCGTACGAGACGAACAGCACGTACCGGTCCTCTTCGGGGCGGTACACGATGTAGGCGCCCTCGACGGCGCCGTCGACGCTGGCGGGACGCCGGGCGATGAGCGTTCCGGTCTCGCCGGGGTGCTGGGCGAACCCGGTCTCGGGGTCGAGCGGGAGGATGTGGATGCCGCCGAAGAACGAGCCGTAGGTGAACCACGGGCGCCCGGCGCGGTCGAAGACGACGGCGGCGTCGATGGCGTTGTGCCCGTCGACGTCGTGGGTGGTCGTCACGACGGGACCGGCGTCCGTCCAGGGACCTGCCGGGGAGGCGGCCGTCGCGAGTCCGATGACGGACGTGCGGGAGCCGAACGTCGAGGCCGAGTAGTACATGTGCCAGCGGGGCGACCCGTCGGCCGTGGGCCAGCGCACGACCTCCGGCGCCCACAGGCCCTCGGCGCCGGTGTGCGCGAGCGCCGGCGCGGGCACGCCGTCGAGGGCGGTGCCCACGAACGTCCAGGCGACGAGGTCGGGCGACGTGCGCACGTGGACCCCCGCGGGGATGTCGTCGACGCCGACGGCGGCATCGGTCGAGAACATGTACCACTGGCCGTCGTCGCCCTGGACGACGGTGGGGTCGTGCGCGTTGCGCGCACCCCAGGTGGTGGGGTCGGCGGTCGCGGGTGCGGTCGGAAGCGACATGTCAGCCCTTCGCCCCGGTGAGAGCGACCGACTCGATGATCTGCCGCTGGAAGATGATGAACACGGCGAGCACCGGGATCAGCGCGATGAACGACGCCGCCATGATGAGCGGGTAGTCGGTCTGGCTCGCGTAGGTCGCGTTGAAGCTCGCGATGACGAGCTGCAGGGTCTGCTTCTCGGGCGAGTTCAGGTAGATGATCGGCGCGAGGTAGTCGTTCCACACCGCCATGAACCACAGGATGAACTGTGCGGCGATCGCCGGCCGGATGGCCGGGAAGATCAGCGTGAAGAAGATCCGCAGGTAGCCGGCGCCGTCGATCTTCGCCGCCTCGATGATCGAGTCGGGTACCGAGTCGAGATACTGGCGGATGAAGAAGACCATCACGATGTTGCCGAAGACGCCGGGGAGGATCAGCGGCCACAGGGTGTCGACCATGCCGAGGTCGGCGAAGAGCTTGAACTGCGGGATCATGATCGTCGGGAACGGGATCATGATCGCCGAGAGCAGCATCAGGAACAGCAGGTTCTTGGCGGGCAGGCGCAGCTTCGCGAACGCGAAGGCGGCGAGCATCGAGGTGACCGTGCCGATGATCGTGACCGTCGCCGACACGATGATCGAGTTCACGATGCCCGACAGCAGCGGACCGGCCGACCACACGCGCACGTAGTTCTCCCACACCACCGGATCGGGGATCCACTGCGGCGGCAGGGCGAAGACGGCCTCGCGGGTCTTGAGCGACGTCGAGAACGTCCACAGCAGCGGCGCGATCATCACGATGCCGCCGATCGCGAGCACGGCGATCAGCACGATGTTCACGAGGCGGCGCGAGGCGGACGCGCGGCGGGTGACGCCGGCGGTGTTGCCGGTCGGGCGCCCGAGGCGGCGCTTCGGGAGGCGGCGGCTCTTGCCGGTGACCTCCGCGTCGAGCGCGGACAGGGTGTCGGGAGTGGTGAGCGTCATGATGGGCCTCAGTCGATCGAGAACTGGAAGCGGCGGTTGAGCCGGAACTGGATCGCGGTCACGACGAAGACGAGGAGCCCGAGGACCACCGACATCGCTGTCGCGTAGCCCATCTGCAGGTAGTTGAACGCCTTCTGCCAGATGTACCAGACGATCGAGGCGGAGCTGAACTCCGGGCCGCCGGTGGGGGTCATGATGTTGATCTCGATGAAGATCTGCGCGCCGCCGATGATGCTCGTGACGACGAGGAAGAACGTGACGGGGTTGAGGAGCGGCACCGTGATGTGACGGAACTGCCCCCACGCGCCGGCGCCGTCGAGCGCGGCGGCCTCGTAGAGGTGGCGCGGCACCGACTGGAGCGCCGCGAGGTACAGGAGCATCGAGTAGCCGAGGCCCTTCCACACCGCCATGATGATGATCGCCGGCTTCACCGTCGCCGCGTTCTGCAGCCAGTTCGGGCCGTCGATGCCGAACAGCGCGAGCACCTGGTTCACGAGGCCGAAGTCGCCGTTGTAGGCCCACTGCCAGAGGATCGCGACGGCGGCCAGCGACGAGATCACCGGCACGTAGTAGACCGTGCGGAAGAAGGTGGTACCGCGCATCTTGCGGTTGAGCGCGAGGGCGAGCAGGAGCGACAGGATCAGTCCGATCGGGATGCCGATCATGTAGAAGATCGTGTTGCCCATGGCCTGCCAGAAGTACGGGTCGGCCACCATCTCGACGAAGTTGTCGAGCCCGTTGAACACCGGCTCGCTCAGGCCGTTCCACTTCGTGAACGACGCGTACACCGAGAACACGAGCGGGTAGCCGGTGAAGGCCAGGAACCCGATGACCGGGATCGCGACGAACGCGAGGGCGGCGCGGTGCTCGCGGCGGTGCAGCCGCGAGCGGCGTGCGGTTGTCGTCGTCGACATGAGAGACCTCGTTCTCTTCAGAAGCAGGAGAGGGACGGATGCTGCGCCCCGGCGCGGCCGGAGTGTGCGGCGCGGCGGCGGGCCGCAGCATCCGTTCCCGATATCAGGCTTCGGCCGGCTCAGCCGATTCCGGCGTCGGCGTTGGCCTTGTCGAGCATCTCCTGCATGCGCGGCTGGACTTCCTCGAGGTAGTCCGCTGCAGTCTGCTCGCCGTCCAGGACGGGCTGGATGTTCTTGAACAGCTCGTCGTACCACTCGGGCGAGTACGTGGTGTTCGCCGGGAGTGCGCGGCCGTAGTCCTGGACGATGTCGAGGAACTCCTGCTTGTTGTCGGGCGGGAGCGTCGAGGCGGTCACCCACTCGTTGGCCATGTCGATGAGGTTCGGGATCTGCACACCCGCGTCGACGAGCGACTGCTGCGCCGTCGGGTCGGTCGACAGGTAGATCGCGAGCTTCGCCGCGGTGTCGGGGTCCTTCGTGCTCTCGCTCACGGCGATGCCGAGGGTGCCCGTCCAGGTCGCCGTCTCACCGGTGGCGCCCACCGGGTACGGGATGAGGTCCCAGTCGAAGTCGAGCTTCTCGTACACGGGCACGTCCCACGGGCCCACCGGGAAGAAGCCGATCTGCCCCTGCATCCAGCGCTGGTAGGTGTCGAGCGTCTGGGCGTCGGCGGTCGACGGCGTGACGCCCTCGACGTTCGACAGGTCGGCGAACCACTGCAGCGCCTCGGCGAACTCGGGGCTGTCGACGGTGACCTCGGTGCGGTCCTCGTTCAGCCAGTCCCCGCCGTTGGACCACACGAACGGCTGCAGGTTCCACTGCACGTTGAGTCCGGTGCCCCACTGGTCGAGGGTGCCGTCGCCGTTGGTGTCCTGCGTGAGCTGCTTCGCCACGTCGACGAACTGGTCCCACGTGTACGGGGTGTCCTTGTCGGGGAGCGGGATGCCGGCCTTCTCGAACATCGTGCGGTTGTAGCCGAACGAGAACGGGCCGACGTCCTTGGGCATCGCGTAGATCGAGCCCTGGCCCATGAGCTTGCCGTCGAAACGGTAGCTGTCGACGCCGTACTGCCAGACGTTGTCGAGGTCGAGGTCCTCGTCGTTCTCGACGTAGTCGGTGATGTCCTTGATGATGCCGGTCTTGACGTAGGCCTGCACGCTGCCCGGGTCGATGTAGAAGACGTCGGGCACCTGCTTGCCGGTGATCGCCGCCTTGAGCTTCGTGCTGTACTCGTCGGCGGTCGTCATGATGATCTTGACGTCGACGTCGTTGTCCTTCTCGAACTGCTCGATCGCCGCGGTGTAGGCCGCCTTCTCGGCGTCGCTGCCGCGGAACATGAAGGTCAGCTGCTCGGTGCCGCCGCCGGAGCTGCCGGAGCAGCCGGACAGGATCAGACCGCCGGCGGCGAGCATCGCCGCTGCGGCGACGACCGACTTCCGTGACTTCGTCATCACGTTTCCTCTCGTAGTGCTGTGGTGACCAGCCTGCGGGATCCGAGGATCGATCGCCGCTGATCGGTGGGGGGCCTTCGTTGATTTACAACGTTGGAATTGCTTGGTGGAGAACAGTGTGCGCCGCGAGCCGAGGCGCTGTCAAGCCGAATGACGAAGAAACTTCTAACGTTGTAGAAACGCGACCCGGAAATCCGGATGCCGCGGGCCGCAGCATCCGGATTCCTTCGCGTCAGATGACGGATTCGCTCCAGGGGTCGGGGTTGCCGAAGCGGTGCGCGGTGATCGTCACCGACTGCTCGTGGAGGAACGGGAGCAGCTCGAGCCGGCCCGAGGTGGTCACCTCGTTGTCGTAGACGGCGAGGTCGGGGTCGCCGGCGAGCGCCTCTGCCACCCGGGTGTGCAGGGCAGAGACGGACGGGGAGGGGCCGATGAGCCGCACGCGCGCGGGCCGCGGCTCGGGGTCCGCGTCGGCGGCCGCCGCGACGATGTCGACCGCCGTGAGGCGCTCGAGCCACTGCTCGTCGGTCTCGACGAAGACGGGGACGTCCTCCTCGGCGAGCACGCGGCGCACGGCTGCGGGCAGGCCCACCGGCGCGCTCAGGGTCAGCCGCGATCCTGCCCGCAGGCCCGCGATCACGACGCGCAGCACGGCCTGCCACGACGCGTCCGAGGTGGCTCGCAGCGCGACCGACGGGATCGGGCGGTAGCGGAACAGGTTGCGCTCGACGCCGAGGCCCGAGACGTCCTTGACCTGGCCGAACTCGCGGTCCCACGCGATGGCGTCCGACAGGGCGCCGCGGCGGAGCCACTCGAACGCCTCGTAGTCCAGCGACGGCTGAGCCGCCTCGATGAGCGCGACGATGCGGGTGTCGAGGCCGCGCAGGTGCAGCGTCGCCGACGCGGGTGCGCCGGAGGTGGCGCGCCACCGACCGAGACCGACGAGGTAGTTCGGGCCGCCGGCCTTGGCTCCGGCACCGACCGACGAGCGCTTCCAGCCACCGAACGGCTGGCGCTGCACGATCGCGCCGGTGATGCCGCGGTTGACGTAGAGGTTCCCCGCCTCGACGCGGTCGAGCCACAGCGCGAGGTCGTCGGGGTTCTGCGTGTAGAGCCCCGCCGTCAGCCCGTAGGCGACGGCGTTCTGCAGCTCGATCGCGTGCGCCAGCGACGACGCGTGCATGATGCCGAGCACCGGGCCGAAGAACTCCTCGCGGTGGAACCGCGAGCCGGGCTGGACGCCGGTGCGGATGCCGGGGCTCCAGAGCCGCCCGTCGTACTCGGGCGCCGCGTCCACGCGCTTCGGCTCCACGAGCCACGACTCCCCCTCGTCGAGGGTGGTCAGCGCCCACTGGAGCTTGCCCCGCGGCACTTCGACGACCGGACCGACCTCGCTGAGGGGGTCGGACGGCGCGCCGACGCGGAGGGAGGTCGCAGCATCCGTCAGCTGACGCGCGAAGCGCTGCGAGTGGCCGACCGGACCCACGAGGATCGCGAGCGACGCGGCGGAGCACTTCTGGCCGGCGTGGCCGAACGCGCTCTTGATGAGATCGGATGCCGCGAGGTCGAGGTCGGCCGTTGGCATGACGATCATCGCGTTCTTGCCGCTGGTCTCGGCGAGGAGCGGCAGGTCGGGGCGCCAGGAGCGGAACAGGGCCGCCGTCTCCCACGCTCCGGTGAGGATCACCCGGTCGACGTCGGGGTGCGACAGCAGGGTCTGCCCGAGGCCGCCCTCGTCGATGTCGACGAGGGCGAGCACGTCGCGCGGCACGCCGGCCTCCCACAGCGCCTCGGCGACGACCGCGGCGCAGCGGCGGGCCTGCGGCGCGGGCTTGAAGACGACGCCGGATCCCGCGGCGAGCGCCGCCAGCACGCCACCCGCGGGGATCGCGATCGGGAAGTTCCACGGCGGGGTCACGACGGTGAGCCGAGCCGGCTCGAACACCGCACCGCTCACGCGGTCGAGCTCGCGCGCTGTCGCGGCGTAGTAGTTGGCGAAGTCGACGGCCTCGCTCACCTCGACATCGGCCTCGGCGAACACCTTGCCGGTCTCTGAGGCGGCGACCTCGATGAGTTCGCCGCGCCGGGCCTCGAGCGCGCGGGCGGCGGCGGTGAGCACGAGGCTCCGCTCGGCCGCCGGGAGCGCGCCCCACGCCGGTGCCGCGTCGCGCACGCGCGCCACGATGCCCTGCAGCGTCGGCTCGTCGGTCACGCGGGCCGCCTCGACGGTGGCGTCGCCGGCACGCGACGTCTCGATGCGGGACAGGATGCTGCGCGCCCACGCCCGATTGGCAGGCAGGGCGGGATCGCTGTCGGCGGTGTTGCGGAAGCCCGGGGCGCCGGCCGCACGCGGGCCGGCGGACTCGCGCGGCGCGAACACCGCGGTCTCGACGAACGCCTCGGCGCCGAACACCTGCTCGGGGACGGACCGCTCGAGGGGCGCCGTGTCGCCGGGAACGGTGGAGCGCGCGATGCCGATCACGGCCTGGGTGAGGCCGGACTCGTCGGTCGCCGCCGCAGCCCGGCGCAGGCGTGCCTGGGCCCGCGGCGACTCGTCGGCGACACCGGCCGCGCCGGGCTCCGCGGCCCCGCTCGCCTCGGACGCCTCGGCCGCGCGGTCCTGGGACCGGTTCGGCCCGGTCGCGAGGGCGGGATCGGCGGCGCGGGCGAGCGACGCGAGGAACCGGTCCCGCTCGCGGTCGAACATCGCCGGGTCGTCGGCGAGGTCGAAGGCGGCCGAGAGGAAGTTGTCGCTCGACGCGTTCTCCTCCAGGCGGCGCACGAGGTAGCTGATGGCGACGTCGAACTCGTCGGGGCGCACGACCGGCACGTACAGCAGCACGTGGCCGACTTCGCGGGTGACCGCCTCGACCTGGCCCTGCGCCATGCCGAGCAGCATCTCGAACTCGACGGCGTCGCGCACGCCGGCCTCACCGGCGAGCAGCCAGGCGTACGCGATGTCGAAGAGGTTGTGGCCCGCGACGCCGATCCGCACCGCGCGCGTGCGGGCGGGATCGAGCGCGAAGCGCAGGCACCGCACGTAGTTGGCGTCGGAGTCGACCTTCTCGCCGTAGGTCGCGAGGCTCCAGTCGTGCATGACAGCGTCGACGCGCTCCATCGCGAGATTCGCGCCCTTCACGAGGCGCACCTTGATGCGGGCGCCGCCGCCGTCGACGCGCTGCTGCGCCCACGCCGTGAGCTGAGCGAGGGCGGGCAGCGCGTCGGGCAGGTAGGCCTGCAGCACGATGCCGGCCTCGAGCTGACGCAGGCGCGGGTCTTCGAGCAGGCGGGTGAACACCGCGATCGTGAGATCGAGGTCGCGGTACTCCTCCATGTCGAGGTTGATGAAGGTGCCGTCCGAGGCAGCGGTCAGGTACAGCGGCCGCAGACGCTCGACGACCTTGTCGACGACCTCGTCGAACGCCCACATCGAGATGTGGCTGGCGATCGCCGAGACCTTGACCGACACGTAGTCGACATCGGGGCGGCGGATGAGCTCATGGATGCCCTCGAGCCGGCGCAGTGCCTCCTGCTCGCCGAGCACCGCCTCGCCGAGCAGGTTGAGGTTGAGGCGCGCGCCGCTGCCCCGGAGGGTCGCGATCGCGGGGCCGAGCTTGTCGGGGCGGGCGTCGACGACGAGGTGCCCGACTATCTCGCGCAGCACGCGGCGCGCGATCGGCACGACCGGCGACGGCAGCACCGGCGCGACCGCCCCACCCACCCGCACGGCGCCGCGCAGATACCACGGCAGGAACTCCGGCACGAGCGGCGCGACGCGGTGGAGATGCGATGCTGCGGCCGACAGGCTCTCGGGCCGCATCACGCCGTCGACGAACCCGATGGTGAACGGCAGGCCGTTCGGATCCTTGAGCACACCGGCCAGCCGCTCGGCAGCCGGATCGACCTCGACCTCGGCGCTCTCGGCGATCCACCGCTCTGCCAGGGCGACGGCCTCGCCGGCCCATCGCTCGTCGGATCGGTCTTCCATTCGCACTCCAGCCGTCACGTCGTGGGACTCCGTGCTCCCAGCCTGCACCTCATCGTGCGCCATCGGCTCCACCTGCTGCATGAGGTCAAGGGTGAGGCATCCCTTCATTCGTGAAAAGCGATCATCTACGATCTGTATCGTTCGGATTCTTCGATGGGATGCTGATGCTCGAGCTGCGTCGCCTCAGACTGCTCCACGAGCTCGCGCTGCGCGGCACGCTGGCCGCCGTCGCCGACGCGCTCTCGTACAGCCCGTCCACGATCTCGCAGCAGCTCGCGCAGCTCGAGAAGGAGGCGGGTGTACAGCTCCTGGAGCCGGAGGGCCGGCGCCTGCGGCTCACCGAGCACGGCCGGGTTCTCGCCGCACACGCGGCGCGCGCGCTCGACCTCGACGAGCAGGCGCGCGGCGAGCTCGAGTCGCTGCACCCCGGGCTCGCGCCGGTGCGCGTCGCGGTCATGCAGACGGCCGCGCTCGCGATCGTGCCCGCAGCGCTCGGGCTCCTCGCCGAGCGTGCACGCGATCTGCGGGTCGAACTCGTCGAGATGCCGCCCGAGAGCGGCCTGTTCGAGCTCTCGGCCCGCGGCGTCGACCTCGTGATCGCGGAGCAGTACCCCGGGCACACGCGCGCCCACGAGCCCGGCCTCGAGCGCGATCCACTCGGGACCGACCCGATTCGTCTGGCCGTGGCATCCACCGATCCGGCCCGCACGCTCGACGATCTGCGGGAGCGCCCGTGGGTGATGGAACCCGCAGGCACGGCCGCGCGCCTGTGGGCGGTGCAGCAGTGCCGCGCCGCGGGGTTCGAGCCCGACGTGCGGTACGAGCTCGCCGATCTGTCGGCGCATGCGCGTCTCGTCGCAGCAGGTCAGGCGGTCGCCGTGCTGCCCGACCTCTTGTGGGAGGGCTCGGCGATCCCGGTGTCGCTGCTCGACCTCCCAGGTCGGCCGGCGCGCGAGATCTTCACGGCGCAGCGCACCGCGTCCGCGGCCCGCGCAGGCATCCTCGAGGTGCGCCGAGCCCTGCACGACGCGTTCCCGTCACCACCGGGCCGCCTTCTCTCCTCCCCCTAGGCTGGGCTGGTGTCCGAGTCGCCCGATGCCACCCGCGCGCCCCGGCGCCGGTTCGCGTGGCTGCGGGCGGCGAGCGATCGAGTGCCGACGAAGTGGTTCGCGGGCATCGCCACGGGCGCATTCCTGCTCGCGACGGCCGCGTTCGGGGGCCTGGCGACGGCCGCGCCGGCCGACCTGTCGACGCTCGACCCGGGAGAGCCGCACGTCACCGACCAGCGGTCGCTGACCGTGCAGCGCGCCGTGCTGATCGACGCGCTGCCCGAAGCCGGGGTGTCCGTCGAAGACGGCGAGCGGGTGCTCGCACTCGTCGTGGAGGTCGAGAACGGGTGGGATGAGCCGCTGTCCTCGACCGGCCCGAAAGGAGTCGCCGGTTCATTCCGGGTCGCCGGCGTCGGCGCGGCTGAGCCCGCTGCGGCCCGCATGGACGACACCACCTCCTCCCCCGTGCTGCAGCCCGGCGTGCCCGCCGAGCTCGTGTACGCGTGGGCGGTCGATGCCGACGCCTTCGCAGACGGCCAAGACGTGGAGGTGACGCTGTACGACCTCTCGCTCTACACCGGCTCGTTCGTGACGACCGGGCGATGGTGGGACGACCCGGTCGCCGACGCCACGGTGACGGTGAGCGTGAACGATGTGGGAGCCGGCGTCGATGAGGACGGCGGCGATGGCAGCTGACCGGCGCCTGCCGCGCTGGGCGGCCTGGGCTCTCGCGGCGGCATTCCTCGTGACGGCGTGGTTCGTCGCGCTCGCGACGCCCGGCGAAGAGCAGGCGCAGTCTCCTTTCGTGGTGACGGCGGCCATCGACGAGCCGGCGACCGGCCGGAACCTCGAAGCCACGGTCGTCGACATCCGCCGCGCCGCCGAGGTCCGCGCGCACGACGGCCGCTGGGCCGCCGAAGGGAACTGGGTGGTCGTCGACCTCGAGGTGGCGGCGGTGACGACGGAGCGTTTCGCCCGCCTCGGCCACGCGATGCTCGAGATCGACGGCGTGCGCTACAGCGCGAGCGACCGGCCGGCCTCCCTCGTGCGGGCACAACTGGCAGCCGGCATCCCGCAGACGGGAAGCCTGGCGTTCGAGCTCCCGGCGGATCTCGACTCCGGTCACGCGGTGCTCGAACTGGCCCTCCGCAGCGACACCCGCCTGGACTCGATGATCGTCCTGCCCTTCGACGTGGCCGACGCGGCGCGCGTGGCGCGGGCCGAACTCGGCGAGACCGGATGGGCGAACCCGTGACCGGCTGGTGGCGCAGCAACGCCCTGGGCCTGGGGGCGCTCATCGTGCTGGTCCCCGCGCTGGCCGTGACGATCTGGTGGAACGAGACCGCCCCCGGCGTCGCGAACAGCCCGACGCGGGCGATCGCCCTCGCTCCCGGTGCAGCGACCGAGTACGCCGGCGCGGTGGTCGGCCCCGTCGCCGCCGAGTTCGCCGACCTTCCCCTCGCGCTACAGGAGACCCGCGTGGTGACCGTCGCCGTCGAGGTCGATCCTGGCGCGGCGCCCTTCGCGTGCACCCAGCCCGTGCTGCGCGAGGTCGGCGGTCGCGAGCGGCAGTGGAACGCGGCGAGCGACCTCGGCCGGGAGTGGGACCCCGACCGGCAGACCCTCTGCGATCCGGAGGCCACCGCCCCCTTCACGCTGGAGCTCGACTACCTCGTCCCCGAGGACGCCTCCGGCCCGTTCGTGCTCGAGGTCGCCTCGCCCGACGCGTACCCCGAGTTCGTCAGCGCCGTCGTCGAGCCCTGATCCTGGGCGGAAGCCTCTGTTGCGTCCTCGATGCGGGGCGGGCTCAGGGTGCCGACCACCGCGTCGTACCCGCCTGCGACGAGCGCGATGCGGACGGGCTCGATGAGCAGCGGCGCGATGAGGAAGATCAGCTGGTCGTAGACGAACCAGAAGTCGTTCACGTCCTGCGGCCCGACCACGCGCGGGACCGCCCACTCGAGCACGCCCTGCAGCCACAGCAGCAGCGTGTACAGCAGCACGAACCCGGTGATCAGCACCGGCCCGGCCCGCCACATGAGCACGAGCGCCCGGCCGATCGGGGTGAAGCGCGACACGAGATCGCTCCAGATGTCTGCGAGCCGAGCCCGCAGCCGCTGCGGCAGCGAGCGGTAGCGGGAGCGGATGCGGCGGCCGACCTCGCCGCCGAGCGCCTCGGTCGGGACGGGCGCCGGCGCCACCGCGCGGCCGTAGACGACACCGGCGATCGTGAGCCACGCGACAGGGAGCAGGATGAGGCCGCCGGCCTCACCGAGCACCCACTCCACGGCCTCCCACAGCCACGCGAGCGGCACGAACGCCGACGAGATCGCCTCGCGGAGGTCGGCGAGCCACACCATCCCCTGCCGCGACGAGATCCACGAGCCGATCGCGCCCAGCACGATCGAGATGACGACAGCCGCGAAGTAGACCCACACGGCTTCGAGGTACGCGGCGAAGACCCCGAACCACTTCGGCAGCCGCTCGCGGTAGCGCGTGAGGAGCCAGCGCAGCGCATAGGCCACGACGACGATCGCCACCGTGATCGGGGTGAGCGTGAGCTCCCCGGCGAGCCCGTCGCCCCCGGCGTCCCCGCCCAGCACCGCCGCTGCCAGGTCGCGCCCGGAGCTCTCCTCGAGCACGCGGGCGGAGTACGCCGCGGCGTCTTCACGGAGGTAGCCCCACGCCGCGTAGAAGGCGAAGAACGGCAGGATGCCGGCCATCAGCGCGGAGAAGAACTCCCGGCGCCGCGAGGGCCGATCCTCGGGAAGCGGTGCGATCGCGCGCAGCCGGCGCATGCCGTCCCGCAGGACCAGCAGCATGCCGACAAGGGCGACCAGGCGCACGAGGATCGCGACGGGCAGCAGCAGCGAGCCGGCGACCGCGCTGTACGAGCCGACCCACCCCGCGAACTCGATGACGACGTAGCGCGCGAGGATGGCGCCGACGTACAGCGCGAGCAGCACCGGCCAGTGGCGCCACAGCAGGCGGCCGGCGGTGCGCAGCACCTCGAGCACGTCGGTCACGCACCCACGCTAGCGGGAGCCCCGGCATTCTCGAGCGACGGATGCTGCGTCCCCCGGCGCCGTGCGACGCCGCGGCCCGCGCGGCGGCGGGTCGCAGCATCCGTCTCCCGTTCAGGTGCGCTCGGTGTGCTCGTGGCGTTCCGGCGGCGACGGCGGGCGTGTCTCGGCGTCCGCCTGCCGCTCGCGCTCGGTGCCTTCGAGCACCGTGTCGCGGTCGTCGCCGGCGTCGCCGGTGTAGGCGGCGTCCGACCGCACCGTGGCGTCGCGGCGCCCGGTGTCGTCGACGTAGGGGTCGACGTCGTCGGCCTTGCGCATCGCCTCCGCGTGCTGCTGGCGCAGGTCCTGCGCCTCGGCGCGGTAGTCGTCGACGCGTCCGGCGCGGCGTTCGGCGTCCATCGCCGCTTCGGCCGCGCGTGCCTTGGCGTCTTCCGCCGCTGCGGAGGCGGCGGCGGCGTCGGCGCTCGCCCGCGCCGCCTCGGCCTCGTGCTGGCGGGCCTGCAGCTCGGTGGCGCGCGCCTCCTCGCGCATCTTCTCGGCGCGATCGTGCTGGTGCTCGCGGCGACGCTCGCGGCGCCCGCGCGCGGTGAGCAGCAGGGCGACGACGACGATCGCGAGCACGATGACGACGGCGACGATGATCCAGATCAGGGTGGTCGTATCCACGGCTCCTCCTTCTCCCTCCGGCGCCGGCGGTATCGGCCGGCGCCACCACTGCCAGGCAACCTCCGCGTCCGGCGGGCGGCAAACCCGTTGCGTGCGAACGCGGGGTGCGCTAGGTCCTTCGGCGGACTGGGGACTCTTAGGTTCCTCGGGGCCGCCCGCATAGGATGAGGGCTCTCGCCGACGCTGTTCCCCCCACCCGCCATGCTCCGCCCGTTAGGACCCGCGTTGACCGATCTTCCTGCCCTCGTCTACGACCCGGACCGTCCCCGCGATGACGCCGAGACCCTCCGGTTGCAGGAATGCTCGCAGGAGCAGATCCGCACGATCGGGCGCATCCAGGCGCACGGCGCCCTCTTCGGCATCGACGAGGCGACCGGCGTCGTGGTCGTCGCGAGCGAGAACGTCGAGCACTGGCTCGGCCGTGACCTGCGCGAGGCCGGCAGCGACACCCTCTCGTGGGCGCTCAGCGAGGGGCTGGCCGTCGATCCGGTGCGGGCGGAGTTCGAGGGCTCGGCCTACGACGTCATCGCGCATCGCGGCACGGTGCCGCTCATCGTCGAGCTCGAGCCGGTCGTCCCCGAGCTCGAGTACGTCCGCACCGGAGTCGTCGGTGCGATCCAGCGCCTGGCCGGCGTCACCGACCCCGACGAGCTGCGCCGGCAGGCCGCGCGAGAGATCAAGCTCATCACCGGCTACGACCGGGTCATGTGCTACGAGTTCCACGACGACGGCCACGGGCAGGTCGTGGCCGACGAGCGCGAGCCCGACATGGAGCCCTACTTCGGGCTGCACTTCCCCGCGTCCGACATCCCCGCGCAGGCCCGCGCGCTGTACATCGAGAAGCGGTCACGGGTGATCGCCGACACCGAGGACCCGGGGCTCGCCCTCCACACGCTCCTGCCGGAGGACGCCCCGGTCGACCTCGGGGGCACCGAGCTGCGCGCCGTCTCGCCGCACCACCTCCAGTTCATGCGCAACATGGGGCAGGCGTCGACGGTGTCGTTCGGCCTCGTCATCGAGGACCGCCTCGTCGGCATGTTCACGTGTGCGCACCGCACCCCGCGGCGCATTCCGGTGCTGCTGCGGCGTGCCCTCGAGGTCATGGCGACCCAGGTTGTCACGCAGCTCGCGGCCGCCGAGCAGATCCGGCGCCTCCGCCGTCAGCTCGAGGCGCGCGAGCGCCGGATCGCCATCATCGCACCGCTCTACGGGCGTGGCGACGTCGGCGCCGTGCTGATGAGCGGCGAGCGCACCGTGCTCGATGTGGTTCCGGCCGACGGCGCGCTGCTGCGGCTGGGCGATGCCGTCCACACCGTGGGCGTCGTGCCGCCGCCGGCCCGTCTGTTCGCCGTGATCGACGAACTCGGCCCGGGACGGCTGCTGTGGGAGGCGCTCCCGGTCGAGCGCCCCGAGCTCGCGGTCGAGGTACCGGGCGTCACGGGCCTCCTCGTCGTCCCGCTCGGCGCCGACGGCGACGCGCTCGTGTTCGTGCGCAGCGAGGTCTCGCGCACCGTCGACTGGCTCGGCGATCAGCGGCCGGAGAACCGCGACACGCCGCTGTCGCCGCGCCGGTCGTTCTCCGCGTGGCGCGAGAGTGTCACGGGGCGCAGCCTCCCCTGGGGCGAGCACGCGCAGGACGCGTTCGACCTCGGCGAGGAGATCCGCTCGGCCATGGTCGCCCGCACTCAGGCGGAGCTCGCCGAGCTCGCGCTGCGCGATGCCCTCACCGGCCTGCACAATCGCCGCTTCCTCGACGACCGGCTCGACGACCTGCTGCACGGGTCGGAGGCCGCCGTGGCGGTCGTGTTCCTCGACCTCGACGACTTCAAGCTCGTCAACGACACCCACGGGCACGAGATGGGCGACGCCGTCCTGGCGGCGATCGGCCGGCGGCTGAGCGGTGTGGCCCGCACCTCGGACATCGTCGTGCGGCTGGGCGGCGACGAGTTCGTGATCGTGTGCGTCAACGCGGGACCGGAGGAGGCCGCCGCGATCGCCTCGAGGGCGCTGGCCGCGATCACCGAGCCGATCACCGTTCGAGGCGTGGAGGTCGCCGTGGGCGCCTCGGCAGGCGTCGTGGCGGCTGAGCGTGGGATCAGCCCCAGGGGGCTGCTGGATGCCGCGGACGCGGCGATGTACCGCGCGAAGCGGGACGGCGGCGGCCGCGTCTCAGCGTGACGGGAGCTCGGGCTCGGGGAGGACCCGGAGGCCGGCGGACGAGTTCGCGGCGTCGATGAGCTCCTGCAGCCACAGCCGGTTGATCTCGGGCATCGGGCCGGAGTACTCGAACCGCAACGGGGTGACGGACGAGATCCAGACGGCCTGACGCAGCGACGTGTCCTCATCGACGTGCGCGAACGAGAGGTTCTCCCGGCGCCGCAGCTTCGCCATGATCACCAGCTCGAGGTGAGCGAGGGTGCGATCGTCGATCGTGAAGGACGCCGGGGGTGCGCCGTAGTGAAGTATGCCCACGGATCGATCCTACGGGCGGGTGAGCGGCAGGTACGCTGGGGCGATGGCGATCGTGAACCGGCTCACCGTCGATGGACGCGACTACTTCCTGCCCGACCCCGTGTCGGAGCTGAAGACCAATATCCTCGAGGCGATCAAGGCGGGGGGCGGGTACGTGAACATCCCGCCGCTGCGCGGCGGACCGGGCGTCGACATCCTGTTCTCGCCGGGCATGCCGGTCACGTGGTCGCAGTTCGAGGTCGGGGAAGCCCCCGCGCCGATCGAAGACCCTGTCGACGACCTCGCCGACTACGAGCTCTGACGGCAGCGCGTCCCGGTCGTCTCAGACCGCGGCGAGCAGCGTGTCCATCTCCTCGGCGGGCATCGGCAGACCCCACAGGTAGCCCTGACCGCGGTGGCAGCCCCGCTGACGCGCGCGCTCGAGGTCGGCGGTCGTCTCGATGCCCTCTGCCAGCACGCGCCAGCCGTGCGCGGCGCTGCTCTCCACGACCGCGGCGATCGCGTCGTCGGCTTCGGCGTCGGTGCGCTGCGCGAGCGACCGGTCGATCTTGACCTCGTCGATCGGCAGCGCCTCGAGCATCGCCACGGTGGTGTCGCCGCCGGCGTAGTCGTCGACCGAGATCGAGATCCCCACCGACTGCAGCGTCTGCATCGCCGTGATCATCTCGGGACGCAGCTGCGGGGTGGGCGCTTCGGTGATCTCGATGGTGAGACCGGTCGGGTCGATGCCGAGCCCGTCCAGCCGGGACACGACCGTATCGGCATACCGCCGCGAGAAGTGGGCGGGAGAGGCGTTCACCGCGAGGCCGAGCGGGTGTCCTGAGTCGCGCCACCGCGTCACGTGCCCGGCCGCGCGGCCGAAGACCTGCAGGTCGAGCTCGTCGAGGAAGTGCCCGTGCTCGGCGAGCGGGATGAACGTGTCGGGAGGGACGGTACCGAGGAGGGCATGGTCCCAGCGGCAGAGGGCCTCGACCGAGACGGGATCGGTCGGCACCGCGGCATCGGCGGATCCCTCGGGCGCGAGCAGGTACTGCGGCTGGAAGGCGATCCACAGCTCCTCGGTCGAGAGCGCGGCGCGCAAGTCGCGAGTCAGCTGGGCAGTACGGGGCATGCGACCAGCGTCCAGGACGTTCGCACCGAGGCGCAACACCCGACAAACGCCGAGAATCGGCGTATAGTACGCTCCCGGCGCCGGCGCCGGCATGCGACCGCGGTCGCAGATCAGCGCATCGCCTCGGCTCGTGGGCTGAGATCGCGGGATCCCGGGGATAAGGTGGGGGCGATGGGCACGCTCACCTACGACACCCGCGTCACGACGTCGATCGACGACCGGATCCTCGCGCACCTGCAGGCGGTCATCTGGGCCAAGCTGCGACGCGGCGAGTCCTTCCCGTTCACGTGGAGCGACCCGACCCGCGCCGGCCTCGGACGCACGTCGGTGTGGCTGAGCCCGAACGTCTCTCTGGCGTTCGAGTACTTCGGCGGCCGTCAGCCGCGCCTCAACCCGGCGTGGGTGGATGCCCTCGCCAAGGCGGCGAATTCTCCCGCGGGCCTCACGATCGTGCCGGAGCCCGACAACCCGGCGGCGCCGTAAATAGACGGCGCCACGCACCGCTGTCAAGACCCGCAGCCGGGTGACAGCGCGTCCTTAGCGTGGACGCATGACACAGCACACCGAGGACCGGGTCGGTGAGATCCACTGGTCGACCCCCGAGCGCGGCTCCTGGGCTGCCGACCGCTTCGGACGCCAGGTCGGCGCGGTGAAGCGGGATCGACAGGGCTACGTGGCGACGCGCGGCGGCCGCACCGTCGGCCGCTACCGCTCACTCGACGCCGCTCTGGACGCCGTCGATCACCACAGCTGGACCCACCTTCAGCCGAGCCGGTTCTGGACGCTGCTGCTCGCCACCACGAACGTGGGCATCATCGCGGCGATGTCGCTGATAGCGACTGCCATCTTCCTCCGCTGACCGTCAGCTCCAGACGCTGGGCGCTTCCGCGCGCGTGGGAGGGAGAGCGGATGCTGCGGCCCAGTCATGCACCCACGCATCCACCTCGGGAACGCCCTCGGGCCGGCCGATGGCGGCGAAGAGCTCCTCGTGCGGCAGCGTCCCGCCGGAGCGCTTCATCATGCGGGCGCGGATGATCGCGCGGGCGTACACCTCGCCGCCGACCACGGCACGGTGCTCGAGATAGACGGCCTTGTCGTCGTGCCCGATCATGCGGGACTCGACGTCGAACTTCTGCCACAGGTTCAGCGACTTGCGGAACGTCACCGTCTCGCTCGACACGACCGCGTACCAGCCGTACGTCTTCATGACGTCCCACAGGCCGGTGCGCACGAGCAGGTCCCACCGGCCGAGATCGAACAGCGAGAGATAGCGCCCGTTGTTCATGTGACGCAGCAGGTCGATGTCGGTGAGCAGCGTCGTGAGCCGGATGCGGCTGATCTCGTTCGGGCCGAGCCGTCCGCCGCGGCGCAGCCGCCGCCGCGCGCTCACCATCACGAGCAGGGTCCGCCACATCACGTTCACGAGGTGCGATCGTAGCGATCCTCGACGGGAGTGCCGATTCGGTTGTCGGATCCCGACAGCCGCCCGTGCGTCCGCTCAGCTCTCGAGCCCGCGAGCTTCGGAGATCCGCCGGGCCGCAGCATCCGTTCGTCAGCCCTCGTTCACCGGGCGTTCGCTCGATTTCGGGTCTCGCGCCGACGCGCGTAGAGTCTGGCCATGGAAGCCGAAACCCAGACCGACATCGTCGTCCGTCCGGTCCGCGACGTCGATGCTGAGGCCCTCGGTCGCGTCCACGCGACCGCCTGGCACGAGACGTACGACCACCTCATCAGCAAGGCCGCCCTCGAGGCCGTCTCGCCCAAGCGCCTCGCCGAACTCTGGACGCACTGGGCCGTCCAGGGTCCCGAGTTCAAGATGTTCGCCGCGCTCGTGAACGGCGAGATCGTCGGCTTCGCCGGCTCCGGGCCTGCCCGCGACAAGGACGCCCCGCGGTTCCGGGAGCTGTACTTCATCTACCTGCTCGACGCCCACCACGGCACCGGCATCGGCCAGAAGCTGTTCGACGCCGTCGTCGAGCCCGCCGAGGGCCTCTACCTGTGGGTCGCCGACGACAACCCCCGCGCGCACCGGTTCTACACGCGCAACGGCTTCGCGCTCGACGGCGCCACGCACACCGAGCCCTTCCTCGGCGAGACCCTCACCGAGGTGCGCTTCGTGCGCTGATCCACCGCTGTTCGAGGGGCGTGTCCGGTTCGCCGGGCACGCCCCTCAGCCTTTCGTGAGGCGGACGCCGACCCGTCGCGCATCCGCGAGACTGGACGCATGCCGCCTCGCACCGCGCTCACCGTCTGGCCCCTCGAGGGCATCCCCGAGATCGAGGCGGGCGCCGACCTCGTCGACGTCATCGCCCGCGCAGCGGCCGATGACCTCACGGACGGCGACATCCTCGTCGTGACCTCGAAGATCGTCTCGAAGGCCGAGGGCCGGTTCGTCGTCGCCGACGACCGCGAAGACGCCATCACGTCCGAGACCGTGCGGGTCGTGGCATCCCGCAGCACCCCGACCGGGGCGACGACGCGCATCGTCCAGAACCGCCTCGGCATGGTGTCTGCGGCCGCGGGCGTCGACGCCTCGAACACCCCGGAGGGGACCGTGCTGCTGCTGCCGGTCGACCCCGACGCGTCCGCCCGCGCGATCGCCGGGGGCCTGCGAGAGCGCCTCGGCGTCGAGGTCGGCGTCATCGTGTCGGACACGCTCGGGCGCGCCTGGCGCGAGGGCCAGACCGACCACGCGATCGGCGCCGGCGGCGTGCACGTCTTCGAGGACCTTCGCGGGGGAACGGATGCTGAGGGCCGCCCGCTCGTCGTCACCATGCCGTGCGTCGGCGACGAACTCGCCGCGGCGGCGGATCTCGTCAAGGGCAAGGCCGCCCGCCGCCCCGTCGCCGTGGTCCGCGGGCGCGCCGACCTCGTCGGAGCCCTGGACCTCCCCGGCGCCCGCTCCATCGTGCGCCCGCTCGAACGCGACATGTTCCGCCTCGGCGCCGACGAGGCCTATGCCGAGGGCTTCGCCGCGGGGCTCGCGCGGGGCCGCGACGCCGAGTCCGAGGCGTTCAGCTCCGGGCCCTGACTGCGGCTCGGGCAGCCGCAGGCGCCGCTGCCGGCGCGCGGCGCCGGGGCGCAGCATCCGTCGCTCCCCGACACGCGGAACCGGCCCGCCGTCGCGGGGAGCGACGACGGGCCGGTGGGATGCTGCGGCTCAGCGTCCGGACTTCAGCACAGCCTGGCCGGCCGAGACCTGCACGTCGACCGTGCTCGAGGCGCCGGGCGTCGAGCCGATGCTGTTGTCGAACTGGCCGGCCGAGACCTCGGAGCGGACATCGTAGTCGCCCTCGGGCACGGTGAGCCGGAGCGAACCGGCGCTCACGTCGAGCTCGATGGAGTCGGGCTGCGCGCCCGTCAGCGTCGCGTCGAGGGAGCCCGCACTCACGGTGAGGTCGGCCTCGCGCACGCCGTCGAGCTCGATCGTGCCGCGGCCGGCGCTCACGTCGGCGCTGAGCGACTCGGCCGAACCCGACACGTTGAACGCGCCGGCCGCGAGCGACAGGTCGAGTTCGCCGAACTCGCCGTCGGTCACGAACTCGCCGGCCGCGAGCGACACGTCGGCGTCGAGGCCCTGGAGGGAGCTCGGCAGCCGCAGCACGGCGTCCGCTCCCCCGTCGCCGAACCAGCCGCGCCAGCCGAACCAGCCGGAGCGATCGGGCGACGAGAGCTGCAGCATGTCGCCGTCGCGTTCGAGCCGCCACGCATCGGCGTCCCACGAGCTGGTCACTTCGAGCTCGGCCTCCTGCACGTCCGAGAACTCGACGCGCAGCGTTCCGGCGGCGGCGTCGATGTCGAGCTCCTCGACACCGGCGGCATCGACCGTGCGGGCCGACGTGTGCACCGATGCCGAGGCGATCGTGCCGACGGCGGCCGAGATCCCGGCGCCGAGGAGCACGATGCCGCCCAGCACGATCACGACGATCGCGACGGCGCGCGATCCGCCGGAGGAGGGCCGCGGCGGCTCGACGGGGTTGCCGGCGCCGCCCGGGCCGCCGGGAGCGCCGGGCACCACGGGAGGAGGGGTCAGGGTCGTGCTCATCGGTTCGTTCCTGTCTGCGGCCCGCGGCCGCTCGGTGTCGTGGGAGCCGGCGGCGTCGGGCCGCCGTGCTCGAGGTGGGCGATCGCGGCGAGCACGCGCCGGTTGCCCGATTCGTCGGGTTCGAGGTCCAGCTTCTGGAAGACGGCGGTGATGTGCTTCTCGACGCTGCCCTCGCTCACGTGCAGGGTCTTCGCGATCGCCTGGTTCGAGCGTCCTTCCGCGATGAGGGCGAGCACCGAGGCTTCGCGTTCGGTGAGGCGCAGCATCCGTTCGTCCCTCGTCCTGCGGCTGAGGAGCTGCGCGACCACTTCGGGGTCGAGCACCGTGGCACCGGCCGCGATGCGATCGATCGCCTCGAGGAAGTCGGTGACGTCGGCGACGCGGTCCTTGAGGAGATAGCCGAGGGCTCCGCCGCTGGACGAGATGAGGTCGGCGGCGTAGCGCTCCTCGACGTACTGCGACAGCACGAGCACCGCGAGCTGGGGCAGGCGGGCCCTGAGCGACAGCGCCGCGCGGATGCCCTCGTCGACCCACGTCGGCGGCAGGCGCACATCGAGGATGCACAGCTCGGGCGCCGTCTCGTCGACCGCGGCGTCGAGGCCGGTCGCGTCGGGAAGGGCCGCGACCACCTCGTGGCCGGAGTCTTCGAGCACCCGCACCAGGCCCGCGCGCAGCAGCGCCGAGTCCTCGCAGATCAGGATGCGCACGGGATGCTCACCTCCACACTGGTGGGTCCGCCGGCGGGGCTGTCGATGCGCGCCTCGCCGCCGGCCGCGAGCACGCGGTTGACGATGCCGTCGAGGCCGCCGCCGGGGATGACCCGCGCGCCGCCCACGCCGTTGTCTTCGACGCGGGCCCAGAGCGTGCCGGGCTCGCGCAGCCGCGCGACCACGCGCACCTCGGTCGCCCGGGAGTGCTTGGCGGCGTTGGTGAGGGCCTCGGCGATCACGAAGTACGCGGCGGCCTCGGTGTCGCGGCTGCAGCGGCCGTCGAGCCGCACGTCGGTGTGCACGGGCACGACCGAGCGGGCGATGAGCGCCGAGATGGCGGCGTCGAGGCCGCGATCGTCAAGGACGGACGTGTGGATGCCTCGGGCCAGCTGCCGCAGCTCGGTGATGGCCGCCTTGGTCGAGGTGTGCGCCTCGGTGATCAGTTCCTTCGCGGCCTCGGGGTCGGCGTCGATCTTCTGCTGCGCGAGCCCGAGGGTCATGCCCACGGACACGAGCCGCGGCTGCACGCCGTCGTGGAGGTCGCGCTCGATGCGCGTGCGCTCGACGTCGGCGGCGCGCACCGCGCCGGCGTGCTGCTGGCTCGACGTGCGGGCCGCAGCGGCGAGCTGGGCCTCACGCGAGGGGACCATGATCGCCCGCGCGATGATGCCGTGGAGCACGCCGAGCCCGACGATCGCCGCGGCGGAGAAGAGCGCGGCGAAGATGCCGACGGGAACCGCCCACGCGAGCGGCACCTCGATGCCGGTGCGTGCGAGGCGCACGGCGTTCGCGTCGGCGAACAGTGGCGCGAAGGCGAGCACGGCGCCCGACACCATGAGGCCGGCGAGGGTCACGACGACCCAGCCGAGAATCGTGGCGATCGCGAGGTTCGCGATGGCGCGCCACGTGCCCGGGTCGATCGCCTGCTGCCAGAGCGTCCGCAGGAAGCCGCCGAATCCGGGGCGGCCGCTCGAGCGCAGACGCAGACGCGGCAGGCCGAAGCGGTACAGGCCGTCGACCCGCTCGGTCTCGAGCCAGCCGAGCGCGTAGAGCACGTAGACGAGGCCGACGAGCACGACGAGGCCGATGCCGATCACGAACACGAGGCCGATGCCCACGCCGAGCAAGGTGAAGAGGAGGGAGAAGGCCGCGGCGCCGATGACGCCGAGGGCGGCCAGCTGCGCGATGGCGCCCGCCACCTGGGCGGGCCGCGTCACCGGGCGGACGGGAGGAGAGTCCGAGGAGGTCATGTCACTTACGGTAGGCGCGCGGTGCCGCGGCGCGCGCCCGTGCCACCCGCACACTTCTCTTCGGGTTATCCCCCACCCCGGCGCCGTCGTTCCCCGACCTCAGGCGGGTTCGGGGCGCATTTCCTCCGTTGGGGCGGAGATTCTCCGCCCCAACGGAGAGATCGCGCCCCAAACCCGGGGGAACCGGGGGAACCGGCGGGACGTCGGCGGCACCGGCTAGGGTTGCCGCGATGCCAGCCGCACGATCCCGCAAGAGCGCGGGCACCCAGTCACCCTCCTTCGACTTCGACGAGTCGGCGCTCGGCGCACTCGACCCGGGCGATGACGACATGCTCGACGCCGGCCGCCTCGACGGCGTCGCGTACGCGGGCATCGCCCGCGACACCTGGCAGCTCGAGTCGGGCGCCACCGTCGAGGCCTGCCGGTTCGACGGCCTCGACCTCGGCACGTGGGCGCTGCGCGGCGCCCACCTCGTCGAATCCGTCTTCGCCGGGGCGAACGTGCCCGCCGTGTCGGCGGCGCGCACCGGGTGGCGCGACGTCGAGATCCGCGACAGCAGGCTCGGCTCACTCGAGGCGTTCGACTCGGCGTGGCGAGGCGTCCGTTTCACCCGGTGCAAGCTCGGCTACGTGAACCTCCGCGGAGCCGAGCTGCTCGACGTCGCCTTCGTGGACTGCACCATCGACGAGATGGACCTGTTGGATGCTGCGGCCCGCCGCGTCGCGTTCGACGGCGCCCGCATCGGCACACTGAACGCCAGCGGCGCCCGGCTGACCGACGTCGATCTGCGCGGCGCGGACGTCGGCCAGGTCATCGGGATGGATGGCCTCCGCGGTGCGACCATCTCACCCGAGCAGCTGCAGCTGATGGCCCCCGCCCTCGCGGAGCTCGCCGGCCTCGTGGTCGAGTAACCGCTGCGCCGGGCGCCCTTCGGCGCCCGGCGGATGTCAGCGGCCCGAGACCTTGCCGAACAGGCGCGCGATCGGCGCGAGCACGAGCGGCCGGGCGGCGACCCAGGCGGCGGCGATGACGACGAGCGATGCGACGAAGAACCAGAACCCGGTCCAGTTGTCGGCATACGCGTTCGGATCGACGCTGCCCTGCGCGGCGTACATGTGGTTCAGGTTGCGCAATGCACCCGTCGCGAACACCAGGAACACGTGCACAGCGATGAACACCACGAAGTACAGCATCACCGGGAAGTGCACGGCTCGCGCCCACTCCACCGGGTACGCCTTGTTGAGCCCCGCCGCGTTCTTCGGCCAGATGCCCGACATGCGCACACCCGTGATCGCAGCCAGCGGCGCCGCGATGAAGACGGTGGTGAAGTAGGCGAGCTGCTGCAGGCCGTTGTAGTTGACCCAGCCGTTCTCGGTGGGCCAGTCCAGCGAGACGTACTGCAGCCCGGCCGAGAGGGCGTTCGGGAAGACCTCCCACGAGGTGGGGACGATCCGCATCCACTGCCCGGTCACGAACAGCAGCACGACGAAGATCACGCCGTTGACCAGCCACAGGATGTCGAGCGACTGGTGGAACCACAGGTTCAGGCTGATCTTGCGCCGGTTGTTGTTGCGAGGCGACCAGAACGCGGTGGGCCGCTTCTCGGTGCGCACCGTGAGTCCGGTGCGGATGATCAGCACCATCAGGAACACGTTGAAGAAGTGCTGCCACCCGAGCCACGCCGGGAAGCCCACGGGGGCGCCTTCGGGCAGGTGGTACTCGCCGGGGTAGGCGGCGAGGAAGTCCACACCCCACGTGGTGCTCAGGAGCCAGCGCACCGCGAACACGGCCATCGCGGCGGCGTACAGCAGTCCGGCCCCGCCGACGATGACGGCTCCGGCCCACTGGGTGCGGGTGAACGGGCCGATCCGCTTCGGCTCGGCCTTGGCAGCCGGGCGGGTGTTCGCGGTCGCGCCCGCCCACACGGTGCGGGTGAACGGCAACGGCCGGTCGAGCGGCACGCCGGTGGCGGTCGCCGGCACGGCAGGAGGAACGGATGCTGCCACCTCTGCCGCGGGCACCGCCGGCGCCTCCGCGATCGGTGCGGACGCAGCATCCACCACCGCGGCCCCGGCCGCGACGGTCGCAGCAGGCGCGAACCCGGCCGGCGGCCACGGCTCACCGCCCGCCACGCGGGGCAGGCCCCGGCGCAACGCCTTCGCGCCCGCAGCAGGTGTCACCTGCTGCACGGCCGCCGCGGCCGGTGCGGCCGCCTTCGCGGCGGGCTGCGTCGACTCCGCCGTCGAGCCGGGCTGCTGCTGTTCCGCAGTCACCTGCGGTGCGTGATCCGTCGCGGCACCCGCCAGAACCGACTGCGGAACCACATGCGGGTCCGCGGGGGCGACAACAGGCGCGACGTTCGCGGCCGGGGCGACACCCGCGGGCGGCCACGGCTCGCCGCCGGGCACACGCGGCAGACCCCGGCGCACCGGCCGCGTCGCGGCGGCGCCCATCGGTTCCGCAGTCACCTTCGGCGCGTCATCGACCTGCGCACCCGCCACAGCCGACTGCGGAACAGCGTCGACGTCGGCCACCACGGCCTCAGGGGGCGCGACACCCGCGGGCGCAGCAACCACTCCCGCGGAATGCGCCGCCTCGGCGACCGGCGCCGCTGCGGACGCAGCACCGCCCGCGACCGGCGCCTGCGCGAGGGCCGCACCGCCGACGGCCACCGTGGCGACCAGGGCCTCTGCCGGCGCGGAGCCGTTGCCGTTGACCGCGGGCGCCTCACCCGCCGGGGGCCAGGGCTCGCCGCCGGGCACGCGCGGCAGCCCGCGCCGCACCGAGGAACCGAACGTCGCCATGCGGGTTACGCCTTCTTCGCCTCGAGCGCGGCGATCAGCTGCGGCACCACCGTGAACAGGTCGCCGACGACGCCGAAGTCCGCGATCTCGAAGATCGGGGCATCGCCGTCCTTGTTGATCGCGACGATCGTCTTGGCGGTCTGCATACCGGCCTTGTGCTGGATCGCACCCGAGATGCCGAGCGCCACGTACAGCTGCGGCGACACCGACACACCGGTCTGCCCGACCTGGTACGAGTACGGCACGTACCCTGCGTCGACGGCGGCGCGCGACGCGCCGATCGCGGCGCCGAGCGCGTCGGCCAGCTGCTCGACGAGCGCGAACTTCTCGCCCGACCCGAGCCCGCGGCCGCCCGACACGACCTTCGCCGCACCACGCAGCTCCGGGCGCGTCGACGACACGACGGCCTCGTCGACCGAGGTCACGGTCGCGGCACGACGGCCCGAGGCTCGAACCTCGAGCGGCTCCGCCTCGACCCCGGCGACCGCGTCGGCGCGAGCGTCGATCGAGCCCTGACGGATGGTGATGACCGGCGCGCCCCACGTGACGGCCGAGTCGACGTTGTACGCGCCGCCGTAGACGGAGTGGTGCGCGACCACGCCCTCCGCGTCGCGCGAGACGCCGATCGCGTCCACGGCGACGGCCGAACGCGTGCGGGCGGCGTACCGGCCGGCGACCTCGCGGCCCTCCACCGAGTTCGCGACGAGGATGGCGTCGGGGCGCACCAGGTCGGCGGCCTCCGTCAGCGCATCCACGCGCGGAACCGTCAGCCCCTCACCGGCCGGCGCGACCAGCACCGACGCGGCGCCGAGGGCCGCAGCATCCGCCGCCAGCGCGGCGTCGCCGACGATGAGCGCGACCGGCGTGCCCACCGAGGCCGCGGCGCCCAGCAGTTCGGCCGCCGTCTTGGCGAGCGCGCCCGAGGGCGTCGTGTCGAGGAGGACCAGGATCGAGTCTTCTGCAAACGTCATCGGAGCACCCTCACGCGAGCCGGTTCTGGATGAGGAAGTCCGCGAGCTTCTGCCCCGCGTCTCCCTCGTCGACGATCTTGACGCCGGCTTCGCGCGGCGGCTTCTCGCTGAGCGAGATCACGATCGACCGCGACGCGGCGGGGTCGTGCGGGTCGATCTCGAGCTCGGCGAGCGACAGGGTCTCGAACGGCTTCTTCTTCGCCGCCATGATGCCCTTGAAGTTGGGGAAGCGCGCGTCGGGCAGCGCCTCAGTGATCGAGATCACCGCCGGGAGCGCCGCCGTCACCTGCAGCGTCGCACCGTCGGACGCCCGCGTGCCGAGCACCTCGCCCTCGCGGATCTCGACCGCGCTCAGGTACGTCGCCGCCGGCACGTCGAGGATCTCGGCCACCATGGCGGGGATGAGGCCGCCGGTCCCGTCGGTCGAGAGGTTGCCGCCGATGACCAGGTCGAACCCGGTGCGCTGCAGCGCGGCGGCGAGCACCTCCGCGGTCAGCCCCAGGTCGGCGCCGAGCAGCCCCTCGTCGACGACCTGCACGGCCGACGCGGCGCCCATCGCGAGGCCCTTGCGCACCGTCGCCGACGCCGACTCGGGCGTCATCGACAACACGACGACCTCAGTGCCCGGCGTCTTGTCGGCGTACGAGAGCGCCACCTCGAGCGAACGCTCACCGATCTCGTCGAGCACCGTCTCGCTCGCGCCGCGATCGGCGAGGCCGGTCTCCAGCGACAGCTTGCGGTCCCCATAGGTATCCGGGACTTCCTTGACCAGGACGACGATCTTCATTCGATCTCCTCACGCTGCGCACGAGTCTATGGCTCGCAGCGCAATGTACCCAATCCCGCGAAATGAACCGGCGATGACCGACCCCTGACGGGCCGTGTGTATACATAAACGCCGATTCGGAGCATCCATCGTCCGTCCATCCCGGTCTCGACCGGTACGGTGGAGCGAGGAGGTCGTCATGGCAGCACCCAAGCGTCTTCCGGTCGACCCGATCGCCGAGGCCAAGCGCCAGTGGATCGCCCATGGTTGGGAATCGGCCGCCGGCGGCATGACCGCCGTGACGTCGATCATCCGGGCGCAGCAGCTCCTGTTCGCGCGCATCGACACCGCCCTACGTCCGTTCGGCCTCTCGTTCGCCCGGTACGAGATGCTGCGCCTGCTCGGCTTCACCCGAGAGGGACGGATGCCGATGGCCAGTGCCATCGCCCGCCTGCAGGTGCACCCGACGAGCGTCACGAACACCGTCGACCGCCTCGCCCGCGACGGCCTGGTCTCGCGGGAGCCGCACCCCGGCGACGGACGCGCGGCGATGCTCGTGCTCACGGCCTCGGGGCGCGAGCTCGTGGAGCGGGCCACCACGGCGCTCAACACCGAGGTCTTCGAGGATCCGGGGCTCACCGACGCCGACACGACCGAGCTCGTGCGCATCATCGCGCGCTTCCGCAAGGACGCCGGCGACTTCACCGAGCCGCGCCCGGTACCCGACCCTCTCTGATCCAGGTCACCGCCCCGTGAACTCGGGGGCGCGCTTCTCGCGGAAGGCGGCCATGCCCTCCTTCTGGTCGGCGGTGTCGAACAGGGCCGCGAACACGTGCTTCTCGAGGCGCAGGCCTTCGGTGAGCGAGGTCTCGAGCGCGGCGTCCAGCACGGCCTTCGCGGCGTACAGCGACGGCAGGCTCTTCGACGCGATGGTCTCGGCGGTCTGCTGCGCCTCGGCGAGCAGGTCGGCGGCGGGAACGACGCGCGAGACGAGTCCGGCACGCTCGGCTTCCGCAGCATCCATCATCCGTCCCGTGAGGATGAGCTCGGCGGCCTTGTAGTAGCCCACCGCGCGGATGAGGCGCTGCGAGCCGCCTATGCCGGGGATGACGCCGAGGTTGATCTCGGGCTGCCCGAACTTCGCGGAGTCGGCGGCGAGGATGATGTCGCACATCATCGCGAGCTCGCACCCGCCGCCCAGGGCGTAGCCCGAGACGGCCGCGATCACCGGCGTGCGCACGGCGGCGAAGTCGGCCCAGCCGCCGAAGTGGTCGCCCATCAGCATCTCGAGCCCGTTCTTGGACTCCATCTCCTTGATGTCGGCGCCGGCCGCGAACGCGCGCTCCGAGCCGGTCACGACGATCGCGCCGATCCCGTCGTCGGCATCGAAGATGGATGCTGCGGCCACCACGTCGCGGCACACCTGCGAGTTCAGCGCGTTCAGCGCCTCGGGACGGTTGAGGGTGATCCACCCGACCCGCCCGCGCGTCTCGACGAGGATCGTCTCGTAGTCGGTCATGTGTTCGTCGATCCTCCAGGTCAGTCCGAGAACTCGCGGATGGAGTTGATGATGCCGGAGAAGTCCTGGCCGGCGCCGGGGCCGTCGGCGTAGTGGGCGTAGATCTCGCGCGCGAGCATGCCCATGCGGGCGTCGACTCCGGTGAGCTGCACGGCCTGCTCGGCGAGGCCGAGGTCCTTGTTCATGAGCGCCCCGGCGAAGCCGGGCTGGTAGTCGCGGTTCGCCGGACTCGTCGGCACCGGCCCCGGCACGGGGCAGTTCGTCGTGAGCGCCCAGCACTGGCCCGACGCGTTCGAGGCCACGTCGAAGAGGGCCTGGTGCGACAGCCCCAGCCGCTCCCCCAGCACGAACG
Organism: Microbacterium sp. NPDC056044; assembly: GCF_042267145.1. Lineage (NCBI taxonomy): Bacteria > Bacillati > Actinomycetota > Actinomycetes > Micrococcales > Microbacteriaceae > Microbacterium > Microbacterium sp. NPDC056044. The sequence goes on along the minus strand of NZ_JBHJWZ010000007.1, from coordinate 130,915 downwards.
CCTCGGCGACGGCGATCTGCGACACCGCGAGGATCATGTTGTTGCACACCTTCGCGGCCTGACCGAGACCGGCGCCGCCGCAGTGCACGACGCGCCGGCCCATCGCCTCGAGGAGCGGCCGTGCCGCCTCGAAGTCGTCGTCCGCGCCACCCACCATGAACGCGAGCGTGGCGTTCTCGGCTCCGACCACCCCGCCCGAGACGGGGGCGTCGAGCGCGCGGTGCCCGGCCGCCTCGGCGAGCGCGTGCGCGGCGCGCGCCTCGTCCACGGCGATCGTCGAGCAGTCGATGAACAGTGCTCCGGATGCTGCGACTCCGAGGAGGCCCGCTTCCCCGCCGGAACCCCGATAGGCCTCGAGCACCTGCGCGCCGGTCTGGAACATCGTGATGACGACGTCAGCGGCGGTGGCAGCATCCATTCCGGAATCCGCCACGGCGAGCCCCGCCTCACGCGCCGCGTCGACCGCGGCCGGGAAGACGTCGAAGCCGATGACCTCGTGGCCGCTGCCGGCGAGATTCCGCGCCATGGGCAGGCCCATGTGGCCGAGTCCCAGGAATGCGATCTTCATGTCGGACCTCCTCGTCCTGGCCTCAGCGCGCGAGCAGCTGGCGGCCGATGATCACCCGCATGATCTCATTGGTGCCCTCGAGGATCTGATGCACACGCAGATCGCGCACCACCTTCTCGATGCCGTAGTCGTGGAGGTAGCCGTAGCCGCCGTGCAGCTGCAGCGCCTGGTTCGCCACGGTGAAGCCCGCGTCCGTCGCGAAGCGCTTGGCCATCGCGCACTGCATCGACGCGTCGGGCGCCTTCGCGTCGAGGGCCGCGGCGGCGTCGCGCACGAGGGCGCGCGCCGCGCGCAGCTCGGTGGCCATGTCGGCGAGCGCGAACACGACGGCCTGCTTCTCGGCGAGGGGCTCGCCGAAGGTGAAGCGCTCGTGCACGTAGGTGACGGCGCGGTCGAGGGCCCACTGCGCGCCGCCGAGCGAGCACGCGGCGATGTTGATGCGACCCCCGTCGAGCGCCGCCATCGCGATCTTGAACCCGTCGCCGTCGCCGCCCAGGACGTTGGCCGCGGGAACCCGCACCTCGTCGAGGATCACCTGACGGGTCGGCTGCGCGTTCCACCCCATCTTGTGCTCGAGCTGGCCGAACGACAGTCCGGGGGTGTCGGCCGGTACCAGGAAAGCGGTGATGCCGCGCGCGCCGGCGTCGGCATCGGTGCGTGCCATGACGACATAGACGGATGCCTCGCCCCCGCCCGAGATGAACTGCTTGACCCCGGTCAGCACATACTCGTCGCCCGACCTGATCGCGCTCGTCGCGATCGCCGCGGCGTCGGAGCCGGCACCGGGCTCGGTCAGGCAGTAGCTGCCGAAGCCCTGCATCGACGTCAGGAGCGGAAGCCACTCGTGCCGCTGCGCGCCGCTGCCGTAGGTGTCGATCATCCACGCCACCATGTTGTGGATCGAGATGTACGCGGCAATGGCGGGGTCGCCCTTCGCCAGCTCCTCGAAGATCGCGGCCGCGTCGGAGCGCGAGAGCCCCGACCCGCCGACGTCCTCGCGGACGTAGATGCCGCCGAGACCGAGCTCGCCGCCGAGTTGCAGCGTCTCGCGGGGGAAGTGCGACGTCGCGTCCCACTCCAGCGCGTGCGGCGCGAGTTCGGACTGCGCGAAGTCGCGCACGGCTTCGATGATGGCTGCGCGCTCGTCTTCGCTGGTGGCGACGGGAGCGAGCACGGGGACAGGGGTGGCGTCCATTCGTCTCTCCGGTGAGTCAGGGTGACGGCTTCGTCACGACTTCCAGAATACTAGGACATCCATGTAGTTGCTCGGAAACCCGTGCACCCGAGTCGTCTCGTGCCGTTCACCCTGGGGTCACCTTCGCTAGAGAGGCTCGAACCGATTCGGTCTGGCCGCTGGGTTCCATGCCGTGTCGCACCCGCCACCCCCTTCACCGAGGACACGCATGCCTTCGCAACTCTTCCGCCGCGCCGTCGCGTTCACCGCGACGGCCGCGGCAGTCTGCGCACTCGCGCTGACCAGCAGCACAGCGGCATCCGCCGCGATCGTCGACCCCTCCTTCAGCGACTCCGCCCCGAACGCGGCACTCGCGCTGACCCCGCTCGGCACCCACGAGGCCGGCGTCTACGGCAAGTCCGCCGCCGAGATCGTGCAGGCCTACCGCGACCGCCTGTTCGTGGTCAATGCAGAGGCCGGCACGGTGGTCGTGCTCGACAACACCGACCCGACGAAGCCGACCGCGCTGTTCTCGATCACCTCGGACGGCGTCGCGAACTCGCTCGCCGTCCGCGACGACGGCCTCGGCGTGGTCGCCTTCGAGGCGCCCGACAAGACGTCGACGGGCCACCTCGTGTTCTTCGACGCGAACGCGGAGCGCGAGGAAGCGGCGACGCTCGGCTCGGTGGACGTCGGCGCCCTGCCCGACATGGTCACCGTGTCGAAGGACGGCAAGTACGCGGTCGTCGCGAACGAGGGCGAGCCCGCCGATGACTTCTCGGTCGACCCCGAGGGATCGATCAGCGTCGTGACGCTGCCGGCAGGCGTGGCCGCGCCCGCCCAGAGCGCGGTCAAGACCGCGGGCTTCGGCGCGTTCGAGGCGGGCGGCACTAAGACGCTCGACCCGAAGGTGCGGGTCTTCGGCCCCGACGTCGCCGCTCCCGACCAGGGCGACAAGCCGCTCGAGGCGAACCGCGTGAGCCGCAACCTCGAGCCCGAGTACGTCACGGTCGACGGCACCACCGCCTACGTGGCGCTGCAGGAGGCCAACTCGATCGCGGTCGTCGACCTCACCAAGCCCGAGGTCACCTCGATCCTGCCGCTCGGCTACAAGGACTACGGAATCGAAGGCAACGGACTCGACGCGAGCGACCGCGACCCGCAGGGTTCGCCCACCGTCAACATCGCGACGTACCCCGGCCTCAAGGGCCTGTACATGCCCGACGGCATCCAGTCGTTCCAGGCGACGATCGACGGCAAGACCGCGACGTACCTCGTCACCGCGAACGAGGGCGACGCCCGCGAGTGGGGCGTGGAAGACACCGATTCGTACTTCATCGACGAGGCCCGCGTGAAGGATTTCGGCAAGGGCGACCTCGCCGGCATCTGCACGACCGGCCCCCTCTCGCAGATCTCGGACATCCAGAAGGACGAGGTGCTCGGCCGCCTCAAGGTCGTCACCGACCTCGGCAAGGCGGATGGCGCCGACTGCTACAGCGAGCTCTACGCCTACGGCGGCCGCTCGTTCTCGATCTGGGACACGAAGGGCAATCTGGTCTTCGACTCGGGCGACGACTTCGAGCAGATCACCGCGAAGATCCCCGGCCTGGTCTTCAACGCCAGCAACGACAACAACAACAGCAACGACCGCAGCGACGACAAGGGCCCCGAGCCCGAGAACGTCACGATCGGCGTCGTCGGCGGCAAGACCTATGCCTTCGTCGGCCTCGAGCGCGTCGGCGGCGTGATGGTCTACGACATCACCGACCCGACGGCGGCCGAGTACGTCACCTACGTCAACAACCGTGACTTCACGAAGGACGTCACGACGCCCGAGGCCGGCGACCTCGGCCCCGAGGGCATCCAGTTCATCTCGGCGCTGCGCTCGTCGACCGGCACCCCGCAGCTCGTCGTGGGCAGCGAGGTCTCCGGCACCACCACGGTGTGGGACGTCGAGCAGCTGAACACCGCGCAGCCCGATGTGCGCGTGCTGACGATCAACGACTTCCACGGCCGCCTCGTGCAGGAGACCGGCGGCGTCGCGGGCGCGGCGGTGCTCGCCGGCGCCGTCGACAAGTACCGTCAGCAGAACCCGAACACGCTGTTCGTCTCGGCGGGCGACAACATCGGCGCCTCGGCGTTCGAGTCGTTCATCGACGACGACGACCCGACGATCGACGCACTCGTCGCGGCCGGTCTCGACGCGAGCGCAGTGGGCAACCACGAGTTCGACCAGGGTTTCGACGACCTCGTCAACGATGTCATCCCGAGCTTCGAGGGTGACCAGAACGCGGACGCGATGAGCGACTTCGCGCTCGGGGCGAACGTGTTCACCAAGGGCACCGACGAGCACGCGCTGAAGCCGTACACGATCCTCGAGAAGAACGGCGCGAAGATCGCGTTCGTCGGTGTCGTCACGACGCAGACGGCCGGCATGGTCAGCCCTGACGGCATCGCCGGCATCGAGTTCCGCGACCTGGTCGACTCGGCCAACGACGCGGCAGCGGATGCTGTGGCTGAAGGCGCCGACGTCGTCATCCTGCTCGCCCACGAGGGTGCCGCAAGCTCGGCGATCGAGGCCAGCCAGGCCGACGACGCGTTCGGCGACCTGGTCGATAACGCCTCCGACGACATCGACGCCATCGTGTCGGCGCACACGCACCAGCGGTACGCGCACGTCATCGGCGGCCGCCCCGTCATCCAGGCGCACCAGTACGGCACCGCGCTCGGCACGCTCGACATCGAGCTGACCGAGGCCGGCGCGCTCGAGTCCATCACCGGCGGCACCGTGTCGCTGTACGACCCGATCGTGGGCCAGCACGTCGCGTACCCGCAGACCGAGACGAAGGCCGTCGTCGACCAGGCAGTGACGGTCGCGAACGAGAAGGGCCAGGTGCAGGTCGGCTCCATCACCGCCGACATCCTGCGGGGCAAGACCTCGACCGGCAGCGAGGACCGCGGCGTGCACTCGACGCTCGGCAACACCGTCGCCGACGTCTACCTGTGGGCGACGAGCGCGAACCCGGGCTACGGCGGCGAGGACGCGCAGATCGCGTTCATGAACCCCGGCGGACTCCGCAACGATCTGCTGTTCGGCGACGACAACGGCGCGATGTCGTACCGCGAGGTCGCGAACGTGCAGCCGTTCGGCAACACCCTGGTCACGCTCGACCTCACGGGCGCGCAGATCAAGGAGATCCTCGAGCAGCAGTGGCAGCCCGACGGCGCGTCGCGCCCGAAGCTCGCCCTGGGCGTCTCGAAGGGCTTCACGTTCGAGTACGACCCGGCCGCAGCCCGCGGTGCGCACGTCGTGTCGATGCAGTACCAGGGTGAGGAGGTCGACCCGGCCGACACGTTCCGCGTCGTGACGAACTCGTTCCTGTCGGCCGGTGGAGACAACTTCTTCTCCTTCGCCGACGGCACGAACGTGCTCGATTCCGGCCAGATCGACCTGCAGGCGACGGTGGACTTCTTCGCCGCAGCCGGCGGCCCGGTCGCCCCGTCGCCCGCGAACCGCGCGTACCTGCTCGGCGAGCAGCCCCCGGTCGAGGGCACGGACCCCGGCACGGATCCGGGCACCGACCCCGGAACGGACCCGGGCACCGACCCCGGCACCGACCCCGGCACCGACCCCGGAACGGACCCGGGCACCGACCCCGGCACCGACCCCGGCACCGACCCCGGCACCACGACCCCGCCGACTCCCGTGAACCCCGGCGGCAACCCGCCGGCAGCGGGCGAGCAGCGCGGTGGCGACTGGGCGAAGGTCGACGTGGGCTCCGGCCGTGTCGAGCAGGGCGGCACGCTGCGCGTCGCACTCTCGGGCCTGAAGCCGGGTCAGGCGGTCGCCGCGACCCTGTTCAGCGACCCGGTCGTCGTCACGGGCATCCCCGCCGCCGACGCGCAGGGCGATGTGAGCTTCACGGTCGCGATCCCGTCGGACCTCGCGCTCGGCGACCACCGTCTGGTGATCACATCGGCGGGTCTCGACCCGATCGAGGTGGGCGTCACGGTCGTGGCTCCGGGTGCCCTGGCCGCCACCGGCTCCGAGTTCCCCTGGGGAATCGCGGTCGGCGGCGCAGCGCTGCTGATGGTGGCCGGTGCGGCGCTCTTCGTGATCCGCAAGCGCCGCGAGACCACCGCGGACTGACGGACACCACCGCACGAAGAGGCGGCCCTCACCTTCGGGTGGGGGCCGCCTCTTCGTGTCACTGGTCCCAGACCATGAACGGCCGCAGCTCCAGCTGCCCGTTGCGGGCCATCGGATGCCGCGACGCGATCTCGATCGCCTCCTCCAGGTCCTCGACCTCGAGGATGTCGAACCCGCAGATCACCTCGGCTGTCTCGACATACGGCCCGCGGCTCGTCAGCACCTTGCCGCCGCGCACCTTGACGACGGTGGAGTCGGCCTGCGGCGCGAGCACCTCGCCGATGACGCGCTTGCCACTGGCGTCGAGCGGGTCGACCCACAGGTCGACATCGGACTCGTCGGTCTCGGCATCGGGCTCGAGCGACGTGACGACGAACATCATGTACTTCATGGGGTGATCCTTCCGGTTGCGGGCTGTCATCCGCCAGCCTCACTCGGGTCGTCGCACGACCGGCGACGATGTCGACACTTCGCCGCTGCGAGTTTCCTCCGCCCGGATCATCCTCCGGGTGGACCCGGAATGAGACTGCGGACGGATGCCTCGGCCCGGCGCGCTCCGTAGCGTCGAAGACATGGCCAGCACCACGTCCACGATCCCGCTCCCCCGCCACCGCGAGCTGTCCACCGCCGCCGCACTGCTGCTCACGATCGGCGGCAACATCCTCGTCATCACGATCGCCGCGCTCGGGGCGGCGGGCGTCGCCGCGGCCGCCGTCGCGGTGTTCGGACCGCAGCTGATGGAGATGCTCTAGCCCTGTCGCCGCGGCCACGCGCCGCGCTACCCTGCGCGTGTGACCGAGCGCGCCGTCCCCATCCTCCTCAGCCGCGATCTCGCCGAGACGCTCGCGTTCTACGAGCGGCTGGGATTCGAGAACCGTGGCGCTCCGCCCGAGGAATGGCAGTACCTCATCATCGGGCGCGGCACGGCCGAACTTCACTTCAGCGAAGACCCCGCCGTCGACCCGCTGAGCACCGCGTCGATGTGCTATCTCTACGTCGACGATGCCCGCCGCCTCCACGCCGAGTGGGCCGGTCTCGTCGACCCCGATCCGCCGACGGGCAGCCGCATCGTCGCCCCCGTCGACACCGACTACGGCATGTGCGAGTTCGTGGTCGTCGATCGCAACGGCAATCTGCTGCGCATCGGAAGCCCCCTCGCCTAGCGCGCAGTCCGGACCGACGCCTCCGCCGGGTGGGATGCGCCCACCCGGCGGAGCCGTCAGTACACGAGCACGGGAACCGGGATCGCGGCCCGCGAGTCCTCGTAGTCGCCGGCGCCGGTGAACGTGGTGCGGATGAGGTGCACGCCCCGGCCCGCGAGCTTCACGTCGACCCCGACCCGCCCCTTGGCCGCGGCGGTGAGCTCGACGGTCGCAACCACCTTGCCGTTGTCGGTGACGGTCACCGTGCCGACGGCCGCCGAACCGTCGGCGGTGACGATCTTGCCCGCGACGGTCACGGCGCTCCCCGACTTGACCAGCAGCTTCGTCGGCGCGACGAGCGTCGTCGTGGCCACCGGCTCACGGTCGACCAGCACCACCGCGGACCGCGCGGGCACCGTCACGGTGCCGGTCGCGGCATCCCACGTGGTCGTCTTCACGACCGCGTCCGAGCCGTTCGCGAGCGCCGGCGTCAGCGAGAACGAGCGGCCGGCGAGCGACGAGATCGTCTGGGTGGTCGGTTCGACTCCCGCGTTGAACACGACCAGCGCGCCCTCGAGCTCGGGGTCGACATCCTCGCCGACCAGGTCGTCGATGAGCATCGTGAGCACGCCGGGTGCAGCATCCGGCCCGCTGTTCGGGAACGTGACCTTCTCGCCGATCAGCTCGGCAGACCCGAGACGCAGCAGCCCGACCTCTTCCCGCACGCGCAGAAGATCGAGAGCGGATGCCTCGGCCGTGGCGATGTCGGACGCCGCCGGCTTGTTCGCCGGGTTCGCCAGCAGCGGCTGTTTGATCGCCCACGACTCTTCGTTGTCGGCCGACCGCGGCAGGCCCGACCCGAAGGTCGACTCCTGGCCGGTCCAGTCGATGCGGTTGAACCAGTCGCCCGAGTTGTAGCTGTTGCGGTCGAGCGACTTCGAGCGCAGCAGCTCGGTGCCGGCGTGCCAGAACGACGGGGTCTGCCCGAACGCCGTGGTCGCGAGCGACAGCGTGTTCATGCGGACGCGATCGGCCATCGTCGTGTCGGCGGGGAGCTTCAGCACCGACAGGTCGTACAGCGTCTCGTTGTCGTGCGCGTCGACGTACGTGATGATCTCGTCGGGCTGGTCGGCGTAGCCGGCCGGCGAGCCGCGGTAGTCGAGCTCGTCGCCCGCCTTCACCGCGCCCGTGTGATCGGTCAGCGTGTAATCGCGCAGGTTGCCCGCGAGTCCCAGCTTCACGAGGTCGGTCTGGTGCGCGAGGTCCGCGAGGGCCTGCTCGGTCGTGCCGTTGATCGGTGCGCCGTTGGGGTCGGTGCCGAGGCCGGTGCCGAAGCCCTGCTGCTGGATCGTCTCGCCGGCGACGGGGCTGCCGCCGTGCACGGCGTCGCGCAGCCGGTCGCTGAACGTGCCGATGCCGGTGCCGCCGAGCTGGCCCTGCGTGGCCTGTTCGAAGAGGGCGTTGTTCGCGACCTCGCCGAAGTTCCAGCCCTCGCCGTAGAGATAAATCGCCGTGCCGTCGACGCCGTCACCCTTGAGCGTGAGCTCGTCGAGCGCCGCCCGGATCGCGAGCATGTTCTCCTTCGAGTGGTGGCCCATCAGGTCGAAGCGGAAGCCGTCGACCTTGTAGTCGCGAGCCCAGGTCACGACGGAGTCGACCATCAGCTTCTGCGCCACCTCGTGCTCGGTCGCCACGTTCTGGCAGCACGTCGAGGTCTCGACGCCGCCCGCGAGGTTGAGGCGCTGGTAGTAGCCGGGCACCACCTGGTCCAGCACCGACGTCGGCGCCTGACCCGACGCAGACGTGTGGTTGAACACCTGGTCGAGCACGACCTGCAGGCCCATGCCGTGCAGCGCGCCGACCATCTCACGGAACTCGCCCACGCGCGACCCGCCCTCGGGGTCGACGGCGTACGAGCCCTCGGGTGTCGTGTAGTGGAACGGGTCGTAGCCCCAGTTGAAGCCGTCGGCGTCGACGATCTGCTCGATGCACGCCTGCTGCTCGGTGCTGTCGGCCGCGTACGACGCCAGGTCGCAGTCGGGCACGGCCTGCTTCGAGCGGTCCTCCTCGATCGTGGCGATGTCGAAGGTCGGCAGCAGGTGCACCGTGTTGATGCCGGCGTCGGCCAGCTGGCGCAGCTGCTTCGTGCCCGCACTGTCACGGGTGAAGGCGCGATACGTGCCGCGCTCGGCCTCGGGCACTGACTGATCGGTGATCGAGAAGTCGCGCACGTGCAGCTCGTAGATCGCACGGTCGACCGGGCGGTCGATCGCGGGCGCCTTCGTCTTCTCCCAGCCCTTGGGGCGCCACTGCTTGTCGGCGAGGTCGATCGCGACGGAGCGCTCGGAGTTCGTCGTGAGCGCGACCGAGTACGGGTCGGTGACCTGGTTGGTCTCGATCGCACCGGTGGTCGGCGCGTAGACGACGACCTCCCACAGGTACTCGTCGCCCTTCAGCGCCTTCGTGCCCGCGACGGTCCAGATTCCGGATGCCGCGTCCCACGCCGCCTCGTGGCGCACGGGTTCGCCGCCGGCGCCCGCGTCCCACGTGAGAAGGGTCGCACTCTGGGCGGTGGGCGCCCACAGGCGGAACGTCGGCTTGTTGGCCGTGAAGCTCACGCCGAGCGCCGCATCGGCCACGGCGTCCGCGTAGAGGTCGTCGAGCACACCCGGGATCTGCATGCCGGTGAAGCCCGAGAGCACGCCCTCGGCGTCGCGCTGCGACACCGCGAGCTGACCGCGGACGAGGGCGGCAGCATCCGTCCCGTCCGGCACGCGCAGCGCGACGAAGTTCGCGAGAGCCGGGAAGTCGGCCTTCTGCTCGGCGGTGAGGCCGCCATCGACGACCGTGAGGTCGATCGCGTCGCCGCCGGTGACCTCGCCGTCCACGAGGGCGATCGTCGCATCGGCCGAGGCGTGCAGCTGCCACGAGGCGTCGGCGGGCACGGCTCCGAGGTCGGCCGGCCACGCGATCGTGCGGGCGTCGATCCAGTGCGCGCGCTGCTCGCCCACGCCGGCCAGCGGCGGGTCGGTGACCTCGATCTCGAGCACGTGGGTGGCGAGGGTGTAGCGGAAGACGATCAGCTTGCCGTCGCTCGCGCTGAACGAGTAGTTCGCGCCGCCCGGGGCTCCGCCCACGCCGTAGTTCTCGTTCCAGCTGAGGCCGTGCGCGACCTTGATCTCGTACGCACCCGCGGGGATCTTGTCGGTCGAGAACTCGTAGACGCCGTCCTTGTCGCCGTCGGCCATGAGGGTCGCGAGGCAGTCGGGTGCCCAGTCGCCCGCGCAGCCCAGCTCGCTCTGCGCCGAACCCGGGAGGGTGACGATGGGGCCCTCCGCCGTCGACTGCACGATGTTCGAGCGCGGGTCGAAGTAGAACGTGATCGGGCCGCCGGTGTGCGAGATGGTGATGTTCCCGCCGCCCGGGGCGCCGTTCGCGCCGTAGTTGACGTCCCACGTGCCGTTGATCGCGACCTTGTACTCGTAGTCGCCCGCAGGGAGGTCGAACGTGCCCGCCCAGATGCCGTCGGCGCGGAGCGCGAGCTTCGCCGCCTCGCAGCCGGGCGTCCAGTCGCCGGCGCAGCCCATCTCGGAGTTGAGGCTGCCGGGCACGGTCACCATGTCGATCGGCGACTCGGGCTCCTCCTCGACGACGAGCGACACGGCGTTGCCGACCGACGCGTACGTCGAGGCGGCGGCGTGGTGCCCGGCGGCGTCGGTCGTGACCGCGCGGTACTCGACGAGGGTGCCGTCCGCGAGGCCCTTCACCGTGTGGAAGACGCGCGGGTCGGTGTCTTCGGCGGTGCCGAGCGCGTGCCACTCTTCGGAACCGGCGACGCGCCACGAGAAGCTCGTCTCCTGCCACGTCGCGTCGTCCACGTCCGCGCTGACGGCGACCGAACCGCTGAGGGCAGCACCTGCGCCCGGTGCGTTCACCGAGATCGCGAGGGGCGAATCGGGAGCCGACACCGTGGCCCCGGCGCGATAGACGACGGCCGACAGAGCCGGAACGGTGACGGATGCTGCGGCCGCAGCATCCGTCGACATCCCCGTCGTCGTGCCGTAGACGGGCGCGAACGACGCGCTCGCGGTGAGCGTCGTCAGGTTCACCGTCTTGTCGGCCGGGGTGTTGTTGAGCGCGACCAGGTACTCGACCTTCTCGTCGCGGTCGACGCGGGAGAAGGCGTAGACGCCGGCGCCGTTGTCGGCGTAGCGCTCGATCTGCGCGCCGGTGACGAGCGCGGGGTGCGCCTCGCGGAGGGCGGCGAGGTCGGCGATGCGCTGGTAGACCGGTGCGTTCGTGTCGTAGCGGTCGACGGATCCGGCGGTCGTGCCGTCGATGAGCTTCTGGTTCTGGTACTCGGCGACCTCGGTCGCGAAGAGCGTCTGGCGGGAGTCCTTGTCGCCGCCGGTTCCCGCGAAGCCCTGCTCGTCGCCGTAGTAGACCACGGGCTGGCCGCGGCCGAGGAACATCAGGTCGTGCGCCAACAGGTCGCGCTCGAGGGGGTTCGCGGTGGACTGCAGCATGTAGCCGACACGGCCCATGTCGTGGTTGCCGAGGAAGGTCGGCAGCGCGGTCGCCGACGTGTCCGTCGTCGTGTACCAGTCGTCGCCCGCGTACAGCGACTGCAGTCCCTTCGCGCTGTTGCCCGCGGCGTAGCTGACGGCCGAGGACTGGAAGGTGAAGTCGAGCACCGAGTTCATGTCGGTGTCGCGGACGTACGGCGACAGCTTCACCGGTTCGGCGTCGTAGACCTCGCCGAACATGAAGAAGTCGTCCTTGCCGAGCGCGTGCGCGTAGTCGAGCACCTCGGTGGTCCAGGTCTGCCAGAACTCGAAGTTCACGTGCTTGGCGGTGTCGATCCGGAAGCCGTCGATGCCGAGGTCGATCCACTTCTCGTAGACGTCGACGAACCCGTTGACGACGGTCGGGTGCTCGGTCATCAGGTCGTCGAGCCCCGAGAAGTCGCCGTACGTCACCGACTCGCCCGACCAGGTCGAGTCACCGCGGTTGTGGTACAGCGTGGGGTCGTTCAGCCACGCCGGCACCTTCGCGGTCGCGTCGTTCACGACGGGCGTGTAGGGGAACGAGGTCGCGGCGTCCAGCTCGGGGAAGGTGTCGGTGCCCGCGTAGTCGGCCGGATCGAACGGCGTGCCCGAGGCGTCCTTGTACGGGCGGGTCGCCTGGTCGATGTACGAGTACTGGCCCTGTTCGTTCGAGATCAGGTCGGCGGTGTGGTTCGTGATGATGTCGAAGTAGACCTTGATGCCCTTGGCGTGCGCTTCGGCGATGAGCGCTTCGAGCTCGGCGTTGGTGCCGAGGTGCGGGTCGATCTGCGTGAAGTCGGTGATCCAGTACCCGTGGTAGCCGGCGCTCGCGTTCGCGCCCTCGCCCTGCACGGGGTTGTTCTTGAAGCTCGGGGTCAGCCAGATCGCGGTCGTGCCGAGGCCGTCGATGTAGTCGAGCTTCTCGCGCAGGCCCGCGATGTCACCCCCGTGGTAGAAGCCCTTGTCGGTCGGGTCGAAGCCGGTGGTGAGACGGTCGCCGGCGAGCCCGCCCTGGTCGTTCGCGGTGTCGCCGTTCGCGAAACGGTCGGTCATCAGGAAGTAGAACTGCTCCTGGCTTCCCGGCTGCCGCACCGGAGCCGCGACGAGCGCGTCGTCGTCGGCGGTGTAGCCGGCGCGCAGGCTCGTCGCCTCGAGGCCCACGCGGTGGGTGTTGTCGTCGAACACGAAGCGCAGCGTCGACGGGCCGCCGAGCGTCAGCGGGATGTTGTCGCCCCCGCCATTGAGTCCGTACGACTCGTCCCACGCGTCGTTGACGGCCACCTTGTACTCGTACGAGCCTGCCGGCACGTCGAACTCGGCGGCGTAGACGCCCGCGGTGTCGGTCGCGGCGAGCTCGGTCGCCGCGCAGTCGGGCTTCCAGTCGTCGGCGCAGCCGACTTCGGACTGCAGGCTGCCGACGAGCGCGAACGTGCGCTCGGCCGCGGCCGCGGGGGCTGTCGCCATCACTCCCCCCGACACGATGAGTGCCGCCGCGGCAAGGCTGGCGATGATGCGGGCACGTCCTGAGGTCGACTTCGACACGGGGGAGCTCCTGGGGTGGGGCGGTGGGCACGCCGACGTGCCCGCGGTGCAGTTGTGCGGCCGACACTAACAGCGGCTTCGCGCGGATTGCAAGCGCTTACAGGATGAGAAGCCCTTAATCGAGCGGATGCTGCGGGCCGAGGCATCCGTTCTCCTGCCGTTCACGCAACCGCTTGCAGGGCTGTTGGCCACCTTGATGCGGGCGGGGAGTCGGCTGGAAGAGCACTGAGAGCATCTTTACTCCCAACATAGGAGCCACATAGAATCCTGATAGAGAGCAAACGCCTCTTGCCATCTGGGGGGAGGGCGAGGCGGGCTCGGCACACGTCACCGCGAAAGGCATCACTCATGTCTTCCACCACATCCACCACCGCATCGGCCGGCTGGTACGCCGCAGGTGTGGAGGGCCAGGAACGCTACTGGGACGGCGCGCAGTGGACCGAGATGTTCCGGCAGGCGCCGGCGTCGGCGATGGCTGCCGCACCCGACGCGGCGGTGGCCGATGCGTCGGTCACGGGCATGCTGCCGGACGCCGCGGCCCCGGAGAAGCGGTGGTCCGCTCGCAAGAAGTGGGTCGCCTGGGGCTCGGTCGCCGCCGGCGTCCTGGTGTTCGGCATGATCGGCAGCGCGATCGGCGCGGGCGGTTCCGGCGATGCGACCGCGGACTCGGCCACGCAGGCCCAGCAGGAGCAGCCCGCGGCGGATGAGGTCAAGGACACCACGGTCGCTGTCCCGGACGTGGTGGGCAAGTCCATCGCAGACGCACGCACGGCTCTCGAAGCGGCGGGCTTCACGACCGTGATCGCCGAGGGCAACGCCGACGACTGGACCGTCGTCTCGCAGGGGCCGGTCGGCGGACAGCAGACGGAGCCCGGCGCGGAGATCTCCCTCATCGCCGAGGCGCCCCAGCCGGTGTACTCGCTCGAGCAGCAGAACGCCCTCCGCTCGGCCGAGTCGTACCTCGACTTCAAGGGGTTCTCACGCGCCGGACTCATCCGGCAGCTGTCGAGCGAATACGGCGAGGGATACCCGCTGGAGGTCGCGACGTGGGCGGCCGACACCGTCGGCGCCGACTGGAACGCCGAGGCGGCGCAGTCCGCCCAGTCGTACCTCGACTTCCAGGCCTTCAGCCGCGACGGGCTCTACGAGCAGCTGACCAGCGAGTACGGCGAGGGCTTCACGCCGGACCAGGCGAACTACGCCCTCAGCCAGGTCGGCTACTGACGCGCGATCGATGCACGGGCCCCGGCTGCGGCCGGGGCCTGTGCCGTGCCGGCGGCGTCGCCGGTGGCGTCACGTGCCGAAGGTCACAAGTTGATACCGCCCGGCCCTCTGGCATCTCGCGCGTCGCACACTGGACTGCATGTGGTGGAGGTTCCTCAAGGCGCTCAAGGGCGGTGAGCATCGCGTCGCGCCGACGACGTGGCTCGCCGCGACCGCCGCGGTCGTCTACGCCGTCTCGCCCATCGACCTGATCCCCGAGCTCGTCCTCGGTCCGCTCGGATTCACCGACGACCTCGGTGTCTGGAGCATCCTCGCCCTGCTCGTGGTGCGCGAGCACCGGCGATGGCAGTCAGGGCTGCAGGCGCCGTAGGCGTCAGCCGCCCGCGACCGCGCACGCGCTCTGGATGCTCAGGTGGAGGAGCCCGTCGATCGTGGTCTTGTCGCGGATGCTCAGGCGCTCGACCGGAAGGGTCGTGCTGTAGCGGATGTCTTCCTGCATCGCACGGTCGGGGAGGTAGCCGGCGGCGCCCCACGCGGCGAGTATCGCGACGAGCGAGGCCGCGTTGTCGGCGGTCGCCAGCTCCGTGGTGAATGCCATGCGGGAGCCGACCCCGCCGCACGGCGCGGCCTGCAGCTGCGCGGGGTCCACGAGCGGCGGCGAGCCGTCGGATGTGGTGACGGGCGCCGCCGCGGCGCCGATCGTCGTGGAGAGCATCACGAGCACCTCCTCGCGGGCGTCGTCGACGGTGAGCATCTCGGGCGCGGGAGACGGTGACGGGATCGGCGCCACCGCAGGGACGTTCCCGACCGCCGATGTGGCACGGGCGACGAGGGACTCGACCTGGCCACTCACGCTCACGCTGACGACGGAAAGCGCCAGGAGCGCACTGCAGACGACACCGATCACGGTCCAGCTTGTGCGCCGTGCGAAAGCGCCGGCCACGGCGATCAGGCACGTCACCACGAGCGCGACCGCGAGCGCCCCTGCCGCGAACATCACGGCCGCCCGGTCGATCGCCTGCATCCATTCCACCGCGGTGCGGGGCTCGCTGTAGCCGGTGTCGTCGGCGAGCACGCCGACGAGGAACGCCCCCGCACACAGCACGAGCGTGCCACCGACGACCGCGACGGCAAGGAGCACCCCGAGGATCCGCCCCAGCGTGCGCAGAACCCGACGCCTGCGGCCTGTGCTTCGACATATCGTTTCTCGATCGGAAGCCATCGAATAACGATAGGCGAGAACGCGGCGCCGAGGGAAGAAATCGGGCTCGATCGACGAGACAGGAGATCGGCGCCGACACCCAGGGCGATGTCCCCGGTCTCGGCGGAAATCCCTTGCCTCGACGAATCGGCGCCGGCGCGTGCGCCCTAGAGACGCTCGATGATCGTCGCGTTGGCCATGCCGCCGCCCTCGCACATCGTTTGCAGGCCGTAGCGGCCACCGGTCGCCTCGAGGTACGACACCAGCGTGCCGAGCAGGCGGGTGCCGGATGCGCCGACGGCGTGGCCGAGCGCGATGGCGCCGCCCCACGGGTTGAGCTTGGCCGGGTCGGCGTCGAGGTCGTGCTGCCACGCGAGCGGCACCGACGCGAACGCCTCGTTCACCTCGTACGCATCGAGGTCGTCGAGCGACAGGCCGCTGCGCTCGAGAACGCGCCGGGTCGCGGGGATGGGTCCGGTCAGCATCATCATCGGGTCGTCGCCGACCACGGCGAACGCGTGGAAGCGCGCCCGAGGCGTGAGGCCGAGTTCGGCCGCCTTCTCCTCGCTCATGATCAGGACGGCGGATGCCGCATCCGTGAGCGGCGACGAATTGCCCGCCGTGATGCGCCAGTCGAGGTCGGGGAACCGCGCGGCGAGCTCGTCGGTGCGGAAGGCGGGCTTCAGCCCGGCCAGTGACTCCACGGTCGTGCCGGCGCGCACAGTCTCGTCGAACGCGACAGCCTCGGCGCCGCCGCCGAGCACGGGGACCACCTGCGCGTCGAACGCGCCGCGGCTCCAGGCATCCGCAGCCCGCCGATGAGACTCGGCGGAGTACGCGTCGAGCTGCTCTCGGCTGAAGCCCCACTTGTGCGCGATGAGCTCGGCAGACACGCCCTGGTTCACGAGGCCCTCGGGGTAGCGGTGCGCGACGCCCCGCGACACCGTGCCGCCGTGCGCCGACGAGCCGAGCGGCACGCGGCTCATCGACTCGACGCCGGCCGCGATCACGATGTCGTAGGCCCCGGCGATCACGCCCTGCGCCGCGAAGTGCGCGGCCTGCTGGCTCGATCCGCACTGGCGGTCGATCGTCACCGCCGGCACGGTCTCGTCGAACCCCGCCGCCAGCACCGCCTGCCGCGCGATGTTGAGCGACTGGTCGGCGACCTGGCTGACGCATCCCATCAGCACGTCGTCGATCTGCCGGGACTCGAGGCCGCTGCGCTCGAGCAGGGCCGTGAGCGTGCCGGCGACGAGATCGACGGGGTGCACCGCGCTCAGGGAGCCCCCGGGCTTGCCGCGCCCCGACGGGGTGCGGACCACATCGACGATGACGGCGTGGGGCATGAGAGACCTCCTTCTTCGAGCCTAGGCCGGAGTCCGCGCCCCGGCGCCGGCCGCCACAACATCGGAGATCCCCACGCACTCGGAGGTTCTGCGGCCCTCGGTCCGATTCCGGCAAGATCTCCGACCTCGCGCGGTTCAGCCTCGCAGCACCGCCGCCCGCTCCTGCGCCGCTTCGAGCAGCCGCGGCACCCCCGCCTCGAGCGTCGGACCGAACGTGTCGCCCGGGCGCTGGCCGTCGAGCCAGCGCGTGTACAGCGCTTCGCAGAACACGGCAGCCTTGAAGAACGCGAGCGCCTCGTACCAGGGCAGCATCGAAAGATCGAGTGGATGCTGCGCCGCATACCTCGCGACGAGCTCCGAGGTCTCGGGGAACCCGTCGAGCCTCGTGACCGGCGTCAGCTCGAGGGGTGTCGGTACCGAGCCCGGCCGCGCGTACGTCGCCGTGAAGTACCCGAGGTCGGCGAGCGGGTCGCCGAGGGTCGCCATCTCCCAGTCGAGGATCGCCGCCACCCGCGCCGGGTCGCCCGCCGCGTACATGAGGTTGCCGATGCGGAAGTCGCCGTGCACCACCGACGCACGCTGGGTCTCGGGCATCCGCTCCGACAGCCACGCCGCGAGCTCGGCGACCGCGGGGAACGAGCGCCGCGAGTTGACCTCCCACAGCGCGGCGAAGCGGCCGACCTGCCGGGCGAGGTAGCCGTCGGGCCTCCCGAGCGCCGCGACCTCGCCGGCGTCGACCGGCACCGCGTGCAGCTCGGCGAGCGCGTCGACGGCGGCGAAGCCGATCCCCCGCCGGCCCGCGGCGTCGTCGAGCGCGGGAGGCACGGCATCCGTGATCACGTCCCCGCCGACCCGCCCCATGACGTAGAACGGCACGCCCACCACGGCAGGGTCGTCGCACTCGGCGACGATCGCGGGCACCGGCACGCCGGCGGCCCCGAGCACCCGCTGCACCCTGGCCTCGCGGGCCATGTCGTGCGTCGACGGCGGATGCGGCGGGCGCGGCCCGCGCCGCAGCACGAGGTCGCGCCCGGCGTACGACACCGCGTACGTGACGTTCGACTGCCCCTCGCCGATGCGCTCCCACGCGAGCGCGCCGTCGCTGAGCCCGAGACCGCGGAGGTACTCCTCGACCGCGTCGACCACCAGCAGCGGCGGTCGCTCGAGCCCCTTCGCGTCGGCCCAGGTCGCCACCACCTCGACGCCGTCCGGCACCGCGATCACGGGGCCACCTCATCGAGCCGGGTCGCGCCCGCCTCGATCTCGCGGGAGCGGGCGGATGCTGCGCGCCGCGCGATCGCCCAGCGATGGGTCTCGCTCGACCCGTCGTAGATCCGGAACGGGCGCACCTCGTTGAGGTACTGGATGAGCGGCAGCGCGTCGGTGACGCCGTCGCCGCCGCACAGCTGCACGGACCGGTCGATCACGCGGAACACGGCCTCGGAGCAGTGCACCTTGGCGACCGACGACAGCGCCTCGCCGGCGCGGGGGTCGGCGCGCAGCACCCGTGCCGCCTTGTCGATGATCGCGTCGGAGGTCTCGAGGTCGATGACGCTGTCGGCGAGGAGCGCCTGTGCGACGCCGAGATCGCGCAGCCGCGAGCCGAAGAGCTCGCGGGCGTTCGCCCGGTCGAGGGCCGTGTCGTGCGCGCGGCGCGCGAGACCGAGCCAGCGCATGCAGTGGGTGAGCCGCGCCGGGCCCAGGCGCACCTGCGCGTACCGGAACCCCTGGCCCGGTTCGCCGAGCACGCCGTCGTCGGGGACGAGGCATCCGTCGAAGCTCACATACGGGTGCCCGCCCGCGATCGCCCCCTCGATCGTGTGCACGTCGGGGCCGATCGTGACACCGGGCGCGTCGAGCGGGAGGAGGAACATCGTCGCACCCTCGTCCCAGCCCTCGGCAGCGGGCGTGCGCGCCATGACGATCGCGAACGCGGCGCCGTTCGCGCCGCTGATGAAGCGCTTGCGCCCCGTGATCCGCCAGCCGCCGTCGACGCGTTCCGCGGTGGTCGCGAGCGCCCGCGGGTCCGATCCCGCACCGGGGTGCGGCTCGGTCATCGCGAAGCTCGACCGCACGTCGCCGCGCACGAGCGGGGCGAGGTAGCGCTCGTGCTGCGCCGGCGTGCCGACCACGTGCAGCAGGTGCATGTTGCCCTCGTCGGGCGCCATGATGTTGAGCACCGCGGGGCCGATCGGCGAGTACCCGGCTTCCTTGAAGACCGGCGACCACTGATCGATCGGGATGCCTCGGCCGCCGTATTCGACAGGGGCCTGGGGTGCGAACACCCCGGCGTCGCGGGCCTGCGCACGCAGAGTGTCGCGGGTCGCGTCGTCGAGCGGCGCGCCGGGTGCGGGCTCGGCCGGGAGCACGACCTCGCGGATGAAGCGGCGCGTGCGGGCGCGCAGGTCGTCGAGCGCTGCCGGGGTCATGCCGTGCCTCCCGCACCGAGCAGGCCGCCGTCGAGCGTGAGCACCTGGCCGGTGATCCACGAGGCGTCGTCGCCCACGAGGAACGCGACGGCGCCGGCGACGTCGTCGGGATCGCCGAGGCGACCCAGCGGGTAGCCCGCCGCGACCTCCTCCTCGCGCCCCTCGTACAGCGCGCGGGCGAAGCGCGTCTTGACGACCGCCGGCGCCACGGCGTTGACGCGCACGCGCGGGGCGAGCTCAACCGCGAGGGTCGTGGTGAGGTGCGCGACGGCGGCCTTCGTGACGCCGTACCAGCCGATGCCCGGCGAGGCCACGGCACCGGTCACCGACGAGAGGTTCACGACACTCCCGCCGTGCTCGCCGTCGCCGAGCCCGCGGCGCAGCGCCTCCTGCGTCCACGCGAGGGTGGAGACGACGTTGACCTCGAGGATCTTGCGGGCCGCAGCGAGGTCGAGGTCGGTGAGCGGGCCGTAGACCGGGTTGATGCCCGCGTTGTTCACGAGGATGTCGAGGCCGCCGAACTCCCTGACGGTGCGCTCGATCGCCTCGGCGCGGTGGTCCGGGTCGTCGGCGCCGCCCGCGACGCCGATCGCCGAGCCCTCGGGCAGCGTCGCGACTGCCTCGGCGAGCTCGTCGGGGTGACGGGCCGTCAGGCACACGCGTGCCCCCTCGGCGGCCAAGCGCGAGGCGATCGCCAGGCCGATCCCGCGGCTCGCCCCCGTCACGATCGCGGTGCGTCCGTCCAGCGGTGTGGTCATCGTCGTCCTCACTCTCGGTGGGCAGCGGCGCCTGCGTCGGCGACGGTGCCCGCGTTTAATCGTGCGTAAGAAAACGTGGGGGCACAAGCCCGGCATCTCGGCGAAGACGACGGGTTGCAGCATCCAGTTTCTAATGCATAATAAAAACATGCTGTGCGGCGAGGACGCCACACCTGCGACACGGAGGTTCGGCGATGACGCTGAAGAGAGACATCTACGACGAGGACCACGAGCAGTTCCGCGAGGTGGTGCGGGCGTTCGTCGAGCAGCACGCGCGCCCGAACGCCGACCGGTGGAGCGCCGAGGGCAAGGTCGACCGCTGGGTGTTCACGAAGGCGGCGGAGGCGGGCATCCTCGGTTTCGCGATCCCGGAGGAGTACGGCGGCGGCGGGGCCGACGATTTCCGCTTCCACGCGATCATGGGCGAGGAGCTCGGGCACAACCCCGTCTCGGACGGCATGGCGGGCATCGCGCTGTCGAACGACATCGTGATCCCGTACTTCACCGACCTGACCACCGACGAGCAGAAGCAGCGGTGGCTGCCGGGGATCGCCGCGGGCGAGCTCATCGTCGCGGTCGCGATGACCGAGCCCGGCACCGGCAGCGACCTGTCGGGGATCCGCACATCCGCCGTGCGCGACGGCGACGAGTACGTCGTCAACGGATCGAAGATCTTCATCTCGAACGGGCAGAACGCCGACCTCGTCGTGACAGCCGTACGAACGAGCGACGATCCTCACCGCGGCCTCAGCCTGCTCGTGATCGAGACCGACACCCCCGGGTTCTCGCGCGGCCGCAACCTCGAGAAGGTCGGGCTGCACGCGCAGGACACCAGCGAGCTCGTCTTCGAGGACGTGCGGGTGCCGGCCGCGAACCTGCTCGGCGCCGAGGGCGACGGCTTCTTCGGGCTCATGCGCAACCTGCCGCAGGAGCGCCTGTCGATCGCGGCCGCTGCGGTCGCCGCCAGCGAGGGCGTGCTCGAGCGCACGCTCGCATACGTCAAGGACCGCAAGGCGTTCGGCAAGCCGATCGGGTCGTTCCAGAACACGCGGTTCGAACTGGCCGACATGGTGACGGCCGTCGACGTCAGCCGCGCGTACATCGACCGCTCCATCTGCGCGCACTCGGCCGGCGCACTGTCGGCGGAGGATGCCGCGGCCGCGAAGTTCTGGACCACCGAGCAGTACGTGCAGGTGGTGAACCGCTGCCTGCAGCTGCACGGCGGGTACGGCTACATGCGCGAGTACCGCATCGCGCGCGACTACGAGGACGCGCGCATCACGACCATCTACGGCGGCACGACCGAGATCATGAAAGAGATCGTCGGTCGCAGCCTCGGACTGTGAGGAGAGGCCACATGGCTGACGCATACATCTACGACGCCGTGCGGACGCCCCGCGGCAAGAACCGCGGCGGCGCGCTGCACGGCACCAAGCCCGTCGACCTCGTCGTGGGGCTCATCCACGCGGTGCTCGAGCGCAACCCCGGCGTCGATCCCGCGCTCATCGACGACATCGTGCTCGGCGTGGTGTCGCCGATCGGCGAGCAGGGCGGCGACATCGCCCGCACCGCGGCGCTCGTCGCGGGCCTGCCCGAGACGGTCGCCGGCGTGCAGCTCAACCGCTTCTGCGCGTCGGGCCTCGAGGCCGTCAACGTCGCGGCGCAGAAGGTGGCGTCGGGCTTCGAGGACCTCGTCCTCGCCGGCGGCGTCGAGTCGATGTCGCGCGTGCCGATCGGCTCGGACGGCGGCGCCTACGCGCAGGACCCGACCACCAACTACGACCTCTACTTCGTGCCGCAGGGCATCGGTGCCGACCTCATCGCGACCCTGGAGGGCTTCTCGCGCGACGACGTCGACGCGTACGCCGCCGAGTCGCAGCGCCGTGCCGACGCCGCGTGGCGCGAGGGGCGGTTCGAGGGATCCGTCGTGCCGGTGCGCGACCAGAACGGCGTGACGCTGCTCGACACCGACGAGCACCGCCGTCCCGACACGTCGGGTCTCGGCAACCTGCCCGCCGCGTTCGCAGCGCTCGGCGAGGCCGCCGGGTTCGACGCCGTCGCGACGCAGAAGTACCACGCCGTCGAGCACATCGACCACGTCCACACCGCCGGCAACTCCTCGGGCATCGTCGACGGCGCCGCCCTCATGCTCATCGGCAGCAAGGAGGCCGGCGAACGGCTCGGGCTCACGCCCCGCGCGCGCATCGTCTCGACGGCGGTGACGGGCTCGGAGCCGACGATCATGCTCACCGGACCGACCCCGGCGACGCTCAAGGCGCTCGAGCGGGCGGGGCTCGCAGCATCCGATATCGATCTCTTCGAACTCAACGAGGCGTTCGCCGCCGTCGTCATGAAGTGGATGAAGGACCTCGACATCCCGCACGACAAGGTCAACGTCAACGGCGGCGCGATCGCGCTCGGCCACCCCCTCGGCGCGACCGGCGCCATGATCCTCGGCACCCTCCTCGACGAGCTCGAGCGCCGCGACCAGAAGCGCGGTCTCGCGACACTGTGCGTCGGCGCCGGCATGGGCATCGCCACCGTCATCGAGCGGGTCTGACGGGTCTGAGTCCCGGCATCCGTCTCCACCGATTCCACGGAAAGAGAACACGTATGAGCACCACGATCGACGACACGACCGTGTACCAGGGGTACGCCTGGGAGAAGGATGCCGACGGCGACGTCGTCATCACCCTCGACGACCCCGACAGCAGCGTCAACACCATGAACCCGCACTTCGTCGCGGCGCTGAAGGCGACGGCCGACCGGCTCGAAGCCGAGCGCGACGACATCCGCGGGGTGATCCTGGTGTCGGCGAAGAAGAGCTGGTTCGCCGGCGGCGACCTCAACCTGCTGCGCGCCGCCGACCCGTCCCGCGCGGCGGAGGAGACGGCCCACATCGACGCCGTCAAGGCCGACATGCGCCGGCTCGAGCTGCTCGGCAAGCCGGTCGTCGCGGCGATGAACGGCACGGCGCTCGGCGGCGGCCTCGAAGTCGCGCTCGCCGCGCACCACCGCATCGCCGCCGACGTGCGCGGCGCGCAGTTCGGCGTGCCCGAGGTGTCGCTCGGGCTGCTGCCGGGCGGCGGCGGCATCACGCGCCTCGTGCGCATGCTCGGGCTGCAGAAGGCGCTGACCGACGTCATCCTGCCGGCGACGAAGTTCACGCCGTCGGACGCGGTCGCGGTGGGGATCGTCGACGAGGTGGTGCCGTCGGCGGCGGATCTCGTGCCGGCGGCCAAGGCGTGGATCGCCGCGAACCCGGCGCCGGTGAAGCCGTGGGACGTGAAGGGCTTCCGCATCCCCGGCGGCGCGCCGAACTCGCCGTCGCTCGCGGGGGCGCTGCCGGCATTCCCGGCCTCGCTGCGCAAGCAGCTCAAGGGTGCGCCGCTCCCCGCGCCCCGCGCGGCGATGGCCGCGGCGGTCGAGGGCGCGTACGTCGACTTCGAGACGGCGTCGAAGGTCGAGACCCGCTACCTCGTCGAGCTCACCCACGGCCAGGTCGCGAAGAACATGATCAAGGCGTTCTTCTTCGATCTCGGCCACATCAACGCCGGCGGCTCGCGGCCCGACGGGTACCCGCGCTACCAGGCGAAGAAGGTCGGTGTGATCGGCGCGGGCATGATGGGCGCCGCGATCGCGTACGTGTCGGCGAAGGCCGGCATCGAGGTGGTGCTCAAGGATGTCACGCTCGAGGCTGCCGAGAAGGGCAAGGACTACTCGCGGGCCCTCGAAGACAAGGCGCTGGCACGCGGGCGAACCACGGCCTCGAAGTCCGAGGCGTTGCTCGCGCGCATCACGCCGACCGCCGACCCGGCCGACTTCGCCGGCGTCGACTTCATGATCGAGGCCGTGTTCGAATCGGTGCCGATCAAGCAGGGCGTGTTCCAGGAGATCGAGCACCTCGTCGAGCCCGACGCGGTGCTCGGCTCGAACACCTCGACGCTGCCGATCACGCTGCTCGCCGAGGGCGTCGCACGCACCGACGACTTCATCGGCATCCACTTCTTCTCCCCCGTCGACAAGATGCCGCTCGTCGAGATCGTCCGCGGCGAGCGCACCAGCGACGAGGTGCTCGCGAAGACGTTCGACTACGTGCAGCAGATCCGCAAGACGCCGATCGTCGTCAACGACGCCCGCGGCTTCTTCACCTCGCGCGTCATCGGCCGGTTCATCGCCGAGGCGGTCGCCGCGGTCGGCGAGGGTGTCGAGCCCGCGTCGGTCGAGCAGGCGGCGCTGCAGGCGGGCTACCCCGCGGGCGCGCTGCAGCTGCTCGACGAGCTGACCATCTCGCTCTCGCGCAAGATCCGCCTCGAGACGCGCACGGCCGAGGAGGCCGAGGGCGGCGTCTGGGTCGAGCACCCCTCGGAGGCGGTGATGGACTGGATGGTCGTCGACGCCGAGCGCCCCGGGCGCCGCGCGGGCGGCGGCTTCTACGAGTACGACGAGTCGGGCAAGCGGCTCGGCATCTGGCCCGGCCTGCGCGAGAAGTACGGCTCGGGCCGCACCGTGCTCCCCTTCGAGGACCTTCAGGAACGGATGCTGTTCGCCGAGGCCCTCGACACCATCGCGTGCCTCGACGCCGGCGTGCTGACCTCGGTGCCCGACGCCAACATCGGGTCGATCTACGGCATCGGGTTCCCGGCGTGGACCGGCGGCGTGCTGCAGTACGTCAACCAGTACGAGGGCGGGCTCGACGGGTTCATCGCCCGCTCGCGGCAGCTGGCCGAACGCTACGGCGACCGGTTCCTGCCGCCCGCGTCGCTCCTCGCCAAGGCGGAGGCGGGAGAGACCTATGAGTGACACGACGCTCACCGCGCCCCGCCTGCGCACCCGCTTCACCGAGGCGCTCGGCATCGAGCACCCGGTCGTGCAGGGCGGGATGATGTGGGTCGGCCGCGCCGAGCTCGCCGCCGCCGTCTCGGAGTCCGGCGGCCTCGGCATGATCACCGCCCTGACCCAGCCGACGCCCGCCGACCTCGTGAAAGAGATCGAGCGCGCACGGACGCTCACCGACAAGCCGTTCGGGGTCAACCTCACGATCCTGCCGTCGATCACCCCGCCGCCGTACGACGAGTACCGCCGCGCGATCATCGACGCGGGCGTCACGATCGTCGAGACGGCGGGCGCCAACCCCGAGCCGCACATGGACCTCTTCCGCGACCACGGCGTGCGGGTCATCCACAAGTGCACGTCGGTGCGCCACGCGCTCAAGGCCGAGAAGGTCGGCGTGACGGCGGTGTCGATCGACGGGTTCGAGTGCGCGGGGCACCCGGGCGAGGACGACGTGCCGGGCCTCGTCTTGATCCCGGCCGCGGCCGATGCCCTCAGCATCCCGTTCATCGCGTCCGGCGGGTTCGGCGACGGCCGCGGCCTCGCGGCCGCGCTCGTGCTCGGCGCCGACGGCGTGAACATGGGCTCGCGGTTCATGTGCACGCAGGAGTCGCCGGTGTCGCAGGCGGTGAAGGAGCGCATCGTCGAGGCGAGCGAGCTCGACACGACGCTCATCTTCCGCTCGCTCGGCAACACCGCGCGCGTCGCGAAGAACGCGGTCTCGGAGGAGGTCGTGCGCATCCTCGCGGACGGCGGCCAGTTCCCCGACGTGCGCGAGCTCGTCGCCGGCGCCCGCGGCCGCAAGGTCTTCGAGGACGGCGACCTCGACGCCGGCATCTGGACCGTCGGCCAGGTGCAGGGCCTCATCCGCGATGTCCCGCCTGCCGGCGAGGTCGTGCGCCGCACCGTGTCGCAGGCCCACGAGGTCCTCTCGCAGCGCCTGTCGCAGTTCGCCTGACGAGCGTTTCGCGGATGGATGCCTCGGCCCGAGGCATCCATCCCCCTCCGCGGGTCCCCCCACCCGATCGCTCACCTGTCACGAAGCGCCTGCTCGGGCGGCACATCGTGACAGGTGAGCGGTGTGGCTCGGCGAATCGCCCAGATGCCAGTCCTGCGCCATGGATCCCCGGCAGGCCCTGCCAGGTGCCGAAACACGGGTCGGTAACGCGACGCGCCAGGCTGGAGCATCCGTCACCGGCGTGTCGAGGTGACCGACCCGTGTTTCGGCGAGTGAGAAGGGGGGAGGAAGGACGGCGGCCGGGGTCAGGCGCCGGCGCCGTGGCGGACGAGATCCTGGGTCTGGCGGACGAGGTCGTCGAGGCTGCGGGTGCGGGGGTTCCACCACTCCACGGCCCAGTTCATCGAGCCCAGCAGCAGCAGGCGGAAGATGTTGATGTCGAGGTCGGGGCGAAGCTCGCCGGCGTCCTGAGCGGCGTGGAACAGGTCGCGCCAGATCCGGCTGTACGACGCCTCTTCGGACGCGGGGCGCACGCGGAGGTGCTCGGGCACCTGGCCGGCGTTGCGCACCGAGGCTGTCGTGTAGTCCGAGATCTGCAGCTCGTAGCGCAGGTGCGCGTCGACCGCCGCGAGGATGCGATCGAGCGGCGTCGCCTCGTCGGGCATCGCCGCGATCACCTCTTCGACGTGCACCCGCACGCGGTGCGCGCCCGCCCACATCACCTCTTCGACGAGGTCGTCGCGCGAGCCGAAGTAGTAATAGATCGCGGGGGCCTGCACGCCCGCCACATCGGCGACGTCGGTCAGGCGGGTGCCGGCGTAGCCCTTGCGGCTGAGCACCTGGGCGGCGGCGTCGAGGATGCGCTGACGCGTGCGCTGCGATTTCGCGGTCGCGCCGTCCTCGCTTGCCTGCGACACCCGGCCCCCTCTCGTTCCCCACATTCTAACCAGGATTCGAAAATGTTCGCGCGGACCCTTGCGGCGCGAACACGGCGGCGATACCGTGAATCGCCATTCACTTCACGCCCTCAACGACGAGTCTCGGCGACGAGATGGAGACCCGACATGACCCTCCTGCACGACGACAGCACGTCCGTCCTCACCACCACCGACCCGCGCGACGGCAGCCCGATCGCGTCCTACCCCGTCGCCTCCGACGCCGATGTGCAGAGCGCCGTCGAGCGCGCCCGCGAAGCAGGGGCCTGGTGGGCGGGGCTCGCCTTCGGCGAACGCCGGCGCCTGCTCATCGCCTTCAAGGCCGCCATCGCGCGCGACGCCAAGGCGCTCGCGGCGACGATCGCGCGCGAGACCGGCAAGCCCGAGGGCGACGCGCTCCTCGAGGTGATGCTGACGCTCGGCCACCTCGACTGGGCCGCGAAGAACGCCGAGGCGGTGCTCAAGCGCCGCAAGGTCAAGGCCGGGCTCGTCAACTACAACCAGCACGCGACGCTCGGTTACGTGCCGTACGGCGTCGTGGGCGTGATCGGCCCGTGGAACTACCCGTTCTACACGCCGATGGGCTCGATCTCGTACGCGCTCGCGGCGGGCAACGCCGTCGTCTTCAAGCCCAGCGAGCTCACCCCCGGCACCGCCGTGTGGGTCGCCGAGAAGTGGCGCGCGGTGTGCGACCGGCCGGTGCTGCAGGTGGTGACGGGTGGCCGCGCCACGGGCGCCGACCTGGTGCGGGCGGGCGTCGACAAGGTGGCGTTCACGGGCTCGACCGCGAGCGCGAAGAAGGTCATGGCGGCGTGCTCCGAGACGCTCACCCCGCTCGTCGCCGAGTGCGGCGGCAAGGACGCGCTGATCGTCGCCGCGGACGCCGACCTCGACGCCGCGGCCGACTTCATCGCCTTCGGTGCGCTCGGCAACGCGGGCCAGACGTGCGTGGGCGTCGAGCGCGTCTACGTCGAGCAGCGGGTGCGCGACGCGCTCGTCGACAAGGTCGTCGAGCGCGCGAAGCGCATCGTCGTGACCGGCGACACCCCGACGTACGGCCCGATGACCCTCGCCACCCAGACCGGCGTCGTCGCCGCGCACGTCGACGACGCCCTCGCACGCGGCGGCAGGGCCGTCTTCGGCGGGCCCGAGTCGGTGGGCGGTCGCACCGTGTCGCCCATCGTGCTCGTCGACGTCCCCGAGGACTCCGACGCCGTGCAGCGCGAGACGTTCGGGCCCACCGTCGTCATCAACGCCGTCGCCGATCTCGGCGAGGCGGTCGCCCGCGCGAACGCCACCGACTACGGCCTCGGCGCCGCCGTGTTCACGAAGGACGCGAAGAAGGGCGAGCGCGTCGCCGCCCAGCTGAACGCCGGCGTGGTCACGATCAACTCGGTCCTCGGATTCGCCGCGATCGGCGCCCTGCCGTTCGGCGGCGTCAAGGGGTCGGGCTTCGGCCGCATCCACGGCGCCGACGGCCTCCGCGAATTCAGCGTGCCCAAGTCGATCGCGCGCCAGACCCGCAAGGCCGCGCTCAACCTGCTGACGCTCGAGCGCTCCCCCAAGGACATGCACATGGTCGAGCGCATGATCCCGATGCTCCACGGCAAGGCGCGCTGACCCGGGCCCGCAGCCCGCAGCCCGCAGTGCGCGACGATGCCGCCGCCCGCCGGCTCAGTGCGCGTCGATGCCGATGACGATCTCGACCAGGCGCGTCAGCCGCGCAGCGGCGGCATCGTCGCGCACCGTGAGCAGCGGCGCCTGGTCGGCGACGACACCCAGCCCGGCGTGGACGAGGACGGATGCCTCGCGCCCGCCGAGTTCCGGACGCACAGCCTGGAGCAGCGCCGCCCAGTCGGCGATGTGCGCGCGCTGCAGGGCGCGCAGGCGCCGCTGCTCGTCAGGCGCGAGGTTGGCGATCTCGGAGAAGTAGATGCGCATCAGCGCGAGATGCGTGAACGTGTGGTCGACGTACGCGCGGCAGAGGCGGCGCAGCGCGTCCTCGGGCGAGGAGGCCGACTCACGGGCGTGCAGCGCGGCACGCTCGAGCTCGACGGCGGCACGGTCGCACGCGGCCAGGAGCAGCGCTGACTTGCCGTCGAAGTGCCGGTACACCCCCGACGGCGTGAGGTCGACCTCGGCCGCGACGTCCTCGATGGTCACCTCGTTGTAGCCGCGCGCGGCGAACTGCCGGATCGCCGCGTCGATGAGACGCGCCCGGCGACCCTGCTCGGACGCGGCTTCGTCGACGGGCGGACGCGGGGGCGCAGCATCCATCGCCGTCGACGAGTCGGGAGCCGGGAGCGAGCCGTCGAGGGCGCGCCACGCCGCACCGGCCAGCAGCGTGCGCAGGGCACGGGCGCCCACCACCGTGCGGTGTGCGGTGATGCTCGCGATGACGCTCAGCGCGCCGAGCACGAGGAGCCGGCGATCGGCCTCGTCGACGTCGGGGCGGTAGACGACGTGCGCGGCCTCGAACCGCTTTCGCAGCAGGCGGAACTCGGACGTGAGCAGTTCACGCTCGGCGGGCTCGAGGTAGCGCCCCTCCCACCGGTAGATGCCGCCGGTCGCGCGCAGCTCGACGGTGGTCGCGATGACCGCGTCGACGAGGGCGTCGAGGGCGGCGTGCGCCTCGCCGGGTGAATCGAGCGGGAGCGCGGCGGCCACGTCGGTGTCTTCGATGAGGCGGTGCGCGATGGTGAACGCGGTCTGCACGAACAGCGCGTACTTGTTCGGGAAGTGCCGGTACAGCGCGGGCGCCGAGATGCCGACGGCCGCCGCGATGTCCTGCATGGCGACGGCGTGATAGCCGTTCTGCGCGAACGCGAGCGCGGCCGCCTCCTCGATGCGGCGCTTGCGGTCCCGCGGCCTCGTGCGGGTGGCGGACGGCGCGGCGGCGGGCATGCGGACAGCCTACTCGCGGCTCCGGCGCGCGACCCGGAACGCGAGGCCGCGTTCACTTCCCGTGCGTCGCGCGATGTGAATTTCAATTAACAAAACGCGTGACAACCGCCGGTGGGCCTGTCATACTCGACACACCAGCCACCGGTGTCGCAGTGTCGCGGCATCCGGACGAAGACGTCACGAGAGGCAGCCCGATGACCGACTCCGCCCCCTTCGCGATCCCCGCCGCCGCGCGGCGCAACCACTGGATGAACCAGATCGCGACGCACGCAGAGATGAAGCCGGATGCCGCGGCCTTCCGCTTCCTCGGAACCCCGACCACGTGGCGCGAGACCCGCGATGGCATGAACGCCTTCGCGGCCGCACTCGCCCGCCGCGGGGTCGCGGCCGGCGACCGCGTGCTGCTGCTCACCTTGAACCGGCCCGAGGTCGTGATCTCGGTGTTCGGCATCAACCGCCTCGGGGCGATCGCGGTGCCGATCAACATCCGCCTCACGCCGCCCGAGATCGCGTACATCGTCGACGACGCCGACGCCGACGTGCTCATCGTCGAGGGCCCGCTCGCCCCGCTCGTGGGCGCCGTCGCGCAGATCACCGACCGCATCAAGAGGGTCATCGTGATCGGCGACGCGGGCGAGGGCCAGGAGTCATGGGCCGACCTCGCCGCCGAGGACCCGGAGGGCTTCGAGGGGCCCGACATCCCCGAAGACACCACCGCGCTCATCATGTACACGTCGGGCACCACCGGGCGCCCCAAGGGCGCGATGCTCGACCACGTCAACCTCTACGCCCAGTCGATCACGTGCATCCGCGCGAACAACGTCGTCGACGAGAGCGACATCTCGTTCATGACGGCCCCGCTCTTCCACATCGCGGGCCTGGGGTCGATCGCGCCGAACTTCATCCTCGGGATCCCGACGGTGATCCATCCCCTCGGCGCGTTCAACGCCACCGAGCTGCTCGACGCGTGGGAGCGCGAGAAGGCCACGATCGTCTTCAACGTGCCGCAGCAGTGGCAGGTGATCTGCGCCGACCCGTCCATCCCCGACCGCGACCTGCACCTGCGCATCATCAGCTGGGGCGCGGCGCCCGCGTCCGACACACTGCTGCACGCGATGGCCGACACGTTCCCGCACGCCACGAACGTCGCCGTTTTCGGCCAGACCGAGCTGTCGCCGATCACGTGCGTGCTGCGAGGCGAGGACTCCCTCCGCAAGCTCGGCTCGGTCGGCAGGCCGATCCCCACCATCCAGTACCGCGTGGTCGATGAGGACATGAACGATGTCGCACCGGGCGAGGTCGGCGAGATCGTGTACCGCGGGCCGACCCTGATGAAGGGCTACTGGCGCAAGCCCGACGAGACGGCCGAGGCCTTCGAGGGCGGCTGGTTCCACTCCGGCGATCTCGTCCGGCAGGACGACGAGGGCTTCGTCTGGGTCGTCGACCGCAAGAAGGACATGATCATCTCGGGCGGCGAGAACATCTACTGCGCCGAGGTCGAGAACGTGCTCTTCGCCCACCCCAAGATCCTCGACGCCGCGATCTACGGCCGCGCCGACGAGCGCTGGGGCGAGGTCCCCGTGGCGGCCGTCGCGCTGGCGCCCGGCGAGGAGCTCACCGTCGACGAGCTGCAGGCGTGGCTCGGCGACAAGCTCGCCCGCTTCAAGCAGCCCAAGGCGCTCGTCATCGTGCCCGCACTCCCGCGCAACGCCGCAGGCAAGGTCAACAAGGTCGCGCTGCGCGCGGCCGACCGCGAGCTCACTCCCGCGTAGGCCATGACAGCCGCTGTGGCCGCGCTCATCCGTGAGCGCGGCGGATCCGTCGCGCTCGCCGACGTCACCGTGCGCGCCCCCGAGCCGCACGAGATCGTCGTGCAGATCAGGGCATCCGGGGTGTGCCCGACCGACCTGTTCGGCATCGACGGCGGGGCGGGCGACCGCTTCCCGGCTGTCTTCGGGCACGAGGGCGCCGGCGTCGTCGAGGCCGTCGGCGCGGGCGTGACGCGCCTGCAGCCGGGCGACCGGGTCGTGCTGGGCTTCGGCTCGTGCGGCGCGTGCGCCCCGTGCAGCGACGGGCACCCGGCGTACTGCGACAGCTTCGCCGCGCTCAACTACGCCCCGCGCTCCGACGCGGCGACCGACGGCGGCGAGCGCGTCACCACCGCGTGGATGGCCCAGTCCTCGTGGGCGACGCACGTCGTCGTGCCCGAATCGAGCGCCGTGGCGATCGGCGCCGACGTGCCGTGGGCGGTCGCCGCGGCGCTCGGCTGCGGCATCCTGACCGGCGCGGGCACCGTGCTCAACGTGCTGCGCCCGGCATCGGGCGATGCGCTGCTCGTGCTCGGCGCCGGCACCACGGGCCTGGCCGCCGTCATGGCGGCCGCGCACCGGGGGGTCGGGCGCATCGCCGTGAGCGATCCCCTCGAGGCGCGGCGCGCCCTGGCGCTCGAGCTCGGCGCGACCGAGGCCGTCGACCCCGACGCCGCCGGGTCGCTCACGGGCTTCACGCACGTGCTCGACACGGTCGGCACGCAGGCGACGACGGATGCCGCACTCGCCGCACTGGCCCCGCGCGGCGTCGCCGCGACGGTCGCGCTCAAGCCGGGCGCCAACCCCGTGACCGTTTCGCAGTCGCGCCTGCTGTGGGGCCGCACGCTCACCGGCGTGATCGAGGGCGACGCCGATGTCGCCCGCGACGTGCCGCTGCTCGCCGCACTGTGGCGCGCCAGGCGGCTCCCGGTCGAGCGGCTCATCGCCACGTACGCGTTCGCCGACGCGCAGGCCGCGATCACCGACGCACGGGCCGGTCGCGTCGTCAAGCCGGTGCTCGAGATGGCGGCACCCGCCCCGCAGGCGATGGAGATGGTGGATGCTGCGGCCGCAGCATCCGTCCCGTCACTGATCGATCGGCTTCGCCACGGTGTGCCCGACGACGACCTCGGGGCGCTCTGGCGTTCGCTTCCACCGGTCGCGACTGCCGAGCTGCGCGGGCTCTGGCACGGCTGGGCCGCCACGCGCGACCACCGTGCCGGGCGGCTGCTCGCGCGCAGCCGGTGGTACGGCAAGCTCTTCCGCTCCGACGACGACGTCGCGCCCATCGTGTGCGAGACCGACGACGGATCACTCGCCGCCGACGCCCGCCTCGCTCGCGGCGGAGCGACCCTGCGCACCATGACGCACGCCGGCGTCGCGACGGCGTCGATGGTCTACGACGGCCAGCCGATCATCGACCACTTCGTGCGACTCGGACCCGACGCGGTGTTCGGCGTCATGACGGGCCGCGACACCGACGACCGCGGCCGCCCCTTCTACTTCGTCCTCGAGCACGTGGAGGACCGCCCCGTCGCCGCCGGCGACACCACTCCCGCAACACACAGCACCTGACGCATTCGAGGAGGAATGATGTCGACCCTTCGCACCACCCGCCCCTCCCGTCCCTCCCGCCGCCTGCTGCCGCTCGTCGCGGCCGGCGCGACCGCCGCGCTGGTCCTCGCCGGCTGCGCCGGCCGTGACGCCGCGCCCGAAGCCACCTCGCCCGACGCGGCGCAGTGCGACCCCGGGTTCACCGACACCGAGGTCAAGATCGGCAACAGCATCCCGCTGTCGGGGCCGGCCGCCGCCTACGGTGCGATCGGCCAGACGCTGAAGGCGTACTTCGACGACATCAACGCCGCCGGCGGCCTCGAGTTCGCCGACGGGGTCACGCGCGACGTCACCGTGTCGGTGCTCGACGACGGGTACGACCCGGCCAAGACCGCAGCGAACGTACGCACGCTCGTCGAGCAGGACGAGGTGTTCGCGCTCGCCGGCGTGCTGGGCACGGGCGCCGCGATCAGCGTCGCGCCCTACGTGGAGGAGGCCGGCGTGCCGAACCTGTTCACAGGCACCGGCAGCGACGCGATCCTCGCCCTCCACGAGAGCGAACCGTGGACGACCGCCTTCATGCCGCAGTACGGCTTCGAGGTGCAGGCGCTGAGTGAATACCTCGTCGAGAACCACCCCGGCGCGAAGGCGGCGATCCTGTACCAGAACGACGACTTCGGCGAGAGCATCCGCGCCGGCTTCGAGGAGGCGTTCGAGGGCACCGATGTCGAGCTCGTCGCGGCCGAGTCGTACGAGGTCGCGTCGGCCTCGGTCGACAGCCAGGTCACCGCGCTCGCCGCGTCGGGCGCGGACGTGTTCCTCGACTGGGCGGTCGGCGCGTTCGCGACGCAGTCGCTCAAGAAGAAGCTCGAGCTCGGGTGGGACGCCACCACCGTGATCAACGCCCCGGCGGCCGACGCGACGTTCTTCCTCAAGCCGGCCGGTCCCGGCGCCGCCGACGGCGTCGTCTCGATCGCGTACACGAAGGACATCACCGACCCCTCGCTCGCCGGCGACGCGGGCTTCGACGCGTGGACCGACTTCGCCGCCGCCCACCCCGACGAGGTGAACGCGCTGTCGGCGCCGGCCGCGGCCGGGTACCAGACGGCGCAGCTGCTCGAGGCCGCCCTCACGCAGATGGACGGCTGCACGCGCACCGCGCTGCTCGAGGCGGCCACGTCGTTCGAAGACCTCGCACTCGACCTCGCGCCGGTCACGGTGACGACGACGCCCGACTACCCTTACGTGTTCAACGAGATCAAGGTGCAGGTGTTCAACGGCGAGAACTGGGACCTCGCCGACGGCAGCTACACCGTCGGGGACTGACGCCGTGGCCGATCTGCTCGAGATCTCGGACGTCCGGCTGTCGTTCGGCGGACTGCAGGCCCTCGACGGGCCGAGCCTGACCGTCGCCGACGGCGAGGTCGTCGGGCTGATCGGCCCCAACGGCGCCGGCAAGACCAGCCTCTTCAACTGCGTGAGCGGTCTCTACCGGCCGCAGCAGGGCAGCATCCGCGTCGCAGGCAACGAGGTCACCCGCCTCCCCCGCCACCGGATCGCCGCCCTGGGCGTCGGCCGCACGTTCCAGAACCTCGGTCTGCTCCCCTCGCAGACCGTGCTCGAGAACGTGCTGGCCGGCGCCTACCACGCCACCCGCGGCGGGTACTGGGCGAGCGCGTTCGCCGTGCCCTCCGTCGCCCGCACCGAGACCGCGATGCGGGGGCGCGCGATGGCGCTGCTCACCGACCTCGGCCTCGGCGACGTGGCCCCGCGGGTCGTGGGAACCCTGCCCTTCGGCACGCTCAAGCGCGTCGAGCTGGCCCGGGCGCTCGTCGCAGAACCCCGGCTGCTGCTCGTCGACGAGCCTGCCAACGGGCTCATCCACGGCGAGGTGCTCGAGCTCGGAGCGACGCTCCGGCGCCTCGCCGCCGAGCGCGGCACCGCGATCCTGCTGGTCGAGCACCACATGGGCCTCGTCCGCGCGGTGTGCGACCGGGTCGTCGTGCTGAACTTCGGGCGCATCATCGCGACCGGCGCGCCCGCCGAGATCGCCCGCGACCCGCAGGTGGTCGCCGCATACCTCGGGAGCGCCGCCGCATGACACTGCTGACGGTCGAGATCGCCGCCGCCGGGTACGGCGCCGTCACCGTGCTGCGCGACGTGGTCTTCGAGATCCCCGAGGGCGGGCGGCTCGTCGTGCTCGGTGCGAACGGCGCGGGCAAGACGACGACCCTGCGCACCATCTCGGGGCTCTGCCGCGTCGAAGGCGCGGTCCGCTTCGCGGGGAAGGACGTCACCGGGATGCCGCCGCACCGCGTCGCCGCGACCGGCATCGCCCACGTGCCCCAGGGTCGCGGCACCTTCGGCGATCTCACGGTGCGCGAGAACCTGCTGGTCGGCGGATCCGGCCGACCCGGACGCGCGGCCGCCCGCGACGCCGCGCGCTGGCTCGATCGGTTCCCGCGGCTCGCCGAGCGCAGCGGCCGCCCCGCCTCCGGGCTGAGCGGCGGCGAGCAGCAGCTGCTGGCGATCGCCCGCGCGTACATGGCCGCGCCGCAGCTCGTGCTGCTCGACGAGCCGTCGCTGGGGCTCGCACCCAAGATCACGCAGGAGCTGTTCGCGACGCTCGACGAGATCGGCCGCGAGACCGGCACCGCGATGCTCCTCGTGGAGCAGAACGCCGAGCTCGCGCTCGGCATCGCCGAAGAGGCCGTCGTCATCGAGAGCGGCACGATCACCGTGCGCGGCTCGGCGGCCGAACTCCGGGACAAGGACGAGGTGCGCCGCGCGTACCTCGGCGTCTGACGAGCGACGAGGAGGATCGATGTTCCTGCAGCAGGTGGTCGACGGCATCGCCACGGGCGCCGTCTACGGCGCGCTGGCGCTGGCGATCGTGCTGGTGTACCGCGCGTCGCGCACACTCAACTTCGCCCAGGGCGAGCTGGCCCTGCTCGGTGCGTACGTGTCATGGCAGCTCACCGCGTGGGGCGTGCCGATCTGGGGGGCCCTGCTCGTCTCGATGGTGGCTCTCGCCCTGCTGTCGGCGGGCATCGAGCGCGTGCTGGTGCGGCCGCTCGTGCGCCGGCATCAGCACCTGCCCCTCATCATCGTGACGCTCGGCCTCATGATCGCGCTCAACGCGCTCATCGGCTGGATATGGACGTACCAGACCAAAGAGATGCCGGCGCTCTTCGGCGCCGGCTCGTTCGTGGTCGGCGGCGTCGCGGTGTCGCGGCAGGACGTCGGCATCGTGTTCGCGGTGCTCGTCGTCGCCGCGGGCCTCGCCGCGCTCTTCGGGTTCACGCGTATCGGCCTGCGCATGCGCGCGGCCGTGTCGGCGCCCGAGTCGGCCGAGCTGTCGGGCATCTCGACGGGCCGCACGATGTCGATCGGCTGGGCGCTCGCGGGCGCCGTCGGCGCGCTCGCCGGCACGATGATCGCGCCCGAGCTGTTCCTGCACCCCGGCATGATGGGGCCGGTCCTCATCTACGCGTTCGCAGCAGCGACGCTCGGCGGGCTCGAGTCCCCGGTCGGCGCGCTCGTCGGCGGGGTCGCGGTCGGTGTCATCGAGAACCTCGCCGGCGCCTACCTCCCGGCGGTCGGTTCAGAGCTCAAGCAGGTGATGGCCCTGCTCATCATCGTCGCGGTGCTGCTCATCAGGCCGCAGGGGATCTTCGGACGCCGGGAGCTGGTGCGCGCATGACCGTCACGACCACGTCCCCCGTCCGCACGCTCCTCGCGTCGCGCCGGCCGGCCTCGTCCGCCGCCGAGTGGCTGCGGCGACCCCGCCCGCCGCTCGCGCCGCCCCGGTGGCTCGCGATCGTGCTGTCGGTCGTCGCCGCGGTCGCCCTGGTCGCGGTCCCGCTCGTCAACCCGAGCTACATCAACCTCACGGTCACGCTCGTCATGATCTGGACGATCGTGGGGCTCGGCCTCAACCTCCTCGTGGGCTTCGGCGGGCAGGTCTCGCTCGGCCACTCGGCGTTCTTCGCGATCGGCGCGTACACCGTGGCCGTGGCCGGCGAGAGCGGGCTGCCGCATCCGCTCACGCTCGTCGCCGCCGGCGTGCTGCCGTTCGTCGTCGGCTACCTCATCGGCCTCCCCGCGCTGCGGCTGAAGGGCCTGCAGCTGGGGCTCGTGACCCTGGCGATGGCGATGGCGACGCCCGCGGTGATCCGCGCGCTCGAGCCGTGGACCCACGGCAGCCGCGGCATCGCGATCGACGGCGATCCGCCCGCCTGGATCCCGCTCGCCCACGACCAGTGGGTCTACTACCTCGCCCTGGGCGCCGCCGCCCTCGCGTACCTCGTCACCCGCCGGCTCGCGCGCGGCCGCCTCGGCCGCTCGTTCGTCGCGGTGCGCGACGCCGAGCTCGTCGCCGAGACCCTGGGCGTCGACGTGTGGCAGACGAAGGCGCGGCTGTTCGCGGCATCCGCCGTCTATGCCGGCGTCGCGGGCGGCCTGTACGCGATGCTGCTCGAGTTCATCGGCCCCGAGAACTTCGGCCTGACCCTCTCGATCTCGTTCGTGACGTTGATCGTCGTCGGCGGGCTCGCCACCGTGCCCGGCGCCGTGCTCGGCGCGCTGTTCGTGCAGTACGTGCCGACGTTCACGTCGAGCATCAGCCCCGCCGCGACCGGCGCGGTCTACGGCGCCGTGCTCGTCGTGTTCGCGTTCTTCCTGCCGTACGGGCTCGTGGGACTCCTCCGCGGAGCCCTCACCCCTCTCGTGCGCCGCATTCCGGGGGCGCGTACAGGCGGCAGTCGATGACGGATGCCTCGACCCGGCGCACGCGCGCGGGTCGAGGCAGCCGGAATCAGGCGCGCTGCTCGGGCGTCGAATAGGTGCTGCGCTGCTCGATGACCGCGAGGGTGCAGCGCGAGATGCAGACCAGGCGCCCGGCCTCGTCGGCGATGCGGATCTCCCACACGTGGACGCGGCGGCCGACGCTGATCGGGGTCACGGTGCCGACCACCCAGCCCGATGAGATCGAGCGCAGGTGGTTGGCGTTGATCTCCATGCCCACCACGTGGAACCGCTCGCGGTCCACGGCGAGGTATCCGGCCCACGATGCGAGCGTCTCGGCGAGCGCGACCGACGCCCCGCCGTGCAGGACGCCCGCCGGCTGGACGGAGCGGTGATCCACCGGCATCCGTCCCACCAGCGCGTCGTCGCGGATCTCGACGATCTCGATCCCGAGGTTCTCGATGAGCGTCCCGGGGGCCATCGCCGTGAGGTCGATGCCCGAGACGTCGCCGAACCAGAGGCTCATGGTGTCAGCCCGCGGCTTCCTCTTCGCGGTCGGCGGCGGCCAGGTGCGCAGCATCCGCCACATAGCCGTCGATGTGACGCTCGTCCGGGCCGTTGTACTCCGACAGCGGGCGGATGAGCGCGTTCGAGGCGAGCTGCTCCATGATGTGCGCGGTCCAGCCGGTGACACGGGCCGCCACGAACAGAGGCGTGAACGTCAGCGTGTCGAAGCCGATGAGGTTGTACGCCGGGCCCGACGGGTAGTCGAGGTTCGGGTAGATGCCCTTGCGGCTCACGAACTCGCTCTCGAGCGCGTCGTACAGCGCCGCGACCTCGGGACGGTCGTAGTGCTCGACGAGCGTGTCGAGCGCCGCCTTCATCGTCGGCACGCGCGAGTCGCCGCGCTTGTAGACGCGGTGACCGAAGCCCATGATCTTGCGCTTCTCGGCGAGGGCCTGATCGAGCCACGGCCCGACGTTCTCGGCCGTGCCGATCTCGTCGAAGATGTGCAGCACCGCCTCGTTCGCGCCGCCGTGCAGCGGTCCCTTGAGGGCGCCGATCGCGGCCACGACCGCGGAGTACAGGTCGCTCAGCGTCGAGGTCACCACACGCGCGGTGAACGTCGAGGCGTTGAACGAGTGCTCCGCGTAGAGGATCATCGAGCGGTTGAACGCGTCGACGACGATGTCGTCGGCCGTCTCGTCGAAGGTCATCCAGAGGAAGTTCGCGGCGTAGTCGAGGTCGTCGCGCGGGGCCACGGGCTGCAGGCCCCGACGGCGGCGCTGACCGTAGGCGACGATGGCGGGGAGCATGGCGAAGAGGCGGATGCTGCGCGCCAGGTTCTCCTCCTCGCTCCCGCTCACCTCGAGCACCGAGCCGGTGCCGGCGAGGTCGCGCGCGCCGATCAGGCTGACCGCGGTGCGCACCTCGTCCATCGGGTGCGCGTCGATCGGCACGAGGTCGATCGCGGCGCGGACGTCGGCGGGCAGGTGCCGGTAGGACCGCTCGGTCGCGCGCAGCTGCGCCAGCTGCACGTCGGTCGGCAGCTCGCCGTGCCACAGCAGGTAGGCGACGGCCTCGAACGGCTGCGTGGCCGCCAGCTCCTGCACCGGGTAGCCGCGGTACAGCAGCGAGTTCGTGTCGGGGTTGACCTTCGACACCGCCGTGTAATCCACGACGACGCCGGCCAGGCCCTTCTTGATGTCGGGTTCGGTCATGACTGCTCCTTCGGGTCAGTGACTCAGCGGGCGATCTGGAAGTTGAAGACGTCCTGGTCGAAGTGGTTGTAGTGCTCGTAGTCGATGAGGTCGTAGAGGTCGGCGCGGTGCTGCATCTCGCCGAGCTTGGAGGTGAGGTGTCCTTCGTCGATGAGCGTATCGAGAGCACGCGATGCCGCGCCCATCGCGATGCGCAGCAGCGACACCGGCCAGATCACGATGTTGACCCCGACGCTCGCGAGCTGCTCGACCGAGAACAGCTCGGACTTGCCGAACTCGGTCATGTTGGCGAGGATCGGCACGTCCACGGCGCCGCGGATCGCGGCGAACTCCTCGAGCGTGCGCATCGCCTCGGGGAAGATCGCATCGGCCCCCGCGTCGACGAGCGCCTTCGCGCGGTCGATCGCGGCATCCATCCCCTCCACGGCGCGGATGTCGGTGCGCGCCATGATGAGGAAGTTCGGGTCGCGCCGGGCATCGGCCGCCGCCCGGATCCGCTTGATCGCGGTGTCCTGGTCGACGACGGCCTTGCCGTCGAGGTGGCCGCAGCGCTTCGGGTTGATCTGATCCTCGATGTGCGTGCCCGCGAGGCCCGCGTCTTCCAGGGTCTGGATCGTGCGGGCGACGTTCATCGGCTCGCCGAAGCCGGTGTCGGCGTCGATGATCGCCGGCAGGTCGGTCATGCGCGCGATCTGCTGGCCGCGCGCCGCCACCTCGGTGAGCGTCGTGAGGCCGATGTCGGGCAGGCCCAGGTCGGCGCTCAGCACGGCCCCCGAGATGTACACGCCCTCGAAGCCCTTGCGCTCGATGAGGCGAGCCGAGAGCGGGTTGAAGGCGCCCGGGAACCGCAGCAGCTCGCCCGTCGCGAGCCGCTCGCGGAACAGCCGCCGCTTCTCGTGCGCGGGGATGTCGGAGTACAGCATCAGAACAGGCCCTTCGGCGCCGGTGCGCCGGCGAGCACGCCGAGGTCGGCGACGATCGTGAGCTGCTGCACCTCTTCGGCGCTCAGCTCGGGCAGGCGCTCGGCGAGGTCGAGGAAGCGCTCGATCTCGTCAGCCGCGAGCACGGGCTCCGCCAGCAGGCGGAACTTGCGCACGTAGTCCTCGCGGACGAACGGCCGCGCGCCGAGCGGGTGCGCGTCGGCGACCGCGATCTCGTCCTCGATGGTCTCGCCGTTCGTGAGGCGGATCTCGACGCGGCCGCCGAACGCCTTCTCGTTCGGGTCCTCCGAGTGGTAGCGGCGGGTCCACTCCGCGTCCTCGGCCGTCGTGATCTTCTGCCACAGGTCGATCGTGTCGGCACGGCCGGCGCGCTCGGGGGTGTACGAGTCGACGTGGTGCCAGCCGCCGTCCTGCAGCGCGACCGCGAAGATGTACGGGATCGAGTGGTCGAGCGTCTCGCGCGATGCGGTGGGGTCGTACTTCTGCGGGTCGTTGGCACCCGAGCCGATCACGTAGTGCGTGTGGTGCGACGTGTGCAGCACGATCGCCTCGACGTTGGCCGCGTCGAGCAGCTCGGGGTGCTCGCTGTGGAGCTTGCGCGCCAGGTCGATCCAGGCCTGCGCCTGGTACTCGGCCGAGTGCTCCTTCGTGTACGAGTCGAGGATGCCGCGCTTGGACTCGCCCTGACCGGGCAGCGGCACCTCGTACGAGGCCTCCGGGCCGTCGAGCAGCCACGCGATGACGCCGTCCTCGCCTTCGTAGATCGGGCTCGGTGCGGTCTCGCCGCGCATCGCGCGGTCGACGGCCTCGACCGCCATCTTGCCGGCGAACGCGGGGGCGTGCGCCTTCCACGTCGAGATCTCGCCCTTGCGCGACTGGCGCGTGGCGGTCGTGGTGTGGAGGGCCTGGCCGACGGCCTGGTAGATCGTCTCGACGGGAAGGCCGAGGAGGGTGCCGATGCCGGCCGCGGCCGACGGGCCGAGGTGCGCGACGTGGTCGATCTTGTGCTTGTGCAGGCTGATCGCGCGCACGAGGTCGATCTGGATCTCGTAGCCGGTCGCGAGGCCGCGCACCAGCGCGCGTCCGTCGGCGCCGACGTGCTGCGCGACCGCGACGATGGGCGGGATGTTGTCGCCCGGGTGCGAGTACTCCGCCGCGAGGAACGTGTCGTGGTAGTCGAGCTCGCGCACGGCCACACCGTTCGCCCAGGCCGCCCACTCCGGGCTGGTCTTGCGGTCGAGGGCGCAGCCGAACACCGTGGCGCCCGAGCCGCCGACCGACACGGCGTGGTCGAGGGCCTGCTGGCGGGCGGCGCTGACAGGTGCACGGGTGATGGATGCTGCGGCCACCGCCGCGTTGTCGATCACGCGGTTGATGATCATGTCGACGACGTCGGCGTCGACCTCGACGGGATCGGCCGCGACCTCGGCGATGTGCCACGCGAGCTGACCCTCGCGCTCGAGGTTCTCTTCGCTGCGGTGGACGCGGAGGTGGTGGGTGACGGTCATGGCTGGCCTTTCAGGTCGAGCGCGGAGTCGTGGAGGTCGGCCGGAGCCGCCGCGGTGAGGGATTCGAAGATGCTGTTGAGCGCGTTGTGCAGGTGCACGTGGGTGGCGTGGGCGGCGAGGTCCGCGTCGCGCGCCGAGATCGCCGCGGCGATCAGACGGTGCTCGGCGACGGATGCGGCGAGTCGGGCCGGATTGTCGCGCGCGAGTCGGCGCACCCGGACGAGATGGGTGCGCACGGTGCGCAGCGCCGCGGTGAGGTAGTCGTTCGCGACCGCGGCGTCGAGCGCCAGGTCGAAGTCCGCGATGAGGGCGTAGTAGGCGTCGCGGCCGTCGGCCC
The DNA here is from genome assembly GCF_042267145.1 of Microbacterium sp. NPDC056044. Taxonomy (NCBI): domain Bacteria; kingdom Bacillati; phylum Actinomycetota; class Actinomycetes; order Micrococcales; family Microbacteriaceae; genus Microbacterium; species Microbacterium sp. NPDC056044. The sequence continues at coordinate 88,589 of NZ_JBHJWZ010000007.1, read as the reverse complement.
CCGCCCCGCCGCCGTCGAGGTCGACCCGCGCGAACTCCCGGGCGAGCTCGGCGAAGGCCGCCGCATCCCCCCGCTCCGCAGCGAGCCGTGCCGCCGACTCCTCGAGGGCGCGGCGCACCTCGAAGATCTCGCGGATGTCGTCGGCGTCGATCGCGGTGACCACGGTCACGCGCGGCGACTGCTGCGCGACGAGCCCGTCGGCGGCGAGCCGGCCGAGCGCTTCGCGCAGCGGCGTGCGGCTGACGCCGAGGCGTGCGGCCTGCTCGACCTCGCCGAGCACGGCACCGGGTCGCAGGACGCCGGACTGGATCTCGTCGAGAAGGGTCGCGTACGCGCGGTCACTGGCCCGCATCCGCATCACCTCCTCGTTCGACGCCTCGGCCAGTGTATACATAAATGGCTCGCCAAGCCATGTCGTCGCGGTTTTCTGGCGTAAAGGTATACATAGAATCCACGGCGCATGGAAACCGTGAGGAATATTCAGGAACTTGTGAATCGGGCGTAGCGTCAGCGCCATGACCACAGTCATCCGCACGAGCGGCCTCACCAAGCACTACGGCCGCGTCCACGCTCTCGACGGACTCGACCTCGCCGTCGACGAGGGCCAGGTGCACGGATTCCTCGGGCCCAACGGGGCCGGCAAGTCCACCACGATCCGCATCCTCCTGGGGCTCGCCCGGAACACCGGCGGCGAGGCATCCGTCTTCGGAATGCAGCCGTGGCGCGACGCCGTCAAGATCCACCGCCGCGTCGCCTACATCCCGGGCGACGTGAGCGTCTGGCCGAATCTGTCGGGCGGCGAGGCGATCGACCTGCTCGCGCGGCTGCGCGGCGCGGCGCGGCACGACAAGGCGTACGCAGGCGAGAAGGCGCGCCTCATGGAGGCGTTCCAGTTCGACCCGCGCAAGAAGGGCCGCGCGTATTCGAAGGGCAACCGGCAGAAGGTGGCGCTCATCGCCGCCTTCGCCGTGCCCGCAGACCTGTACATCCTCGACGAGCCGACGAGCGGCCTCGACCCCCTCATGGACGTCATGTTCCGCCGCGAGGTCTCGCGCGTGCACGCCGCGGGCGCCACCGTGCTGCTGTCGAGCCACATCCTCTCCGAGGTCGAGCAGCTGTGCGATCGCGTCTCGATCATCCGCGCCGGGCGCGTCGTCGAGTCGGGCACGCTGGCCGACATGCGTCACCTCACGCGCACCGAGGTCTCGTACGAGGGGACGGATGCTGCGCCCGCAGCCGCGCTCGCTGCAGCACACGACGCCCTGGTCGAGGACGGCCGCGTGCGCTTCACCGTCGACAGCGATCAGGTCTCGGGCGTGCTGCCGGAGCTCTCACGCCTGGGCGTCTCGGGGCTGCGGGTGGCGCCGCCGTCGCTCGAAGAGCTCTTCCTGCGCCACTACGGCGACGACCTCGCGGTGCTGGAGAGGAACGGGCGATGAGCCGGCTCGCCACCCTGCTCGCGCAGCGGCTGCGGCGGGACTGGCTGCAGCTGACGCTGTGGATCGTCGGCACCATGGCGCTCGCGCTCGCGGGCCTCTCGGGCGCCGCGACGACGTACGGCACCGAGCAGGAGCGCACGGCGCTCCTCGCCACGGTGATGGCGAATCCCGTGATCCTGCTGTTCCGCGGGCTGCCTTCGGGGCCCGACGAGAAGGCCTTCATCGTCTTCCTCCTCATGCCGTTCCTGGTGATGATGGCGGCGTTCATGAGCACGTTCCTCGCGGTGCGGCACACGCGCGGCGACGAGGAGGCGGGACGCCTCGAACTCGTCGCGGCGACGACGGCCGGGCGGGCGGTGCCGACGGTCGCGACGATCGTCCACGGCGTGCTCGCGAACGTCGTGCTCGGCGTGCTCATCGCCGCCGCCTTCCTCTCCAGCGGCGCGCCGGCCGAGGGCTCGTGGCTCGCCGGCTTCACCGCCGCGGCCGGCGGGCTGACGTACCTCGGCGTCGCGCTCCTGTCGGCGCAGCTCATGCGCACCTCGCGCGGCGCCAACTCGCTCGCGGTCTGGGTGCTCGTCGTCACGTTCTTCGTCGCCGGGATCGGCAATGCGCTCGGCACCCCGAGCAGCGACCTCACGCACATGAAGAGCTCATGGCTGACATGGCTCTCGCCGTTCGGCTGGGCCGAGAACACCCGCGCGTTCGACGAGAACGCCTGGTGGCCGGCGCTCCTGTGCCTCGGCGCGTTCGTCGTGCTCGCGGCGGCGGCGCTCGCCCTCCAGACCGTGCGCGACCTCGACGCGAGCATCATCCCGGAGCGTCAGGGACGCGCCGGCGCCCGTGCCGGGCTGTCGTCGACGACGGCGCTCGTGACACGGCTCGCGACCGGATCGACGATCGGCTGGATGGCGGGCGCGTTCTTCGCCGGCGCACTCTCGACCTCGCTCGGTTCGGTCGTCAACGAGATGGGCGCCGACAACCCGGCAGTCGCCGACATGCTGAAGGCGCTCTCGGCCGAAGCCGACCTCGAGCAGGCGGTCATCGTCGTCTTCTTCACCATGGTGGGACTTCTCGCCGCGTGCGCGGGCGTGCAGACTGTCGCGCGCGCCCGGCAGGAGGAGGCGCACGGCACCGCCGAGCCCGTGCTCGCGACGCCCGTCCAGCGGGTGCGCTGGCTCGCCGACTTCGTCGTGGTCGGGTTCCTCGCCATCGTCCTCACGTGCGCCGCCGCGTTCGCCGGGGCGTGGGCGGGAGCCGCGGGCCTCGACAACGGCGCCACCCTGACCGGCGACGCGTTCGTCGCCGCGTGGGGGCAGGTGGTCGCAGCATCCGTCTTCCTCGTCCTGACCGCGCTGGTCTTCACGATCGCGCCGCGCTGGACGATCCCGCTCGGGTGGACGCTCGTGACCGCCGCGATCGTGTTCGGCCTGTTCGGCCCGCTCCTGGGGCTTCCGGAATGGGTGACCAACCTGTCGCCGTTCTCGGTCGCACCGGTGCCGAGCGGCAGCGAGGTCGACCTCCGCGGGATGTGGTGGCTGGTGCTCACCGTCGGCGTCGGGGCCGCAGCATCCCTCGCCCTCATGCGGCGGCGCGAACTCGCCTCGGCGGGGTAGAACGGTGTCATGACGGTGGAGCACCCGGGAGCCGAGGCGGCCGAGCAGGCGGCGGCGATGCTCACCGCCGTGGGCATGCCGCGCATGCCGGCGCGCGTCATGATGGCGCTCGCGGGCTCGCCCGACGAGGGGTACACGGCCGCGGACCTCGCCGACCGGCTGGGCGTCTCTGCCGCCGCGGTGTCGGGCGCGGTGCGGTACCTCGTCTCGATGCGGCTCATCCACCGGCTCTCGCGGCCCGGCGACCGGCGGGATCGCTACGACCTGGCCGAGGACTCGTGGTCGGGCATGATCACGGCGAACGCACCCCTGTACGGCACCCTGGCGGCGTCGCTCGACCGCATCGCCGACGAGAACCCAGAGGCTCCCGCGTCCGCCGCGCGGGCGCATGAGATCGCGGACTTCCTGCGGTATCTGGCGGAACGGATGCCGCGGCTCGCGGCCGAGTGGCGCGCAGGCCGCGACGAGGCCGAGGTGCCCGAAGCTCCGGGGTCTGGGGCGGGCGGCGAGGGGGCGCCGGGCGGGTAGCCTTGCCCGAGTGACTTCCGACGCTCGTTACATCGTGGCCACCGACGGCGCCTGCAAGGGAAACCCCGGACCGACGGGCTGGGCCTGGGTCGGCGAGGACGGACACTGGGCGGCCGGCGCGATCCCCTCGGGGACCAACAACATCGGCGAGCTGATGGGCCTGCTCAAGGCCATCGAGGACCACGCCGACGTCACGCACCTCGTCGTGCAGGCCGATTCGAAGTACGCGATCGACACCTACACGAAGTGGATGGACGGCCACCGCCGCCGCGGCTGGAAGACCTCGACCGGCGCGCCGACGAAGAACGTCGACATCCTCGAGCAGCTCATCGTGGCGCGCGACGCGCGGCGGGCCGCCGGGCTTCCCGACGTCGAGCTCGAGCACGTGCGCGGTCACTCCGGACACGTGCTCAACGCGTGGGCCGACGAGCGCGCCGTGCGCGCGTCGGAGCACGCGGCGAAGGGCACCGCGAGTGCGTGGTCGTCGCTCGGCGCGCAGGACCGCATCGACGTCGCGGTCGCCCCGAAGAACGGCCGCTGACCTCGGCGCCGGAGGGTCAGCCCTCCATCGAGCCTTCGAAGAGACCGACGGCGTTGCCGTCGGGGTCGCTGATGACGGCCCACCAGCTGGTCGGGGTGATCTCGCCCTTCTCGCGCAGGACCGCGCCGCCGGCGGCCGTGGCCTTCGCGATGGTGTCGTCGATCGAGTCGACCTCGACGTAGGAGCGGGGCTGGGTGAAGCCGTCCTCGCGCGGGGCGAGGCCGCCGCCCGAGATCTGGTTGGGCGCCTGCCACATCGGGTACCCCTCGAAGCCGGGAACCTCGGCGATCTGCCAGCCGAACAGGTCGGAGTAGAAGGCCGTCGCCTTGCCGAAGTCGCTGACCGGGATGTCGATGTGCGTGATGTCGCCGTGAGCCATGGGGTTCCTCTCGTTCGGGCCGGACCCGGCCAGTCTCCGCCGCCCTCCCCCGCCCCGCAAGAGACCGCGAGAGTACAGCTGGTGGACGAAAGGTAGGGAACCAACCACCCTCTCGGCGACCAGCTGTACTCTCGCGGAAAGAAGGGGGGGCGGGGACGCGTCAGCCCGGGGCCGCGGCGTCGGCGAGGTGGCGCTCGAGGGCGTCGATCGCGGGGCGCTGGCCTTCCACCAGGCGGTCGCGGGCGGAGTCCAGGGCGGTCCACTCGACGCGGTCCACCTCGGGGAACCGGGCGGTGCGGCCGGAACGCGGGGGCCACTCCAGCTCGAACTCGCCGAACTCGAGTCCGTCGAGCGAGAACCCGGTGCCGTCGGCCACGAACACCGTCACGCGCTTGCCCGACGAGTACGCGAAGGTGCCGAGCTCGGCGTAGGGCGGCTCAGGCGGGTCGATGCCGAGCTCTTCGCGGAACTCGCGGCGCGCAGCATCCAGCGCCCCCTCCTCCCCCTCGACGAACTCGCCCTTGGGGACGGACCAGGCGCCGGCATCCTTCGACGCCCAGAACGGACCGCCCATGTGCGCGATGAGCACCTCGGGTTCGGGCGCGATCCGGTACAGCAGGATGCCGGCGCTCGTGATCACGGGTCAGACGATACGGGTCTTCGGCGAGACCGTGTAGGTGTCTTCGGCGTCGCTGAACACGACATCGCCGAGGGCGGTGTCGATCGCGGCGAGCGTGTCGGCGTCGAGTACGACGCCCGAGGCCTTCACCGTCTCGGCGAGCTGCTCGGGACGGGATGCCCCGACCAGCGCCGACGCGACGTTCTTGTTCTGCAGGACCCACGCGATGGCGAGCTGCGGCATCGACAGGCCCGCCTGCTCGGCGACGGGCTTCAGACGCTGGACCGCCTCGAGCACCTCGTCGCGGAGGAAGCCCTGGATGAAGCGGGCACCGCTCTTGTCGTCGGTCGCGCGCGAACCCTCGGGCACCGGCTGGCCGGGCAGGTACTTGCCGCTCAGCACACCCTGGGCCATCGGCGACCAGACGATCTGCGAGATGCCGAGCTCTTCCGAGGCCGGCACGACCTTGCCCTCGATGACCCGCCAGAGGGCCGAGTACTGCGGCTGGTTCGAGATGAGCTGCACGCCGTAGCTCTTTGCGAGGGCGTGCCCCTCGCGCAGCTGCTCGGCCGTCCACTCCGAGACGCCGATGTAGAGCGCCTTGCCCTGGCGCACGACGTCGGCGAACGCCTGGAAGGTCTCCTCCAGCGGCGTCTCGTAGTCGAAGCGGTGCGCCTGGTAGAGGTCGACGTAGTCGGTGCCGAGGCGCTTCAGCGACCCGTTGATGGACTCGAAGATGTGCTTGCGGCTGAGGCCGGTGTCGTTCGGGCCCTGCGGGCCTGTCGGGAAGTAGACCTTGGTGAAGATCTCGAGCGACTCGCGGCGCTGGCCCTCGAGCGCCTTGCCGAGCACCGCCTCGGCGGCGGTGTTCGCGTACACGTCGGCGGTGTCGAACGTGGTGATGCCGGCGTCGAGCGCCGCGTGGACCGTCGCGATGGCGGCCGAGTCGTCGACCTGCGAGCCGTGGGTGACCCAGTTGCCGTAGGTGATCTCGCTGACCTTGAGACCGCTGTTTCCGAGGTACCGAAAATTGACCATGAGAAAACGCTACCCGCCCCGGAGGTCACTCCGGAGCGGGCAGCGTCGGTCGGTCAGGCGACCGGTGCGGTCTCGTTCTCGGTGGCGTCGCGTTCGACAGCCTCGGCCTCGCCGGACTCCGCCTCGATCGACAGCGCGCGGGCCTCCTCGTCGAGATCGGCCGCGGCCTGCTCGAACTGCGAGTTGTAGAGGCGGAAGTACGCGCCCTTGGTCGCGATGAGCTCGTCGTGCGTGCCCTTCTCGACGATCCCGCCGTTCTCCATCACGAGGATGAGGTCGGCGTCGCGGATCGTCGACAGGCGGTGCGCGATGACGAACGACGTGCGTCCCTCACGGAGCGCCGCCATCGCGTGCTGCAGCAGCAGCTCGGTGCGGGTGTCGACGGAGCTCGTCGCCTCGTCGAGGATCAGCACCGACGGCTGCGCCACGAACGCGCGCGCGATCGTGATGAGCTGCTTCTCACCGGCCGAGATGTTCGACGCGTCCTCGTCGAGGAGCGTGTCGTACCCGTCGGGCAGCGAGTGCACGAACCTGTCGACGTACGTCGCCCGGGCGGCGGCGAGGATCTCGTCGTCGGTGGCGTCGGCGCGGCCGTAGCGGATGTTCTCGCGGATCGTGCCGGCGAACAGCCACGGGTCCTGCAGGACCATGCCGGTCTGGGCGCGGATGTCGCGGCGCGTCAGCTCGGCGATGCTCTGCCCGTTGAGGAGGATCCGGCCGCCGTCGAGCTCGTAGAAGCGCATCAGCAGGTTGACGAGCGTCGTCTTGCCGGCACCCGTCGGGCCCACGATCGCGACCGTCTGCCCGGGCTCGACCCGGAACGACAGGTCGTGGATGAGCGGCCGGTCGGGCGAGTACGAGAACGCGACGTCCTGGAATTCGATCGTGCCGTCGCCCTCGACGAGCGCCGGGGCGTCGTCGGCGTCGGGATCCTGCTCGGGCTCGTCGAGGAGCTCGAACACGCGCTCGGCCGACGCGGTGCCGGACTGCACGACCGCCGCCATGCCGCCGAGCTCGGCGAGCGGCTGCGTGAACTGCTGCGAGTACTGGATGAACGCCTGCACGTCGCCGAGGCGCAGCTGGCCGGCCGCGACCATGAGTGCGCCGAAGACCGCGATGCCGACGTAGGTCAGGTTCCCGATGAACATCATCGCGGGCATCATGATGTTCGACAGGAACTGCGCCTTGAACGAGGCCTGGTAGAGCTCTTCGTTCTCTTCGCGGAACGCCTCGCGCGACGCCTGCTCGCGGCCGAAGACCTTGACCAGGGCGTGGCCCGAGAACGACTCCTCGACGCGGGCGTTGAGTCGGCCGACCTTGCGCCACTGGATGCCGAACGCCTTCTGCGAGCGCGGGCCGATGACGCCGAACAGGATGCCCATCAACGGGAAGCTCACCAGCACCACGAGCGTCAGCTGCCACGAGATCGTCAGCATCATGATGAGCACGCCGATGACGGTGAGCACGCTCGTGAGCGCCTGCGACAGCGACTGCTGCATCATCTGCGTGATGTTGTCGATGTCGTTGGTGACGCGCGAGATCAGCTCGCCGCGCTGGACGCGGTCGAAGTAGCGCAGCGGCAGGCGGTTGATCTTCGCCTCGACGTCTTCGCGCAGGCGCCACATGACGCGCACCATGATGATGTTGATGACGTAGCCCTGCACCCACATCAGCAGCGACGACGCGAAGTACAGCGCGAGCACGATGAGCAGCACGCGGCTGAGGGCCATGAAGTCGACGCCGGCGCCCGGCACGAAGTGCTCCATGGCCGAGACGATGTTCGCGAGGTCCTGCTGGCCCGAAGCCTCGAGCCCCGCGACGACCTGCTCCTTCGTGGTGCCCGCCGGCGCCATGCCCGACACGACGCCCTCGAACAGGATGTTGGTCGCCTCGCCGAGCACCTTGGGCGAGAGCACCGCGAGCACGACGCCGATCGAGCCGAGGATCGACACGAACACGAACGCCCAGGCGTTCGGGCGCAGCAGCCCGATCAGCCGGCGGAAGGCGGGCCAGAAGTGCGCCGCCTTGCCCGGGGCGACGGCGCCGCTCCAGTCGTCGGCGGCGATGCGCGCCTGCTCGCCGAGCTCGATCTCGGCCTTCTCCTCGGCGCTGAGCTCGGCGACGGCCTGCCGCACGCGGCGGCTCGTGGCCTTCTCGTTGTTCTTCTCGCCGCTCATCGGGCGACCTCCGCTCCGAGCTGGGATTCGACGATCTCGCGGTAGGTCTGGCTCGTCTCGAGCAGCTGCTCGTGCGTGCCCATTCCCACGATGCCGCCGTCGTCGAGCACGACGATGCGGTCGGCGTCGGTGATCGTCGAGACGCGCTGGGCCACGACGATCTTGGTGACGTCGGGAAGCTCGCGCCACAGCGCCTGCCTCAGCCTCGCGTCGGTCGTGAGGTCGAGCGCCGAGAACGAGTCGTCGAAGACGAGCACGCGCGGCTGGTGGACGATCGCCCGCGCGATGGCGAGCCGCTGGCGCTGCCCACCCGACACGTTCGTGCCGCCCTGGGCGATCGGAGACTCGAGCCCGGCGTCCATCTGGCTCACGAAGTCGCTCGCCTGGGCGATCTCGAGCGCGCGCCAGAGTTCGGCGTCGGTCGCGTCCTCCCGGCCGAACCGGAGGTTCGACGCGATCGTCCCTGAGAACAGGAAGGGGCGCTGCGGCACGAGTCCGATCGTGGCCCACAGGGCGTCGAGGTCGGCGCGTCGCACGTCGACCCCGCCCACCTCGACGGCACCGCCGGTGACGTCGAACAGGCGCGGGATGAGCGACACGAGCGTGGTCTTGCCGGCGCCGGTCGAGCCGACGATCGCGACGGTCTCGCCCGGGTCGGCACGGAAGCTGATGCCCGACAGGATCGGGTGCTCGGCGCCCGGGTAGGTGAAGGCGACGTCACGGAACTCGACGGTGCCCGGCGTCGGGAACTCGCCGACCGCGTCGGACGGGCGCTCGAGCGACGAGTGCGTGCCGAGCACCTCGCCCACACGCTCGGCCGACACCGCGGCGCGCGGGATCATCAGGGTCATGAAGCTCGCCATCATGACGCCCGAGAGGATGATCATGGCGTACTGCATGAAGGCGAAGAGCGTGCCGATCTGGATCTCGCCGCTGTCGACCTGCATCCCGCCGAACCAGATCACGCCGATCACGGTGACGTTGAGGATGAGCATGACGGCGGGGAACAGCACCACGAACAGCGAGCCCACCTTGCGGCCGACGACCATGATCTCGGTGTTCGCCTCGCGGAATCGCTCCTCTTCGATGGGCTCGCGCACGAACGCGCGGATGACGCGGATGCCCGTGAGCTGCTCGCGCATCACGCGGTTCACGCCGTCGAGCTTGCCCTGGTAGCTGCGGAACAGCGGCACCATGCGGGCGATGACGATGCCCGCGACGACGAGCAGGATCGGCACGGCGATCGCGATGATCCACGCGAGGCTCGCGGCCTGCTCGATCGCGAGCACGATGCCGCCGATCGCGAGGAGCGGCGCCGTCACGAGGAACGTCGCGGCCATCATCGCGAGCATCTGCACCTGCTGCACGTCGTTCGTGTTGCGGGTGATGAGCGAGCCCGCGCCGAAGCCGGTGACCTCGCGCTCGGAGAAGCCCGACACGCGCTCGAAGATGTCGTCGCGGATGTCGCGGCCGAGCCTCATGGCGGCGCGCGCGGCGAAGTAGGTCGCGATGATCGAGGCGACGATCTGGCCGAGCGACACCGTCAGCATGACGATGCCGGTGCGCCAGATGTAATCGGTGTCGCCCTTCGAGACGCCGTTGTCGATGATGTCGGCGTTGAGACTGGGCAGGTACAGCGATGCCAGCGCGGAGGCCGACTGGAACAGCAGCACACCGAGTAGCAGCCAGCCGGACGGTTTGAGATAGCGGACGAGGATTCTTGCCAGCACGAGGTTCTCCCGGACGCGGCGAAGCCATGGCAAGGCTCCGCCTCTGCGGATCTGAGGGTGCCGACCCACCTTCGCACGGGCCGCCGACATCGCGGCAGTCCCGTTCACTGAGGGCGGAACCGGGGGTCGGGCCGCCTCCCAACGGCGACCCGCCGGTCACTCTAACACGATATATCGCGACACGCGAGATCGCTCCCACGCTTCACCGGCTCCACGACGAAGGGACGGATGCCGCAGGCCGCAGCATCCGTCCCCCCGATCGTCGTGCCGGCCTTAGGCCTCCGCGCCCTGCGCGATGTCGGCCCGCTCGCGCCAGCTGCGCGCGGTGACGCGGTCCAGCGCCACCTGGCGCCGCAGCGCGTCGGCCTTCTCATAGAGCGAGGGATCGCCGTAGCTCGTCATCACCTTCACGAGCACCGGCAGCAGCTCGATCATGAAGAACAGCCCGGCGATGAGCCAGTGCGCCCACGCGAGCGTCGGCTCCTTGTGCGACAGCCGCTCCAGGGCGCTGATCTGGCTGAGGAGCCCCACCGCGCCCGAGTTGCCGCTCGCGATCTCCGAAGCCCGCGCGTCGTACGCGGCGAGCGCCGCCTGGTACTGCTCGCGCGCTCCCGGCAGCTCGTCCTTGGCCTGCTGCTTGTTCGTCGCCTCCGACGCTCCCGCGTCGGCGGTGCCCGCTGCCTGCGCGGCGACGAGATCGCCCTGCGCCGCCGTGAGCTGCGAGTTCAGATCGTCGTACGCCGACTGGGCCGCCGCGAGCTGCGCCTCGGCGGCATCGGAGCTCGCGCCCTCGCCCGCCACGCCGCTGCAGCCGGGAACTTCGCCGGCGCCCTGCCCGGTCAGCTCGCACTGGTAGATCGCGCGCGCCTGGTCGATCACCTGCTGCTGCGCCGCGAGCTTCGCGGTGAGGCCGTCCACGGTCTGCTGCGCCGACGCCGTCGACGCCGACGTGGTGTCGGCACCCGCCACGACACCGCTGGCCGCCTGGCTCTCGAGCGCCGCAACGCGCTCGGACGCAGCATCCAGTGCCTGCTTCTCAGGACCGGCCGTCACCGCGTCCTGGTCCGACTGCGCCTGGGTGATGTTCGTCGCGTTCACCTCGCGCGCGATGTCGTTGTGGAAGATCTGCAGCACGAGGGGCTCGGCCACCACGATGCCGATGACGGCGGCCATGATCACACGCGGGATCGCGAGCCCGATGAGGCGCCCGATGCTGTGCGACGAGCGCATCGTCGAGGTGAGGAAGCGGTCGAGGTTGAAGATGATGAGCGCCCACACGATCGCGAGCGGCAGTGCGCCCCACGCGACGATCCGCACGCCGGTGGTGAGCGCGAAGTACATCGAGATCGCCGAGATCAGCGCCGTGCCGGCGATCACGAAGAACATCTGCACGAAGCGCGGCGTCTCGGTCGGCACCTCGTCGAGCACCGATCCGTCGGCCCCGCCCAGGATCGCGAGCTTACACGTCGCCGACATCCGCTCGCGGCGCGGGCGCTTCGCACGCTTCGCGCGGACGGGAGGAATGGATGCTGCGGTCTCCGGCACGGGCTCGGCCGCCGGCTCGTCGGCGACGGGCTCGCGGGGCTCGGCCGTCGGCTCGTCGATCGCACCCCACTCGCCGATGACCGCGGTCGGCTGCTCCGCCACGGCCGGCTCGGTGACCGCCACCGGCTGCGTCGGGTTCATCGCGAGGGCGTCCTCGAGGAGGTCCTTCGTCACGGGGAACGGATCCTCGGGGCCGTCGTCGTCGGGACGCCGATCGGCCCCCGGCTCACCGGCCGCCTGCTGGGCGCGCACGTCGTCGAGGTACAGATCCTCGGTCTGCTCGCCGTCCGCCTCGAACTCGATCCGGCCGTCGGAGCCGAACCGGCCCGGCCGGTGCGCAGAGTAAGAAGACATCCGCACACCATAGAGCGGGGAACCTGTGCGGCAGGTGAATTAGAGCCGTATGAGAAGGGATGCCGCGGCCCGCGGCATCCGGGATCTCAGTCCTCCAGCGGGGTGACGGCGGCGACCGCCTCGTCCTCCTCGGTGGCGACGAGCTGGCCGCAGGCGCCGTCGATCTCCTTGCCGCGGGTGTCGCGGAGGGTCGTCGGGATGCCGGCCTCGTTGAGGCGGCGCACGAACTCGTTCTGCACCGACACGTCGGACGACGTCCAGATCGAGCCGGGCGTCGGGTTCAGCGGGATCGGGTTCACGTGCACCCAGCCGCGGCCGCGGGCGTTGAGCTTCTCGGCGAGGAGGTCGGCGCGCCAGCCGTGGTCGTTCATGTCCTTGATGAGCGCGTACTCGATCGAGACGCGGCGCCCGGTCTTGTCGAAGTAGGCGCGGGCGGCGTCGAGGGCCTCGTCGACCTTCCACCGCGAGTTCACCGGGATCAGCTCATCGCGCAGCTTGTCGTCGGGCGCGTGCAGCGACAGGGCGAACGTCACCGGGATGTCTTCGTTCGCAAGCTTCGTGATCGCGGGCACGAGCCCGACCGTCGAGACCGTGATGCCGCGGGCGCTCATGCCGAGGCCGTGCTGCTTGTCGGTCATGACGCGCACCGCCTGCATGACGCGCGCGTAGTTCGCGAGCGGCTCACCCATGCCCATGAAAACGATGTTCGAGACGCGCTCGGCCGAGTGGTCGTCCTTCTTCTTGCCGCCCAGCCCGCCGTCGGCGATGAGGCGGTTGGCGCGCACGATCTGCTCGATGATCTCGGCGGCCGACATGTTACGGGTGAGACCCGCCTGGCCGGTGGCGCAGAACGGGCAGTTCATGCCGCAGCCCGCCTGCGACGAGACGCACAGCGTGATGCGTCCCGGGTAGCGCATGAGCACCGACTCGACGAGGGCGCCGTCGTGCAGCTTCCACAAGAACTTGATGGTGTCGCCGCGGTCCGTCTCGAGGCGGCGCACCTCGGTGAGAAGCGGCGGCAGCATGCCGTGCACGAACTCGTCGCGGCCCTCTGCCGGGAGGTCGGTCATGTCGGCGGCGTGGTGCGTCCAGTGCTGGAAGTAGTGCTTCTCGAGCTGCTTCGCTCGGAACCCCGGGAGCCCCAGCTCCTTGACCTTCTCGACGCGCTGCTCGGGGGTGAGGTCGGCGAGGTGCACCGGCGGTTTGCCGCGCTTCGGACTCGCGAACTGCAGGAGTGGCCGACCCTCGGCATCCTTCTTCTGCGTCCATCCCTCGGTCGCCGGACGCACCTGCCTCGCCTGCTTTTCGCTGCGCGAGGGCGAACGCGTCGTGCGAACAGGCGAATCGGTCATGCGTTCCAGGGTACGCGCAGGCGTCTGCACGAAGCCCGAAGCGCCGGAGAACGGATGCTGTGACCCGGCGCATGTCGCGACCTCGGGCTATCGTCGTCTCGTGGTCCCCGTCGAGAATCTTCTCGCCTTCACGCTCGCCGCCCTCGTCCTGATCGTGATCCCGGGCCCGAGCGTGCTGTTCACGATCGGGCGCGCGCTCGCCCTCGGCCGCGTCGGCGGCCTCCTCAGCGTGCTCGGCAACGCGCTCGGCCTGCTGCCGATCATCGGCCTCGTCGCGATCGGCGTCGGCGGGATCGTGGCGCAGTCGGTCGTGCTCTTCACGATCGTGAAGGTCGCCGGCGCGCTGTACCTCATGTACCTCGGCGTGCAGGCGATCCGCCATCGGCACCGCGCGGCCGCCGAGGCGAACGGCGGCGCCCTCCCCCGCTCGAAGTGGCGTCAGCTCGGCGAGGGGTTCGTCGTGGGCATCACGAACCCCAAGACGATCGCGTTCTTCGTCGCGGTGCTCCCCCAGTTCGTCGATCTCAACGCCGGCATGGTGCCGCTGCAGATGATCGAGCTCGGACTCGTGTTCTTCGTCATCGCGCTCATCTCCGACGGCATCTGGGCGCTGATCGCGGCCGGCGCGCGCGAGTGGTTCGGCCGTTCCCCGAAGCGCATCTCCACCCTGTCGGCCACCGGCGGCGGCCTCATGATCGGCCTCGGCGGCATCCTCCTCTTCACCGGGAACAAGCACTGACATGACGACGGATGCCTCGTCCCCCACTGCCCCGGAACGCCGGCGCATCATCTTCCTCGATGTCGACGGCACGATCCTCGAGCACGGCTCGCACGTGAGCCCCTCGACCGCTCCCGCGATCCGCGCGGTGCGCGCCGCCGGCCATCTCGTCTACCTCAGCACCGGCCGCTCGGCCTCCGACATCCACCCGGATGTCGCCGAGATCGGCTTCGACGGCGCCGTCACCAACTCCGGTGCGCTCGTCGTGTCGAACGGCGAGGTGGTCGTCGACCGCCCGCTGTCGCCGGCCGCAACGGACCGCATGCTCACCGCGCTGCGGAGCCGAGGCATCCGCTATTTCCTGCAGACGCGCGATGCCGTCTACGCGAGCGACGACATGGCCGAACTCATGCGCGACTATGCGGCGGCACTCGACGCGAGAGCTGCGGCGGGCCAGGAGGTGCGGCCCGAGGACTCGCTCGTCGGCCTCGCCGAGCGCACCTTCCCGAGCGTCGACGAGGCGGACCTGAGCCGCATCGACAAGGCCGTCTTCGTCAGCGACCACCCCGAGGGGCTCGACGAGCTGCGCGAAGACCTCGGCGACGAGTTCCTCGTCGTGCCGGGCAGCATGCCGCTGCCGGGGGGCTCGAACGGCGAGATCAGCGAGCGCGAGACGACGAAGGGCTCGGCGATCGAGCTGCTGCTCGCACATCTCGGCATGGACGTCGCCGACGCGATCGCCGTGGGCGACAGCTGGAACGACATCGAGATGTTCCAGGTGTGCGGCGTCTCGGTGGCGATGGGCAACGCCCAGCCCGAACTCAAGGCGCTCGCCGACTTCGTCACGACCGACGTGCTCGACGACGGCATCGCGAACGCGTTCCGCCGCCTCGGCCTGATCTGAACCGGCGGGGCTCCGCCGCGTCAGTACCCCGGGGTTCGGGGCGGATTCTGTCCGTCGGGGCGCAGTTTCTCCGCCCCAACGGACCGATCGCGCCCCAAACCCGGGTGGAGGCCGACCGCAGCCGACATGGGGTTCTGCTTGGCGCTCAGCTCTCGGCGGCCGGTGCCTCGACGCCGAGGTTCACGAGGTTGCCGGCGGGGTCGCGCACTTGCGCGACGCGCTCGCCCCACGGCATGTCGGCGGGCGGCTGCTCGGCGTGGCCGCCCGCGGCAAGCCACGCGGCGTACGTCGCGTCGACGTCGTCGACGTAGAACCACAGCGCGATGCGGTCGCCCGGCATCGGCGGCAGGGCGTCGGGGTCGCGCCCGATGCCCAGCGACCCCTCGCCGATCTGCAGCGAGACGTAGTCGGCCTCGTCGCCCTCGCCGAAGCGGTACGGCACGGTGGCGCCGAGCGCGCTCTCGTAGAACCGCACGAGCCCCGGGAGGTCTCGCACCAGCAGGATCGGGAACAGGCTCTGCACCGCCATGGCCCCACGCTACGCCGCGACCGCCTCGCGAGACAGGGATCCGCGCCGAGACCAGGGGCGACGTCCTCGGTCTCGGCGCGACTCCCCGGTCTCGGCGAGACCGGGACCAGGCCCCGGGCCCAGGCCCGGGCCGTCAGTCGAGGAAGATGTCGGGGAACAGCGCGTCGTCGGGCGTGCCGGGAACCGCGGCGTACCCCGAGAAATCGGTGACGCCGGCGGCCTCGAGCACGTCCTCGACGATGAGCGTCTGGCCGGTGTACTCGCGCGACGGCTTCGTGAAGATCTCGTACGCCGCGTCGGCGTAGATCTCGGGCGTGCGGCTGACCTTCATCATGCGGTCGCCGCCGAGCGCGAACCGCACCGCGGCGGTCGCGATGGTCGTGCGCGGCCACAGCGTGTTCGCGGCGATGCCGCCCTCGGCGAACTCCGCCGCGATCCCGAGCGTCGCCATGGTCATGCCGTACTTCGCGAGGGTGTAGCCGGTGTGCCCGCCGAGCCACTTCGGCGACAGGTTGAGCGGCGGCGAGAGCGACAGGATGTGCGGGTTCGCCGCATCCTTCAGAATCGGCACCGCCGCGCGCGAGAGCATGAACGTGCCGCGCACGTTGACGTCCTGCATGAGGTCGTACTTCTTGGCGTCGAGGTCGAGCGAGCCCGACAGGTCGATGACCGATGCGTTGTTGACGACGATGTCGATGCCGCCGAACTCGCCCTGCGTCTTGAGCACTGCCTCGGTGACGTCGTCGTCGTTGCGCACATCACCGACGATCGGCAGCGCGTTGCCGCCGGCCGCACGGATCTCGTCGGCCGCCGAGTGCACGGTGCCCTCGAGCTTGGGGTGCGGGGTGTCGGTCTTGGCCAGCAGCGCGATGTTGGCGCCGTCGCGCGCCGCGCGCAGCGCGATCGCGAGGCCGATGCCGCGGCTGCCGCCCGACATCAGGATGGTCTTGCCGGCGAGGGGCTTGTCGCTCATCTCGTCTCCTTGGTGAGTGGCACGTGGACGGTCAGGATCGGGATCTGGCGGATGCTGCGGCGAAGGCCGCGACACGGGCCTTGGCCTCGTCGGTGTCGAAGCGGGCGCCGATCGAGCGGGCCTCGTCGTCGAGGTTCTCGGTGAACGAGCGTCCGGCGCCGGAGCGGACGAGGCGCTTGGCCTGCCCGAACGCACCGGTGGCGTTCTCGAGCCAGAACCCTGCCACGGCGGCAGCGCGCGACGCGACGTCGGCCGCGGGCACCACCTCGGTGACGAGGCCCCAGTCGAGCGCCGTGGCCGCGTCGATCGTGAGGTCCTGCAGCAGGAGCTGCAGCGCCCGGCGCTGGCCGACCGCGGCGGGCAGCAGCGTCGAGACGCCGAGGTCGGGGGTGAGCCCGATGTTCGCGTACTTGCTGACGAACTTCGCCTGCTCCGACGCGACGATGTAGTCGGCGGTGAGCATGAGGCCCAGTCCCCCGCCGGCGACCGCGCCCTGCACGGCCGCCACGATGGGCTTGTCGGACTCGACGAATGTGCGGATGCCGTCGTGGATCGTGTGCGCGGCTCCGGTGACATCGGCGCCCGATGCTCCTGACGTCGCCATCTCGATCACGTCGCCGCCGGCGCAGAACGCCGGGCCTGCAGCATCCAACACGATCGCTCCCACGGACGCGTCGGACGTGAGCTCGTGGGCGACCTCGCGCCAGCGGGCGCCCATCTCGAAGCCCATCGCGTTGAGGGACGCCGGACGATTGAAGGTCACGCGCGCGAGGGCGCCGTCGCGCGTGACGAGGATCGAGTCGCTCATGCTTGCTCCTTGCTCGGGGTCACTTCGGGGCCATGCGGATCGCGCCGTCGAGACGGATGGTCTCGCCGTTGAGATAGCCGTTGTCGACGATCGACATCACGAGGCGCGCGTACTCGTCGGGCGTGCCGAGGCGCTGCGGATAGGGCACCTGCTCACCGAGGGAGTCCTGCGCGGCCTGCGGCAGCGACGCGAGCATGGGGGTCTCCATGATGCCGGGGGCGATCGTGACGACGCGGATGCCGTAGCGCGCCAGCTCGCGCGCGATCGGCAGGGTCATGGCGTGCACGCCGCCCTTCGAGGCCGAGTACGCCGGCTGCCCGATTTGGCCGTCGAACGCGGCGACGCTCGCGGTGTTCACGATGACCCCCCGGTCGCCGTCGGCGGTCGGGTCCGTCTTCGCGATGACGGCGGCGGCCTGCGAGATGACGTTGTACGTGCCGACGAGGTTCACGCGGATGATCCGCTCGAACCCGTCGAGCGGCGTCGGGTCGCCCTCGCGATCGAGCACCTTGGCGGGCGGCGCGATGCCGGCGCAGTTGACGACGACCCGGAGGGGAGCGGATGCTGCGGCCGTGGCAACGGCGGCCGCCACCTGCTCCGGGTCGGTGACGTCGGCGGGTGCGAACCACCCCCCGAGCTCTGCCGCGATGTCGGCGCCGGCGGAGGTCGGCAGGTCGACGATCGTGACGGTCGCGCCGGCGGCGGCGAGGCGGCGTGCCGTCGCGAGGCCGAGCCCGCTCGCGCCACCGGTGACGAGTGCGGCGGTGCCCGTGAGGTCCATGGATTCTCCTTCGAAGTCCTGATGGTGCGGTACCGCGTATCAGCATACGCGGGACTCAGTCCCATCGCTGACCGGCAGGGGGTGCGACGGGACCAGGCTAACGGGCGCCCGCGGAGGACGTCATGGACGTCACGGGTGCCACGGCCGTCGCGGCCGTCAGGGCCCGAACTGCGGGCCGATGCGCGTGAGGGCCGAGATGCGGTCGAGGAGTTCGGCGGGCCGGGCCAGGAGCAGGCGCGCTTCGCCGCGGGCTGTCAGGTACTCCACGAGCCGGGTGGTCGCCTGCGCGTCGCCGCGACGGTAGCCCGAGAGATAGTGCTGGGTCGCCCGCCACTCCAGCCGCTCGCCGTCGAGCGTCGTGATCACGACGTGGAAGGTGGGCGTCTCGGCCGCGTCGCCGACCTCGAGGCCGCCGGCCACCCCACCCAGCAGCGCCGCCGCCATGTCGGACACCACCGGGTACGGCCACCAGCTCGCCGGCGGGGCCACCGTGACCGTGTGCACCTGCGTCCACGGCACGAAGGTCGACCGGGAGTCGCCGATGTGCCGCGACAGCCCCTCGGGGGTGAGGCGGACGTGGCGCGCGGCGGCGTCGCCGATCGCGACCGCGGGCTCGTCGCCCTCGAGCGCCGTGAGCGGTCCTCGGCGACGGGTGGCACGCGTGGTCGGCATGCTCCCATCCCATCACGCCGGTGGCGCGGGGCACGGCAGCCCGGTTGGATGGGCGCATGGAGATCCGGCTCAAGCGCGTGTACGACGACCCGGACCCGGGCGACGGCTTCCGCGTGCTGGTCGACCGGCTGTGGCCGCGGGGGCTGTCGAAGGAGCGCGCGGCGCTCGACCTGTGGGCGAAGGAGGTCGCGCCCTCGACCGAGCTTCGCAAGGCCTTCCACCACGACGACCTGTCGTGGCCCGACTTCGAGGCCGCGTACCGCGCCGAGCTCGCCGGCCCCACGGCGGGCGCCGTCGCGTCGCTGCGGGCGGAGCTCGCGCCCCACCCCGTCGTGACCCTCCTGCACGCCGTCCACGACGACACCCACAACCACGCTCTGCTCCTCCGCGAGGCCCTCGAGGCCTGACCACGCCTGTTCCCGTCGGGGTGCCGTCCGGGAAACGCACCACCCCGGCGCCCGAACCCTGCGAAGTCCGGACTTCGCCCGTTGGCGCGGCCCCCGAACGGACGGGTGCCGTCCGGGAAACGCATCGCACCGGCGCCCAGACCCTGCGAAGTCCGGACTTCGCGAGGCACACACCCTGCACGAGAGGATGGGACCCATGTCGATCCCGGTCGAAGACGTCGACGTCCCTGCACGCGTGCGGGCGCTCGCGCGCGGCGCCGAGCTCACGCCGGTGTGGGCCAACGAACTCGGCGGCCTCACGTTCCGCACCGACGACAGGCGCTACCTCAAGTACGGCCCGCGCAACGCCGAGACGTCGTTCGCGGGCGAGGCCGAGCGGCTGCGCTGGGCTGCCGCGTACACCGCCGTGCCGCGCGTGCTCGAGGTCGGCGGCGACGCGACCCACGAATGGATGGTGACGGCGGCCGTCCCGGGGTTGTCGGCGGTCGACCCGCGATGGGTCCAGGATGCTGGGACCGCCGTCCGCGCGGTCGGTGAAGGCCTGCGCGCGCTGCACGACGCGCTGCCGGTCGACGACTGCCCCTTCGAGTGGGGCGTGCCTGGGCGGATCGCGAATGCCGAGGGCCGAGGCATCCGTGTTCCCGGTTCCTTTCGTGACGCACCCGCGATCGATCGCCTCGTCGTCTGCCATGGCGACGCGTGCTGCCCGAACACGCTGATCGGAGACGACGGCCGGTGGAGCGGTCACGTCGACCTCGGGGCGCTGGGCGTCGCGGACCGCTGGGCCGACATCGCCGTGGCGTCGATGTCGACGGCGTGGAACTATGGCGAGGGATGGGAAGACGCCCTCATCGAGGCGTACGGGATCGAACCCGATCGCGAGCGCCTGTCGTACTACCGGGAGCTCTGGAACGCGACATGACCGACATCACCGGCACCATCTGCGACATCGACGGCAAGCCGAACCTCGTGATCCTGCGGCGCTTCCGCGCGTCGGCCGACGAGGTGTGGCGCGAGCTGACGGATTCCGAACCGCTTCAGCGGTGGATCGGCCGCTGGGAGGGCGATCCGGCGAGCGGGCACGTCACGTTCTTCATGACGGCGGAGGATCCGGATGCTGCGGCCGAGGAGTACACGATCCTCGAGTGCGACCGTCCCCGGCGCTTCGCCGGCGACACCTCGGCCGGGGCCGGTGCGTGGCACCTGTGGTTCGAGCTCGCCGCGGACGAGCACGGCGACACCGTCCTCACGTTCGGCCAGCGGCTGAATCCCGAGGACGAGGTCGGCTCGATCGGTCCGGGGTGGGAGTACTACCTCGACCGCCTGGTGGCCGCGCACGCCGGCGTCGACGTCGCGACGGTGAAGTGGGACGACTACTTCCCCGCGCTTCAGCCCGGCTACGAGCGGCTCGTCGCCGGCGGCTGATCCCGGGTCACGACCAGACGAACCGGAACGTCCCCGCCGCGACCGCGGCGCCGATCGCCAGCGCCATGATCGCGACACCGCCGAGCACCGCCACCGCGTCGCGCGGGTGCAGGCGCGACGGCCGTGCCCATGTACGCGGGATGCCGGAGCCGAAGCCGCGCGCCTCCATCGCCATCGCGAGCTTGGTGCCCCGTCGCACCGCGAACACGAGCAGCACGAACGCCATCGAGAAGAAGCGGCGGATCGCCCCGGAGTCGCCGACGCCGCGCGCGCGGCGCGCGAGGCTCATGCTGCGCCAGTCGTCGAGGAAGAGCCCCAGCGTGCGGGTGCCGGCGAGCACGCCCAGCACGAACCGCGAGGGCAGCTTCGCGACCTGGGCGAGCGCGTCCGCGAGCTCGGTGGGGTCGGTGCGCCCGAACAGCAGGATCGTCGGCAGGGCGAGCGCGAGCACGCGCACGCACACCGCGACGGCGAGCGCGATCGAGTCGTCCGAGATCGTCGCGTACCAGAACGACCAGTAGACGGTTCCGCCCGGCTCTGCGTACAGCAGCATGCTGACGCCCGCGATCGGCGCGAAGACCAGGATGGGCAGCATCCGTTTCAGCACTGTCGTCGCCGCGAGGCCCGTCAGCGGGATGCACGCCAGCTGGAGCACGATCGCGACGAGGGCGCTCGTGACGTCGATCGAGGCGAACAGCGGCACCGACAGCAGCAGGGCGAGCACGATCTTCGTGACGGGGTTCACACCGTCGAGCCAGGCGCGGTGCTCGGCCTCGAGGGCGGCGCTGCGCGCGTCGACGGCGGTCACGACCGCACCCCCGCACTCACGGGCGACCCCAGTTCGATGCGGTGGCCGCCGAGGTGGTGCAGCACGTCCTCGTCGTGGGTGACGGCGACGACTGTCGTGCCGGCGGCGATCTCGGACTGCAGCAGCTGCACGAGCTCGATCCAGCCGCGGCGGTCCTGGCCGAAGGTCGGCTCGTCGAGGACGATCACCGGCGGCGCGTCGGCGAGCACCGTCGCGACCGAGAGCCGCCGCTTCTGCCCGCCCGACAGCGTGAACGGGTTCGCGGCGGCGAGCGGGGCGAGGTGCAGCCGCTCCAGCAGCTCGCCGACGATCTGATCGACGGCGGCCGCGTCGACGCCGCGCGAGCGCGGCCCGATCGCGAGCTCGTCGCGCACGGTCGACGCGAGGAACTGGTGCTCTGGCTCCTGGAACACCGTGCCGATGCGCGTGAGCAGCTCGCGCGACGTCCACTTCGAGGGGCGTCGCCCCGAGCGCCCCGCGAGCTCAGGTGCCGCTTCGACGCGGCCGGCGGCCTCGGGCAGCAGCCCCGCGAGGGTCAGCGCGAGCGTGGACTTGCCGGCGCCGTTGGGCCCGGTGATCGCCGTGGCCGCGGCCCGCGGCACCACGAGGTCGAGTCCCGCGCGCACGATCGTGCGGCCGTCACGTGAGATCGAGAGAGTGGATGCCGCCACCGCCGCCTGCGCTCCGGCCGGGGCGTGCGGCAGCACGGGCAGGTCGACGGGCCGCCCGGGCACCCACACGCCCGCGGCGGCGAGCGCGGCACCGTGGCGCGCGAACACCTCGGCCGGCGTCCCGTCGGCGAGGAGCCCGCCGTCGGCGCCGACGACGATGACCCGGTCCATGAGGTCGGCCCACACCGCGGTGCGGTGCTCGATCACGACGAGCGTCGCACCGGTCTCGTGCACGGCGCGCTCGACGGCGTCGCGCACCTCGCGCACGCCTTCGGGGTCGAGGTTCGCGGTGGGCTCGTCGAGCAGCAGCACGCCGGGCCGCATCGCCAGCACGCCGGCGAGAGCGAGGCGCTGCTTCTGCCCGCCGGAGAGCGCCTTGGTCGGCCGGGTCGGCGGCACATCGAGCCCGACGGCGTCGAGCGCCTCGGCGACCCGGGAGGGGATCTCCGATGCCGGCACCCCGAGGTTCTCGCAGCCGAAGGCGACGTCGTCGCCGACCTTCGACAGCACGACCCCCGAGTCGGGATCCTGCAGCACGAGCCCGACGCGACCGCGATGGGCCTCGGGCCGCTCCCCGTCGATGAGGAGCGTGCCGGTCTCGTCTCCCTCGTCGGCGCCGCCGAGGAGGCCGGCCATGCCGGCGAGGAGCGTGGACTTGCCCGCGCCCGATGCCCCGAGCAGCAGCACGCGCTGGCCGGGCTCGATCGTGAACGAGACGTCGCGGACGGCGGGGGCGCGCCGCCCGCCGTACCGCCAGCCCCAGCCCGCCGCCGTGATGCGGGCGGGGCGGGTCGCCGTCACGTCAGACCTCGCGGCGCGCTTCGCGTCCGACGGCGAAGCGGTTGAGCGCACCGGTCGCGGCGAGCCCGCGCACCGCGAACCAGCCGACCACGCCCGCGAGCAGCGCGCCCGAGACGGCCAGCGACACCAGGTAGATGACGTTGAACTCGAGGGTCTTGAGGATGTTGGGCGAGCTGCCGTAGAACAGCTCGAACACCCACGCACCCACTGCGGCGCCGACGCCCGCGAGCATCGCGACGGGCAGCGTGAAGCGGCGGTAGAGGAAGAGCGCGAAGATCAGTTCGGCGCCGAGGCCCTGCACGATGCCCGAGAGCACCGTCGAGACACCCCACACGTTGCCGATGAGCATCGAGACCAGCGCGGCGATCACCTCGACGAGGAGGGCGGCACCGGGCTTGCGGATGACGAGACCGCCGATGACACCGCCGATGAGCCAGATGCCGACCGCGACGCCGCCGAGGCCGGGGGTCAGGCCGTCCATGGCGACGAACCAGGTGCCGCCGATGGTGTTCCAGGCCCAGAAGACCAGGCCGATCGCGACGCCGAGCACGGCGGCGACGACGATGTCGACGACCCGCCAGCGCAGGCTCCGCGGGGTCTTCGCGGGGGCCGCAACGGGGGCGGATGCGGACGTGGACGCGTGCATGTGAACTCCTCCCTGCGCCGGCATGATCCGGATCAGGTTCGACGGTCGAAGCGTGGATCGCTTCCTCTCAGCCCGGCTCACCGGACTCCCGTGGTTGTGGCGACGAGTATACCGCCGGTTCAGCAGGTATTTTGGGTGGGTGACCTTGGACGACACCCCGGCCCCCACGCGTCGCGCGCGACGCGCGCAGACCGGTGCCGTCCCGACGCAGGGCTCGGAGGACGCCCCTGACGGCGGCATCCTCACGATGAACACGGGTGAAACGGATGCCGTGTACCCGCCTTCCAGCACCGCTCCGGTGGGCGTGGCCACTGTTGCTCCGACGATCGCGACCGTGCCGGTCGCCGATGTGCCCGCGGTCGCGACCTGGAACCCCGCGGAACCCGTCGCCCCGTCGGCGTTCGAGCTCCCCGGCATTGCAGCGGGCCCGACCGACCCGACCCTGGCGGGCGGGCACAGCGCGCTCGCGTGGGTCGACGAGGCCGTCGTCGAGCACGGCGCGGCACCCGCCGACCTGACCGCGGCCGCGACCCCGTACGTGGCGGTCGAGACCGACCTGCTCGCCGACGCCCCGCGACGCTCTCCGTTCCGCGCCGCCGTCATCGTGCCCACGCTCGCGATCGCCGCGGTCGTCGGCGCCTACGCAGGGACGACGCTCTTGTGGCCGCTCCATGCCGTCGCCCCGACCGTGACCGCGATGGAGGTCCAGCCGATCGCCGCGCCCGCCGCCGCCCCCGTGTGGCCCGCGGAGGGCAGCGCCGCCGAGGCCGTCGCCGGCATCCCGGGAACGCTCGCCTCCACGGCCGACCGCGATGCGATCGCGAGCATCACGAAGGTGGTCACCGCCCTCGTCGTGCTCGAAGAGCTGCCGCTCGCCGTGGGCGAGCAGGGGCCGGAGTACCGCTTCACGGCGGCCGACCGCGCGCGGTACTGGCAGTACCGCGCGGGCGGCGAATCCGCGCTCGACGTCCCGGTCGGCGGCTCGCTCACCCAGTACCAGATGCTCGAGGGCATGCTCATCGGCTCGGCCAACAACTACGCCGACAGGCTGGCGCAGGGCATCTGGCCGACCGATGCCGTCTACGCCTCCGCCGCCGAGTCCTGGCTGACGGCGCACGGCGTTCCCGGGGTCACGGTCCGCGAGCCCACCGGCATGGATCCCCGGAACGCGGCGAGCCCCGAGGCCCTCGTGACGCTCGCGCAGAAGGCGATGGCGAACCCGGTCATCGCCGAGATCGTCGCGAAGCACTCCGTCGACCTCCCCGGCGCCGGCCACGTCGAGAACACGAACGGCCTGCTCGCAGACCCCGGCGTCGTCGGCATCAAGACCGGCACCCTCGACGCCTGGAACCTGCTGTCGGCCAAGGACGTCACGATCGGCGACACGACCGTGCGCCTCTACGCGTCGGTGCTCGGCCAGCCGGACGACGAGGCCCGCCTCGCCGCCTCGCGCGCGCTGTACGCGCAGATGGAGGCGGAGCTGCAGCCGAAGCCCTCGGTGGCGGCGAGCACCGTGGCCGGCCAGGTCGAGACGCTGTGGGGCGACAAGGTCGACATCGTCACGTCGGGCGACGCGTCGGTGATCCTGTGGAACGGCGGCAGCGGTACGGTCGCGACCACTTACACGCTCGGCGAGAGCCGTGACGCTGGCGATGTCGTCGGCTCGCTCAGCGTGACCGGGCCGCTCGATTCCACCACCGTCGACCTGACGCTCGCGTCCGAGATCACCGACCCCTCGCCGTGGTGGCGCCTCACGCACCCGCTGGACCTCTTCGGCCTCAACGGCTGAGCCGCTCAGGCGGACGGGTGCCCGACGACGCCCTTGCGCAGCAGCGCGTTGCCGTACTTCCGTGTCTCGCCGGTGCGCACGATCACGTACGCCGCCTTCGCGACCTCGTAGTACTCGAACCGGTCGAGGTATCGCGGAGCGTCGACGCCCGCCGCGGCGGCGAGCTCGCGCTGCACGTCGAGCACCTCGCCGTCGGCCGACGCCATCAGATCGAGCGCGGGCGCGTCGTCGAGCGGCACGACGCTGCGCACGGCCGCCAGCACGTCGGGCGTCGTCGTGCCCGGCAGGTCGACGACGCGCGCGCCGATCGCCCACGCCGGGAAGTGCGCGTCGGCGATCACCACCGCGTCGGAGTGGCCCATCCGGTCGAGGTGGAGCAGCAGCTCCCCCGTCAGCAGCGGGTCGATGCCCTCGAGCATGAGGTTCCCTTCGTCAGCGGATGAGGCCTGCGGCGGCGAGATCGTCCCACAGCGCGGCCGGGATGTCGACCGCCATGAACTCGGCGTTGCGGCGCAGCTGCTCGGGGCGGCTGCCGCCCACGACCACCGAGCGCACCGAGGGGTCGCGGAGCGCGTACTGCACCGCCGCGGCGGGCAGCGGCACGGCGTGCGCGCGACACACGGCGAGGATCGCCTGCAGCCGGTCCCACAGCGGCTCCGGCATCCGTCCGTACTCGTACCGGTCGGAGCGCTCCGGCTCGTCCTTGGCCAGGAGCCCGGAATTGAAGACGGATGCCGCCACCACCCCGGTCTGCTTCGCCCGGCAGGCGGGGAGCACGGCGTCGGCGGCCGGCTGCTCGAGCAGCGTGTAGCGGCCCGCGATCATGATGAGGTCGAGGTCGGCGCTCTCGACAGCAGCGGCGAGCGCCTCGCTCACCATGGAGCCGATGCCGATCGCGTCGACCGCGCCCTCGGCGCGCAGAAGCTCGAGTGCGGGGAACGCCTCGCGCAGCGCGAGGTCGAGGTCGTGCCGCTCAGGGTCGTGCAGGTAGAGCACGTCGACGCGGTCGAGTCCGAGCCGCTCGAGTGATTCCTCGAGGCTCGCGCGGATGCCGGCCTCGGAGAAGTCCCACTCGCGGCGCAGCGTCGTCGGCACGTGGAAGTCGGCGGCGACGTCGAGGCCCCCGTCGTCATCGGGGTTAGGGCGCAGCAGCCGGCCGGCCTTCGTCGAGATCACGAACTCGTCGCGCGGCTTGGTCCGAAGGAACGCGCCCAGGCGCCGCTCCGACAGCCCCAGCCCGTAGTGGGGAGCGGTGTCGTAGTAGCGGATGCCGCTCTCCCACGCCGCGTCGAGGATCACCCAGGCCTGGTCGTCGCTGAGCTCGCGGAAGAGGTTGCCGACGTTCGCCGCGCCGTACCCGAGCCGCGTCAGCGCGGGGAGTTCAGGCCGCGGCATCCGTCGTCCCGAACTCGTACTCGGCGCGGCTGGCCGCCTTCATCTCCATGCCGGTGCCGGGCGCCGTCGGCGCCCTGTACACGCCGCCTCGCACCTCGGTGGGCACGACGAAGTGCTCGTGCAGGTGGTCGACGTACTCGATCATGCGGCCCTCGCGGGTGCCGGTGACGGCCACGAAGTCGAACATCGAGAGGTGCTGCACGGCCTCGCAGAGCCCGACGCCGCCCGCGTGCGGGCACACCGGCACGCCGAACTTCGCCGCGAGCAGCAGGTTCGCGATGTTCTCGTTGACGCCGCCGACGCGGGCCGCGTCGATCTGCATGACCGAGATCGCCCCGGCCTGCAGCAGCTGCTTGAAGATGACGCGGTTCTGCGCGTGCTCCCCGGTGGCTACCCGCACCGGAGCGATGCCCCGTGCGATCTCGGCGTGGCCGAGCACGTCGTCGGGGCTCGTGGGCTCCTCGATCCACGCGGGGTCGAACTCGGCGAGCGCGTTCACCCACGCGATCGCCTCCGACACCTCCCAGCGCTGGTTCGCGTCGATCGCGATCGGGAAGCCGTCGCCGCACACCTCGCGCGCGACGCGCAGACGGCGGATGTCGTCATCGAGGTCGGCGCCGACCTTGAGCTTGATCTGGCCGAAGCCGTCAGCGATCGCCTCGCGGCACAGGCGCGCGAGCTTCTCGTCGGAGTAGCCGAGCCAGCCGGGGCTCGTCGTGTACGCCGGGTAGCCGGTCGCGAGGAGCTCGCGCTCCCGGTCGGCCCGGCCGGGCTCGGCGTCTCGGAGGATCTGCAGCGCGTCCTCGGGCGTGAGGGCGTTCGTGAGGTAGCGGAAGTCGACGAGTGCGACGAGCTCCTCGGGGCTCATGCGCGACAGCAGCTGCCACAGCGGGAGCCCGGCACGCTTCGCCTTGAGGTCCCACAGCGCGTTGACGACCGCGCCGATCGCCATGTGCATGACACCCTTCTCGGGACCGAGCCACCGCAGCTGAGAGTCGCCGATCAGCTCGCGGTTGGTCGCGCCCATGTCGTCCAGGAGCGGCTCGAGCTCGCGGCCGACGAAGTGTGCGGCCAGGGCGTCCAGAGCCGCGACCTGCACGTCGTTGCCGCGCCCGATCGTGAACACGAAGGCGTGTCCGGAGACATGGTCCGCAGCATCCGTCACGATACGGAGATAGGCGGCGGAGTAGTCGGGGTCGGGGTTCATCGCGTCGGAGCCGTCGAGGCTCAGCGACGTGGGGAAGCGGATGTCTGTCGTCTCGAAGGCGACGATGCGGCTCACGGGGCGTTCTCCAGCGGTTCACGGCTCGGGGAATCGAACCGCTCGCAGTGTAAACATCCGATGTCTATACTGTCAATCACGCCCGCGGGCCGCGACGGCACCGACGCCGCCCCGCATCGAGAAATCCAGGAGAGTCATGAAGTTCGCGCGCCTCGGCGAGTCCGGCAGCGAGATCCCCGTCGTCATCGACGGCGATCGACACCTCGATCTGCGCCCGCTCACATCCGATGTCGACGGGCGATTCCTCGCCGACGACCCGGTCGGTCGCACGTCGGCCGCGATCGCGGAGGGTCTGCTTCCGGAACTCGCGGGGGCCGACGGACTGCGCATCGGCGCCCCGATCGCCCGGCCGAGCGCCGTCATCTGCATCGGCCAGAACTACGCCGCGCACGCGCGGGAGTCCGGCGCCGAGCCGCCGACCGTGCCGATCCTCTTCCTCAAGACTCCGAACACGGTCGTGGGCCCGAACGATTCCGTGACGATCCCCCGCGGCAGCGAGAAGACCGACTGGGAGGTCGAGCTCGGCGTCGTGATCGGCCGCCGCGCCGCGTACCTCGACAGCCCCGACGAGGCCGACGCGCACATCGCCGGCTACGTCGTCGCCAACGACGTGTCGGAGCGCACGTTCCAGATGGAGGTCTCGGGCGGGCAGTGGTCGAAGGGCAAGATCGCGCACGGCTTCAACCCGACCGGCCCGTGGCTGGTCACGGCCGACGCGGTCGACGCGCAGAACCTGCGCCTCAGGAGCTTCGTCAACGGCGAGCCCCGCCAGGACTCGAACACGAGCGACATGATCTTCGACGTGCGCGCCATCGTGCACCACCTGTCGCAGTTCGTGACCCTCGAGCCCGGCGATCTCATCCTCACCGGCACCCCCCAGGGCGTAGCGTTCGGCGGCAGGTTCCCGTATCTGAAGGCAGGCGACGTGGTCGACATCGAGATCGAGGGTCTGGGCGCGCAGCGCCAGGAGTTCGTGGCATGGGAGGCGGCACGATGAGCAGGCAGCAGCTGGACGGACTCGTCGCCGTCGTGACGGGCGGGGCGTCAGGCATCGGCGCGGCGATCGCGACGACCCTCGTCGACGAGGGCGCCGAGGTCGCGGTGCTCGACCTCGATCCCTCGGGCGCCGACCCGCGGTTCGCCGCCTTCGCCGCCGACGTGTCGGACCGCGCCGCGGTCGATCGGGCGATCGCCCAGGTCGGCGAGCGGTTCGGCCGCATCGACATCGTTGTGAACAACGCGGGCATCGGCGCGCAGGGAGACATCGCCGCGAACGACGATGTCGAGTGGGCGCGGGTGCTCTCGATCAACGTCACGGGCATCGCGCGCGTCACGTCGGCCGCGCTGCCGTGGCTGCGCAACTCGCCGTCGGCGGCCATCTGCAACACGTCGTCGATCGCGGCCACCGCGGGGCTGCCGCAGCGCGCGCTGTACAGCGCGTCGAAGGGCGCCGTGCTGTCGCTCACGCGAGCGATGGCCGCCGACCATCTGCGCGAGGGCATCCGCGTGAACGCCGTCAATCCGGGCACCGCCGACACCCCGTGGATCGGCCGCCTGCTCGCGAGCGCCGCCGACCCCGTCGCCGAGCGCGCCGCGCTCGAGGCGCGCCAGCCGCACGGCCGGCTGGTCTCGGCCGCCGAGGTCGCCGGCGCGGTGCTGTACCTGGTGAGCCCGTCGTCGGGCTCGACGACCGGCACCTACATCGAGGTCGACGGCGGTATGTCGCCCCTCCGCCTCCGCCCCGCCGGCTCCTGACCCGGTCCCGCTCCGGGGCGTCCACCCGGCCCCCGGCCCCCGTTCAACAGGTCAACCGGGCTTCTGCAGGACCGATTCCAGGCTGAAGCTCCTGCAGAAGCCCGGTTGACCTGTTGAAGCAGGGGGCGGCGCGGGAGGCCTCGCACCCGCGTCGGTGAAGACGGGGAGCGGATGGATGCTGCTACCCGAGGCGGTAGAACCGCTCCGCGTTCTCGGCCAGCACCGCCTTCTGGCGGCGCTCGCCGACGCGATCCTCCAGCCACGACGACACCGCGTCGAGCCAGCGCCCGAAGGGCGCCGAGACGGGCCAGTCGCTGCCGAACAGCAGCCGGGCGGGACCGAAGGCATCGAGCGCCACGTCGAGGAACGGCCGCACCTGGGCGTCCGTCCATTCCCCGGGCGACTCGGCCGGCAGGCCCGACAGCTTGCACATGACGTTGGGGCGCTGGGCCAGGTCGCGCAGCGACTCCGCCCACGGCGTGCCGTCGGCGGGGTCGGTGTCGTCCGGCGATCCCACCTCGGGCTTGCCCAGGTGGTCGAGCACGATGGCGAGTCCGGGCAGCGCGTCGGCGAACGCCACGACGTCGGGCAGCTGCTCCCACCGCACGCACGCGTCGAACGAGAGCCCGGCGGCGGCCAGCGCCTCGGCCGAGCGCAGGAACCCCGGCCGCAGGCAGAACCCCTCCGGCTCGGACTGCAGCAGCCGCCGCACCCCGACGACGAGGGGCCGCTCCGCGAACGCGGCGAGATGCTCCTCGGTCGCGGCCGGGTCTTCGAGCGGCGCGCGCGCCACGATCCCCCGGACGGGCACGCGCGAAGCCAGCGACGCGACCCAGTCGACCTCGGCGATCGACTGCTCAGGCGCGCACTCCGCCTGGACGAAGACGAAGCCGCAGTCCGCGTCGGGAGCGTCCTGCAGCGCGACGTCGAGCTCGTCGGGCCCGAAAGATCGGAGCAGAGGCCCGTCGAGCCACTCGTAGGTGAGGGCCTCGGGATCCCAGAGATGGAGGTGTCCGTCCACGACTCGCATGCCACCATCATGCCGCCGACGCGCGGTGACGGCAGCATCCCGATCGCGTGACATCCGATGTCTAAGATGGGCGCGTGGCCGTCACCGACGAAGCGATCGAGAAGATCAAAGACATGATCGTCAGCGGCGAGCTGGCCCCCGGGTCGCGCCTGCCTCCCGAGAAGGACCTCGCCGAGCGGCTCGGCCTCTCGCGCAGCTCGATGCGCGAGGCGGTCAAGGCCCTCGAGGTCATCCGTGTGCTCGACGTACGGCGCGGCGACGGCACGTATGTGACGAGCCTCGAGCCCAAGCTCCTGCTCGAGGCGATCTCGTTCGTCGTCGACCTGCACGACGACGACTCGCTGCTCGAGATCTTCGCCGTGCGCCGCGTGCTCGAGTCCCACGCGACGGGGCTGGCGGCCCAGCGCGCGGACGACGACGACGTGGCGGGATTGGATGCTGAGATCCGCGGTGTCGCGACCGACACCGACATCGAGACCCTGGTCGAGCACGACGTGCGGTTCCACAGCGCGATCGCGCGCCTCGCCGGCAACGACTACCTCGCGAGCCTCCTCGAGAGCCTCACCAGCCAGACCGTGCGAGCCCGCGTGTGGCGCGGGCTCACGCAGGCGGGCGCGGTCGAGCGCACGCTCGCCGAGCACCGCGCGATCCTCGACGCGATCGCCGACAACGACGTCGAGCTCGCCACCGCGGTCGCGCAGGTGCACATCTCGGGCATCGAACGCTGGCTGCGCCAGGCCCGCGACGCCTGACCCCCGACACGCCCGCGCCCCGCGACGCGCCCCGGGCCGCAGCATCCGTCCACTGCACGTGATGTCACCGAGATCACCCGTTATGCACGCGCACGACTGGTGCACTCGGTGAGAGCACCCGATGTGAACGGCCCAACGCCGGCCGCGGGCTCTACGCGAAGCGCACGGTCTGCTGCAGGCGCGTGCGGTAGTCGAACACCTCGTTGCCGCCGACGTCGCGTGCGCCGGTGATGCCGCGGCGCAGCACGGTGGCCAGCGCGCTGCGCGACACCACCGCCACCCGGACGCCCCGCACCTTGCCGATCTCGTCGATGGGCTCGAGCACGTCCTCGTCGGGGAGCACGACGATGGCGCCGCTGAACCGCACGCCCGCGGCGCGCGAGATCACCCGCATGTGCGCGAGCAGCTCGGCGAGCGGAGCACCCGGCACGCCGTCGCCGACGAACTCGCCGCGGCGGAGGCGCGCCGGGCCGCCGAAGTCCTCCGACAGCACACCGTACAGGCCGCTCGGGCCGAGCACGATGTGGTCGATCTTCGCGTCGGGGTCGGTACCGCGGCCGGCCGCCGCCACGTCGTGCCACACGGTGTAGCCCATGCCGAGATCGGCGACGACGCGGGCCGTCGCCTCTTCGGCGAGCGCGTCGGCCAGCAGGCGCCGCAGCGCCACCGGGGCCGAGCGCACGAGTGCAGGGTCGTACGGGTCGTCGAGCGTGACGCCGCGGCCGGCCCACTCGCGGATCAGCGTCAGGTACCGCTCGCGCCGCCAGCCGCCGGGGTGCCCGTACGAGCGGGCGCGCGGGCGGGTGTCGGTGCGGGCCGCGGGCGGCCGCCAGCCCGACCACTCCGGAGCCGCCGCTTCGCCGAAGCCGTGCCCGCGGTCGTACGCCGCGCGCGCCTCCGGCGTGCCGACGAGCTCCCACGCCCGCTGCACCTGGATGAACACCGCCGCATCGCCGCCGGTGTCGGGGTGCGTCTGCCTGAGGCGCAGGCGGTACGCCTTTCGCAGGGCCTCTTCGTCGACGCCCGGGTCGACCGCGAGCACTTCATACGCCGACGCCGAGAGCGGACTGTCGAACACGTGCCCTCCCCCGGGACTGCGATGACGGATGCTGCGAGCCGCTGCCTGCGGCGGGAATCAGGTTAGTTCACTCCGCCGTGCCCGGACGCCGCTCCTTGCGCCGGGCGTAGGCCGCGGCACTGCGGCTCGACAGGGCGAGGAGCAGCAGGATGTCGATGCTCAGCGACAGGTAGGTGCCGTCGATCGTGACCTCCTGGCCCTGCGCCCACCAGGCGGTGAACGAGGTGCTGATCGACAGCACCGCGATGAGCATGACGACGACGCGCGCCCAGTTGAGGCCGCGGAAGACGAAGAACGCCAGCGCGAGGTCGATGAGGAGGACGGTCGCACCGGTGCCGATCACGAGCCACAGTGCGGCCTGCCTGCCCTCGGGCGTGGGGTCGAACCCCTCGAGCACCGAGTCGGGGTCCGACAGGATCTCGTCCCACCCGGTCGCGATGCTGACGAGCACGACGATGCCGGCGATCACCCGCAGCACGATCAGCAGCACGCCCGCGACCGTCGAGATCGGGCGTTTCATCTCGGGGTCGACGCGCGGCGGCCGGAGGAGCCGCCCGGGCGGCTCGAACGCCGGGCGCTTGTGCGGCACCGTCGCGGGCGCCGTGGCCGGGAGCCCCGACTCGCCGGCGCTTTCCGCCAGGCTCGGCCCCTCCTCCGCGCTCATGCCGGCACCTCCCCGGCCCTCTCGACGCGCGGCTCGACCGCGCGTACGTCGACGATGGGCAGGTCGCCGTCGGTGCGGATGCTGTCGCCGCCGCCGTTGCGGGCGTGATACCCCGTGGCGAAGTCGGCGATCACGTCCACGGTGACGAGGGACTCGGCGCCCCGGATCGACGACACGATGTGGTCGCGCTCGACGTCGGTGTCGGCGTCGATGCGGTGCGTGACCTGCAGCGTGAACAGCGACAGGCCGACGCTCGTGTCGAACGTGCCCGCCGCGAGCCAGTCGACGCGGCGTCCGCCGGGCAGCAGCCAGTCGTCGGGGCAGCGCCAGAACCGCACGTGGTGGCGCTGGGCAGGATTGCCGTCGACCTCCTGCTGGTAGGCGAAGTCCTGCTGGCGGCCGAAGAGGAACAGCGGGCTCACCGGCGCCTCGTCGTAGCTGCGCCGCGTGAGCGTCGACGTGATGATGCGCCACGACGAGCCGATCGTCACCGGGTCGGCCTCGGTCCAGCCGGCGGCCTCGAGCGACGCGCGGATCTGGTCGCCGGTGCCCTGGAACGCGAGGTTCACGGGATCGCCGAGCAGACCGTCACTCGTGCGGGTGCGCCCGATGAAGTAGTCGGGCACGTAGATCGTCGTGAGGATGCGGTGCAGCCGCGGCAGCACCAGGTACGCGAGCAGCACCCAGAACGCGAGGAAGAAGGGGATGCCGAACCACCCGACGTGGAACGTCTCGGTGAGGCTGAGGTACGCCAGCCACACCGCGGCGAGTCCGGCGAAGACGAAGAAGAACCAGTCGATCGCGACGCCGATCGAGTAGCTCCTCCGCCGCCGGCTCATGGTGTCAGTCCCAGAGCGGGATGTCGGGCCGGTGGGCGAGGGCGGTCTCGGCGACGTCGTCCGGCAGCTCGGCGAGCGTCGCCGGCTGCCAGCGGGGCGTGCGGTCCTTGTCGATCACCTGCGCCCGGATGCCCTCCGGCAGGTCGGGCTGGGTCGTCGCGAACCACATGACCAGCCCGTACTCCTGGTCGAGCGCGTCGCGCAGCCCCGGCAGCTCCCTGGCCCGCCGGATCGCCGCGAGCGTCACGGCGAGACCGGTCGGCGAGAGCTCGCCGAGGAGATCGGCGGCGGCGGATGCCTCGGGCTCGGGGCGCGCCCGCAGCCGCTCGACGATCTCGGCGACGGTGCCGCCCGCGAAGGCGTCATCGATCCACGCCCGCGCCGAGATCAGTTTCGACGGCGCCGGGGTCTCGTCGAACAGCAGGACCAACTCGGTCGGCGACGACGGATCGGCGCGCGTCTCGAGGGCGTCGCGCACGGCGTCGAGGTTCTCGTGGGGCACGTAGTGGTCGGCGAATCCGGCGTAGATCGCGTCCGAGGCATCCATCACCGCGCCCGTCAGCCCGAGGTACTCGCCCAGGCGGCCCGGCGCGTGGGCGAGGAGCCACGTGCCGCCGACGTCGGGGGTGAAGCCGATGCGGGTCTCGGGCATGGCCAGCTGCGAGCGCTCGGTGACGATGCGGATCGCGGCGTGGCCGGCGACGCCGATGCCGCCGCCCATCGTGATGCCGTCGGCGAAGGCCACGAACGGCTTCGGGTATTCGGCGATGCGCGCGTTGATCGCGTACTCGGCGCGGAAGAAGACCGCGGCGTCCTCGGCGCGGCCGCCGGTGACCTGCTCGGCGAGGCCCCGCACGTCGCCACCGGCGCACAGTCCGCGCTCGCCCGAGCCGTCGAGCAGCACGACGTCGACCTCGGTGTCGTGCTCCCAGGCGTCCAGTGCCGCGTGCAGCTGCTCGACCATCCCGAGGTTGAGCGCGTTGATCGCTCGCGGCCGGTTGAGGGTGAGGCGTCCGAGGCCCCCGCTCGCGCGGACGAGGACGGTGGGCTCGGCAGCGGTCTCGGCGAGGTCGGTCACGAGCGCAACGTTACCGGCCGCACCAAGTTCCTCGACGCTGAGACCGGATTTCCGCCAGGATGGGACGGAGTTCTGCTGTGAGTCCGCAATGGAGCGGCCCCGTACATCGCCCCGCGGGGGTGCCGCCCACGACCAACGAGAGGGTTCGGCATGCCCGACGGCCAGTCGCTGGAGTTCTCAGGTGTCACGAAGCGCTTCGGCGCCGTCACGGCGGTCGCCGGCCTCACGGCCCGGGTCGAGCCGGGACGGGTCACCGGGTTCCTCGGTCCGAACGGCGCCGGCAAGACCACGACGCTGCGCGTGCTCCTCGGCCTCGAGAAGCCGACCGAAGGCCGCGCCACGATCGGCGGCAAGCGCTACGCAGAGCTCGACCGGCCGCTGCAGACGGTGGGTGCGGTGCTCGAGGCATCCAGCTTCCATCCCGGCCGCACCGCCGCCGCGCACCTCACGATCTACGCGCAGGCCGCCGACATCGCGAAGGCACGCGTCGGCGAGGTGCTCGATCTGGTCGGTTTGACGGATGCTGCGAACCGCAAGGTCGGCGGCTACTCGCTGGGCATGCGGCAGCGCCTCGGCCTCGCGTACGCGCTGCTGGGCGATCCGGGCGTGCTGGTGCTGGACGAGCCGGCGAACGGACTCGACCCCGAGGGCATCCGCTGGATGCGCGGGTTCCTCCGCCAGCTCGCGGGCGAAGGCCGGACGGTGCTCGTCTCGTCGCACCTGCTCGCCGAGGTGCAGCAGACCGTCGACGCGCTGCTGATCATCTCGCGCGGGCGCCTGGTGTTCCAGGGCGAGGTCGACGAGCTCACCGATCCGCGCGAGTACGCCACCGTCGTCGACTCCCCCGACCGCGCCGCACTGACGGCGGCGCTGACCGCCGCCGGGGTGCCGTTCGAGGTGCTGCGCTCGGGCCTCACCGTGCGCGGCGTCGACCCCACCGCGGTCGGCGCGGCCGCCGCCGCGGGCGGCGTGGCGCTGTCGGCGCTGCACCGCAGGGGCCCCGCTCTCGAGGAGGTCTTCCTCGACCTCGTGAACGGCACGCGCGTGCACCCGAGTGCCGGCAGTCTTCCGGGAACGGATGCTGCGGCTCCAGCGGTGCCCGTCCAGCCGGCGGTGTCCGAGCCCGCCGCGTCTGAGCCCGCCGTGGCTGAGCCCGCCGCGCCTGAGCCCGCCGTGGCTGAGGTCGCCGCGGCTGAGCCCGCCGCGCCTGAGCCCGCCGTGGCTGAGGTCGCGGTCGCCGAGGCCTCGGTCGCCGAGACCGACGAGGCGGCCGAGTCCGCGCTCACGGCGGCGGAGCTCGACGCCGAGGCGACCGGCGCGCCCGGCGCCGCCGCCGCTCTGGCCGCGGCCGCCGGCGCGGCATGGGCCACGGAGCGCGACGCCGAACCCGAGCCCGAGCCCGAGCCCGAGCCCGAGCCTGCCGCGCCCGTCCCGCCGTCGCCCGTCGCGTACGCGGTCGCGAGCACCGGCGTGATCGACATCGTGCCGTCCGCGGCCCCGGAGGACGCGGACCCCGACGTCGACGCCGTCGGCCAGGTCGACGAGGAGCTGTCGGAGCCCGCACCGGTGGCTGAGCCGACTCCCGAGCCCGAGGCCGAGCCGGCGCCCCAACCCGAAACCGAGCCGGCGCCCGAACCCGAGCCGGCGCCCGAGCCCGCCCCGGCCGATCCGTGGGCTCCCGAGGACGCCGACCCCGACGTCGAGGCGATCGGCGAGATCGACGACGAGCTCTCCACGCCCGAGCCGCCCGACGCCGACGACGACCGCCCGTGGGAGCACTACGTCAAGACCGATTCCGACATCGAGGCGGACGCCTTCTTCGCCGCGTTCGACCACACCGCCGGAGCGGAGACTGCGCGCGCACCGCAGCCCGAACCCGAACCCGAACCCGAGCGCGACCCGGAGCCCGAGCCCGAGCCCGAGGCCTGGGTCCCTCCCGAGGCCGAGGCGTTCGAAGACGCTGCCGCGCACGCCCCCGCCGCAGACGCCGGAGCACCGGACAGCACCGGGGACGCAGCATCCACCTCCCCGTCCGAAGACGACCCGGCGACCGATGCCGTCACCGCACCCGCCGACGAGGAAGGGGGCGACCGATGAGCCTCACCGCCGCGACCCGTGCCGAGAGCACGAAGCTGTTCTCGACGAGCATCTGGTGGATCCTCGCGATCGTCCTGTTCGCCTATGTCGCGTTCACCGCGGCGGCCCTCGGCTTCGTCTACGCGGCCGCCGCGACCGGGTCGCTGCCCGGCAACGCTCCCCCGATCCCCGAGGAGGGCCTCGCCGCCACCCTGTACAGCACGGCCACGACGGTGGGCTACGTCTTCCCGCTGCTGGTGGGCACGCTCATGGTGACCGCGGAGTTCCGCCACAAGACCCTCACCCCGACGTTCCTCGCCACACCGCGGCGCGGCCGCGTGCTCGTCGCGAAGCTCGCGGTCGGCGTGCTGATCGGCGTCGTGCTGGGTGTCGTCGGCATCGTCGCGGCGGTCGGCATCTCGGCGGCGTTCCTCGCGGGCTTCGGCCTCGAGACCGAGATCACGTCGCCCGACACCTGGGCGATGCTGGGACGGATGCTGCTCGCCTACGTCCTCTGGACGCTCATCGGCGTCGGCGTCGGCGCCCTCGTGCGCAACCAGGTGGGCGCGATCGTCGGCGTGCTGGTGTTCACGCAGTTCATCGAGCCCATCGGGCGCACGGCCGCCTCGTTCGTCGAGGGGCTGTCGGATGTCACGCGCTTCCTGCCGGGAGCGGCGAGCGATGCCCTCGTCGGCGCGAGCGTGTACTCGACGGTGATGCCGCAGGGGTCGTCCGGCCCGCTCGAGTGGTGGGTGGGCGGACTCGTGCTGCTCGGCTACGCGATCGTGTTCGTCGTGCTCGGCCATCTCGTGAGCTGGCGCCGCGACGTCAGCTGACGCCCGGGCTCACACCGGGCACCACTCAGACCGCGGGCGCCGGGGCCGGCGACTTGCGCGCACGCGGCTTGCGTTCGGGGACCACCGGGATCGTGCCGGTCTCGGCCGCAATGTCGACGACGTCGGTCGGCTCGGCGGCCAGCTCGACGCGCAGCGCCTGCACGAGGGCGAGGCCGTGGCGCGTGGTCAGGATGACGCGCTGATACTCGGGGTGACCCTCGAGGTCGATCACGACGCTCGGACGACGGCGGCGGATGATCGCGAAGTCGTCGCCGCCGGCGGAGCGCCAGGTGCCGGCCGCGATGATCCCGCGCACGTGGGTGCCGGGGCTCGGGATGCCGCGCAGCCACGTCCAGGCGTCGTCGGTGAGCTGCACCTTGGTGATGGTCGAGCGTTCGATGACGACGTTGCCCTTGCGGAACGACAGGGCGCGCTCCGACACCGACAGCACGACCTCGAGCTGCGTCGAGTCGAGCAGCAGGGTCACCATGTGCCCAGTCTGCCAGCGCAGGCGCCCGGAACCGGACTCATTTGCTTACGGGAGGGCAACGATCCGTCGACCCCGCCGGGCGTGTGCGGTGCAAGACTGGATCGGTGACCGTCGTGTCCCCCTCCGTCACCGCGTCCTCCTCCGCCCTCGCAGCCGTGGACGCTGCGCTGGCGCGCGCCGCCGCCGGCGAGCGGCTCGACGTGGTCGATGCCGAGGCGCTGCTCGGCGCGACGGGCGAGCGTTTCGAACGCCTGCTCGCGATCGCCGGCGAGACGCGCGACGCGGGGCTTGCAGCATCCGGTCGTCCTGGCGTCATCACGTACTCGCGCAAGGTGTTCGTGCCGCTCACGACGCTGTGCCGCGACCGCTGCCACTACTGCGTGTTCGTCGACACCCCCGGGCAGCTCCTCAAGAAACACAAGCCCGCGTACATGTCGCCTGAGCAGGTGCTCGCCGTCGTGCGGCAGGGACAGGCGATGGGCTGCAAGGAGGTGCTGCTGACCCTCGGCGATCGCCCCGAGGACCGCTGGCCCGAGGCCCGCGCGTGGCTCGACGAGCACGGGTTCGCCTCGACGATCGCATACGTCGCGCACATCGCACGCCTGGTGACCGCCGAGACCGGGCTGCTCGCGCACGCCAACCCGGGAGTCATGAGCGCGGAGGAGCTGCGGATGCTGCGGCCCACCGCGCCGTCGATGGGCATGATGCTCGAGACGACCTCGCGCCGCCTGTACGAAGAGCCCGGGCAGGTGCACTTCGGCTCCCCCGACAAGGACCCGGCGGTGCGGCTCGAGGTGATCGACGCGGCCGGGCGGGAGCGGGTGCCGTTCACCACGGGGATCCTGGTGGGGATCGGCGAGACCGTGCGCGACCGCGCCGAGTCGCTCGTCGCGATCCGCGAGGCGCACGAACGTCACCAGGTGGACGGACAGGGCCACGTCCAGGAGGTCATCGTGCAGAACTTCCGCGCGAAGCCCCGCACCGCGATGCAGGGCGCACCCGACGCGGAGCTGCTCGAGTACGTGGCGGCGGTGGCCGTGGCCCGCCTCGTGATGGGTCCGCGGATGCGCATCCAGGTGCCGCCGAACCTCTCGGACGCCACGGAGTTCGGCCTGCTGGTTCGCGCCGGCGCCGACGACTGGGGCGGGGTCTCGCCGCTCACCGCCGACCACGTGAACCCCGAGCGCCCCTGGCCGCACCTGGACGACCTCGCCCGCATGACAGCCGAGCTCGGGTTCGAGCTGCGCGAGCGCCTGACGGCCCAGCCCGAGTTCGTGCTCGACGCGGAGACGTGGATCGACCCCGCCCTGCGCCCGGCGGTCGCGGCGCTCGCGGACCCCGCGACCGGCCTCGCCGCCTCCGCCGCCCCGCTCGCGCTCCGGCCTCCCGCTGTTCCGCAGTCGCGTTCGGCGGATCCGGCCCCAGGCGACCCGCACCAAGTGACTGCGGAACAGCACGGCCCGAACCCCCACAAGCCGACCGTTCCGCAGTCGCGTTCGGCGGATCCGGCCCCGGGCGACCCGCACCAGGCGACTGCGGAACAGCGGGGGGCGGGGCCGCGGAGCGTCCGGCGGCTGGCCGAGGCCGCGGCGGCCGACCCGCTCGCGCTCGACGACGACGACTGGGTCGCGCTCCTCGAAGCGACCGGCGACGACCTCGACGTGCTCGCGGCGACCGCCGACGACGTGCGGCGCTACACCGTGGGCGAAGCCGTCACCCTCGTGGTGAACCGCAACCTGACCTCGAGCGGACTCCGCGCCGCCCCCACCGACGACCCCGCGACCTTCACCCTCGACGACGTCGCGGCCATCGCGGCCGACGCGTGGGAGCTCGGCGCCACCGAGCTCTGCGTGCAGGGGCTCCTGCCCGCGTCGGAGGACCCCTCGGGCTACCTCGACATCGCACGCGCGGTGAAGGCCGGGGCCCCCGGCATCCATCTCCACGCGTATCGCCCCCAGGACGTGCGCGACCTCGCCGACCGCTCCGGGCTCAGCCTCGACGCGGCCCTCGCCGCGATGCGCGAGGCGGGCGTCGACACCGTGCCCGGCACCGGCGTCAAGGTGCTGAGCGAGCGCGTGCGCGGGCTCGTCGCGCCGACCGACCTCGAGATCGAGCGCTGGGTCGAGGGCATCACCGCCGCGCACCGCGCCGGGTTCCGCTCGACCAGCGTGATCTTCTACGGCCACGTCGAGACCGCCGCCGAGCGCGTCGCGCACCTGCGGCAGTTGCGCGCGATTCAGGACGAGACGGGCGGCTTCAGCGAGTTCGTGCCCATCCCGCTGCCCGGCCCCTCCGGCGGCGTCCTCCTCGTCCCCGGCCGCGCGCCGCTCGACGAGCACCGCGCGATGGTCGCCGTGTCGCGCCTGCTGCTGTCGGGCAGCATCCCGCACCTCCAGATCCCGTGGACGCGCGTCGGGCGCGAGGCATCCGTCGTCCTGCTGCAGTCCGGCGGCAACGACCTCGGCGGCACCCTCCTCGACGGCCGGGTGAAGCCCGAGGCCGGCATCGAGCACGGCCTCGAACTG
Organism: Microbacterium sp. NPDC056044; assembly: GCF_042267145.1. Lineage (NCBI taxonomy): Bacteria > Bacillati > Actinomycetota > Actinomycetes > Micrococcales > Microbacteriaceae > Microbacterium > Microbacterium sp. NPDC056044. Next base: position 47,539 of record NZ_JBHJWZ010000007.1, on the reverse strand, counting down.
CCCGTGACGGATGCCTCGGCCATGGTCGCGCGCCTGTTCCGGCCGTTTCGCCTGCGCACCACGACGTACGGTCAGGTGGGCGCGCGGTGACCCGCGTCGAGGTCGCGATCGTCGGCGCCGGATTCGCCGGCATCGGTGTGGCATCTGCGCTGCGCCGGGCCGGGCGCGACGACTTCGTCGTGCTCGAGCGCGGCGCCTCCGTCGGGGGCACGTGGCGCGACAACACGTACCCGGGCATCGCGTGCGACGTGCCCTCGCACCTCTACGGCTTCGCAGCCCACCCCAACCCGGCGTGGTCGGGGACGTACGCGAAGGGCGCGGAGATCCATGCGTACCTCGAACAGGTCGTCGACACCGAGGGCCTGCGCGACCGGCTGCGCCTGCGCACGGCGATGGCCGGAGCCGAATGGGATGCTGCGACCGCCCTGTGGCGCATCAGCACGCCCGGCGAGGTGATCGTCGCGGACGTGCTCGTGCTCGCGTGCGGGCGGCTCACCGAGCCGGTGATCCCTTCGGTGCAGGGGATCGAGGGCTTCCCGGGCCCGATGTTCCACTCGGCACGCTGGGATCACTCCGCCGAACTCGCCGGTGCGCGCATCGGCGTCGTGGGCACCGGAGCCAGCGCCGTGCAGATCGTGCCCGAGCTCGCGCGCACCGCCGCGCACGTCACGCTGTTCCAGCGGACCCCGGCCTGGATCGTGCCGCGAGGCGGCGACGCCTACTCCGACGCCGACCGCGCCCGGTTCGCCGCGACGCCGCAGGCGCTCGAGGCGCTGCGGGCCGACCTCTACGCCGAGGGCGAGGCGCGGTTCGCCTCCCGCTCGGGTGATTCCGCCGCTGCCGCCGAGGCGGAGGCCGTGGCGCGCGCCCACCTGGAACACCAGGTGGCCGACCCCGCGCTCCGCGCCGCGCTCACCCCCGACTACGCGTTCGGCTGCAAGCGCGTGCTGCTGTCGGACGACTTCTACCCCGCCGTCGCCTCCGACGCCGTGACCCTCGTGCCCGAGGCGCTCGTCGAGGTCGACGGCTCGACGCTCGTCGCCTCCGACGGGTCGCGCCACGAGGTCGACGCTGTCGTGTTCGCCACCGGTTTCGCCTCGACCCGCCAGCCGTACGCCGAGCTCGTCAGGGGCGAAGGCGGTGCGACGCTCGCCGAGCACTGGGCGGGCGGCATGACGGCGTTCGCCTCGACGGTCGTCGCGGGCTTCCCGAACCTGTTCGTACTCAACGGCCCGAACGCCTCGCTCGGGCACTCGTCGTCGGTGCTCATGATCGAGGAGCAGGCGGGGTACGTCGCCCGCGTCCTCGAGCACCGCGGGGGCCGCGCGCTGCGCGTCGACCCCGAGGCCGAGCGTGCCTACACCGACGAGATCGCGGCGGCCGCGGCATCCACCCGCTGGATGACCGGCGGATGCCGCAACTGGTACGTCGACGAGCGCTCGGGCCGGCTCGCGCTGCTGTGGCCCGGCACGGTCGACGCGTTCCGGGAGCGGCTCGCGCGCGCCGACGGCTCGGAGTTCCTGCCCTCACCCGCCATCGAAGGGATCACCGCATGACTGTGCCGCTGCGCTTCGGCTACAAGGCCTCCGCCGAGCAGTTCGGACCGGCCGAGCTGCTCGACTACGCGATCCAGGCCGAGGAGGCCGGGTTCGACTCGGTGTTCATCTCGGACCACCTTCAGCCGTGGCTGCACGACGGCGGGCATGCCCCGGCATCCGTTCCGTGGCTCGGCGCGCTCGGCGCGAAGACCTCGAAGGTGCTCATCGGCACGTCGGTGCTGACGCCGACGTTCCGCTACAACCCGACGGTCGTCGCGCAGGACTTCGCGACGCTCGGCGTGATGTACCCGGGGCGCGTGATCCTCGGCGTCGGCACGGGCGAGGCGCTCAACGAGGCGAACCTCGGCATCACGTGGCCCGATCCGCCGGAGCGGTTCCAGCGGCTCAAGGAGGCCATCGGCCTCATCCGCCGGCTCTGGTCGGAGGACCGCGTCACCTTCGACGGCACGTACTACACGGCCCGCAACATCACGATCTACGACAAGCTCCCCGAGCCCGTGCCGATCTACATCGGTGCCGCAGGTCCCGCCGCGACACGGCTGGCCGGCCGCATCGCCGACGGCTTCATCACGACGTCGGGCAAGAAGCGCGAGCTGTACACCGACACGCTGCTGCCGGCGCTGCACGAAGGGCTCGAGAAGGCCGGCCGGGCTCCTGACGCGATCGACACGCTGATGGAGATCAAGGTGTCGCTCGCGCCGACGCTCGACGAAGCGCGCGAGAAGACCCGGTTCTGGGCGCCGCTCGCGCTCACCCCCGAGGAGAAGATGGGCGTCGACGACCCGATCGAGATGCAGCGGCTCGGCGAGGAACTGCCGATCGAGCGCGCGGCGTCGCGGTTCATCGTGTCGGACGACCCCGACGAGCACGTCGAGCGCATCGCCTGGTACATCGGCCTCGGCTTCCGCCACCTCGTCTTCCACGACCCCGGCCACGACCAGGGCGCGTTCCTCCGGATGTACGGCGAAGAGATCCTCCCGCGCCTGCGCGCGAAGTACGCGTGACCCCGCTGTTCGGCCGGCGCAAACAGAACTCCACGGATTCCGACGCCGTCCGTCCCGAATCCGGCGCCCGGGCCGCGTCGATCGACGGATCCGTGGAGTCGCGCCGACCGCTCTGGGTCGTCGTGGTGCCGGTCAAGCCGTCGGCGCGCGCGAAGTCGCGGCTCGACGTCGACGGCGTCCGCCGCGCCGACCTCGCCCGCGCGATCGCGCTCGACACGCTCGCCGCGGCGACGGCGTGCGAGCTCGTCGCGCAGGTCGTGGTGGTGACCGACGACGCTGCGCTGGCGCGCGAGGCGGCGATGATCCCGTCGCTGCGGTTCGTTCCCGAGGGCGACGCGCGCGGGCTCGACGCGGCGGTCGCGGCGGGCGTCGCGTCGATCGATCCGAGCGGACGGATGCCGCGCGCCGCCCTCCTCGGAGACCTCCCGGCGCTGCAACCCGCCGACCTCGCCGACGCGCTGCGGGCCGCGGCATCCCTCCCACGTGCCGTCGTTCCGGACGCGGAGGGCACCGGCTCGACGCTGGTCACGGCGGGGATCGGCGTCGAGTGGGCGTCGTCCTTCGGCGACGGCTCGTTCGCGCGGCACGTCGCGCTGGGGTGCCAGGCGCTTCAGATTCCGGATGCCTCGACCCTGCGCCGCGACGTCGACACCGCCGCCCAGCTCGACGCCGCCCGCACCCTGGGTCTGGGGCCGCGCACGGCCGCCCTGCTCGCCCCCCGCTTCAGCTGAGGGCTCGCGCCGCCCGCCCCGCCCCGGGGCCGAGGTCGCAGGAGTGGTCGCCTCCGCCGACGCGACCACAGATGCCACTTCGCACCACGGGTGGGCGGGTCAACCGCCCGGGCAGTCGCAGCTGCTGCCGCTGTAGCACTGGCAGGGCAGCGGCCCCTGGTCGATGTGCTCGACGTGCTCGACGGGAGCGACGATGGGCCGCACCTCCGGGTAGAGGCCGATCGCGAGCAGGCCTGCTGCACCGGTGAGCAGCAGCGCCAGCACGAGCGCCACCCAGCGCCGCGCGACGAGCGCCCCGATCGCGGCGAGGCCCGCGCCGACCACGATGCCGACCCACCTCCACCACACCTCGATCAGGTCCTCGGGGGTCGTCGGCGGCCCCCACGCGTGGCCGATGCCGATCGCGATCATCATCCAGAACGTCTGGAGGCCCAGCAGCACCCCTGCGATGATCACGGTCCAGACGCCGAGGGCCACCGAGAGGCGCCAGCCCGCCCGGGGCTCGCTCGCGCGGCCCGCGTCGCTCTGCGCGGTCGCCGTCGTCGAGCTGTCTTCTGACGTGGATGCCATCCCGCGAGGTTAGCGGGGCACCTGCCCCGCAGCGCAGAATCTTTTGTGCACTCTCTACAGCCGGGGCCCATTGCCCCGCCCGCATGCTCTCGCCGATACCCTGGCCCGATGAGCGACTACCAGGTGCTGGAGATGGGCGGGCTCGACGAGTGGCGGGGGCACTTCGGCGGTTTCACGCCCGACCGCTCGCGCGACGGACGCCGTGTCGTCGACCACGACATGACGATGCAGTACATCGGCATGACGGCGAACGCGTTCGAGCCAGGCGAGGAGGCCGGGTACTGGCACTCGCACGCGCGCGTCGAGGAGCTGTACGTCTTCCTCGCAGGCCAGGGGCAGATGGGTCTCGACGACGACGTCGTCGACGTCGCGGCCGGTACCGTCGTCCGGGTCGGCCAGGGCGTGTGGCGCACCTGGCGCGCGATGCCCGACAGCCCCGGGCAGCTGCGGTGGCTGTGCATCCGTGCCGGGGGCACCGAGCTCCCGCACCTCCCCGACGACAGCACGCGCGACAACGACCGGCCCTCCCCCTGGGGCTGAGGTCACCCCGGGCCGTCAGGCGGTCGGCACGTCACCGGCAGGAGGCAGGATCGGGTCGAGTGCGCGCAGCTGCGGATGCCCCGCCAGGCCGGCTTCGCCGTGCGTCGCGAACACCGTCATGACCGTCGCGAACGCGGCATGCGGTCCCTGCAGCATCATCGGCACCGACCCGGTGAACTGGCACACGAGCGTGCTTGCCTGCACCTCGGGATAGATCGCGGTCATCGCCCCGTAGTCGAACGACAGCCACTGCCCCGACGCCAGCACCGCCAAGCGCTGGTTGCTCACCAGCACCCGCGTCGTCTGCCACTCGCGCCACTGCTCGCGCGCCTGAGCCGCGGCGTGCGAACGGCTCGCTGCGTTGCCGATCGCCGACGCGGCGAGCGTCGCCAGCACGAACGCGGGGTGCCCGACGGCCAGCGTGTTCGACTGCGTATAGGCGACATCGGTGCCGGAATAGCGGGCGTACGTCATCGGTCCGTCGTGGAAGAAGACCTCGCCCGGGTACGGCACGAGCTCCCACTGCTGCAGCGACGGAGGCACTTCGTGCCGCAGCAGCTGCTGGCGGAACTCGGCCGCCTCGATCCACAGCCGCTGACGCCGGTCCGTTTCGTCCCGCACCGCGAGCTCGGCGGCGGTGAACTGGCCACGGCGATGCCGCCCCTCCCGATAGGTGCGGTTGCCCTGCACGATCGCGACGATCAGCAACACGATGGGCCCGACGAAGGCCACGGCGCCCAGTGCGAGAACGGCGAGCTCCGCACCGAGGTCGGAAGGTGAGGCGGAGTTCGCCAGGGTCGTGACCGCCAGCGCGCAGACGACGTACACGACCGGCGCGAGAACGAGCGGGATGATCCACCGCAGGTGTCGCCGCATGGGCGCGAGCCTAGCGGAGCCTGGCGACACCGGTCAGGCGACGAGCAGGTACACCGCGCCGACGATCGTGAAGGCGATCACGAGCTTCTCGAACACGGACTGCGGCATGCGGTCGGCGAGCCAGCGGCCACCGAACGCCGCGACGACGACGAGGGGCACGAGCACGAGGTCGATCAGCAGCCCCGGCACCGTGATGATGCCGATGCCGATCGAGAACGGCACCTTGAACAGGTTCACGATCGCGAAGAACCACGCGGCCGTGCCGAGGAACGCCTTCACCTCGAACCGGGCGGCGAGGAAGTACATCGACATCACCGGCCCGGCGGCGTTGGCGACCATCGTGGTGAAGCCGCCGAGCGTGCCGTATGTCGCCGCGGCGACACGGTGCGAGCCGCCGGCGTCGACGCCCGACGTGAACCGCCGGCGCAGCAGCGTGATCGCGATCACGGCCAGCAGGATCACGCCGATCGTCTTCTTCACCCACACATCGTCGGCGAACCACAGGAAGACCACGCCGACGAGCACGCCGACCACGACCGCGGGCGAGAGCTTCAGCAGCGTGCGCCAGTCGGCGTGCCGGCGGTACATGGTGACGGCGAAGATGTCGGCGACGATCAGCAGCAGAAGCAGCACGCCCGTGGACTGCTTCGCCGGCAGCACCGCCGCGAAGATCGCGACGGCGATCGTGCCGGCGCCGGGCACGGCGGTCTTCGACAGGCCCACGACGACGGCTCCGACGCCGAGCAGGGCCCAGGCCCACCACGCGAGTTCGGGCACGTTCAGACGCCGGCGGCGGCGAGCGCCGCCTCTCCGAGCGCGCTCTGGCGCGCAGCATCCGTCATCCAGAGCGGACGGACGAGCGGACGGATGCTGAGTCCCGCGACCTCGTCGGCAGCAGCCTCGTCCTCTTCGGCGAGCAGCCAGGCGTCGAGCAGGCCGCCGTTCGCGCGGCTCCCGTACAACCCCGCGACCGCCGTCGCGGAGGTCTGGACGCCGATCGCGGTGAGGCACACGTCGGCCATGCCGCGGACGACCTTGCCGCCGATGATCGGCGAGATGCCGACGACAGGGGCCGTCGTGGCGCGCAGCGCTTCGCGCACACCCGGCACGGCGAGGATCGGGCCGATCGACACGACCGGGTTCGAGGGGGCGAGCAGCACGACGTCGGCCGCCGCGATCGTCTCCGTGACACCGGGTGCGGCGGTGGCCGTCTCGATGCCGGGGTTCTCGAAGCGCGCGGGGGCGAGGGTGGCGCGGTGGCGCGTCCACCATTCCTGGAAGTGCAGGCGCGTGCCGTCGTCGAGCACGACGATCGTGTCGACCTCGCTGTCGGTCATGGGCAGGAGCCGTGCGCCGAGGTCCCAGCGATGCGACATGCGCTCGAGCACGGCGGCGGGCGTGAGGCCCTCGCGCAGCCAGCCGGTGCGTGCGAGGTGCGTGCCGAGGTCGAGGTCGCCGAGGGTGAACCAGGGCCAGCCGGCGCCCCACTCCTGCAGCTCCTGGTTGACTCGTTCGCTGTCGCCCTGCCGGCCCCAGCCGCGCTCGGCGTCGTTGACGCCGGCCAGTGCGTAGGTGATCGAGTCGACGTCGGGCTGCAGCCGCACGCCCGACAGCCACAGGTCGTCGCCGGTGTTGACGACGACCGTGAGTGCCGCGGCGGTGTCGTCGACCCCGCGGGCGCGGAGCGCGCCGCGCGCCCCCAGCACGAAACGGGAGCCGCCGACGCCGCCCGCGAGCACGACGACGCGGGGCGCGGCGGTCACGGCGTCAGTTCCGGCTGTCGAGGCCGCCGAGACGCGGGATCATGCCGGTCTTCGGGGCGAACTCGTCGGCCGCGTGCGGGAGGGAGAACTTGCCGACCGCGTCGATGAGGGCGTCGACGGTCTGCGCGTCGGCCACGACGTCCACGTCGAGGCCCGCGCGGCGCGCGTCCTTCGCGGTGCGGGGACCGATCGCGGCGATGAGGGTGGTGTCGGGGATCTCGGGAAACTGCTCGTGCACCTGCTCGGCGACCGAGCCGCTCGTCACGAGGATGGCGTTGATGCGGCCGGATTGCACGTCTTCGGCGATGCGCTCGGTCACCGGCACCCCGACGGTGCGATACGCGACGACGCTGCGGACGCGGTGGCCCGCCTCGGTGAGCATGCGGGTGAGGACCGGCTTCGCGATCTCGCTGCGGAGGGTGAGGATGTCGCGGGCCTCGGGCTCGAGGGCGATGAGCTGCTCCGCCATGCCTGCCGCGGAGTTGTCGCGCTCGGGCACGAGGTCGACGCGGTAGCCGACGGCGAGGAGCGCCGCCGCCGTCGTCTCACCCACGGCGGCGACCTTCGTCGACGCGGGGACGACCGCGCGGTACGCGTAGAGGACGTCGACCGTGGTCGCGCTCGTGACCGTCAGCCACTCGAACTTGCCGGCGGCGAGATCGGCGAGCGCCTGATCGAGGGACTCCTGGTCGTTGGTGGGGGCGAAGTTGATGAGCGGGGCGATCACCGGGATCGCGCCCTGGCGGCGCAGAGTCGCCGCGACACCGTCGCCCCAGGGGCCGCCACGGGGCACGAGAACGCGCCAGCCGGTCAGTGGTTTGACGGACTGGTGCTGTGCTGCAGCGGTGTTCATAGGGGGGTCGACTCTCGATGATGCTCAGCCGGCCGCCCAAGAAGCTCGAGGCAGCCGATGCGCGATTCGAATCGGGTTCGCGCGATCGGCAGCTAACGCACCATTGCACTGCCTTGCCTCCCGAGCATACCCCCGATCTCCGGCGACGTCGGCCGGGCGGCGTGGGAGGCGGGACGGCAGGCCGATCAGCGGGTATAGAGGCGCACGAAGCCCCACACCGCCGCGCCGATGGCTGCGGCGCCGACGACCACCGCGACCGCGGTGAGCGCCGGGTTGCGGCGGTTGAAGGCGCGGGCCTGCTCGATCCGCTCGTCGAGGGCGCGCTCCACCCGGCGGGGGACGTTCGCCTTCTCTTCGATGGCGGCCAGCGCGGCCTTGAGCTCGGTCCGCGCCTGCTCGACGGGATCCGTGATCCCGAGCGGCACGGCGGTGCGAGGCACGGCGACGGCGTTCTTCGACAGCGGCACGGGCGCGTCAGAGCTCATCGCGCACCTCCTTCACGTCCAGGGCGATCGATTGGACCGGGTTGCGACGCTCGCCGATCCGGCGGAAGTAGAGCACGCCGATGAACGCGAAGACCACGGCCACGATCAGCATGGCGAAGAACACCACGAGCGCCGACAGCCACACCGGCCACCACGACGACAGCCCCGCGATCACGAAGGTGCCGAGCACCGGCACGGACCAGAACAGCACGAACAGCGCGGCGAAGACCCACAGAGCACCCCAGCCGCCGTCCTTCGCGGTCTTGGCGAGCCAGGCCTTCGCTGCGTCGATCTCCGCGATGACGAGGTTGCGGACGAGCTCCGGGATCTCACCCAGCAGAGTGAGGAGGCTGTCGTCCGAACGATCGCGGAAGCCACGGGGGGTCGTCATCACGTCAGGCCCCGCCGCGTCCGTTCTCGGAGGCGTCATCGACGGCGTCGTCGACGGCGTCCTTCACGGCCTTCGCCGAGGTCTGCGCCGCCTTGCCGACGTCGTCGGCGGAGTCCTTGCCGACCTGGATCGCCGCGTCGAGCTTCTGCCCGGGGGTGCCCTTCGAACCGGCGGCCTGGGTGACCTTGACGGCGGACTCCCACAGCGTCGACGGCAGCGCCATCGCCTGCGATTTCGCGAAGTCCTTCACCTTGCCGATCTGGGTCTGCACGGGCTCGGTGTTCCACACCTTGAGCCACTGCTTCTTGATCTGCTCGTAACGCTCACGACCGGCGCGGGTGCCGAGCACATACCCGATCGCGAGTCCGATGACCAGTCCTGCCTTGCCCCTCATGAGGTCTCCTCACGCTCGGTGTGACCTGACGACCTTCCCAGGGTAGCCCTGTATGCCGATTCCGGCATCCACCCTTGACAGCGGCCGCAACAGGAGGGTTCACTCCGCCGCTGCGGCACCCCACAGGGCTTTGTGGCGCAGGCGATCGGCCTCTTCCTGCGCGTCGGCGACCACCTGCGCGAGGCCGCTCCCCGACAGCCACGCGCCGACGGCGGCGAGCCCCGGTGCGCGGCCGATCGCGTCGCGCGCGGCCGCGGCGCGCTCCCGCTGGCCGAGCATCGACACCGGCGGCACGAGCGTGTACTCGTCACGGCGCGCGCCGGCGATGCGGGTCTCGTCGAGTGACACCCCGAGGAGGACGGATGCCTCGGCCGCCGCCAGCACCCCGGCATCGGCGTCGGATAGCCCCTGGGTCGCGGGTGGCGTCGCCGGGCTGCCGAAGGCGACCCGCAGCACGTGTCGCCCGGGGCCGGCCTCGCGCGCGAGCCACTCCCACCGCGCGGTCTCATGCACGAGCCCCGTCGCGCGCGTCGCGCCGGGCACGGCGTGGACGTGGACGCCGCGCGGCGCCGCGTCGAGCTCGGGGGCATCGACCACCAGTGTGACGACATCACGGGCGATGCCGGCCGGGGCCTCGTCGGCGAACGCGGGGGTGCCGAGCGCTGCGCCGAGGAGCGTGCGCGCGGCGGCCTCGTCGGTCGCGACGATCACGGCGTCGGCGTGCAGCGCCTCGGGCGCATCCTCGTCGGAGCCGATCGTCGCGAGTTCGACAGTCCACCGTCCGCCGCGGCGGATGAGACCCGTCGCCAGCGTGCCGGTGTGGATCGCGACCTCGCGCTCGGCGAGCCGGCCACCGAGCGCGGCGATGAGCTGCGGCATCCCGCCGTCCAGTCCCTCGATCGACGAACCGGGGGCGCCGACGCGCACCTCGGCGACGGCGCCGCCGAGCCACCCGGTGCGGGTGAGGGCGTTGCTGAGTCCGGGGGCGGCGACCTCGACGTCGACGTCGACGGGGTCGAGACCGAAGCGGTCGATGGTCAGCGGTGCCACGAGGCGGTCGAGCACGGTGTCGCCCATGCGGCTGTGCACGAGGCGGCCGAGGCTGCGCTGGGCGCCGATGGTGAGCGGCGGGCGGAGGCGGTCCACGTACGCGCGCCAGGTTCCGCCCCAGCCGATGATGCCGCGGACGCTCTCGTCCCAGGGATTGGCGGGGATGCCCAGCACCTGCTCGGCGGGCAGCGGCGCCGCGGCGCCCTTCGGAAGGCCCGCGATCCACTCGCTGTCGTCGCGCGGACTCACGATCGCCGCGTCCTGCAGCACCTCGTCGACGAGACCGCGCACCGTGCCGCCGCGGGTCGACCAGCAGGTGACGCCGGTCTCGAGGTCGAGTCCCGCGATGCGGGCGGACCCGATGGTGCCGCCGAGGCGATCGGATGCCTCCACCACTGTGACCGCCATGCCGACCTTGGCGCACTCCCAGGCCGCGACGAGCCCGGCGATGCCGCCGCCGATCACGACCACCCGCGTCTGGCGCGCGTGGTCGACGAGTTCCTGGAGCGGCTCGGCGGGGATGGTCACGGCATCCATCCTCCCATCCGCCGACTGTGCCGGCCGGGGCCGCCGGTGGGAGACTGGGCCCATGACGCTCCACATCACGGGCGACGACGCCGCCGACCGCCTGCTGACCGACGATCCGCTCGCCCTCCTGATCGGCATGCTGCTCGATCAGCAGGTCGCGATGGAGACCGCCTTCGCCGGACCGCTCAAGATCTCGGAGCGAGCCGGGACGTTGGATGCCGCGGCCCTCGCGAGCTTCGATCCGGACGCGTTCACCGAGCTCTTCAAGGCGACGCCCGCGGTGCACCGGTTCCCTGGATCGATGGCGGCGCGCGTGCAGGCGCTGTGTGCGGCGGTCGAACAGGACTGGGACGGAGACGCGGCGGCGATCTGGAGGCGTGACGAGCCGGACGGGTCCACCGTGCTGAAGCGACTCAAGGCGCTGCCGGGGTTCGGCGAGCAGAAGGCGAAGATCTTCCTCGCGCTGCTGGGCAAGCAGTACGGCTTCACCGGCGCCGGCTGGCGCGAGGCGGCCGGCTCGTACGGCGACGAGGGCTCGTTCCGCAGCGTCGCCGACATCGTCTCGGCCGAGTCGCTGACGAAGGTGCGCGAGCACAAGCGCGCGATGAAGGCCGCGGCCAAGGGCTGAGGCTCGGCCGAGGGCTGAGGACGGAGGGGTGCGATGAAGAGGACCGGAGGGGACGTCGACGAGTTCGTCGCCGCCGTCAAGCCCGCGAAGCGGCAGCGCGACGCCGTGGCGATGATCGGGCTGCTGCGAGAGGTCACCGGCCGCGAGCCCGAAATGTGGGGAACGATCGTCGGCTTCGGCGCGTGCCACTACAAGTACCCGACAGGGAACGAGGGCGATATGCCCGTCGCGGCGTTCTCGCCCCGGCGCGAGTCCACCACGATCTATCTGCTCGACGCCGGCTCGCATCCCGAACGGATGGCGCAGCTGGGACCCCACACGACCGGAGCCAGCTGTCTCTACATCAAGGACCTCGCCCTGGTCGACCCCGAGGTGCTGCGCGGGATCGTCGCCGAGGACTACCGCCGCGTCGTCGAGGCGACACGGGCTCGACCGAGATCACGCTGATCGACTGAACCCGCCGTGGTCCGTGACCGCTGTCGTGTCGCTGCGCCGATGCGGATTCCCGGGCGGGCCGGACGCCCGGTCCTAAAGTGGACGACGTGCGGCTGAGGTTCTTCGGAGGACTCCACGCGGAGGCGGACGGCGCTCCGCTCGAGATCCGCGGCCGCGGGCAGGAGGCGCTGCTCTTCCGCCTCGCGCTCGATGCAGGCACGACCGTCGCGTATCGCTCGCTCGCCGAGGACGTCTGGCCCGACGACCTTCCCGAAGACCCTCGCGCCGCGTTGCAGTCCCTGGCGTCGCGCCTGCGCCGAGGCCTCCCCGCCGGGACACTCGAGGCCGTCCCCGGCGGGTACCTGCTGGCGGTCGACCGCGACGACGTCGACCTCGCGCACTTCCAGGACCTCGTGGCCCGCGCCCGCCGTGCGGCCGATCCCGCCGCAGCTGCGAGTGACGCGCGCGCCGCGCTGGACCTCTGGCGCGGCGAGCCCTGGACTCCCGGAGACGGCTTCGACTGGGTGGTGCGCGACCTCCTCGAGGACCGGGCTCACGCCGAGCGGATCCTCGCGGCGACGGGGAGGGATGCCTCGGAGACGGATGCTGCCTCCCGGGCAGCGTCGGGCGACACGGGCGGATCTCCGGCCCCGGGTGTCGAGGCATCCGTGCCCGCGGCGCTGACCGCGCTGATCGGGCGGCAGCGCGAGCTCGGACTCATCCACGATCAACTCCGCGACGAGCGCCTGGTGACGCTCATCGGCCCGGGCGGCGCCGGCAAGACGACCCTCGCGTTCGAGACCGCGCGGCGCACTCCCGGCGCCATCGTCGTGGAGCTCGCGCCCGCGGCGCCGGGCGAGGTGTGGGCGGCGGTCGCGGGAGCGGTGGGGCGCAGCATCCGTGTCGGAGAACTCGTCTCGACGACCGCACGCGATCGCGTCGCAGAAGCCCTGGCCGGTCGCACGGTGCTCGTCGTGCTCGACAACTGCGAGCATGTCGCGGCGGAGGCGGCGGTCGTGGCGCTCGAGGTGCTGCGCAGCGCGCCGGGCTCGCGGATCCTCGCGACCAGCCGCGAACCGCTGGGTCTCGCGGGTGAGGCGTTCGTCGACCTCGGCCCGCTTCCCCAGGGCGATGCGCGCGAACTGTTCGCGCGCCGCGTGCGTGCCGCGCGGGGCTCCGCGCCGACACACGACGAAGACGATGCCGTCGAGCGCATCGTGACGCGGCTGGACGGTCTGCCGCTCGCGCTCGAGCTCGCCGCGGCGAAGTCCCGCACGCTCACGATCGCCGAGATCGACAGCGGCCTCGACGATCGCTTCGCGCTGCTGGCGACGGGTCCGAAGGCGATCGAGGCGCGCCACCAGACCCTGCGGGCGCTGATCGACTGGAGCTGGGAGACGCTGTCGGAGGCCGAGCGCATCGCGCTGCGCGCGACCGCTGTTCTCCCGGACGGGGTGGACGTGCGCGACGTACGCGCGATCGCGGAAGCGTTCGACGTGGAAGCCGCGGCTTTCGAGGCGCTCGTCGACAAGTCGCTGCTGCGGCGCTCGGACCGGCGCCTGCGCATGCTCGAGACCGTACGGGAGTACGGGATCGATCGGCTGCGGACCGAGGGACGCGAGGCGGAGTTCCGCGCCGTGCAGGCTCGCGCCATGGCCCGGCTGGCGGCGCGTGAGGACGCGCGCCTGCGCGGCCCCGAGGTGCGCGAGGCGCTCGCCTGGTTCGACGCCGACGACGAGAACCTCAGTGCTGCGCTTCGTGCCTGCGCCGAACAGCCCGGGCTGGAGGACATCGGCGTGCACCTGGTGCGCGCCTGCCTGTGGACGTGGCTGATGCGTGAGCGCTTCGAGGAGCTGCAGTCCGGCGTCGTGCGGTTCGGCGACGCCGCGCGCAGCCTCGACTCGGAAGCCGCCGTGGTGGTGCGCGCGATCGCCCTGCTCGGCAGCGCCTTCGCCCGCGACCTGGAGGAGCCGACCGCCGTTCACGGCACCACTCCCGTGCCGGGTGGCACCGAGGCGGGTCGGGGCGAACCCACGGCCGCGGGACTGGAGCGCCTCGAGCGCGAGATCCCGCGGGTGATCGAGGCGTCAGCTGTGCACCGCAGCGAACTCTCCGCCGCGCTGCAGCCGCTGCTGGCGGCGATCCTCGTCGGGGCGCGGAACCATCGACCGGGCACACCGTGGTCGCGCGGGGTGGTGATCGGCGACGAGGGCCTCGCGGACGCACCCCCGTGGACGCGCGCGCTGATCAGCATGCTGCGCTCGGCGATCGCCCAGAACGGCGGCGACAACGAGACCCTCGGCATCGAGAGCGAGAAGGCGGTGTCGATGTTCCGCGAACTCGGCGACGTGTGGGGCACCGCGTTCGCGAGCCAGATGCGGTCGGAGTGGCTGCAGCTCGCCGGCCGGCTCGACGAGGCGCTCGCCGTCGCCGACGCCTCGTCGGCGGGCCTCGTCGGCCTCACCTCGGTGACCGACCTCGTGCAGCAGCGGTCGCAGAGCATCGGGCTCCTGCTGCGGCTGGGTCGCATCGACGAGGCGCGCGCCCGGCTGCGGGAGTCGCAGGCGCTCGCACGGTCCAAGGATTCGCCGCGCGCGATCGCCCAGACCGACATGGACGCGGCCGCCATCGAGATCGCAGTCGGCGACGGCACTGCCGCCCTGCGCCTTCTCGACGCCGTCGCCTCGGAGATGCTGCCCTCGTTCCCGGACCAGCTGATCGCCTGGTCGGGGTCGCGGCGCGCCCAGGCCCTCCTGCTGGAGGGGCGCACCGACGAGGCCCGCGCCGCACTCACCGAGGCCCTTCCCGCCGCGGCCCGCAGCGGCGACCACCCGATCGTCGCGGACGTGGCGGTGTCGATCGCAGGCTGGCTCGCGACGGTCGGGAGAGATTCCGACGCCCGACGCGCCCTCGCCGCCGCGGCGCGACTGCGGGGAGGCGTCGACGCCTCGGACCCGTTCCTGCGCGTGCTGGGCGAGCGGCTGGAGACCGACGCGCTCTTGCCGGACCTATCGACGCCCGCGCTGCCGCGCGATTCCGACAGCGACGCCGACGTCACCGCGCTCTCGTCGTTCCTCGGCTGAGTGTTCGGGCCGGTCGGGCCGGTCGGGCCGGTCGAGCCGGCCGTCAGACGGGCGCTTCGCAGGCCGGCCATCAGAAGGGTGCGTGGCCGTCGTAGGGCGCGGCGAGGTACTTGTCGAAGATCGGCGAGGGGACGAATTGCACGGTGGCTGGTGGTTTGTCGAGGTAGCGGCGCTGGGTGGGGCTGGTCCATTCGAGGATGCCGTCGCCGAGTTGGCGGACGCGCCATGCGGTGGCGTGTTTGAGGGTGTGGTGTCGTCGGCAGAGGTGGGCGAGGTTGTCGTCGGTGGTGTCGCCGCCGAGGGCGCGGTCGACGGTGTGGTCGATGTCGGATTTCGAGGGTCGGCGTCGGCAGCCGGGGAACCGGCAGCGTTCGTCTCGGGCGCGGAGGAATCGTGTCAGGCCTGCGGAGGATCGGTAGCGGTCGACGGCGAGCGGGATTCCGCTGTGCGGGTGGTACATGACCCGGTCCCAGCCGGCGGCGGCGGCGAGTTCGCGGGCGGTGGTGGCGTCGATCGGGCCGTACCCGGTGAGCAGGGCGGGTTCGTTGCTGGTGCCGGCGGCGGTCAGCACGGGGATGGTGATCTGCACCTCGGCGTGGATGGTGGCGAACGCGTCGCCGTCGCCGTGGCCGGACGGGGCGGCGGTGAGGACGATGTCGGCGAAGATGTCGGCGCGCAGTTCGTCCAGCGACCGGGCGTCGGCCTGCGGGCCGGTGGTGAGTTGCGGGGCATCCTGCGCTCCCGGCTCGGTCGCGTCGTCGTCGGTCGGCGCATCCGGTCGCGCCTCGTCGTCTGCCGGTGCGGCGCCGCGCGGCAGGCCGGGTTCGCCGGTTGCTGCCGGTGGCGCAGCGTCCGTCGGCGGCTCGAGCCGGGCGCGACCCGCAGCGCGGGAAGGCCCACCTGCCACGGCGACGACCGCCACCGCGGCTTCCGCGGCGGCGGACGCCGCTTCGGCCGCGGCCGCGTCGGCGCGTTCGGCGGCGCGTTCGGCTTCGGCCATCTGGGTCAGCCGGTCGTAGATCGCGTGGGCGAGCACGGCGGGCAGGTCGGCGAGCAGCCGCGCCATGCCGTCATCGAGATCGATGATGCGGAGGTGACGCAGCCCGATCGCGCGGCGGCGCAGTTCCTCGGCCAGGTCGGGGTCGATGCGGGCCGCGACCACCCGGGCGATCGCCCGCAACCGGTGCGGGGTCTCGAACCCGGCCGCGTCCAGCACGATCCGTTCGTACTGCTCCCGCATCTCGGGATCGGCGATCACCGCCCCGGCGTCGACGATCGCCGCCGCGTGCGCCAGGTCGATCCGCCCCTCGGCCAACGCCGTGAAGGTCGCGGCGAACCCGTCGCGCAGCGTGCTGGCCGCCGACATCCGCGCCTGCACCGTCCGATCGCTGAGCCGCATCGCGGCGCCGAGCTCGGCCGACACCTCCCGCAGCGGCAGATCGTGCGGGCTCTTACGGCCCGCCGCCCGCCGCGCGTCCTCGCGGGCGCGGACGATGTCCGCAGCATCCGTCAGCAGCCGCGACTCCTCCGCCTGCAACCGGGCGATCTCGGACCGGGTCGACTGCATCTCGGCGACCACCCGATCCAGCGCGCTCCAGGTCGCGTCGTCGGTGTCGAAACGCTGGCCCATGATGCTCCCGCTGAACAGCACCCAGACGGGTGCGACGGAAGACCGAACGAAAGTGGGCACAAGCTCGATCCGCTAACTGCAAGATTAGAGCATAAATACGAAACACGCAATAGTCGGCACCGGCGAAATCTCAGACACTTAGACGAGGTCCATCCCTCACCGGGCAGGCAAGCTCTTCGACCACGCGACCTCGCGGTCGAGCTGGCCGCTCTGCCGGAACAGCCGGACCTGGTGGGTGCCGGCCAGCGCTCGCGCGAGTTCGTCGCGATCGGCGGACACGAAGCCCAGCCCCTGCCAGAACGGGCCGGAGCGGCGGCTGAACAGCCAGGCCGTGGTCGCGCCCTCGTCCGCCGCGCGGCCGAGGGCGAAGCGCGCCAGCGCCGTGCCGCTCCCCTGCGACCGCAGCGAAGGACGCACCGCCACGCTGCGGATCAGCGCGTGCCGACCGTCCGCGCTGATCTCGTAGCCCGTGCTGCCGACGATCGCGTCGTTCTCGTCACGCACCAGCCACAGCCGAACGCTCGGCGCATCGAGTCCGCTCAGCGTCAGATCGACCTCACGCAGGAACGCGGTCAGCCCCTCGACATCGCTCGGGCGACATTCCCGCATATCCACTCCCCCAGCCAACCACTCATCCCCGACGCCACCCGCCACCGACGCCGCCGACGCCGAAGGGCCGGGGCGGCTTCCGCCACCCCGGCCCCCACGCACCCCGGCCGGTCGTCACACCGCGGGGCGCAGCATCCGTTCACGCCTTCCGCATGTAGGCGCGCACCGTGAGCGGCGCGAACACCGCCACGATCACCGCGGCGCCGAGCAGGGCGGTGAAGACGTCGGCCGTCACCGTCCCGTCGTTGACGAGCCCGCGCACTGCGGTCACGAGATGCGAGACGGGGTTCGCCTCGACGAACCACTGCAGCCAATCGGGCATCGTGTCGGCGGGGACGAACGCGTTCGACAGGAACGTCAGCGGGAACAGGATGAGCATCGAGATGCCCTGCACGCTCGAGGCGGTGCGCGCGATCACGCCGAAGAAGGCGAAGATCCAGCTCATCGCCCACGAACAGGCGATGACGAGGAGTCCGGCCGCGATCACGCCCGCGAGTCCGCCGCCCGGGCGGAAGCCCATGATGAAGCCCATGGTGAAGGTGAGCGTCGTGGCGATCGTGTAGCGCAGGGTGTCGGCCAGCAGCGCGCCCGACAACGGCGCGATGCGCGCGATCGGGAGCGAGCGGAAGCGGTCGAACACGCCCTTGTCCATGTCTTCGCGCAGCTGCACTCCGGTGACGACGGAGGTCGTGATCACGGTCTGCACGAGGATGCCCGGGATGATGATCGGCAGATAGTTCTGCACGTCGCCGGCGATCGCACCGCCGAAGATGTACGTGAACATCAGCGTGAAGATGATCGGCTGCACCGTCACGTCGATCAGCTGCTCAGGGGTGCGCCGGATCTTGAGGATGCCGCGCCACGCCATGGTGAGCGTGTTGCGGACGGTCAGCCCGAGCGTAGAGCGGTTCGAGAGGTCGCGGTCGGCGACCGGGGTGATGGGGGTCGCGATGGCGGTCATGCGCGGACTCCTTCGAGTTCGTCGGCCGTCGCGTGGGCGGCCTCGTCGTCCTCCGGCACGCCCTTGCCGGTGAGGGTGAGGAAGACCTCGTCGAGCGTCGGCTGCTGCACGCTGAGCTCCTCGAGGTGCAGGTCCGCGTCGCGGAAGGCGACGAGCAGGTCGGCGACGCGGTCGGGGTCGCTCATCGGCACGGTGAGGCGGGCAGCCTCGGGCGAGACGATGGCCGTCACGCCGAGTGCGCGCGAGATCTCGCGCTGCGCCTCGGCGATGTCGGACCCGGTCCGTAGCCTCAGCAGCAGCGACGCCTGACCGACCGACGCCTTGAGCTCGAGCGCGGTGCCCTCGGCGACCACGGTGCCGCGATCGATGACGGCGATGCGGTCGGCGAGCTGGTCGGCCTCGTCGAGGTACTGCGTGGTGAGGAGGACGGTCGAGCCGGTGGCGACGAGACGCCGGATGGTGTCCCACATCTGCCCGCGGGTGCGGGGATCGAGGCCGGTGGTCGGCTCGTCGAGGAAGATCAGCGGAGGCTGGGCGATGAGGGATGCTGCGAGGTCGAGGCGGCGACGCATGCCGCCGGAGAACTTCGCCAGCGGCCGGGTGGCGGCCTCTGTGAGCGAGAACTCCTCGAGGAGCTCTGCGGCCTTGCGCTTCGCGTCGATGCGCGAGAGCCCGAGGAGTCGGCCGAAGATGACGAGGTTCTCGGTGGCCGAGAGCGTCTCGTCGACGGACGCGAACTGGCCGGTGAGGCCGATGAGCTGGCGCACGATCTGCGGGTGGCGCACGACGTCGTAGCCGAAGATCTCGGCCTTCCCGGCGTCGGGACGCAGCAGCGTCGCCAGCATGCTGATGGTGGTGGTCTTGCCCGCGCCGTTGGGGCCGAGCACGCCGTAGACGGTGCCGGCTTCGACGGTCAGGTCGACGCCGTCGACCGCCCGGTTGGCGCCGAAGCTCTTGACGAGCCCTTCGGCGCGGACCGCGGGGGTGCGGGATGCGGAACTGGTGATGGTCATGGGATTCGCCTTTCGACGTCACCCAGAGTGCGCCTGCGGCACTGTCGCCCCGCTGTCGCCCGCGGCGTCGCGCTGTCACGCCGCTGTCATCGTGGTGTCGAGAGCGATGGATGCTGCGACCGCACGCCTGCGGAGCACGTTTTCCACATCCCGGCCCGGTTTGGACGCGGTGTCCCAACTGCTGGCTAGGGTGGAAGGACCCGTCCGGCCCGCCCCTCGCCTGGAGACAGATCATGCTGCCGTTCCTCATCGTCGGAGGCATCGGCCTCGCCGTCCTGCTGATCTCGCTCATCGTCGGCGACATCTTCGATCACTTCGACATCGGCGACGGCGCCATCTCGGGCACAGCCCTCGGCATCGCCGCGGTCGTCTTCGGGGCCTCGGGCGCCCTCACCACCACGAACGGCCTCGACACCGTGTGGGCATACGTGCTCGCCGCCGTGCTCGCGGTGATCGCCTACGTCATCGCCGTGCTCTTCGTGAAGCGGCTGACCAAGAGCTCGGACGGCGTGCCGGCCTCGGCGCTGGGCCTGTCGGGCGTCACCCGCTCCACGGTGTCGCCGGCGGGCGGCGAGGTCAGCCTCGACGGCCCTCACGAGGTCGAGCGGCGCCTCGCCTACTCGGACGAGCCCATCGCCGAGGGCCTGCGCATCCGGGTCGTCGAGCACTCCGGCACGCGCGTCAAGGTCGTCGCCGAATAGATCCCCACTGCGGTCCGGACCGGGAACCCCGGGCCGCAGCATCCCACGAGAAAGGTCGTCCATGACGAACGAACTCATCCAGATCATCTCGGTCGTCGCCCTCGTGGTGGCGGTGCTCGGGCTCATCACCTTCATCGCGCGGCGCATCCGCCGCGTCCCCCCGAACGAGGCGCTCGTCATCGTCGGGCGCGGTGCCGGTCGCCCGCAGCCCGGCGAGACGGGCAGCGGCCAGCGCGTCGTGATCGGCGGGCGCACGTTCGTGTGGCCGATCCTGCAGCAGGGCTTCTCGATCTCGCTCGAGCAGCGCCAGATCGGCATCACCGTCGAGGGCGTCGACAAGAACCGCATCAAGATCGCGATCAAGGCGTCGATCAACTTCAAGGTCTCGGGCACCGAGGACGGGGTGCGGCGTGCGGCGCAGCGCTTCCTCTCGCAGCAGGACCTCCTGACCGAGATCATCAAGGAGTCGCTCGAGGGCTCGCTGCGCTCGATCGTCGGCGACATGACGATCGAGCAGATCATCTCGGACCGCAAGAGCCTGTCGGATCGCGTCGTCGCCGAGACCAAGGCCGACCTCGTCGAGCAGGGCCTGCAGGTCGACCTCCTCAACATCAGCGACATCTCGACGCCCGGCAGCGACTACCTCGCCAACCTCGGTCGCGCCGAGGCCGCCCGCGCCCGCCAGGTCGCCGAGATCAGTGAAGCCGAGGCATCGCGCGCCTCCGAGTTCGCCCGCATCGAGGCGTCCGAGCAGATCGCCGAGCGCCAGAAGGCCCTCGCCCTCAAGCAGGCGACGATCAAGGCCGAGACCGACCGCGCCAACGCCGAGGCGCAGGCGTCGGGTCAGCTCGCCACCGCCGAACAGGACAAGCTCGTCGCCGTGCAGGAGCGCGAGGCGCTCACCGAGCAGGCGCTCGTGACGCAGGAGCGCCTCGACATCGAGATCCGCAAGCCGGCCGAGGCCGAGGCGTACGCCGAGGTGCAGCGCGCGACCGCGCTCCGCGATGCGGCCAACGCCGCGACCGAGGCCGACGCGTTCAAGCGCACCCGCATCGCCGAGGCCAACAAGGTCGCCGCCGTCCAGGACGCCGAGGCGTCCGCCGCGGCGGTGCGCTTCGCCGGTGAGGCCGAGCGCGACAAGCAGGTGGCGCTGGCCGCCGGTATCAAGGCCGAGGGTGACGCTCGCGCCTCCGCGATCCAGGCCGAGGGTCTCGCCGAGGCCGCCGCGACCGACGCAAAGGCGCTCGCGCTGCAGAAGTACGGCGAGGCCGCGCTCGCGCAGGAGATCATCACGCGCCTGCCCGAGATCGTCCGTGCGGCGGCCGAGCCGATCGCCTCGATCGACAAGCTCACCGTGGTGTCGACCGACGGCGCCTCCGAGATGACCAAGACCGTCGGCAAGGTGCTCGGCGAGGGCACCGAGGTCGTGAAGGGTCTCACCGGCCTCGACCTCAACACGCTGCTGCAGGCGTTCGCGCTGAAGACGGCGGGCGGCGACGCGCTGGCCGCGGCCGGCGACGCGGGCACGGCAGCGAAGAACGCCGCGAAGGACGCAGCCGCCGCACTCGGCAGCTGACCCCTCCCTTCGAAGCGCCCGGTCCCGCGAGGGGCCGGGCGTTCCGCTCGTCGCTGCCGAGGCCGCTATCTGAGCACGCGACCGCTCACCGCGAGGGTCAGGCGACGGGGCATCACGCCGGCGGCCCATGCGCTGACGGCGTTGGCGCGGCCCGACACGACGCTCGGCGGCACGTCGTCGCTGTCGAGCTTGCGCAGGGTCAGGGCGACCACCTGCGCCGGCGTCTTGAAGCGGCCCACGGCCGCGTCGGCACCGGTGACGTCGAAGAACTCGGTGCGCGTCGCACCCGGACTCACCGCGATCACGCCGAGCCCCGAGCCCTTCGTCTCGTAAGCGAGTGCCTCGGTGAAGCTGAGCACGAAGGCCTTCGTGGCGCCGTAGACGGCCATGTTCGGGCACGGCTGGTACGCGCCGGTGCTCGCGATCCCGATGAGCGCGCCGCGCCCGTCGGCGACCATCTCGGGCAGCACCGCGCGCGTGATCGCCACGAGTGCCGAGACGTTGACCTGCACCATCTGTCCGATTCTCGCGGCATCCGCCTCGGCGAAGTCGCCCTTCATGCCGAAACCGGCGTTGTTGACGAGCGTCTGCACGCGCAGACCCTGCTCGTCGAGCGCAGTCCTCAGCGCGGCGGCGGCATCCGGCCGCGTGAGGTCGAGGGCGATCGGCATCGCCCGCACGCCGTGGTCGCGCGTGAGGCGTTCGGCGAGGTCGCGCAGCCGGTCCTCACGGCGGGCGACGAGCACGACGTCGGCGCCGCGGGCGGCGAACTGCGTCGCGTATTCGGCACCGAGCCCGGAGCTCGCACCGGTGATGAGCGCGGTCGTACCGCGGTAGTCCCTGGCCATGAGGTCAGGCTAAGCACCCACCGCGGCCGCGGGAATAGCACCCGTGGAACGACGCATGCTGCGCCCCATGCCATTCGTCGCCCCGATGCCCGCGCTGGCCCCGCGCCATCGCCCGCGCTGTCGAAATCGGCATTCGCGCCCGAAAGAACCAGCAGCGAATGCCGAAACCAACAGCGCGGAGCACCCGGACCCCGGAGAGAGTGGATGCTGCGACCCGGCCGGGTCGCAGCATCCATCGTCCTGCGGGTCAGGCGCCCTTCAGGCGCTCCGCGAGATACGCGTGGAGGACCTCGAGCGGGACGCGCTCCTGGTTCATCGTGTCGCGGTCGCGCACGGTGACGGCGCGGTCGTCGAGCGAGTCGAAGTCGACGGTGACGCAGAACGGCGTGCCGATCTCGTCCTGACGACGGTAGCGGCGGCCGATGGCGCCGGCGTCGTCGAAGTCGATGTTCCAGTCGCCGCGCAGCGTCTCGGCCACCTCGCGGGCGATCGGCGACAGCTGCTCGTTGCGCGACAGCGGGAGCACGGCGACCTTCACCGGAGCCAGGCGCGGGTCGAGCTTGAGCACCGTGCGGGTATCGGTGCCGCCCTTCGCGTTCGGCGCCTCCTCCTCGTGGTACGCGTCGACGAGGAACGCCATCATCGCGCGAGTGAGGCCGAACGACGGCTCGATCACGTACGGGATGTACTTCTCGCCCGAGGCCTGGTCGAAGTAGGTGAGCGACTGGCCGGACGCCTCGGAGTGCGAGCCGAGGTCGTAGTCGGTGCGGTTGGCGACGCCCATGAGCTCGCCCCACTCCTTGCCGGCGAAGCCGAAGCGGTACTCGACGTCGATCGTGCCGTCGGAGTAGTGCGCGCGGTCCTCTTCGGGCACGTCGAAGCGGCGCATGTTGTCGGGGTCGATGCCGAGGCCGACGAACCAGTTCCAGCACTCCTCGACCCAGTGGTCGAACCACTCCTGCGCCTCGGCGGGCGGCACGAAGAACTCGATCTCCATCTGCTCGAACTCGCGCGTACGGAAGATGAAGTTACCGGGCGTGATCTCGTTGCGGAACGCCTTGCCGACCTGGCCGATGCCGAACGGCGGCTTCTTGCGGCTCGCGGTGAGCACGTTCGAGAAGTTCACGAAGATGCCCTGCGCCGTCTCGGGGCGGAGGTAGTGCAGGCCCGACTCGTCGTCGACGACGCCGAGGTAGGTCTTCACGAGACCCGAGAACGCCTTGGGCTCGGTGTACTGGCCCTTCGTGCCGCAGTTGGGGCACGGGATGTCGGCGAGGCCGTTCTCGGCCTTGCGGCCCTTGCGCGCCTCGAAGTCCTCGATGAGGTTGTCGGCGCGGAACCGCTTGTGGCACTGCAGGCACTCGACGAGCGGGTCGGTGAAGGTCGCGACGTGACCGGAGGCCTCCCACACGCGCTTGGGCAGGATGATCGACGAGTCGAGGCCGACCATGTCGCCCCGACCGCGCACGAACGTCTGCCACCACTGGCGGCGGATGTTCTCCTTGAGCTCCGTGCCGAGGGGGCCGTAGTCCCATGCCGACCGGGACCCGCCGTAGATCTCACCCGCTTGGAACACGAACCCGCGGTGACGGGCGAGGGCGATGACTTTGTCGAGGCGAGACTGCTCGGCCACGGTGGCTCCAATGGTCGGGAGGGGATGCACGAGGGTGCGAGAAGCCGCTGAACGCGGCATCCGTCGATTCTAGTCGTCGTGGGAAGAGGACCCGGCGGCGAGCGCCGCGTCGCGCTCGGCGCGCCAGCCGACGAGGTAGGGAGCGGCCACATTGTCGGCGTGCGCTGCGCGCACCGCTGCCGCAGCGGACGCGAGGGCGTCGAGGTCTTCATCGGACACGCGGTGGCCGAACGGGTAGGGGAACCTCGAGCAGAAGTGCTCCATCCACAGCAGCACGAGGTCGTCGTGCCCGATGGTGTCGTGCGCCAGGGATCCGCGCTCGTGCCGGGTGATGCGCCATCCGCCGCCGGAGTCAGGGATGGCTCCGAAGTCGGGGTCGCCGAGCCACCGCCAGGACGCGCCGCCTTTGACCGGCGCTCCCCAGGTGACGTGCTCGGCGAGCAGCGGGGCGAGGCGCTCCGGCGTCCAGGGAGCCGGAAAGTAGGTCGCCAAGCTCAGCCGCAGCTCGGCGCCGCTGAGATCCCTGCCCGCTTCGACCCGCCAGCCGCTGCCGGCGTCGAGTGTCTCCAGCAGCGCGGTCAGGGCGGCCGACGGACCACCGTCGTCGATGAGGGCGAGGTGCAGCTGAAGCAGCCGCCGATACCGGGCCGCCTCCTGATCCGTCGCGAACGGCGGCAGCGGGATGGCGTCCACCGCCGGCCTGCCCCACGGGACGCGGTCCGGCAGGGCCTCACTCATGGGGCTTGCCCTCGTCCTCGGCCTGCTCGAACGCGCGGTCCCACTCCTGCAGCTCCTTGCGACGCCCGATGAGACCGTCGAGCGACACCTGGAAGTGGAGCCCCCGTCGCGCGTTGACCTGTTTGATGTTCTCGACGAGCTCCGCGCCGAACGACGTCAGCGCGGTGCGCACCTCACGGACGCGGTCGACGGGGTCGTCCCACAGGTCGGGCCGCTGCAGGATGTCGAGCAGGTAGTCGCGGTCGAGCGCCGCGGTGAGCTTGCGCAGCGTCTCGCCGTACTCGACGGCGGCCGTGGCCCGCTGCCCCTCGTCGCCCTTGCGACCCAGGCGATCGAACAGCTCGGTGGTGTTGTTCGCGACGGTCGCGACCTCGCTCGCCACCGCGTTCGCGTCGCGGATTCCGGATGCCCCGGCCGCCGCATACTCGCCGCTCAAGGCCCGCAGTCGCCCGACGAGCGGGCGGACGTTGTCCGGCAGCGGCGCGTGATGGCCCGTCGCGGCGCGGCGACGCCGGGCACGGAGGACCGCCCACAGCGCACCGCCCGCCGCGACGAGCACGACGAGCCCGAGCGCGCCGCCGACGATGAGGCCGGCGTCGGCGCCGCCGCTCTGTCCGGAACCGGCCGGCGTCGCCGCGACGACGCCGTCGACCGTCTGCAGGATCTTCCCCTCGAGGGTGTCGGCCGACTGCTCTGCCTCGTTGGCGATGCGCAGTGCCTCGCCGTTGGGCTGCACCACGCGGGAGCCGGCCGACAGGTCATCGCCGACCGCCACGATGATCGTCTGGTAGCCGGGCAGCCCGGCGAGCTCCCGCACGATGTCCATGCCCGTCGCCTCGAGCGACGCGTTGTCGGAGAACACCGCGATCGCGATCGAGTCGTCGGTCACCTGCTGCTCCAGCGACTGCCGCAGGGCATCCGCGCCCTTGACCTCGTTCGAGACGTAGACGTTCCCGTTCGCGAGCACCTGCTCGGCCTCGTTCACATAGACGCCGGAGCCGTCGGCGGCGAGGGGGTGCAGCATCCGTCCGCCGTTCAGAAGTTGTTGATCACGGACGCGAAGACGAGGTCGATCTTCGCGGCGTCGGACGCATCGAACCACTGACCGCCGGTCGCCTCGGCGATGCGCTGCAGCGCCGTGGTGTCGGCGCCCTCGCCGTACGCGATCGGGAAGATGCGCACGGGGGCGTCGTCGCCGCCTTCCTCGGTCGAGGCGCCGATCTTCGCCAGCAGCGAGTCGATCGAGATCTCGGAGTCGGTGTCCTGGCCGTCCGACAGCAGCACGATCGCGTTGATGCGGCCGGGCTGCGCGCGGGAGAGCATCTCGTCGTAGGCCGCGGCGATCGCGTCGTACAGCGGGGTGCCCTCGCGCTGCGCGAACCGGAGGTCGTCGAGCGACGAGTCCACCGACTCGCGGTCGGACGCGAGCGGCTCGACGTCGCGCAGCACCACGAGGTTCTTGCCGGCCGCCGACTCGACGCCGGTCGTGAACGCCCACACTCCGACCTCGTCCGACGAGCGGAAGTGGCCGAGGGTCGCCTGCGCGCCCTCGATGGCGCCGTCGAGCTTCGAGCGGCCGTCGCCGATCGCCTCGTCCATCGAGCCCGAGATGTCGATCACCTCGAGTACCGACGACGGCTTGCGGATCTGCGTCCACTGGTCGATCGCCGACGACACCACGTCGACGGCCGGCTTCGGCAGGGTCACCGCAGGCCCCGCGGGATCGACCCCGTACGCGGCCGTGAAGAGGTCGCCCAGCGGCACCGAGGCATCCAGCGGCCGGAAGCCGTACTCGGGCAGGATCTTCTGCGCCGCGTCGGTCTGCAGGAAGGCCGCGAACGCCGCGCCTGCTTCGGCCTGCTCGGGCGTCACCCAGTCGGCGCCGAGCACCGTGATCGGGTTGTCCGACCACATCGAGCCGCCCGACGGGTACACCGCGACGAGCTTCTCTTTCGGCGGGGTGAGCTTCTCGCCCGGCTGCACGGTGTGCGAGTCGGGGTTGCCCTGGTTGTAGTTGAGGAGCGACGTCTCTTCGAGCGCGACCGCCGAGACGTACCCCGAGCCGCCGGCGCCGTTCTGGGTCTCGTCGTAGAGCCGCGTGAGCACCTTGCCGGTCGTGTCGCCGTAGTGGATCACGCACTCCTCGAAGACGCGCGAGAACTCCGCGGCCGCCGCCACGTCGGCCGAGGTGAGGTCGGCGGACTTGCCGGATGCCTCGTACGACTGCATCAGGATCGCCGAGAGCCCGGTCGTCGACGTGTTCGGGTTCGTCTTCGAGATCTTGAACGATCCCCACAGCGGCTTGCCGACGCTCGCCCAGCCGTCGGGGTCCTGGCAGAGCGCCTCGAAGTCGGCGATGCCGATCGGCGACGCCGGATAGCCGAGCGCCTTCGCCATCGTCTCGGGAACGCCGAAGACGACCGGCGTATGGGTGAACGACTGGGGTTCGCCGACGAGGGAGGTGGATGCCGCGGCCGCGACGCGATCGGTCCAGACCGTCGACGCGGGCGACCACATCGTGGGCCAGCGGCGCGTGTCGTCGTCGGGCCAGTCGCCGCCCGCGGTGAGGAAGCGGGTCGCGTCGCCCGAGGAGACGTTGATCGGATGCACCGTCGCGCACTCGGCGAGCTGGTCGTGCTGCGACGACTCCTTGAAGGCGTCGGCCAGCGCGTCGAGCATGTTGACTTTCTCGGAGGAGGTCGCGACGACTACGCTCGTGCAGCCGTCGTCGGCGAAGTCGCCGTCGTCGGTTCCCTCGACGACGGGGCCGGGGCCGAAGCAGCCACTCAGTGCGATCGCCGAGGCGACGAGCACTCCGGCGCCGGCGAGCGCACGCGGTCGGAGGCGGACGAGGGGCGAGCTGTCGGCGGGCGAGCGCCGGCTTGGTGCGGGCATGGCAGAAGCCTACGGCTCAGCGGTCGACCCGTGCAGACGGGCGTCCCTCTCCCCGGGCGCGAGGCACCGGCTTACCCTGGTCGCGTGGATCGGACGTCGCCGTGACCGGGCCCGCCCCGCGGCCCGCCGCGAGGCTGCGGCGCCGCGCGGCCGGGCTGCTCGCCGCCGTCGTCGTCGTCGTTCTCGCACTCCCTGGGTGCGCGAGCGCGCAGCCGGAAGGCGACGAGCTCTACGCCTCGGCGCGCCACGCGAACCTGCTGTTCAAAGAAGCGGTGGCCACCGTCCTCGTCCACATCTCGGACGGCACCTGGCAGGTGCAGGAGTACGGCGACCTTCCCGTCGACTGCCGGCCCGGCTACTCGTTCGCGATGCACCGCACGACGTTCGAGGGCTTCACGCTCGAGGCGGACGCCCCCACGACGGCGTCGCGCCTCGAGCGATGGCTGAGCGACCGGGGCTGGACGACGGCACCCGCGACCGCGGCCGACGGGGAGGTGCGGGTCGAGGCATCCGATCCCGCTCTCGAGGTCGGGTCGCTCGTGATCGACATCGGCAACGGCGGCGAATCCGGCGACGCCATCGGCGTCGGAGCGACGAGCACCTGCTTCGACGGCGACGCGGACGCGCTGACCGCGCTGCTCTATCCGGGGTACCCCGACCACGTTCTCGCGCACGAGCCGCTCCCGGCCGGCGAGCTCGCCGGGGCGACACCGGTCTTCGGCTTCACCGACGACGGCGCGGCGCGGTGAGCCGCAGAACGGTCAGCGGACGAACGTGATCGACAGCGGGTACGTGTACCAGTCGCCGCGGTTGGCCTTCACGGCCGCGACGATGCAGAACACGATGTTGAGGACGTACGCGGCCATCACGATGAAGATGCCGATGAAAACGATGCTCAGCACCCCGCCGACGACGTACGCGATCAGCAGCGTCAGCTGGAAGTTGAGAGCCGTGGCGGTGTGGGCGCGCACGAACGGTCCGCGGTCCTTCAGCACGAGGTAGCCGATGAGCGCGGGGAAGAAGCTGAAGAAGATGCCGCCGACGTTGACGAGCGTCGCCCACAGCTTCTCGTCGGCGGGGCTCATCGGCTGCGGCTGCGGGGCGCCGTAGGCGTACGGCGGCGGAGGGGGGTTGGTCACGGCCCCAGACTAGGCCTCACACCCCGCGCAGCGCATCGCGCCCGACGTCGGCGATCGAGGTGTGCCCCGAAAGCCCCAGTGTGATGTCGAGCTCGGCGAGCACGTTCCGCACCACCTCGCGCACACCGGCCTCGCCGGCGACGCCGAGACCGTAGGCGTACGGACGCCCGAGCGCGACGGCGGTCGCCCCGAGCGCGAGCGCGATGAACACGTCGGAGCCCTGTCGAACCCCCGAGTCGAACACGATCGGCACACGCCCCGCGACGCGTTCGGCGATCGTCGGCAGCACGTCGAGCGTCGGCACGGACTGGTCGATCTGCCGACCGCCGTGGTTCGAGATCCAGATGCCGTCGACACCGGCATCGAGGGCCCGGATCGCGTCGTCGGGGTGCACGATGCCCTTGAGGATGATCGGCAGCGACGTCCACTGCCGCGCCTTCGCGAGGTCGTCCCACGTGAGCGCCGGCGTCGAGAACACGTCGAGGAACGTCTCCACCGCCGCGCGCGGCAGCGGCGAGCGCAGGTTCTCGCGCACGCTGCTCGTGCCCGTGAGCGCCGCGCCCTTCCGTGCGATGCGCACCCCCGCGGCCACCGCTTTCGGGGTGACCTTGACCGGCGGCGCGGGCGGGGCCGCAGCATCCACTCCCCGCGATCGCTCCCGCACCAGCTGCTGGAACACGGGGTCGCTCGTGTACTGCGCGATCCCCATCGCGCGCGTGAACGGCAGATACGCCAGGTCGAGATCGCGCGTGCGCCATCCGAGCAGGTGGGTGTCGAGCGTCACGATGACGGCTTCGCATCCGGATGCCTCGGCCCGCCGCAGCAGCGACGCGTTGAGCTCGTCGGACGCCGACCAGTAGAGCTGGAACAGCCGGGCACCGTCGGGAGCGGCGTCCCGGACCTCCTCCATCGCGAAGGACGCCTGGTTCGACAGCGTGTACGGGATGCCGAGCGAGGCGGCCGCCCGCGCCACCGCGAGGTCGGCGTCGGCGTGGGCCATCTCCATGACCCCGAGCGGGGCGAGCAGCAGCGGCGTCGGCCGCCGCACGCCGAGGAAGTCGATGGACAGATCGCGCGACGACACGTCGCGCAGCGGCCGCGGCCACACCTGCCACCGGCCGAACGCGGCGCGGTTCGCGGCGACGGTGCGCTCGGCGCCCGCTCCCCCGGCGATGTACGCGAACGCCTCGGCGCTCAGCGCCTTGCGCGCCGCGGCCTCGAGGGCGTCGGTGTCGACCGGCACCCGAGGCCGGGTGCCGCTGATGCCGGCGCGGTAGATGTCGGACTGGGTCCGGCGAGAGATGCCGCGCGAGGCGGCGGCGGGGTCGTCGGGGGCGGCGCTTCGCTGAGCCATGCGGCCAGCCTACGCACGGCGTCGACGCGCCCGGCCCCCGTGCATGCCGAGCCCGTCGCCGACACGGTCCGTATACGCATCGGCGACGGGGGGTACGGGAAAGCGCTCGCCGGGAACCTTATGGCACTGCACGTCCACGGCGCAAGGTGTGCAGGTCAACTCGTAAAAACGTTTCACGAAGCTCTTGCCTCTCGGCACGACGCCGTGCCAGACTGCGAGCGACTCAGATCGGGAAACGCTTTCCGTGGAGTCGACAACAAACCCGGAGGGCGATCCCCATCGCGCTCCACACCGGACAGGGCTCGAGTCCGTACGCGCCCGGTTCACCGACGAACGCACACTGCGACGCCGCGGTGCGCGCCGTCATCCTTTGCCGATGCTGACAACAGGAGGAACCGTGCCCCACGTGTCCGCACGCGCCGACGGCGCGACGCGACCCGCTCCCCACGACCCCACGTCCCGCGCATCCCGCCGCGGGCTCCGACTCACCGCGATCGCCGGCGCCACCGCCGTCGTCGCGGCCCTCATCACCGCGACCCCCGCCGCGGCATTGCTCCCGCCGGCCGACGACGGTGCCTGGCGCTTCGACTTCGGCACCGCGACGAGCGCCGTCGCCGAGGGCTGGCAGCAGGTGCGCACGACATCGCTGTACACCGCCGACGCCGGCTGGGGCATCACCGTGCCCGAGGGCGTGACGCTCTTCGACCGCGACCGCAGCACCGACGGCTCGCCCGCGGGCCCGATGGAGGACGACTTCGTCGCCGGCACGGACTGGGGCTTCCAGCTCGACGGCCTGGCCGAGGGCGACTACGAGGTCACCGTGACCATCGGCGACGGCCTGAGCACCGCATCGGGCACCAACGCCACCGTCACCCTCGAGGGCGTCGCGCAGACCCGCATGACCTCGGCGCGAGGACTCAACACGACCGCGACCTTCACCACCAGCGTCACCGACGGCCGGCTGAACGTCGGCTTCACGGGCTCGGGCCTCGGCGCCTACGTCAACGGCCTCGTCGTGGCGCCGATCGTGCCCGACGCTCCCGCCGGCCTCGCCGCCACCCGCGTCGCCTGGAACGGTGTCGACCTCACGTGGACCGCCGTCGACGGCGCGACGGCCTACCGGGTGCTGCGCGCGCCCGTCGCGAACGACGCGACCGGCGAGTTCACGCAGATCGCCGAGACCACCGACCCCTCCTACAGCGACACCTCCGTCGCCGAGGGCGCTTCGTACGCCTACGCGGTCGTCGCCGTGGACGACGACGGCGTGGCCTCCGCCCCGTCGGCCGAGGTGCGGTCGGGCGTCATCCCCGAGCTCGTCGCGCCGGCCGCCCCGGCCGACCTCGCTGTCGCGCAGGTCACCCGTGACGCGGTCGTGCTCTCGTGGTCCGCCGTCGCGAACGGCGACGAGTACATCGTCGAGCGCGCCGGTGCCGACGGCGCCTTCTCTGCTCTCGCGACCGTCACGACGCCCGGATACACGGATGCTGTCGACACGGCGCAGCAGTGGACGTACCGGGTCACCGCGCAGAACGAGGCGGGCGCCTCGCCGGCTTCGACGTCCGTCACCTCGAACGTCTACAGCGCCCCGACGCCGCTTCCTTCCGGCGACGTCGTGACGTTCGACTTCGGCCCGGGCCAGGTGGCCGACGGCGCGCTCTCGGTGACGTCCGCGACGTCGTACAACGCGGAGTGGGGCTACGGCTTCTCGACCGCGCCGACCTCAGCGACGCCCGACGTCGACCGCGGCGGCTCCGACGCACTGCGCGGCGACTTCGTCGCGGCGGCAGGCGCCACCTTCGAGGTCGACCTCGGCGCCGGCGACTACTCGGCGCGTGTCGTGTCGGGCGACGCTCAGGCGGCGACCACCACCACGGTGACAGCCGAGAGCATCGCGAAGGTGCTGGCGAACCCGCAGGCCTCGGGGGCGTTCCTCGACATGTCGTTCACGATCGCGCTCGTCGACGGAACGCTGACCCTGCAGTTCGCAGGTGACGCGCCCGTCGTCAACGCCCTGACCATCACGCGCCTGCCGGCACGCGTCGCAGGGGCCATCTCGACCGCGTTCATCACCGGCGACTCGACGGTGCAGACCTACGACCCGATCGCCTATGCGCCGCAGGCCGGCTGGGGCCAGATGATCGACCGGTTCTTCGCCGACGACATCGCCTTCGCCAATCATGCGATCGGCGGCCGGTCCTCCAAGAACTTCATCACGCAGGGCCGTCTCGACGAGGTGCTGCGCAGCATCCGTCCCGGCGACTATCTCTTCGTGCAGTTCGGGCACAACGACGCCACCCAGGGTGTCGACGACCGGTACGCGAGCCCGGCGGACTACAAGGAGTACCTGCGCGTCTACGTCGAGGGCGCACGGCAGCGCGGCGCGACGCCGATCCTCGTCACCCCGGTTTCGCGGCGCAGCTTCGACGCGGCCACCGGCATCTTCAACGTCAGCTTCCCCGAGTACGTCGACAAGATGAAGGAGCTCGCCGCCGAGGAGGACGTGCTGCTCGTCGACCTGTCGGCCTCGAGCCGTGCGTACCTGAACGAGATCGGCCCGGAGGCGGCGAAGGCCGTGTTCCTGCACGTCGATCCGGGCGTCTTCCCGAACCGGCCCGCCGGCATCGTCGACGACACGCACTTCCAGGAGTACGGCGCGATCCAGCTCGCACGCCTGATCGCGCAGGACGTCGCGGGGCTCGACAGCCCGCTCGCCGCGAAGGTCGCCGACATCGCGCCCCCGGCCGACGTGCCGGTCGCCCCGCAGAACGTCGTGGCGGGTGCGATCAGCAACGGCGGCGCGACGCTGCAGTGGGATGCCTCGCCGACGGCCGACATCTACAAGATCTACCGTCAGGCGGTGGCCGACACGGCCCCCGACTGGACGCTCGTCGGCATGGTGACGCAGACCAGCTCGATCGTGCAGGGTCTCGCCGAGGGCACCGGCTACCGGTACCGCGTCGTCGCGGTGAACGGCCGCGGCG
The DNA here is from genome assembly GCF_042267145.1 of Microbacterium sp. NPDC056044. Taxonomy (NCBI): domain Bacteria; kingdom Bacillati; phylum Actinomycetota; class Actinomycetes; order Micrococcales; family Microbacteriaceae; genus Microbacterium; species Microbacterium sp. NPDC056044. The sequence continues at coordinate 14,571 of NZ_JBHJWZ010000007.1, read as the reverse complement.
AGTCCGCGCCGAGCGCCGCCGTGACCTTCACGACGAAGCAGGCGGTGTACAAGTACGACTTCCAGCTCGCGGGCAATCCGCTCATGGCGGGGTACACCGAGGTCAACCCGAACACGGCGTACACGGCCGAGCGCGGGTACGGCTTCCTCAACACCCTGGCCGCGAACGCCGGCCGCGACCGCGGCGCCGCGACGGGCTCGAACGACCTGGTGCGCGACTTCGTGCTCCCGGGCGACAGCTCGACCTTCGCCCTGGACGTGCCCAACGGCACCTACTCGGTGAAGACGTACTCGGGCGACTGGATCGGCTCGACGCGCACCAGCTTCCGCATCGAGGGCAAGGAGGCGGGCACCGGCAACGCCGGCAGCGGCAGCGTCAACTCCACGCTGCGCGGACCGTACCTCGTCACCGACGGGCAGCTCAACGTCGAGGCGTACGGCGCCGCCGCGGGCACGCGCCTCAACGGCCTGGAGATCACGCCGATCCTCCTCGGGCCGGTGGGCCTCGAGGTCGTCGACGTGAACGCCGACCCGGCAGCGCCCAGCGTCTCGCTGGCGTGGGATGCCGAGCCCGGCCTCACCTGGAACGTCTACCGGAAGTCGCCGTTCGACGCCAAGCCCGTGCTCGTCGCGGCGGTGAGCGAGCCCGCGTTCGTCGACACGACCGCGCGCGTCGGGCTCGACTATGCATACCACGTGACCGCGGTCGACCAGACGAAGCTCGAGTCGGTGCCGTCGGCCACGGTCGAGGTCTCGTTCGTCGACGCCGAGGTGACGCCGCCGGCGGCACCGTCGGGGCTCGCGGTCGAGAGCATCGAGAAGCGCTCGGTGGAGTTCTCGTGGGCGCAGCCGCTGGGTGCGCTGTACTACCTGGTGTTCCGCTCCGAGGTCGAGGGCGAGCGCGGCGAGCTGATCGGCATCGCCGAGACCAGCCGGTACACAGACACCGACGTGCTCACCACGATCCCGTACTTCTACACGGTGGTCGCGGTGAACGCGGGCGGCGCCGGCGGCGCGTCGGCGCAGCTCGGCACCGAGGCGGTGACGGTGCTGCAGCGGCAGGCCGAGTACCTCGATCGCGCGCCGGCGGCGGTGTCGACGGATGCCGGGAACCTGGTGTCGTGGCGCATGCTCGGCACCGATCCCGACAGCGTGGCCTTCCACGTCTACCGTGACGGCAAGCGGGTGACGAAGGCGCCGATCACGGACTCGACGAACTATCTCGACGAGGCCGGGGGCGCAGCATCCGTCTACTTCATCACCACCGTGCTGGACGGCGTCGAGACGACCGAGACGGACTCGTTCGGCGTGCAGACCGGCGCGTACCGGTCGGTGCCGCTCGACAAGCCGGCCGACGCCTACAGCAAGGACGGCCAGCCGTACACGTACTCCGCGAACGACACGAGCGTGGGCGACGTGGACGGCGACGGCCAGTACGAGCTGCTCGTGAAGTGGGACCCGTCCAACGCGAAGGACAACTCGCAGGCCGGCTACACCGGCAACGTGTACCTCGACGCGTACAAGCTCGACGGCACGCGGCTGTGGCGCATCGACCTGGGTGTGAACGTCAGGGCCGGCGCGCACTACACGCAGTTCCAGGTGTACGACTACGACGGCGACGGACGTGCCGAGGTCATCATGAAGACCGGCGACGGCACGATCGACGGCGTCGGCCAGCCGATCGGCAACGCCAGCGCCGACTACCGCAACAGCTCGGGCTACGTGCTGACCGGACCCGAGTACCTCACGGTGTTCCACGGCCTGACCGGCGCGGCGATCGACACGGTGGACTACGTGCCGGCCCGCGGTGACGTCGGAGCGTGGGGCGATGCCTACGGCAACCGGGTCGACCGGTTCCTGGCGGCGACGGCCTACCTCGACGGCGAGCACCCGAGCGCGGTCTTCAGCCGCGGGTACTACACCCGCGCGGTGATGGCGGCATACGACTTCGACGGCTCGAAGCTCACCCAGCGGTGGGTGCTCGACTCGAACGAGGACGGCAACGAGGGCTTCTACGGGATGGGCAACCACAACCTGTCGGTCGCGGACGTCGACGGCGACTCGAAGGACGAGGTCGTCTACGGCTCGGCGACGGTCGACGACGACGGGCAGCTGCTCTACTCGACCGGCCTCGGTCACGGCGACGCGATCCACGTGTCGGACCTCGTGCCCTCGAACCCGGGCCTGGAGGTCTTCGCGGCCCACGAGGACATGGCCAACTCCGGCAACGTGGGCGCCACGATGCGCGACGCCCGCACCGGCGAGGTGCTGTGGTCGATCCCCGCGGTGAAGGACACCGGCCGCGCGGCATCGGGCGACATCGATCCCCGCTACGAAGGGGCCGAGGGATGGGCCATCGGCGGCGACGCCGCGTGGAACTCCCCGGTCGGGCAGCTGAAGTCCTCCACGGGGGAGCTGATCGGCGAGAAGATCCCGGCGGCGAACTTCCTCGCCTGGTTCGACGGCGACCCGCTCCGCGAGATCGTCGACCACGACTGGAACGCGACCACGTCCCAGGGCGTGCCGACCATCGCCAAGTGGAACTGGGAGACCGAGTCGGCCGACGTGATCGTGAAGGCCGACGGCGCCCGGTCGAACAACTCGACGAAGGGAACGCCCAACCTGCAGGCCGACCTGTTCGGCGACTGGCGTGAGGAGATCGCGTGGCGCTCGGCCGATTCGACCGAGCTGCGCATCTACTCGACGACCGACGAGACCGACCTGCGCCTGCGCACGCTGATGCACGACCCGGTCTACCGCCTGTCGGTCGCGTGGCAGAACACCGGCTACAACCAGCCGCCGCAGACGTCGTTCTTCCTGGGCGACGACATGACCGAGCCGCCGGCACCGCGCATCGCGGTCACGGGCGACCCCTCGGGGGCGACGGACACCACCGCGCCGGTGCTCTCGGGAGTCCCGGCCGACGGCACCCTGCTGCCGAGCACGGCGACGTTCACGGTGGGGGTGACGGCGGACGACCCGGAGTCGGGCGTGCGCACCCTCGACATCGCGTTCGACGGCGAGCCGGTCGCACCGGGCCAGGTCATCGACCTCGCCGGCAAGGTGGGCGCGCACACGCTGACGGTGAACGCGGTGAACCACGACGGCCTCGTCACGGCGGTGTCGGTGCAGCTGCTGGTGTTCGACGACGAGGGCGCGAAGGCGGCTCCCGGCCGCGGCACGCTGTCGACGAACTCCGGCTGGGAGGACGGCCTGCACGACGGCACGTTCACGGTGTCGATGAACCTCTGGTCGGGGGTCAACGGCGCGGTGTACAAGCTGTACGAGAACGGCACGCTCATCTCGACGAAGCTGCTCGACGCGAACTCGCCGAAGGCGCAGCTGTCGACGGTCGACGTGTCGGGCAAGCCCAACGGCACCTACGTCTACACGGGCGAGCTGATCAACGCGAAGGGCACCACCGCGACCACCTCGGTGACCGTGAAGGTGAAGGATGCTGCGCCCGCGGCACCCGTCCTCTCGCACGACAATTGGGACAAGGACGGCAACTACATCGTCACGGCCAACCTGTGGTGGGGCACGAATGCCACCTCCTATCGCCTGCTCGAGAACGGCGTGGTGATCGACGAGCAGTCGCTCACCGCCGCCTCGCCGAACGCGCAGCAGGCCACGACCGCCGTCGCGGGACGCGCACCCGGCACGTACACCTACGTCGCCGAGTTCGCCAACGCCGCCGGGGCCACGAGCTCGAAGCCGATCACGGTGACGGTGAAGTAGCCCAGGTCACGCACCAGCGGCCGGTCGCCTTCGGGCGGCCGGCCGCTTCGCGTTCTGCTCCGGATCGCCGGATCGCCGGATCGCCGGATCAGCCGCCGAAGCCGCACCAGGCGGCGACCCAGGTGAGGATCTTGCCACGCATCTCCTCACCGACGAACAGCTCGACCGAACCGGACTCGCCCTGACGCTCGACGGCCAGGTCGAAGACCGTACCGCGCTTGTCCTCCTGGACGGCATGCGGGTCGCAGCGGAAGGGCACGATCGGAATCTGCACCACGACCGGCGCGGAGTCCCCTTCGGCGACCTCGACGTCGAGCGCGTGGACCTCTTCGGAGGTCGCCCCGGCGAAGTCGATCAGATTCGTGCGTCCGATGCCCTCGATCTTCACCGCGCCGTCCCCGGTCGGGCTGACCGTGAGCTCCAGCGCCGCAGGCGCGCCTGGCGCGGAGGGCTCGAAGCCGGTGAAGGCGAGGGACGCAGCATCCGTCACCCGTTCCAGCAGGCACTCGCGGGCGTGCAGCGCGGCGACGAAGCCGAGGGGATCGGGAGCGGATGCCGTCACCTCGGCCGACGCGGAGTCGCCGGTCAGTTCGAGCACGACGTCGGCCTCGCCGTCGTCGGGCGCGCTGCAGTCGACGGGCGGCAGGTGTACGCGGATGTCGACAGTGCCCCCGGGAGCCACGGTGCTGACGCGACCGGCGATCACGCGCACCGCGGGGCCGTCGAAACGCGCGTCTTCGACGCGGACCTCTCCGACCGTGAGCGGGGCGTCGCCACCGTTCTGGAGATGCACCTGGGCCTGCCTGCCGGCCACGTCCGAGCGCAGCTGCTGGAATTCGACGGCGACCCCGGCCGGCAGCGTCGGCGCCGGCTCGGGGCTCTCGGGCGACACGGCGCAGCCGGTCAGCGCCAGCGCACCCGCGAGCGCGAACACCCCGACGCGGGGACGCGGTCGCGCCGAGATCCGCATCGGCCTACCGCGTCAGGGTCTCGCGCGCGACGGTGAAGTCCTCGAGCGCCACCGGGTCGATGTCGACACCGAGCCCGTGGCCGACCGGCACGCGCACGTGACCGTCTTCGAGCACGGCCGGCTCGGTGACGACGTCGCGCGCGTAGAACCGGCTCGACGCCGACACGTCGCCGGGCAGGGTGAAACCCGGGAGCGCGGCGAGCGCCGCGTTCGCCGCCCGGCCGATGCCGGTCTCGAGCATGCCGCCGCACCACACCGGCACACGGGCCTCAGCGCACCGATCGTGGATGCGCACCGCCTCGAGATACCCGCCGACCCGGCCGGCCTTGATGTTGATGACCGAGGCCGAGCCCAGCGCGAGCGCGTCAGCCGCGGCCTTGTCGGACACGATGGACTCGTCGAGGCAGACGGGGGTGCGCAGGCGCTTGGCGAGCGTGGCGTGATCGACGAGGTCGTCCTCCTGCAGCGGCTGCTCGATGAGGAGCAGGTCGAAGCGGTCGAGCTCGGCGAGGGTGTCGGCATCCGCCATCGTGAAGGCCGAGTTCGCGTCGACCTGCAGCGGGATCGCGCCGAAGGCGTCGCGCACGGCGGCCGTGTCGCCGACGTCGCGGCCGGGCTTGATCTTGATCTTGATGCGCACGTAGCCCTCGTCGAGGTAGCCGCGCACGGTCTCGACGAGCGCGCCGGGATCGCGCTGGATGCCGACCGACACCCCGCTCGGCACGCGGTCGCGCACGGCTCCGACGTACTCGGCGAAACTGCGTCCCTCGGCGCGCAGCGCCGCGTCCAGCACCGCGAGCTCGAGCCCGGCCTTCGCCATGCGGTGGCCCTTGAACGGCTCGAGGGCGTGCGCGACCTCTTCGGGCGCGAGGCGCCGGCGATCGAGCAGAGCCGGCGCGAGGAACCGCAGCGCGACGTCCCACGCGCCCTGCGTGTATTCGCTCGAGTACAGCGGATCGGCCTGCGTGACGATCTCGCCCCAGCCGTCGCCGTCGGCGGTGAGCGCCCGCACGACGATCACCTCGCGCACCGTCTCGGTGCCGAACGACGTGGTGAACGGGGCGACGAGCGGCAGGTGCAGCACCCGCAACTCGAATCCTTCGAGGATGACGGATGCCGCCGGCCGGGCGATGGGCATGCGCTCAGCGTACGCCCGGCCGGCGACGGAGCGAGGCGGTCAGTGCGCGAAGCGCGCGGTCTGCGCGTCTCGGAGGACCGGGACGTACGTGGACCGGGCGACCCGCGGTCGCCGGCGACGCGGTTCGGCAGGCGCCGTGTGGTGCGCCGTTCCGCGCAGCGCGTCGCTCATGGCGACGATCAGGGTCTCGATGTGCTCGCGCATGACTCCTCCTCGTTCCCCTGAGAAGAGCGGCGGGCGTGTGCCGTGATACGTCCGTCTGCCTATCCGTCTGTCCGTCTGCCCGTCACGGTACGCCGGGGTTCCGACATCCCGTCTCGGCGAGGATTCGAAAGCCCCGCGAGCCGTCGCGAACGGCCGCCGCGCGAACCACGGGGCGACCAGAAGCGACGGGTCGCGGGCGCGCCCGGGTCAGACGGGGAGCTCGGCGAAGGCCCGCACGGGGAACGTGCCGAAGCCCTCGACCGCCGGAGGCGCGGCGGTGAAGCGGGCGCCGCGCGGCGGCAGCGAGCCCAGGTTCGTCAGGTGCTCGACCACGTGCACGCCGGCGCCCAGGAGCAGGGAGTGCGCCGGCCGCTCGCCGCCGGACTCGGTGTCGTCGATGTTCACCGAGTCGATGCCGACGAGCACCGCCCCCGCGTCGATGAGCCACTGCGCGGCCTCGCCCGTGAGGAACGGGGCGCCGACGCCGTACTCCGGGGCACCGAAATGCCGGTCCCACCCGGTGTGCAGCAGGACGGCCGCGCCGCGCACGTCGCGGTCGGCGAGCGTGGCGGAACGGATGCCTCGGCGCGAGGCATCCCACGCGTCCTCGAGGTGGAACACCTCGGCGCGGAGGCCCACGAGCGTCGACAGGTCGAGACCCGCCAGGTCGCTGCCGTCCGCGTACCGGTGGAACGGCGAGTCGAGGTAAGTGCCGGTGTTGCCGATCATGTGGATGACGTCCATCGCGAACTCCGTGCCCGGCGCGTAGCGCGCGCGGGAGTCCTCGCGCGTGAGGTGCGGCGTGATGGTCGGCGCGGGAAGACCCGGGTAGGTCACGAGTCCGGCGCGGATCGGGTGGCTGAGGTCGACCACGCGCGTCCCGCCGGCGGCCGGGGACGCGGCATCCACTCCCCTGCTCCCACGGTGCGGCTCCTCGACGATGCGCAGTCCCCGCAGCTCGACCTCATCGACGAGCGCGAGCCCCAGGTGCGCGATCAGCAGCCGCGCGATCTCGCTCTCCGTGGCGTTCGCGCTGGGAAGGTCGAGCCGGAACCCCGTGCCGGCGAGGCCACCGCCGTTGGCGAAGCGGATGTCGAAGTCGAAGTGGGCGCGATACTCGGGCATGCGGGTCAGCGTAGGGGCGCAGCATCCGTCTCCCACGGCCGGCTTCGGAGAATGGCAGGCGACTCCCGTCAGACGGCAGGAATGCTCCGGCCCTCAGGGACGGACGAGCAGGTACCCGCGAGCGTCGTCGAAGCCGCCGATCGCGAGGCCGTCGGCCAGGTGCCCGACGAGCTGCGCGCGCACGCGCGTGCGCCAGACCGCAGCATCCACCGGCGTCTCGCGCCGCAGGGTCTCGATGTCGTGCGGGATCTCGACCGACGCGACCACCTGCTCGTCGTCGGGCGTGGGCACGGGCGGGGCGGCGAGCGCCCACGACACCATGATGCGGTCGGTCTCGTCGCCGCGGTTGACGCCGTCGTCCATCGGGCCGTAGTGGTTCACGAGGTACTCGGTGACCCGGGTGCCGAGCACGCGCAGGTTGAAGTGCGCGTTGCGGGCGACGAGCGGGTCGAACGTCCACGTGATGTGGCCGACGCCGCGCGCGAGCGCCCACTCCTGCTGGTGCCGCTTCAGCACGCGACCGAGCCCCTGCGACTGGTGGTCGGGCAGCACGCCGGTGATGTGGCTGTGCATCGAGCGGGCGGCGGGCTCGGCGAAGAAGGCGACGGATGCCCCGACCATGCGCTCGTCGTCGTACAGGCCGACCGCGTAGTTGCCGGCGTGGGCGAGGGCGCGCAGCAGGTTCGGCGGCATGCCGCCGCGGTCGCCGCCCCACACCTCGGCCAGCACGGCCGACGCGCGGTGGACCTCGTCGACGGTGTCGAGGAAGCGGATGTCGATGCCGGGCGGCGTCGCGGTCTCGGCCATGTGCTCACGGTACTCCGGGCGGGCATAGCCTGGAGGGATGGCTGACCGGGACGAAGACGCAAGAAGAAGACTCACCCGGATGCCTCGGCAGGGCGCCATCGTCACCGTGCTGGCGATCGCGGGGCTGGCGTCGTCGTTCATGTTCACGCTGGTGGTGCCGATCCAGTCCAAGCTGCCGGAGCTGCTCAACGCCAGCCGCGACGACACCGCGTGGGTCGTCACGTCGACCCTCCTCGCCGCCGCCGTGATGACGCCGATCGCCGGGCGCCTCGGCGACATGTACGGCAAGCGGCGCATCGTGCTGGTGCTGCTCGCGCTGCTGGTCGCCGGATCCGTCATCGCCGCCGCATCCACCGGCATCGTCGGCGTGATCGTCGGCCGCACCCTGCAGGGCGCGGTGACCGGCGTGATCCCGCTCGGCATCTCGATCCTCCGCGACGTGCTGCACGAAGACCGGGTCGACTCGGCCATCGCCCTCATCAGCGCGACGCTCGGCGTGGGCGGCGCGCTCGGCCTGCCCATCAGCGCGCTCATCACCGAGCGCAGCGACTGGCACGTGCTGTTCTGGGTGTCGGCGGGACTCGGCGCCGTCGTGTTCGCGCTCGTGCTGTGGATCGTGCCGGTGAGCGCCCTGCGCACCGGCGGCAGGTTCGACTACCTCGGCGCCCTCGGCCTCGCGGTCGGCCTCATCGGCGTGCTGCTCGCGGTGTCGCGCGGCAACGAGTGGGGCTGGGCCTCCCCCGCGACGCTCGCCTGCGGGCTCGGCGGCATCGTGGTGCTGCTGCTGTGGGGCTGGTACGAGCTGCGCATCGCGGACCCGCTGCTCGACCTCCGCGTCGCGGCGCGACGCCCGGTGCTGCTCACGAACCTCGCCTCGATCGTGTTCGGCTTCTCGCTGTTCGCGTCGAACGTGATCTACCCGCAGATGCTCGAGCTGCCGACCGCGGCCGGCGGGTTCGGCCTGCCCCTGGTCGCCGCGAGCCTCGTCGTCATGCCCGCGGGGCTCGTGATGATGGTGCTCTCGCCGTTCTCGGGCCGGCTCGCCCGCACCGTCGGGCCCAAGCTCCTCCTCGTCGTGGGCGCCATCGCGCTCGTCCTCACGTACGGCTTCACCCTCCTGTTCTCGAGCGAGGTGTGGCAGATCCTCGTCGCGAACATCGGGATCGGCCTGGGCATCGGCTTCGGCTACGCCGCGATGCCGATGCTCATCATGCGCTCGGTGCCGCAGTCCGAGACGGGCGCGTCGAACGGTCTCAACGCGCTGTTCCGCTCGCTCGGCACGAGCACCGCGGCGGCCGTGGTCGGTGCCGTGCTCGCCACCTTCGCCGTCGAGATCGACGGCGTGCCGGTGCCCGACCCGGCGGCGTTCCACATCTCGTTCCTGCTCGGCGGCGCGGCCGCGCTCATCGCGCTGCTCGTGGCCCTCTTCATCCCGCGCCACCGCGCGCCCGAGGAGCGGCACCCGTCCCTCCGGGAGTGACCCGGACCCGGCCTCAGCCCCGCAGCCGCGCCAGTCGCGCCGAGTCCGGCGCGAGCCGCTCCGCCACCGCGACCGCCGAGAGGATCGCGCTCTCGTGCGAGTCGGCGTCCGCGGTGTACAGCCCCGCCAGCGACACCCCGTGCTGCCCCTGCAGCGGGCGCAGCCGACGCTGCGCGTCGAAGTACGCGGTGTCGATGAGCCCGTGCCAGTAGGTCGCGGTCGCGTACAGGGGCTCCGGCAGCGCCGAGTCGTACGTCACCCAGCTCTTGAAGACATCGCCCCCGCGTGACGGGCTCCAGATCGACAGGGAGCTGTGCGCAGCATCCGTCCGCACGTTCACGACCGACCACGCCCGCTCGTCGCGCGGCATCAGCCGCCGGTCGCCGTGGATCGCGATGGTCGTGTCGAAGTACCCGAACCGCGCGAGCTGCGCGGCGACCTCGGCGAACTCGGGCAGCGGGGCCAGCAGGTCGTGCGCGGTCGCCGCATCGCACGCGAAGACGAGATGGTCGAACGGATGCTGCGCCCCGGCCGCCTCGACGAGCAGCACACCGTCGGCGGCCCGGGTGACGGAATCGACGGGCGCGCCGGTGTGCAGGCTCGCCCGCTCGAGCGAGGCGACGAGGGCGTCGACGTAGACGCGGAGGCCGCCCGGGATCTCGCTCTGGTCGGGCGGCGTCAGCCCGCGCGGGAGGTTCGCGCCCAGGTAGTACAGCGCGTTGTACGCGGCGAACCGGCGGAAGTCGGCGAGGTCGACGCACCAGAACGCGAGCAGCAGCGGGAAGAGGAAGTCGTCGACGAACGCCTTCGGCAGCCGCTCGCGCTCGACGTACTCGGCGATCGTCAGGGTCGTGTCGTGCTCGGCGAGGAACGCCGGGATGCGGGCGAGGAACGCGCGGAAGCGCACCAGGTGCATGATCGCGCGCGGCGTGAGCGACGCCCACACCGGCCGGCCGCGCCGGAACGGGGGCATCACGACGGGCCGCGTGCCGTCGAGGCGCGACACCGTGAGCGTCGCCGGATAGGTCGTGCGCGGCACCCCGAGCTCGTCGAGCAGCCGGTTGAAGGTCGCGTACGCGGCGCTCGCGGCGAAGAACTGGAACCCGGCGTCGACGCGCAGCATCTCGCCGTCGACTTCGACGTCGACCGTGTGCGCGTGACCGCCGAGGCGGTCGTCCTTCTCGAACAGCGCGACGTCGTGGTCGTGCTCCAGCAGCCACGCGGCCGCCAGTCCCGCGGCGCCGCCGCCGATGATGCCGATCCGCATATGCGCGCCGTTCTGTGAGCCCCCGCTCAGACTAGGGCGTGCGTGCCGGGGGCTATCGCGCCCACGTGCCGCGTCGCTAGCCTGACCTCAACCGGGGGCGACGGGAGCGGGCGATGGACGGGCGAGATCAGGGCTTCGAGGGGGACGACGCGAAGCGGGGAGAACGCAAGCCCGAGCAGGTCCCGGTCGGCCCGCCCGACGGCGCCACCGCCGCGGCGGACGCCACGCGCACCGGTACGGTCGCCAGCGCGAGCGGAACCGACGCGGCCGGCACGACCGCCCCGGACGACGGCTCCGACCACGACACCCGGTTCTTCGGGCAGCCCTGGGCCCTCGCGCACATCTTCGGCGTCGAGATGTGGGAGCGCTTCAGCTTCTACGGCATGCAGGGCATCCTGCTCATCTACATGTACTACTCCGTCGCCGACGGCGGACTCGGGATTCCCGAGGCGACGGCGACCGGCATCGTCGGCGCCTACGGCGGCACCGTCTACCTGTCGACGATCCTCGGCGCGTGGGTGGCCGACCGCCTGCTCGGCTCGGAGCGCGTCCTCTTCTTCAGCGCCTGGGTCATCATGGCGGGACACATCGCCCTCGCCCTGCTCCCCAGCGTGTGGGGGCTCGGCGTCGGCCTCATCCTCGTCGCGGTCGGCTCGGGCGGCCTGAAGGCGAACGCGACGGCCGTCGTCGGCACGCTGTACTCCGCGAAGGACCCGCGCCGCGACGCGGGCTTCTCGCTCTTCTACCTCGGCATCAACCTCGGCGCCTTCCTCGGGCCGATCGTGACCGGCTTCCTGCAGAGCAACGTCGGCTTCCACTGGGGATTCGGCGCGGCGGCGATCGGCATGGCGATCGGTCTCACGCAGTACTCGTTCGGCCGCAAGCAGCTGCCGGCCTCGTCGCGCGTCGTCGCGAACCCGCTGCCGGCGAACCGCCGCGGCATCATGATCGGCATCGGCATCGCGGGGCTCGCGCTCATCGTCGTTCTCGTGCTCACCGGCGTGATCCGCGCCGACAACCTCGCGGGCATCGTGATCCTCGTCACGCTCGCCGCGGCCATCGCCTACTTCTCGGTGATCATCTCGTCGCGCGCGATCAGCGGCGACGACCGCTCGCGCGTCATCGGCTTCATCCCGCTGTTCATCGTGAACGTCGGCTTCTGGTCGCTGTACCAGCAGCAGTTCACGGTGCTGACGATCTACTCCGACAAGCAGCTGGATCGCACGATCTTCGGCTGGGAGATGCCGGTGTCGTGGGTCAACTCGATCAACCCGATCTTCGTCATCATCCTGTCGGGCGTCTTCGCCGCGATCTGGACGAAGCTCGGCGACCGCGCCCCGTCGGCACCCGTGAAGTTCTCGCTCGGCGCGATGATCATGGGCGTCGCGTTCCTGCTGTTCCTGCCGTGGGCGAACGGCGCCCCGAACTCGACGCCGCTGATGGCCATCGTGATGATCCTGTTCGTCTTCACGATCGCCGAACTGTTTATCTCGCCCCCTGGCCTGTCGGTGACCACGAAGCTCGCGCCCCAGCGCTTCCACACGCAGATGGTCGCGCTGTACTTCCTCTCCATCGCCCTCGGCACCGCGATCGCCGGCTGGCTCGCGCAGTTCTACGACCCGACGAACGAGATCCCCTACTTCACGATCCTCGGCGGCATCGCCATCGTGCTGGGCCTCGCGCTGCTCGCGGCGGTCAAGCCCGTGCTGAGGCTCATGCGCGGGGTGCGCTGAGAATCACGGATGCTGCGGGCCTCGGCATCCGCGTCACTCCGATCTTGTCGAGAAGGCGGCGTCGAACGCGGCAGCGGGCGGCGAGATGGCGTTGAGCTTGCGCACGAACGCGACGGCCTCGGGGGCGCCCTGCAGGCGGTCCATGCCGGCGTCCTCCCACTCCACGGAGGTGGGGCCGTCGTAGCCGATCGCATTCAGCGCGCGGAACAGCGGCTCCCACGGCACGTGGCCGTGACCGGTCGACACGAACGTCCAGCCGCGGCGCGGGTTCGCCCACGGCAGGTGAGAGCCCAGCACGCCGTTGCGGCCGTCGAGGTTGGTGATCGACTCCTTCACGTGCACGTGGAAGATGTGCTCGGCGAAATCCAGCACGAACGCGACAGGGTCGAGCTGCTGCCACATGAAGTGCGACGGGTCGAAGTTGATGCCGAAGCTCTCCCGGTGCCCGATCGCCTCCAGGGTCGCCTTCGCGGTCCAGTAGTCGTAGGCGATCTCCGACGGGTGAACCTCGAGCGCGAACCGCACCCCGACCTCCTCGAACACGTCGAGGATCGGGTTCCAGCGATCGGCGAAGTCCTGGTAGCCGGCCGCGATCCATTCGTCGGTCGCGGGCGGGAACATCGCCACGGCCTTCCAGATCGACGACCCTGTGAAGCCGTTCACCGTCTTCACTCCCAGCGCCGCAGCGAACCGCGCCGTGTTCTTCAGGTCCTCCGCGGCACGCTGCCGCACGCCCTCCGGGTCGCCGTCGCCCCACACCCGGTCCGACAGGATGTCGCGGTGCCGCTGATCGATCGGGTCGTCGCACACCGCCTGCCCGGTGAGGTGGTTCGAGATCGCCCACACCTTCAGGCCGTTGCGCTCGAGGATGTCGAGCCGCGACTGCACGTACTCGGCGTCGTCCCACCGGGACACGTCGATGTGATCGCCCCAGCACGCGATCTCCAGACCGTCGAAACCCCACTCGCCGGCGAGCCGCGCGACCTCCTCAAAGGGCAGGTCGGCCCACTGACCGGTGAACAGAGTGATCGGACGAGGCATGTGAGGCTCCTTTGCTTCTCTGATGTCTTGGTGTGTTGTGACGCTATCCGGCCGCGGTGCCGCGCCGGGATCAGCGCTCGGCCATGTCGGACGCGACCGGCACCCAGGCCGACTCGCGCGCTGCGCTCTCCTCGACGGCGGCGAGCACTCGCTGCACCGACAGCCCCTCGGCGAACGACGGCTGCGGGTCGGTGCCCTCGGCGATCGCCTGCACGAAGTCCACGGCCTGGTGGCTGAAGGCGTGCTCGTAGCCGAGCATGTGGCCCGCCGGCCACCATGCCCCGACGTACGGGTGCGACGGCTCGGTCACGAGGATGCGCGTGAACCCCTGCGTCTGGTCGGGAGCGGTGCGGTCGTAGAACCACAGCGTGTTCATGTCTTCGAGGTCGAACCGCAGCGCGCCCTTGTCGCCCGACACCTCGATCGACAGGTCGTTCTTGCGGCCGGTCGCGAACCGGGTCGCCTCGAACGAGACGAGCGCGCCGGTCTCGAGGCGGCCGGTGAAGATCGCGAGGTCGTCGACGGTGACTTCGCCGAAGCCCTCGGCGGCCGTGCCCGACAGGCCCGAGCCCGAACCCTGCAGCGGCCGCTGCTTCACGATCGTCTCGACGACGCCAGAGACGGCGGTCACGTCGAGGCCGGTGACGAACTGGGTCATGTCGATGATGTGCGCGCCGATGTCGCCCAGCGCACCGGACCCGGCGTGCTCCTTCTGCAGGCGCCACGCCAGCGGCATCTCGGGGTCCACCAGCCAGTCCTGCCGGTACGCGGCGCGCACATGGGCGATCTTGCCGACGGCGCCCTGCGCGATGAGATCACGGAGGAACGTCACCGCGGGAACGCGGCGGTACGTGAATCCCGTCATGGAACGGATGCCTCGCGCCGCCGCCCGCGCGGCTGCCTCGGCCATCGCCTCCGCCTCGGCGACCGTGTTCGCGAGCGGCTTCTCGCACAGCACATGCTTGCCGGCCTCCAGCGCCGCGATCGCGATCTCGGCGTGCGAGTCGCCCGGCGTCACGATGTCGACGATGTCGATGTCGTCGCGCGCGATCACCTCGCGCCAGTCGGT
>NZ_JBHJWZ010000006.1:0-439395 GCF_042267145.1 Microbacterium sp. NPDC056044 | reverse complement strand
ACCCGGCTGGATCCACTTCTACAATCACCACAGGCGACACTCCGCAATCGGAGCCGCACCCTTCAGCAGACTCAACAACCTGCCTGGACATCACAGCTAGATCTCGCCATCTGCGGGCTGATCGCCGTCGACCACCAGTCGACGATTCTCGACGTGAATCCGCAGATTCTCGAGTGGCTGAGCTGCGACCGCGAGGACGCGGTCGGAAAGCCCCTCGAGTCGCTGCTCACGCTGCGCATGCCCCTGGCCGACGCCGCCGGGCAGCGCCCGACCGATGCCACTCTCCACGGCGTCTCGGGAGTCGTCCGCCCCGTCGTGGTCGGCTCGCTCGGCGAGGACGACTGCGGGGTGGAGCGCATCGCCGTCTACGACGTGTCGACGCGCTCGTCGTTCAATCTGGGCTTCCAGGGCGCCGAGGCGAAGACCGAACGCGGCCGGCAGCGACTGCAGATCCTGCTCAACGCCGCGGTCGGCTTCGGCAATGTCCGCACCGAGGAAGACGCGGCCGAGCTCTTGGTGGACGTCGCGCAGCGCGCGTTCGCCGCGAGCGCGGTGAGCGTGCACATCAGCAGCCCGGAGGGGCTGTTCCAGGTCGCCGGCGTCAACCCGCTCGCCGCCTACTGGCCACCGGGCATCCGGCCGGCCGGGACGGTGACCATGCTCGGCGGCCAGGTGCTGATCGTGCGCTCCCCCGAAGACGCCGACGCCTACGTGCCGGGCGTCGGCATGAGCGACATCTACCGCGCGGGCGGCGTGCACGCGGCGATCGCCTCGCCGATGCGGTCCCACGGCGATGCGGTCGGGTCGATGGTCTGCTTCTTCGACCACCCCCGCGAGTTCGACGAGGAGGCCGTGCCACTTGCCGAGGCGCTGTCGAATCAGGCGGCGCAGGCGATCGCGCGCATCCGCCTCGAAGACACGCTGCGCCGCGCGGCGATGCACGACGAGGTCACCGGGCTGCCGAACCGGCGCCTGATCGAGGAGGACGTCACGCGCACCCTCTTCCAGGACTACTCGGCGCTGACGGTCATCTTCATCGACCTCGACGGGTTCAAGGCGGTGAATGACCTGCTCGGTCACGCCGCCGGCGACGCGCTCCTGCGCGAGATCGGTCAGCGGCTGCGCGGAGTCATCCGCGAGACCGACGTGCTGGGCCGATTCGGCGGTGACGAGTTCATCGCCGTCGCCGCGGTCGACAGCGTCGGCGACGCCGCGGCGCTCGCCGACCGCATCCGCGCCGCCGTCGCCGAGCCGTACGACGAGCTGCCGCCGGTGCTGTCGATCACGGCGAGCGTCGGCGTGGTCACGGTGGGCAACGACGGCGCACCCGTGATGGACCAGCTCATCCGCGCCGCCGACCACGCCATGTACGAGGCGAAGATGGCCGGCGGCGACCGCGTCGCCGTCGCCCACCACGTGCCTTCCCCCGCCGTCCTCGGCCTCTGACCCAGGCCCTCCCGACGGATGCCTCGGCCCGGCGCACGAACGCCGGGCCGAGGCATCCATCCTCGCGTCAGCTGCTCTTGCGCATCGCACGGATCCCCACGGCCAGCCCGATCACGGCGAGCACGATCGCGGCGATCCAGCCCCACAGCACCTCGACGGCGCCGAGGTCACCGACGAACAGCGCGCGCTCGGCCTGCACCACCCAGTTGACCGGGTTCACGGTCGACACCGCGCGCATCCACGCCGGCCCTTCGTCGAGCGGCAGCAGCATGCCCGACAGGATCAGCAGCGGGAAGATCAGCGTCTGCTGCACGCCCCAGAAGAGCCACTCGCGGTCCTTGGTCTTGAGCGCCAGCGTGTACGACAGCGACCCGAGCCCGACGCCGAACACGGCGAGCAGCGCGAGACCGATCACAAGGCCCGGAACGTTGATCGTGAAGCCGAACGGCCACGCGATGAGCACGATGATGAGCGCCTGCACCACGATCGGCGCGATCTCCTTGAGCGCCCGCCCGACCAGCAGCGACGACCGCGCCAGCGGAGCCACCAGCGTGCGCTCGTGCGAGCCCGTCATCATCTCGTACTGCAGGTTCGATCCGGTAGCCCCGGTGCCGAACAGCACGATCATCACGAGCACGCCCGGCACGAACCACTGCAGGGTCTCCCCCACCGGCGCACCCGACGAGCCGACCAGCAGCGGCGCGAACAGCCCGAGGAACACCAGCGGCTGCACAAGGCTGAAGATCAGCGTGAACGGGTCGCGCACCACGGGCTTCAGCTCGCGCGTCAGCACGTTCCACGTGTCGCGCGCCGGGTTCGCCCGCACCGCGGTGTCGGGCCGGGTCTCGATCTGAGTGGTCATCACTTCGCTCCTGTCGTCTGGGTCACCTGTTCGGTGACGGATGCTGCGTCCTCCGCGTCCGCCGTGTTCTCTTCCGGTTCGCCCTCCCCTTCGCCCGCCTCGCGCAGCGTGCGGCCCGTGAGCGCGAGGAACACGTCGTCGAGCGTCGGCGGCACGCCGGTCGCGGTCCGCACCGTGAGCCCTGCCGCGTCGAGCGCGCGCACGGCGGCGGGCAGCAGCGCGTCGCCTTCCGGGACCGTGAGGACGACGGATGCCCCGACCCGCCGCACGTCGCGATCGGTGAGCTGCTGCACCACGGCGACGGCGGCCGCAGCATCCGTGTCGCTCGCGAAGCCGAAGGTGAGCACGTCGCCCGCGAGCTCCGCCTTCAGCCGGGTCGCGGTGTCGTCGGCGATCACGCGGCCCTTGTCCATGACCATGACGCGCTCGGCGTAGCGGTCGGCCTCCTCGAGGTAATGCGTCGTGAGGAAGACGGTCGTGCCGTACTGCGCGCGCAGGTCGATGATGTGCTGCCAGAGGTTGGCGCGGCTCTGCGGGTCGAGTCCGGTGGACGGCTCGTCGAGGAACAGCAGCGGCGGCGCGTGCATGAGCCCGAGCGCGACGTCGAGCCGGCGCTTCTGTCCGCCCGACAGCTGCTGCACCGACCGGGTCGCGAAGCCCGAGAGGTCGAGCGATTCGATGAGCTCGTCGGCCCGTGTGCGGGCGGCCGCCTTCGACATGCCGTAGAAGGCGCCCTGGCTGAGCAGCTCATCGCGCGCCCGCTGCGAGAAGCTGCCGCTCGTGAGCTGGCCGACGTAGCCGATGCGGGCGCGCACCTCGGCGGGCTGCTTCAGGATGTCGAACCCGACGACCCGCGCCGTGCCCGAGGTCGGCGGGATGAGGGTCGTGAGCATACGCAGGCTGGTCGATTTGCCGGCGCCGTTGGGTCCGAGGAAGGCCACGAGCTCGCCGCGCGCCACCTCGAACGCGAGGTCGGTGACGGCCTCGACGGTCTTGCCTTTCACAGTGAAGCGCTTGGTGAGTCCCTGCGCTTGGATGATCGATTCGTTCGCCATGCCGCCAAGCTACGAGCGGATGCGGACAGATCTTGTCCGCGATGCATGAGATTCTTTTCGCATGTCCGACACCACGACCCGAGCCCTCTCGCTCCTCAACCTGCTGCAGACGCACCGGCACTGGCCCGGCTCCGAGTTGGCCGGGCGGCTGGGCGTCACCGAGCGCACGGTGCGGCGCGACGTCGAGCGGCTGCGCGAGCTCGGCTACCGCATCGAGTCGATTCCGGGTGCGGCGGGCGGCTACCGGCTCGAGGCGGGCAGCGCCGTGCCGCCGTTGCTGCTCACTGACGAAGAGGCGGTGGCGATGGCGATCGGGCTGCGGGTCGCGGCATCCCAACGGCTCGTCAGCGGGCCCGAGACGACCATCACCGCGCTCGCGAAGCTCGAGCAGGTGCTGCCCGCGCCGCTGCGCCGTCGCGTCGCCGCGCTGGCCGAGGCGGTGCAGCCCGCCGGACTCAACGCCGGCGCCGCCGTATCGGGCGAGGTGCTCGGCGAGCTGGCCCTCGCCACCCGCGACCACGAGCGCGTGCGCTTCACGTACACGGCAGCCTCGGGCGAGGTCACGCACCGCCGCGTCGAGCCGCACGCCCTCGCGCCCGCCGACCGGCACTGGTATCTGCTCTGCTGGGACCTCGAGCGCGAGGACTGGCGCACCTTCCGCGTGGATCGCCTGGCGGATGTCGCACACACGCGCGTGCTCTTCGAGCCGAAGCCGCTCACACCGGAACAGATCGAGGAGTTCATCTTCGTCGCCCGCTCATGGGTGCGGCAGGCGGTCGAGGCCGATGCCGTGATGGAACTGCCGCTGGACCGGATGCGCGAGTACTTCGGGCAGTGGGGGCAGGGGGCGACCGCCGAGGACGAGTCCCGCACGCGGTGGCCGGTGGGCGGGGCGGACTTCCGCGAGACGATGTACGGCCTGACCTGGATCCCCGCCGGCGTCGAGTACACGACGGACCTTCCCTCGCCGGCGCGCGAGGAACTTCGGGAGACGCTGGAACGGATGCTGCGGGCCCTCGATGCGCCGTCACCTCCGGTGCCGCCGGAGCGGGCGCTGGCCCGGGAGCGCCAGCTGCCGGCGTAGCGCGGCTCGAGGGCTCGCGGCATCCCTCCCGTTTCGCTTCGAGAGACGACCCACCAACCGGACAGTGGCTCAATAGGCTGTGCCCATGGAGCTGGGGATCTACGCGGTCATCGCCGTGGCGGTCATCGTGGCGGTCGCCGCGTTCTCCAAGAAGCTCGGAGTCGCGGCGCCGATCATCCTCGTGGTGGTGGGGGTGGGGCTGTCGTATCTGCCGGGCGTGCCCGACATCGAGCTGCCCCACGAGATCATCCTCGACGGGGTGCTGCCGCCGATCCTGTACGCCGCGGCAATCAGCGTGCCGATCACCGACTTCCGCCGGAATGCGGGGTCGATCGCGAGCCTGTCGGTCGTGCTGGTGATCGTGACCGCGTTCGTCGCGGGCTTCCTGCTGTACTCGCTGCTGCCGGACCTCAACCTGGCGGCGGCGATCGCGCTCGGCGCCATCATCAGCCCGCCCGACGCGGTGGCGGCGACCTCCATCGGCCGGCGCGTGGGGCTGCCGCCGCGGCTGCTCACGGTGCTCGAGGGCGAGGGCCTGCTCAACGACGCGACGGCTCTCGTGCTGCTGCGCTCGGCCGTCGCCGCCGCGGCGGTCGGCGGCCTCACGACACCGTGGGCCGGAGTCGTCGACTTCGCCTACGCCGTCGTCGTCGCCGTCGGGATCGGCCTCGTCGCCGGCTACGTCACCGTGTTCGTGCGCTCGAAGCTGAACGATCCCGTGCTCGATACGGCCCTGTCGATCGCGGTTCCGTTCGTCGCGTTCGCGCCGGCCGAGGCGGTCGGCGCATCGGGTGTGATGGCGGTCGTCGTCGCCGGCCTCTACACCGGACACGCGGCC
The DNA here is from genome assembly GCF_042267145.1 of Microbacterium sp. NPDC056044. Classification (NCBI taxonomy): domain Bacteria; kingdom Bacillati; phylum Actinomycetota; class Actinomycetes; order Micrococcales; family Microbacteriaceae; genus Microbacterium; species Microbacterium sp. NPDC056044. The sequence goes on along the minus strand of NZ_JBHJWZ010000006.1, from coordinate 434,110 downwards.
CCCACGAAGTTCACCGCGCAGTCGAGGATCAGCGACCGCATCAACTGGCGCACGATCCAGTTCCTGCTCGAGAACGGGGTCTTCCTCCTCATCGGCCTCGAGATCCGCACTCTCGTGGACCACGTCGACCCGACGGTGCTCAGCGCCGGCGACGCGATCCTCATCGGCCTGCTGGCGACCGCGGCCCTCATCGTGATCCGCTTCCTGTGGATCGGCCCGCTCGTCTACTTCCTCGGCAGGCGCGAAGAGCGCACCGAGAAGCGCACGTACCACGCTCTCCTCGCCCTGCAGTACTACCGCAGCCACCCGGTCGGCACCGCGCGACAGGCCCGCGTCCGCGATCGTCTCGAGCGCGACTACGACCGCCGACGCGCCGACCTGGAGCAGCAGCGCCAGCAGCACATCGACTGGCGCGGCGGAGTCGTGCTCGGCTGGTCGGGCATGCGCGGAGTGGTGACGCTGGCCGCCGCACAGTCGCTGCCCGAAGACACCCCGTATCGCCCGCAGCTGATCCTCATCGCGTTCACCGTGGCGGTGGTGAGCATCGTCGTGCAGGGCGGCACGCTGCCGTGGGTCATCCGCATGCTGAAGGTGCAGGGCATCGACGCGCAGGAAGACCGCAAAGAGCTCGCGTCCCTCCTCGAAGACATCAGCAACGTCGGCCTGCAGACACTGGACACGATCGAGACCGAGGCCGCCACCACCGCCCCGATCGACCCCGATGTCATCGAACGCGTGAGACAGGCTTCGTTCCTCAGTACCGAGGCCGCCTGGGAGCGGGCGCACGTCGTGCGCAAACCGGGCGAGATGCCGCATCAGCGGTATCGCGAGGTGCGCCTCGCCGTGGTCGAGGCCGAACGGGAGCGCCTGCTGGAACTGCGAGCGCAGGGCGTCTTCTCCTCGCGGGTGCTGGCCGAGGCGCAAGCCGTGCTCGACCTCGAGGAGACCCGCCTGTCACGCCAGACCGGCGACCACTGACCCTCTCGCCACGAACGTTCTCCGCTCGTCGCGGGGCACTTCGGCGTCACCCACTGGGGCGCGGGGCGTGGGTGGGGTGGGGGTTGCCGGGTCGGGGCGGGTTATGCGGGTTTGGCGTGTGCGAGTTCGTGGCGGAGGAGCCGGTTGGGTCCGCGCCATCGTCGTTGCGGGTCGATCCAGCTCGGCGGTCGCAGCTGTGGCATGCCGTCGACCATGCGGATCTCCCACCCGCTGGCCTCGAGCCCGTGGTGGTGGTACCAGCAGAGCAGCACGCCGTTGTCGACCGTGGTCGGCCCGCCCCGCGCCCAGTCGACGACGTGATGCACTTCGCACCACGCCGCGGGCACCGTGCAGGCGGGGGTGATGCAGCCGCCGTCGCGGGCGCCGATCGCCTTGCGCTGCCAATGGTTGAACACCCGGTCCTCGACCTGCAGCTGCGTGATCGCCCCGTTCTCGGCGAGGGTAAGCCGGTGGATCGTGCCGTGACAGCCGGCATGCCGGGCCACCGCTGCCGGCACCGGCACCGGCCCGCCCGCGCTCTCCACGAACGCGACCCCGCCCGGGTCTGCCAGGTCGTGTGCGGTGGTCGTCACGATCAGCGTCGGCGCGGCACCGCCCAGCGTCGGCGTCGCGGCGGCGCCCGCCGCCGCGGACAGGATCGACGCGAACGCGTCGTGCCGCTTCTGATCCACGGTGCGGGGATCCAGCACCCGCTCCTGCGCCTCACCGGATGCGCCATCCTCGGCCGCCGGGTCGGCGAACCGCGGCCCACGCTCCTGTACCCGCGGGTTCAGGTGCGCGTCGATGAGCCGGTCGAACTGCGCCGCGACGACCTCGGTGACATCACCGGAGATCCGCCGCAGCCCACGATACGACCGGCGGCCGATCCGGATCCCCCGCGCCCGCTGCGCGTACTCCTCATCGGGCAGCGTGCCGTCCGGGTCCAGGAACAGCGCCCACGTCGTCGCCATGATCTTCAACTCATGGATCCCACACGCCGGCGCCCCCGCGTCCCCGACGGCGGCGGCGACGAGCTCGAGCTCGGCCACCTCGATCTGTTCGACCCCGCACCGCCCCAGCAACGGCCGCAGCGCGTCGACGATCGTCGTCAACGCGTCCGCGCTCAACCGGCCCGCCGCTGACGCCGCACGCGCATGCTCGAGCGGCGCCGGACGGGTCTGCCCCGTCAACGTCACCCGCCCCGTGATCGCCTTCGCATCCCGCAACCGCGCCCGCGCCGTCGCCGCCGACACCAGCGTGCTGCGTTCCACCAGCTCCTGCGCCGACCCGACCCCGAACTGCCGGGTGATGGCATCGTCACCGAACTCGGAGTCGGCACGACGCCCGACCTCACCGGCCAACGCCAGCCGCGCAGCATCCACCACCCGCCCCAGCCGCTCCACCACCCCCAACGCATCGATCAGCGCGCGGTGCGACAACCCCCGCTGCGCCTGACCGCCCAGCGCCCCACAGAGCGTGTCGCCGAGCAGATCGGCGACGCCCTCAAGGTCGGCCAGCGGGAAGTTCATACCCCCCATTCTGCTGACAGCCTCCGACATCGGACACACCACAAAACAGCAGATCAGCAAAGGTTCTGTGGACAACTCCGAAAGTGCGGGAGAACCGGCCACCTGGGGAGGAGCCGCCGCTCCACGCATCCGATCGACCCCACGAACAGGCGCGCCGAACAAGAAGTCCTCACATCCAGACCGTCGGCACGGCGCATCCCTCAGGCCGCGCTACCGTCGTTCGTATGACCGACGACACCGCCGCCCTGCTCGCCCGCGTCGAAGCCGATGAGGCCGAGGTGGTGCTTCCGCGCTTCGACGTGACGGATGCCTGGGCCCTCGGCACCCGCATGCACGAGGCCGCGGCGGCCCTGGGCCTGCCGATCGTCATCGGCATCACGCTCGGCGAGGCGCGGGTGTTCCACACGGCGCTGCCTGGTTCGAGCGCCGACAACGACGGCTGGCTCGACCGCAAGACGCGGGTCGCGCGGCGCTACGGCCGCTCGTCGTGGGGAGTCGGCTTGTCATTCCAGTCCGTCGGAGGCGACTTCGACCTGCACGGCCGCCTCGACACCACGCTCTACGCCGCACACGGCGGCGTGTTCCCGATCACGATCCAGGGCGTCGGCGTCGTCGGCACCGTCGGCGTCTCAGGCCTGCCGCAGGCCGACGACCACGCGTTCGTCGTCGAGCACCTCCGCGCCTGGCTCGCCGACACCGCCCGCGCCGACCACTAGCTCCTCAGCTCGGACCCCGCTCGTTGAGCGAGGAACGAGCAAGCTGGAACGCCGCGGACCCGGCGCACACCCCGGGCCGCAGCATCCGTTCCCCGAAGGCTCACTCGCCCCGCATGTCGATGGTGGCGGCCCTGCCGTCGAGCACCTTCACCGACAGCGTCACCGACTCGCCGATGGCGGCGGCGATGTCGTCGTCGGTCACGCCGAGCGCGAGTGCACCCTCGCTCTTGTCGATGAACTGCAGCGAGGTCTGCAGGTCGGCGAAGCGCACCATGTCGAGTCCGCCCTCGTGGCCGGCGGCCCGCTGCTGCTTGCGGATCTTGCGGCCGCCCATCTGGTACATCCACGTGGGGATGGTGATGACGCGCTTGCCCGGCGTGCCCACGTACTTGTGCACGATCGCGAGAAGCTCGGGCCACGTCATGTTGAACCACCCGATCGGGTACACCGCTCCGCCCTCGGTTCGCTCGAGCGCGCCCACGGTCGCCTGCGCGACCTGGCGCACCGTGACCATCGTCGTGCCGCCCTTCGGGTAGAGGGTGACGCGCTTCATCGCGCGCACCGACTCGACGAGGAACACCCAGACCGGCTTGCGACCGGGCTGCGTGCCGAAGATGTACGGCAGTTCGAGCACCGCGACCGAGAAGTCATCATCGGCGAACGACAGCGCCATCGTCTCCTGGTCGCGACGGCTGCGGATATAGGGATGCTGCTGCGCAAGGTGCTGCGCGGGCCTCGTGCGTTCGAAGTAGGCGAAGTATGAGCCGAAGACCACGGTGTGACGCACACCGCTCTCCTTCGCAAGGCGCAGGAGCCGCTCGAGGGCGTCGATGTTGTACTTCTTGAACAGGTCGTAGATGGGTGGCGGCCCCTCGACGCGTTCGTCCACGCCCGCCGCGAAGACGAAGCCATCGCAGCCGCGGAAGCACTCGCGCAGCTCGTCGTCGGCCATCTCGAGGTAATTGCCGAGCGTCACGGTCATCTCGGGTGGGAGCTGCTCCCCCGGCGGAATCGGCGGCAGCGACAGCGTCGCCACCTCGTACCCGTGCGCGATCAGCTCGCGCGCGCCGGCGCTGCCCAGCAGCCCCGTACCGCCGATCATGAACACCTTCTTGAGAGTCCCCATGAGGCGTACAGTACCGAGTCCGCGTGACGCAATCGCAACGATCGTTGCGCATGTCGGGAACGCGATCGCCGGGTGCCGCATGGCGGCGCGCGGTCCTGGTGCGACCCCGGATAGAGTGCTGCGGTGACGACACGGAAGGGCCTCGCGACGGCGGGCGGGGTGATCCTGACGATCGGGGTGGCGGTGCTCGCCATCCCGTTGACGACCCTCGAGTCGCTCAACGTGGTGAGTGCCGTCGGCGGAGCGGTCGTGCTCGCCGGACTCGTCGTGCTCGTGGTGGCGCTGTTCCGGCCGAGCAGCCCCCGCGTGGCGCCGGCGCCGCCGGTCGCACAGCAACGGAGCGCGCTTCGAGCCAAGCTCAGGGAGCTGAAAGACGAACTGGCCGATGCCGACACCAGGCTGGAGCGCAATGAGATCGAACGCCAGCGATCCGCGAGCTTCAGCGACGGCGCCGCCCACCTGTACGCCTCCATCGAGTCGGGGCTGAAGGCAGACCGCGACAAGATCGCGGGTCGGATCTCGGACCTCGAGCGCGACCTCGCGGAGCTGGAAGCCCCGTAGCCGATGGCCGCCCGGGCGGTCGTCCGCCCCCTCCCCTACCCTCGGGGTATGCGGTGCGTCGCCTTCATGCGGAACGTGAACCAGGGTCAGCGCGGCCACCCGTCCACCGCCGACATCGTAGCCGGGTTCGCCGATGCCGGGTGCCCCGAGGTGCAGATGTTCCAGAGCAACGGCACGGTCGTGTTCGACTCCGACGACCCGGCCGAGGTGGTCGCGAGCGCCGCCGAGGCGATCGCCGCTCGGTCCGGCCAGGAGCGCGACATCCTCTGGATCCCGCTGGCCGACCTGCTCGCCGTCGTCGACGCGCACGGCGCGGCGCCCGACCCGCGCCGGCACGAGTTCTCTCTCCACGGCGGTGGCACCGTCGACCCGCAGTCCGCCGACGCGGTGCGTCTCACCGGCCTCGGCAGCTGCTCGATCGTCGACGCCGGGCCAGGCTGGGCACTCGTCCGCAACGACATCGACGGCCAGGGCAACGCCACCCCCGTGATCGAGCGACTCACCGGCACCCGCGCGAGCTCCCGCGGCCTGCCGACCCTCCTCCGTCTGGCGTCCCGCTTCGGGTCCCGCTGAGGCGACCTGCGGTCGTCGCATCCCCCAGCGAGGCAGAACCCAGGGGCGCAGCATCCGTCTTCGTCTCAGCTCTCGGGTATCGCATCGGACGCCTGCTGCGCCCGGGCGAGGTCGAACACGCCCCAGACCGCCACTGCGCCGGCGGCCGCCAGCACGAGGAGCGTCCACCACGGCGCCCCGGTCGCCTCGCCGAGGATCGTGATGCCGAGCACGACGGCGACGAAGGGGTCGATGACGGTGAGCCCGCCGACGACGACTTCAGGCGAATTGACGGTGTGGGCGCGCTGCACGAGGTAGATCGACAGACCGCCTGAGACCGCGATGCCGATCAGGCACGCGAGGGTCAGCACGTTCGAGGAGTCGAACCGGTAGTCCTGGTCGTGGAGCACCGTCTGCACCCGCAGGATCACGGTCTTGCCGAGCGTCGCGACGAAGCCCGAGAACACGCCGGCGGCGATGACGATCAGGACGGCGGGCACGGGGTGTCCCCGCGCGACGACGGCCAGGACGATCGCGACCACCAGCACGACAGCGAGTGTCAGCAGGACGGCGATGAGCTGGCTGTCCTGGATCGTGCGCTGCGTGCTGACCAGGGCGGCGACGGTGACGAAGGCGCCGACCCCGATGACGCTGGTCGCGATGGCGCGGACCTCTTGGCGCGAGGGCCGTCTGTGCGTCGCCCGGGCCGTGAGCAGCGACGCGAAGACCAGCGCCACCACCCCGACCGGCTGCACGACGATGAGCGGTGCGAACGTGAGGCTCGCGAGCTGGAGCAGCACCGCCGCGCCGATCAGCAGCGCGCCGATGACCCATGGCCCGTTGCGCAGGAGGGCGAAGAACTGCTTGGCGCCGAGGGTTCCGGCGGTGTCGCGGCGCACCCCGCGCGCCTGCATCATGTTGCCGAGCGCCAGCACGGCCGCCGAGCCGACCGCCAGCACGATGCCGAGCAGCGGGAACGACGCGATGGTCGACGGCACCGGTCCCCCTCTCGGCAGTGCCCCTCACGCTACACAGCGCCGGGCGCCGCAGCGCCCGCATCACACAGGCCCGACACCGCGCCCGCGCGACTCAGCGCAGCTCCGCGTGGTCCTCGTGCCGGGCATCCCGCAGCGGGGAGAACACGATGACGAGCGCAGCGATCGCGAACACCACGGCCCCGATCGCGATGGTGACCTGGTAGCCGAACGAGGTCATCAGCACCCCGGCGAGCAGGGCGCCGACGAAGAAGACGATCCTGTTCACGGTCCGGATCGTGGAGTTCATCCGCCCCTGGATCCCGTCGGGCGCCACCCCCTGCCGGTACGAGATGTCGTTGGTGTCTTCGATGCCCATCGCGAAGCCGTAGAGGAACTGCGACGCCGAGACCGCCACCAGGACGACGGCGACGCCGCTGTCGGCGGACAGCGGCGCCACCGCGAGGAGCACCCAGGGGATGACGACGAGCGCCCGCCCGACCAGGATCGCCCGCCCGGCGCCGAGCCATGAGCCCACGCGGGGCGCGATCATCGCTCCGAGGAATCCGCCGACGCCGCCGACGCCCAGGGCGACGCCGTAGGCCCACGACGGCAGATCGAGCTCGCGCAGCACGAACACGGCGAACACGGTCGACACGATGCTGTTGCCGAGGAACCAGACGTGCACCGACAGAGCGAGCGGCCGCAGCGTCGGGTGCCGATACGTGTACTGCATGCCCTCGGCGATGTCGTGCCCCACGTGGCGTCCCGCGGCGCGCGGCTCCGGCCGGGGCTCGACGACCTTGATGCGCGACTGAAGGAACGCGGCGACGACGTTGATGAGCGCGTCGAGGGCGAACAGGATCGATGGGCCGAGCAGGTTGATCAGCGCGCCGCCGAGGGCCGGGCCCGCTGTCGCCGCGACGGTCTCGCTCTGGCCGAGCCGAGCGTTCGCCATCACGAGCGAACGACGCGGGACGATGCGCGGCAGCAGCGGCTGCGCGGCGGAATCGGTGAACAGCGTGAGCACGCCGATGGTCAGGATCACGGCTGCCAGCGACCAGAAGTTCAGTGCGTCGAGAAGCAGCAGAGCCGGGATCGAGGCGAGGGCCAGCGCCCGCCCGATCGTCGTGAGCACCAGCGCTCGCTGCCGACGCCAGCGATCCATCAGCGCCCCGATGATCAGCCCGAGGAACAGGTACGGCACCACGCTCAGCGCGCTCAGGACGCTGATCTGCATCGGGGTGGCCTCGATGACCGTCACGATGAGGATCTGGAACCCGACCCCCGCGATCGCTCCCCCGAACGCCCTGATCGTCGTCGCGCTCCAGAAATACGCGAACCCCGGCAGCCGCAGCACCTCGCCCGACGGTGGAGCAGAAGGTGATCCGCCGCCGGCTGCCTCATCGCGCACGATTTCAGCGTACCGACCGCGGATCCTCACCCTGCGTGACGGTGACGGATGCTGCGGGCCGAGGCATCCACCTCCACACCGCCGTGGTGGCCGTGGCGGACCGCCCTCGCGTCATCGACACCCACCACGGCACCACTGCGTTTCGTCAGGAGGCGGGAACCAGCACGCGGTCGATCGTGTGGATCACGCCGTTGCTGGCGGGGATGTTGATCGCCCAGACCACCAGCCGCGGGTCGGAGAGCGCCGGTGTCTCGTCGCGCAGCTTGATGCCGCGCGGCTGGACGACGCCTCCGTTGGCCATGGTCAGGGAGCCCGCCGTGATGATCTTCACGAGGCCGAGCTTCTTGCCCGCGACCACGTGGTACAGCAGGATGTTCGAGATCTGCTGGGCCGTGAACGTCGAGGTGATGGCCGCCAGCGCGTCCGCCTCGCTCGCCGGCGCGGTGCCGGTGAGGTCGGTCACGAGCCGCAGGAACGCGCGGTCGTTCGGCGCGAACACGGTGTAGGTCTTGCTCGTGTCGGCGAGTGCCCCGGTGAGCCCGGTGGCGACCACCGCCTGAACGAGGATGTCGTAGTCCCACGGGTTGTTGTCGGGAGTGCCGCCGCCGGACGCGGCGACCGCGACGTCGACGATCGTGCCGGCGGGGGCAGAGCCGCCGTGAGCCTGCGCGGGCGTGGCCGTGAGGACGAGCGCCAGGGCGGCGACCGCCGCGACGGCCAGGCGAGACTTCTTCATGGTTCCGATCTCCTTCGATGCGATGCCCGGCACGGTCCGATCGGAAGGTGCCGTAGAGGTATTCGCACGGAACCGCGGGGATGGATGCAGCGGCCACGAGTTCGTTCTCGGCTCGGGCGTGGCCCGCCCAGGCCGCACCACGCCGCCGCGAACGGTGTCAGCCGAACTCGAGCTGCCCGCGCACGATCGAGTCGCCGGAGTGGGCGGGGTTGCCGTCGAGCGGCTCCTGGGACACGTCGACGAGAACGTAGTCGCGCAGGTCGACGTCGGCCGGGACGACGAACGTGCCCTTCTTGCCGTCGAGCTCGCCGAGGCTGACCAGGTCGGAGGCATCCGCGGTGATCAGCCAGACCTCGCGGAACCCGCCGCTCTCATCGAAGTCGTCGAGACTCACCGTGAGCGTGCGCTCGCCGTCCGAGAGCTCGGTCACCTGGGCGGTGCCGACCGCGCCGGGGTGATCCGGGAAGGCGTCGAGGGTCGCCGACGCGATCTCGACCGGCTGCGTCGTTCGCACGAGGTTCCACACGCCGGCGACGGCCAGCACCGCGGCGATGCTCGCCGCCAGGGCGAACAGCATCCATCCCCTCCGTCGCGCGGGACGCCGATCCGGTCGGTTCTCCGCGACGGCCGGTGGAGAGGCGACGGCGACATCGACGGGGATCCCGGATGCTGCGGCCTCCGGCTGCGCCCGGACCTCGTCGCGGATGCGGTCCCAGACGCGCTCCGGCGGCGTTTCGAGTTCGCCCAGGGTGACGGTGGAGCGGCCGACCGCGACCGTGTGCTCGAGCTCCGCGAGCTCGAGTGAGCAGGCGTCGCACGTCGCGAGGTGCTGCTGCTCAGCATCCGTCAGCGCGTCTCCGACGGCGGCCAGCGCCAGGCGCTCGGGGTCAAGATGCGACATCGGGCACCTCCAATCGGTCGCGCAGCCGGGTGAGACTTCGGCGGATGTGGCTCTTCACGGTACCCAGCGGCATGTCGAGGCGCGTGGCGATCTGCTGGTGGGTGAGGTCGTCGTAGAACGCCAGCCGCACGACGCGCCGCGCGTCGGGCTCGAGGTGGTCGATCTCGTCGGCGAGGAGCAGCCGGTCGCCGAGGTCGATCTCGGACGACATCGGCTCGTCGCTCACCGCGAACCGCTGGAGCTTCTCGTGCAGCTCGCGCACGCGCCGGCGCGCGTCGAGGGTGTCGGCGATGCGGCGGCGGGTGATGGTCACGAGCCACGTCGACAGCCGGCCCTTCGCCGGGTCGTACGAGGCGCGCGATGTCCACGCCGAGACGAAGGTCTTCTGCGTCACGTCTTCGGCGTCGCCTCGGTCGCCGAGCACTCGCAGCGCGAGGGTGAACACGATCGGCGACCAGCGGCGGTAGATCTGCTCGAGGGCGCGCTCGTCGCCGGCGGCGAACCGGCCGCACAGCTCGCGCTCTTCCTCGTCGTCCACGGACTCCCCTGTTCGTCCGGCGGCGTCGCCGGATCACGTGATCGGGGTCGCGATCGCGACCACGCTATCCGCGCGGCGCCGCGCGCGGGAGAGTCTTCTCTCGAAGTGTGATTCCGCTGAGGAGGCGCATTCGGATGCACTCTCGATGAGCAAGCAGCGAACGAGCGAGACGAAACGCCCCGAACCGACGGCTCACGCCGGTCCGCGGCATCCGTCTCTATCGCCCGCCCGTTGCTAGTCGGACGCACCCGCTTCGAGTTCGGGCCTCGTGCTGGCGCTCAGGATCCCCGCGAGCTCGTCGTCATCGCCGCCGCGCCTCACCGACTCTCCATAGGCGCCCGCCACATCGCGCGCGACGAGATCGGCGAGGTACCGCCACGGATCCGAGCTGGCGAGGAGCCAGGTGCGGCGACTGTCGAACGCGCAGTCCTCGAGCATCTCGAACGCGATGACCGCGATTCCGTCGGGATCCACCGTCGCCCCGACGTCAGCGAGCACCCGGCGCTGCACATCGGGGACGATCCGCACGCGCGCCTGCCGCAGGAACGCGTCACGCTCCTCGTCGTCGATGGGCGGCGCGAACATGCCGCCGCCGCGGAGAAGGGTCAGGAACTCGCGGAAACGCCGGGCGCTCCAGAGGGATTCGTGCATGATCGTGCCGTCTCTCGTATCAGCCGTGCGGGGTCGACCGCAGGGGTGGTGAATCGATCAAGGTCGGCCGACAGCGTCGACCGCGAATACTCAGCGGATCGCCGAGCATTGGCTCCTTGGGTTGACGGCGCGGAGAGACGCGCGCACGTCATCGTTCACGAATGACACGCCTGCGACCCTACGACGGAGGTCCGACAGAGGTCAAGACGTCGTCGGGCGTCCGCCCGGCGAACTCCGTCATCCACGCGCACCGCGGCTCTGCCACCGTGGCCACCGACGCCGCCGGCACCGCCACTGTCTCGATTTGGCGCGGCAGCACGGCCGGGATCAGCGGCTCGATCCGCCCCGGCTGCGCGTGCAGCGGGCCGGCGAGCGCCCATCGCTCCCCCACCTGGACGACCGCGAGCGGGTGCCCGTCTGCCGTCGCGACGCCGGCCTCGAACGGCAGCGCCGCGAGCAGCGCCGCGAGGGTCACCTGCACCTCTGCCTCTGACGCCTCGCGCGAGTGCAGCACCGCGTGCGGCGACCGGAGGTCGGTGCGGTCCGAGCGCCGCAGCAGCGACCGCAGGTTGGTCCGCAGCGCGACCACTGCCGCGTCGGGTTCGCTGTGCTGCTCAGACAGCGCCAGAGCGATCGGCCAGAGTCGCGGGTCGGTGGCGATGAGCGGACGAATGCTGCCGAGCAGCCGTTTCCGCTCACCCTGAAACAATCGCCGCACCCCGCGCGCGTGGCTCAGCACCGCGTGGACCTCGGGCAGGTCGCCCAGCAGCCGCACCGCCTCCTCGACGGGTGTGCCCGAACCCACACCCTCCGGGACGTCCGCCACGAGATTCGCGTAGCCGAAGTCGCCGTCCCGCGTGTAGAGGAACACGTCCGCCGCGAGCCGGCCCGCCGACCGCGCCGGCAGCACCAGGTCGATCGGTCCGGCCGCCGGCCTCGACGTGGCGATCGCCCGGCTGGCCCCGGTGTTGCTCAGCGCGGTCACACGTGCCTGCGCGTTCGACGTGCGATAGGTCAGCTCAAGATCCACCAGCGGTGCAACGTCGAAGTCCGCCCGCGAACCCACGATCTCCGCGAACCCCTCGGCCGACACGTCCACCCCTCGCGGCCGCGCGTTGATGCCGTCGGGCGACGCGAACCCGGCGGCCCGCGCCCGTCGCCAGAGCGAAGGCAGGTGCTCGCGGTGGTGCTGGGGTTGCAGCATCCGTTCCAGCATCCAGAGCAAGCGACCCGACCCGCGTTGCGGGTGCGGTGAGAGGTGCCACCACGTCAGCCGGCGGGCGAGGTCGCCGGCGACGGCGGGCGCCCAGGTGGAGGCGTCCGCGTAGCCGAGCGCTGCCACCCACGCGAGGTAGCGAGGCAGGTCTTCGGCCGCGCGGCGGAGCTCTGCCATCGACACGCCCACCGGCGGGTTCTCGCGGGTGCGGGCGGGCGCGCGCAGCACGAGTTGCGCGGCCGCCATGCAGACGCGCGCGCCGAACCACTCGCCGGCGCGGGCGGCGACCCGCGGCGACCAGCCCCGCAGCAGCTCGTCGACGTAGTCGGCGTGCGTGCGCTCGTTGACGGGTCGCTCGCGCAGCGACAGGGTGGCGGTCGCGACCGTCTGCAGCACGAGCTCCTCGGCTTCGTCGGCCGTCGCCGGAAGCGGCAGCGACTTCAGCGCGACCAGCAGCGCACCGGCCGACGCGACGTCGATCATGAGGCGCGAGGTCAGCACACCGATCTCGGTGGGAGCGAGCCGCCCGTCGACCTCGGTCGCGAACCCGCGACGCAGCAGGTCGTCGACCACCGAGTCGAGGTCGACCGCCGACCGGTTCTGCGCGAACGCGAGCGTCTGCGCGAACCACGACCGAGCGGTCTCGCGGTCGACGACCGAGCCGAGCAGCAGCTCTGCGAGCACCGCGTCGCCCAGCGCTGCAGTGATGCGGCTGTTCGCCGCGTATCCGTCGCTGAGCTTGAGCTTCCACGCACCCTCTTCGGCGCGCGGCACGAGCATGAATCCGAAGCCCTCGGGCTCCTGTCCCGCGCGCCCGGCCCGCCCGAACATCTGTTGGGCCTGGCTCACCTCGAGCGGCGTCATCCCGAGTTCGAGGTCGCGGATGATAACGAACTTCGCGGGCGTGTTCACGCCCGTCGACAGCCCTGACGTGGCGACGAGCACTCGCAGCTGCCGCGATCGGAACGCCTCCAGCGCCCGATTCGCGCGCGGTGCATCACGGAAATGGATGCCGACGCCCCGGCGAAAGCACGCCTCGACGAGCGCGTCGAGTTCGACGCCGAAGTGCGGCACCCCGGCCGCGCGTGCGGCGGTGCGGAGGACGGCGGCCTTGCTGCCGCAGAACACGACCGCGCTGGATCCCGGTGAGTTGTCTCCGGCCGTGCCGAGGTCGTCGCCGACCAGGCTCCGCAGGAGCGGCACGACCATCTCGTCCTTCGCGGACTCGTACTGCTCGCGCTTGCCCTGCGTCGGCGCGTCGTACGGAACGAGCTGCGTCGTCAGCACCGTCGGCCGCCAGGCCGAGCGCACGAGGTCGGCGTGGAACCACGCCGCCAGCTCCTCCGCGTTCGACACGGTCGCCGACAGCGCGACGATCCGCGTGCGCCCCTCGGCGACGCGCAGCCGTGCGATGAGCGACTCGAGCGTGGCACCCCGAGTCGGGTCGCCCACGAGGTGGACTTCGTCGATGATGAGGCATCCGATCCGTCCGATGACGTCCTTCAGCGACGCGCGCCGGTACAGCGCCTCGAACTTCTCGGTGGTCGCCACCCACAGCTGCGCCTGCCGCACCGCGTCGCTCGACATGTTCGTCTCGCCGGTCAGCTCGATGGTGCGGATGCCGTGCGCATTCCACCGCCGCACGATCTCGGCGACCTCCGCGGCGAGCGCGCGTGCGGGCAGCAGCCACACCGCCGGCTTGCCGTCAGACACGATGGACCGCAGCGCCGCGACCTCGCCGATCAGCGTCTTGCCCGAGCTCGTCGGCGCGACGACCATCACGTGCCCGCTCGTCGACAGCACCGCCGGCACCGCCTTCGACTGCAGCGGGTTCAGCCGGTCGAACCTGTCGAGGTACTTCTGCAGGGCCGGTGGGATGAGAGTGGATGCTGCGGTCCACGCCTCGTCGCCGTGCGCGACCGCGTTCGCATTGTCGATGAGCGACGTGAAGCCGAGCTCGACGGCGTCGGCCATCGCCGGGTCGGTGTGGAGGAACCCGGAGTTCTGGTTGCGGCCGATCTCGGCGGCGGTGAAGTTCATCGAGTGGGTGATCGCGACGTCGTCGCTGAGGACTTCCTTCTCGTGGATGTACCGGACTAGTACGACGGATACGTCGGCAGTGCGGAGTTCGCGGAGGATCGCGTCGTTCGAGGCCTCGGGGCGCAACAGCACCTTGACGTCGACGCCACGTCGGTGGGCGGCGAGCACTGCGTCGAGCAGGCGCCGCGCGACCGGGGAGGCATCCCACCACGGCACCTTGACCCACACGCGGGTGCGCGCGGACGCGATGGCCTCGGTGAGTGCCACGAGCAGGTCGGTGCCCTCACCGTAGTTCGACAGCCGTCGAGGCTCCCCCGCCGGCTTCACGCGCTCCCCCATGTCCGGGCCAGCGTACCCGGGCGCGCCGACACCGCCCCGCCGGCTCCGGGCGCGAGCGAGCGGTGCGAGACGAAACGCCGCGGCCCAGCGAGCAACTCCGTTCCCCGCGACATCCCATCCAATTCCCTACGCGCCCCGAACAACTCTCACAGCACGGCAGATCGCCGCTGGGAAAGAGAGGTCTCTCATGGGCTCGTCACCGAATCGCATCGTCGCCACGGTCTTCGGCGCCGTCTACCTCCTCGTCGGCCTTCTCGGGTTCTTCGTCACCGGTCCGGTCAGCTTCATCGCGACCGAGGGCGGGCTGCTCCTGGGCATCTTCGAGGTCAACCCGCTGCACAACGTCGCCCACCTGCTCATCGGAGCGGCGCTGCTGATCGCCGGCATCGCCGGCGCGCGGCCGGCCAAGATCGTCAACATCACGGTCGGCGCCGCGTACCTGCTGCTGGGTGTCGTCGGCTTCTTCCTCGTCGGCACGCCGGCGAACATCCTCGCGCTCAACGCGCCCGACCACTTCCTGCACCTCGCGAGCGCCATCGTGCTGCTCGGCGTGGGCCTGGCCGCCGAGCGCTCGTCGCAGGTCGCGACGGCGTGACCGCCATGACCGAGGCACCCACGACGGGGCGCATCAGCCGCGCCCCGTCGTGGGTGGCCGTGGCCGCCTGGGGCTTCGGGCTCGTCACGGTCGCACTCGGAGCCGCGGCGATCATGGCCGTGCAGGCCGACCCACTCTCGCGGGTGCTCGGTGCGCTGTCGGTCGCGGTAGGGCTGAGCGCCTTGGGGTGGGGCGCCACGAGCCTCTATCTCAACCGCACACCGACGCCGCGGGTTGCCGTCGCCATCCTGTTCGCCGGGGTGGGCCTCGCGGTGGCGCTGCTCGCGACCGCCCCAGGGCGTGCGAGCATCCTCGCGGTGGCTCTCCTGGTGGGGCTCGGAGTCACCGTGGCCTGCGGGATCGTGCAGGGCACGCGGCATCCGTCCCCGCGGTCGAGTCTGTGGGGCCTGATCGGCTCCGCAGCGCTGGTGACGCTCGTGGTCGTGCCCGCGCTCGGCGTCTGCCAAGGCGCGGCACTCCTCGACGCCGACGGCACGGTTCTCCCCGTCGTCACCCACGACGGACATTGACGGATGCCTCGGCCGCGCGTTGCCGAGAGGGCTCGGGGCGCGTCACATCTCGTCATCGCCCGACACGCTCCGACACTCACCGGCGATCCACGCACCCGGCGTCTAGCGTGGTGTCATCGCGGCGATCCGGGCGGTCCCGGGCACCGGTTCATACCCGGGTGCGTTGCGGGTTCGACTCCCGCCGTCGCGTCCACCGAAACGTGCGGGTCGTTCAGCGGCGCACAACATCTCCCGAGCCCGACACGCGCACATCCGTGCTCGGGTCGCCGGAGTACGTGACTCGGCCACTGCCCGAAAGGTCGACCGACAGGCTGGCACTCGCCGAGACATCGACCTCGCCCGCCCCCGAGATGGTGACGACGGCATCCTGCGCCTCGAGCCCTTCGGCGTCGACGTTGCCGCTGCCCTCCAGGTCGATGGAGAGCTCGGTGGCCGAGCCGGTCAGGGTGACGTCGCTCGACCCCGAGATGCGCACCTCGACGCGATCGGCCGCCAGGCCCGACCAGTCGACGTCGCCCGAGCCATCGATGTCGAGCTGAACGGTGCCGGCGACCGAGACCGTCGCCTCGACATCACCCGAGCCGTTCAGTTCGATCCGCTCCAACCGGGGCAGGGTCAGGTCGTACCGCACGTCGCCCACCCCCATCGTGAAGCCGGGAGTGGTGTCCAGCACGAGGGTGTCGTCGCTCACATCGGAGGTGAGGCGGTCCATCATCCCCTCCGGCGCGTGCACCGTGAGCGCCGGCTCCCCCTCGGACACGACGAGATCACCGGAAGTCTCGAGCACGACATGCGACACGTCGCTGATGTCGCGCTCCTCGCTGGTCTCAGGCCCGACGGGGATCATCAGCGAGCACCCCGACAGTGCGAGGACCGACGCCGCGATCACGACGGCGCCGGGCACGCGGCATCCGTTTCCGTTCATGAGTGATCCCCTTCCTCATCGCAGGCGTGCCGACAGGTCTGCGGGCGTCCTTCGACAGCGCCGCCGGAAGCAGGCGATGCCGCGGAGTGCCTGAGCGCTCCCCGTCGCGCCCACGTCACCATGATGGAAGACCGAGTGCGCTCGTGCCACCCCTGCGGAATCTGCCGAGGTGCTGACGGACGAAGTCGCCGAACTCGGCGAGCGAGAGGGTTCAGCCGAGGGCGACGAAACGGGCAGTGGCGCCGTGGAAGGTGCTCGCGGGACCGGCGTGCGCAGCGGCCGGAGCAACCGCCTGGGCTCGCGGCGTCTCGGAGGAACGATCGACCAGTCGGCGATGCACGACGCGACGATCTCCGCGCGGACGCAGGAGTGCACCGGCTCGAACGAGGACGCGGGCGGTGTACGAGGTCGCTGCTGCAGGATGCACCCCGGCGACAGCGACCGGCGGGACGGACGGAATGGCGAAGGGCTTGCGACTACGCGGCTTCGGCATGACTCTGACACTCGAAGCACGCGGCGGCGTAGGGGAGGACTTCGAGCCGCGCGGCGGCGATCTGTGCTCCGCACCGGGTGCAGCTCCCGTACGTGCCGTGGCTGATGCGATTGAGCGCCGCGGTGATCTGCTCGATCGCGATGCGGTGGGACGCCGCCGACTGGTAGGCGACAGGATCGACGCTCGGCAGAGCGAACGGCTCGAGCTCTTGGAGGACGGCCAGCCGTTCCTCGAGCTGCCGCTCGAGCGCGCGCTGCACGCCGGCGAGAGGGACGGGTTCGGTGGTTTCGATGGGCATGGATGCTCCTCGGGGTACAAAAAAGCGCCGCAGGTGCGACGCGGGGTGTGTCCGGTTGACCGATCGTTCGGATCGGTCATCACGGGGGCGCGACGCGACGGTTGGACTGCACGGACAGACCATCCGCGTGGCTTCGCCGGGGCGGCAGCACCTCGTGACGGGCGCCCGCGATGTCGACCACTGCCGTCACCACGGAGGCGTCGGTGAGACGCTCGGCGCTGTGAGGGTGGGTCATCGGGGTCATGGCCATCACCATAGCCCGCTTCCAGAAAAAGGCAAGTCAGCGGTTTTTTCTTCGCGCACCGACCCGAGTTGACTTTCCTCGGAAGACCGCTATGGTCATGGGTTCACCCGCCAGCCAACCAGGGGAAGCGAGTCCGCATGTCAGGCCGATCACCGCGAGCACGCGACACGAAGAAGGTCGCTCAGTCGTCGCCGAAGGAGAAGCGCGCCGAGAAGCGCGCGAGCCAGGAGTCACGAGCGTTCATCAAGCCACGCAAGGGCGCGTCCGGTTGACGAACGGCGCGGGCTCCTCGCGTGAGGAGCCCGCGTGGCGGCCTCGCCGTCCGAGCGCAGCGCTGCAGCGGCGCGAGGATCACACCGGTCGACGCGGGCGCCGATCGTCACCGGCGCTGGCCGGGCCGAGGCATCCTGTCGTTCCCGATCATCGCCACGCTGCCTCTTCTTCGCCCGCGCTCTCCCCCGGGTCGTCGGCATAGCCTCCGACGAGCCCGAGAAGGACTCGGCCCAGGGTGACCACGATCGCGTCCAGGTGGGCGGCCAGTCGGTTCATCATGTCTCCAGGCAACGCCGATGCTCACGCGGGCGGGAGTCCCTGAGCTGACGTGCCCTGGCAGGGCATCCCGGTCGACGGCCCGCCCGACCTACCCTGTGTGCATGGACGACCGTTCCGAGGTTCGCGAGTTTCTGAAGTCGCGCCGCGCCCGTATCGAGCCTGAACAGGTGGGTCTTCCGCGCGGTACGGATCGTCGAGTTCCGGGGCTGCGGCGGGGCGAGGCCGCCGCGCTGGCCGGCGTCAGCGTCGAGTACTACGGCCGCCTGGAGCGCGGAGCCATCGGCGGAGCCTCGACGGCAGTGCTCGACGGACTTGCACGGGCGCTCCAGATGGACGACGCCGAACGCGAGTACCTGTACCGCATGGCCGACCAGATGAGCCGCGGCGCCGCCCGCCGCACGCGCGCCGAGCCGGCGAAAGCGTGGCAGATGTCGCCGAGCATGCGGTGGCTGCTCGACTCGCTGGAGTCTGCCGTCGCGATGATCGGCAACGGGCGCACGGACCTACTGGCCTGGAACGCGCTGGGCGGGGCTCTGATGGACGAGATGATCACGAGCGCCACGACATCGCCGCCGAACTTCGCGCGCTTCATCTTCTTGGAGCCGGTCGCACGGCGGTTCTACCCCGACTGGGACGGCATCGCGCGCATCAACGTCGCGCAACTGCGCACCGAGGCCGGGCGCGATCCGCACGACAAGGCACTCCACGACCTCGTGGGCGAACTGTCGACCCGCAACGACCAGTTCCGGCGGCTGTGGGGACAACACGACGTGTGGCACCACGACAGCGGAGTCAAGCGCTTCCATCACCACCTCGTCGGCGACCTGACGCTGCACTTCGACGGACTGGACCTGGTCGGCGAGCCCGGCGTGCAGCTGACCGTCCTCACCGCGCCGCCGGGCTCGGCCGACCACGAAGCGCTGACCCTGCTCGCGGTGGCCTCGGCGAAGAGCATCGGGGGAATGGATGCTGCGCCCCCGGCGCCGCCCACGACGACGGGGTCGGCACCGCGCGGCGTCGAGCGGCCGTGAAGCGCAACATCCGCGCGTGAACCGCCGCGCCGACGGCCACCCGAAGCGCCCGCCGTTCAGAGCGCGGCGGCGGGGCCGAGCTCGGCGAGAAGCGGGGTCATCGTCGTCCACGTCGTCGGTGCGGCGACGAACGGAGCGATCCTGCGGTCCAGCTCGGCGAGCCCCGGGCTCTCGTCATGGCGGTCGAGGTCCGAGCGCGAGGCCCACTTCTCGATCAGCACGATCGTCCCGTCATCGGCGTCGTGGATGGCGTACAGGAGGCACCCTTCCTCGCGATGCACGTCAGGAACGTAGTCGCGCAGCGCCTCGATGAGGTCGCGCTCGGCCTCCGGCCGCGGCGTGAACACCGTCACGACCACGACTGCCTGCGTGTTCTCGGTCATGCTCGTTCCTCACCACCACCACGAGCGCCCGTGGAGCATGTCGCCGAAGTCCTCGGGCGCCCCGCGCCCGCTGTGCCGCGCCCCGAGGTAGCTGTCCACCACCGCGCGACCCAGGTCGTCCAGCTCGGGCGCGACCACGTGTCCGCCGGCCCGCCGCGCGAGTGCGTCGATGAACCGGGCCAGTCCAGGGTCCTCCCCCAGGCGGAAGAAGGTCGTCTGCGCACCCATCCGCTGCACGTTGTCGAGCTCGCGCACGGTAACCGCGACCGTGCGCGAATCCGGCGGGTACGCGAAGAACACGCTCCCGTCCGGCCTCAGGTGCGACGTGGGCTCACCGTCGGTCACGATCAGCAGCACCGGCTGCGCCGTCGGGTTCTTGCGGAAGTGGCGCTGTGCGAGCAGCAGCGCGTGCTGGAGGTTCGTGCCCTTGTCCCACACGGCGTCCTTCGCGGTGAGTTGCTCGATGTCGATCACCTCGGCGTGACGGGCGAACGCGATCAGCTGCAGCTTGTCGCCGCGGAACCGCGTCGAGATCAGGTGGTGCAGCGCGAGTGCAGTGCGCTTCATCGGAACCCAGCGTCCGTCCATCGCCATCGAGAACGATGTGTCCACCAGCAGCGCGACGGCGGCCTGCGTGCGCACTTCGGTCTCGACCACCTCGACGTCGCGCGTGTCGAGCCGCACTCCACCCGACACCTCTCCCCCGTCGAGCACGGTCCGCAGGACCGCGTTCGACACCGTGCGCGGGATGTCCCATGGCTCGGTGTCGCCGAACGCCCACTCGCGCGTCGACCCGGTGCGGTCGCCGGCGGCGCCGACGTTCCGCGTCTCACGACGGCCCGAGCGGCCCGACTGCCGCGTCGCGATGTCCCTCAGCAACGCGCGCCCCAGCTGCCGCATCGCCCGCGGGGTGAGCCTGAGCTGTCCGTCGGACGCGCGCTGCAGCATCCCGGTATCCCTCAGTTCCTGCTCGAGCTCGCGCAGCGTGCGCGCGCTGACGGCGGCGTCCTCGCCGATGAGCCGCTCGAGCGCGTCGAGATCGATGTCGTCCATGCGCGCGCCCGGGTACATCTGGCCGAGCTGGTCGGTCAGCGAATCGAGGTCGGAGAGGTCCTGCATGATCCCGGTCGCCTCGCCGAGCCCCGTCGGCTGGTCGCCCGAGAAGGATGCCGAACCCGACCAGTCCTCGCCCGGCCGGAGCGAACGCAGGTTGTCGTCAAGGCGCGACAGCGACTGCATGAGGTCGGGCGAGCCGAACGCCTGCTCGGCGAGGCTCAGCAGCTCGTCGCGCTGCTCGGGCGTCATCGAGTTGAGCATCCGCTGCGCCGCGGCAGCGCGCTCGGCGAGCGTGTCGAGCAGCTCGTCGAGGTTCTGCGGATTCTCGGGGAACTGATCCCCGTGCTTCTGCATGAACTCGTCGAAGTCCTCCTGCGTGTCGTCGCCCAGCCGGCGCTTCTCGAGGAGGTCGTTCAGATCGTTGAGCATGTCGCGGATCGCCTGGCGGTCGGCATCCGTCGCGTTCTCGAGCGCGTTCTTCATACCCGCGAAGCGCTGATCCAGCAGCTCGCGGCCGAGCAGCTCGCGGATGCGGTCGTAGTCGGCCCGCGCGGTCGGACTCTGCCAGTCGTAGTCGGCGAGGTCGTTGACCGCGGCGGCGGTGCTCGCGGGGAGGTTCTCGAGCCGCATCTCGGCGAACGCCCTGGTGTCGTCGTCGAGGTTGACATCGCGCACGAGGTGCTTGCGCTCCTCGAGCACAGCGTGATCGAGGAGCCGCTTGACCTCTTCGAGAGTGCCGTCGAGGCGGTGGCGCTGGGTGAGCTGGGCACGCCGCTCGCGCACTCGCCGGGTGAGGTCGTCGAGCCCGAGACGGTTGCGGTCGCCGCGGCGCAGGTACTCCTGCATCGCGCGCTCGGCGGAGGTTCCCGACATGACGTCGCGTCCGATCGCCTCGAGCGCGGACTGGATGGCGACGGGCGGCGCCAGTGGGTCGCCGCCGGCGTAGCGGCCGTAGCGGGAGGTGTGTGCGGGGGTGCGGTGGAACGAGCGGGGCATCACGTGCCTCCGCGTGACGTATCAGCCATAGACCGTCTCGCCTCCCGCACTGTCCTTGCCGATCTTCTTCTCGAGGTACAGCGACTCGAGCAGGAGCTCCAGTGCGCCCGCCCGCTCGCCGGGCGTCACCGCCGAAAGACGATCAGCCACCTGGTCGTACAGGTCGGACTCGCCGAGCACGGGCATCGCCGCCAGCACCTCGGCCGCGGGAACCTGCTCGCCTGTCATCACCGTCGCGCCGGTGTGCAGCGCATCCGCGAGGGCCCGCGAATCGAGGCCTCGCAGGTGCGCCCGCGCCGTGTCGGCCACGGCGGTGCGCAGCAGGTGCTCGAGGATCGCACGCTCGCGGCCCTCCTCCCCCGTTTCGAACTCGATCTTGCCGCCGAGCACGTCCACGGCCGTCTCGAGGTCGACCGGGCGCGCCACCGCGACCTCCTCGTGCTGGCGCGTCGCGCGGTGCAGGGCCGCCGCGGCGATGGTCTCGGCGCCGGCGATCGCGAACCTCGCGGAGACGCCCGCACGCTGGTCCACAGCATCCGATTCCCGAAGGTTGCGGGTGAAACGCGCCAGGATCTCGAGCAGATGCGCCGGGACGGATGCGACCAGGTCGGCCTCCTGGCGGATGACGGCGATCTCCTCGTCGATCGTGTGGGGGTAGTGCGTGCGGATCTCGGCGCCGAAGCGGTCCTGCAGCGGCGTGATGATGCGGCCGCGGTTGGTGTAGTCCTCGGGGTTCGCGGTGGCGACGACGAGCACGTCGAGGTCGAGACGCAGCACGTAGCCGCGGATCTGAATGTCGCGCTCCTCCATCACGTTCAGCAGCGACACCTGGATGCGCTCGGCGAGATCGGGCAGCTCGTTGATCGCGACGATGCCGCCGTTGCTGCGCGGCACGAGCCCGTAGTGGATCGTCTCGGGGTCACCGAGCGAGCGCCCCTCGGCGACCTTGATCGGGTCGACGTCGCCGATGAGGTCGGCCACCGATGTGTCGGGGGTGGCGAGCTTCTCGGCGTACCGCTCACTGCGGTGGCGCCAGGTGATGGGCAGTTCGTCCTGCAGTTCGCCGGCGCGGCGAATGGATGCTGGGGCAATCGGGTGGAACGGATGCTCGCCGAGTTCCGACCCCTCGATGACCGGGCTGTACTCGTCGAGCAGTCCGTTGAGACTGCGGAGGAGGCGGGTCTTGCCCTGACCCCGCTCGCCCAGCAGGACGATGTCGTGGCCGGCGAGGATCGCCCGCTCGAGCTGCGGGATGACGGTGGTGTCGAAGCCGTGGATGCCGGGCCACGGATCGCGGTTGTTCGCGAGGGCGTCCAGCAGGTTCTCGCGCATCTCGACGCGGACCGGCCGGTAGGTGTGGCCCGATGCGCGGAGCTCGCCGGCCGTGGTGATCGCGGGTGAAGGCGTCATGACCGCACGCTACGCCTGGTGCGCGGGTGGGTGGGCCGGATCGGAGGAAATTGCTCAGGTGGGCGGGGCGAGGCGTGTGGGGCCCGACTGGTGGGCGCGGCGCGGCCGTGCGATACCGCGGACGGCCAGGAGTGCGGCGAGCGCGGCGGCGATGATCCAGAGGGCGCCGTGCCCGATCCAGGCGAAGGCCGCTGCGCCGAGCACGGCGCCGACCGCGATCGACGCCCACATCAGCAGGTGGCGCTGCCACCCCGTGCCGGGGTTGCCGCGCATCGCGCCGACGAGTCCCTGCCCGACCTTCACGAGCGCGCCGGTCATGTACGTGACGCCGAATGCGACCTGGCCGCCCCGCGCGAAGACGGTGTTGAGGGCGCCCATCGCCAGCGCCAGGCAGCATCCCGTCGCCCATCGCCCGTCGAATCCGGCGAGGAGCGCGGCGGCGCACACGAGCACGAGGATCAGGAGCAGCACGCGCAGCTGCCCGCGCGCGCGATCACCGGGAACGAGCGTGCCGGCCATCACGCCCGCGACGAAGGCGGCGACCAGCGCGAAGGCGAATGCGGCGCTCTCGAGCGAGAGGTGCGACACCTCGACGCTTCCGCGGGTGGTGTTGCCCGTCATGAACGACACGAAGTAGCCGCCCAGGAAGACGAACGCGAAGCCGTCGACGTACCCGGCGAAGCCCGCGAGCACCACAGCCGCCGCGAGCCCCCTCTTGCTCAGCGCCCGCACCATGATTTCGAGCGTATCGACCGGGGTGAGCGCGGCCGCCCGACTCGAGACATTGCGCGGGCCCTGCACGAGCCCCGGGGCGGAGCGTGCCGTCCCGGGACGACGGGTGGGAGCCCCGCGCGAGCCGCAACTCCCACCCGTCGACGGCTCACTGCGCGGGGCTCACGCTCCCGAACAGCCGCAGCTCGGCGACGCCGAGGATCTGCCCGTTGACGAGGCGGACGTAGCGGTACGCAGTGTCGCCCTGCACCGCCCAGCGCTGCCACTCGAGCGTCTTCGCGGGAGCGGCCGGCGTGAGGCGCGTCCACGATTCGAGGTCGTTCGAGCCCTCCAGCCGCATGTCCGCGATGCGGGACGTGCCGTACCCGTCCTGCCGGACGAGGATCTCGGCTCCCGTGAGCGCGACGCGCTTGTCAGTGCCCAGGTCCCACACGTTGCCGTAGGTGCCGGCGTTCAGACGGGTGTCGGAGTGCGTCGTCGC
This sequence comes from Microbacterium sp. NPDC056044, assembly GCF_042267145.1. Classification (NCBI taxonomy): domain Bacteria; kingdom Bacillati; phylum Actinomycetota; class Actinomycetes; order Micrococcales; family Microbacteriaceae; genus Microbacterium; species Microbacterium sp. NPDC056044. The sequence continues at coordinate 410,113 of NZ_JBHJWZ010000006.1, read as the reverse complement.
ATCGCCGTCGAACATCCTCGCGGTGTACTGGGTCCACGCGGTATCCACCGCTCCGTCCGGGCGGAGCACCCGCGCCGCGCGGAACGCGTCGTCCACCAGCCCGACGTCGGTCGACAGGAAGAGCTTCGATCCGTCCGACGTCGCAGCGATCGCATCGGCCGGCCTGCCGTCCGGGGTCGTGAAGCGGATGTCGAACGTGACCGACCCGCCCGCCGGTGCGCTCGCCGGGATCACCGCCGTCGCGACCCAGTCGCCCGCCGCCGACGACGTCACCTGGGCCGGTGCGCCCAGCACGGTGACGGCCAGGTCGGTGTTGCCCGCCGGCCCCGTCATCCGCACCTCCACCCGGTCACCGGGCACGACCCGGCCTGCCACACCGTCCGGCGATCCGAGCGAGACGGTGTCCATGACACCAGTCGCCTCACTGCGCACACCGTCGATCCGGATGTCGGCAATGCTCCAGATACCCGGGTACGCGGGGTCGGACGGCACGCCGGGCTCGTCCACCTGGAACTTGAGGAACCGGAACCGCTGGTCGCGCACGTCCGCGCGCACCGGGATCCATTCGACCGACGCATCCTGTCCTGCATTCGGCCGCTCGGTGAGCAGCGTCCAGGTCGCACCGTCTTCGGAGCCGTACACGTTCGTACCCTCGGCACGGTTGGGGAAGGTGTCGCGCGCCTGGAAGCCGAACGCCGACGACGCGACACGGAAGCCCGCGCCGAAGTCGAAGACGATACCGCTCACGCGCTGATCGCCCCACGACGTCTGGTTGTCGCCGTCCACGAGCGCGCCCAGCTGCGCCGGCGACAGCCCCGGTGCGGTCACGACGCCCGAGAAATCGAGCGTGCCGTCCGCCAGACGCGGGCTGAGCACCTCGAGCCCGTCGATCGCCTCCCCCAGCTGCTGGAGCAGCGCCCCGAAGGTCGCCGAGTCCGCGGTCTTGCGCACCTTCTTCGCCTGCGCATGCAGTTCTTCCACACGCTGCCAGGATGCTGCGGTGTAGCGCTCGCGCGTTCCCTCGATGCGGTCGAGCAGCTTGCCGATCGCGGAGGGGCGGTTGGGAGCGACGGCCACCGCCACCGGAAGGACGGAGACCGAGGCGTCGTCGGACGCAACGAGCACCGGTTGCGCGCTCCCCGATCGTGCAGGCGTCCAGCTTGCCGTGTTCCCCGAGATCGACATCCCCGCCGGAGCGTTCTGCAATTCGATGCGGGTCTCGCCTCCGGACGCGTCGGTCGTGGCGAATGAGCGCGTCCACGGTTCGCCTGCCACTGCCATGACGTCGACCGCCGGGGACTCCGCGAACGCCGGCGGGGTCAGCACGCCGTTCGCCTGCGCCAGCACACCGGCGACGTCGACCGCGGCGTCACCGCCGGTCGCCTTCACGAAGACGATGTTGTCGCCGACCGCGCCCGGCGTCTTGTCGAGATGCAGATCGACCCACGCATAGCGCCACTGCCCGCCGGTGCCGGGGACGACCACCTCGGCGAACGGCGCCTCGCTCGCTGTGCGGGCGAGTTCGAGGCGCGCGACGCCGTCGCTGCGCACCCGGATACCGACGAGGGAGGTCTTGCTGCGGTCCGACCACACCGCGCGCCGCACAGCCACCTGGGCGTCGTCGGTGGCGGCGTCGAGCCGCACGAATGCGGTGCCGTCACCATCCACGTCGGCGTGCGCTCCCGCGCCCAGCGGCTTCCCGAAGGTGCCGACTGACAGCTCTGCGCTCGGCGCGAGCGGCGCGGCCGCGCCCTCCACCTCGGCGAGTTGCGGCGGAAACGCCACCCAGTACTCGGCGCCCGTGTAGTCCGAGCCGCGGTCGTTCCAGAAGTTCTGAACGCCTGAGCCGTAGCGGTACAGCGGCCCGTCGCGGTGCTCGTAGAGTGCGGCGACGTGGGGGGCTTCTGCCTCGACGTCGACGCCGGCGACGTAGCGGTACTGCAGGTACGCCTCGCTGAGCGGATCCTGCAGTCGGCCGCGATACGCCTGCGAGATCGCGCCGCCCTCGTTCGCCGGGATGTACGGCACCTGTTCGCCCATCATGAAGGCGTCGAACGTGTCGGCGCCCGCGAGGATGCGGTTGTCGAGGAACCGGTACGGCGAGACCGCGTCCGCTCCGTCCGACACGGTGCCGGCAACGGGGTCGAGCGTCGTGCCCTGGTTGTCGACGAGGCGCGCGATGGCGACGAGCAGATCCACGTCGCCCTGCCCGTGGGCCTGGTCGCGCAACATCTCCATGTGCTGGACGAAGGACTGACCTGTGGTGTTGCCGGGTGCGTCCGCGGGGACCTCCCGGAAGATCGATGCGAGCGCCCCGTTGACGTCGCCGCCGTACAGGTCGTGCTCGCTCTCGTAGCCCGCGTTGACCGTGAACCACTCGACGCGCTCGGCGTACAGATCGGCGTCGTCGAGGAAGATCGCCGCGGCGACCATGCCGATCACCCCGTACAGGTGCTGGTTCCACAGCCGGTTCGGGGAGTACAGGAACGTGTCGAGCACGGGGCGCACGAGGTTGTCTTCGATGCGCTGCTGGTCCTGCGCAGTCCACCGCAAGTCGTACCCGCCGAGCGAGTCGCTGACCGGCTCGGTGCCCCGCAGCACCTCCGCCGCGATCAGCATGTAGTACAGCGGCACGCCGGTGTGGATGTGGGCGTCGGCGAAGTACGCGTACTTCGCCGGGTCGAGGCTGCTCCAGGTGCGCAGCACGTGCAGCGCATTGGCCCGGTACTGCTCATCGCCGGTCACGACGTACTCCAGCGCCTGGCTCATCGCTCCGAGGCTGTCGCGCAGCGCGCTGGAACGCATGCCCGCGCTCGCGTAGGCGTCGTTCTTCGGGGTGTCGGTGCCGGGCTGGGAGTTCTCTGCGCGGAAGTCGCGCGCGGCATACCGCGTCTGCGACATCGCCTCGTAGTAGCTCTTCCACGGGTCGACCCCGGCGAGCACCTGCGTGCGCATGTTCTCGAGGTGGTCGGCGGTGAAGCCGAGACCCGGGTGCGAGAACCCGGCCTCGCTGACGCTGCGGACGATCTCGGGTGGTAGGGGCGCCTCTTCGGCGGCTGCCGGCTGAGCGGCCACGAGGGCACCGCCGAGCACGAGCAGCCCTGCGGTGAAGGCCCCGACCACCTGGTTCAAACGACGTCGTCTTGCGATCTTCATCGATCTCTCTTCTGTGTCTGCGCCGTTCTCGACAACGGCGCGGGATGAGTGGATAGCGTTTGCCACTTAACGAATGCCACAACCGCGGGTTCGCGTCAACCCCGGATCAGGAGCGGTTCACGGCGTGAAGCGCAGACGCGCGGACGCGATATCCGCGGTCCAGCCACGCCCATCGAGGTCCTCGGCACGTACGCCGACGAAGAGCCCTGTGAACCGCAGGCGCGGGCCGTAGTCGTCCGACAGCGTCCACGCCGGATACGCGCCGGGAACAGGCGCCCACTCCCCTTCGGCGCCGGTCCACGAGAATCGGAGTTCCGGTCCGTTCAGCACGGCCCGCAGCCGCAGCGGTCCCTCCGGCACCGCCACCGCAGCCGATCGCGTCGTCGTCGAGCCGTCGCGCCGCACCACGCGCAGGTGGCGGCCGTTCTCGCGGTCATGCGTGACCTGCAGCCAGATCCAGCCCGACCTGTCGTACCAGGCGATCGGCCCGACGGCCTCGCGCGGTGAGCGAGGCTCGGCGTCGACGACGACCTCGAACTCGGTGCGGTGCTCCTCGACGCGGGTGAGGATCATGGATTGATCGAACACGGATGCTGCGGAGTGGCCGCCGCGCAGCCGCAGGCGTCCCGGTCGCCCGGTCAGGTCTGCCACGTGCGGCGGCAGCGCGGCGCGCAGCGTCGACCACCGCGCGGAGTCGAGCACCGGCCCGTCGAACTCGTCGACCCACTCACGGACGCCGGCTGCAGCATCCGTCTCCGTCATCGCGGCATCCGCCCCGTCCGTCGCGGCACCCACGGCGACCTCGACCGCCGCGTGATGTCCGCCATGGGCGAGCCGCAGCCAGCCGTCGGCGTCGAACGCGACGCGCTGCAGACATGTCTCGCGCCCGAGAGTGCTGTACCGCTCGCCGAGGTGCAGAGTCGGGCGGCTCGCCAGGTGCGCGAGCAGCCAGTCGCCCTCCGGAGTCTGCACGAGTTCACCGTGGCCGGCCTTCTGCAGCGGATGGCCCGGCGCATCGCGCGTCGTCAGCACGGCCTCGCGCGGGTCGCGCTCGTACGGCCCGAGCAGGTCGCGCGAGCGCGCGAGCGTGATGCCGTGGTTCCAGCCGGTGCCGCCCGCCGCGATGAGCAGGTAGTACCAGTCGCCGAGGCGGTAGAGGTTGGGACCTTCGACGAGTCCGTCCTCGCGGTAGATGGTGATGGCGTCGCCCGTCGTGCGCCGCTCGTCGGGCAGGTACTGCTCGACGACGAGTCCCGAGAACGACGGGTGCTCGGGTCGCTGGTCCCACTGCACGCCGACGATCCAGTGCCTGCCGTCGGGGTCGTGGAAGAACGAGAAGTCGAAGCCGCGCGAGCCCAGATGCACCGGCGCGCTCCATGGCCCCGTCACCGCGTCGGCCGTCACGAGGTAGTTGTCGATGTCTTTGTCGTCGCCGTCCATCGACCGGACGATCGAGTACGCGAGCCAGAACTTCCCCTCGGCGTGCGACAGGCTCGGCGCCCACACTCCTCCGGAGTCCGGAATGCCCCGAAGATCGAACCCGTCGTCGAGCGCGTGGCCGATCGTGGTCCAGGTGGCGAGGTCGGTCGAATGATGCAGGCGGACGCTGGGGTGGAACTCGAACGTGCTCGTCGCGATGTAGTAGTCCTCGCCTACGCGCAGGATCGACGGGTCGGGGTTGAAGCCCCGCAGGACGGGGTTGTTGATCACGGCCATGACCGGGTGCTCCTCGGCGGACGGACTCAGGACAGGGATGCGGGCGGCGGCGCCGTGACCGAGGCTGCGGGGTGGGCGAACGGCTCGCCCGCGACGAACCGTTCCACCTCGGCGGTCGCCGCCTCGCCGAGACGTCGCAGCTCGACGCCCATCGAGCCGGCCAGATGCGGCGTCAGGAACACGTTGGGGAGCGAGTACAGCGGGTGCCCCGGCTCGAGCACGTCAGGCTCGGTCACATCGAGCACGGCGCGCAGCCGGCCGGCCCGCAGCTCGGCGATCAGGGCGTCCTGGTCGATGAGCGCGCCCCGCGCGGTGTTGATCACCGTCGCACCGTCACGCAGCGCCGCGAGCACGTCGCGCGAGATCATCCCGATCGTCGCGGGCATCTCGGGGGCGTGGATCGAGAGGATGTCGCTGCGTCGCGCAAGCTCCGCGAGGTCGCCGACGAGCTCCACGCCGAGCGCCGCTGCCGTCTGGGGCGTGGCGTACGGGTCGTACAGCAGCACTGTCACATCGCTCGCGGCGAGTCTCGCGATGACGAGCGTGCCGATCGCCGACGCGCCGACGATCCCGACCGTGGTGCGGTACAGCCCGGCACGCGGGGCGGCCACCTCACGCGCGATGAACCGCTGCTCGGCGCCGTAGCGGCGCGAGAGCCAGAACGCGTCCTTCGCGGCGAGCGTGATCATCGCCTGCGTGAACTCCGCCACGGGGATCGCGTTGGCGGCGCGGGCGGACGAGACATGGATGCCGCGTGCCGACGCCGCTTCGTCCAGGAACCCGATCCCGCCGCCCCAGTGCACGATGGCGCGCAGGGCCGGCAGCGCGTCCAGCTGCTCCGCGCCGAGTCGCACGACGCCCCAGCCGGTGAGGAGCAGCTCGATGCGGGAGGCGTCGCGAAGCTCGTCGAGAGAGGTCGCAGCATCCGTCATGTCGATGTCGAGGGTCTCGGAAAGTCGCCGCGTCTCCTGCTCGCTGAAGACGAACGGCACCAGGTCGGGGTCCATCAGCAGTGCGGCCCTCATGCTCTCAGCTCCTCGATGCTCCAGGCGTCGCGCCACTCGAGGCGGACCTGCCCGTCCTCGATGCGAAGCGGAAGCCAGACCGCGGCGGATTCCGCGAGGTCGTCGGGCGCCCAGCGGTCGCCGATGTAGACGAATGCGTCACCGACGGGGGCGACGACACTCACCTGGGACTCGAAGGTGTTCGTGCCGGGCGGCGCGATGGTGCGCCAGTCGTCCCAGGGCCCCGACAGGCTCGTCGCGCTCGTGTACATGTTGTCGTTCATGCTCCACCCGGTGAGGTCGGAACCGAAGAGCCAGTAGCGGCCGTCGTGGCGCACCAGCGTCGGCGACTCGTACCCGATGGCGGGGTTCGCCTGCTGCCGAAGCGTCGCCACGATGCCGTCGACGCCGAGGTGGTCCTCGCGCAGGCGGTAGAGGTGCAGGCCGTGATCGCGGTCTTCCGACAGCAGGTACCCGACGCCGTCTTCCTGGAACACGCCGATGTCGCGGCTGAGGTTGCCGAGAGGCCGCTCGCTGCGGACGTACTCGTACGGCCCCTCCGGGCGGTCGGCGACGGCATAGCCGACCCGGGCGTACGCGTAGTCGCCCGTATCGATGTGCAGGAGCATCACCCACCGGCCGTCGGGCCGCTGGAGCACCTTCGGTCGCTCGACGATGCGGTCCGCGCCGATGTCTCCGGCGCCCGCGGTGAGGGCGTCGCCCTCGAACCTCCACGTGGCCAGGTCGGGCGAGGAGTAGCACGCGACGGCCGAGAACCGGTCGCCGGCCGTCTTGTCCTCACCCCACGCGTACCAGCGGTCGCCGATGCGCTGCAGCCCGATGCCGTGCAGCTGCGCGGTGCGCCCGCGGTCGTCGGCGAACGTGCGGCCGGGCCGGATCACCGCACGCTCAGCCATGGTGCACCCGAAGCACCCGGGCGCCGAGCCCCGCCGGCGTCGCCACCGCACACCCAGCTTCGGTGGGCTGCAGCCGCCAAGCGCGACCGTTCACCGCGTCGGCGGGGAAGAGCACATCGACCTCGCCGTGCACCCCGGGCAGCTCGAATGCGGTGGCCGCAGCATCCCGATCCCATACGAACAGCAGATCGCCGTCCGTCGTATGCAGTCCGAGGCATACAGTCGCCGCATCCCACGTGGGCAGCCCCAGGGGCCAGAACGGCACCGCGTCGGTGAGCTGGTCGCGCAGGCCCTTGTGCAGCGCGACCGCCTCCGCGATGCGCGCCCGCTGCGCGGGACGCAGCTCATCGAGGAACCCAGAGAGGTACAGCCGGCCGCTGAGTCCGCTGACGAGCGTGAACACCGTCTCCTCGTCGCTCATGTCGCGCGCCGGATAGGCCCAGTTGCCGCACTGCTCGGGAAGGATCGACATCGGAGCGGACGCGGCGACGGGCGGGTAGAGCCGGTAGTCCTGCTGGTCGCTCGTCGACTGCAGGTGGGTCACCGCGAGCAGCGCGTAGTCGGCGCGCATGGCTCCCGAGCTGCAGTTCTCGATGCGGAGCGCGGGATGCCGCTGCTGCACCCGCTCGAGCCAGTCGCGGAACGCGCGCGTATGCGCGAGCAGGCCGTCCGCCGGGGTCGTGGCGTGATGGTCGGTGCCCGCGCCCGGGTTGATGTTGTAGTCCAGCTTGAGATAGCTGATGCCGTAGTCGGCGACGAGATGATCGACCGTCGCATCGAGATGCGCACGCGCGGATGGATGCCGGAAATCGAGGTGGTACCGGCGATCCTCCTGCACGCGTCGGCCGAACCGCTGGAAGAACGCCTCGTCGGGCAGCTTCGCGGCGGGACTGTCGATGCCGACCACCTCAGGCTCGAGCCAGAGTCCTGCCTCCATGCCGAGCGCGAGGATCTCGTCGATCACGCGCCGCAGGCCGCCGTCGGCGAACCGGGTGGACGCCTCGCGCCACTCGCCGACCGTCGACCACCAGTCTCCGATCGCGGGATCGGCGAACCAGCCCGCGTCGATGCAGAAGACCTCGACGCCCGCATCGGCCGCGCGCCGGATGAGCGGCAGGAGCTGCTCGGTCGTCGGCTGTCCCATGAGGGTGTTCATGAAGTCGTTGTAGACGACCGGGAGGTCCTGGTCGCGTGCCGGACCGCGCAGCCACCGTCGGTACCGGGTCAGCTCGGTGATGGCGCCGTCGCGCGCCGCGGGCGATGCCGCGATCGCCACAGGCACGACGCTGAAGGTCTCACCCGGCAGGAGCTCGTGCGCGAACTGGTGCTCGAGGTCGGTCGGGCCGAGCAGCGACAGCACGCCCCCGTCGCGCGTCTGGCTGAGATCGGCGTGCCACCCGGCGCTCGTCTCGATCTGCCACGCCAACGCCTCGCCGTCTTCGCGTGCGAGGTAACCGCACGGCACGTGCTCGCCGCTCGACCACGCGCCGTGGCTGGTGACGGCCGCGTGACCGCGCGCATCCTGCCCGTGCAGCGCCAGCGCGATGTCGGGAAGCAGGCTCCGCAGCGACGTCTCGCTCCAGCGGTTCTCGGCGAGCCACTCGCTCGCCGCGGTGCCCCACACGACGTCGTCCAGGTCATCCTGCGAGCGGCCGAAGCCGACCGTCGCCGACGACACCGCAGTCAGCACGACCGTGTCGCGCCCGCCGTTGCGCACCTCGTGCTCGACGCGGACGGCCCGTGCTCCCAGCGGGGCGGTGACCGTCGTGCGCACCTCGATCCCGCTGACTGCGTCCGTCTGCACGACGATCGCGCACGACGCCTCCTCGTCGGTCGTGACCTCCGAGCCCTGCACACGCAGGCGCTCACCCAGCGCCGATCGCCAGTACGCCTGGCTCGTCCGGGCGCGCTGCTCGACGGCGGTGAACACCTGGACGAGGCCCACGCCCGGACGGCCGGCATGCGTCGACGTCGGAACGCTCAGCGAGGCGGGTGCATCGCCCGACCAGCGCAGCTCGAACGCCCCGACCCGGGCGCGGAAGTCGGTGGGCGCGGATTCCCGGTCCGCGGCGAGGGTCGCGGACATGGTGGTGGAAGCGGCGTCGGTCACGGAGTGCGTCTCGTCTCGTCGATCAGGGGAAGACGCAGAGCGTCGTTGCAGATGTGGATCCCGGCGCCGAGAAGCGCGGGCAGGAACAGCGCGAGTGGCGGGCCGACGACCGGCAGCAGGAGCGCAGCGACACCCAGGCCGGTCAGCAGCAGCCAGCTCAGGACGACGTGCGGGCGACGGGCCATGACCTTGGCGGCCGCGGTCGCCAGCGCAACACCGCCGTGGTCGTCTTCGGCCGCGGCGGCGAGCACCGATACGGCCACGAAGAAGGCGAAGGATGCTGCGCCCGCCGCCGCGACGAACAGCAGCATCGCGTCGGAGCCGCCGAACAGCGCGAAGTCATATGCGAGCAGGAGCACCACCGCACTCGCTGCGATCACAGCCCACGCCAGGGAGCGGCATCCACTCGCGAACGACCTCCAGAACAGACGGCCGCCTTGCGCCTCGCCACGATCGGCGAGCAGGCGCCGCGTGCTCCTCAGCAGCGCGTACATCGCGGGCACGAGGGGCAGCAGGGAAGCTGCTCCCAGCCAGATCGCCAGATGCGTCGACTGCCAGCCGACCAGGGCCGAGAACGCGAGCGCAGGGCCGAGGCATCCGATGAACGACACCGACACCACGAAGCCCTGGAAGATCGTGAGAGCCGTCCCGGCCACGGGGCCGTCGAGCGCGAGGACCGCCCGCACGCGTGCGCCGGCGCCGGTCGTGCGCGATGTGTTCGACACGCTCATCCCTTCACCGCCCCTACCGACATGCCCTTGATGAAGTAGCGCTGGAACGCCGCGAAGATCGCGACCGAGGGGATGATGGCGAGGATCGCGCCGGTGTAGATCAGCTGCCACTGCGACGTCAGCAGGCCCACCATCCGGTTGATGGCGACGTTGATCGTGCCCGCCGACGACGAGTCGAGGAACACGAGCGGGATGAAGAAGTCGTTCCAGAGGCCCAGTGCCTGGATGATCACGAACGCCGAGGTCACCGGGAGCAGCATCGGGAAGACGATCGACCAGAACGTCCGCAGACGCCCGGCGCCGTCCACATGGGCCGCCTCCTCCACCTCGATCGGGATGCCCTTGATGAAGCTGCAGTACAGCAGGATGCCGAAGCTCGCCGCCCCGCCGAGATGGACCAGGATGACGCTCGTGAGCGTGCTGTACAGCCCGACCTCGTCGAAGCCCTTCACGAGCGGGATCATCCGCACCTGGAACGGGATCATCAGCCCCGCGATGAACAGGATGTAGAGGAACCGCGAAGTGCGACCGCCGATCCGTTCGATGCCGTACGCGGCCATGGGCACGATCGCGACCAGGAGCACGACGGTGGCGACCGTGATGATGAGCGTGTTGAGGAGCGCCTCGCCGTAGTCCGTCTGCTGGAACAACTGGACGTAGTTGTCGAGCGTGAACCGGGTGGGCAGGCCCATCGGGTCCACCGTGATCTCGGCGTAGGAGCGGAACGAGTTCAGGAACGCGTAGATCACGGGGCTCGCCACGATCAGTACGAGCACGGCCAGCACGACCATGACGACGATCTGGCCCGCGGTGAGCTTCTTCGGCTTGGTCCGCTGCCGCCGCGGCTTCTGCGGCGGGGCGACGAGCAGTTCGGTCTCGGTGCTCATGCCTGGATCTCCCTCTTGCGCATGTAGGCGTTCGCCGCGACGGTGCTGACGATCACCACGAGGAACAGCACGATCGCAGCGGCGCTGCCGAAGCCCGCGCGGTACTCGCCGAACCCGACCTTGTAGATGAAGAACGCCATGGTCTCGCTGACGAAACCCGGCCCGCCGGCGGTGAGGACCATGACCTGATCGAAGATGGTCCAGCCCGCGATCATCGCCAGCGTCATGTTGACCGTGACGGCGCCGGCGAGCATCGGCCACGTGACGTGCCGGAACACCTGGCGGCTGTTGGCTCCGTCGATGCGCGCCGCCTCGGTGAGCTCCTGCGGCACGGACTGCAGATTCGCGAGGTAGATGAGCGTCGTGTTGCCGCCGAGCGTGAAGCACGTGATGAAGAGGATGACGCCCACCACGATCGAGCTGTCGCCCAGCCAGTCGCGAGCCCACTCGGGGAAGCCGGCGTCGCGCAGGAAGGTGTTCACCGCGCCGAAGTTGTAGTTGAGGAGGTACTTCCACACGGTCGCGAGGATGAAGCCGCTCACCAGCGCCGGCAGATACACGGCGGTGCGGAAGAAGCCCTGCCACCGACCGACCTTGTCGAGCATGAGCGCGACGCCGAGCGAGATCGCGTTGATGATGACAGCCGAGCCGAGGCCCAGGATCAGCGTGTTCTTGACCGCGTTCCAGAACCGCCCGCTCGTCAGGATCTCTTCGTAGTTGCGGGTGCCGATGTAGTCGTAGTCGGGACTGATGCCGTCCCAATTCGTGAAGCTCAGCTGCAGGGACTGGATCGAGGGCACGATCACCATCAACAGGTAGACGATCAGCGCCGGAGCGACGAAGCCCAGCATGACCCACCGCGCGGTACGGAACCGCCGCGTGCGGCGCTGCTCGCGCTCGGGCCCGGCCGGCACGAACGACACGTCGTCGGGAACGCCCTCCGGTGCTCCGTCGAGCGGGCCGCCGCCGCTGAGGCGGACGGCGGCACCCACCACCTGGGTCTGCCCCTGCGATGCACTTTGATCTGTCATGGAGACCTCCTCGGCTCCTGGTCGCGGTGCCCGGGCGCAACCCGGGCACCGCGACATCCGGTGTGGATCAGCCTGCGGCGACCGTCTTGTCGAATTCGGCCTGCACCTTGGCGATGGTGTCGTCGATCGACGACTGCCCGTCCTGCATCTCGATCCGCGCCTGGCGGAAGAAGGTGTTGAAGCCGCTGAACGTCGAGAGGTCGGAGACGTTCTCGTACCAGACGAGGTTCGGGCTCTCGAGCAGGGCGAAGTAGTCCTCGGCGCCCGGGATCGAGGTGTTCCGCTCGATCTCGTCGGCCGCGACGATGTTCGGGGCGAGCCAGCCGTTCGCCTCCATCAGGTCGGCGGTGTCGACCTGGTAGAAGAACTCGAGGAACTCGGTCGCCGAAGCGTACTCGTCGTCGTCTTCCGCCGCCTGCGACGAGATGGCGAGGCCGCCGGCCGTGTCGCCGTTGACGGCGTTCTTCAGCACGTTGATCGAGCCGTCCTCACCCGGGACGATGAAGAGTCCGGCGTTGAAGTCGGGATCGACCTTGTGGATGTCGTTCAGGCGCCCGATGCCCGCGGACGACGTCGCCATGACGGCCATGTCGTTCACCAGCAGCGTCGTGGTCTGCGCGTCGGCGGTGGACTGCCAGCCCTGGAGGACGTACTCGTTGGTGATGTCGAGGAGCTCCTGCAGCGGCTCGCGAAGGTCTTCGATCGTGGCGTCGCCGTTCTGCGCGGCCGTCCAGAACCCGCCCTCGTCGCCCCACTCGGCGAAGTACGGCGAGGCGAGCTGCTTCCACAGCTGGTCGCTGGGCCAGACCTCGGCCGCCGCGGTCGCCAGGGGCTCGTCGCCGTTGGCCTTGATGTCGGCGAGGAGGTCCGTGAAGTCGTCGTACGTCTCGGGGACCTCGAGGTCGTTCTCTTCGAAGTAGTCCTTGTTGTAGACGATGTTCAGTCCGATCTCGCCGTTGAGCGCGCTGTACGGCACGGTGTAGACGTTCCCGTCTTCGGCCGAGCCGACCGCCTCCGGCTCGATGAGCTCGGTGACCGACTCGGGGATCGGCGCGAGCTTGCCGGCGTTGATGTACGTGAGGGTGTCGCGCATGTCGACGACGGCCGGCCAGTTGCCCGTAGCATCCATCGTCTTCAGCGCCGTCGCGTAGTCGCTTCCCGCCGGGAGCGGGTCGAGCTGGACGGTCGTCGTCTCGCTCTGCTCGTTGAAGGCCTCGACGACGGCGTCGACCACCGAGTTCCAGGTCTCGTCGCCCGTGGCGTAGAGGAAGCGGATGGTGGTCTTCTCGGCGGCGCCGGCGCCATCGCCGTCGCCTCCCGAGCTGGTGCAGCCGGTGAGCGCGAGGGCCGCTACGGCGACACCCGCTGCGCCCGCGAGCCAGGCAGAACGGCGTCGCTGCGCCCCTGCCCGCGTCGTTGCGTCGTGCATGTGATCTCCCTTGATTCGTGCCGGAACGATTCCGTCATCGAGAGAGTACCTCAAAGTGGACAACGTTTGCCACCATTTGTGGAAGACGCTTTCCAGCATGCTCGAAGGCGTCGAGGCGTGCGTCCGCCCGCCTTAGCGCCCGAGGGCTGTGATCGCCTCGCCGTGGATGATCGGTGTGCCGCTCAGCCCGACCGAGTCGACACCCTCGGCATGCTCATCCAGCGCCAGCGAGAGCGCCGCCTCGCCGAACTGCTCGAGCGGCACCTCGACCGTGCTGAACCCGGGCAGGACATCGCCCAGCATGGGGACGTGGTCGAATCCGGTCACCTCGATGCGCTCCGGACCCGCGACGCCGAACTCGCGCAGACGTGCGATCACACCGACCGCCATCGCGTCGCTCATGGCCGCGATGACGTCGACTTCCCCTAGTCGCTCCCGCAGCTGGTCCACCGCACGGTGCCCGCCATCCCGAGAGAACTCGGTGTGCACGATGTCGCGCTCGTCCACGGCGATGCCCCGATCTGCGAGTCCTTCGACGAAACCGCCGACGCGCTCGAGCGCCGTGATCTCACCGGCAGGACCGGACACGAGCGCGAAGCGGCGCCGCCCGGCGTCCACCAGACCCTCCGCCAGCAGGCGGGCGGCGTGCCGGTTGTCCACCGTCACAGTGGGGAAGCCGAGCTCGTTGTCACCGATCACGACGATCTTCGCCCCGTGGTCCCGCAGCACGGTGAGCTGCTCCTTGACCGCCGCCTCCCGCGCTGCGTCCGTCGTCCGGCTCGTCGCCATCACCACCGCGAGATGGCGTTCGCCGCGCAGCTGTGTCAGCAGATCGAGCTCGCGCGCCGGGTCGTCGCGCGTCGTGCGCACGGCGACCGAGATCCCGCGTTCCTCGGCGGCGTGCATGATGCCCGAGATCATGGTCGCCGAGCCGAAGTCGTCGATGTCGCCCACGATGAACGCCACCGTGCGCGCCCGGCCGCCCTTGATGGCCTGAGCCGCCGGACTCACGGCATAGCCGAGCGTGCGAGCGGCGTCTTCGACACGGCCGCGGAGCTCCGGCGACCCGCTTTTCTTGCCGCGCACCCCACCGTTGAGCGCACGCGACGCCGCCGGCACCGACACACCGGCCAGCCGTGCGACGTCGGTGAGGGTGGGGGGCTTGGCGGGCTTCGGCATCGGCTTCCTCTCACACGGGCGAGCGTGACTAGATAACGCTATCCAACTACGGCTGCCGGGGCGGACGGGTGCTCCTCCGGCCGATCAGCACGCCGTCATGCCGAATGAGCGGGCCGACCATCCGACGCGGCCCGTCACGGCCGAGGCGGCGATTGCTCACGGTGTTGCGCATCCCGCGCCTCTGGGAGCCCACCCACGCGGGAGTCCGGAGCGGGTGCGCGGCATCCGATACGGTTCGAAGCGTGGCTGAGACGACTGGGACCATGACCATCGACGGGCTGTACAACTTCCGCGACACCGGGGGCCTCCCCCTCGCCGACGGCGGGACGACGCGATCCGGCGTGCTGTATCGATCCGACGCCCTCGCGGCGCTCACGCCGACCGGGCTCGACGCGCTGGCCGGCACCGCCGTCGGGGTGATCGTCGACTTCCGCACCGCCGAGGAGCGCCGGAGCGCGCCCGACCGCCTGCCCGCCACGCGGCCGATGCGCACCGTCGACCTCTCCCTGATCGAGGGCGCGCTGAACGCCAGCGCGTTCGCGGCTCTCGCGCCGGGCGCTGAGCGTCCGAGCGAGAGCGACATCGCGGCGGCGATGGCGCAGATCCCCACGCTCGGGGACCTCTATATCGGGATGCTGCAGCACGGCGCCTCGACCTTCGTCGACGTCGCCCGGCTCATCGGCGACTCCACCGACGACGCGCCGTCGGCGGTGCTGGTCCACTGCACCGCGGGCAAGGACCGCACCGGCGTCGCGACCGCGCTCATGCTCGACGCCGTCGGGGTGGAGCGCGACGCGATCGTCGCCGACTACGCGATCTCGCAGCAGAACCTCAGCGGTCCGTGGGCCGACGGCATGCTGAGCATGGTGTCGTCGCTCGGTGTGCCGATCACGGCCACCCTCCGCACGCTCGTCACCGAGACCCCTCCCGCGGCGATCGAGCATGCACTCGACCACCTCGTCGCCGAGCACGGCGGCTCGACCGCCTACCTCCGCGCCGGCGGCCTCACCGACGACGAGCTCGAGCGGCTCCGCCTGCGCCTCGCCGGCTAGCGACAGCGCGGCGCCGCGCGCGGCGAGCCCGTCGTGCGGCGTCAGCCCCGGGCCTGCCGCATCGTGACGGCCGCGACCACGGTCGCCACCGCCACGAGCGCGGCGAAGACGAGCAGCACCGCGGTCTGCGACACGAACGCCAGCGCGACGCCGATCGCGAGCACCGGCAGCGCGAGGCCGCAGTAGGCGATGAGGAACATGAGGGCGAGCGTCTCGCCACGACGGCCGGGCTCGGCGAGGTCTCCGGCTGTCGCGATGGCGGACTTGAAGAGCACACCGACCCCGACGCCGGCGACGACCGCGCCGGCGATGAAGAGCGGCAGGGCGACCAGCACCGCGCCGGCCGCGATGGCGGCGAGACCCGCAGCGCAGCACACCGCCGCGAGTCCGAGCTGCGTCGCGCGGCTCAGGCGCCCGAGCACGATCTGCGCCACCGCCGCCGACCCGAACACGGTGCACACCAGCGCGCCGGCGAGCAGGTGCCCGCGCTGCCCGAATGTGACGCCGAGGATCGTGGGCGCGAGCGACGTGAAGAGGCCGAACACGGCGAAGCCGGCGAACGCGCCGAAGCCCGCGGCGACGAAGGTCGCGCGCGATCGCGGCGGCGCCGCGACGCGCTGCGGCCGGTAGCGGCGGCGCGTCGCGACCACGGTCTCGGGCACCATCGTCACCGCGATGGCGAGCAGCAGCAGCACGACCAGGAAGACCGCGTGCGGCAGGTGCAACGGCTCGGGGAGGAACTCGGCGAACAGCCCCCCGATGAGCGGACCCAGCGCGAGCCCGCCGAGATTCGCCGCGCCCGACACCGAGGCGGCGACGATGGTGTTCTCGTCGGGCCGCGCCCGCGAGCGCAGCTCGCCGAGGTGGGCGGTGGCGGTCGCCGTGAGGATGCCGATGCTCACGCCGTTGACGAACCGCGCCACGATCAGCCCGGTGACGTCGGTGAAGAAGAGGAACAGCGCGGCCGACAGCGCCGACACGAGGATCGCGATGACGAGCATGCGGCGCCGCCCGGTCCAGTCGCTCACGTGCCCCAGCAGGAACAGGCTCGCGACCACGCCGACCGCGTAGGCGGCGAAGATCACCGTCACCACCGCCACCGGGAACCCGTCGAGCTGCTGGTACAGCGGGTACAGGGGCGTCGGCACGGTGGAGTACGCCATCACCAGCAGGAAGGCGACTGCCACGACCCAGAAGCCCGCACCCTCGCCGCGCGCTGCGCGCACCATCTGCGTCGCGGTGTCGTCGAGTCGGGTCATCGTGTGCTCCTGTGGGGTCGGGCGCCCGGGTGCAGGCGCGGCACAGGCAGCCCGAGACAGTGTTCGACGGTGGGGGGATGGATGCTGAGTGCCTTCGCCCGCGCGAGGTTCGCCGCATCCCATTCCGTATGTCTGATGCGCACTTGCGCGACATGCTCGCGCCAGCTGCCGAGCTCGTACGTCTCGACGATCGACTCGGGGTCTTCGGCGGCCTCATAGAGGTGCCAGCCGCGCGCGCCGGTGCGGTAACGCGTCTGGGCGACGGCGGCCATCGCGCGGCGGAACTCCTCGCGGTGCGCGGCGTCGACCCGGTAGCGGACAAGCACGAGCACGCGGCGCTCGTCGTCGTCGGAGATGGAGACGGGCGACACGTCGTCGAGCGGCACGGGCCGCCTGCCCATGCCCTCGGTGCGCGGCAGCGGGCGCGCGAACTGAGCGAGGCCCGCCACCGCGACGACGACGCCGGCGCCCAGGAGCACCTCGGTCACGCCGAAGAGGGACGCCAGCGCGCCGCACGCCGCCGAGCCGATGGCGGTGCCGCCGAGGAGGACGAGCTGGTACACCGACAGGCCGCGGGTGCGCACCCACGCGGGGAGGAACGCCTGCACGACCCCGCCGAGGGTGGCGATGACGCCGATCCAGCCGAAGCCGGCACCGACGAGGAGCGCGATCGCGACCCACAGCGAGGGCGTCACGGCGAGCGCGGCGATCGCGACGCCGAACAGCACCGCGGACGCCGACACCACGATATTGACGCCGATCCTCGCGCGGAGGACGGGCAGCACGACGGCCCCTGCGATGGACCCCGCGCCGAGGGCTGCCAGGAGCAGGCCGTAGCCGGCGGCGCCGAGCCCGAGCGACTGCTCGGCGAGGACGGGCAGCAGTGCCCACAGCGCCACGGCGGGAAGGAGGAAGACCGCGAGCCGCAGGCAGATCGTGCGCACGACGCCGGCGTGCCGCACATAGCGCAGGCCCGCGCGCGAGGCGTCGAGGAAGGGCTCGGGGTGACTGGCGGGGCGCCGGTAGCCGCGCCAGCACAGCAGCACGACGAGGAACAGCGCGAACGACAGCGCGTTCACGGCGAAGACCGCGGGGACCCCCGCCTGCGCCACGACGAGCCCCGCCGCCGCGGGACCCACGGCGCGCGCGATGTTGACGCTGATCGACACCAGCGAGGCGGCGTCGCTCAACATGCCGGTCGGCACGACGTCGGCGGTCAGCGCCTGGTACGCCGGCAGCTGCACCGCGCTCGCGGCACCGAGGGCGAACGTGAGGGCGATGAGCGTCGGCGCGCCGAGCTGCCCGGTCGCCGCGAGGACGGTGAGCGCCGCGGCGACCGCGAGCTGCACGGCCTGCGCGGCGATGAGGATGCGGCGGCGGTCGAGGAACTCCCCGATCACCCCGGCAGGGATCGCGAGGAGCAGCACGGGGGCGGCGGCCGCGCTCTGCACGAGCGCGACGACTGCGGGCGAGCTCCCGCCCTCGACCAGCGACCACTGCGCGCCGACGCTCTGCATCCAGCTGCCGACGTTGCTGGCGAGGCCCGCGAGCCACAGCATGCGGAACGCACCCACGGCCAGAGGGGCGAACGCTCCGGATCGCACGGCGCCGCCCTCGCCGACACCGGAGCGGATGTCGACGGAGGGCGGCGCGGTGGTCATCTCGGGCTCACTCGGCGAGGAAGGCCAGGATGTCGCGGTCGAGCTCCTCCTGGTACGCGCCGTAGATGCCGTGCGGGGCGCCGTCGTAGACCTTCAGCGTTCCCTTGCTGACGAGGGTGATCGTCTTCTCGGCAGCGGCAGCGATCGGCACGATCTGGTCGTCGCCGCCGTGCGCGATGAAGATCGGCACGTCGAGCGCCTTGAGCTCCTCGGTGAAGTCCGTCTCGGAGAACGCCTTGACGCAGTCGTACGCACCCTTCAGGCCCACGAGCATGCCCTGACGCCAGAAGTCGTACTTCGCGCCGGCCGACACCTGCGAGCCCGGGCGGTTGGCGCCGAAGAACGACTCGGCGAGGTCGAGGTAGAACTGCGAGCGGTCCTTCAGGACGCCCTCGCGGATGCCGTCGAACACCTCGATCGGGGTGCCCTCCGGGTTCGACTCCGACTTGACCATGACCGGGGGCACCGCGCCCGCCGTGATGATCTTGCGCACACGGCCGTTGCCGTGCTGCGCGGCGAACCGCACGACCTCGCCGCCGCCGGTCGAGTGACCGATGAGCGAGAGGTCGTCGAGCTCGAGCGCGTCCACGAGCGCGGCGAGGTCGGCGGCGTAGGTGTCCATGTCGTTGCCGTTCCACGGCTGCGACGAGCGGCCGTGGCCGCGGCGGTCGTGGGCGATCGCGCGGTAGCCGGCGTCGGCGAGCAGCTTGAGCTCGACCTGCCAGGCGTCCGAGTTCAGCGGCCAGCCGTGGCTCAGCACGACCGGCTTTCCCTCACCGAGGTCGGTGTAGTAGATCTCGGTGCCGTCGGGGGTGGTGATGTAGGGCATGTCCATCTCTTTCTTGTGGGTTACCGGGTTGGGGCTCAGGAGAAGTCGTCGCGCACACGCAGGATCGCCGCGGCGACCTCGGCGGGGTGGGTGTGCATGAGAAGGTGAGGCCCGTCGACGGTGACGAGTTCGCGGATGCCGGCGCGCTGGTAGGCGTAGCGCACGGCGTCGGGGTTGATGAGACGGTCCTGCGCGGCGACGATGCCCCACGAGGGGACGCCGCGCCACGCGGCGGCGGGGGCGGGCTCGGCGAGCACGCCGGCGTCGAGGGGGCGCTGCGTCACGGCGAGCACGGCGGCCTCGTCGATGGGGACGCCGAGGGCGGCGAGGAGGGGGAACTCCTCCGCCGCGACGAAGACCTCCTCGTGCGCGGTGCCGTCGGGCGCCGGGTACGGGAAGTACTCGAAGAACGGCACGGCCTCGGCGTCGGGGAAGCGTGCGTGCAGGTCGCGGGCGCTCTCGCCCTCTTCGAGCACGTAGCCGCTCACGAACACCAGCGCGACGACGTTCTCGGCGTCGCCGGCGACGCCGACCACGGTGGCGCCGTACGAGTGGCCGACGAGCACGACCGGGCCGTCGATGCGCTCGACGAACGAGCGCACGTAGGCGGCGTCGGCGGCGAGGCCGCGGTTCGAGATGGCGGCGACCCGCACGTCGACCCCGGCGCCCTGCAGCCGCAGCGCGACCGGCGACCAGCTCGCGCCGTCGGTGAACGCCCCGTGCGTCAGCACGACCGTCGGGGCGGTGCGGGGTGCAGTGCTCATGGCGATCCTCTTCCGGTTCTTCCTGACGACTTCGACGCTATGAGCGGCGGGCGTCATCGCTCTCCGACAAGGTGTCGGCACTTCGCTGGACCGATGTCGCAACCGCCGCCTCCTCGTCGAGGAACGTCGTGACGACCGCGTTGAACGCGGCCGGGTTCTCGAGGAACGGGAAGTGCGACGAGGCCACCTCGCGCGGGAAGACGTGCAGTCGGGCGCCGGGGATGCGCTCCGCCACGGCCCGTTGCGAGTCGGGCGACACGTGGCTCCCCTCCGACCCCACGACGAGCGTGGGCAGCGCGATGTTCGGGAGCACGTCCCGCCAGTCCTGCACGCCGTGATCGAACAGCAGCGGCACCGCGGCCGATGGCGGCGTCTGGGCGATCTCACCGGCGACGAAGTCCCACAGGCCGTCGTCGACGTCGCCGGTGAACATGCTGCGCACGAACGCGCGTACGACATCGCCGGAGTCGTCGCCGTGGATCGCCCCGCCGAGCGCGGTCAGCCCGTCGACGGGAAGGATGCTGCCGGCCGCGGCCTGCTCGCCCTCGGTCATCCAGGGCACCGCGACCACCGCCGCGGGCTGGTCGACGAGCACGAGGCTGCGCACGCGACCCGCTCCGAACAGCTCGAGGTACGACCAGATCACGGAGGCGCCCATCGACCAGCCGAGCAGGTCGGCCCGCTCGATCCCGAGCGCGTCGAGCACGTCGCGCAGGTCGGCGGCGAGCCGCGCGATGCGGTACCCGTGACCGGGCTTCGCCGAGACGCCGTGCCCGCGCATGTCGTACGTCACGACGCGTCGCGCGGGCGCGAGGCCGGCGACCTGTCCGCGGAACATCGCCTGCGTCTGCCCCCAGCCGTGCAGGAGCACGAGCGCCGGGCCGTCGCCGCCGGTGTCGCGCACCGACAGCGCGACGCCGTCGCTGTGCGCACGGTCCGCTCGTCGACGCTCACAGCCGGCCCGCGTGTTCCCAATAGGCGGCCAGTTTCAGTGCCAGATGCAGGGCGCTGCGTGCGAACCCGTCGTCGAGCGCGTCGCGCACCGCCTGCGGCATGTTCTCGAGCCGGTAGTAGAGGGTTGTGCGGTGGATGTGCAGCGCCTCGCACACCTCGCGCACGTGCCCGGCATGGTCGAGGAACACCTCGATCGTCTGGCGCTGCAGCGGGTCGCCCTCGTGGATGAGACTGTGCGCGGCCGGCGAGTACCACGCGAGACGCGCCGGGTCCGCGACGATGTCGGCGACGAGCAGCCACGGCGCCACCTGGTCCGACGAGGCGTGGCCGCCGAACTCGGGCAGCAGCTCCGCGATCGCCGACGTCGCGATGGCGCGGTCGGCGACGGGCTTGAGGTCGTCGTCGGCCCGCGTCAGCGCGGCGGTGCCGACCGCACGCAACAGCACTCCCGCCTGCGCTGCCTGGGCCGCGATCGCGGCGTGCACCTCGGCCTCGTCGCCCGCCGGGCCGAGGAAGAGCAGGGCGGCGCCGTCCTCACCGAGGAACGACAGCCGCAGGCGCTCGACGCTCTCGAGTGCACGACCGAAGGCCGCCCGCTGCACGACCCCGGTGTCGTAGCCGATGGCGACCGCGCGGACCGCGCTCTCGGGACCGCGCGCGACGCCGTAGCTGCGCACCGCAGAGCCGAGCGCCGTACGGCGGGCCGCAGCATCCGTCGACAAGAGTGCCCGCATCACGGTGCTGCGGGCCGTCGACGCCCCCGCGGTGTCGCGCTCGGCGAGCACGCCGCGGGCGACCTCGACGGCGGCGTCGACGGCGCGGAAGTCGTGGTCCTGAAGTGGCGGCAGGTTGCCGGTGATCAGCCACAGCACCCCGAGCGGGGTGTCGTCGTGCCAGATCGGCACGGCGAGGCGCTCGTGCGCGCCGAACTGCGCGAGGTCGATCGTGAGCGGGCGACGCGACTGCGTCACGCGCAGCGTCTCGAGGTAGGCGCGCTCCCGCGGCGGCGTCATGCGGCGCAGCAGGGCGCGGGCCCGCACCTCGTCGATCTCGTCGCCCTGGGCGCTCGCCACGATCGGCCGGTAGGCGAGGTCGTTGATGACCACCGACCGGCCGAGCGTCTCGGCGAGCTCGTCGACCAGGTCCTGCAGGTTCATCGCGTCTCTCCTCGCCTTGTGGGCACCGTTCTCGAGGATTCGACGGTAGGTTCCGGATGCTGCGACCTGCCAGGCCCGCGTTGTACCAGGCAGCCGGGGTCAGGGCCTCACGCGGTGGCGGCGGTCAGCGCCGTCGACATGCGGGAGAACACCGACTCGGTGATGCTTCCGGGCGGGGCCGCCATGACAGTGAGCTGGTAGCCGGGAAGGCTGCGGACGGCGAAGTTCTGTCCCTCGACCTCGATCTCGCCGACGCCGTCGACGGCGATGTGGAACACCGCGTCTTCGGGGCCCGACACGTCGTGGCGCGCCCACATGCGGGCGAAGTCGGGGTCGGCCGACAACTGGTCGACGATCTCGCGCAGCCGCGGCGAGTCGGGGTGGGCGTCGCGGCGGAGCGTCGCGACGGCGGAGCGGGTCATCGCCTCCCACTCGACGAGCGACGCCTTCATGCGGTCGTTGAACAGGCGCACGACCTCGTTCGACCCGGCGGAGAGCCCCCCGTGCCCGAACGCGGTGGCCAGCGGGTTGGCCGCCACGATGTCGCGATGCTGGTCGGACATGTAGGCCGGCGTGTGCGGCCAGCGGCTCAGCACGCGCGCGATCTGCTCGGCGACGTGGTCGGCGACCGGCGCGATGGGCGGCGGGCTCCCCGTCGCGAGGCGGAGCAGGTACAGCCGGGACTCCTGGTCGAGCAGCAGGGCGCGCGCGATCGCATGCAGCACCTGATCCGAGGGACGCGCGCCGCGCCCCTGCTCGAGGCGCAGGTAGTACTCGGGGCTGATCCCGGCGAGCAGGGCGACCTCGTCGCGACGCAGGCCCGGTACGCGGCGGCCGGCTTCGCTGGGCAGGCCGACCTCCTCGGGCGTGGTGACGTCGCGACGCGCCCGCAGGTACTCCCCCAGAGCGATCAGATGCCTGCTCATGTGTGCTCCTTCCGCCGGCGGCGAGAACCGGCGTCGGAACGACGCTAGGTGATGGAGACGCCGCTCCACATCCCCCGTCCGGCCGGCGCACATCGCATGTCCGAGGCCTCGCATCCCGCGTTTCGTCGCATGGGCGCTCGTCACGCGTCGGATGCGGCTGCGGGCGCGGGCGGCCACAATGAGCCGAGACCCGAAGGAGGCCCCGTGTCAGGATTCCCGCTGTACGCGCCCGTGGTGGGCGGCGCGACCCAGGCGTTCGGCGCGCCGCTCACGGCGAATGCCGTGTTCCTGGTGGTGACGGTGCGCGACGACGGGATCGACACCGCGCGCGCCGTGATCGGCGGGGTCTCCGACACGATCAAGGCTGTCGCCTTCCGCGACCCCACCTCGACGCTGACCTGCACGGTGGGGATCGGCGCGCGGGTCTGGCCGGAGCTCACCGGCCTGGCGCTGCCCGCGGAGCTGCGCCCGTTCACCCCGGTCGCGGGGGCCGTGCACACCGCGCCGGCGACACCCGGCGACCTGCTGTTCCACATCCGCGCCGAGCGGGCCGACATCGTCTTCGAATTCGAGCGCCAGCTGCTCGACGCGCTCGGCGACGCCGTCCGCGTCGAGGACGAGACCACGGGATTCCGCTCGTTCGACCGGCGCGACCTGCTCGGGTTCGTCGACGGCACCGCGAACCCGGTCGGCGCCGAGATCGCCGAGGCGTGCCTCGTGGGCGACGAAGACCCCGGCCACGTCGGCGGCAGCTACGTGATGACGCAGAAGTACGTGCACCCGCTGTCGGCGTGGAGCGCGCTGTCGACCGAGGCGCAGGAGGCCGTGATGGGCCGCACCAAGGCCGACAACATCGAGCTCGAGAGCGCGACCGAGGGACAGAAGGCGCACAAGACGCTCGCCACGATCGTCGACGACGACGGCGCGGAGCGCGCGATCCAGCGCGACAACATGCCCTTCGGACGGCCAGGCGCCGGCGAGTTCGGCACCTACTTCCTCGGCTACTCGCGGCACCTGTGGGTGATGCAGCGGATGCTGGAGCGCATGTTCATCGGCGACCCGCCGGGCCTGCACGACCGCCTGCTCGACTTCTCGACGCCGCTGACCGGCTCGGTGTTCTTCGCGCCGAGCCCGGACGCGCTCGACGCCCTCGCAGGCTGACGCACGCGGCCCTGCGGCCGCCCTGCGTCCCTTCGGGTCAGTGGCTCAGGCCGCGCGCAGCGAGAGCGCCAGCGTCGAGGCACCGTGACGGGCGATCGCGCGCACCTCGGCCTCGGGCCGGCCGACGCGGTCGAGCTGGATGAGGGCCTGCGACAGCGCGATCGCGTGCGCGGCGGCACCCGCCACCTCCAGCGCATCGGGCGACTGGCCCGTCGTCCGCGCGAGCTCGCGGGCGACCGCGGCCTCCATCGCGGCCGTCGTCGAGCGGGCGATGCGCGAGACCTCGGGGTCGGCGCCGAGCTCCGACACGGTGTTGACCAGCAGGCAACCTCGCCGGTCAGGCCGGGAACGGCAATCGTCGACGATCGCGTCGAACAGCTGCCGCAGCATCCGTTCCGGATCGTCTTCAGCCGACAGGGCGTCGTCGACGAGCACGACGCGGCGGTCGCAGTAGCGCTGGAACGCCGCGAGGAACAGCGCCCACTTGCTGCCCCACGCCTGATACAGGCTGCCGTTGGTGACGCCGGTCGCGGCGGAGAGGTCGACGAGCGACGAGGCACGGTAGCCGCCGGCCCAGAACAGCTCGATGGCGGCGTCGAGCAGGTCGTCTTCGTCGAACGATCTGGGTCGGGGCATCCCCTCACGCTATCGGCGGCGACGTCCGGCCACATCCCCCGCCGAGCGGCGAGTTCCGCCGTGCACCTCCCCCGCGGTTTGTTCTGGAGGCGCGACTCCAGCAGAATGGCGGCATGCCGCACAGCCCCCGCCCAGAGGTGCGGGAGCCCGGCTCGGACCGGGAACTGCTGGCCGGCGGATCACCCGCGCTGCCGCTGCGCGGGCGGGCGGACGCGCTCGGCGGGATCGTCGCGACGCTCGACGCCGCCGCCTCGCCGGACGCCGGCACGCCCGCTCCGATCCTGCTGCTGAGAGGGTCACCGGGCATCGGCAAGACCCGGCTGCTGGCCGAGGCGATCGCCGACGCCGAGCGTCGCGGCTGGTGCACCGTCACGGTCACGCCCGACGTCGACTCGGCCGGAGTGCCGCTCGGCGCGCTGACCGAGGCCGCGCTGCGCGGCAGCCCGTCGCTCCTCAGCGAGACCGATCTGCGTCCGGTGCTGGCGGGCGGCGAACCGCAGTACTGGGTCACCCGCATGCTCGCCGACGCCCTCGAGGGCGCAGCATCCGATCGCGGCGTGCTCGTCGTCATCGACGACCTGCACTGGCTCGACGCGGCCTCGCTCGTCGCGGTGTCGTCGCTCGTCCGCACGCTGCGCGACCACCCGGTCGGGTGGGTGCTCGCGACGCGCACCGGTCCCGCACGTGCGGCGCTCGGGCGGCTCATCGACGACGTGCACGGCGAAGGCCGCGTGATCGACCTCGGACCCATCGACACGGATGCTGTCACCGACCTCACCGCGGACCTCCTGGGTGGGCCGCCCGGGCCGGCCATCGAGGCGGCGCTCGAACGCACCGGTGCGATCCCGCTCATGGTCGTGGAGCTCGTGCGGGGGCTCCGCGAGGAGAACCTGCTGGCCCGACGCGCGGGATGCGTGGATGCCGTCGACGCGGCGGTGCCGGCACGGTTCGGCGCCTCCTCGCGGGAGCGGCTCACCCACATCAGCTCCGACGCGCTGCTGCTCGCACAGGTGGGGAGCCTATTCGGCCGGCGCTTCCGGCTCGCCGACGCACTGCGCGTGCTGGACCGATCGGCCGGGTCGATGGCCGCGGGCCTCGGCGAGCTGCTCGCGGTCGAGATCCTCGCCGACGACGGCGCGTCGCTCGCCTTCGTCCACGACACGCTGCGCGAGGCGGCGGATGCCACCCTCACCGGGTCGCTGCGGCGCGCGCTGCAGCGCGACGTCGTGCGGGTGCGGCTCGAGTCCGGCGAACCCGCCTCGGCCGTCGCCGCCGCCGTCGTCGCGAGCGCCGAACCCGGCGACGAGACCTCGTTCCGCCTCGTGCGGGAGGCCTCGCTCCAGCTCGCCGGCGCCGACGCCGTCGAGGCCGCCACGCTCGCGGCCGCCGCGATCCGCCTCGCGCGGCACGTGCCGCGGTTCGCCGGCGAGGCTGCCGACCTGCTGCCCGTGCTGTGGGCGGCGGGGCGCGGCGACGAAGCCGAGGCGGCCGCGGCCGGTCTCGCCCCCTACCTGCCGCGCGAACAGCGGGCACGGAGCCTGCTCGCCGTCGCGCGGCAGCAGTCCGAGTCGTCGTTCGACCGCGCGATCGCCACCTGCGACGAGGCGCTCGCGATCGCCGACGTCTCGCGAGCGACGCGCGCCGACCTGCTCGCGGTGCGCGCGCTCAGCTGCGCCAACAAAGCGGACTTCGCCGAGCTCGAGCGCACGCTCGCCGAGGCCCGCGCGGTCGCCGATCCCGCGTCGGACGTCGCGGCCCTCGCCACGATCGACGCGACCGAGGCGGTGTACGAGTTCAACAGCAACCGGTTCGAGGACGCCGTCGCGCTCATCGACTCCGCGCTCGCGCGGATCGAGGCGAGCGGGCAGCGCGCGGCGCTGTGGATGCCCGAGGGCCTGTGGGCGGCGTTCCAGTACAACTCCATGGGAGAGCCGGCTACCGCACTGCGACTCGTCGACGAGGGGATCGCCGCCGCGCGGGCCGCGCGGAGCGTGAACGCCGAGGCCCTCTGGATGACGGTGCGCTGCCGGGCGCTGTACGACGCCGGGCGGCTCGAAGACGCGCGGATCCAGGCCGAGACCGTGATGACGCTCGCCGAGGACCTGCCGCTAGGCGACTTCGCGGGGGCCACCGCCGGAGTGGTGGCGTTCCGCGTCGCCCTGCACCTCGGCGACGGCGAGGCGCTGCGCGCGGCGCGCCCGGTCGTCGTCGGTCTCGCCGAGGGCGCGTCGGTCACCAAGGCGGGGCGCTGGACGCTCGCGATCGAGGCGATCGACGAGAACCGACTCGACGACGCGATGACGCTCAGCGCGCTCTCCCGCGCGTCGCTCGGCGACCCGGTGCCGCCCATGACCACGCCGTCCGATTTCGCCGACGACCTCACGCTCGCCGACCTGCTCGTACGCGTGGGCGACACGGCGGGCGCGGCGACCGTGGTCGACCGGGCAGCTGGGCGCGCAGCATCCAATCCCTCCCACTCCTACGCGCGGGCGATCCACGATGCCGTCCGCGGACGCGTCGAGGGCGACCCCGCCGCGCTCGAGGCGGCAGCGGCAGCGCTGCGCGACGCCGGCCGCCGGCCGCTCGTGCTGGCGCAGGTGCTGGAGGCCGTCGAGCGGGCGGGCGCCGACGACCAGCGCTCGCGCGCCACACTCGACGAGGCGCTCGGGGTGTACGAGTCGCTGGGCGCGGTGCGGGACGCCAGCCGCGTGCTGCACCGCCTGCGCGAGCGCGGGGTGCGGCGGCGACCCCGCGTCACGAGCGGCGACGAGGGGCTCTCGACCCGCGAGCGCCAGGTGCTCGACCGGCTCGTGACCGGCGCGACCACCCAGCAGATCGCCGACGCGTTGTTCGTCTCGCCGCACACCGTGATCTCGCACACCCGGCGCATCTACGCCAAGCTCGGCGTCAACTCCCGGCGTCAGCTGATCGATCGGCACCGCGCAGCGGAGTGATGCCCTGCGCGGTGCGCGGGAAGGTCGCGAGCACCGACGGATCGATGTCGAGGTGCGCGGCCACCAGCTGCGGCGGCACGTGCGCCAGCCAGTTCGCGAGCGAGACCTCCTCGTACTTGTCGGTGCGGAACACCTCGAGGAACTGCAGCACGTCGTCGCCGGTGTTCTCGATGTAGTGCCCGTAGTTCGCGCGCACGACGCCGACATCGCCCGCCCGGAAGTCGGTCGTATTCGCGTGCGGGCCGGTGTTGAACACCGTCATGCGCGCCGAGCCGCGCAGGTAGTACTGCCACTCGTCGGCGTTCGGGTGCCAGTGCAGTTCGCGCATCGACCCCGGATTCACGGTCACCAGGGCCGCGGCGACCGTGTTCGAGTACGTGAAGATCGTGGAGTCGGCGATCCGGATGCTGCCACCCGAGTTCTCGAAACGCGGCTGGGTGCGCGACAGCCGGAAGATCACCGGCTCGGCGCCCCACTCCACGCCCGCGGCGGCCTGGTCGTCGGCGAGCGGGCCGGGCTCTTCGCCCGGGAAGATCCAGAGGTTGTGCAGCGGGATGCCGGAGAAGACGTCCTGCGCGACGCCGAAGTTCTTCGCCAGCACCTCCGGCGGCGTGTGCGCGAACCAGTCGGTGAGCAGCAGCGTGTTGGACTCGGACTGGTCGCCGTCGTCGAACGCCAGCACGAACTCCGCTCCGTCAGGCCCCAGACCCTGGAGCGAGTGCGGGGTGCCCGCGGGGAAGAACCACAGGTCGCCCTCTTCGACGTCCTCGACGGCGGGCAGGCCGCTGCGGCCGAGTGTCGTGATGCGGCACTTGCCGCGCGTCATGACGGCCCACTCCGCGGTCTGGTGCCAGTGCAGCTCGCGGATGCCGCCGGGCTCGAGATACATGTTGACGCCGGCGATCTCGTCCGAGATGTGGAAGTCCTCGCGGGTCAGCTCCCGCGCCCACCCGCCGCGCTGCACGCGCCGCGGCGAGATGTTGAATGACGACCAGAAGAACGGCTGCGTCGAGATGTCGGTCGCCGGCGCGTCGATCTGGTTCGGGAACTGCGACGCGATGGCCGCGTTCTGCGGGCCGGTCATCGCGGTGCTCGAGGGCCGGTCCTGCGTGTTCACCTCGCCCTCGGGCGGCAGGTCCGGGTTGCCGAAGACCGGGACCTCGTGGTGCGGGGCGGTGTTGTCCGTGGATTCCATGGCGGCTCCTTCCGATGACGGTGGGCGTCACGGCCAGCCTGACGGCGTGCGCCTGAGAGGTCGAGCATCAATCGACGGGACGAGTTCGGACGGATGTCGAATCCCGTTGCGCTGCGAGCGAATGCGGCCGGGACGGGCGCCCGCGCGGGACGAGGATGGGGCCATGTCCGTTGAAGGTGTGGGAGTCACCGCCGTCGCCGTCGCGGCGGCGCGCGCCCTCGAGTCCGATCGCCCCGACCCGCTCGTCGTCGACCCGTGGGCCGCGGTGCTCGTGCGTGCGTCCGGCGTCGCCGTGCCGTTCCCCGAGCGCTGGCCCGACCGCCCGGAGGATGCGCCCGCCGTCGAGCACTCGATGCTGCTCGGCGCGATGTACATCGGCATGCGCACGCGCTTCATCGACGACGAACTCCTCGCCGGCGGCCTGCGGCAGGTGGCGATCCTCGGCAGCGGCCTCGACACCCGCTCGTGGCGACTCGCGTGGCCCGGCGGCACGCGCGTCTTCGAGCTCGATTCGCCCGGCGTCATCGACTTCGTCGAGAGGACGATGGATGCTGCGGCCGCGACCCCGACGGCAGATCGCACGGCACTCGGGGCCGATGTGACGGCGCCGTGGGCGGCGTCGATCGTGCGCAGCGGGTTCCGGCCCGACCAGCCCACGCACTGGGTGCTCGAGGGGCTCCTTCCCTACCTCAGCGCGCACGACCAGTCGGCGCTGCTCGACGACGTCCTCGCGCTGTCGGCGCCGGGCTCGCGCGCCGTGATCGAGCGCGCGCCAGCCCTCACCGACACCCCCGAGACGCGCGAGCGGCTCGAGACGTTCGCTCTCGCCACCGGCATCCCGTTCGACGAGCTGCTCGCCCGCACCGACCCGCCCGACCCGGCCGCGGTGTTGCGCGCAGCCGGGTGGGCGGTGGAGGAGACCGGGGTCGAGGACCTGGAGCGCCGGTACGACCGGCCGCTGCGCGTGGCGCGGGACGAGTCGGCGGGGTCGGAGCAGCGCGGCGGGTTCGTGACGGCGTACCTGGCCGACGGGGTCTGAGGTTCGTCGCCGGGCCGGGGCGCAGCGACTCGGCTCGCTCCCTCGCTCCATCGAAGCGCGGGGGCTTCTTCAGGCTCGGAAGCGGGTCCTTCCCGCGACGACCGTCGCGACCACGTGCGCCTCGAGCAGCGACTCCGCCCCGACCGCGAACGGGTCGGTGTCGAGCACCGCGACGTCGGCGGCGAAGCCCGGGGCGATCCGCCCGCGCCAGCCGCCGTCCCCGACCGAGGCGGCGGCGTCGCGGGTGGCGTGGCCGATGGCGCGGCCGAGCGGCAGCGCGTACTGCGGGTGCGTCGCCGGCACGCCGGGCTCGAGCGCCGAGGCGCGCGTCGCGGCGATGTACATGTTCGCGAGCGAGCTGTGCGGGGCCGTCGGGGCGTCGGTCGAGAACGCCAGGAGTGCGCCGGCGTCCTCGTACTCGGGCCACGCGAACGCGCGCTCGACGCGCTCGTCGCCGAGCATCGCGGCCCAGTTGGCGAAGATCGCGGGATCGGAGTGCACCGGCTGCATCGACGCGGTGACGCCGAGCGCCGCCATCCGCCCCGCCGTCTCGGGCGCCGCGTACTCGAGGTGCTCGATGCGGTGACGCCTGTCACGCGGGCCGTTGACCGCGATCGCGTGCTCGATCGCGTCGAGGGCGATGTCGCTCGCCAGATCGCCGATCGCGTGCTGCGCGATCTGCAGCCCGGCCGCGTCGGCGGCGGCCACGACGGGACGGAGCCGGTCGAGCGGCCAGATCGGCCCGGCGTTCGTGCCATCGGAGTACGGGTGGCGCATCGCGGCGGTGCACGCGTCGATGACCCCGTCGAGGATCAGCTTGATCCCGACGACGCGCAGCCACGGCGACGGCGGGCTCGCCGCGAGCTCCGCCGCCCGGGCGACCTGCGCGAGGTTCGCGGCGTCGTCGCCGGTGTTCTCGATGAGCCAGTGCGCAGCGACGCGGATCGGCAGCTCTCCCCCGTGACGTGCGCGCGCCCGCTCGAGGGCGGCGAGCCCGAACTCGTCGAACGCCATGTCGACGACGCCGGTGACGCCGGTCGCGAGGTAAGCCTCGAGGGCGCGCTCGACGGCCTCATCGCGATCGGCGTCGGTCGTCGCCGCGTCGCGGTGCGCCCACGCGAACTGCACCGCCGCGGTCTCGTACAGCATGCCGGTCGGCTCGCCGTCGGCGTCGCGGGCGATCTCGCCCCCGATCGGGTCCGGGGTGTCGCGCGTGATGCCCAGCTCGGCGAGCGCCGCACGATTGACCCAGCACGAGTGGTAGTCGTTGGCGTCGAGGTAGACGGGGATGTCCGAGACCACGGCGTCGATCATCGCCGCGGTGGGCGCCCCGCCGGGGACGGAATCGAAGAGCCAGCCGCGTCCGCGGAGGGCCGCAGCATCCGGATCCGCATCCCTGGCCGCGCGCAGCCGCGCCTGGATCTCGTCCAGCGACCGGGCATCGGTGAGAGCCACCTGCCCGAGCGCCGCGCCCATCATGAGCAGGTGGGTGTGGGCGTCGGTGAAGCCGGGCAGCACGAGCCGGCCCTCGAGGTCGATCGTCTCGTCGGCGCCCGGCGCGTCGGCGCTGTCGCCGACGAACCCGATGGTGTCGCCCTGGACGGTGAACGCCTCGGCCCACGCCTTCTCGGGATCGGGGTCGGCGGTGAAGACGCGGCCGTTGATGTAGCGGGTGGTCATGGACGGCCCTTCTTTCCGAGCGGGGTGCGCAGGAGGCCTGCGTAGAGACCGGCGGCGACGAGCATGCCGACCGGCACCGAGAGATCGATGTAGCCGGTCGCGACGGCGATCGGGCCCGACCACACGCTGGTCGAGAGGCAGAGCGCGGTCGCGAGGCCGCCGAGGAGGAGTGCGGTCACGCCCGGGATGCCCCACCCGCCCGAGTACCAGAAGCGGCCGCCGGGGTGGTCGTCGAACAGCTCCACGCCGTCGTACCGGTAGCGACGCAGCAGCACGTCGACGACGAAGACGGCCATCGCCGGCCCCGACACGATCACGAGGAACTGCAGCATGAGGTTGGCGGCCTCGAGGAGGCTCGACGACAGCACCAGGTAGATCGTGAGCGCCGTGCCGACCGCGCCCACGATGATCGCGGCGGGGATGCGGCGCAGCCGGAACCCGATCGCCTGCAGCGCCATGCTCGAGGTGTACGTGGTCATCGCGTTCAGCGCGATCGTGTTGATCACGACGCCGATCACGAGGATCGGGCCGAGCCAGCCGGGCAGCAGGTCGAGCAGCGCCACGTCGATGCCGGCGGCGAACGCGGCCTCACTGAGACCGGTGGCGAGCAGCACGCCGACGATGGTGAAGACGATGAACGGGATGCCGCCGCCCAGCCCCGTCGCGAGCGCGATGTGCGACGGCTTGGTGGAGCGCGGGAGGTAGCGCGCGATGTCGGGGCTGTTGATGAACGACAGCGGGGTGGAGGCGAGGATCGTGAACCCGATCGCCATCGCCGACCAGAGGGCCGGCCCCTCGAGGGCCACGGGAGCGCCGTACTGCCAGTCGACGGTCGGCAGGATGAACCCCGCCACCAGCAGGAAGATGACGAACAGCGCGGCCGCCATGTACGAGTACGCACGCACGATCAGTCCGTGACCGAAGATCGCGACGAGGATCGTGACCGCGGCGACCACGACCGTCACGCCGATCGGCACCCAGACCGGGTCCTCGAGCCCCATGCGGCGCAGCAGATCGGCGCCCATGAACGACGAGGCGAGCCACGTCAGCGACAGGAACACGGCGCCGATGAACCAGCCGACGAACGCCACGAAGAGCCGGTTGCCGAGGATGCCATACATCGCCCGCGTCACGACCGAGCCCGACGTGCCCGACGCCGGCCCGCTGCCGGCGATGAGACCGGGGAAGACCCAGAGCAGCGACGCCGCGAGGATCACCGCGATCGCCTGCCAGAGCTCCAGACCGAGCAGGATGAGCGTCGCGCCGATCGTCAGGTTCAGGATGCTGACGTTCGGCGCCGCCCAGATGAAGAAGAGATCGCGCGCCCGGCCGTGGCGTTCGGCGTCGCCGACCAGCTCGATCCCGCGCGTCTCGGGGCGAGACGCGGTGTCGACGAACTCATCCTCGAGTTCGCGCTGTGAATGGGTCACGGTGTTCCTTCCGGGAAAGCGTCGTTGCTATTGGTCACATGCCCAATGGACTATTGGTCACACATTCAATAACATGAACGGTGTGACGTCAAGTGAGATCTCGGTCCGCACGCGCAAGCGCCCCGAGGAGCGCCGGGAGGAGATCCTCGAGCATGCCGCCGCGATCGCCCTCGACGAGGGCCTCGAGCGCATCACGCTGCGCGCCGTCGCCGACCGGCTCGGTGTGCGTCCAGGCCTGATCACGCACTACTTCCCCGCCGCCGAGAGCATGGTCATCGAGGCCTTCACGCGCGCCGCCGTCGCCGAGCGCGAGCAGTTCTTCACGGCGTCGGGTTCACCGCTCGAGAGGGTCGCGCATTTCGTCGGTCACATCGAGCGGGGCGCCTCGCTCCCCCTCGCCCGCATGTGGCTCAACGCCCGCCACCTCGCGCGCTTCAGCCCCGCACTCGACGAGGCCCTGCAGGAGCAGGACGCCCTCGACCGCGAGCGTCTGACCGCGATCATCGAGGACGGCATCGCTTCGGGAGCATTCCGGATCACGGATGCTGCGACCGCCTGCATCCGGATCCTCATCGCCGTCGACGGCGGCGGTTCGTACGTGAACACCGCCACCCCGCCGACGCACCCCGCGCACCGGCACGTCGTGGCCGACGTGAGCGAGTGGGCGCTGGGCCTCGAG
The DNA here is from genome assembly GCF_042267145.1 of Microbacterium sp. NPDC056044. Classification (NCBI taxonomy): domain Bacteria; kingdom Bacillati; phylum Actinomycetota; class Actinomycetes; order Micrococcales; family Microbacteriaceae; genus Microbacterium; species Microbacterium sp. NPDC056044. The sequence continues at coordinate 376,577 of NZ_JBHJWZ010000006.1, read as the reverse complement.
CCCGGCACGCTGCGCGCGGCGATCGACGCGGAGTCCCCGGCCCCGGCCCGTTGAGCAGCGCGCTCCGGGTGGGCCGGCGGCGGGATGGAACGGCTCAGGAGGATGCGGCGATCGAGAGGACGGATGCCGGACGTCGGGCCGGCTGCTGCCGGCGCAGAGGCGCCCTCAGAACAGGTCGCTGATCGGATCCTCGATCCCACGTGCCGGCGGCGGCGAGACGATCAGCCGCGTCTGCTCCTGCATGTAGCCCACAGCGTCGTCGTTCTTCGGGGCGTCGAGCGAGTTCTGTGTGGTCTGGATGACGAGCTCGGTGCTCCCGTTGAGGAGGAACGTCGCGTCGACCTCGTTGCCGTCCAGCCCGATCGCGTGCAGCGAGATCGCATCGGTCATCCCGGCCACGCCCAGGGCACGCGCGTACTCCATGAGCCAGTCGGCGGACTCGTCATCGAGGAAGAGCGCCTTGTCTGCGTACGTCACGTGCTTCATGCGCCCCAGCGTGCGCTCGCCCGGGGCCTCCCGCCCACGTGGTTGACACGGGTGCCCGTGAGTGCATCCGCCGGCGATTACGGAGAGTGGATGCTGCGCCCCTGTCGCATGTCGGACGCCCGTGGTTGGCTGGCGCGCATGAAGACCGTGACCTCTGCCGACGGCACCTCCATCGCCTACGATCACACTGGCGACGGGCCGGTCGTCGTGATCGTGAACGGCGCCATGTCGACCGCCGCCGACGCGGCCGGTCTGGCCGGTGCACTGGCTGATGCCGGGTTCCGGGCCGTCACGTGGGACCGCCGCGCGCGCGGCTCGAGCGGCGACGCGCGCGGCTCGGTGCCCGAGCGCGAAGCCGAGGACCTCGCGGCGGTCATCGGCGCCGTCGGCGGCGATGCCGCGGTGCTCGGGCACTCGTCGGGCGCGGTGCTGGCGCTGTTCGCGGCGTCGCGCGGGGTTCCCGTGCGGGCGTTGTTCCTGTCGGAGCCGCCGCTGCGGTTCGGCGTCGACGAGCCGGCCGACGACCTCGCCGAACGCCTGCAGTCCCTCGTCGACGAGGGCCGTGGCGACGAGGCGATCGTGACCTTCCAGCTCGAGGGCATCGGGCTGCCGCAGGAGATGGTCGACGGCATCCGCGCGAGCGACCAGTTCGCCGCACTCGTGCCGCTCGCGCAGTCCACGGTCTACGACACGAACCTCGTGGGCGCGGCGTCGACCCCGAGCCCCGAGATGCTCGCGGTCTCGGCACCCGTGACGGTGCTCCGCGGAGCCCAGACGTTCCCGATGCTGATCGCGGCCGCCGACCGCCTGTCCGACGAGATCGCCGACGCCGAGCTCGTCGTCGTGCCCGAGTCGGTCATGCACCGCCCCGACCCCGCCGCCACCGCGCGCGTCGTGCAGCAGCGCCTCGCGTAGGCGGGTCAGTCGCCGAGGCGGTCGAGCAGGTCGACCGCGGCGCGGGCGTACTCGCCGATCCAGCGGTCGTGGATGCGCTTGATGGGCACCGGCGCGAGCGCGAGGTGACGTTCGCGTCCGATCTTGCGGCCGGTCACGAGCTCCGCGCGCTCCAGCACGCGCAGGTGCTGCAGCACCGTCGTGCGGTCGACCTCGGGGAAGCGCGCGCACAGCGCGCCGGTCGTCAGCGGCTCGTCCTTGAGCGCGTCGAGCATGCGGCGGCGCAGGGGCGCAGCGAGCGCCTTGAACACGAGGTCATCGTCGGACCCCTTGCGCGCAGCATCCGTCATGTTATAAAACTACAACATGTCTGAAGAACTCACCGAACTCTCGTTCACCGTGTCGGGACGCGTGGCCCGGCCCGTCGCGGAGGTCTATGAGGCCGTCGCAGACCCCGAGCAGCTCTCGCACTACTTCACGACCGGAGGCGCGCGCGGACGGCTCGAAAAGGGCGCCGACGTCACGTGGGATTTCGCCGACTTCCCCGGTCGCTTCCCGGTGACCGTCGTCGAGTCCGACCCGCCGCGAAGGCTCGTCATCCGCTGGGAGGCGGAGGCAGGCGTCGAGACCGAGACGACGACGACGTTCGAGTTCGAGCCCATCGACGACGGCGCGCGCACGCTCGTGACGATCACCGAGTCGGCCTGGGAGGCGAACGCCGACGGCGCGAAGAGCGCGTTCGGCAACTGCGCCGGCTGGACGGGCATGCTCGCCGCCCTCAAGGCGTGGGTCGAGCACGGCATCAACCTGCGCGAAGGCTTCTACGCCTGACTCCGCCCCGGTTCAGGCGGCGAGGCGGCGCCGGTCGGCGAGGCCCTCGATCACCAGGCGGTACTCGTCGACCATCCGACCCCGCGACAGGGCGGGGCGCGCGGCGAGCGCGGCGTCGCGGTACCGGGCGCGGTCGACCAGCACTTGCTCCCACGCGGACGCGATGTCGTCCGGGTCGCGGGGCGTCACGAGGCCGAAGCCCTCGACGCTCCGGGCGGCGTCTCCGACGTCGGTCGTGACCGGAGTCGCGCCCGACGCCGCTCCCTCGAGCAGACACAGCGGGGACGCCTCCCCGTACGCGCTCGTCAGCGCCACGACGTCGGCGATCCGGTACAGCGCCGGCATGTCGCCGCGGATGCCCAGGGCGTGCACGCGGGCGGCCGGGGCCGCAGCATCCATCAGCAGCGAAGCGAAACCGGCGTTGGCTGGGGTCATGCCCGCCCCGCACAGCACGTAGTGCGCATCAGGCCGGATCGCGGCGTGCCGAGCGGTCGCCCGGAGGAACAGCGCCGGGTCCTTCATGGCGTCGAAGCGGGCGGCGAGGAGGATGACCGGGGCGCCGGGCGGGATGCCGAGGCTCTCGCCCAGCGCGACGGTCTCGGAGTCGCCCGCCGCCGGCGTGAAGACGTCGGTGTCGATGCCGTTCGGCACGACCCGGCGATCGAGGCCGAACGGCAGGTGCTGCGCGTAGGCGTCGTCGGTCGAGCGCGCGCACGAGATCGTCGCCGTCAGCAGCCCGGTCTCGGCGGCCTCGCGCAGCCACCCGAGCGCAGGGCCGGAGTGGGTCGGATCCGAGCGGTGGAGGCAGGCCGCGACGGGAACCGACGGCATGAGCCCGTGCGCGCGCAGCGCGAGGAGCAGTCCGAGGGGCTGCTCCTTCAGCGAGAGCACGACGTCGGCCTGGGCGATCGCCTCGGCGGCGCGATGCAGGTCGAGCTCGCCGAACGACGCCGGGTCGATCGGATCCGCGCCGGCGGTGCCGCCGAGCGTGGCGATGTCGACACCCATTCGCGCGAGCCGCTGATACCGCGGATCGTCGTGGGCGAACTGGAGGGTGGCGTCACGCCGGGCCTGCGCCGACAGCGACAGCACCGCGTGCGACTGGTCGTCGCCGGCATGGAGGCCGGCGACGACGTCGGAGTGGAGGATTCGCGCCCCACCGGCGAAGAATCCTTCGTAGAGGGACAGCACGCGAAGGGTCATGTGGCACCTCTCGGGTAGAGGGACGACGGACGAATCGAATGCCGGAACGTGCGTTCCGGCCGGTCACTGTCGGCGCCGGTGCCGGTCGATCCATCGTCGGGGCCGTTCGCTTCGATGTCGATGAACGGCCGGGGTGCATACGGTGAACGCTCGACGCGCGCGGGGGTCTTCGAGTCGCGCGTCCGTGCGCTCCCCTCGTCCATATCGCGTGCTCTCGCCGAGATCACGCGATCCGAACGTGAATAACGCGTGCTCTCGGTGAGAGCACGCGATGTGAACGCGCGGCGCGGCGGCCCGGGGTCAGCGCGGGCGGCTGGCCGCCATGCGTCCGTCGGGGTCGAGTCGGGCGAGCACCGCCGCGGTGATCTCGCGGAGCTGCTCCGCCTGCGCGGGCGTGATCACGTCGAGGAGCAGGTGGCGCACCGTCTCGACGTGGCCGGGCGTGGCGCGCAGCACCTTGCGGCGGCCGTCAGCTGTGATCACAGCATCCGTCGCTCTTGCATCTGCGGTGTTGCGCTCGCGCCGCACGAGGCCGCGGGCCTCGAGCCGCGAGATCACGTGCGACAGGCGGGGCAGCGTCGCGTTCGTCATCGACGCGAGCTCCTTCATCTGCAGGCGGTGGTCGTCGGCGTTGGCGAGCATCGACAGCGCGAAGTAGTCGAAGTGCGTGAGGTCCTCGTCGCGCAGCAGCTGCGCGTCGAGCTCACGCGGGAGCAGTTCGAGGAGGGCGGCGAACGGCACCCAGGTGTCCTGCTCGTCCGGCGTGTAGAACCTCGGTCTGCTCATTCTCCGATTCTAGGAATAGTTGTGGCGACAAGCGAGTTGTCTCCCTTAGATGCTTGAAGCTACAAGCAAATCGTCCGACAGGAGAGAACAGCCATGACCACGATCACGATCTTCGGAAACGGCAACATGGGCCAGGCCATCAGCGGCGTGCTCGCCCGCGGCGGCGCCGACATCCAGCGCATCGGCAGCGCCGACACCGGCGCCACGGTAAACGGCGACATCGTCGTGCTCGCCGTGCCCTACCCGGCGCTCGCGCAGATCGCCACCGCCTACGGCCCGCAGCTCGCCGGCAAGACGGTCGTCGACATCACGAACCCGCTCGACTTCTCGACGTTCGACGCTCTGGTCGTGCCCGCGGGCAGCTCCGCGGCCGAAGAGCTGCAGACCGCGCTCCCCGACGCGAAGGTGCTCAAGGCCTTCAACACGAACTTCGCCGCGACCCTGGTGAGCGGCCGCGAGGGCGACGCCACCACCACCGTGCTCGTCGCGGGCGACGACGCCGAAGCCAAGGCCGGCCTCATCGCCGCGATCACCGCGGGCGGACTCGAGGCGATCGACGCCGGCTCTCTCGCCCGGGCTCACGAGCTCGAGTCGATCGGCTTCCTGCAGCTGACGCTCGCCGTCGGCGAGCAGATCGGCTGGACCGGCGGCCTCGCCCTCGTGCGCTGACCCCTCGGCGCCCGGCGCGGTCCCACCCGGCGCTCGCCCGGTGAGACGACAGTTGCGGGACGAGACCTTGGGCTTTTCCCAGGGTCTCGTCCCGCAACTGTCTTCTCACGGGCAAAGGGCCGCCCGACCCGAACCCTGCCCCGGCCCGCCCCGCCCCGCCTCAGGCGATGCGGGTCCCCGTCGGCAAACGCCCGGCCGGAGTCCGCGTGCGTGCCCACGCCCACCACATCAACCCCGCAGCGAGCAGGAGCTGCAGCGTCATTCCGACGAACCAGCTCGGCGTCGACTCGTCGATCACCTCGGCGGGTGTCGGCCGGTCGTCCTGCTGCTGCGGCGCGCAGTCGTCCCAGCGCTGCTCGAGCTCGGGCGGCTGCTGGGCCGCGCGCACGCCGAACTTGATCTGGCCGAAGAGGTCGTTCGGGTTGCCGTACGGGTCGTACTGGGTCGGCGTCGCGTCGGCGAGGATCACGAACGGGTTCGCGGCGAGCAGCCACCACACGTGATCGAACCGCGGGATGTCATAGGTCGACGTCTGCCACTCGCCGCAGCGCACCTCGGTGTCGTCGTCGCAGGGGTAGTCGTCGGTCGGCGTCTCGCCGGGCATGCACGGGAAGCCGTCGCCCGAATACTGGTCGTACTCGATCGAGCGGTAGTGGTTCGTCACCTCGGCCCGCATCGTCATGCCGACGAGCGCGAACGCGATGAGCGTGCCCACGACGAGCGCCGCGACGACCAGGTACGTCGTCGCGACCGAGAACAGCGGACGCGAGAGGATGCCGCTGAGCGCGACGCCGATCGCCGAGATGATGCCCACCTCGAACACGAGCACGAGCAGCGACACCGTGATCGTCGCCGGCGCTCCCCCGCCTCCGATGGTCGCGAGCACGAGGAACGGCACCGCCACCGCGACGAACGCGAGCCCCGTCACCCACGCCGCGAGGAACTTGCCGATCAGGATCTCGAAGGTCGTCGCCAGAGTGACTTGAACGGGCGCGAGGGTCGCAGCATCCCGATCCCCGTTGATCGCGTTGCCGCTCAACGTGGGCGATACGAGCACGACCAGGAGCAGCGTGATGTAGACGATCGTCGAGTAGATCGCGCCGCCGGGCCGGTCGACAGACCCCCACGCGACGAACGACAGCCCGGTCACGATCGCGAGCAGCAGCGCGAACACGCCGAGCAGCACGTACCAGGCGACGCTGCGGGTGCGCTGCGTCAGTTCGAGGCCGACGATGGTGCCGAGTCGCTGACCGTTCACGACGTCGCCTCGCTCTCGTCCGTGCCCGCTGCCGGGGGTTCCTGCGGTGGTGGCGCTTGCGGCGGCCGCCCGTCGCCGAGGTCGAGGAACGTCCGCTCGAGCGCGCCCTGCGCTGCGGCGAACTCGACGACGTCGAGCCCGGCGTTCACGAGGTCGCGGAGGGCCGCGGCCGCGGCTTCTTCCGACTCGAACGACACCATGACGTCACGGCGGTCGACGCCCAGGCTCTCGGCCGGGATCCGCAGTGCGCCCGCGATGCGTTCGGCGGCGACGGATGCTTCGGCCCCCGCCAGCCGCACCCGCCAGGGTCGCGCACGGCGCGAGGCCGCTTCGACGCGGGCCGGGTCGACGGTCGTGCCGGCCATGAGGAAGACGGCGTCGTCGACGACCTCTTCGAGCTCGGACAGGATGTGGCTCGACACGAGCACGGTGCGCCCCTCGGCGGCGAACCGGCGCAGCAGCAGACGCAGGTCGATGCGGGCCTGCGGGTCGAGCCCCGACGCCGGCTCGTCGAGCAGCAGCACCCGCGGGTTGTGCACGAGCGCCCGCGCGAGTCCGAGGCGCTGCTTCTGCCCCCGCGAGAGCACGCGGGCGGGCGCATCGGCGAGATCGACCAGCCCGACTTCGGCGAGCAGGGCATCGGCGCGGACGGATGCCTCGGCCCGAGGCATCCCGTACAGCCTCGCCGTGACGGCCAGCGTCTCGCGGGAGCTGAGCGAGTTCCACGCGCCGAGCGCGTCGGGCATCCAGCCGAGAAGGGCCCGGGCGGCCTGCGGGTCGGTGACGGGGTCGACGCCGTCGATGCGGATCGAGCCCGCGTCGGGCGCCAGGAGCGAGGCGAGCATGAGGAGCAGCGTCGTCTTGCCCGAGCCGTTCGGCCCGACGAGGCCGGTGACCCGGCCGGCGTGGGCCCGCAGCGTCACGTTGCGGACGGCCTGCACCTCGCCGAACGAGCGGCGCACGCCCTGCACGACGATGCCGGGCTCGGCGGGGAATCCGGGGACAGGACCCTGAGGGGCCGGACTCGGCATGCTCACGCGCCCCACCCTAGCGACCCCGCGCCGCCGGGCCCGGCGTTGAAGAGACTCCGAGTGTCAAGACACCCGGACCCCGGCCACGCCCAGAGCCGAACCGTCGCACACGGCCGCGCCCGCAGCATCCACCCGACCACACGCGACGGCTCGCACAGGGTCCGACGACTCAGCCCCGGAAGAACGCGACCCCGAGGTCCGGGTGATCCACGAAGACGCCGTCGACGCCCGCGTCGCGGATCACGGCCCACTCCGCTTCCCAATCGCCGAATGTCCCGGGCCCGCCCCGGCCGCGGAACTGCGGGATCAGGAACCGGTTCTCGGGCCGGCACGTCCACGTGAACACCCGCAGCCCGCGCTCGTGCGCGTCGGCGACGACGCGCGACGGCCCTGCGGTGCGCCCGAGCTTGTCGGGGCGGAGGATCGTGCGCTTGTCGATGCTGATGCCGTCGACCCGGCCGGCGAGCCCGTCGAGCCCTTCGGGCGCCGCCGTCTGCCGGTACGTCGGCGACGCCTTGCCCTGCGCGCTGAAGAGGTCGAACGGACGCCCCGCGTCTTCGAGCAGATACACGTACGAGCCACGGATGCCTCGCTCGCGCAGCGCGAACAGCACTGTCGACTCGAACGACTCGATGGTGAGCGGCAGCTCCCCCGCGGCCCAGCCGGCCTCGCGCAGCTCGGCGTCGACGAGCGCGGCGACGTCCCATCCGAGCGAGCCGAAGTACGTCGCGTGCTTGATCTCGAGCACCACCCCGATCTCGCGGCCGAACTCGAGCGAGGCGTCTCGGGCCGCGTCGAGCACGTCGCGCAGCCGCAGCACGGGCTGCTCGCCGTCGAAGCTCGCGCTCGTGGGGCGCAGGTCGGCGATCCGCTCGCGGCAGCGGAGCGTCGCCAGCTCGTCCCACGTGAAGTCCTCGGTGAACCAGCCGCTGAGCTCGGCGCCGTCCACGTACTTCGTCGTGTGGCGGTCGGCGAACTCCGGCCGGTCCGCGACATCCGTCGTGCCCGAGATCTCGTTCTCGTGCCGCACGACCAGCACGCCGTCCTTCGAGACGACGACGTCGGGCTCGACGGCGTCGACGCCCAGCTCGAAGGCGAGCGCGTACGACGACCGCGAGTGCTCGGGCCGGTACCCGGGGGCACCGCGGTGTCCGATCACGAGGGGATGACGACGGGGCACCGTCTCAGGGTAACCACGAGCGTCCGAGCGACCGGCGGCCGCAGCATCCGTTCATAGTCAGCTCACAGCGCCGACCCGTGCCCGGTCCCGGCCCGTCGGATAGTGTTGATCAACAGCATCGTGCTGGGATTCCCTTGACATTGGAGTGTGAGAGCAGTGGCCCTCAACAACCCCGCGTTCAACAACCCGGCCTTCCAGGACCCGAAGGCCGTTCAGACCTACCCCGGCGGTTCGCAGGCGGCGAACCTGGGCGGGCAGACGCAGTTCCAGGCGGCGCAGCGTGCCGGAACGGATGCTGCGGCTCAGGCGCAGCTCGAAGGCATGTATGCGGCGCCGGCCGCCGGTGCCGTCGAGACCGGCCGCATGTCGTACGAAGACACCATCTGGAAGACCGTCGGCCTCTTCGCCATCCTCCTCGTCACGGCAGCCGTCGGCTGGGTGTGGACGATGGCAGGCGTCACCGCCGCAAACCCTGACCCGTCGATCCTCCCCTGGATGATCGGTGCGCTCGGTGGCTTCGTGCTCGCGATGGTCGTCATCTTCACGTCGCGCAAGAAGATCCGCCCGGGGCTGATCTTCGCCTACGCCGCGTTCGAGGGCCTCTTCGTCGGCGCGATCTCGGCCTTCTTCGAGTTCCTGTGGCCGGGCATCGTCGTGCAGGCGACGCTCGCGACCCTCGCGGTCGTCGGTGTGACCCTGGCCCTCTTCGCGAGCGGCAAGATCCGGGCGTCGAAGCGCGCGACCAAGGTCTTCATGATCGCGATGATCGGCTACCTGGTCTTCTCGCTGGTCAACATCTTCCTGATGCTCTTCAACGTCCCGATCGCCGGTGGCGCGTTCGGCCTGGGCAGCAACCCGAGCCCGCTCTTCGGCATCCCGTGGGGCGTGCTCATCGGCGTCTTCGTCGTGATCATGGCCGCGTACTCGCTCGTGCTCGACTTCGACCAGATCCAGCAGGGCGTGCGCAACGGCGCTCCCCGCCAGTTCGGCTGGCTGGGCGCCTTCGGCATCATGGTGACCGTCGTGTGGCTGTACCTCGAGATCCTGCGCATCCTCGCGATCGCCCGCGGCAACAACTGACGCTGACGCATTCGCTTCGAGCGGCCGCCCGGTTCTCCGGGCGGCCGTTCTGTTCTGAGCCCACGGCGCTTAGGCTGAAGCCGATCCGAGGAGTGGCATGGCTCGACGTCGCACGGCCTTCGGCGCGCCGGCAGTGCTTCTCGTGTGTCTCACCGCCTGTTCAGGAGGGCCGATGACCGCACCCACGCAGCCCGAGCCGACACCGGCGCCGTCGTCGTCGACACGCCCGCCGTTCGCCTCCGCATCCCCGGGCCCGCTCGCGCCCACCGGAACACCCGTCCCGGTACCGCCCGCGCGCTGGGACGCGATCGTCGCCGACCTCAGCTCGCGCGGGGTCACCGGCACGCCCGAGCTCGTGTCGTCCGAGGCCGTCACCTGGAACAACGGAGCGCTCGGCTGCCCGTCGCCGGGCGTCTCGTACACGCAGGCGATCGTCGAGGGCATGCGCGTCGTCGTCAGCGTCGGGGGCACGACCTACGACTACCGGTTCGGCACCACCGACTCGCCCCGGCTCTGCACACGCTGAAGGAGGACGGATGCTGCGGGCCGCAGCATCCGTCCTCCTTCTGTGTTGTGCGTTACTTGGCCTTCACGAGGATCGCCTCGTCGGCCCCCGCGCGGTTGTCGAGCACGACGGCCATGACGCCCAGCGGCTTCTGCGCGGTGTACGCCGCGGCATCGACACCGACCGGCACATCGACGCGTCCGCCCGCGGGCACCGTCGCGTACTGGCCGTTCTCGAGCGCCGGGGTCCACGCGTCGTACGTGGCCGCCCCGTCGAACCCGTCGAAGCTGGCGTCATCGAGCACGTTGAACGACTCCACCGTGTAGTCGAACAGCGGCGCCTGGGCGGTGATGCCGAGGTCGCCCGCCCACACCGGGATCAGGATCGTGCTGCTGTCGGTCGGCGCCACCGGTGCGAAGTCCAGCGCGAAGGCGCCGGGTCCGTTGAGGTTGAACGCGAACGCCGCCGCCACGCCGTCGGCACTGCCGCTGGTGATCAGCCCGCCGTCGGTCACGACGACTGCCCAGTCCGGCGTGCCGTCGCGGTTGGTGTCGACGAGCACATCGAACTCGTTGTTGGCCGCGTTCGACCAGCGCTGGTGCGTGTTCACCGCGAACACGAGCAGCTTGTCGGTGGCACCGGGGAGATCGAGCGACTGCACGCCCGCGGCCCGCAGGTCGAAGCCGGTGTCGGTGAACTCCTTCTTGACGTCCTTCTTGTCTTCCAGACCCCACGTGTAGAAGTCCGCGTTGACGTCGAACACGCCAGCCTTGTCGCGCAGCGGCACGCTGAGCGTTCCGCTGACGGGCTTGTTGTTCTTCGTCACCTTGAGGTCGCCCTGCGCCGACACGTTGCTGGTCGCGCGCGGCACCATCAGGTACGGCACCCGCAGGGTGTCGGCCGCCGACGTGAAGACGACGTCGCCCGAGAACTCCGCGAACTGGAACCCGTTGCCCTCGGACGTGCCGGCCGCGGCGGCCGGTGCGCTGAGGTTCACGGTGACCTTCGCCGACCTGCCGGGCGCCACGGTCACCGTGCTCGGGCTGGCCGTCACGGTCGCCTGGGCCGACTGCTCGGACGCCGCGGTGCTGACGTTGTACGTCACCGGGGCCGTGCCCTTGTTGGTGAGCGTGACCGTCTTCTTGCCGTCGAAGGTCTTCGAGCTCTCCTGGAACCCGAAGCTGAGCCCCGCCTCCTGCAGGCGCCCGTTCGTCGTCTTGAACGAGTCGCCCACCGCCGTGACCTGCTGGGCCACCGCCTGCGCCGCGTCGACCAGGCCGACGCCGCCGCGCACGAGGTTCTGCCCGGCGACCTTGTCGGGGTCGGCAGACGAGACGAGCACCGACGACACCTCGGCCGCCGACCACGTCGGGTGAGCCTCGACCGCGAGCGCGGCGACTCCCGCGACATGCGGCGCGGCCATCGACGTGCCCGAGATGGTCGCCGGACCGTTACCGGTGCCGACACCCGTCGAGACGATCGAGACGCCCGGTGCCGCCACGTCGACGGCGAGAGCGCTGTCACCCGTGCGCGGACCGCTCGAGCTGAACGACGCGTACCCGCGGAACCCGGGGTTCTCGAGGTCGGCCTTCGTGATGGTCGCGGCCGCGTCGGCGACGAGCTTCGGGCCGTCCGAGCTGCGCACGCCGAGGAAGGGGATCGTGACGGTGTAGTCGTCGCCGGTGTCGGGGTTCTCGGTGATCGTGCCCTCGAACGGCGGGTAGTCGTCGGTGCTGTTGATCATGACGGATGCCGCCGCCCCCGCCTGCTGCGCGAAGATCGCCTTCGCGACACGGGCGCACACACCGCGGGTCGAGACCGCGAGCACGTTCTGGGTGGCGGTCGTCACTCCCGCGTAGTTGTAGGCGGCGACCGAGCAGCCGAGCGCTTCGTTCTCGCCTGTCGTCGCGGGGTTGTCCTTGAGGCGCACCACCGTCATCTCCGGCAGGTCCGTGAGCACCGCGCCGTTGGCGTTGATCGCCGGGATGTCGACGCCGTCCACCGTGATAGTCGCGCCCGGGAACGTCGCCGTGCTGTCGACGGCCGAGACCGTGACCACGCCGTCGCCCTCCCCCGCGAGGTAGGGGCTGGGCCCGTCGTTGCCCGCGGACTTCACGACCACGACACCCGCGCCGATCGCGTTGGTCGCGGCGACGGCCTCGGGGTCGCTCCCGCTGTACGGCGAGCCGAGCGACATGTTGATGACGTCCATGCCGTTCTCGACGGCCCAGTCGATCGCGGGCACGACGATGTCGGTCGAGCCGCCGCAGCCGAAGACGCGCAGCGCGTAGACGTCGGCCTGCGGTGCGACACCGGGGCCGATCTTCCAGTCCGCCGACGCGGTCGACTCGTCGTACGGGCCCGTGTAGGTCGCACCTTCGGCGGTGACGCCGCTGCCGGCCGCGCTGCCGGCGACGTGGCTGCCGTGGCCGTTGCAGTCGAGCGGGTTGGCGTCGGGCTTGGGCACCGGGTCGTAGTCCGCGGCGGAGGGGTCGGCGTTGTACGTGTCGCCGACGAAGTCCCAGCCGCCCTTCACGCGGGGTGCGGTCGGGCCGAACTGCGCCGGGTCGGCCGGTGCCGCCTCGGCGGCATGCGCCGCATCGTACGCCTCGACCGTGCCGAGGCCGCCGAAGTTGGCGTGCGTGTAGTCGACGCCGGTGTCGATGATCGCTACTTTGACGTTCTGCCCGGTGAATCCGGTGTTCTCCCACACCTGCGGCACGCCGAGGAACGGCACCGACACCGCGTTGTCGAGTTCGAAGGTGTTGACCGCGTGGATCCCCACGACGTTCGGCAGCGCCGCGACGGCGTCGACCTGATCGGCCGGAAGCGTCACCTGGATGCCGTTGTAGGCCGACTGCATCTCGGCCTGGATCTTCCCGCCCTTGGCCTTCAGCGGCCCCGCGATCGCGTCCTGGTTCTTCTTCAGCGCGTCTTTGACGGCCTTGCGCTCGGCCTTGCTGAGCTCGCTGCCCTTCTTCGCCTGGGCGACGGCGACAGGGTCGCCGGCCATCTCGACGATGACGGTGACCGACTTGTCGCGGTTCTCGCTCATCGGACGGAAGGTCGTTCCGAGGGGACCGGAATTCTCTGCCTGCTGGAAACGCGACGACGGATCGTCGTCGGGCGCGGCGGCCATCGCCGCAGTGGGGGTTGCGATCGCGAGAGCGAGAGCGCTCACGATCGCGAGGGAACGTCGGTACAAGGGGAGCCTGCTTTCTCGTCAGCGAAACAGCGAGGGGTACGGGCGGCACGCTATGCGCGAATTCTCAAAAGATCAACAGAGACCTCCCAGGTTGAGCAAACTTCGATCCGACAGATGCCCGTCACCGCATTCTGCTCAGAGCGGAACAGCCTCGGCTTCGGGCGGCCTCGCGTTCTATGGTGAGCGCATGGCCGAGATCATCCCGCTGCCGACGAAGGCGCCACGTCCTTCTCGTGAGCCCGAGCCGCTCTGGCGCGACGCGCTGGGCGAGCGGCTGCGCACGCTGCGCCATGACCGCGGCGAGCGCCTCGCCGACACGGCGGAGCGTGCCGGTGTCTCACCGCAGTACCTGTCCGAGATCGAACGCGGCCTGAAGGAACCGTCGAGCGAGATGATCGCCGCGGTCGCCGGCGCCCTCGAGGTGACGCTGATCGAGCTGACGGCGGGTGTCGTCGACGATCTCCGCTCGCGCGCTTCCGAACGGGCGGTGGTCGGATGCTGCGCCGCCTACGCCCTCGCCGCCTGATCCGTCCGTTCGCGCCTCTGGCCCATGTCGTGGGGCGCGGCTAGCCTGGGCCGGGTGACGCCCGCGAAGTCGGAAGCCGAGATCCTCGAGATCGACGGGCACGAGGTGCGCATCTCGAGCCCGACGAAGATCGTGTTCCCCGAGCCCGGGATCACCAAGCTCGACATCGTCCGCTACTACCTCGCGGTCGCCGACGGCGCCCTGCGCGGTGCGGGCGGCCGCCCGATGGTGCTCAAGCGCTTCCCGAAGGGCATCGACCAGGAGCCGTTCTTCCAGAAGCGCGTCCCCGAGAACCACCCCGACTTCATCGACACCGCGACGCTGCAGTACGCGCGCGGTACGTCCGCCGAGGAGGCGGTGATCCGGGATGCTGCGGGCCTCGCGTGGGTCGTCAACCTCGGGTGCCTCGACCTGAACCCGCATCCCATCCGCGCCGAGGACCTCGACCACCCCGACGAGCTGCGCATCGATCTCGACCCGATGCCGGGGGTGGACTGGTCGCAGATCGTCGACGTCGCCTTCGTCGCGCGCGAGGTGCTCGACGACGTCGGGCTCGTCGGCTGGCCCAAGACGAGCGGGTCACGCGGCATGCACATCCTGGTGCGCATCGCGCCGCAGTGGGACTACAAGCAGGTGCGCCTCGCCGCCGAGACGCTGGCCCGCGAGGTCGAGAACCGTGCGCCCGGCCTTGCGACCGCACGCTGGTGGAAGGAGGAGCGCGGCGAGAGCGTGTTCGTCGACTTCAACCAGAACGCCAAGGACCGCACCGTCGCGTCGGCGTACTCGATCCGGCCGCTCCCCGACGCCCGCGTCTCGACGCCGCTCGACTGGGACGAGGTACGCTCGCGCCGGCCTGCCGAGTTCACGGTGCTCACGGTGCCCGCACGGTACGCCGAGGTCGGCGATCCGCACGCCGGCATCGACGACGCCGTCGGAACGCTCGACGGGCTGCTGCGTCTGGCAGAGGAGCTCGGCCCCGCCGAGAAGCCGCCGCGCGGCGGGGATGGGTCGGGTCGCCGACAGTCGACGATGCCGCTCATCGAGATCGCCCGCACGAAGACCAAGCCCGAAGCGGTCAGCGCCCTCGAGACGTGGAAGGGCGCGCACGCTTCCGTGGTCGAGCAGCTGCACCCCGCCGACGTGCTCATCGACGGCATGCGCGGCTCGAGCTCGCTCTGGTACCGCGTGCGCGTCAACCTCCAGCACGTCCCCGAGTCCGAGCGCCCCGCCCAGGAGGCCCTCCTCGCCGACTACGACCCCTGGGAGGGCAAGACCTGGCCCGGAGGCCCCACCCCCGCTCGTTGAGGCGACGCTGCCGAACGCAGCCTCCTCCGCCGGGGACGACAGCCCTGCGACCGCGCGCACGCGGGCGGGCCCCAGTCAGCGAACGGGGAGGGGAGTGCGTTCCAGCACGGCATCCGCGAGGCCGTAGGCGACGGCGTCGGCGGCGGTGAAGACGCGGTCGCGGTCGGTGTCGGACCGGAGTCTCGCAGCATCCTGTCCCGTATGCAGTGCGAGGATCTCCTCCACCTCGCCGCGCACGCGCACGAGCTCGTCGGCCTGGAGGATGAGGTCGGGGATCGCGCCCCTCCCCTGGCCCGCCGGCTGATGCAGCACGATGCGCGCGTGCGGCAGCACCGAGCGCTTGCCCGCTGCGCCCGCCGCGAGCATCACGGCGCCGACGCCGATCGCCTGTCCCACGACTGTCGTCGCGACGTCCGGCCGCACGTGCTGCATCGTGTCGTACACCGCGAGCATCGCCGACGGATCGCCGCCCTCGCAGTTGATGTAGAGCTGGATGTCGCGGTCAGGACTGTCGGCGTCGAGGTGCAGCAGCTGCGCGATGAGCGCGTTCGCGACGCCCGCGTCGATGCCCGTGCCGAGGTACACGACGCGCTCTGCGAGCAGGTGCGAATAGACGTCCATGATGCGGTCGCCGCGCGGATGCTGCGCCACCACGTTGGGGATCGTGTACCCGCTCATGCCGCCACCTCCGCCGGGCCGAGTCCGAGCCCCGCCGGCCGTCGCCGCCGCGGCACCACCTGTGCGAAGGACTCGACGATCCCGTCGATGAACCCGTAGTCGCGCGCCTCGGCCGCGGTGTACCAGCGGTCGTGCAGCGAGTCCTCGAAGACGCGCTCGACGCTCTGCCCGGTGTCCGCGGCGATGAGGCCGAGCACGGTGTCGCGCATGTGGCGAAGGTCGTCGGCCTGCACCTCGACCTCGACCGCCGACCCGCCGATGCCCGCCGACCCCTGGTGCATGAGGATGCGCGCGTGCGGCAGCGCGCGCCGCTTGCCGCTGGCCCCCGCCGACAGCAGGAACTGCCCGGCGCTGCACGCGAGCCCGAGGGCGAGCGTCGCGACGTCGTTCGGGATGAGTTTCATGACGTCGCGGATCGCGAGCATCGAGGGCACGGATCCGCCCGGCGAGTGGATCCAGAGGGCGATATCGGATGCTTCGTCCTCCGCGGCGAGCGCCAGCAGCTGCGTCGCGATCAGGGTGCCGTTGTCGTCGTCGAGCGGGCCGTCGAGCACGAGCACGCGCTGGTGGAACAGCTCGCGCCGCGCCTCCGCCCCGAACTGCGGGATCTTGCCTTCGTCAGTCATGCCCTCAGCCTGCGCGCGCGGCCGGGTCGCAGCATCCATTTCCGCTCCCGGCGGCTCTGCCGTCAGCGGACGCCGCCGCTCGGCGGGTGCGGCTGCCGCCGCTCCGCGCAGAGGTGCTCTCTACGGGCCAGTGAACTTCCGGTTCACACAGCACCCGCCTCGGCCCCGACCTCGCGGGCTGCCACGCCGGCCCATTCCGTCGCGTCCATGCCCGGAAGCGACCGCACCGGCCAACCCAGCGCGCAAGCGTCTACCGGGTGCCGGGTCGAGTGGGCCCATTCCGTCGCGTCCCAACCCGGAGGCGACAACACCGGCCAACCCAGCGCCCGGGCGGGGATGCCGGGGCCGGTTGGGTCCGTCTGGTCGCGTCCCCACCGGGAAGCGACCGCACCGGCCCACCGCGCGGGCGGCGGGCGCTGCTGGGATCGCACAGCCTTTCGCCCGGGCGTCAGCCCTGTGTGAACCGGAAGTTCAATGGCCGAATGAGAGTACGTCTACGGGGAGCGGTCACCGATCGCCGAGCGGGTCAGCCGCCGCGGAGACCTCAGACCCGGCGCGAGGGCGCGTCGACCGCGGCGCGGAGCGCGGCGATGAGCGCGGGGCGCACGGCGTCGGGCGTGAAGGCCGCCGCCGCGTCGCGCGCCCGCGACGCCAGCTCGGCGCGGCGCGCGTCGTCCTGCAGCAGATCGATGATCGCGTCGGCGAAGGCGTCGACGTCGCCCGGCGGCACGACGATGCCCGCGCCGGCGATCGCCTCGCGCGGCCCGTACCGGGCGTCGAACGACACCACCGGCAGGCCGCGGGCGAGCGCCTCGGCGATCGAGAGCCCCTGTCCTTCGAACGCCGTCGACGTGACGAACAGCGCGGACCGGTCGAAGATCGCGTCGCGATCGGCGGTGGCTCCGTGGAGCGTGACGGATGCTGCGACCCCGACCTCGTCGATCAGCCGCTGCAGCTCGTCCATGAGCGGACCGTCGCCATACACGTCGAGGCGGGCGTCCGGCACCGCGGCAGCTACCCGCTGCCAGGCGCGGATCGCGAGGTCGACGCGCTTCTGCGGGGCGAGCCGGTTCAGCATGACGACGCGGAGCGGATCACGGGACGCGGCACCCGGCGGGGTCGCGCCGAGCTCGATCGTGTTCGGCACGACATGGAAGGTGCCGGGGTCGCCGAACCGGTCCGCGACCTCGTCGCGCTGCGCGGCCGTCGGCCACAGCACCGCGTCGTAGCGGTCGAGCGTCGCGAGCCACCGCCGCCACAGTCCGACGACGGGAGCCTGGGGGTCGTCGTAGGGATCGGGCACATGCGAGTTGTGCACGGTGTGCACGATCCGCACGCGCGGGTCGTCCCAGTCGACGAGGGCCTCGCCGATCTGCCGCGACTCGCACACCACGATGAACAGGCGGTCGGGGTCCCCTGCCGCGCCCCGGCGCTCGTCGGCGATCGCCTCGAGCCACGCGATGTACAGCCCGCGGAACCCGACGAGCGCGCGATCGCCGCCCGCCGCGTGCACGACGACCGCCGCGTCGCGCAGATGCCATTCGGGGTCGTTCTCGAACACCGGGAGCGACACGATCGGCCGGGCCGCGGCATCCATGATCGTCCGATACGCCACGCCGGGCGTCCGCCCCCCGGGCTCGCCGACGCGCTCGAGCCACTCGCCGCCGGCCACGAGCTCGTCGAACAGGTTGCGCACGCGCGCGGCGTCGGGCAGGTGGCCGCCGTCGACGAACGCCTGCCGCTGTGCGGCATGGGCCTCGGGCGGCTGGCCGTCGACGCTCAGCAGCAGCGGTTCGACAGCACCGGATGCCTCGAGCAAACGCAGCCGCGACGGCACCGCGACGGCGAACCCGCCGTCGAGCCCGAGGGCGACGCGGCTGCCGAGAACCACGTAGTCGGCATCGGGCAGCGAGTCCGCGGCATCCCTCATCCGTCCATCCTTCCGCACGCGCACAAACGACGGATGCCCCGAACCGGCGAGGTTCGAGGCATCCGATCACATCACTCCCACTCGATGGTCCCCGGGGGCTTCGAGGTCACGTCGAGGACGACGCGGTTGACGTCGCGCACCTCGTTGGTGATGCGGTTCGAGATCTTCGAGAGCACGTCGTAGGGCAGGCGCGTCCAGTCGGCGGTCATCGCGTCCTCAGACGAGACCGGGCGCAGCACGATCGGGTGACCGTAGGTGCGACCGTCGCCCTGCACGCCCACCGAGCGGACGTCGGCGAGCAGCACGACCGGGCATTGCCAGATCTCGCCGTCGAGCCCCGCCGCCGTCAGCTCTGCGCGGGCGATGGCGTCGGCATCGCGCAGAATCTCGAGACGGTCAGCGGTGACCTCACCCACGATCCGGATGCCGAGGCCGGGGCCCGGAAACGGCTGGCGGCCGACGATGACCTCGGGAAGCCCGAGCTCGCGGCCGATCGCGCGGACCTCGTCCTTGAAGAGGGTGCGCAGCGGCTCGACGAGCTCGAACTGCAGGTCTTCGGGGAGGCCGCCCACGTTGTGGTGCGACTTGATGTTCGCGGTGCCGGTGCCACCGCCCGACTCGACGACGTCGGGGTAGAGCGTGCCCTGCACGAGGAAGCGGATGGGCTCGCCGTCGGCCTCGGCCTCCGCCACGAGCGCGGCCTCGGCCTGCTCGAACGTGCGGATGAACTCGCGGCCGATGATCTTGCGCTTCTGCTCGGGGTCGCTGACCCCGGCGAGCGCCGAAAGGAACTGCTCGCGCGCGTCGACCGTGACCAGACGCACGCCGGTCGAGGCGACGTAGTCCTGCTCGACCTGCTCGCGCTCGTCCTTACGGAGGAGCCCGTGGTCGACGAAGATGCAGACCAGCTGGTCGCCGACGGCCTTGTGCACGAGCGCCGCCGCGACGGCGGAGTCGACGCCGCCCGACAGCCCGCAGATGACGCGGCCGGAGCCGACCTGCGCCTGGATCTTCGCGACCTGCTCGGCGATGACGTTGCCGCTGTTCCAGTCGGCGGGAAGACCCGCGGCCTTGTGCAGGAAGTTCTCGATCACGTTCTGGCCGTGGTCGGAGTGCTTGACCTCGGGGTGCCACTGCACGCCGTAGAAGCGGCGCTCGTCGCTGCCGAAGGCCGCGACCGGCGTCGCGCTCGTCGACGCGAGCACCTCGAAGCCCTCGGGCGCGCGCGAGACCTGGTCGCCGTGGCTCATCCAGACGTTCTGCGCGGCCGGCTGACCGCCCAGCAGCACGCCGCCGTCACCCGTGACCGCAGCATCCGTCGCTCCGTACTCACGGAGTCCGGTGTTCGCGACCTCGCCGCCCAGCGCCTGCGCCATGACCTGGAAGCCATAGCAGATGCCGAGGGTGGGAACGCCGAGGTCGAAGACGCCGGTGTCGAGTGCGGGGGCGCCGTCTTCGTACACCGACGACGGGCCGCCCGACAGGATGATGCCGACCGGGTTCTTCGCCGCGATGTCGGCGGCGGTCGCGGTGTGCGGCACGATCTCGCTGTAGACGCCGGCCTCACGGACGCGGCGGGCGATCAGCTGCGCGTACTGGGCGCCGAAGTCGACGACGAGGACGGGACGCTGTTCGGTCTCGGTCTGTGCGGTCAACGCTGGTTCTCCGTCGGGATCGAGTGAGTGAGGGTGGAGTGCTCGGCCTGGGAGTGCAGCTCGGCTGCCTCACGCTCGGCGAGGTATTTCTTGACGTCGCGGCCGACGCGCGCCTCCATGAAGAACGACAGGAGGGGCACGATGCCGCCCGCGGCGAGCATGCCCAGGCGCAGCAGGTTCCAGCGCATGAGGCTCCACACGCGGAAGCACGAGATCAGATAGACGACGTAGAACCAGCCGTGGGCGACGAGGATGCCGAGCGACAGGTTGAGACCGTCGCCGGTCGACTCGAGGCCGTTGGCCGTCTCGACGACGGGGGCGAACCACAGGAACCCGCCGGAACCACCGAGGAACAGCTCATAGCCGAGCGCGTACTTGCCGATCATCTCGGCGACGAGCAGCAGCAGCATCGTGCCCGTGATGACGGAGCAGATCTGGTAGAACTTCAGGGCTCCGCGGATAGCCGGAAAAGAAGCGAGCTTCGGGGCGCGGGGCATGGCCACCAGTCTACCCGCGGGGTTCCCGGGCGTTTCCCGCCCGCCGCGTGACGCGGAACCGCCCTCCCCCGGGTCCGGGAGAGGGCGGTGACGGATGCTGCGGCCCGGGGCCGCAGCATCCGTCATCGTCACTTCGGCAAGGTGACCTTGATGAGGCCCGACGGGTACCGCTCGCGTGCCGAGACATACAGCAGGTCGCGCTCGGCGTCGATCGAGACGCCGTAGACCTTGTTGCCGTACTTGTGCGCCGCAAGACGCTCGACGAGCGACAGGTCGGCGGCGTCGAACACCGTCACACCGGACTGGTCGAACAGCGTGTTCTGGTTGCCCACGATCACGATGCCCGCCTCGCCGTCGACCGCGATGGAGCGGTAGTCGGCGGCCGCGACGGTCTGACGCTGGACGAGCGAGTCGTCCGCCGTCTTGTACACGCGGATGCCCTCGGTCGATCCGCCGGCGTCGCTGTTGCTGACGTACAGCAGATCGTTCACCGAGTCGACCGCGATGCCGTGCGAACTCCACGCCCCACCGTCAGCCGGGCCCTGGATCGTGCGCAGCAGCGCACCCGACATGGCATCCGCCACGTCGTAGCCCGAACCACGCACGCCGCCGTAGACGAGACCCGCCTCGACGTCGACATCCATACCCCGGACGCCGCCCGAGAACGCGAACGGTCCGCGCACGAGCTCACCGGTCTCAGCATCCATCACGACCCAGTTGCTGCCGAACCCGACGTACAGCCAGCCGTTGACCGCGTCGTACGCGATATCGCGCAGACCGTCCTGGACCGGGTCGGTCGTCGGAGCCGTCATCGTGCGCACGACCTTGTCGGTCGCCGGGTCGATCACGTGCACCCGCGCCGGGCGCATCTCGTCCGCCAGGAACAGGTGACCCGTAGCCGGGTCGACCGCCGACCCGACCGGACGGATCTCGTCGGCGCCCTCGGTCGTCTCGGTCGGGATCGCGGTGAGCGCGGTCGCCGCGTACGGCTCGACGCCCGGGTCGGTCGGGTCCGTGGGATCGGTCGGGTCGGTCGGGTCCGTGGGGTCCGTCGGGTCCGTCGGATCCGTCGGGTCCGTCGGGTCCGTGGGATCGGTCGGGTCGGTCGTTCCGGTGCGGACCGTGACGGTCACGGCCTGGGGGGCCGTCTCCACTCCGGGAGGGCTGAGGCGGAAGTCGCGGTTCGACACGAAGACGCGCTGGTCGTCCTCGTCCACGACGATGCCGTAGCCGTCGCGACCGAACTCGGGGCCGACCTTGTCGACGCGCAGCGTGCCCGTCTTGAGGTCGTGCACCGAGAAGCCTCCGCCGGTGTCACCGCTGCCCGAGTAGCCGACGTACAGCAGCCCGTGCTCGGAGTCGACGTCGAGCTGACGTGCGTTCGGACGCACCGCCAGTTCCCACGCCTTCGCGAAGCCGTTGGCCGCGTCGAACGCCTGGATGCCGGGGTTGCCCTCGACGTCGGTGTTGGACGTGGTGACGATCCAGCCCGTCGCCGGGTCGGCCGCGACGTAGTACGCGTCCGCGGTGTTGCGGATCACGCCGAGCGACTCACCCGTCGAGGCCTTGAACACCTCGACCCCGCGCGCCGGGACGGCGACGTAGACGAAGTCGTTCACCGGGTCGACGTCGATCGAGCGATTCGACTCGATGATCGGGTACGATCCGCGCACCACCTCGCCGAAGTTCGCGTCGGCGATCGACACGACGACCCAGTTCTTGTTCTGCTGGCCCACGTAGAGCAGCTGGCGCTCCTCGTCGATGCCGAGATCGCGGACGTTCTCGGGCACCGTCATCTCGCGCAGCACCGTGTCGGTGCCGGGGTCGATCTCGAAGATCTTCCGGCTGTTCTGGTCGCCCAGATACAGCAGGTCGCGCTTCTGGTCGTAGGTCACGCCGGCCGGGAGCGCCGCCGTGTGCGCCCCGCCGATGCTGTTCGGCATGACCGAATCCAGGTGCGTGAGGTGCTCGTACGTGAACGCCTCGACCGGGTCGGTCGGCTCGTCGGAATCGATGCGGGTGCTCTCGGTCACCGCGAAGGGCACGAGCTCCTCACCCGGAGGGTTCAGGCGGAAGTCGCGGTTCGCCACGAAGACGCGCTCGTTCTCCTCGTCGACCGTGATGCCGTAGCCGTCCTTGCCGAATTCCGGGCCGACCTTGTCGACCAGGAGCGCGCCGCTCGCGAGCGAGTGCACCGAGAAGCCGCCGCGGTCGGCCGACGTGCCGGTGTAGCCGACATAGAGCAGCCCCCGCTCCGAGTCGATGTCTACCTGGCGGGCGCCCGCACGCACCTCCTTCTCCCACTTCAGGGCGAAGCCGTTGAGCGCGTCGTACGCCTGCACGTCGGGGGTGCCCGCGACGCTCTGGAACTTGGTCGTGACGACCCAGCCCGTCTCGGGGTCGGCCGCGACGTAGTAGGCGTCGGCCGTGCCGCGGATCACGCCGAGCGACTCGCCGGTGGAGGCGCGGAACACCTCGACGCCGCGCGCCGGGACGGCGACGTAGACGAAGTCGTGCACCGGGTCGACGTCCATCGAGCGCTGCGACTCGATGATCGAGTACGGCCCGCGCTTGATGGTGCCGAAGTCGGCGTCGGCGATCGAGACGACCAGCCAGTTCTTGTTCTGCTGGCCGACGTAGAGCAGCTCGTTCGCCTCGTCGATGCCGAGATCACGGATGTTCTCGGGCAGCGTGATCGTGCGCAGCACCGCGTCGGTGTCGGGGTCGATCTCGAACACCTTGCGGCTGTTCTGGTCGCCCAGGTACAGCACGTCACGCGTCTGGTGGTACGCGACGCCCGCCGGCAGCGCCGCGGTGTGCTCGCCGCCGAAGCTGTTCGGCATGACGGCGTCGAGCTGAGCGGTCTGCTCGTAGTCGAAGTCCCCCACCGGATCCGTCGGGTCTGTCGGGTCTGTCGGGTCGGGTCCGCCCGGCTCGCAGCCGAGGCACGGCGCGGGGTTGCCCGGGTCGATGACCTGGGGCTCGACGCCGTCGACGACGAGCTTCTGGCCGTCCTTCTTGGTGATGGTGAATCCGTCGAAGAACGCGCCGTCGGCAGTGCGCGACTCGAACCGCAGCGTGCCGCCGCTCACGTCGACGACCTGGTAGGTCTGCAGCCCGGTCTCGAGACGGCGCAGGTGCCCGCCGTTCTCGTTCCAGTGCCGCGGACCGGCGTCGTAGAACTTCGAGCCGACGCTGGACGAGACGTACACCGGACCGGTCGAGCTCAGCTCGGGGTCGGCGCCTGCGGGCAGGTTCTGCTCGTTGGCGGTGAGGTTGCCGCGTCCGTAGGCGTGGTCGTGCCCGGTGAGCACCAGGTCGACGTTGTGCTCCTCGAGGATCGGCCCCCACGACTGGCGGATGCCGAGGTTGTTGCGGCCCTCGTCGAGCGAGTAGACGGGGTGGTGGAAGTACACCACGGTCCAGGGGTTGGGGTTGTCGGTGAGCACCTCGTCGAGCCACTCGGCCTGCACGCGCAGACCCTCGGTGTCGACGACGTTGCTGTTGAGCGAGACGAACCGGACGCCCTGGTTGTCGGTGTAGTACACCGTGTCGTCGAGGGTGTCGTAGAGCGCACCCTCGCCCTGCGGTCCGTTGTCGGGGTACTGGTACAGGTCGCGGAACTGCTGCGATCCCCCGCCGCCCCATTCATGGTTGCCCGGGGTCGTCAGCAGGTTCTGCGTGCCGAGCGAGTACGAGAACGCCTCGTACAGCTCGCCCCACTGCTGCTCGGACTCCGCGTCGTCGACGAGGTCGCCGATCTGCACGACGAGGTCGGCATTCGGACGGTCGCGGAACGCGTTGCGGATGACCCGCGACGCGTCGGACAGGATCCCGTTCTGGACGTCGCCGAGATAGATGAACGAGAAGCGGTCGTCGGTCGCCGCCGCCGTCTCGAAGTCCTGCCACTCGCTGAAGTTCGTGCCGTCGCCGACGCGGTACTGGTAGGCGACGCCGGGCTGCAGACCCGAGATCGTGGCGGTGTGCACGGCGTGCGTGTAGCCGAGGTCGGTGGCCTGCTCGGTGCGCTGCTGCGCGTTCACCGTCTGCACCCCGCTGGGGTACGGCGTCGGGATGAACGAGCGGTACTCGACCAGTCCCTGCGTGACGGCGGTCGAACTGCGCCACGACACGACCTGCTGGGTCGTCGGGTCGGTTCCGGGGGTGAGCGTGATGCGGTCGGGCACACGCGAGGGCGCATACCGTTCCGCGGCGGGAAGGGATGCTGCGTGCGCGGGCGCTGCGACGAGCACGCCGCTCGTCGCCATCACGCCGAAGGCGAGTCCGGCGGCCAGAAGCCGG
Source organism: Microbacterium sp. NPDC056044 (assembly GCF_042267145.1). Taxonomy (NCBI): domain Bacteria; kingdom Bacillati; phylum Actinomycetota; class Actinomycetes; order Micrococcales; family Microbacteriaceae; genus Microbacterium; species Microbacterium sp. NPDC056044. The sequence goes on along the minus strand of NZ_JBHJWZ010000006.1, from coordinate 351,930 downwards.
CCGGGGGTGCGGAGGCGAGCCATCTCAGGAGGCCTTTCGGTTGCGGAGGACGGAACGTGCGATGAGCGCGGCGCCGCCGGCGGCGAGCGCACCGCCGAGGACCATGAGCGACACGGGCAGCGCGCCGCCCGTCGCGGGGAGCTGACCGGTCGGAGCAGCAGACGCGGCAGCACCGACGACGGTGATCGGGATCGAGACGGTGCGACCCGAGGCGCCGGTGAGCACGATGGTGTGCGAGCCGGGAGCCGTGCCCGCGGGGATGGTCACCGTTGCGGAGACGGCGCCGTTCGCGTCGGCCGTCGCGCGCGCCAGCACCACCGGGTCGGAGTGCAGCTCGATCGTGACGCTCTCGCCGGCCACGAAGCCCGCCGCGGTGAGGTCGAGCGCGTCACCCGGAGCGACGGTGGTGTCGCTGAGCGTCACCGTCGGATCGGTCGGGTCCGTGGGATCGGTCGGGTCCGTCGGGTCCGTCGGGTCCGTCGGGTCCGTCGGGTCCGTCGGGTCCGTGGGATCAGTCGGGTCCGTGGGATCGGTCGGGTCCGTCGGGTCCGTCGGGTCCGTCGGGTCCGTCGGGTCCGTCGGGTCGGTCGGGTCGGTCGGGTCCGTCGGGTCCGTCGGGTCGGTCGGGTCGGTCGGGTCCGTCGGATCGGTCGGGTCCGTCGGGTCCGTCGGCAAGGCCGGCGGCGCGACGCCTTCGCGGCTCGAGCCGGGACCGCCCGTCCACGCGTCGGCGTCCGAGACGAGCTTCGTGCCGTCGTCGTCCTTCGTGATCGTGAAGGCGTCGAACAGTGTGCCGTCGACGGTGCGTGCCTCGACGTGCATGCGACCGTCGTCGGTCACGTCGACCGTCTGGAACATCTGCTGGTTGGTGGCCGCGATCCGGCGGTGCGCGCCGTTCTGCGTCCAGTTGTTGTCGCCTTCGGGCGACAGGCCGTAGTCCTTCGGGCCGGCGACGGTCACCATGTAGACCGGGCCGGTGTGGCTGACGGCGGGGTCGGCGCCCGCGGGCAGGTTCTGCTCGTTGACGAGGAGGTTGCCGCGGACGTACGTGTGGTCATGGCCCGACAGCACCAGGTCGACGTCGTGCTTCTCGACGACCGGCAGCCAGGCGTCCCGGATTCCCGCGTTGTCGCGGCCGGAGCTCCCCGAGAAGATCGGGTGGTGGAAGTAGACGACGCTCCACTGGTTCGGGTTCTCTTCGAGCACCTCGTCGAGCCACTCGGTCTGCGCCGTCAGCGCCGTGGGGTTCTGCACGTTGCTGTTGAGCGAGACGAACCGCACGCCCTGATAGTCGACGAAGTAGGCCGTCTCGGGGTGGGCGCCGATCTCAGGGCCGTTCGCGGGGAACTCGAACTGCGCCGGCCAGAACTTCGACAGGTCGGGACCGGGGTAGTACTCGTGGTTGCCGGTGGTCGCGATGAGGTTGGCGCTCTGGTTGACCAGCGCCCCGGCTTCGCTCCACTCGCCCCACTCGGCGTCGCTCGTCTCGGTGTCGATGAGGTCGCCGAGGTGCACGGCGAGCTTCGCGTACGGGCGCGCCTCGAACCCGGCCCGGAACGACCGCGACGAGAACGCCTTGTTGTCGTTCTGCGCGTCGCCCTGGACGATGAAGCTGAACGCCTCCGGCTCAGCCGTGGCCGTGCGGAACTCGAACCACTCGCTCCACGTCTCGCCGTCGCCCACGCGGTACACGTACGTCGTGTCGGGCTCGAGCCCCTCGACAGTCGCGGTGTGGAACGAGACGGCGTACTTCTCGGCGTCGAACGTGGTCGTGGTCGCAGCATCCACCGATGCCGCCCCCGTCACCAGGCTGGGACCCGACAGCGCCCACTCGACCTTCGGGGCCGTGACCGCCGTCGACGTGCGCCATGTCACGGACTGGCTGGTCTGCGGAGTGCTGGTCGGGGTGAGCACGATGCGGTCGGGCGCCGCGGTCGGGTAGTACACCGTGGCCGGGTCGACAGCCGGCGGTGCGAGACCGCCTCCGGCGGCGACGGCGACGCCGCCCCCGAAGCTGCTGAGTCCGAGAACCACGGCGATGCACCCTGCGGCGACCATCGTGGGACGGGCGAATCGAGGCACGCGAAAACCCTCTCCATCGAGCCGGCTCGGGTGCCGGCGAACGAGTGCGCACAAGGCGCAGGCCCGCCGCACGGCGGGCCTGAGGTGAGTCTCGCGAAGCGTCGGGGCCGATTCCGGCCCATTCCCGGACTCGTCACGGAGTGTTCATCGGCGCTCGGAACATTCACGAGCATGGATCAGAAGCGATCCCCTGACGTTGCCCGTCCGGTCGGATCCCGTTCACCTCGGGTCGTGAGGATTCCCCTCACAGCCTCGGAATTGTTGGCCTCGGTTCAGGATGCCGCGGGCTCGGGATCGCCGTCGGACTCGCGACGGTCGTCCTCGAAGTCCTCGACCTCTTTCTCCCACGCGTCCTTCGCGAGGCGGTACCAGAGGTAGAAGGCGAAGCCGGCGAACACGGCCCACTCGACCGCGTAGAAGATGTTGAGCCAGTTGATTCCGGAGCCCTCGACCGGCGCCGGCGACGAGATCGCGTCGAGACCGGCCACCGCGTCGACCGAGGCGATGTACGGGCGGTACACGAACAGCGCGTCGATGTCGTGCCACTGGCCGAGCAGCGCGGCGGGCGACATTCGCGTCATCGTCTGCGGGTCGCCGTCGCGGGCCGGGGGCAGGGGCCCTTCGTCCGAGATGAGGCGCCCCGTCACCTCGACGGTCTCGGAGGCGGATGCTGCGCCCTCGAGCTCGTCGATCGCGGCACGCGCATCCTCCTCGGTGGCGGCCCACCCGAGGGCGACGGCGACAGAGGTGGGGCCGACCGTCTCGCTCACGTCGGGGTCGATGCGCAGCTGCCCGGTCACCCAGTAGCCCTCGACGCCGTCGTTGTAGCGCGACTCGACGACGAGGAAGTCCTCGGGAACCCACGTGCCCCGCGTCTCGACGCGCTGACCCACGAGGGGCTCCGGGAGGTACTCACCCGGAAGCGCGACGTCAGCGAGGGGCTCGACGGCTTCGGTGGCGCCGGGAGGCACCGGATTGGTCTGCACCGCTCGACCCAGCTGCCACTGCCCGAGCCAGGCGAACACCCCCGCGACGACGAGGCAGAGCAGCAGCATCCCGATCCATTGCGGGCGCAGCATCACCTCGCGCAGGGTCGGCGGGAAGACCTCGGGCGCGAGGTCGGCCGCTCCCGTCGGGTCGGGGTCGGTCATGGCACCCGTCATCCTGCGGCGTACGGCGCGACGACGACCTCGACGCGCTGGAACTCCTTGAGGTCGGAGTATCCGGTCGTGGCCATCGACTTGCGCAGCGCGCCGATGAGGTTCGCGGTGCCGTCGGCGACGGGCGCGGGCCCGTAGAGGATCTCTTCGAGCGACGCGACCTGGTCGACCTTCACGCGGCGGCCGCGCGGCAGCTTGGCGTGGTGCGCCTCGGGGCCCCAGTGGAAGCCCCGGCCCGGGGCATCCGTCGCCCGTGCCAGCGCGACGCCGAGCATGACGGCGTCGGCGCCCATCGCGATCGCCTTGACGATGTCACCAGAGGTGCCCACGCCGCCGTCGGCGATGACGTGCACGTAGCGCCCGCCCGACTCGTCGAGGTAGTCGCGGCGCGCGCCGGCGACGTCGGCGACCGCGGTCGCCATCGGGGCGTGCAGGCCCAGGGTGGCGCGCGTGGTCGAGGCCGCTCCCCCGCCGAAGCCGACGAGCACTCCCGCGGCACCCGTGCGCATGAGGTGCAGGGCGGCGGTGTAGGTCGAGGCGCCGCCGACGATGACGGGGACGTCGAGGTCGTAGATGAACTTCTTGAGGTTCAGCGGCTGGTCGACGCTCGAGACGTGCTCGGCAGAGACCGTGGTGCCGCGGATCACGAAGAGGTCGACGCCCGCGGCGACAACGGTCTCGTAGAGCTCCTGCGTGCGCTGCGGCGTGAGGGAGCCGGCGACCGTGACGCCCGCGGCGCGGATCTCGGCGAGCCGGTCGCGCACGAGCTCGGGCTTGATGGGCTCGCTGTAGAGCTCCTGCATGCGACGGGTCGCGGCGGCCTTCTCCATGCCGGCGATCTCGGCGAGCAGCGGCTCGGGGTCGTCGTAGCGGGTCCAGAGGCCCTCGAGGTCGAGGACGCCGAGACCGCCGAGCTGGCCCAGCATGATGGCGGTGCGCGGACTCACGACGGAGTCCATCGGGGCGCCCAGCACCGGGATGTCGAAGCTGAAGGCGTCGATCGTCCACGTGGTCGAGACGTCTTCAGGGTTGCGCGTGCGCCGCGACGGCACCACCGCGATGTCGTCGAACGTGTAGGCGCGTCGCGCCCGCTTGGCCCGGCCGAGTTCGATGTCCATGCTCACGGGTCCAGCCTACCTTCCGGGGTTCTCCCGACTCGATCCGGCTCCCTCCCCCGTCACCGCGCGCGGGCGACGCGGGACTCGTCCCACACCGGTTCGGTCGATTCGAACACGCGCCCGTCGGAGCCGAAGACGAGGAAGCGGTCGAACGATTTCGCCAGCCACCGGTCGTGCGTGACGGCGAGCACCGTGCCCTCGAAGCGGGCGAGGGCATCCTGCAGCGCCTCGGCCGAGACGAGGTCGAGGTTGTCGGTCGGCTCGTCCAGGAGCAGCAAAGTCGCGCCCGAGAGCTCGAGCAGCAGGATCTGGAACCGCGCCTGCTGCCCGCCCGACAGGCTGTCGAACGTCTGCTCGGCCTGCGCGACGAGCCCGTAGCGGTCGAGCGCACTCGACGCGGCCTCGCGGGGCAGCCCCGCGCGGGCGTCCTCGCCGCGGTGCAGGATGTCGAGCAGCGTCTTGCCGTCGAACTCGGGGTGGCGGTGCGTCTGCGCGAACCACCCGGGAACGACGCGAGCGCCCAGGATGCCGCGGCCGGTATGCGCCACGGCGTCCAGGCCCGCGCCGGTCGTGGTCACGTGCCCGAGCCGGCCGTCGGGGTCGGTGCCGCCACGGGCCAGCAGCCGCAGGAAGTGGGACTTGCCCGAGCCGTTCGAACCTAGAACGGCGACCCGGTCGCCGAACCACACCTCGAGGTCGAACGGCTTCATGAGCCCGGTGAGCTCGAGCTGCTCCGCCACGACCGCGCGGCGGCCGGTGCGCGCGCCGCGCAGGCGCACGTCGAGATCCTGCTCCTTCGGGCGCTCCTGCGGGGGACCTGCCTCCTCGAATTTGCGCAGCCGCGTCTGGGCCGCCCGGTAGCGCGAGGTGAACGTGTCGTTCGCGGTGGCCTTCACCTTCAGCGTCGCGACGAGCTCCTTGAGCTTGACGTGCTGCTCGTCCCAGCGGCGGCGCAGTTCGTCGAGGCGCAGCATCCGTTCCTCGCGTGCCCGGTGATACGTGCCGAAGCCGCCGCCGTGCACCCACGCCGTGCTGCCCGCGCCGCCGGCCTCGAGCGTGACGATGCGGTCGGCGGCCCGCGCCAGCAGCTCGCGGTCGTGCGACACCAGCAGCACTGTCTTGTTCGTCTCGCGCAGGCGCTCTTCGAGCCAGCGCTTGCCGGGAACGTCGAGGTAGTTGTCGGGCTCGTCGAGCAGCAGCACCTGGTCGGGGCCGCGCAGCAGCGCCTCGAGCGCGAGCCGCTTCTGCTCGCCGCCCGACAGGGTCGTGAGCTCGCGGAACCGCGCACGCGCGAACGGGATGCCGAGGGCCGTGGTGGTGCACGTGTCCCAGACGGTCTCGTACTCGTAGCCGCCGGCCTCGGCGTAGTCGGCGAGCGCGCCGGCGTACCGCATCTGGGTGTCGAGGTCGTCGTGCTCGATGATCGCCGCCTCGGAGTCCTCGAGCTCGCGCGCGGCGCGGCGCACGCGGTCGGGAGCGACCGCGATGAGGAGGTCGTGCACGGTCTGCCCCGCTTCGCCGTGGCCGACGAACTGGTCCATCACGCCGAGGCCGCCGTCGATCGAGACGACGCCCGAGAGCGCCGGGGTCTCGCCCCGGATGATGCGCAGCAGCGTGGTCTTGCCCGCGCCGTTCTGGCCGATGAGCGCCGTCGTCGACCCCTCGCCCACGCGGAACGAGACCTCGTCGAGCAGCGGCCGGCCGTCCGGCAGCGCGTACGAGACGGCGGCGATGTCGATGTACCCCACGGTGTTTCGCTGTCTGCTCCGTGCGGCAACGGTCGCCGTTCAGGGAGCCGACCAGACTACCCCAGCCCCGGCCGTCCGTCCCCTCCTGTCCGTTGCCGAAACACGGGTCGGTAACGGCGACACGCCGGGATCCGGCGTCAGCCCGCGGCGTGTCTCGTGACCGACCCGTGTTTCGGCACCTGCAGGAGGCCGGGAACGAGCCGAAGACCCCGGGGTCAGGCGGCGGGGTCAGGCGGCGGGGGCGGCGTAGCGGCCCGAGCGGATCGCGCGCTCGCGCGCCTTCGCGGCCTCGACCTCGCGGTTCTTCGGCGGGGTCACCGCGACGAGGTCGTCGAGCAGGTGCTGCGTGAGGTGCGCGATCTCGTGCACGGCGTGGTCGAAGGCCTCCTGGTTCGCCTTCGAGGGCTTCGTGGTGCCCGCGATCTTGCGCACGTACTGGAGCGCGGCGGCGTGCACCTCGTCGGAGGTCGCGGCGGGCTCGAAGTTGTGGAGCGTGTGGATGTTCCGGCACATGCCCCCGACCCTACGCCGCACCCCCGACGCAGGCCAGGGCGCAGCATCCGTCCCCGTTCACATCGTGTGCTGTCACCGAGACCACCCCTTGTGCGCGCGAACGACGCACGCGCTCGGTGAGATCACGTGATGTGAACGGATGCTGCGGCCCGCAGCATCCGTCATCATCCGAGCGGAGCGACCTACCAGCGGTCGGTGCCGCGCGGGAGCACCTCGAGCACGTGGGGCAGCTCGGTCGGGAAGCAGGAGCGGAACAGCTCGGTGATCTGCGGGTCGGAGCCGTAGTCGTCCACGATGCGCAGGCCGATCATCGTCGAGATGAGCATGCCCTCGGCCATGAACGCGCGCGATTCGTCGGCGTCGAGGCCCATCTCGTCGCGGAAGAACCTCCACACCTTCGCGAAGCCCTGGCGTGCGGCAGCGCCGATCACGGGGTGACTCCCGAGCAGGTAGGCGTGCGCGAGCGTCTGGTGCAGGCCCCGCACCGAGATGAGGTCGACGTAGGCCTGTCCGATGCGCTTGGCCGCCGCCTTCTCGGGCGTGATGTCGGGGTCGTGCGGGGAGTCGTCGGCGAGCGCGGCGCGGAAGCCCGCGAGCATGCGCGCCAGGGCGTCTTCGATCGCCGCGAGGAAGAGGTTCTCCTTCGAGCCGAACAGCCGCACGACGTACGGCTGGCTGACGCCGGCGGCGCGGGCCACCTCGTCGGTCGTCGCGCCCTCGTAGCCGCGGGCGCCGAACACCGCGAGCGCGGCCACCAGGATCTGGCGACGCCGCTCCTCGGACGACAGGCGTCTGCCCGTGTCGGCCGGCGCCTCGTCCACGGAGGCGCCGCTGCCTGCCACTGCCGGAGATGTCATGCCGAAAGGTTATCAGCGAATGACTTGACTTTGTAATCAGTCGATTACTACAGTGCAGTAATCATTCGATTACAACCGGAGCCTCCCATGACCGAATCACCCCTCACCCGGGCCCCGCGCCGCGCGCGGCCGTTCGCTCTCGTGGTGGCCGCAGCATCCCTTCCGATGTTCATGGCCACGCTCGACAACCTCGTCATGACGAACGCGCTCCCGGTGCTGCACCGCGACATGGGCGCGAGCGTCGAAGAGCTGCAGTGGTTCGTCAACGCGTACACGCTGGCGTTCGCCGGTGCGATCCTCATCGCGTCGGCGCTGGGCGACCGCTTCGGCCGCCGCACGCTCTTCGCGATCGGCATCGCCGTCTTCGGCGTCGGTTCGGTGTTCGCCGCGCTGAGCACTGATCCGGGTCAGCTCATCGCCGCCCGCGCCCTGCAGGGTCTCGGCGCCGCGGGCGTCATGCCGCTGTCGCTCGCCCTCCTCAGCGGCGCAGTCGCGCCGGCCAGACGCGCGCTCGCGATCGGCATCTGGGGCGGCGTCTCGGGCCTCGGCGTCGCGGTCGGCCCGCTGGTCGGCGGGGCGATCATGGAGGGCTGGGACTGGCAGGCGATCTTCTGGATCAACGTGCCCGTCGCGATCATCGCGATCCCCCTCGCCCTCGTCGTGCTCAACAACGACTTCGGCGCCCGCGCCCGCATCGACGTCCCCGGCGCACTGCTCGCAGCCGCCGGCGTGCTCGCCCTCGTCCACGCGATCGTGCGCGGCAACGACGACGGCTGGGACTCGTTCGGGGTCATCGCCGAGATCGTGCTCGGCGCTCTGCTCATCGCGGCGTTCCTGTGGTGGCAGACGCGGGCGACGGCGCCCCTCATGCCGCTGCGCCTCTTCCGCGACCGCTCGTTCTCGATCACGAACATCGTCGGCTTCGCGTTCAGCTTCGGCACGTTCGGCGCGGTGTTCATCCTCATCCAGTACCTGCAGGTCGTGCAGGGCTCCACGCCGCTCGAAGCCGCCGTGCAGACCACCCCGTGGACGCTCGCACCCATGATCGTCGCGCCGATCGCCGGCATCCTCGCCCCGCGGGTCGGCACGCGCATCCTGCTGGTGCTCGGCCTCGCCCTGCAGGGCGTCGCGCTCACCTGGATCACCGCGGTCATGTCGACGGACCTCGACTACCCGGTGCTGATCGCGCCGTTCATCATGGCCGGCGTCGGCATGGCGCTCGTGTTCGCCCCGTCGGCGACGGCGCTGCTGGCGACCCTCGGGCTCATCGACCACGCCAAGGCATCGGGCGTGAACTCGACGGTCCGCGAGCTGGGCGTCGCCCTCGGCACGGCCGTGATGACAGCGATCTTCGTCAGCGCCGGCGGCGAGCTGCTGCCCGACCTGTACGTCGACGCCGCCCGCCCCGCCGTGTTCACGGGTGCAGCGGTCCTCTTCGCCGCGACGATCGTGGCGCTGTGGCTCCCCGCTGGCAAGGGGACGACGGATGCCGCGACCCCCGACACGTCCGAGTCCGAGGCCGCAGGGCTCGGGGCCGCGGACGCCGCCGGGGCCGAGGCATCCGTCCTCACCCGCTGATCCCCTGCCGAAACACGGGTCGGTCGCACGACACGCCGGGAACGGATGCCCCGTCCCGGCGTGTCGTCGTGACCGGCCCGTGTTTCGGCACGACGCCGGAGGGTGGTCGCGCCGACAACGGTCAGGTGTTCCCGCCCCGGAGCAGCCGCGTGAACGGCCCGTCGAGCACGAACAGCAGGAACGCGAGCGACCCGATCCACGGCGCGAGCACGACGACGGCGGCCGAGATGAGGAGGGCGCTCAGCGAGCTGCGACCGTAGGCGACGGCGTCGTCGCGGCTCATGTCGGGGAGCAGCACGTCGCGGCGGCGCACCGCCCACGCCCACTGCAGCCAGCTGAACAGGATCGCGAGGAAGAAGGTCACGGGCATCGCGAGACGCCCGGCGAGCCAGTCGGAGTACTCGGTCGTGAGGTTCGTCGCGAACGGCACGAGCACGATGAACAGCAGCCGCGCGTTGTTGAGCCACACCGTCGTCGCATCCACGCGCGCGACGTGCTCGAACTGCTGGACGTGCACCATCCACATCAGGCACAGCAGCACGAAGCTCAGCCCGAAGTTCAGGAACAGCTCCCACATGCCGCCGAGCGCCGCCCACATCTCGGCGTTCGAGTCGACGTCGCCGAGAGAGTGCTGCGTCAGATCGAGCACGAGGAGCGTCGCCGCGATCGCGAACACCCCGTCGGTGAACGCCTCGAGACGCGTCGTGCGCTGGGTCGCCGCCGGATGCCGCCGCTGCCGGATCATGCCGCCAGGCTAGCGATCCACCGCCCGCAGCGCCCGTCACACTCCGTCACCGCACGGGACCGGCCGGCGCCCGCCGCGCGAAGATGGACGGGAGACGGATGCTGCGCCCCTCGGCATCCGGGATCGTGGAGGCCCTCGTGACCGAGCATGTTCCGTACGTCGTCGTCGGCGCGGGTGCGATGGGCCTCGCGACCACGTGGCAGCTCGCCCGCCGCGGCCACCGGGTCGTCGCGCTTGAGCGGTTCGAGCGCGGTCACACCCGTGGCGCCTCGCACGGCGCGACCCGCAACTTCAACAACGCCTATGCCGCCGCACATTACCTCGACCTGCTCACGCTCGCCCGCACCGAGTGGGACGAGCTGTCTCGTGCGACCGGCGAGCCGCTGCTGCGCCTGCACGGCCTCGTGACCCACGGCACGCCGGGTCTGCTCGAGGGCGTCCACGCGGCGCTCGACGCCCGCGGCGAGCGTGCCGAGCTGCTCACCCGCGACGAGGCGACCCGCCGGTGGCCGGGCATGAGGTTCGAGGGCGACGCGCTCTTCACCCCGGATGCCGGCGTCGTGCGCGCATCCGCCGCACTGGCCGCGCTCGAGGACTCCGCCCGCTCGCACGGCGCAGAGGTGCGCTTCGCACATCGGGTCGTCGCACTCGACGAGACGGCCACAGGCGTGACGGTCACCGTCGAAGCGGGCGACGAACGCTACGACCTGGTCGCCGACACGGTGGTGGTGACCTCCGGAGCGTGGACCCCCGGCATCCTTCCCGGCGCTTTCCCGCTCCCCCGGCTCACCGTCACCGAGGAGAGCCCCGCGCACTTCACGCCGCGCGACGCCGCCCTGCCGTGGCCGTCGTTCAACCACTTCGTCGACGCCGACCGCGGGCCCATCGGCAACGTCTACGGCATGCCGACGCCGGGCGAGGGTGTGAAGGTGGGCTTCCACAAGGTCGGCCCCGTCGTCGATCCCGACGCGCGCACCTTCCAGCCCGTGCCCGAGCGCGCCGCGCAGCTGCGCGAGTACGTCGCGGAATGGTTCCCCGGGCTCGACCCCGACTCGGCCGTCCCGATCAGCTGCACCTACACCTCGACGGATTCCGAGGACTTCCTCCTCGACCGCCGCGGCCGCATCGTCGTCGGAGCCGGCTTCTCGGGCCACGGCTTCAAGTTCACGCCCGCGGTCGGGTCGGTGCTCGCCGACCTGGCGACCGACGACACTGCACGGGCGGCGGCCCCGTTCCGCCTCCCCTGACCCCGAGAAGACGACGGAAGACGGATGCCTCGGCCCCGCGCAGTGCGCCGGGCCGAGGCATCCACTCCCCGAAGGGGTCTACTTCTTGTAGTTGGGGGCCTCGACGACGATCTGCACGTCGTGCGGGTGGGATTCCTTGAGGCCGGCCGCGGTGATGCGGACGAACTTGCCCTTGGCCTTGAGCTCGTCGATGGTGCGGGCGCCGACGTAGAACATCGACTGGCGCAGGCCGCCGACGAGCTGATAGGCGACGGCCGAGAGCGGGCCGCGGTAGGCGACCTGGCCCTCGATGCCCTCGGGGATGAGCTTGTCGTCGGTGGGGACGTCTGCCTGGAAGTAGCGGTCCTTCGAGTAGGACGTCTTCTTGCCGCGCGTCTGGAGGGCGCCGAGCGACCCCATGCCCCGGTACTGCTTGAACTGCTTGCCGCCCTGGAAGACGATCTCGCCCGGCGACTCGTCGGTGCCGGCGAGAAGCGAGCCGAGCATGACCGTGTCGGCACCGGCGACGAGCGCCTTCGCGATGTCGCCCGAGTACTGCAGGCCGCCGTCGGCGATGATCGGGATGCCCGACTCGCGGGCCGCGAGCGACGCCTCGTAGATCGCGGTGACCTGCGGCACGCCCACGCCGGCGACGACGCGCGTCGTGCAGATGGAGCCGGGACCGACGCCGACCTTCACGGCGTCGACGCCGGCGTCGATGAGCGCCTGCGCGCCCTCACGCGTGGCGACGTTGCCGCCGATGACGTCGATGTGCGCGAACGACTCGTCGCCCTTGATGCGGCTCACCATGTCGATGACGCCGGCCGACTGGCCGTTCGCGGTGTCGACGACGATGACGTCCACGCCCGCGTCGCGGAGGGCCTCGGCGCGCTGCCACGCATCGCCGAAGAAGCCGATGGCGGCGCCGACGCGGAGGCGGCCCTGCTCGTCCTTGGTGGCGAGCGGGTACTTCTCGCTCTTGTCGAAGTCCTTGATGGTGATGAGCCCGGCGAGCTTGCCCTCGCCGTCGAGCAGCGGGAGCTTCTCGACGCGGTGCTGGGCGAACAGCGCGATGACCTCGCCGGCGCTGATGCCGACCTTGCCGGTGACCAGGCCCTCGGTCGTCATGACGTCGCGCACCTTGGTGGTCTGGCGCTCGAAGCCCGAGACGAAGCGCATGTCGCGGTTCGTGACGATGCCCACGAGGTGGTTCTCGTCGTCGACGACGGGAAGGCCCGAGATGCGGTACTGCGCGCAGAGCGAGTCGACCTCTTCGATCGTGGCGTCGGGGGTCGTCGTGATCGGGTCGGTGATCATGCCCGACTCGCTGCGCTTGACGCGGTCGACCATCGACGCCTGGTCCTCGATGGAGAGGTTGCGGTGGATGATGCCGATGCCGCCCTCGCGCGCGATGGCAATCGCCAGACGGGCCTCGGTCACGGTGTCCATCGCTGCCGAGAGCAGCGGCGTGGCGACGGTGATGCGGCGGGTCACACGCGACGACGTGTCGGCTTCGCTGGGGATCACGTCGGTGTGGCCGGGCAGCAGCAGCACATCGTCGTAGGTCAGTCCGACGAAGCCGAAGGGGTCGTTGTGCTCCATGGGGGGTCTCCTTGCGCGGGCGCGCGCGTGCTCGGGGGTGGACGGCGGCGGCCGGTGCGCTCGTGACGCTCCGTACTCGATTCTAAGCGCGCACACGCTGGGATTGTTCCCGGATAACGGCACGCGCGAGCGCGCGCGAGGCTGTGAGCACTGTCCGGTTGCGATCGGATCACTTATCCACATGGGTCCTTGGGCGAAACAGCGGCGACACATTAGGGTCGTAGCGTCGTCATCACGGCCGATGCGACCCGAGCTTCGGTGTCCGCGTGGTGTGCCGACTGGGAGGTTCTGTGGGTCCTACGACTGCGACCACGATCAACAGCCGCCGCTGGATCGTCGTGATCTTCGGACTGCTCTTGGCTGCGGGGATGGTGTTCCTGTCCGCACCCACCGGTGCGCGCGCGGATGCCCCCGACACCCCCGGTGGTGACCAGGAGCAGACCGACTTCTACTTCGGCGGCGTCATCAAGTACGACGATCAGCCCGTCGAGGGCGTGACGATGTCGATCGAGGGCAACGGCTTCGAGGCAGAGACCGTGACGGACGCCGAGGGCAAGTGGCGCCTGTACGTACCCGAGAAGGACGATTACGTGCTGACCGTCGACGAGGACACGCTGCCCGACGGCGTGATCGTCGACCCGTCGCAGCTGCCCGAGGGCATCCAGCCCAAGCAGGGGACGACCGCCTCGTTCGACGTGACGTTCGGCCTTACCGGCTCGAAGATCGTCAACCTGTTCCTCGGTGAGGGCGAGCGCGTCACGACGTCGTTCTGGGACCAGCTCGTCGAGCGGCTCATGAACGGCATCAACTTCGGCCTGCTGCTGGCGCTCGCGGCCGTCGGCGTCTCGCTCATCTTCGGCACGACAGGCCTCAGCAACTTCGCCCACGGCGAGATGCTGACGTACGGCGCCGTCATGGCGCTCGTCTTCGGCGTGTGGCTGAACATCCCGATGTACATCACGATCCCGATCGTCATCGTGCTCGGAGCCGCCCTCGGCTGGGTGCTCGATGCCGGGCTCTGGCGACCTCTGCGGCGAAGAGGGCTCGGCCTCGTGCAGCTCATGATCGTGAGCATCGGCCTCTCGCTCGCCGGTCGCTACGTCTTCCAGTACTTCATCGGCGGCGGCACCTACCAGCTGCCCGGAGCCGGCGCCCCGCAGGACATCCACATCGGCCCGGTCTCGCTGTCGTGGATCGACGTCGCGTCGATGGCGATCAGCGTCGTGCTCCTCATCGCCGTCGCCTACTGGCTGCTGCGCACCCGCATCGGCAAGGCGACGCGCGCCATCAGCGACAATCCGGGCCTCGCCGCCGCATCCGGCATCAACGTCGACCGGGTGATCCGCATCGTGTGGATCCTCGCGACGGCTCTCGCCGCGATCGCCGGCGTGCTGTGGGCGTACTTCCGCCCCGGCGTGAAGTGGGACATGGGCGTGCAGGTGCTGCTGCTCATCTTCGCCGCCGTGACCCTCGGCGGACTCGGCACGGCCTTCGGCGCCCTCATCGGCGCGCTCATCGTCGGCATCCTCGTCGAGGTCTCGACGCTGTGGATTCCGCCGGACATGAAGTACGTGGGCGCGCTGGCCGTGCTAATCATCATCCTGCTGGTGAGACCCCAGGGCATCTTGGGCCGGAAAGAGAGGCTCGGTTAGTCATGGACTGGGGACAGATCTTCAACAACACGGCCTACTGGGTCTTCAGCCCGGAGACCATCGCGTACGCCCTCGCGGCGACCGGCCTCGCCGTGCAGTTCGGTTTCGGCGGCCTGCTGAACTTCGGTATGGCGGGATTCATGGCGCTCGGCGCCTACGGATATGCCATCTCGATCCTGAGCTTCGGCTGGCCCTGGTGGGTCGGCATCCTCGTCGGCTGTGCCGCAGCCGTGGTCTTCGCGCTCATCCTCGGTATCCCGACACTGCGACTGCGCGCCGACTACCTCGCCATCGTGACGATCGCCGCCGCCGAGATCGTGCGCCTGCTGCTCACGACCCAGCTGTTCGACGAGTGGACGAACTCCGCCGACGGACTCGGCGGCTACCATGCCGGGTTCCGCGGGGCGAATCCGTTCCCGAAGACCGGCGCCGACGGCGAGCCCATCGTCTACGGCTTCGGGCCGTGGCAGTGGACCGCCGACCAGCTCTGGGTGCGCGTCTTCGGCATCATCCTGCTGGCGATCGCGGTGTACCTGGTGTGGGCGATCATGCGCAGCCCCTGGGGCCGTGTGCTCAAGGGAATCCGCGAAGACGAGGACGCCGTCCGATCGCTCGGCAAGAACGTCTTCTCGTACAAGATGCAGGCGCTCATGATCGGTGGTGTCTTCGGCGCCCTCGGCGGCGTGGTGTTCGCACTCCCGTCGGCCGTGATCCCGGCGACCTACACGACGAGCCTCACGTTCTTCATCTGGACGATCCTGCTGCTCGGCGGCGCGGCCACCGTGTTCGGCCCGGTCGTCGGCTCGGTGATCTTCTGGGTCATCATGGGCTTCCTCGACAACGTGCTGCCGCTGCTCGCCCAGTCCGACATCCTCCCGATCACGAGCCAGCAGGCCGCCACGCTCCGATTCATCCTCGTCGGCGTTGCGCTCATGCTGATCGTCATCTTCCGCCCGCAGGGCATCTTCGGAAACAAGAGGGAGCTGACCTTTGTCAAGTAACCCGCCCAGCAACCCGCCCGCCGACGAGCCCGTCGTCCCCGCGGAGGGTGCCGCCGCGCCGGCGGCGCCGACCACGGGCGCGGTCACCACCGCGACCGGCAGCATCCGTCGTCCGAAGACCACCGGTCTCGCCAAGGGCGAGGCCGCACCCGGCGTCGCGAAGAACGACCCGATCCTCGTGATCGACGGCGTCACCCGCCGCTTCGGTGGTCTCACCGCCGTCGACGTCGAGCACCTCGAGATCCCGCGGAACGCGATCACGGCGCTCATCGGCCCCAACGGCGCCGGCAAGACGACACTCTTCAACCTGCTGTGCGGCTTCGACAAGCCCAACTCGGGGTCGTGGAGCTTCGACGGCCAGAACCTGTCGGGCATCCCGTCGTTCAAGGTCGCGCGCATGGGCCAGGTGCGCACGTTCCAGCTCACCAAGGCGCTGTCGCTGCTCACGGTGCTCGAGAACATGAAGCTCGGCGCCACCCGCCAGAAGGGCGAGAGCCTCTGGGCGAGCATCATCCCGGCGATCTGGCGCAAACAGGACAACGACATCGAGGACAAGGCGGTGGACCTGCTCCGGCGCTTCAAGCTCGACGCGAAGTCCGACGACTACGCCGCCTCGCTCTCGGGCGGACAGCGCAAGCTCCTCGAGATGGCGCGCGCCCTGATGAGCGACCCGACGCTCGTGATGCTCGACGAGCCCATGGCCGGCGTCAACCCGGCGCTGACGGAGTCGCTGCTCGACCACATCCTCGATCTCAAGGACCTCGGCATGACGGTGCTCTTCGTCGAGCACGACATGCACATGGTGCGGCACATCGCCGACTGGGTCGTCGTCATGGCCGAAGGCAAGGTCGTGGCCGAAGGCCCGCCCGAGACCGTCATGCAGGACCCAGCGGTGGTCGACGCGTATCTCGGCAGCCACCAGGACGTCGACCTCGGCGTCGTGACCGGCCGCGTGGCCGGCGAACTCGACGCGTCGGCGGAAGAGCTGCTCGAGGAGATCAAGGAGGCCGAGGAGGCCTCGATCGCCGAGGCCGAGGAGGAGAACAAGTGACCGACCCTTCGACAAGCGCAGGCCCCGGCGCGACAGCCGTCAAGAGCGACCGCATCGTCGTCGAGGTCAAGGACCTCACTGCGGGGTACCTCCCGGGCATCAACATCATCAACGGCGCCAACCTCGTCGCCCGCAAGGGCGAGCTGATCGGCATCATCGGCCCGAACGGCGCCGGCAAGTCGACGCTCCTGAAGTCGATCTTCGGCATGGTCAAGGTGCGCGGCGGCGAGATCACGGTCGACGGCGCGAGCGTCGTCGGGCTCAAGTCCGACAAGCTCGTGCAGCGCGGCGTCGGCTTCGTGCCGCAGACGAACAACGTCTTCCCGTCGCTCACCATCGAGGAGAACCTGCAGATGGGGCTGTACCAGCGCCCCAAGGTCTACGCCGAGCGCCTCGACTTCGTGACCGGCATCTTCGCCGAGCTGGGCAAGCGGCTCAAGCAGCGCGCCGGATCCCTCTCGGGCGGCGAGCGCCAGATGGTGGCGATGTCGCGCGCGCTCATGATGAACCCTTCCGTGCTGCTCCTCGACGAGCCGTCGGCGGGCCTGTCGCCGGTCCGCCAGGACGACGCCTTCATCCGCGTCTCCGACATCAACAAGGCCGGCGTGACGACGATCATGGTCGAGCAGAACGCCCGCCGCTGCCTGCAGATCTGCGACCGCGGCTACGTCCTCGACCAGGGCCGCGACGCCTACGAGGGCACCGGCCGCGAACTGCTCAGCGATCCCAAGGTCATCGGGCTCTACCTCGGCAGCCTCGGCGCCGACGGGTCCTGACGCCCGCACGCATATAAGAAGGAGGGGACCGGATGCTGCGGCATCCGGTCCCCTCCTTCTTATCTGTATGTGCCACCGGGGGCGGCGGGACGGCTCGGACCGCCGCAGGGAACGCGACAGGGCCCCGGATCGCTCCGGGGCCCTGCGCTGCGTCAGCCTGGCTTACAGGTCGATGCGGGTGGTGAGGTTGTCGGCACCGTACTGGAAGACACCGATGGTGGCCTCGGTCGGGTCGCCGTGCTCGTCGAACGTGATCGGGCCGGAGTAGCCGTCGTAGTCGGCCGTGCCGCCCCCGAGGATGATGTCGGCGCAGTCGGCGAACGACGTGCACTTCTCGCCGTCACCCGTACCGCCCGAGACCTCCTGCAGCTTCGCGGCGATGTCGGCCGGGTCGCTGGAGTTGGCGGCGAGCGAGGCGAGCGCGATCAGCACGACCGCGTCGTACGACTCGTTGCCGTACGAGAAGTCGGTCAGCTCGCTGTTGCCGTCGGCGACCCACCAGTCGTTCAGGCGGCCCTGGAATTCGGCGTCGGGCGCGGGACCCGCGGGGGTCGTGCCCTTCGCGCCTTCCATGCTCACGCCGGCAGGCCACTTCGGGTCGGAGCCGAAGTTCTTCAGGTTGCCGTCCACGAGGTAGAGGTCTTCGGCGGGGTAGCCGGCGGCGATGAGCGCCGGGCCGACCGTGAAGATCTCGTCGAACGTGATGAGCACGATGGCGTCCGGGTTCGAGGCGAGGATCGCGGAGATCTGCGCGTCGAAGTTGGTGTCACCGGTGTTGTACGACTGCTCGGCGACGATCTCGCCGCCCGAGCCGGTGAACACCTCCTGGAAGACCTCGTTCAGACCGGTGCCGTAGGCGTCGTTCTGGTACAGGACCGCGACGTTCTCGTGGCCGTCCTCGGCGACGACGTTGCCGAGCACCTCGCCCTGGAGCGTGTCGGCCGGAGCCGTGCGCCAGTAGAGGTTGTTGTCGTCCCAGTTGGTGAAGTCCAGCGACGTGTTGGCCGGCGAGAAGGTGATGATGCCCGCCGCGACCGCGTCGTCGAGGAAGAGCTTCGTCACACCCGACGACGCGGCACCGATGGCTGCCGTCACCTTCTCGGAGATGAGCTTCTGGATGGTGGTGGCGTAGGCCTTGTTGTCGGTGTCGCCCGAGTCGCCCCAGACGATGTCGCCGATGGTGATGCCCTTCGCAGCCTCGTTGATGTCGGCGGCCGCGAGTCCGACGCCGGCCTCCTCGGGCGGGCCGAGGTATGCCAGGCTGCCCGTCTGCGGCAGGATCGTGCCGATCTTGAGGGTGAGGTCGCGCTCCTCGGTGGGCGGCGTGGTCTCGTCGCCGCCACCGGTGCCCCCGCCGGCGCAGCCGGCGAGAACGAGGGCGCTGGCGCCAACGAGCGCGATGCCACCGAGGATGGTGGTCTTGCGCGAGCGGGTGAAGACGCTCATGTTGCTCCTTGCTGTGCGATTACAACGGGAACGGCTCGGGCGCCGACCCAGTGCACTAAACCTAATCGTCGGCAGGCTTCCGCAATGTTGCCTTTCGTTAACGATCTGTAACAGCTTGAAATCCGTGGTCGGAGGGCATTTTCGGGCCCTCTCGGGGACAGCGCGCTGTGGATAACTCGTCGAATC
Source organism: Microbacterium sp. NPDC056044 (assembly GCF_042267145.1). NCBI lineage: Bacteria > Bacillati > Actinomycetota > Actinomycetes > Micrococcales > Microbacteriaceae > Microbacterium > Microbacterium sp. NPDC056044. The sequence goes on along the minus strand of NZ_JBHJWZ010000006.1, from coordinate 333,189 downwards.
ACTGTCCCGGAGGGCGGGACAGTGCGACGGATCCCTCCCCCGCGCCCCATACCCCTTGCGGGTATAGACTGGAGCGATCCGGTACCCCTCAGGGGTATCGCCGATCGACAGAGGAGATGTCATGGCCGAGGCCCAGTACACGGTGACGGGAATGAGCTGCGGGCACTGCGAGGCGTCCGTGCGCGGCGAGGTGTCCAAGCTCGACGGCGTGCAGGACGTCCAGGTGAGCGCCGCCGCCGGCACGCTCACCATCGTCTCCGCCGCCGAGCTCGCCGACGACGCCGTCATCGCCGCCGTCGACGAGGCCGGCTACACCGCGGTCCGCGCATGACGGGCGCCTCGGCCCCCGCCGCCCGGTTCGAACTCGAGATCGGCGGGATGACGTGCGCGTCGTGCGCCGCGCGGATCGAGAAGCGGCTGAACCGGATGGACGGGGTCGAGGCATCCGTCAACTACGCCACCGAGAAGGCGTTCGTCACCGCTCCCGCCGGGCTCGACCCGCTGACGCTCATCGAGGAGGTCGAGAAGACCGGCTACACGGCCGCCCTCCCCGCGCCGCCAGCGACCGAGCCCACTGCTGACCGGCCCGCCGCCGACCCGGAGCTCACGAGCCTCCGGCAGCGGCTCATCGGGTCGATCGTGCTGTCGGCGCCGGTGATCCTCCTGGCGATGATCCCGGCGCTGCAGTTCACGTACTGGCAGTGGGCGTCGCTGGCGCTCGCAGCGCCGGTCGTGGTGTGGGGCGCGTGGCCGTTCCACCGCGCCGCGTGGATCAACCTGCGCCACGGCGCCGCCACGATGGACACGCTCATCTCGCTCGGCGTCTCGGCGGCCTTCCTGTGGTCGCTGTACGCGCTGTTCTTCGGCCACGCGGGCATGCCGGGCATGACGCACACGTTCGAGTGGTCGGTGACGCCCGGCGACGGCGCCGGCGACATCTACCTCGAGGTCGCCGCCGGCGTCACGACGTTCGTGCTCGCAGGCCGGTACTTCGAGCAGCGGTCGAAGCGTCGTGCTGGCGCGGCGCTGCGCGCCCTGCTCGAGATCGGCGCGAAGGACGTCGCGGTGCTGCGCGCTTCGGGCGACGTGGGTGGCGGCCCGGGTGCCGGTGCTGCGGGCGTCGCGGGCCACATCGCGCTGGGCATGCCGGCGATCGGCTCCCCCGCGCCCGCACTGGTGGAAGTGCGCGTGCCCGTCGCCGACCTCCGCGTCGGCGAGGAGTTCGTCGTGCGGCCCGGCGAGAAGATCGCCACCGACGGCGTGGTGACCTCGGGCACCTCCGCCGTCGACGCCTCGATGGTCACGGGCGAATCGGTGCCCGTCGAGGTCGCGCCCGGCGACGCGGTCGTCGGCGCCACCGTCAACGCGGGCGGCCGCCTGGTCGTGCGCGCGACGCGCGTCGGCGACGACACGCAGCTCGCGCAGATGGCCCGGCTCGTGGAAGAGGCGCAGTCGGGCAAGGCCAAGGTGCAGCGCCTGGCCGACCGGATCTCGGGCATCTTCGTGCCCATCGTGCTGCTGATCTCGCTCGGCACGCTCGTGGCCTGGCTCCTGACCGGCGCCCCGGCATCCATGGCCTTCACCGCGGCGGTCGCCGTGCTCATCATCGCCTGCCCGTGCGCGCTGGGCCTCGCGACCCCGACCGCGCTGCTCGTCGGCACCGGCCGCGGCGCGCAGCTCGGCATCCTCATCAAGGGCCCCGAGGTGCTCGAGTCCACGCGCACCGTCGACACCGTCGTGCTCGACAAGACCGGCACCGTGACGAGCGGACGGATGTCGCTCATCGACGTCGTGGTCACCGGTTCGCTCGACCCGCACACGAACCAGGCGTCGGCCGCCCGCGCCGAGCTGCTGCGCCTCGCCGGAGCGCTCGAGCACGCCTCCGAGCACCCGATCGCGCAGGCGATCGCCCGCGCCGCAGCCGCCGAGGCCGGCACCCTTCCTCACGTCGAGTCGTTCCAGAACCTGCCGGGCAAGGGCGTCTCGGGCGTCGTGGAGGGCCACGCCGTCCTCGTCGGCCGTGAGACCCTGCTCGCCGAATGGTCGCTGACGCTCCCCGACGACCTCGCCGTGGCCAAGGCCGCGGCCGAGGCGCTGGGCCGCACCGCGGTGCTCGCCGCGTGGGACGGCGCCGTGCAGGGACTCCTCGTCGTCGCCGACCAGGTCAAGCCCACCAGCCGCGAGGCCGTCCGGCAGCTGACGGCTCTCGGGCTCACGCCGGTGCTCCTCACGGGCGACAACGCCGCCGCTGCCCGCGCGATCGCCGACGAGGTCGGCATCGATCGCGTGATCGCCGAGGTGCTGCCGCACGACAAGGTCGCCGTCGTCACCGAGCTCCAGGGCGAGGGCCGCGTCGTCGCGATGGTCGGCGACGGCGTGAACGACGCCGCCGCCCTCGCGCAGGCCGACCTGGGTCTCGCGATGGGAACGGGGACGGATGCCGCGATCGAAGCCTCCGACATCACCCTGGTCCGCGGCGACCTGCGCAGCGCCGCCGACGCCATCCGCCTCTCGCGCGCCACGCTCGGCACGATCAAGGTCAACCTGTTCTGGGCATTCGCGTACAACGTGGCCGCGATCCCGCTCGCGGCCCTGGGCCTTCTGAACCCTATGATCGCCGGGGCGGCGATGGCGTTCTCGAGCGTCTTCGTGGTGGGCAACAGCCTGCGCCTGCGGCGCTTCCGCAGCCTCTCGACCAGTCACCGTTGAAGGAGTCCGACATGACCGACACCGCCCTCGAGCACGTCCACACCGCCGACCACGCCCACCACGGTTACATCACCGACAAGGACAAGTACCTCAACCGCCTCAAGCGCATCGAAGGTCAGGCCCGCGGCATCCACAAGATGGTCGAGGACGAGAAGTACTGCATCGACATCCTCACCCAGATCAGCGCCCTGACGTCCGCCCTCGAGGCCGTCGCCGTGGGCCTCCTCGACGATCACCTCCGCCATTGCGTGGTGGATGCTGCGCGCCTCGGCGGCGCCGAAGCAGACGCCAAGATCACCGAGGCCACCCAGGCCATCGCCCGCCTCGTGCGCTGACGCGGGCGCCGGGGCGCAGCATCCGTCCCCGCCGGACTCGGAGATCCGCCGGAACTAGGCCGCGATGCGCGTGCGGCGGGCGTGGATGAGGGAGTCCGCCGTGAGGACGATGAGGGCGACCCACACCAGGCCGAAGCCGATCCATCGCTGCAGCGGCATAGGCTCGCCGAGCAGCAGCCAGCCGACGAGGAACTGCAGGATCGGCGCGACGAACTGCAGGAGTCCGATCGTGGTGAGCGACACGCGGCGCGCACCCGCGGCGAACAGCAGCAGCGGCACCGCGGTGATGACGCCGGTGAGGCTGAGGAGCACCGTGTGCTCCCAGCCGTACGCGCCCATCGTGAGGCCCTGGGTCGCGCCGACGACCACCAGCACCACCACCGCGATCGGCGAGAGCCACAGCGTCTCGAGGGTGAGGCCGCTCACGGCGTCGACCGACGGGCCCACCTTCTTCTTCACGAGACCGTAGGTGCCGAACGATGCGGCGAGGGTGAGCGCGATCCACGGGAAGGCGCCGTAGCCGACCACGATCACGCCGACCGCGGCCGCCGCGATGCCGATCGCGACCCACTGCGTCGCGCGCAGCCGCTCGCGCAGCACGAGCACGGCGAGCAGCACCGTCGCGATCGGGTTGATGAAGTACCCGAGGCTGGTCTCGATCACGTGACCGTTCAAGGCCCCGTAGATGAACACCTGCCAGTTGACGTAGATCAAGAGGCCCGCGACCACGGTGAGGCCGAGCACCCGCGGCTGCCGGAAGATCGCGGCCAGCCGCGGCCACGTGCGGGTCACGGTGAGAAGCAGCGCGCAGAAGACGAGCGACAGCAGGATGCGCCACGCCACGATCTCCCACGGCCCGGTCGGCGCGAGGAGGAAGAAGTACAGCGGAAGGAAGCCCCACAGCAGGTACGCCGAGAAGGTGAAGATCCCGCCGAGGCGGCGCTCCCGCGCCTCCGCCGCGTCGGTCACGGCCCTGCGGGTTCCGGTCGTGACACCGAGGTCCAGCGTCGTCGCGTCGTCGAGCCCGTCCACCACGTCGCGACCGGAAGGGGAGGACTGCTCGTGACTCACCGGGTCAGCCTACGCCCGCACCACGCGGGCCCGGCCCGCTGCGCCGGGGCCGCAGCATCCGTTCTCCGTCATCCGTGCCGCGATTCCTGCCACCGGGAACGGCGAGAGGGCCGGATGCCGAAGCATCCGACCCTCTCGTGTACGAAGTGCGCTGGGCTCAGCGAACGACGACGGCGAGCACGTCGCGAGCCGACAGGACGAGGAACTCGTCGCCGCCGAACTTGACCTCGGTGCCGCCGTACTTGCTGTAGATCACGCGGTCGCCGACGGCGACGTCGAGCGGGATGCGGTTGCCGTTGTCGTCGATACGACCCGGGCCCACCGCCACGACCTCGCCCTCCTGGGGCTTCTCCTTGGCGGTGTCGGGGATGACCAGACCGCTGGACGTGGTCTGCTCAGCCTCGACCTGCTTGATGACGATGCGGTCCTCGAGCGGCTTGATGGAAACCGACACGGTCTACCTCTTCTTTCTTGAGACTAAGACTCGTTAGCACTCTGACGTTGAGAGTGCTGACAGCAGTCTAGGCAACCGGCTGGCACTCATGCAACGTGAGTGCCAATGAGTCGTCACACGGATGCCTGCCCCGCCGTCTCGCAGAACCGGACAGCGATATGCCCGAGTTGTATCACGGCACGGATCACGCCCCTCCCCTACAGCGGAGACGATTCCGACACAACCCCTCGCGCTTCGCCGTTCGCGGTGGTAGACCTGACCGCAGGGGGTTGTCCTGGACCTGGGGATATTCGGGCATGAGCGCATTCGTGCTCGCGGTGGACATCGGCACGAGCCGCACTGCGGCGTCCACGGCGAGAATCAGCACAGAAGGAACGGTCGAGACGGCGCGGTTCGCGCTCGGCCGGCAAACGGACAGCGCACCGACAGCGGTGTTCGTCTCGAACGACGATCTGCTCTTCGGGGAGGCTGCGGAGAGACGGGGGCTCGCTCAACCGGATCGACTCGTGCGCGAGTTCAAGCGCCGGGTCGGCGACGATGTTCCCGTCGTGGTGGACGGCCGCAGGTACGCTCCCGAGGATCTGTACGCGCGCACCGTGGCATGGGTGACGGATGCCGTCGCCGAACGTGAGGGACGCCAGCCCGAGACGATCGTGGCCACCATCCCCGTGGAGTGGGGCGACTATCGCCGCAGCCTCGTCGCCGCAGCCCTGGCCCGTGAGCTGCCGTGCCGTGTCGAGCTCGTCACCGAGCCGGTCGCTGCCGCGTGGCACTACCTGGCCTCGTCGGAGCTCGAAGAGGGCCACGCGCTCGCCGTGTACGACCTCGGCGGAGGCACGTTCGATGTCGCCCTCGTGGGGCGTGCCGCCGGCGGCGCGCTGGAGGTGATCGGCACTCCGACCGGGATCGCCGACTTCGGGGGCGCGGACTTCGACGACCTCGTGCTCCGCCACACGCTCGCGGCCGCCGGCCTGTCCGCGGCGGATCTCGCATCGGCCCCAGACGCCCGCATGGCACTCGCTGCGCTCCGCCGCGAGTGCGTCGAGGCGAAGGAGAGCCTGTCGTTCGACTCGGAGGCCGCGATCCCCGTCTTCGTCGCGGCCGCGAGCACGACGGTGCGCATCACGCGCGCGGAGTTCGAGGGCCTCATCGAACAGGGCATCGAACGGACGATCGACCTGCTCCAGGCCGAGCTCGAGAAGAGCGACGTCGGCGGTCGACTCGATGCGATCCTGCTGACCGGCGGCTCGTCGCGCATTCCGCGCGTCGCGCAGCTCCTGTCGGAGCGGTGCGACGCCCCGGTGGCGGTCGATGCCGATCCCAAGGCGATCGTCGCACTCGGGGCCGCGCGCATCATGGCCGAGCACCTGCTGCAGGGCACAGCGCCTGCCGGTGTCCCGGCGGCTGCGACGCTGGTCCTCGCCGCCGCGGGCGGTGCCGACGAGCTCGACGCGGTGGACGAGGCCGCCGCGCCGGCTGTCACCCGCGACGACGCGGGCGAGCCCGCCGCTCGGCGACGCTGGCTCCGCCGACTGCCCGTGACAGCCTCCCTGGCCGCAGGCTCGCTGGTGCTCGCCAGCGGCATCGTGCTGGCCGGAGCGACCGAGCTGGGAAGCGGAACGCGCCCCGCCGAAGCCACCGGCGCCGATTCGTTCGCGAACTGGCTGGGGGTGCGGCTGAGCGACGGCGCGGCGGCGGCAGAGCCGAACGCCGCAGCGCAGCCGCCGTCCTCGACACCGCAGCCGCCAGCGAGCAGCACACCGCCCAAGACGTCGGCGCCGAACCCGCGTCAGCGGGTCGCAGAGCGGTCGACCGAAGCCAGCGAGCAGGAGGCCGCGGAGGCGCAGCAGCGCACCGGCTCGTCGTCGACGAGTCCGGCGGCGACCAGTTCCGGCACGAAGGCGGGCTCCGGCACGAAGGCGGGCTCCAGCACGAAGGGCGACTCCGACACGAAGGACCCCTCGGATCAGCCGTCGACTCCCTCCGACGTCGACCCGGAAGCCGAGCCGCCCACCGATCCGCAGCCCGAGCCGCAGCCGGAACCGCAGCCGGAACCGACCACGAACCCCCAACCCCAGCCGACCCCCGAGCCGGCGACCGATCCGCAGCCCGAGCCCACCCCCCAGCCGACGACCGATCCGCAGCCCGAGCCGACTCCTGAGCCGACACCCGAGCCGACACCGGAGCCGACGACCGATCCACAGCCCGAGCCGACACCCACCCCGGAGCCCCAGGCGCCGGCCCCCGAGCCGGAACCCACTCCCCTTGCACCCGAGCCGACACCGGAGCCCCCGGCGCCCGAGCCCGAACCGCCCGCACCCGACCCCGAGCCGACACCCCAGGCGTCTCTCCCGGAGCCCGTGTGATGACCGGAGCATCCCACCTGGTGCGGCTCGACAACGCCCCGCTCCACATCACACCGTCATCCCTTCCGGCTGATGCCCTGCTCGGCTTCGTCGGGCTCGACGCGTTCCGCTTTCCCGGCGAAGCCGCGCGGGCGGTCATCTGCGGCGCGGCCGGTGCGGGCAAGACGACTCTCCTCCACCGGGTCGCACGACTCCTCGCCGCCGAGGGCACCCCGTCCGCCGCGCTCCGCGACGGGACGGACGTGCGTGCGCTGGCACCCGATCTCGTGCTTCTGGTCGACGACGCTCACCTGCTCGCCGAACACCGCGTCGCCGCTCTGGCAGAACGTGCACAAGACCCCGATGCGGGTCTCGTGATCACGCTGCGCACCTGGCCTGCCCGCGCCGACGTCACCGCGCTCAGCCGGCTGATCGAGCGCAGCCGCCCGACGACGCTGATCAACGAAGTCAGCCTGACGCAGATCCGCGACGCCGACGACGGGCTTGATCGGTGCGGCGAAGAGATCCTGCGGCTCACCGGAGGCATCGCCTGGCTGGTGCAGGAATGCCTGGGCGCCCACGACGAGCGCGACTGCCGGGACGACCCCGCGCACAAGACGCTGCAGCACGCCATCCGGCCGCGCATCCTCTACCGGCTCGCGTCCGTCTCGCCCGAGGTGCGGCGCCTGGTCGACGACCTCTCACTCGGACTGCCTTCGACGACGGATGCCGCGGCTCCGGCTCTCGGCGTGGGCGACGTGCTCGCCGAGGGATACGCCGAAGGTCTCCTGACCGAGGAAGGGGCTCCGCCCCCCGTGATCGCCGCCGCCGTCCGATCGACGACGTCGGTCGCGCGTCTCGTCGAGATCATCGGCAGCGCGCCGGGCGCCGTCCTGCGTGACGAGCTCCCGGATGCGGGCCTGCGCGGGCGGCGGGATGAGCGCGTCGCCGGCGCCCTCGTCGCGCGTGCGCGGGCCGAGGCCGCTCGTGATCCCGACCTCGCGGACGAGCTGCTCGATCGGGCCGTCTCGTGCAGCGTCGATCCCGCTGGTTGGGCGGTCGATCGCGCCGCGGCCGCGTGGGCGCGCGGCCGCATCGACGACGCCGGTGTCCTGTTGGACGCCTGGCTGGCTCAGCCTGCAGCGAGCGGGCCCGCCGTCGACCTGGCAGCGGCCGTGTGGGCGGAGCGGGGTCTGATGTCGCTCGCCGCCGACACGTATCGTGCCCGGCAGCCCGACGAAGCGGGCGGTGCGATCCGGATGCGGGTCGCCGCACTGGCCGCCGGCCGGTCCACGACAGCCTCCGCGGCCGACCCCGCAGACGCGGCTCGCAGTCGAGTCGCACCTTCTGCGCTCGGGGTCGCGAACGAACTCCTCGATCGTGGCCTGACCGCCGCGCTCGGCAATGACGCCGATGCGGCGATCACCGCACTCCAGCGCGCGTCGGAACTGTGCACGGCTTCCGCCGACGCCGCCCCCTCGGTCGAGCTGCCCGCCGTCGTCGCCGCGACGACGGCGATCGGCCTGGGTGATCCGAAGCGAGCCCAGTCCATCGTGGACGACGCGCTGCGGGGCGGCCAGGGCGGTGCCCACCGCCGCGCGCGGCTGGAGCTGTGGTCGTCGTGGATCGCGCTGCAGCGCGAGCGTCCGGTCGAGTCGCGTGCCGCTCTGGCCCGTGCGATGTCGAGTCGCCCGCTCACTCCGCGCGACGACGCACTCGCCGCGACGATCTCCATAGGGATCGCGCGGCGGTACGACGACGCCGCGGGGCTCGCGGCCGAGTGGGAGTCCTGCCTGCCGCGGGTGTCGCGCGTCGAACCGGACCTCTTCTCGCTGCTCGGGCTGAGCGAACTCGTGATCGCGGCCGCGCGGCTGGGTGACGCGGTCTCGATGCAGCCCGCATTCGAGGCCGGCCTCGCGATCGTCTCGGGACTCGGCGATCCGCCGATCTGGTCGACGCCGCTGCATTGGGCGGGCATCCAGCGTGGCATCCTTCTCAATCAACCCGATGCTCTCGCCCCGCACGCCCGCGCGCTCGTCGCGGCCGCGCCTCACAACCGCCTGGCCACGCGCATGGCCCATGCGGGCAAGGTGTGGACGGCGGTGCTGGCAGGAACCGTCGACCCGGATGCCGTCGAAGGCGCCGCCAGGGGGCTCGCGATCGTCGGGCTGGCCTGGGACGGCGCGCGCCTCGCCGGCCACGGTGCCGGTCGCTCCGAGGACCGGAAGGTGATCGCACGACTGCTCGCCTGCGCTCGCGAGCTGCACCCGAGGGAGGCGCCCCGTTCGATCGGCGACGACGCCCCGCGGTCGGACATGCCCGCCGACGGCCCGCTGAGCGAGCGCGAACGCGAAGTCGGTCAGCTCGTCCTGCAGGGCAAGACGTACGCCGAGATCGGCGCCGCGATATTCATCTCGCCTCGCACCGCCGAGCATCACATCGCGCACATCCGCCGCCGACTCAATGCGACGTCGCGTTCGGACCTGCTCTCGAAGCTGCGGCTCGCCCTCCAGAGCGAGCCGCCCATCCTCGCCGACCCCGAACCGAGGGGCCTGAGCGGATGACCCCGCACCGGTACCCCCACTTCATCGGACGAAACCCCGATGCCGTCGCGGACTCCGCGTCTTACCCTGAAACAGCCATCGACCTTCAATGCGGAGGTGTCGTCACATGACCACACCATTGGTGACAGTCGCCAACTCGATCATCGAGTTCATCCTGAGTCTGCTGCGCGACCCTGCAGCGCTCGCGGAACTCGAGAAGGACCCCGAAGCGGCCCTCCTGAAGAACAAGGTGGCCGGCATCTGCGCCGACGATGTGCGCGCGGTCGCACCCATCATCTACGACCGCCCCGACGTGGTGCCGCGAAGCACGCCCGCCTCGTCGTCGTCGACGCATCATACGCAGCAGGCGCATCAGTCGCACCAGACGCAGAACAACGACGTGCTCAACGAGATCACGCGGATCACCAACAACTGGACGACGGTCGACAGCCGGGCGACGATCGTCGACCAGTCGGTGAACCAGAACATCTGGACGGAGGGTGGCGACGTCACGCAGGCCTTCGACCAGACAGCGGGTGTCGCCTCCGGTGACGGTTCGCTGGCTGCCGGCGACGACGTCACCGCCGGGCCGGGCGCTGGCAGCGACGACGATGGCGACGACACGCCCACGCAGCCCGGCCTGCCGGGGATCCCGGACGACGACGCACCGGGCGTTCCCGACGACGCACCGGGCGTCCCCGACGACGGGTCGAGCGATCCCGACGACGCGCTCGTCGACCCGGGCGAAGTGACGGGCGACACGGGCGAGGTGCCGGGGATCCCGGATGAGGCGCCGGGGATCGACGACCTCGCCGCCGACCTCGACGATGCGGACACGCTCACGCCCCCGGTCGACGATGTGCCGACGGCGCCCGAAGAACCGCTCGCGGCCGCCGTCGAGGCGGGCGTCCCGGCGGACGCGGTCGACGCGGTCGACAGCGCCACGGCCGATGTGGCGCCCCCGTCGACCACTCCGGCGTACGACGCGGCGCCACCCGCCGAGGTGGACGACGCGGTGTGGAGCGAACCCGTCGACGCCGTCCCGGTCGAAGAAGTCGTGTATCCCGAAGAAGTCGAGGAGCAGTAGCCTGCGGTGACCGACCCGACATCGCGGGCAGGCGTGCCCGCACCAGAGCCGCGTGACCTCGCGTCGCGCGCTCCCCAGCCGCGCGCGCCCGAGCTGCGCGCTCCCGGCTCTGCGCCGCCGTCGAAGACACCACCGCAGCGGCCGACCCTCGCCAACCCCAACACGGCGCCGGTCCTCACGAAGCTGACGCCGCCGTTCTCGGTGCGTGTCGCCGAGCTGTTCTGGATCCTCGGCTTCATCTGCGGCGGCTTCGCGATCGTGTACCTCTTCGTGATCCGCAAGGAGCAGCTCCCGCTCATCTCGGACGCCGTGCGCGCGGTCGATGCGACGCGCAGCGACCAGACCTACACGACGGCCGCGGACATCATCTTCTGGTCCGTGTTCGGGCTTCTCGTGGCGACGCTGCTGGTGCAGATCACGCTGCTGGTGTCATTCATGGCGCGCAGACCGCACATCCGGCTGTGGCAGCTGCTGACCTGGGTGGTCCAGGTCGCCACACTCGCCTTGTCGCTCGACCTCGCGCTGACGGGTGAACGAGCTGCCCCGCTGCAGCAGATCCTCGCCGCGCAATGCGGCCTGGTCCTCCTCGCACTGCTCGCGAGCGTCATCCCAGGGGCGCTGGCGTGGTCAGCGCGGAAGCACGATGTCGTCCGCCAGCCGTCCGACGGGGTCGCCACCTCGAGGTGAGATCAGTCCCCCGGGTGAGGCCGCGACCTGCTCGAGGCTGCGGATCACGACGTGGCACAGGCTCACCGCGGCGCGCTCCGTCAGCGGGGACTCGGCGAGTTCGCGCCAGCGCGCCAGCAGTTCTCTCACTCGACGACGGACCTCGTCGTCGCCGACACCATCGCCGAGTCCGACGCGGGTGGCGGCGCCGTCGCCGGAGCCACCGAGGATTCGTTCGGCTTCTGCGATCCGTTCGGCAGGCAGCGGATACCCGCCCGCGCGCGTGCGCGACAGCGCCGCGAGCTCCCTCAGCGAGTGGGTGGTGGCGAGGATGCGCTCGATCTCGGCCAGCAGGGCGTCCGAGCCGCGCCGCGGCCGCTCGCGCAGCAGCTGCTCGAGCCCGGGCAGCACGCCGTACACCTTCAGCGTGTCGGCGCGCCCCCGGAAGTGATCGCGTACGAGAGCCTGCAGCGTGGTGAGCCCGCTCTGCTGCACCAGACCCTCGGCGAGCGACGTGGAAGAGTTCGCACCGCCGCGGATCAGCGCCGCGGACAGCCTGATGCCGAAAAGCCCGAACCGGGTGAGGAGCTCACGGCGCTTCGCCTCGCCGAGCGACGTCACGCCGGCCACGTTGGCGAACCGGTCGGCGGACACGAGGAGACGCTCGCGAGCGCTGCGTTCGAGCGCCGCGATCTCGGCGAGCGCGCGGTACTCGTCTTCGCGCAGCGTACGGGCGGTCTCGGCGAGCAGCCCCGCGACGGGCACGACGTCCAGGACGAGCGAGCGGAGCTCCGTGTCGTCCGCATACCGCCGCGCGACCTGGCCCGCGGACACGAGCGAGTCGATCCGCGCCGAGCCGACCTCGTCCGCGCGCGACAGCACGGCGACGGCGTTCACCGTCAGCGAGCCTCCCACCGACACGTCACGGAAGGCTTCGAGGAAGCCGCGGTCCGACGCGTGCAAGTGGCGCATCAGGTAGATGACCGCATCCGCTGCGGACGCGCTGCTGCTGCGCTGCGTGAGATATCCCCGGGCACGCGCCGACACGTCGGCCGACAGCGATGCGATGCCCGGCGTGTCGATCAGCACCAGCGACCGGAGGCTCTCCGAAGGCCAGCCCACATCGATCCAGTCCACCTCGTCGGCGGTCGTGTCGCCGAGGTCGATGAGCGTGCGTGCGCCGTCGCGCTGGAACCTGAGTCGCCGCGGCGCTCCCTCGCGCGGATGAAGCGTGACCGTCGGGACGTCGGCGCGGTGGTACCAGGTGACCACCCGGGTGCACTCGCCGGCGTCCGTCGCCGCGAGAGCTTCGCCCAGCAGCGCGTTGAGCAACGTCGATTTGCCCGCCTTGACCATGCCGGCGAGCGCGATGCGCAGCGGCCCCTGCAGACGCGCCTCATACCCGCGGATCTCGTCCGATGTCGCGGGATCCTCCGCGTAGAGCGCGAGTGCCGCCTGCGCCACCCGACGCGCCTCGACGATCGCCGGGTCCCTCATCGTCGCGGGTTCCTCATGGTGTGACGACCTTCGTCCCCTCCGCCACCATCCGCATCGGCATCTGCTCGGGAGCGACCTCCGCACGAAGAGCGTCCAGTTGGCGCAGCTGGAGGCGCAGCTGCTTGATGCGCTCCTCGCGCTTGCCGCTCTCGACGCCCGCCGCCTGCTTCGCGGCGGTCACCGCCTCGGTGAACGAGCGGTGCAGCTCGTCGGCCATCGCGCCGAAGTGGTCGCGGGCGGCCCGCTGGACGAGTCGCAACCGGTCCTTGAGCTGCTTGCCGGCCTGGAAGATCACCTCGTCGATGTGGCGGCGCACGATGTTCTTCGCCTCGGCCTGCCTTCGGGCGAGGCGTGTGCCCATGTCCTCCCGGAACGCCCGCCGCCCGACGATGACACCGGCGATCAGCGAGAAGGGGTTGATGAGCGGAAGCCCGATGAGCCCCGTCGCCAGACCGACCATGAGGACGCCGCCATAGGAGCCGCGTACGCCGATGAAGATCTTCTCCGCGGCACTCATCCGGCCCTCGTCGAGCGTGGCGATCGAGTCGACAGGGTCCAGCACACCCGCCGCGTCGGCGACATCGATCGCCGGGATGCTCTCCTCTCCCTCGAGAAAGAGCTCCGCGACCTGTTCGGACAGCCAGCGCGCGCGTTCGTCCGTCCAGACGAAGGTCTCGGACACCGCGGCGGAGATCCGCTGGTCGAGCCACTCGGTGATCTGGTCCCAGATCGGGCCGGGATCGCCGTCGTCGATGGACGCCTCCGCCTCGCGCTGCACCTTGCGCAGGCGATCGCGAAGGTCGTGCTCCATGTCGGCGATGAGGTCGGCGACGCCGTCGGTCAGCGTGACCTGCCAGCGCGCCGACCGACTGCGGAACTCGTCAGCCCGCACCTTCGCCTCCTCGAGCTGCACGAGGAGGCGGGGCGTGATTTCGGGGTCCACCAGCGCGGTCAGCTCCGACCGCAGCGCGATCGTCAGCTGGTCGACGACCGACGCGAGGTCGTGCACGGCGCTGCGCTCGTGGATCAGCTCGGCCCGCTCGAGGATGTCCTGCCGGAGGTGGCTCACCAGCGCGGGGAAGCCGGACTCGTCGTTGAGCTCGGCGTCGCGCTGCTCGGCGGCGAGGAGGCGCAGATCGCTCGACACCGCGAAGATCGGGATGTCGCCGATCTTGGTCAGATGTCCGCGGTCGATGTGCTCGATCTCCCGCCAGTGCGGATAGAGGTCGGTCTTCGCGAGCACCGCGGCCACGTTCGGCGACACCCGCATGGCATGCCGGAGGAACTGCATCTCGGGTTCCGTGTACTCCTGCGACGCGTCCGACACGAGGATGACCGCGTGGGCGCTCGACAGCGCCGACAGGGTCAGCAAGGCGCTCCGCGAGTCGAGCCCGCCCACACCGGGCGAGTCGACGAGCCGCAGTCCGCCGCGCAGGATCTCCCGGGGCAGCAGCACCTCTGCCGAGACGATCCGCCGGACGTTGTCGGGGTTGCCCTTCGCCGACACGTACTCCGCGAGGTCCGCCAAGGGGACGTCCTGCCGGACGGCGGGCCCGCGAGCCTCGTCCTCGGCCTGGACGAGCACGGTGGCCGAGGGTTCGGCGGCGTAGCCGACGGTCGTCGGGACGGTGGTGGCGATGTCGTCGTCCACCGGGCAGGCCGGAGCGTTCACCAGTGCATTGACGAGCTTGCTCTTGCCCTGCTTGAACTCGCCGACGACGATCACCCGGACGTGCGGGTCGCGGAGTCGATCGCGGGTGTTCACGAGCCGCCTCACGAGATCGCGCCGCCCCGCCTGGGCGGCGGCTCGTCCTACCTTGTCGACGAGGTCGAAGAGCACGACCTCTCGGCCGGCCGCCGCGGCTTGCGTCCGCGGGATGTCACCGCGCTGCGCCGCGATCTCGCTCTCGTCTGCCAATGGCTCGCTTCCCTCCCTCTCGAGCGTCCCGCGCCGTCGTCACGCGGGAAAGTCGTAAGCGGCCGGACCGTCGATCCCCAGCTGGGGTTCGGCATCGTCGCCCCAGAGGACGTCCGCATCGACGTCCCAGTCGGATGCGGTGACGTTCACGATCTCATCGGTGAACATGTTCGCGAAAGGATCGTCCTCGACGAATCCCGACGCCGATCCCCACTCCACGGCTTCGCCCGCGTCGGCGGGCGCTGACGCACCGCCGACGCCGTCCATGTCGTCGAGGTCGTCCCAGTCACCGTGATCCGCCACGGCCCTCGCCTCCCTCACCGGTGGTGTGCCGGTGCTCGTTCCTCAGTATCCCCCGACGGCTGCGCCGCCGGTAGCCGTCTGCGGCAGCGCCGCAGGATGCTGGCGTGCGCCCGGCCGTCGAAACAGCCGGGCGCGCTCCCCCAGTCCATGTGCCCCGAGTGCTTCCGGCCGGTCGGGCGGCCGGAAGCACTCGGCCTTCGTCTAGAAGTCGAACTCGTCCTGCGACGCGTCGGGGCTGTTCACGATCCCGTCGTTCTCGAGATCGACATCGACGTCGGTGTCGTACTCGTTGAACGAGTCGTCCAGATCCGCCGTCATCGAGTTGTCCTGGAACGAGTCATCGATGTCGACGTCCAGGTCGGTGTCGACCGAGTTGTCCGAGTTGTCGGAGTTGTCGGAGTTGTCCTGGAACGCGTCCCGGATCGTGGTGTCGATGTCCCAGTTCGTCGAGTTGTCCGAGTTGTCCGAGTTGTCGGAGTTGTCCGAATTGTCGGAGTTGTCCGAGTTGTCCGAGTTGTCGGAGTTGTCGGAGTTGTCCGAGTTGTCGGAGTTGTCGGAGTTGTCGGAGTTGTCCTGGAACGAGTCCCGGATCGCCACGTCGACCGGGTTGAACGAGTCCTCGATGTCGACATCGATGTCCCAGTTGGTCGAGTTGTCGATGTCGACGTCGTCGCCCGCGGCAGCCGAGTAGTCGCCCGACGCCAGTCCACCCTGCTGGTTGAAGACCTGTGACACCGAGCCGTTCGCCGCCCAGATGTTCTGGTTGACGGACTGGTCGAACATCGCCGAGCGGCTGTCGATCGTCAGACCGCCCGCGCCTGCTGCCAGGCCGGCGCCCCCCGCACCGCCCCCGAGGTTCAGGTCCCGGAAGCCCGTCTGATACTGGCGCACTCCGGTCGTGATCGAGTGGTCGTTGAGGGTCTGCTGGTTGAACGAGTCGGAGATGTCGACGTTGGTCGAGTTGTCGTTGTACGAGTCCGTCGTCGAGTGGTCGGAGTTGTCCGAGTTGTCGTTGAACGAGTCCGTGATGTCGACGTCGAGGTCGGTGTTCAGCGAGTTGTCCGAGTTGTCCGAGTTGTCGGAGTTGTCCGAGTTGTCGGAGTTGTCCGAGTTGTCCGAATTGTCGGAGTTGTCCGAATTGTCGGAGTTGTCCGAATTGTCGGAGTTGTCCGAATTGTCCGAGTTGTCGGAATTGTCCGAGTTGTCCGAATTGTCGGAGTTGTCCGAGTTGTCCGAGTTGTCGGACTGGTTCCCCACGCCGACCGCGGCGTTGTTGTCCGAGTTGTCGGAGTTGTCGGAGTTGTCCGAGTTGTCCGAGTTGTCGGAGTTGTCCGAGTTGTCGTTGAGCGAGTCCGCCAGATCGACGTTCGTCTGAAGACCCAGCAGGTTGGTGTTGTCGTCGGCCATGATGATCTTCCTTCTTGACAGGTGCCAGTCGGCTCTTGATCCGAGTGTGCTGTCGTCGGGACTCCCCGGCATCGGGGGCTGTCCCGCACTTCTCCCCGGGGGAGTACGGGGTTGCGGTAGGGGATTCGGGCGAGCAGTCCGTCCCACGCGTAGGCTCGGCGGGTGGAACTCTCCGAACTCGAAGCGCTCCTGACGCCCGAGGGCCTGCGCCTGCTCGACGCGATGCCACCGATGGAGTCCTCCGACGACGTCGCGCGCAGCGTGACCCGGCTGCGCCGCGACGGCCACTCCCCCGACCTCGTCTCGGCGGTCGTCGGCCAGGCGCGGCTGCGGACGCGCGCCGGGGCGAAGTTCGGAGAGTTGGCGGAACGGATGCTGTTCACCCGCGCCGGCCTCGAACAGGCGACGCGTCTGCCGATCGCGGCCCGTCACGCCGCGCGGTTCCGCGACGCCGGCTTCGCGCGCGTCGCCGACCTCGGCTGCGGCATCGGCGGCGACGCCCTCGGACTCGCGGGACTCGGCCTGCGCGTCACGGCCGTCGACGCCGACGCGGTGACCGCCGGCATCGCGGCGTACAACCTCGCGCCGTTCGGCGATGACGCCGAGGTGCGCCTCGGCACCGCCGAAGACACCGACCTCGACGGCGTCGACGCCGTGTGGCTCGACCCGGCCCGCCGCACCGCGGGGCATGCCGAGACCACCCGCACCCGCCCCGAGGACTGGTCGCCGTCGCTCGACTGGGTGTTCGACCTCGCCGCGCGTGTGCCCGCCGGCGTGAAGCTCGGCCCAGGGCTGGACCGCCACCTCATCCCCGACGACGTCGAGGCGCAGTGGGTGAGCGCCGACGGTTCGACGGTCGAGCTCGTGCTGTGGTCGGGAACGCTCGCCCGCGACGGCGTCCGCCGCGCCGCGCTCGTCATCCGCGGCGACCAGGCGCACGAGCTGACGGCGGAGACGGATGCTGCGGACGAACCCGCCCGCGAGCTCGGCGCCTTCCTGCACGAGCCCGACGGCGCCGTCATCCGCGCGCGTCTCATCGGCGACGTCGCCCGCTCGCTCGACGCCGGCATGCTGGACGAGCACATCGCCTACCTCACGTCGGACGCCGCGCTCACTTCTCCGTTCGTCTCGACGTTCCGCGTGCGCGAGGTGCTGCCCGCCGACGAGAAGGCGCTCGGCAAGGCGCTGCGCGAGCGCGACATCGGGCGCCTCGAGATCAAGAAGCGCGGCGTCGACGTCGACCCGGCCGCGCTGCGCACGCGCCTGAAGCTCCGCGGGTCGGCCTCGGCCACCCTGATCCTCACGCGCATCGGCTCCCGCCGCACCGCGATCCTCGCCGACCGCGTCTGACCTCGACCGCGTCCGACCGCACGCCAGCGACGCGCGCCGGGGCGCAGCATCCACCCTCCCCCGACAGGTCAACCGGGCTTCTACAGGACCCGACGGCGCGAGTCGGTCCTGCGCAAGCGCGGTTGACCTGTCGAAGGCGGTGCGGCATCCGCGCGCCGAAGCCCGGAGGGGAGGTCAGCCGAGGAAGCCGGCCTGCGTCGCGGCGAAGAGGAGCCATCCCGCGCTGTAGAGGATCGACAGGGTGCCGAGCACGATCGCCCACACGGCGACGGCGCGGCTCTCGAGCGGGCGGCGCAGGGCGATGATCGCCGACACGACCGAGATCAGGCCGATCGGGAAGCCCCAGCCGACGAACATCGACACGATGAGCCCGACGATCGCGAAGGCGAGCGACCAGCCCGCGAGTCCGCGGTGGAACGCCGAGTCGCTCGCCGTCCACGACGTGTCGTCAGGCGTGAAGTCGCCGCCCGGCTCCGCCGGCGCGGTCTCGACCGTCACGGCGACGGGCGCCGTCGGCAGGCGCGAGAACCCGCCGCGGTGCGCGCCCGGGAGGGGCGAGGCGTCCTGCGCGAGATCGACGTCGGGCGACACCGACGACACGGTCGGGCCCGCCGGTCGCGCCCCCGCCGCCGTAGGTCCCGGGTCGGGGTCTGCCGGATCCACGGGTCGCGGGCCCTCGTCCGCCGCCGGCCGATCGGCCTCTTCCTCGCGGGCGGCCCCGTCCTCGCGCGGTTTCTCCGTGGGGAGAGGGTTCTTCGCGCCCTCGAAGTCGGGAGCCCGGTCGGCCCCGTGGTTCCCGGCGTCGCCGGGTGGCGGCATCCGTTCGTCCGTCATGCCGACTCCGCGACCTGGATCTCGGCGACCGGCAGCGTCGAGTCGGCGCCGAACTCGAGGGTCGAGGGCGCGCGGCCCGACATGATGAGCTCCGACGTGAGCGCGGCGATCATCGCCCCGTTGTCGGTGCAGAGCGACAGCGGCGGGATGCGCACGGTGACGCCCTCGGCGGCGCCGCGCTCGAGCGCGACGTCGCGCAGCCGGCGGTTCGCGATGACGCCGCCGCCGAGCAGCAGGCGGGGAACGCCGTGATCGCGGCAGGCGGCGAGGGCCTTGGTGACGAGCACGTCGACGACGGCCTCGCGGAAGCTCGCGGCGACATCGGCGACCGGCACCGGCTCCCCCGCCGCTTCGCGCTGCTCGACCCAGCGGGCGACCGCGGTCTTGAGCCCCGAGAACGAGAAGTCGTACCGGTGCTTCGCCATGTCGCTCGCGCGCGACAGCCCGCGCGGGAACGGGATCGCCTTCGGATCACCGGATGCTGCGGCCCGGTCGATCTCGGGACCCCCGGGATACGGCAGCCCGAGCAGCCGAGCGACCTTGTCGAATGCCTCGCCGGCGGCGTCGTCCATCGTCTCGCCGAGCAGCTCGACGTCGGTGGTGAGGTCGCGGACCAGGAGCAGCGACGTGTGCCCGCCGCTCACGAGAAGAGCGACCGTCGGGTACTCGAGCGGGGGCGCGTCGGCGTCGAGGATGTCGGCGGCGATGTGCCCGACGAGGTGGTTGACCGCGTAGAGGGGCTTCTCGAGCGAGACCGAGAGCGCCTTCGCGGCGCCGACACCGACCATGAGCGCGCCGGCCAGGCCCGGTCCCGACGTCACGGCGACCGCGTCGAGGTCGCCGAGCGCGACCCCCGACTCGGCGAGCGCCGCCTCGATCGACGGCTGCAGCGCCTCGAGGTGCGCGCGGGCGGCGACCTCGGGCACGACCCCGCCGTAGCGGGCGTGCTCGTCCATCGAGCTCGCGATGGTGTTCGACAGCAGCGTGCGGCCGCGCACGATCCCGATGCCGGTCTCGTCGCAGCTCGTCTCGATGCCGAGCACCAGCGGTTCGGCGCGGTTCACGTGCACACCCCTCCGTCGAATCCGGTCGCTGAGCTTGTCGAAGCGCGGGCCCACCCTCGGAGGTCGAGCTTCATGACCACGGCGTCGACGTCGTCCGGCTGGTAGTACCGGGGCTTGCGGCCGATCTCGGCGAAGCCCTCCGACACGTACAGCGCCTGGGCGACGGGGTTGTCGGCGCGAACTTCGAGGAACACGTCCGTCACGCCGCGACGTGCCGCCTCCTCCAGCAGCGCGCGCAGCATCGCGCGCCCCCGGCCGCGGCCCCGCGACACCTCGGCGATCGCGATGGTCTGGACGTCGGCATCCTTCGCTCCGGCGACCGCGCGCAGTCCCGCGTACCCGACGAGGCGCCCGGCCTCGTCGTCGACGACGTACCAGCCATGGGGCGAGACGAGCTCTTCGCGCATCATCGCCTCGGACCACGCGTCGGTCGGGAACGACGCCCGCTCGAGCGTCATGATCGCGGCGAGATCGTCGGCGGTCGCGGCGCGGAGGGTCACGAGTTCACCCGCTTCGGCGCGTGCGGGAGCGTCACGTCGGGCGAGCGCAGGTAGAGCGCGTCGGCGGACCCGATCGAGCGCCCGGCGGCAAGGGCGCGGGCGGCGGCGAGCGCGAGCATCGCCGCGGGGATGCGATCGGCGTCCCGTCGCGCCGCCCCGGCGCTCGTGAGCACGGCATCGAGGTCGTCGCGGGGCGTGAGCGCGGGCTCGGTGACGCGCACCGGCAGTCCGTCGTCGTCGATCCCGCGATACAGCGTGTACGCGAACTCTCGGCGGCGCGCGTCGGTGACGACGGCGAACGTCTCGTCGTCCGCATCCTCGTAGCCGCCGGTGAGCGCGTCGTGGATGAGCAGTTCGAGGGCGACGGCGTCGTGGCTCGCGACCGGCACGACCGGCACTCCGCGCCCGAGGGCGAACGCGCGCGCGGCGGCGATGCCGACCCGCAGCCCGGTGAACGGGCCGGGTCCCATGCCCGCGGCGACATGCGTGATCTCGGACGGGGAGACGGATGCCTCGGCCAGCGCCCGCTCGATCAGAGTGCCGATGACCTCGGCGTGGCCGCGGGGGTCTGCGCTCTCGACCTGCGAGCGGATGACGCCGTCCGGCTCGACCACCGCCACGGCGGAGCCGAGCGACGTGTCGATGCCGAGGATCACCCCTCCAGGGTAGTCGGCGCGACAGTGCGGTCGGATTCCCGCCCGTGGCTGTCAGCCCAGCGGGGCGCGCAGCGGGAAGTCCTGGTTCTCGAGGATGACCTGCGCGGCCGCCCCCGTGGTGCGGTTGATGACGACGGGCGCCATGAGGTTGACGGTGACGCCCGCGTCGGCGGGGCGCGCGACCACGAGCAGCATGGCGTCGTCGGGCGAGGTCAGCGCGAGCTCGTCAGCCTGCGCCGCGCTGAGCTCCGGCGCGTAGTCGTCGATGACCGTGCCCGGGTCCACGAGGTAGAGCCGCAGGTCGCCGGCCTCGGCCGCGCGCATCGCGAAGAGCCCGTCCACGCCGGCCACCGGATCGAGCTCGAACTCGGTGTGCGGGGCGAGCCCCGGCGGCGGTGCGACGAAGCTCAGCAGCGCCGTCACCGCAGATACTCCAGCAGGGACGGCTGGAGCACGCGGCCGGTCACGGCGAGCGCTGAGCGGTACACCAGCTCCTGCGCCTGCAGGCGCACCAGCACCTCGACCGTGTCGACGTCCTCCACCGCCGCCCGACGTGCCTCCAGAGAGACCGAATCCGCCACCTGAGCCTCCCTCGCTCGTTCGATCCGGGATTGCCGGGCGCCCACAGCACCCTGCGCACCGAGCATAGCGGTGAGCCGCTCGTCGACCTCGGCGAGGCGGACGCCGGTGTTCACGCCGGCACGGAGATCGGCGACGATCCCGTCCAGGAGGGCGAACACGGAACCCGCGCCTTCGCCGAACACCTCGGCGCCGTCGGCGTCGACACGGACAGTCGCGCTGTCGGAGACCCGTCGCACCACCTCCGCGCCGGGCGCGCCGTTGAAGCTGTAGTCGGGGGCGAACGCCGCGCCCGCGTCGGACGTCCCGGCGAACACTGTCCGGCCGAGCAGAGTCGTGTTGGCCTTCGCCAGGAGCTCTGCGCGGATGCCCTCGAGCTCGACGGCGACAGCCTCCTTGGCGGTCGCGTCGAGCGCCCCGTCGTTCGAGCCCTGCACGGTGAGGTCGCGCGCTCGGCGCAGCAGCGCGGTCGAAGCCGAGATGGCCGAGTCGATCGCCGTCACCCACGCCAGGCCGTCGTCGACGTTTCGGGCGTACTGCTCCACCCGACGCTGCTCGGCGTGCAGTCCGAGTGCCGTCGCCGCCGCTGCCGGGTCGTCCGACGGCGCGGAGAACGCCCGCTGAGAGGTCGCCTGCTCCTGCAGCCGCGCGAGCTCCGAGAGGTTCGCCTGCAGGTGCCGCATCGCCGTCTGGGTCATTCCCAGACCGGTCACGCGCGAGATCATGCTGCTCCTCCGCTCATCGGCCGACCATGCCCATCCGGTTGATGACGACGTCCAGCGCCTCGTCCACGGCGGTGAGCACGCGGGCCGCCGCCTGGTAGGCGGTCTGGTACGTCATCAGGCTGATCGTCTCCTCGTCGCCGTCGACGGCCGAGACGGCCTGCCGCGCCGAGACGGCCGTGGCCGTGGTGGTGGCCGACAGCCGCGCGCGCTGCACATCGGCGGCGGTGGACACGCCGAACGACATCACCGCGTCGGTCCACAGCGCGTCGGGCGCGCCCGCGCCGCGCCCGAGCTGGGACAGCGCGTCGGCGTTCGAGGCGTCGTTGGCGCCGGCGCCGGCCGCTGCGAGTGCGAGCTCCGAGGCCGAGCCGACGGCGACGCTCAGCCCGAGCGCGGGCGGCCCGTTCGTGTCGAGCGCGAAGAAGTCGCCGCCCGGCGCGCCGGCCGACGTCGACCCCGCACGGTGCTGGGCGTTGACGCGATCCGCGAGCGTCGTCGCGAGCGAGTTGTACGTGCGGGCGAGGCCCGCCAGCATCCCGCCGTCGCCTGCGGGGGCGAGAACCGACAGCGTCCCGCCGAGCTCGCCGGCGGCGACGGACACGGTGACGCCGGGGGCATCGGCCCACGAGATCGACACGCGGCCGCCTGCTTCGATGGAAGTCGGTCCGCTCGCGGTCAGACGGCGCGCATCGCCGCCGGCGACGAGCGCGTTGCCGTCGAGGCGCAGCGTCATCGTGCCGTCGGTCTCGATGGTGGCCGTTGCGCCGGACATGCCGGCGACGTCCTCCGCGAGCACACCGCGGCGGTCGATGAGCTCGTTGGCCGAGCGCCCGGAGGCGAGGGCGTCCCTGATGTCGATGTTGAGCGCCGCGATCTGCTCCGCGGCCGCGTTGACCTGCTCGACCGTCCGGTCGACGCCCGCACGCGCGTCGGCCCACTGGGTCGCCGCGGCACGATATCCCGAGGCGATGTGCTCGGCGAGCTCTTTGCCCGATTCGAGCAGGACGGCACGCGCAGCGCCCGAGTCGGGGGTGTTCGCGAGGTCCTGCCAGCCCGACCAGAACTTCGAAAGTCGAGCCGAGAGTCCGTCCGCCGTGGGCTCGGCGAGCGCTGCCTCCGCAGTCGTCGCCGCGAGGGCGCGCGTCGACCAGTATCCCGTCGCCGCGACGGCCGAGCGCACCCGCCCGTCCAGGACGTCGTCGCCGAGCCGGACGACGCCGGTCACGGCGACGCCGTTGCCGGCGCTGACGCCGGTGCTGAAGCGGCCGAGCTGCACCACGCTCACCGCGTGAGTCGTCACCCGCTGACGGGTGTACCCCTCGGTGTTCTGGTTGGCGATGTTCTGCCCGACGACGTCCATGCCCCGACGTGCGGCGGCCAGCGCAGACGCGGCCGTGCTGATCCCGCTGAATGTGGACATGCTGCCTTTCTGGTCACATCCTCGTGTCGACGATGCGCGCGGAATCGTCGCGCGCGCGATCGCCCTGATTCGTGTACGCCCCGGTGTCGATGCCCAGCGACGCGACTGTCTCCTGCGTCGCGCGCAGTGCGACGCGCAGCTGCTGCTCGTTCGCGTCGCGCAGCTGCGCGATCTCCGCGGTGAGCTGCGTCAGCGCCCGCAGGTGCTCCGTGAACACCTCACGCCACGGTCCTTCCGGCGCGTGGTCGATCAGCTCGCGGAGAGTCGCTCCTTCGGGAGCGCCCCAGTCCTCCGCCACCCCCTCCGATTCGACGACCCGCGCCATTCCCGATGCCTGCAGCCGTTCGATCACCTGTTCGATCTCGCGCGAGGCGAACTGGATCCAGCGGGACTTGCCCGCGGCCAGCAGAAGCTGCTCCTCCTCCAGCTTGAAAAGCAGCAGCTCCAGCAGTTCGCGCTCGCGCCATAGCTGCATTGAAAGCTCGTTCGATCCCATGTTTCGATCCATCTCCCCCAGTGAGAGTCCCGTCGGGCGACGGTCCAGGAGACACTATCGACCGCGTGGTGAGTCTGGTTACATGTGAGTTATGTGAGAGTTTGATGAGAAGCGCGGACACGCCTGTCCGGGCCGTTGCCCCGTCCCCCCGTCATCCTCTGCCGCGTCGTGAGCCCGGTTCAGACTTTCAGAGAGGTTTCCGAGATGCCGACGAGCGCCGCGCGCAACCGCCTCATCGAAGACAACCTTCCCCTCGTCGGCTATCTCGCCTCCGAGACGCACGCCAGGGCGACGCACATTCCACGCGAGGAACTGGCCTCGGCCGGGGCGCTCGCGCTCGTCATGGCGGCGGACGCCTTCGATCCGACCCTCGGCGTGCCCTTCGGCGCGTACGCGCGTCGGCGGATCCTCGGCGCTTTCGCGGACGAGATGAGGTCCATGGACTGGGCCACCCGCGGAATCCGCACCCGCATCAAGGAGACCGTGGCGGTGCGCGAGACGCTCACCGGCGGCCTCGGGCGAACCCCCACCGTGTCGGAGATCGCCATCGCGATGGGCGTGGCCGAGGAGACCGTCACAGAAGCGCTGGCGGACGCCGGGCGTTCGCTCACCACCCTGGAGGACCCGGCAGCGAGCGAACTCCCCACGGGGCTGCTACTGCCCGAGGAGTCCCTCGAGCTGCGCGAGCGACGGCGTGTGCTGGAGTCAGCGATCGTGTCCCTCCCCGAGCGCATGCGCCGGATCATCCAGGCCGTCTACTTCGACGAACGACCGGTCAAGGAGATCGCCGAAGAGCTGGGCGTCTCGCACTCCGCCGTGTCGCAGCAGCGCTCCGAGGCGGTGCGCCTGCTCCGTGACGCGCTGGACCTGTACTTCGCGGAAGCCGCGCCGCCTGCGCCGTCCTCGCGCGTGTCCCCGAACGCCCGCGAGGCGTTCTTCGCGCGCGTCGCCGAAGAGCTGGGCACGCGCCCGGGCGCGGTGCGCGCCGAGATGCCCGCGATCGCGTAGCGAGCTTCACCCACGCGTCTAACGCATTCCCCGCGTCCGCCGATAGGTGTCAGCGGAGCCCACGGAAGGGCTCCAGCTCGACCCAGTCACGGAGGAGAACCCATGGGTATGCAGATCAACACCAACGTGTCGGCGCTCAACGCCTACCGCAACCTGTCGAACACGCAGAACGACCTGTCGAAGTCGCTCGAGAAGCTCTCGAGCGGCCTGCGCATCAACCGCGCAGCGGACGACGCGGCCGGCCTGGCGATCTCCGAGGGCCTGCGCTCGCAGGTCAACGGCCTGAACGTCGCGGCCCGCAACGCGCAGGACGGCATCTCGGTCATCCAGACCGCGGAAGGCGCCCTGACCGAGGTCCACTCGATCCTGCAGCGTGTCCGCGACCTCGCGGTCCAGGCCGGCAGCGACTCGAACAACGCCGACTCGCGCACGGCGATCAAGACCGAGATCGACGCCCTCGGCGACGAGCTCACCCGTGTCGCGGCCAGCACGAACTTCAACGGCATCAAGCTGCTCAACAGCACGAACACGCTGACGTTCCAGGTGGGCGCGGGCTCGACGGCCGCCGAGGACCAGATCGGGGTCACGCTGACCGACTTCAGCGGCCTCGGCGCGGACATCAAGGATCTGGACGTCGACAGCGCAGCCAACGCGCTTCTGTCGATCGCGGCGATCGACACCGAGATCACCGCGGTCTCGACGGCACGCGCCGGTCTGGGTGCTGTCCAGAACCGCTTCGAGTCGACCATCAACAGCCTGAACGTCTCGTCCGAGAACCTGGCTGCGGCGCAGAGCCGCATCCGCGACACGGACATGGCGTCGGAGATGGTCAAGTTCACCGCCTCGAACATCCTGTCGCAGGCCGGCACGGCCATGCTGGCGCAGGCCAACCAGGCCAACCAGGGCGTGCTGCAGCTCCTGCGCTGAGCCTTCTGACCCGGGTGCGGAGCCACCGGCTCCGCGCCCGGGTCGCTTGTCCCCGACCACGGAGAGACCCCCATGGCATTCTCGATCGACGGCCTCGTCTCCGGACTGAAGACCACCGAGATCATCAAGGCCCTGATGGACGTGCACGCCATTCCGCGGTCGCTGCTGAGCGCGAAGGTGACCGACAAGAACACCATCATCGGCCAGCTCCAGACGCTCAACACCTCGATCCAGGACCTCGCGACCCGCGCCGAGAAGTTCACCCGTCCCGAGACGGTCGCACTCTTCGCCGGCCGCTCCTCGTCGGATGCGGTCACCGTGTCGGCCGGGGCAGGTGCCGCCCCGCTGTCGACCGAGATCGTCGTCGACCGGCTCGCTCAAGCGCATGCCGTCGTCACCGCCGCCTTCGATGCCTGGCCCGACGATCCCCCCGTGCTCACGGTCGAGAACGCCGCTGGAGAGCGGGTCCAGGTCACGGCGGCTTCGTCATCCGCTCGCGACATCGCCCGTGCGCTCACCGATGCCGGCGTCGGCATCACCGCCACCGCCGTCCCCGTGAGCTCCGCGGGCGGCCCGCCGCAGCACCGGCTCCAGCTGACAGCGACCGAGACCGGCGCGGAGGGAGCGTTCCGCGTGTTCCGCGGCGACGTCGCCGCCGGCACCGCAACCGACCTCTCGACACTGCCCGGAGCTGCGGTCATCACCACGGGGACCGACGCGCAGGTCCGGCTCTGGGCCGGCACCGCCGCCGAGCAGGCGGTGACCTCCGCGACGAACACCTTCACCGGCCTGTTCCCCGGCGTGGACGTCACCGTCGCCAAGATCTCCGCCGCTCCCGTCCGGCTCACCGTCGAAGCCGACACCGAAGCGCGGACGACGGCGGCCGGCGAGTTCGTGAACGGCGTGGCGGCGATCCTCTCGCGGATCGCCAAGGGCTCCACCGCGACCGTCCCGAGCGCCGCCGGCGGCACGACGACCCTCGGCGTGTTCACGGGCGACAGCACCGTGCGAGCCTTGCGCCAAGCGCTCTCCGAAGCCGTGCAGCATCCGATCGACGGCGTGTCGCCGTCGACGATCGGCATCTCGTTCGACCGCTACGGCGTGCTCACCTTCGATGACAAGAAGTTCGCGGAGGCGATGACCGCCGACCCTGCAGCCACGAGCTCGCTGCTCGCCGCCGTCGCCGCGCGGGTGCAGGAGACCTCGGAGACCTACTCCGACAAGTACGAGGGCCTGTTGACGGCCCGGATCACCGGCCAGCAGAACGAGGTGAAATCGCTGGGCGAGCAGATCCAGCGGTGGGACGTGCGCCTCGAGCAGCGCAAAGCGACCCTCGAGCGCACGTACGCGCGGCTGGAGACGATGATGTCGCAGATGCAGGCGCAGTCGTCGTACCTGACGTCGCAGCTGGACGGCCTGCGTTCCTCCGGATCGGGGTCCTCGTGATCTCCGGCACCGCCCTGCGCGCGCAGCAGCGCTACCGTGACGACGCCGTGCTCTCGGCGACGCCGGAACAGCTGCTCACGATGCTGTACGACCGTCTTGTCCTCGACATCGAGCGCGGCGAGGCCGCCCAGCGCAGCGGCGACTGGCCGGAGGCGAGCGCTCAGCTCGTCCACGCGCAGGCGATCGTCGCCGAACTCAACTCGTCGCTGAAGGACACGTGGGAGGGCAGCGCCGGACTGCGCGGGCTCTACGCCTTCCTCTCGCGGACGCTGATCGACGCCAACGTCCGTCGCGATCCGGACCTCGTCCGCGCCTGCGGCGACCTCGTGACACCCCTGCGGGACGCGTGGCACTCCGCCGCCGATGCCGTCGCGGGAACGACACAGTGACGGATGCCGCGACCCAGGCGTGGACGTCGCTGCTCGACGCCTTCGAGCAGGACCTCGCACAGCCGGAGCCGGAGTTCGCGCCCTGGCAGCCGCCGGCCGAGCCGCTGCCGGCAGCGCTGGCTGGACGCGCGGAAGACGTGCTGCGGCGTCAGCAGGAGCGGATCCGTCGCACGCGCGAGGAACTCGACGCCGTCGCGGAACAGCTGGGGGCACTGCGGCAGGTGCCGCCGCCCCGCCCCGACGCACCCGTGTACCTCGATGTTCAGGCCTGATCTCCCTAACGGATGACGCGGAGCCGCCGATAGATCCTCGCGAGCAGGGAACGCTCGACGCAGCGGCCAGGGATCGGCCATAGCCCATCGACGGGAAACGGGTTCGTGTTCGATTCTGTGAGCATCGCCGCGCTGACCAGCGCGCTCGACGGCCTCTCGCTGCGCCAGCGCGCCATCGCCGACAACATCGCCAACATCAACACGCCGGGCTATCACGCCAAGCGGGTCGCGTTCGAGGAGGCCCTCGCATCGGCCGTCTCAGGCGGTTCCGGCCGCGTGACGCCCACCGTCTCGGAATCCCTCGAGCCGACGCGACTGGACGGCAACAACGTCAACCTCGACACCGAGACGCTCTCGAGCATCGACACCGTGCTGCGGTACCAGTTCGCCTCGCAGGCGATCAACGGGTCGTTCTCGTCGGTGCGCACGGCGATGAGGACGTCATGACCTTCGACGCCATCGGCATCGCCGGCACGGGCCTCACCGTGCACCGCAAGTGGCTCGACGCGCTGAGCGACAACATCGCCAATCTCAACACCGCCGTGGCACCGGGAGACGAGGCGTTCCGGGAACGGTACGTGCTCGTGGAGGAGGGCTCCCGGTCCCCCGGTGTGTACGTCGCGGGGACGGCGCTCGGTGATGCGGAGGGCCGGCTCGTGCACCAGCCCGATCACCCGCTGGCGGACGAGAACGGCTACGTGCGCATGCCCGACATCGACTTCGGCTCGCAGATGAGCCAGCTCATCCTGGCGCAGCGCGGCTACCAGGCCAGCGCCGGCGTCGTGGACCGCGCGCGCAACGCCTACGAGGCGGCGCTGCAGATCGGACGCAGCTGATGGAGGCCGTATCCCGCGTCGAGGGGGTCCTCGCCGCGTTCGCACAGCAGGCGGCGCCCACGGCGCCCGCCGCCACCGACGGCTCCGGGTTCGCGAGCAGCATGGCCCGCGCGGTCGACGACCTGCGCGCCCTGCAGTCGCAGTCCGAGACGCTCGGCGTCGCCGCCGTCACCGGTGACCTGAACGACATCCACTCGGCGATGATCGCGTCGACCCGCGCTGCGGTCACCCTCGAGCTCGTCGCGGCCGTGCGCAACAAGGGCGTGGACGCGTTCAACGAGATCATGAGGATGCAGGCCTGATGCCCCAGCCTGTCGCCAAGGCGTTCCAGCGGATCCGGGACGTCATCGCGGGCTTCACCATCCCGCAGCGGACCTTCGCGGTCATCGGCGTGGCCGCCGTGGTGCTCGGGATCTTCGCGCTGTCGAGCTGGCTGAGCCGGCCCACCTACACCCCGCTGTTCTCGGGGCTGAGCGCCGCCGACGCGAACGCCGTGGTCGAGCAGCTGCGCTCCGCGTCGGTGCCGTACGAGCTGGCCGACGGCGGCGCGACCGTCATGGTTCCCGAGGAGCAGGTCTACGACCAGCGCCTGGCCGCCGCCGCATCGGGGCTGCCCGGCGAGGGCTCGGAGGGGTACTCGCTGCTCGACGACATGGGCGTGACGACATCCGAGTTCCAGCAGTCGGTCACCTACAAGCGGGCCATCGAGGGAGAGCTCGCCGCGACGATCTCGTCTCTCGACGGCGTCACCGCCGCATCCGTGCAGCTGGCGATCCCTGAGGAGAGCGTCTTCGTCTCGGAGACGGTCGCGCCCACCGCGTCGGTCTTCGTCGAGACGCGCAACGGCACGACGCTGTCGCCCACGCAGGTCGAGGCGATCGTCCACCTCACCTCGGCGTCGGTCAGCGGCATGGAGGCGAGCGACGTCACGGTGGTCGACCAGGCGGGTCGCACCCTCTCCGCCGCCGGGCTGGACGTCGCCGGCGGCGCCGATCGGCAGGCGAGCGAATACGAGGCGCGGGTGGCCGCCAGCGTGCAGCAGATGCTCGACTCGGTCGTCGGCACCGGCAATTCCACGGTCACGGTCGTCGCCGAGATCGACCGCTCGGTCAGCGAGCGCCTGGACGAGACCTACACGCCGGCCGAGGGCGCTCCCCCCGTGTCGGAGCAGACGCGCACCGAGACCCGCAACGGCAGCGGTGGCGACGCCGGGGTACTCGGCCCTGACAACATCGCGGTACCGGACACCACTGAGGGCTCCACGTACGAGTCGACCGAGCAGACGCTCAACAACACCGTCAACAAGACGGTGGAGAGCCGCACCACGCCGGCGGGTGGGCTGACCCGGCAGTCGGTCTCCGTCGCCGTCGACTCCGGCGCCGGCGGCGCGGTCGGCGCCGCGAAGCTCACCGAGTTGATCAACGCCGCAGCCGGCATCGACGACGCCCGCGGCGACGTCGTCGCCGTCGAGCTCGTCGAGTTCGGCCGCGCCGACGCCGACGCCGCCCAGGCCGCGCTGGAGGCCGCCAAGGAGGCAGCGGACGCCGAGCGCCTCGGCGAGCTGCTGCGTGCGGCCGTCATCGCGGCGGCCATCGCCATCCCGCTCATGGTCGGCGTCGTGGCGCTCATCGTCCGCGCGCGGCGTCGCGCCAGCCCCGCAGCCGAGTTCGACCGGCTGTTCGGCGAGCGTCCCGCACCGCTGTCGGCCATCGCCGGCGCCGAGACGGCCGCGCTGACCGTGGCGGCGCCGACGGTGCCGCTGTCGCTCGATGTCTTCGACACCGAGCCCGCGGCGCCGCTCGCCCTCGAGCCCGAGCCCGACCCCGAGCCGGCTCAGATCAGCCTCCAGCGCCGCCGCGCCGAGCTCGACGCCCTCACGCGCGCCGACCCGAAGCGCACCGCCGAGCTGCTCAGCGGCCTCATCGACGTCGGGCAGCGCGTATGAGCGCCCTGACGGACCGGCAGACCGCTGCGGTCGTGCTCATGAACCTCGACCGCGCGCAAGCGGTCGAGGTGATGCGGCATCTGTCGGAGGCGGAGGCCGAGGCCGTCGCCGCGGAGATCATCGCGCTGCACGAGCTGGACGCCGCCACGACGGCGGGAGCGCTCGGCGCCTTCCAGCGGATAGCGGCGGGGCAGCTCCCGCCGGCGCGCGGCGGCCGCGATGTCGCCGCGGGGCTGCTCGAAGCCTCGCTCGGCGCGGAGCGCGCCTCCGCGGTGCTCGGTCGCGCGAGCAACGGCGCAGGCCCGTCGTTCGACTTCCTGAGCGACGCCGAGCCGGAGCAGCTGGCGACGCTCCTCGACGGCGAACTGCCCCAGACGGTCGCGCTCGTGCTCGCACATCTTCCGGCCGACCGCGCGGCCGCCGTCCTCGCGGAGCTCCCCGACTCGGCCCGGACCGACGTCGCACAGGCGATCGCGACGATGGGCACCGCGACCCAGGAGGCGATCGCCATCGTCGCCGACACGCTGCGCACGCGCACCGGGGTCTTCGCCTCACGCAAGGCCCCCGAGACCCTCGGCGGCGTCGAACCGCTGGTCGAGATCATCAATCGCTCCGACGCCGGCATCGAGAAGGCACTGCTGGAGAGCATCGAGGCACGGGACAGCGCGCTCGCGGAGGACATCCGCTCGCGCATGTTCACGTTCAACGACATCGTCAAGCTCGAGGACCGCGATGCGCAGCGGGTGCTTCGCGGCACCGACATCCGCGCCCTCGCCCTCGCTCTCAAGGGGGCGAACCAGGCCATCGTGGACGTCATCCGACGCAACGTCTCGGAACGCAACCGCGAGAACCTCGACCAGGAGACGCAGTCGCTGGGACCGGCGCGCATGTCGCAGGTCGAGGAGGCGCGTGCCGAGATCGTCCGCACGATCCGTGCGCTCGAGGCATCCGGCGACATCACCGTGCAGCGATCGGACGAGGACGAGTATGTCTACTGACACCTTCGCACCGGCGAGCTTCCCGCGCCTGCAGCCCGCGGGCGCGGAGGCCGAGCGCGAGCTCGCGCGCGTCCGGGGCTACGCCGACGGCCATGCCGAGGGCTACCGCATCGCCGCGGTGGCCGCTGCCGAGGCCCAGGAGCGCGCCGACGCCGAGCGCGCCGCGCGCGATGCCGAGCACGCGCGCGACATCGACCTGGCGCTGCAGGCCCTGGAGGATGCGGCGCTCGCGCTCTCGCGCCGGACGGCGGATCTGACCGCGGCCACTCAGCAGCAGGTGTTCGCGCGCGCCGTCGAGCTCGCCGGGCTGATCCTCTCCGGCGAACTCGCGAGCGGAGAGGACTCGGCGACCGCGGCGCTGCGGCGAGCCACACTGACCGCCGACGAGGACGAGATGCGAGAGGTGCGGGTCCATCCCGAGGATCTCAGCACCCTCGAGCGGCTGGGTCAGTGCCCGCAGGGCATCGCCCTCGCCGGCGATGCATCGCTCTCCCGCGGCGATGCGATCGTCGTGCTCGCCGACGGTCTCGTGGACGCCCGCATCCGATCCGCTCTCGATCGCGCCCGCGACAGCCTGGAGGCAGGGGCATGAGCCGCTGGAGCGCTGTCCTCGATGCCGCGCGGCCCGAGCGCGTCGGCCGGGTCTCCCAGATTCAGGGCCTCGGTGTCGCCGTGCGCGGGCTCACCGGAGCCGTCGGCGACATCCTCGTGATCGGGGACGGCATCCGCGCGGAGGTCGTCGCCGCCGGGCGCGACGGACTGCGCTGCATGCCCCTCGGCCCCGCGGCAGGGCTCACCGTCGGAAGCACCGCCCGCACCCTCGGCGCGCGTCTGCGCGTCCCGGTCGGCAGCGCCGTGCTCGGACGCGTGCTCGACGGTCTCGGCGAGCCGATCGACGGCAAGGGGCCGATCGCGGCGCCGCGCGTCACACTGGAGCACGAGCCGCCGCCCATCATGGGCAGGGACCGCATCACGGTTCCCCTGCCGACGGGGGTGCGCGCCATCGATTCGCTCGTGACCGTCGCGCGCGGCCAGCGCGTCGGCCTGTTCGCCGGGTCGGGGGTCGGCAAGTCGTCGCTGCTGTCGATGATCGCCCGCGGCACCGAGGCCGAGGTCAGCGTGATCGCGCTCGTCGGCGAGCGTGCCCGCGAAGTGCGTGAATTCATCGAGGACGACCTCGGGCCCGAGGGCCTCGCGCGCTCCGTGGTGGTCGTGTCGACGTCGGACCAGCCGGCGATGGCCCGGCTGCGCGCGGCTTCGACGGCGACGCGGATCGCGGAGTCCTTCCGGGACGCCGGCGCCCACGCCGTGCTGATGATGGACTCGCTCACGCGTGTGGCGATGGCGCAGCGCGAGATCGGCCTGTCGGCGGGAGAGCCTCCCGCGACCCGCGGGTACCCGCCCTCGACGTTCTCGCTGCTGGCCGGTCTGCTCGAACGTGCCGGCACCGACAGCGGGGGATCGGTCACCGGGATCTACACGGTGCTCGTGGACGGCGACGACCACAACGAGCCGATCGCCGACGCCGTCCGCTCGATCCTCGACGGCCACATCGTCCTCGACCGCGCGCTCGCCCACTCGGGACACCACCCCGCGATCGACGTGCTCGCGTCGGTCTCGCGTGTGGCCGGCAAGGTCACCAGCTCCCCGCAGCGGCGGATGGCATCGAGCCTGCGCGCGGTCCTCGCGGCACGGCACGCCGCGCGGGATCTCGTCGATATCGGGGCCTACCAGCCCGGCGCGAACCCCCGGGTGGACGCGGCGATCGCGAACGAGGCCGCGATCTCGGCCTTCCTCACCCAGCCCCTCGACGCGGTCGCCGCTGCTGAGGATTCCTGGCGACGCCTGGAGGAACTGGTGTCGGCGTTCGGAGGTGCGGCATGACCCGCGAGTTCTCTCTCGCCGGACTCCTGCGCGTGCGTGGGATCCAGGAGCGCGCGGCGGCGCAGCGTCTGTCCCGCGCGTCCATCGAAGCCGAGCAGACCGCGTCGCGCGACCGGCAGCTGCGTGCGGCGCTGGCCGTCACCGGCTCGGACGCGGCCGACGTGCGCTCGCTCGCGGCCCTCGCCGCCGCCCGGGTGGCCGGCCGCTCGCTGCTGGCCGACCTCGATTCGCTCGGAGAGCTGCGTCAGGCGGCATTGCACGAGGCACGGGACGAGCACGAGTCCGCGCGCAAAGAGGTGCGCGGCCTCGAGCGACTCGCGGACGCCCACGCGGCCCGCGCGCTGGCCGGCGAGCTCCGGGCGGAACAGCTGGAGCTCGACGAGATCGCCACGCGCACCCGAGGGGAGAAGACGCCGTGACCCTGACCGGCCTCATCGAGGGGTTCGGCCTCTCCCCCAGCGCGCCCGCCGCGCCCCGTGGGCGCGAGGGATCCCCCGCCAGCGCGGTCGCATTCGCGGGTGCGGTGGAGGAGGCGCGAGCCTCGAACACGCAGGGGGACGGCCCGCTCACCGACGATGACGGAACGGATGCTGCGGCCCCGGCGCCGCCCGCGGCCGCCGGCGCGACCGGCGCGGCGGTACTCACCCTCGCGGTGCCTCCGCCGTCGCTCGGCGCAGCGGCCGGCCCGCATGACGATGCCCCCCTGCCGGACGCAGACAGTGCCGCGCCGGCGCCCGCCGCCGGAGTCGCCTCGGGCCCGAGCGCGGCGATCGTGGTGCCGCCGGATGCCGGAGCGCACGCGACGCCGACGGCTTCGACGACGCCGCCAGCCTCAGATGCCGAGCGCCCACCGTCCGCGGCCCTGGGGAGCGCGTTCGCCGCGCTCTTCGCGGCCGGCCCCGCGACGACGACCTCCGCGGACACCCGCACGACCGCGCCTCCGGCCGACGCTCTCCCGCAGGCGGCCGACTCCGCGATCGCCCTCGACACGGTGTCCGGGGCAGCAGCCACCCTTGAGCCGGCGGATTCGTCGCCAGCGCCGATCATGGCGACCGGCCCGGCGACGGCCGCCGCCGTGACCGCGTCGACGACGTCCATCGCGACCCCGGCCACCGCGCCCGCCGCTGCTGCGGATCCGGGGCGGGACACAGCATCCGTCCCTCCCGCCGGAACGCTGTCGTCCGCACCCGTCGGCACCCCGCCGCCCCCGGTCGGCCAGCCCGTCGCGGCGCCGCTCACCCTCGTCCCGGAGGCAGCGGCCGCACCGAACGGAACCGGCACGACCGCCCCGCCGCTTCGGCACCAGCTGTCGGATCCCGTGATGGCGCTCGCGCGCAGCGCCGACGGCGAGCATCGGCTCACCCTCACGGTCGCGCCCGAGTCGCTCGGGCCGGTGACCGTGCGGGCGCACATCAGCGGCGGCGCGATCCACATCGAGCTGCACGCTCCGTCGGACGTCGGCCGCGACGCGCTGCGCGCGGTGCTGGCCGACCTGCGCCGGGACCTCGCCGCCGCCGCCCCGCACGCGTCGCTGTCGGTCGCCGCGCAGGACGCCGGCTCAGGCTCGGCCGGGTCGTCGGGGTCGTCGGGGTCGACGCACCCGCAGGCCTCTGGCGGCGGCGACACGTCCTCGTCCGCACGCGGCGGGGCGGGGCGACAGGATCCCCCCGCACGCCAGGCGGTGCCCGCGCCCGCCGAGCAGCCCGCCGCCCCACCCGCCGACGGCATCGACGTCTACGCCTGAACCGGAGGACACATGACCGCCATCCCACCCATCACCGCCACCGGCCTGCAGACCGGGAGCACCGTCCCCGCTGCCGAGCGCAAGACCACGCTCGACTCCGAAGTGTTCCTGAAGCTGCTCGTCGCCCAGCTGTCCAACCAGGACCCGAGCTCGCCGATGAACACGAACGAGATGCTCGCCCAGACCACGCAGCTCGCGTCGATGGAGCAGCTCACGGCGCTCGCGAGCACCTCGACCGAGAGTTTCGCGCTGGGCATGCGCCAGACCGCGGCCGCCCTCGTCGGGCGCGAGGCGCAGTACATCGACGAGACCGGCGCCACCCGCACCGGCGTCGTCACGTCGGTGTCGTTCACCGGCGCCGTCCCCCTCGTCCAGATCGGCGACGTCGCCGTGCCGCTCGACGCCGTCGCCGGCATCTCCCTCCCCTCCTGACCCTCCAGAAAGGCACGATCATGCTCCGTTCCCTGTACGCCGGCATCTCAGGCCTGCGCTCGCACCAGACCATGCTCGACGTCACCGGCAACAACATCGCCAACGTCAACACCACCGGGTTCAAGGCGTCGGCCGCCCAGTTCCAGGACTCGCTGTCGCAGCTCATCCGCAACTCGACCCTGCCGCAGCAGAACGCCGGCGGCTCCAACCCCGCGCAGGTCGGCCTCGGCGTCCAGGTGGCCGGTGTGAGCACCAACTTCGCGCAGGGCGCCCCGCAGGCCACCGGCGTGCCGACCGATCTGATGATCGCCGGAGACGGCTTCTTCATCGTGCGCTCCGGGGCCGAAACGCTCTACACCCGCAACGGCGGCTTCTCGTTCGACACCAGCGGCCGCCTCGTCACCGCCGACGGTGCGCTCGTCCAGGGCTGGACCGCTCAGAACGGTGTCATCACCCCCGGACAGGGACTCGGCGACATCGTCCTGCCCGTGGGCGCGACCGTACCGGCGACCGCCACGACCTCCGCGCGCGTCACCGGCAACCTGCCCTCGGAGACCGCCGTCGGCGGACAGCTCGTCCGCGACATCAAGGTGTACGACGCCGAGGGCGGTTCGTCCATGCTGCGGCTCACGTTCACCCGCACCGCGGGCGGCTGGGATGTCGCCGACGGCGCCGGGGGCGCAGCATCCCTCACCTTCACCGACGGCCGTCAGCCCGGCGCGTCGTCGCTGGTCTCGGGCGGGGTCACCGTCGATCTGTCGGCGATCACCGGCTACGCCGACGTGAGCACGGTCGCCATCACCGGGCAGGACGGCAAGCCCGCCGGCTCGCTCAGCTCCTACGCGCTGTCGGACGACGGCAGCCTCGTCGGGACGTTC
Source organism: Microbacterium sp. NPDC056044 (assembly GCF_042267145.1). NCBI lineage: Bacteria > Bacillati > Actinomycetota > Actinomycetes > Micrococcales > Microbacteriaceae > Microbacterium > Microbacterium sp. NPDC056044. Next base: position 296,471 of record NZ_JBHJWZ010000006.1, on the reverse strand, counting down.
AGCAACGGCGAGTCCGCCGTGCTCGCCCGTATCGCGCTCGCCGGCTTCCTGAACCCCGGCGGCCTCGAGAAGGCGGGGTCGTCCCAGTACCGTCCCAGCGTCAACTCCGGCCAGCCCACCATCGGGACGGCAGGGGCTGACGGCATGGGCGACATCATCAGCGGATCGCTGGAGATGTCGAACGTCGACCTGTCGCAGGAGTTCACCAACCTGATCGTGGCGCAGCGCGGCTTCCAGGCCAACGCCCGCATCATCACCACCAGCGACGAGGTGCTCCAGGAGCTGACGAACCTCAAGCGCTGATCCGCGCCGGCATCCGGCCGCGCCTAACGCGACGCGGCCGGATGCCGACAGTCCCCTTCGACGGTCCAGGACGGGCCGTCTGGCTTCGCCACGACGGAGCCGGAATTTCCAGGATGGAAGCCCATGATCGTCCTCACGCGCCTGAACCGCACCCGGTTCGCCGTGAATCCTGACCTCATCGAGAGGATCCAGGCGGCGCCCGACACGACCCTCGTCATGGTGGACGGGGCCAGGTTCGTCGTCACCGAGTCGATGGACGACGTCATCGAGAACGTCGTCCGCTTCCGCGCCCGCATCCTCGCGGCCGCGTCCGACTGGCGTGAGCCGGAGGAGGCCTCCTGATGGACATCGCACTGATCCTGGGCATCGTGCTGGCGTTCGGCTCGCTCTACGCGATGATCACGATGGAGGGCGCCCACGTCGAGGCGCTCCTGCACCCCGCCCCGATGATCCTGGTGTTCGGGGCGACCATCGCGATCGGCATCGCCAGCGGCACGGTGAGCGACGCGATCTACGCGTTCAAGTCACTGCCCCGCGCGTTCAAAGGCGCCGGCGCCACCTCGATCGGGCCCCTCCTCGACAAGATCGTCGGATACGCCGAGAGGGCGCGCGCCGAGGGGCTTCTCGCCCTCGAGAGCGGAGTGGCCGACGAGAAGGACCCGTTCCTCCGCCAGGCCCTGCAGAACATCGCCGACGGCACCGACGCCGAGGACCTCCGCATCATCATGGAGGATCAGATCGCCTCGGTCGCGGCGCGCAACCGCACCGCCGCCCGGTTCTACAACCTGATGGGCGGCTACGCGCCGACCGTGGGCATCGTCGGCACCGTCGTGTCGCTCACCCACGTCCTCGAGCAGCTCGATAAGCCCGACACCCTGGGGCCCCTCATCGCCGCGGCCTTCGTCGCCACCCTGTGGGGCCTCCTGTCGGCGAACTTCCTGTGGCTCCCGATCGGCGGACGCCTGCAGCGCCTCGCCGAGCTCGAGGTCGATCGGATGACCGTGCTCATGGAGGGCATGCTCGCCGTGCAGGCGGGCAGTCCCCCGCACCTGGTCGAGGAGCGCCTGCGCGCCCTCGCCCCGGACGCCCCGAAGAAGCCGGCCCGCAAGGGCACCGACGAGCCGGCGATGGAGCAGATCCCGTGAGCGTGCGGCCGCGGCGCGGGCGCGCCGCCGCGTCGCACGGACACGACGGGCCCGACGAGCGCTGGATGGCGTCGTACCTCGACATGATCACGGTGCTCATGTGCATGTTCATCGTCATGTTCGCGATGTCGACCGTCGACCAGGAGAAGTTCGAGGCCCTCCGGGCGTCCCTGGCGACCGGCTTCGGCGCCGAGGTCTCGGACACGACGGACGCCTCGGAAGGCGTGGTCGTGCCCGAGGAGCTGCTCGACGAGAAGGGGGAAGGCTTCACGGCGGTCCACCTCACCGAGGCCGAGTCCGAGTTCGACCAGCTGTCGGAGCTGCGCGTGCGCCTGCAGGACGCCCTCGACGCCCAGGGGCTGGGGACGGCGGTCACGTTCACGATCGACGAGCGCGGGCTCACGGTCGGGCTCGTCAGCGGCGAGACCTTCTTCGGCACCAACAGCACCGAGCTCAGCGACCAGGCGCGTGCGGTGCTCGGCGCGATGGGAGGCATCCTCGCGGCGCAGCCGAACGAGATCTCCGTCGAGGGCCACGCCGACAGCCGCACTCCCGTCGCGCCGTTTCCGACCAACTGGGAGCTCTCGGCGGGGCGTTCCACGCAGGTGCTGCGCTTCCTCGTCGAGAGCGCGGGCGTCGACGGCACCCGTGTGCAGTCGGTCGGCTACGGCGACACCCGGCCCGTCGCGGCGGGGGCGGGCGACGCCGAGCTCGCCCAGAATCGCCGCGTCGACATCGTGATCCTCTCGGAGGCCGAAGAGGAGGTGCGTCAGCTGCTGCCCACCGTGGTGGCCTCAGCGTCAGCACGCTGACGAGATCGACGACAGCGGGGCACCCCGCTCCCTTACGCGCGTCCATCGCCGCCCGATAGTCGGGTTCGTGGTGATCGAGGACAGCGCGCACGTCTCCGTGCCTTCTTCCGCGCGCGCGACGGTCGCCGAGGTCGAGCTCTACGACTTCGGCAGACCCGCGGCGCTGTCGCGCGAGCACGCGCGGATGCTCGCGCTCGCATTCGAGACGTTCGCGCGGCAATGGGCGGCTCAGCTGTCCGCACGCATCCGCGGGCGCGCGCAGGTCTCCCTCGAGTCGGTGTCGATGCAGACGTACGACGAGTACGCCGATTCGCTGCCCGCGACGACGACCATGGTCGTGTGCGCGCTGCCGGACCCGGCGGGCAGCGCGGTGATCCAGTTCCCGCTGTCGGCCGCCGCGTCGTGGATCGTGCAGATGGTCGGCGGCCGGCCCACCGACACCCCCGAGGACCGGGTGCTGACGCCCTTGGAGCAGGCGCTGCTGCGCCCCCTCGCGGACGAGGCGCTGGAGAACCTCACGCACGCGCTGGGCGGCGTGGTCCCGGCGCGGGTGTCGGTCACCGGCATCCAGTTCAGCTCCCAGTTCGCCCAGGTGGCGTCCGCCGGCGAGCTCGTCGTCGTTGCGCGCTTCTCGCTGCGGCAGGGCGGCCGCACGGTCGAGGCGAGCGTGGTGCTTCCGGCGGCCACGGTCCTGGACCGCCTGGAGCCGCACGGCTCGTCGCCGTCCGCGGCCACGCCCGGACTCATGCGGCGGCAGGTGGAGGAGGCCCCGGTGGAGCTCGTCCTGCGGCTGGCTCCGCGGACCATCCGTCCCGGCGAGGTGCTCGACCTCGCCGTCGGCGACGTCCTCACGATCCCGCACGCCGTCGACCGTCCGCTCGACCTGGTCATCGGGGATCAGCCCGTGGGAGCTGCGGCCGCCGGCACCAGCGGCGCCCGGCTCGCCTGCGTGATCACCGCCACCGTCCCCGATCCCCAGTTCGCCGAGGAGTCCGCGTGACCAGCACCACCGCCTACGAGTCCGCCATCGCGGCCGCCTTCGCCGCCCGCCTGCCGACGCCCGATCCCGTCGTCGCACACGCCTCGCAGGCGTCGGGCGACACCGCGGATGCCGTCGTCGTCACCTACGTGGGCGAGGCGAGCGCGGACCTGGCCGTCCAGCTCTTCCACCCCGACGCCCTCGTCGACGGCCTGGCGGACGCGGCGCTTCCGGCACGACTGCACGACGCGCTCGACGCCGCCGCCGGCGCACTCGGCCCCGGGGTGCTCGGCGAGCCGGCCGTCGGCGACGCCTCGGCGCTGCTGGCCCATCCCCTCACCCAGGTGTTCGACCTGCGCGACACCGCCGAGCGCACGGTGGGTCGCCTCGCCGTGCGGATCACACGCGCCCCCGCATCCTCTGCAGGGCTCTCCGAGCGGCGACTGCACCGCATCGCGGGCGTCGAGATGGAGCTCACGGTCGAGATCGGGCGCACCCGCATGGCGGTGCGCGACGTGATCGACCTCGAGCCCGGCCGCATCGTGGAACTCGACCGTGCCGCGGGTGCTCCGGCCGATCTCAAACTGAACGGCCGGATCATCGGGCACGGCGAGGTGGTCGTGGTCGACCAGGACTACGCCGTGCGCATCACCCGCATCCTCGAGAACGTCGAGGCCTGACCTGGACGATCTGCTGCTGGCGCTGCGTGTCGCCGTCTCGCTGGCGGCGGTGCTCGGCCTGTTCTGGTACCTCCACCGCCGCGTCTCGAAACGCGGAACCGCGCGCAAAGACACCGAGACCATCACGGTGCTCGGACGCCAGGGGCTCGGCGCCAAGGCGCAGCTCGTCGTGGTCCAGACCGAGGACGCCCGCTACGTGCTCGCGGTGAGCGAGCGGGGCGTCGAGGTCGTGGACAAGCTTCCCGCGAGGACCGCGACGGATGCCTCGCACCCCGCACCGTCGAAGGCCGGCGGCACGGGCTCGTTCGAGCAGGTGCTGACCACCGCCTCCGGCACCGGCCTCGAGCACCCCTATCCGCTGCGCTCGCGCCGGCGGCACGACCCGCTGCAGGGATCGATCCTCTCGGCCGAGACCTGGCGCCAGACCGCCGAGGCGCTCCGGCGCGCTCGATGAGTCTCTCGCCGCCCGCGGCCCGCGAACGGGCGCTGCGGTGGGTGGTGCTGTTCGCGGTCGCGGCGGCCGTGCTGGTGCTGTGCATGCATCTCGGCGGCGTCTCCGCGCACGCGGCGACGGTGGGACCGGAGGATCCCGAGCCGCCGGTCGCTCCCACGGTCGACCCGGCGGGTGTGACGATCGACATCAACGGGATCAACGGGTCGCCGTCGACGTCGATCCTGGTGCTGCTCGGGATCACGCTCCTCTCGGTCGCCCCGGCCCTGCTGCTGATGATGTCGTCGTTCACCAAGATCTTCGTGGTGCTCGCGATGACCCGGAACGCGCTGTCGCTGCCGACGATCCCGCCGAACCCGGTGCTGGCCGGCCTCGCACTGTTCCTGTCGCTGTTCATCATGTGGCCGGTCCTCGTCGACATCAACACGCTCGCGGTGCAGCCCTACATCGACGGCACCCTGACCTTCGCTCAGGCGATCGACGTGGCGCAGGTGCCGCTGCGGGACTGGATGCTCCAGTACACGCGTGAGGCGGATCTCGCCCTCATGACCCGCGTCGCGGGACTGCCGAACCCGGAGGATCCGCAGAGCGTGCCGATGTACACGCTCATCCCGGCGTTCATGATCTCGGAGCTGCGGGCCGCGTTCATCATCGGATTCGTCATCTTCGTGCCGTTCCTCGTGATCGACCTGGTGGTCGCCGCCGCACTGATGTCGATGGGCATGATGATGCTGCCCCCGGTGATGATCTCGCTCCCGTTCAAGATCCTGCTGTTCATCCTGGTCGACGGGTGGGGCCTCATCGTCCGCTCGCTGCTGGAGAGCTACGGAGGCACCGGATGACACCCGAAGCCGTCATCGACATCGGCACGGAGGGCCTCCTGCTGGCCGCGAAGCTCGCGGCGCCCGTGCTCATCACCGCGCTCGTGGTCGGCTTCGCGGTGTCGCTGCTGCAGTCGATCACGCAGGTGCAGGAGGTCACCCTCTCGTTCGTCCCCAAGATCATCGCCGTGGGGATCGCGCTGCTCATCGCGGGGAACTGGATGATCGCGGAGGCCATCGCCTTCACGAACGAGATGTTCGCGCGCATCCCCCAGCTTCTGAGCGGGGGCTGACATGAACATCCCCGTCGACTTCGCATGGCTCGAAGCGACGATGCTCGTCGCCGTGCGGGTGACGGCGTTCATCTTCATCGCGCCGCCCTTCTCGTACGGCGCGATCCCACCGCGCGTGAAGGCGATGCTCGCGATCGGGATCTCCCTCTCGATGAGTGCCGCTCTCGCGCCGGGCTACGTGCCGCTGGACACCGGTCGGTTCCTGGGCGCCCTCGTGCTCCAGCTGGTCACCGGAGCGCTGCTCGGGTTCCTCGTGATGGTGTGCTTCTCGGCGGTGCAGGCCGCCGGCGGCCTGATCGACGTCTTCGGCGGCTTCCAGCTCGCGCAGGCGTTCGACCCGTACTCGCAGATCAACGGTGCGCAGTTCACGCGGCTCTTCCACATGACGGCGCTGGCTCTGCTGTTCACCTCGGGCGGGTACCAGCTGATCGTGGCGGGGCTCGCCCGCAGCTTCGAGGCGGTGCCCGTCGACGGCGGGCTGGACCTTGTCGACCCGGCGCGGGTGCTCACCTTCGCGGTGTCGCAGATGGTGCTCGCGGCCGTGCAGATCGCGGGACCGCTCGTGCTGGTCCTCTTCCTCGCCGACCTGGGCCTCGGCCTCGTCACCCGCGTGGCCCCCGCCCTCAACGCGTTCGCCATGGGCTTCCCGGTCAAGATCCTCCTGACACTCGTGCTCGCGGGCGTCGTCTACGTCGGCCTGCCCGGAATCGTGGATGCTCTCACCGCCGACGCGCTCCGGCTGCTGCAGGGGGTGCTGCCGTGAGCGATGCCGACAGCGGCGAGCGCACCGAGCGCGCCACCGATCGCCGGCTGCGGGAGGCGCGCCGCAAGGGACGTCTCTCGCGCAGCCAGGATCTCACCGCGTGGCTGGCCATCGGCGCGGCGGCGGTCACCCTGCAGGGCGTGGTCGTCGCCGGCTCGATGGCCGGGACGGAGCAGCTGCTGGCCGTGGCGTCGATCGCCGACGCGCCGACGGTCGGCTCGGCGCTGGAGCTGCTCGAGCGGGGGCTGGCCTCCGTGCTCCCCACACTCGCGCCGATGCTCGCGGTCGTCGCCGTGGCGACCCTGCTCGGAGCGGTGGCCCAGGGCGGCGTGCACCTCCGCGGGATCAGCGGGCGGTACGAGCAGTTCAACCTCGTCGCCGGGTTCCGGCGGCTCTTCGGCGTGCGGGCACTCTGGGAGGGCGCGAAGGCGCTGCTGAAGACCGCCGCGATCGTCGGAGCGCTGTGGCTGGTCATCAGCGGACTGATCCCGGTGCTCTCGTCGAGCGGTGCGCACTCGCTCGCGTGGCTGCTCCAGATCGCCGCCGACGCCATCGCGGCGGTGCTGCAGGCGGCGATCGCCGTCGGCATCGCGCTGGCCGTCATCGATGTCTTCGTGGTGATGAAGCGCAACGCCAAGCACACGCGCATGACCAAGCGCGAAGTGCGCGACGAGACCAAGAGCACCGAGGGCGACCCGCTGATCCGCCAGCAGCGCCGCTCACGACAGTTCGCGATGAGCCGCAACCGCATGATCGCCTCCGTCGCAGGCTCCGACGTGGTGCTGGTGAACCCGACCCATGTCGCCGTCGCCCTGCGCTACGAGGTCGGCAAGGCCGCGCCGCGCGTCGTCGCGAAGGGCAGCGGCGTGGTCGCCGACCGCATCCGCGAAGAGGCCATCGAGGCGGGCGTGCCCATGGTGCGCGACATCCCGCTCGCACGCGCCGTCCACGCGGCCTGCGACCTCGGCCAGGAGATCCCCGAAGACCTCTACACCGCGATCGCCCACGTCCTCGTCTTCGTCGCGTCGCTGCGGGCGCGCGGGGCGGCCCGAGGCATCCATTCCCTTCCCCCACGGAGGCAGTCGTGAAAGACCTCATGCGCAAGCTGGCGGTGCCGATGGGCGTCGTCGGCATCCTTCTGCTGCTTGTCGTGCCGGTGCCGGCGGGCCTGCTCGACACCCTGATCATCCTGAACATCATGTTCGCGCTGGTCATCCTGCTGACCACGATGTTCGTGAAGAAGCCGCTGGACTTCTCGGTGTTCCCGTCGCTCCTGCTGGTCGCGACGCTGTTCCGCCTCGGGCTGAACGTCGCCTCGACCCGGCTCGTGCTGGGCGAGGCGTACGCCGGACAGGTGATCGAGGCGTTCGGAGCGATCGCGGTGGGCGGGTCGCTCATCATCGGCGCTGTCGTGTTCCTCATCCTCGTCGTCATCCAGTTCGTCGTCGTCACCAAGGGCGCCGAGCGCGTCGCCGAGGTCGGCGCCCGCTTCACGCTGGATGCCATGCCGGGCAAGCAGATGGCGATCGACGCCGACCTCAACGCCGGCCTGATCACCGACACCGAAGCCCGGCAGCGGCGTGCCGAGGTCGCCGCGGAGGCCGACTTCTACGGCGCGATGGACGGTGCGTCGAAGTTCGTCAAGGGCGATGCGATCGCGGGCCTCGTCATCATCATCATCAATCTCGTCGGCGGCATCGCGATCGGCCTCACCGAGCACGGCATGACGATCGACGAGGCGATCAGCACCTACAGCCTCCTCACCATCGGCGACGGCCTGGTGACCCAGATCCCCGCCCTGCTCATGGCGGTGTCGACCGGCATGATCGTCACCCGCTCGAACGCGGAGGCCGAGATCGGCACCGCCGCCTCCGCGCAGCTCGGACAGTCGCGCAACGCGCTCGCGATCGCCGGCGGAGCCGCGGTCGTCATGGCGCTCATCCCCGGGATGCCGGTGCTGCCTTTCGTGACGATCGGGGCGCTGCTGCTGCTGGCCGCGCAGCGAGTGAAGGCGGGTCAGGCGCGCGCGGCCGCCGCCGCCGAGGCGGAGGCCCCCGCTCCTTCCGCGACCGAGCAGCCCGAGGAGCTGATCGAGCAGATGCGGGTCCATGCCCTGGAGATCCTGCTCGCGCCCGACATCGTCGACCTCGTGACCGGCGGACCCGACGACCTCCTCGCCCGCGTGAAGGCGCTGCGCCGCCGGATCGCACTCGACCTCGGGATCGTCGTGCCGCCGGTGCGCACCCGCGACAGCGTGGAGCTCGCCTCTTCCACCTATGTGATCCGCATCGCCGGCGTCGAGGCCGGCAGGGGCGTCGCGCCGTCCGGTGCCGTGCTCGCGCTCGGCCAGGGCCTCGGCTCGCTGCCCGGCACGGCCGCCCACGACCCCGTGTTCGGACTCGAGGGCAAGTGGATCCCCCTCGAGATGCGTCACAGCGCGGAGCTTGCCGGCGCGACGGTCATCGACCGCGGGAGCGTCATCATCACGCACCTGTCCAGCGTCATCCAGTCGGGCGCCGCCCGTCTGCTCAGCCGCGAGGACGTGCGTCAGCTGACCGACGCCCTCAAGCGCGTCTCCCCCGCGGCGGTGGAGGAGCTCACGCCCACAGTGCTCTCGCTCGCCGAGATCCAGCAGGTGCTGCAGGGGCTGCTCGCCGAGCGGGTGCCGATCAACGACCTCGCCCGCATCTACGAGGCGCTCGCGCTGCGGGCGAAGGTGTCGCCCGAACCCGAAGGCCTCATCGAAGCCGCGCGCGCGGCACTCGGTCCGGCGGTCGCGGCGAGGTTCGCCGAGGGCGGCGTGCTCAGGGTCGTCATGATCACCCCCCTCCTCGAGCAGGCGATGCTCGAGAACCTGCGCCCCTCGCCGGACGGGACGCAGATCGTCCTGGACCCCGAGCGGCTGGAGGCGGTCATCGCCTCGGTCAAACAGGCAGTGGCCACCGCAGACGACGGCGGCGAACCGGTGCTCGTGTGCGCTCCTGCCCTGCGCGCGGCCGTGCGGCGGATGGTGGCGGCTCAGACCGACGGCCTGCCGGTGCTGTCGTATACCGAGGCGACGGCGGCCTCGCTGACCATCGAGACCGTCGGCGTCGTCCGCGACACCGCGAGCGCGCTCGCCCCGGCCGCCGACGTCATCGCCGCGCAGTAGGCTGATCCGATGCTGGTGCTGACGCGTAAGGTGGGCGAGAGCGTCCTCATCGGCGGCGAGATCGAGGTCACGCTGCTGGACATCAAGGGCGACAGTGTGCGCATCGGCGTCAAGGCGCCCCGCGACACGCGCATCCAACGGGCCGAGATCGTCGAGGCGGTCGGCAGAGAGAATTCGTCGGCAGCGGGCGCGGGCGGCGACGCCGAGCAGGCGATCCTCGACGCCGTCGCGCGCAGCCGCGCAGCCGGGCGCGACTAGCCGGGACGGCTCTTCCGGAGGGCGGTCGCCGTGCGCACGTCGATCCGGAAGAACGGATGCTGCGGACCGCCGCGCACTACGGGTGGCGCGTGATCTTCACCAGGCGCGGCGTGTCGGCGTCGAGGTCGGCCTCGTGGGCGATGGTTCCGCAGGCGTTGTCGACGCCGTGGCCGTGCCACTCGCGCTCGAGCTCGACCTCCCACCACTGCTCGCGGAGGCCGTCGACGAGGCCGCGGCCCCACTCCACGATCACGACGGAGCCGTCGAAGTCGATGTCGAGGTCGTCGAGCTCGGCGGCCGAGCCCAGACGGTACGCGTCGACGTGCACGAGCGGCGCACCGCCCGAGAGCGACGGGTGCGTCCGGGCGAGCACGAACGTCGGGCTCTGGATCGGGCCGCGCACGTCGAGCCCGCGGCCGATGCCGCGGGTGAGCGTCGTCTTGCCCGCGCCGAGCGGACCGGTGAGCACCACCATGTCGCCGGGGCGCAGCATCCGTCCCATCTCTTCGCCGAGTGCCTCCATCGACTCGGGCGAGGTGACCTCGCGCGTGCCGACGAGGGCGTCCAAACCCTGAGCTGTCGTGTCCACGCCCGGTGCAACAACGGGCGCGTCGTCCGCGTTCCCGCTCATTCCGACACCTGCCGGCGGGGCACGCGGGGCCCGATGCGCGTGACGATCTCGTAGTTGATGGTGCCCGCGGCATCCGCCCACTCCGTCGCCGACGGCGCGCCCAGCGTCGGGTCGCCGAACAGCACGGCGGTGTCGCCGACCGACACCGGCGCGTCGCCGACGTCGACGACGAACTGGTCCATCGCGATGCGGCCGGCGACCGTGAAGCGCTGCCCGCCGATCACCACCGGCCCCGCACCCGAGGCCTGGCGCGGCACGCCGTCGGCGTACCCGACGGGTACGAGGGCGAGCGTCGTCTCGGCGGGAGCGCGGTAGTCGTAGCCGTACGACACGCCCTTGCCCGCGGGCACGCGGCGGACGGCGGCGACCGTGCCGCGCAGCGTCATCGCGGGGCGCAGGCCCAGGTCGGCGGAGGTGCGGTCGTCGAACGGCGAGAGTCCGTAGAGGCCGATGCCGATGCGCACGCACCCGAGGCGCGCCTCGGGCAGGTCGATCGCGGCGTGCGTCGCGGCGATGTGCCGCAGCGGCGGCGCGAGGCCGAGGGTCGCAGCGACCCCGACGCCCTCCTCGAACGCGCGGAGGGCCGCGCGGTCGTCTTCGGTCGACGCGTTCGAGAGGTGGCTGAACAGCGCGATGACGCGCACGCGCCCGATCCGCTCGAGCCGCGCGGCCTCGGCGAACACGACGCGGTACTCCTCGGGCGCGATCCCATTGCGCGAGAGCCCGGTCTCGAGTTTCAGGTGCACTCCGACGGGACGATCGGCGGATGCTGCGGCCGCAGCCTTCTGCAGCTGGTCGAGGCTCGAGATGCCGAGCTCGATGCCGAGTGCGGCGGCCTCGGCGAAGTCCGCGCCCGGGGCGTGCAGCCACGCGACGATCGGAGCGTCGATGCCCGCGCGGCGCAGGGCCAGCGCCTCGGTGATGTCGGAGACGCCCAGCCGCGACGCGCCGCCCGCGAGCGCGGCGAGCGCCGAGCGCACCGCGCCGTGCCCGTACCCGTCGGCCTTGACGACCGCGATGACCTCCGAGCCCGTGAGCCGGCGAAGGTGCCGCACGTTGTCTTCGATGGCGCCGACGTCGACGAGCGCCTCGCGCAGGGCTCCGGCGGGGAGGCGGCTCATGCGGACTCCTCGGTCTCGCGAGACCGGGGATCCGCGTCGAGACCGGGGACGTCGCCCTCGGTCTCGGCGGAAACTCCCTGGCTCGGTGCCCCGGCCGCGGCCCCGACCCCGTCCACCGCCTCCGCGATGACATACGCCGTCGCGAGGCCCGCGTCGTGCGAGAGCGACAGGTGCAGCGCGGTGATGCCCCGCTCGGCGACGACGGCGGCCGTCGACCCGCACAGCGAGAACACCGGGCGGCCCGACGCCTCGGACCCGATCTCGATCTCGGTCCAGTGCACGCCGTCCGACCCGCCGAGCGCCTTGATGAGCGCCTCCTTCGCGGCGTACCGCGCGGCCTGCGAGTGCGGCTTCAGCTGCTGCTCCGCCGTCGAGAACAGGCGCTCGAGCAGCCGCGGGGTGCGCTCGATCGTCCGCTCGAACCGAGGGATGTCGACGAGGTCGACGCCGATACCGACGATCATGTGGTCCTCCTGCGTGCCGCGGCCCGCGGCATCCGCCACCCTATCGCGCGGCCGCGACACCGCCGCCTGCCGCGAAGAGCGGAGGGCGGGACGGATGCTGCGCCCCGGCGTCTACTCGACGGTGACGGACTTCGCGAGGTTGCGGGGCTGGTCGACGTCGAGGCCCTTGGCCGTCGCGAGGCCCATGGCGAAGATGTGGAGCGGCACCACCGCGAGGAGCGGCTCGAAGAACGGCCCTGCCAGCGGGATGCGCAGCACCTCGTCGGCCTTGGGCAGCACGGCGGCGTCGCCCTCTTCGGCGATCGCGATGACGCGGGCGCCGCGCGCGCGGATCTCCTCGATCGACGAGACGACCTTCTTGTGCATCTCGGACGACTTGCGCGGCGACGGCACGACGACGAACACCGGCTGGCCCGGCTCGATCAGCGCGATCGGGCCGTGCTTGAGCTCGCCGGCGGCGAAGCCCTCGGCGTGGATGTACGCGAGCTCCTTGAGCTTGAGCGCGCCCTCGAGGGCGATCGGGTACCCGACGTGGCGGCCGAGGAACAGCACCGAGCGGGTGTCGGCCATCCAGCCGGCGAACTGCTCGATGCGGGGCTGCTCGCGCTCGAGGATCTGCGCGATCTTGCCGGGGACGGCCTCGAGCTCGCGCACGTGGTCGGCGGCCGCGTCGGCGCTGATCGCGCCGCGGACGCGACCGATGTGCAGGGCCATCAGGTACAGCGCCGTGATCTGCGCGACGAACGCCTTGGTCGAGGCGACGGCGACCTCGGGGCCGGCGTGCGTGTAGACGATCGCGTCGGACTCGCGCGGGATCGTCGCGCCCTGGGTGTTGCAGACCGACAGGGTCTTGGCCCCGTGCTCGCGCGCGTACTTGACGGCCATGAGCGTGTCCATGGTCTCGCCCGATTGGCTGATCGAGACGACGAGGGTGTCGGGGCCGATCACGGGGTCGCGGTAGCGGAACTCGTGGGCGAGTTCGACGTCGACCGGGATGCGCGTCCACTGCTCGATGGCGTACTTGCCGACCTGGCCGGCGTACGCCGCCGTGCCGCAGGCGATCACGATGATGCGCGAGACGTCGGCGAAGAGCTCGTCGAGTCCGTCGAGCTCGGGGATGACGACCTCGCCGTCGTGGATGCGGCCGCGCAGCGTGTTGGCGACGGCCTCGGGCTCCTCCGAGATCTCCTTGGCCATGAACGACGACCAGCCGCCCTTCTCGGCGGCGGACGCGTCCCACGTGACCTCGAACGGCTCGACCTCGACCGGAGTGCCGGCGAAGTCGGTCACGGTGACGGCATCGGGCGTGATCGCTACGATCTGGTCCTGGCCGATCGCGAGGGCGTTGCGGGTGTGCTCGACGAACGCGGCGACGTCCGATCCGAGGAAGTTCTCGCCCTCGCCCAGCCCGATCACGAGCGGCGAGTTGCGGCGTGCGCCGACGACGAGGCCGGGCTGGTCCTCGTGCATCGCGAGAAGGGTGAAGGCGCCCTCGAGGCGCGACACGACGGCGCGGAAGGCCTTCTCGAGGTCGCCGGCGCGCCGGTACTCACGGCCGAGGAGCACGGCCGCGACCTCGGTGTCGGTCTCGCTGCGGAACGTGAAGCCGTCCGCGAGCAGCTCGTCCTTGAGCTCGGAGAAGTTCTCGATGATGCCGTTGTGGATGACGGCGAGCTTGTCGTCGTCGGCGAGGTGCGGGTGCGCGTTGCCGTCGGTCGGGCCGCCGTGCGTCGCCCAGCGGGTGTGGCCGATGCCGGTGGTGCCGTCGGCGAGAGGGCGGGCGGCGAGGTCGTCGCGCAGCACCTTCAGCTTGCCGGCGCGCTTGCGCATCCCCAGTTCGCCGTCGCCGTCGATCACGGCGATGCCGGCGGAGTCGTAACCGCGGTATTCCAGTCGCGAGAGACCCGAGATCAGCACGGCCTGGCTCTGGCGCGGGCCCACGTATCCGACGATTCCACACATGCGGTCCATGGTAGGCGGCGGGTTTCGCAAGGAGCCCTTACGAATCGGGATCCCCGTTCGCCTGCCGCCGACGCCATTCGCCATTCGCCGGCCGCCCGCCGCCCGCCGCCGGCAGACCTTCTCCTGAAAACCCATGTGAGTTCCGGTTCACACACCTCACCAGTCGCGTCCGAGCAGCGCTTGCACCGCGCAGAACGCCGTGTGAACCGCAGGTGCAACCGTGTGAACCCCAGGCGCAGCCGTGTGAACCTCAGGTGCAGCCGTGTGAACCTCAGGTGCAGCCGTGTGAACCGGAACTCACATGCCGTGTGGAGAGTATCCCTGCCGCCGGACGCCGTTCGCCATTCGCCATTCGCCGGCCGGGGGCGGTCGTCGCGAGCGACTGATCGACATCGCTGGGCGACGCCACACGGCTCGGACGAGTGCGCGCCGCCCCGGCGGTCAGCGATGCGGGAGGCAGAGCGCCCCGAACGCGGTCTCGAGCCCGGGTCAGAGCTTGCGGAGGAGCACCGTCTCGACCGTGTGGTCCGCCGCCTTCTGCAGCACGAGGTTCGCGCGGTGGCGGGTGGGGAGCACGTTCTCCTCGAGGTTGGGGAGGTTGATCGAGTTCCAGAAGCCGAGCGCGCGTTCCACCGCCTCCTCGTCCGACAGCTGCGCGAAGACGTTGAAGAACGAGTTCGGGTTGCTGAACGCCGCGCGGCGCAGGGCGAGGAAACGGTCGACGTACCACTGCGTGATGTGCGCAGCATCCGCATCCACATAGATGGAGAAGTCGAACAGGTCGCTGACGGCGACGTCGTTCGGGGTGGGCGGCGGCTGCAGCACGTTGAGGCCCTCGACGATGACGATGTCGGGGCGGCGCACGGTCACGACGGCGTCGGGCACGATGTCGTACCGCATGTGCGAGTAGAACGGAGCGCGCACCTCGGGGGCGCCGCTCTTCACCTCGGTGAGGAACGACACGAGAGCGCGGCGGTCGTACGACTCGGGGAAGCCCTTGCGCTCCATGAGGCCGCGGCGTTCGAGCTCGGCGTTCGGGTAGAGGAAGCCGTCGGTCGTGACCAGCTCGACGCGGGGCGTTCCGGGCCAGCGCGAGGTGAGCTCGCGCAGCAGGCGCGCGATCGTGGACTTGCCCACGGCCACCGAGCCCGCGACGCCGACGATGAACGGGGTGGTCGAGTCCGCCTCGCCGAGGAACGCCGACTCCTCGCCGCCGAGCCGCTTCGTCGACTCGGCGTACAGCGACAGCAGGCGCGACAGCGGCACGTACACCTGCGCGACCTCGGCCATGTCGAGGCGGTCGCCGAGCCCGCGGATCTGCACGATCTCGGTCTCGGACAGCGGCTGCGTCATGCCCGATGCCAGCCGCGCCCAGTCCGCGCGGTCGATCTCGCGGTACAGCGACAGGGCGGGCGCTACAGTGGCGGCGTCATCGGCGAACATCGCGCCCATCGTAGTCCGCCTCCCCCGCTACTCTGAACGTCGTGCGCCTCGGAGTCCTCGACATCGGCTCGAACACCGTCCACCTGCTGGTCGCCGACGTCCGCCCCGGCGGCCGGCCTCTCGCCACGACGAGTCAGCGCACCGTGCTGCGACTCATGCGCTACCTCGCGCCCGACGGCTCCATCACCGAGGAGGGCGTCACGGCGCTCGTCGCCGCGGTGACCGAGGCGCGCAGGATCGCGGCGTCCGAACGGGTCGACGAGCTGCTCGCCACCGCGACGAGCGCGGTGCGCGAGGCGAAGAACGGGCCCGAGGTCATCGCACTCATCGAAGAGGCCCTCGGCCAGCCGCTGCAGGTGCTGGGCGGCGAGACCGAGGCGCGCTACACGTTCCTCGCGGTGCGCCGCTGGTTCGGGTGGGCCGCCGGGCAGATCCTGCTCTTCGACATCGGCGGCGGCTCGCTCGAGATCGCAGCCGGGGCCGACGAGCTGCCCGAGCAGGCAGCATCCGTCCCCCTCGGCGCGGGGCGCATGACGGTGCAGTTCCTTCCCGACGACCCGCCCGGCGAGGCCGCCGTCGAGAAGCTGCGCGACCACGCGCGCGCGACGCTCGCCCCGGTGGCGAAGTCGTTCGGCTCGCTCGCCAAGCCCGACCACGTGGTGGGCTCGTCGAAGGCGATCCGGTCACTCGCGAAGCTGGTGGGCTATCCGGTTCCGGGCTGGTCGGGGATCGAGCGGATGCTGCTCCCCCGCGCCGCCCTCGGCTCGTGGATCCCGCGTCTGGCGCGCATCCCCGCGTCCGCGCGGCAGGAGCTGCCCGGCATCACCCCCGACCGCACGTTCCAGATCGTCGCCGGCGCCGTCGTGCTGCACGAGGCGATGCGCGCGATGGACGTGGACGAGCTCGAGGTCTCGCCGTGGGCGCTGCGCGAAGGCGTTCTGCTGCGGTACATCGAGTCGCTCAGCTGGAGCGCGCCGAGCGCTTGACGATCGGGCGGTCGGCAGGTTTCCCCACTCCGCTAGTATTCATACTAATCGTTTATGTGATTAGGAGCCGCGGATGACCGAGCCCGAGAACAGCGCCCCCGTCGAGGAGCGCGTCGACACGCAGCACACGCTCGATCTGCCCTCGGGGCCGCTCGCGTACACCGCGACCGCCGGCACGGTGATCGTCCGCGACGACGACGCCACGCCCCTCGCGAGCATGTTCTACCTCGCGTACGTCGCCGAGCGCGCCGAGAACGCCCCGCGCCGCCCGGTCACCTTCCTCTTCAACGGCGGTCCCGGCTCGGCGAGCCTGTGGCTGAACATCGGCGGCTTCGGCCCGCGCCGCGCCCCCACGTCGACCCCGCACGCGACGCCGCCGGCGCCGTACACCGTCGTCGACAACCCCTACACGCTGCTGTCCGAGAGCGACCTCGTGTTCCTCGACGCCCCGGGCACCGGGTACTCACGCCTGCTCGGCGACACGCGCCCCGACCAGGTGTGGGGCGTCGACCAGGACGTCGACGCGTTCGCCCGCGCGATCACCCGCTACCTCACGATCACCAACAACTGGAACGCCCCGCGCTTCCTGTTCGGCGAGTCGTACGGCACGACACGCGCGTCGGCGCTCGTCCACAAGCTCCAGAACCAGGGGCTCGACTTCAACGGCGTCGTCCTGCTGTCGACGATGCTCAACTGGGCCGAGAACAACCTCGGTCTCGACCAGGAGCACATCAACCTCCTCCCCTCGTTCGCCGCGACGGCCTGGTACCACGGCCGTTCCCGCACCGGCGCGGCAAGCGTCGACGACGCGATCGCCGAGGCGAAGGAGTTCGCGCAGGGCGACTACGCGCGGGCGCTGCAGCTCGGCGACCGCATCTCGGCAGAAGAAGAGGACGCCGTCGCCGAGCGCTTCGCCGCCCTCACCGGCCTGCCGAAGGAGGACGTGCTCGCGAAGCACTTCCGCATCGGCATGGAGCCGTTCCGGTACGCGCTGCTCAAGGACGAGGGCCGCGTCGTGGGCCGCTTCGACACGCGGTTCGTCGCCGACCACCAGTACGTCGTCGGCAACGGCTCGCACGACCCCGCCACCGACGACGCGGCGACCGCGGGCGTCAACAGCGCGCACCTCTCGACGTTCCGCGAGATCGTCGGCGGAGAGCTCGGCTACCGCAGCGACCTGCACTACCGGCACCTCTACAACATGCCGATCTCGCGCGCGTGGGACTGGAAGCACAAGGCGCCCGGCATCGACGCCCCGACGCCCGTCCCCGACGTCAGCCTCGACCTGTCGGCCGCGCTCCGGCGCAACCCGAACCTGCAGGTGGCCGTCATGGGCGGCGTGTACGACCTCGCGACCCCGTTCTTCGGCGCCGAGGTCGACATCGCGAAGCTCTACCTCGCGCCCGCGCTGCGCGGGAACATCGCGTTCCGCTTCTACGAGTCGGGTCACATGACGTTCGTCGACGAGCAGATCGTCGCGCGCATGCACGACGACCTCCGCGTCTTCTACGCCCGCGCGACGGACCACACCCCGGTCTCGTTCGACTGAGCTCTCACACAGAAGGCCCCCTCCTCGGAGGGGGCCTTCTGCTCGTGCGGGCGATGGCATCCGGAGAATGGATGCTGCGCCCCGGGGCGTCAGCCGCGCAGGAACGTCCGCAGGTCCCCGGCGAGCGCGGCGAGGCTCGCGGGGTCGGTGTACATCATGTGGCCGGCGGGGTACCGGCCCTCGGCGATGCGCTCGCGGGGCAGCCCGTACTGCGTGAGCAGGTGCTGCAGCGAGCCCACGGTCGTGAGGGTGTCGAAGTGCCCGGTGCCGAAGAAGAGCCGGCCGGCCGGGTTCGCGCGCAGGTACGCGGCGAGATGCGCGGGGTAGTCGAAGATCGCGAACGGCGAGGGCAGGGCGCTGCCGCCGAAGCGGCCGATGGCCGAGGCCTCGAGGTAGTTCCAGCGCTCGTGCGCGGGCGTGGCGAACCGGTACGGCGCGGACGGCAGGCCGAGCTCGTGCGTGAGCAGCGCGTGCACGGCGGCCGAGAACACCGCGTCGATCCGCACGTCGGCGGCGTCGAGCGGCGGCTGCCACACGCCGGGCGGCGGCCCGGGCAGCGTGTACCGCGCGTCGGTGAGACCGAGCACCTCGCCGCGGTCGGCGAGCAGCAGCGTGCGGTACTCCTCCTTGTCGATGCGCAGGCGCCGGGCGCGCAGTGCGTCGGGCGCGAGCCCCGTGAAGCCGGCAAGCCGATCGACGACGTCGGCGGGCTCCGTGCCCCGGCTCAGCGCCGCCGCGTAGTCGGTGACGGCGAACTCGTGCGCCGCGTCGACGACCTCGTCGAGCGAGAGCCCGGGGTGGGCGCTCAGGCCGTGGTGCCAGGCGACGGCGGCGAACAGGGGTACCGCGGCGACGAAGCCGGCGGCGTTGCCGGCGCGCTGGGTGGTCTCCTGCGCGTTCACGCACTGGCCGAGCATCGCGACGCCGGCGACGTGCGTGCCGCGGTCGCGCAGCGCCGTCGCGGTCAGTGACGCGCGAATGGTGCCGTAGCTCTCCCCCAGCAGGAACACCGGCGACGCCACCCGGTCGTGGCGGTCGAGCCAGCCGCGCACGATCTGCGCCGTGAGCTCAGCGTCGCGGTCGGCGCCCGAGATGAGCGCGGGATCGACGTCGGCGGGCAGCCGGCTGAAGCCGGTGTCGACGGGGTCGATCACGACGAGATCGGCCGCGTCGATGAGCGAGTCGGCACTGGGCTGCAGCGCCGAAGTCAGATCGGGCGCGGCGTCGAGGCGCTCGGGCACGGCCGCGCGCCAGGGCGCGAGTCCGCTCAGGTGCAGCCACGGCGACGCGCAGCCGGGACCGCCGTTGAAGAGGAACAGCACCGGCCGCGACGCATCGACCGGTTCGCGCACGTACGCGAAGGTCCAGGCGTCGCCGAGGGGCGCAGCATCCCGTTCGTCGATCAGTGACACCCGCTCGGCGATCGCGGCGAACGCGACCTCTTCGCCGGCGGCGGTGACGCGGTGCCGGCTGGTGTGCACCGAGACAGCGTCGAGGACGGGCGCCGCGGTCACGCCTCCGCCCCGCCGAGGTGCGTGAGCGCGAGCGCGGCGAGCGCGGCGGCCTGATCGGCGAGCACGGCGTCGTCGAACACGACGCGCGGCGAGTGATTGGGCGCGGCCGTCTCGTGGTCGATGCCGGGCGGGGTCGCGCGGAGGAAGAGGAACGCGCCCGGCACCTCGCGCAGCACGTGGCTGAAGTCCTCGGACCCCATCACCGGCGACGAGGTCAGGAGCACGCGGTCGTCGCCGAACAGTCCGCGGAGCGTGTCGAGGGCTCCGGTCGCAACCGCGTCGTCGTTCACCGTGGGCGGCACGATCGTCTCGACGACGACGTCGGCACCGCAGCCGTGCGCCTCGGCGATACCCGTCACCAGGGGCGGCAGCTCGGCCTGCAGCTGCGCGAGGGCGTCGGCAGACAGCATCCGGATCGATGCCACCAGGCTCGCGTCGTCGCCGATGATGTTGCGCGCACCGCCGCCCGCGCTCAGCTGGGTGACCGTGAGCACCACCGGGTCGAAGACGTCGAAGCGGCGGGTGACGTACGACTGCAGGGCGGTCACGAGCTCGGCGAGCACGGGGACCGGGTCGCGCGTCAGGTGCGGCGCCGAGGCGTGGCCGCCGCGTCCGCGCACGACGACCTCGAGCTCGGCGCAGCCGGCCATGAGCGGACCGGGCTTCGTGGAGAAGACGCCGAACTCGCCCGGGACCACGTGGATGCCGTAGGCGGCGCTCGCACGCCGGCCCGCAGCATCCAGCACGCCTTCCTCCACCATGCGGGCAGCACCGTCGCCGAGCTCCTCGCCCGGCTGGAACATGAACACGACGTCGCCCGCGAGGTCGGCCGCGCGCGCGGCGAGCACGCGGGCGGCGCCGACGAGCCCCGCGACGTGCAGGTCGTGCCCGCACGCGTGCATGGTGTCGCCGGTCGCGCGGTACGGCACGTCGGCGAGTTCGCGGAGCGGCAGGGCGTCCATGTCGGCGCGCAGCAGCACGACCGGCCCCGGCCGGGCGCCCCGCAGCACCGCGACGACCGAGCCGATCGTGTCGGACTCGGTGATCTCGAGGGGCAGGCCGTCGAGCGCGGCGAGCACTCGCGCCTTGGTGCGCGGCAGCTCGAGCCCGAGCTCGGGGTCGGCGTGCAGGGAGCGGCGAAGCGCGACGAGGTCGGGCAGGATCTCGGCGGCGTGACTCCGGAGGTCGGCTGCCGCGGCCGCGACGCTCGCCGCGGGCTCCACGCTCACCCCGCTCACGAGGCCAGCCCCGCGTGCAGGAGGTGGTCGGTGCCGGCGTGCTCGATGCGCGGGATCGCGGCGACGAGCGACTGCGTGTACGGATGCGTCGGGCTCTCGACGATCTGCGCCGCCGGGCCGTGCTCGACCACGCGCCCGCGGCTCATCACTGCGGTGGTGTCGGCGATGTAGCGAACAGCCGCGAGGTTGTGCGTGATGAACAGCACCGAGAGCTCGAGCTCGCGCTGCAGCTCCCTGAGCAGGTTGAGGACCGCGCCCTGCACCGAGGCGTCGAGCGCCGACGTGATCTCGTCGGCCACGATGAGCTTCGGCCGCACGGCGAGGCACCGGGCGATCGCGACGCGCTGGCGCATGCCGCCCGAGAGGTGCGAGGGGTACTGGCCGGCGACGTCGGGCTTCAGCCGCACGAGCTCGAGGAGCTCCCGCACCCCGGCCGCGCGCTCCTTCGCGGTGCCGTCGCCGTGGATCGCGAGCGCTTCGTCGAGCGTCTCGCCGACCGACATGCGGGGATTGAGCGAGGAGTACGGGTCCTGGAAGATCATCTGCACGTCGCGGCTGCGGGCCAGCCGGTCGGCGCGCCCGCGGGCGAAGAGGTCGCGCCCGTCGAGGCGGAGCGACCCCGAGGTGGGCTGCTGCAGCCCGGCGATGGTGCGGGCGACTGTCGACTTGCCCGACCCGGACTCGCCGACGAGCCCGACGATGGTGCCGTGCGGCACGCGCAGCGAGACGTCGTCGACGGCGCGTACGGCGGTGCGCCCGGTTCCGAACACGACGACGAGGTCGTCGATCAGCAGCTCGGCCATCAGACGTGGACCCCTTCCAGCTCCGCGACGGTGACGGTGCGCCCGTCCTGCGGGTTCCAGCACGCGACGCGGCCGCCGTGGTGGGCGACGAGGCCCGGCGTCTCGGTGCGGCACTGCTCAGTCGAGAACGGGCACCGCGGCGCGTACCCGCAGCCGATCACCGGAAGCGACAGGTCCGGCGGCTCGCCGGGAATCGTCGCCAGCGGCTTGGTGGTGTCGGTGTCGAGGTCGGGGAGCGCCTCGGCGAGCGCGCGGGTGTAGGGGTGCGCGAGTAGCTCGGGGGTGGCGAGCAGACGCACGTCGACGTCTTCCACGATGCGCCCCGCGTACATCACGAGGATGCGCTGGCACAGCTCGGCGAGCACCGCGATGTCGTGCGAGACGACGATCGCCGCGGCTCCCGTCTCTTCGCACTCGCGGCGGAGCAGGGCGAGCACGCGCTGCTGCACCGTGACGTCGAGGGCCGTGGTCGGCTCGTCGGCGATGATCAGCCGGGGCGATCCGATCTGCGACATCGCGATGAGCGTGCGCTGGCGCATGCCGCCCGAGAACTCGTGCGGGTACTGCGCGGCGCGGCGCTCGGGGTCGGGGATCGACACCGCGTCGAGCGCCTGCACCGCGGCGGTGTGGGCCTCGGCGCGCGACGCCTTGCCGTGCACCCGCGGCACCTCGGCCAACTGCGTGCCGACCTTCAGTGCCGGGTTGAGGGCGGTGAGGGAGTCCTGGAAGACGACGCCGATGTCGGTGCCGATCTTCGCGCCGGCCTCCTTCTGGCTGAGCCCCTTGAGGTCTGCGCCCGCGAAGCGCAGGCGCTGTGCGGTGACGACGGCGCCGGCGGGAGCCAGTTGCGCCACCGACATCATCGTGACGCTCTTGCCACTGCCGGACTCGCCCACGACGCCGACGATCTCGCCGGGCGCGATGCTGAACGACACGTCTTGCACCGGACGGATCCAGCCCTGCGGGCCGGGGAACGCGACAGTGAGACCCGACACTTCGAGCAGGGGCTCGACCTCGGCGTTGCGCGCCAGCGTGGTGGCGGCCGCCGGGATCGGGGCGCCCTCGACGCGGGGCGCAGGGCCCAGCTTCTTCGGCTCGAGTGCCCGCGCGCGACCGCGTCCGCGCATGTGCGACGCGAACGCCTCGCCGAGCATGCCGAACACGATGCCGGCGGTGACCACCATCACACCGGGGCCGAGCACGGCGGTCGGCTGCTGGTACACCTGGGCGAATCCCTCGCTGAGCAGGCGCCCCCAGTCGTACTCGGGCGGCTGGACGCCGACGCCGAGGAAGCTGAGGCTCGAGAGCGCCAGGAGGCCGCCGCCGATCGAGATCGTGACGTTCACGATGACGGGCTCGGCGATGTTGGGGACGATGTAGCGCGTGAACTGGCGGGACTTCGAGACGCCCATCATGCGGGCGGCCGCGAGGTACTCCGACCCGCCGACGCGGGCCGACAGCGTCTGCGCGAGACGCGCGAACGACGGCGTCATCGTGAGGGCGAGCGCGAGGACCGCGGTCGTGGCACCCGTCCCGAGGAGGATCACGGTGAGCATCGCGACCAGCAGCACGGGGAACGCCAGCCACGTGTTGATGACCGACGAGAACGCGCGCTGGGTGCGCGGGCCCCCGACGATCGGCAGCGCGCCGAGCAGCAGGCCCGCGACCGCACCGATCAGCGTGGCGCTGAGAGCCATCACGAGCGAGAGGCGGGTGGCCACGAGGGTGCGCAGCAGGATGTCGCGGCCGAGGCTGTCGGTGCCGAGCGGGTGCTCGGGGCTCGGCGGCTGGAGCAGCTGGTCAGGATGCGGGGTGTTGGCCTCGACGCCCCACAGCGGCGGCGCGAACACCGCCAGCAGGAGCAGCAGGGCGATCACCGTGAGCGAGATCAGCGCCATCGGCGAGTGCAGGATCCACGAACCGCGACGCGGCGGTCGGGTGGGGGTGGTGGCGCTCACGCGGTCTCCAGGAGGGTGGTGCGGCGGTCGAGCAGAGCGAGCACGACGTCGACGAGCAGGTTGACGATCAGGATGATGACCGCATAGACGATCGCGAGGCCCTGGACGATGCCGTAGTCCTTCGTGACGATGGCCTGCACAAAGGCGCTGCCGAGGCCCGGCCAGTTGAACACCTGCTCGACGAGCACGCTCGCGGTGATCATGGTCGCGAGCAGCGCGCCGCCGAGCGTGAGCGTCGCGGTGAGCATGTTGGGCAGGGCGTGGCGGAAGTAGATCATCCACGACGGCAGGCGCTTGGACCGCCCGGTGCGGATGTAGTCGTCGCCGAGCACGTTGAGCGCCTCGATGCGGGCGATGCGGGCGAGCGCCGCGGAGGCGCCGATCGAGAGCGCGAGCACCGGCAGCACGAACGACTGCGGGCCGTCCATGCCTGCGACGGGGAACACGCGCCAGGTGATCGCGAACGTGATGAGGAGCACGACGCCGATGAGGTACTCGGGGACGGCGGCGAGGAAGCCGGTCACGCCGGTGAACCCGACCTCGACGTCGCGGCGCTTGCCGCCCTGGGTAAGGATCGCGATCAGGAGCCCGAGCGGAATGGCCACGAACAGGATCACGAGGAACGCGACGCCCGCCAGCTGGATCGTGGGAGGCAGGCGGTTCTCGACCAGCTCGTTGACCGAGCGGCCGGTGATGAGCGAGACGCCGAGGTCGCCGCGCAGGAAGATGCCGGTGAGGTAGTTCCAGAACTGCACGATCAGAGGCTCGTTGAGCCCCAGCTGCTCCCGGCGCGCCTCGACCACACTGGCATCCGCGGTCGGCCCGAGGGCCGCGCGCACCGGGTCGCCGCCGGCCGCGCGCAGCACCAGGAACGCGGCGGTGACGATGACGAACAGCGCGACGAACATCCTTCCGATGCGCCGCGCGAGGAACGCGAGCCAAGGGCTGCCGCCGCCGTGGCGGCCACCCCGAAGGGTGGCCACCACGGAGGTCTTCGGTCGCGTCGGGACCACTGACGTCATTCGGTCACTCTGCCACGCGCAGCGCCGTCGGCGAGAGCACGCCCTTCGAGAGCGCGAACTCCGCGCCGTCGCCGTAGATCGTCTCGGTCGACGACCAGAACGGCAGCACCTCGAGGTTCTGGAACAGCGAGTCCTGCGCATCCTGCCATGCGGGGCACGACTCGGCACCGGCGAAGCCCTGCGCCACGCCGACCAGGTCGAAGTACTCCTGGTTGGTGTTGTAGGTCCAGTTCCCGCCGTCCGGCGGGAACTCGCCGCCGAGGATGCCGGCCCAGTCGCTCGGGAGGCTGGTGTAGATCGGCGCCCACACCATGTCCCAGTCGCCACCCGAGAAGATCACGTCGGTGTACGACGGCGACGGGGTCGGCACCGCGTCCACGCCGATCTTCTTGAGTTCGACCTGCATGAGCTCGATCGCGGCTGTCACACCCTGGCTCTCGTTGGCAGGGTAGAGCATGAGCACCTTGAGCGGCACGCCGTCCTTCGCACGGATGCCGTCGGCACCTGCCGTCCAGCCCGCCTCGTCGAGGGCGGCCGAGGCCGCGTCGACGTCGTAGGCGTAGAGCGCCGACGAGCTGTCCATCGCCGTGCACGCCGCGCCGAACTCCGATACCAGCGTCACCAGCTGCTCACCGCGGCCGGACGAGGCGACCTTGCCGACGGCGGCCGAGTCGAGCGCCTGGGCGAGGGCCTGGCGCACGACGAGGTCGTTGCCGACGCGTCCCTCGGCCTGGTTGAAGAACACCAGTCCCGGACGCAGTGGAACATCGAGCGTCTGGGTGTACTCCTGGCCGTCGAGGCGGTCGCGCTCGGTGCCGCCGACCGTGGCGATCTGGACGTCGCCGGTCTGCAGCAGGTTCGCCGACGTCGCGTCGCTCTCGACGATCTGCACCGCGACCTTGGCCGGCAGGCCCTTGGTCTCGCTGGTCACGTCGCCCGGGCCCCACGTGTAGTCGTCGCGGAGCGCGTAGTCGTAGGTCTGGCCCGGCGAGAAGTCCTCGAGCGTGTACGGGCCGGTGCCGTGGAACTCGCTGTCGAGCAGGCTCGGGTCCGCGAGACCGGACGCGCACACGATCGGCAGCGAGCCGATCGTCTCGGCCAGGAAGCTCTGGGCGTTCTCGGCCGTGAAGGTGACGGTGCGCGCGTCGTCGTCGGCGGCGATCGTGAGGCCGGAGGCCGGGAAGTAGACGCCCTTGAACGGCGAGCCGGTCTCCTCCTCTGCCGCGTACTCGAAGGTGCCCTTCACGTCGGAGGCCGTGAGCGGCTCCCCGTCGGCGCAGACGATGCCGTCCTTGAGCGTGAACACCACCTCGGTCGTCGTGGACTCCCAGCTCTCGGCGAGGATGCCCTCGGGCTCCTTGCCGGCCGGGTAGGTGAGCAGCGACTCGTAGCCGAACGCGAGGACGTTCTGCCCGGCGTCGGTCGCGTTGGTGATCGGGTTCAGGCTGCCGGGATCGGTCTGGATCGCGATCCGGACCGTGTCGCCGCTCGCCTCGGCCTGACCGCCCGCACAGGCGGTGAGGACGAGGGCAGTGGCACCGAGTGCGGCGACAGCAGCGATGCTTCGCTTCATGGTGATCCTCTCTGGGTGTCTCTTGCTGGAAGGTGCTGTCTCGACTAATTGATTGCTATCAATACTGTCGATTCGACGTTTCCGGAATGTAACGAAGGGATTGTGATTCGGGTTGTTTCAGGGCGCGGCGTCGCGTCGGGTCTCCGCGAGGCCCGCCGCCCCCATGACGGATTTGAACTCGAGGAACTCCTCGAATCCTCGCGATCCCGCCTCGCGACCCAGTCCGGACTGCTTGTAGCCGCCGAACGGGGCGCCGACGTCCAGTCCGGCACCGTTGATCCCCACGCTTCCGGTGCGCAGGGTGAGCGCGACCTCGAGCGCGTGGCGTTCATCCGACGACCACACCGCGCCCGACAGCCCGTAGTCGCTGTCGTTCGCCAGGGTGATCGCCTCGTCCAGCGTCGCGTATTCGGTGATCGCGAGCACCGGACCGAAGACCTCCTCACGGAAGATCCTCATCTCGGGCGTGACTCCCGAGAAGATCGTCGGGCGCACGTACGCCCCGGGCAGGTCGAGCGGCTCCGCGCCGCCGACCAGCAGGCGCGCGCCGTCGTCCTCGGCCGCGCGGATGTGCGCGAGCACGCGCTCGCGCTGCAGCTCCGAGGCGACCGGGCCGATGGCCGTGCCGGGCTCGGTCGGGTCGCCGGGAACCCAGTGCGCCGCCGCGGCGACGGCCGCAGTCTCCCACTCCTCGCGCATCCCCGCGGGCACGAGCACGCGGGTGAGGGCCGCGCACGTCTGTCCGGTGTTGGCGAAGCAGGAGCGCAGGACACCTTCGACGGATGCTGCGACCGGCGCATCGTCGAGGATCACGGCGGCCGACTTGCCGCCGAGCTCGAGCGCGACCTTCTTGATCGTGCGGGCGGCTTCGCGGGCCACGTGCTCCCCCACCGCGCGGGAGCCGGTGAAGGTCACCATGTCGACGTCGGGGTGGGCGACCAGGGGCGAGCCGACTCCGGCTCCGTCGCCGAAGACGATCTCGACGACACCCGCGGGCAGGCCGATCTCGGTGAGGATCTCGCCGACGATCGCGGCGTTCAGCGGCGCGACCTCGCTCGGCTTGAGCACGACCGTGCACCCGGCCAGCAGCGCGGCACCGACCTTCAGCATGATCTGGTGCAGCGGGAAGTTCCACGGCGTGATGGCCGCGACGACGCCGACGGGCTCGGCGACGACGAGCGAGTTCGACACGGCTTCGCGCTCGACGTGCGCGCGTGCGGCGCCGACGAGGGCGGCGAGGTCGGCGATCGCGACGCCGACCTGAGCGGCGCGGGCGAAGCCGAGCGGCGCGCCCATCTCGGCGGTCAGCGTCTCGGCGAGCCGGTCGCGGTGGCGCTCGAGTCCTTCGGCGAGCGCCTCGACGAGGCGGATCCGCTCCGCCATGGGCGTCGCCGCCCAGGCGGGGAAGGCCGCTCGGGCCGCGGCGACGGCGAGGTCGACGTCGGCGGCGTCGCCGGCGACGACGGCGCCGACGACCCGGCCGTTCGCGGGATCGAGGACGTCGATGACCTCACGACCCGCGGTGGGCCTCCACTCGCCGTTGATGTAGTGGCCGATGATGCTGCTCATGCCGATGCGCCCTCCCGGACGAGATGCGAGCCCGCGGGCAGGGGCGCGGGGCGGGGAACGCCTTCGTGGATCAGGTGCCAGGGCGACGGGAACTCGCCCACCGGCACGTCGATGAGGATCGGCTCGTTGGCCGTGACGGCGTCGGCGAGCACCCCCTGCAGCGAGGCCGGGTCGTGGGCGGTCGCGCTCGCGATGCCGAACGCGCCGGCCAGCGCCGGATAGTCGGGGTTGGTGAGGTCGCTGGCGAAGTAGCGGGCACCGTAGCGGTTCTTCTGAATACGGCGCACGTTGCCGTAGAAGCCGTCGTGGAACACCACGGTGACGAGCCCAAGCCCGTAGCGCTTCATGGTCGACAGCTCCTGCAGCGTCCACGAGAAGCCGCCGTCGCCGTTGACCGAGACGACAGCGCGGTTCGGGTCGGCGGCCTTGACGCCGAGCGCCGTGGCGAAGCCGTAGCCGAGGGTGCCCTGGTAGCCGGGGCCGATGTAGGTGCGCGGCTGGTAGGCCGGGTAGCAGGCGCTGGCGGCGTAGCCGACCTGCGTGAACTCGCTCACGAAGACGCCGTCCTCGGGAAGGACCGAGCGGATCGCGCCGAGGTATTCGCGCTGCGGTGCGATGTCGGCGAACTGCTCGTCGAGCCATACGCGCACGGCGGCGAGCTCGTCGGCGCGGCTCTCGCGCTGCGGCCGGCCGATCTCGGCGGCCAGCGCCTCGAGGGCGAGGCCCGCGTCGGCGTGCACCCGCACGGCGGCGGCACGAGGGCCCTCGAGGTCGGCGGCCTCGGCGTTGACGAGGATGACGGGCGCGCCGTCGGTGTCGACCTGCGTGCCGAACGTCGAGACGAAGCGCGTGCCGACGGCGAGCACGAGGTCGGCGTCGGGGCGCAGGGCCCGCAGGGCGAGGCTGTCGAACGCGAGGCGGTGGCGCGCGTCGAGGGCGCCGCGGCCGTTCTCGGTCATCAGCACCGGCGCCTCGAGGCGCTCGGCGAGGTCGCGGAGGGCCGCCGTCGCGTTCGCCGCGATCACGCCGCCGCCCACGACGATGAGAGGACGACGGGATGCCGCGAGCAGGCGTGCGGCGTCACGGATGGCGTCCGCATCCGGCGTCGTGGGCGCGAAGTCGACGCGGGTCGCGGCGGCGGCCGAGGAAGTGGCGGCGAGCACGTCCGGCGGGACCTCGAGGGCGACCGGGCGCGGGCGGCCGGAGCGCAGCTGACGGAAGGCCTCGGTCACGAGGCCGGGGATCTCGTCGGCGGTGCGGGCGGTGCCGGTCCACTTGGTGACGCGCTCGAGGATGCCGGTCTGGTCCGGGATCTCGTGCAGTGCGCCGAGCCCCTTGCCGATGGCCTGCGAGTCGATCTGGCCGGCGATGAGCAGCGTGGGCGAGTTGGTGGAGTAGCCGGTGGCGACCCCCGAGAGGGCGTTCAGCACACCGGGGCCGGGAACGACCATGGCGACGCCGACGTCGCCGGTGCTGCGGGCGTAGCCGTCGGCCATGTAGGTGGTGGCCTGCTCGTTGCGGGCGCAGACGAAGTCGATCCGGTCGGACCGCGCGTAGAGCGCATCGGCCGCGGCATCGAGCTGCACGCCCGGGATGCCGAACACCGTGTCGACGCCTTGCGCGAGAAGCGACTCGGCGAGCAGATCGCCACCTGTGTTGTCGGCCATGAGATCCTTCCTGATCCGTCCGTGGAGTTGATGCTATTCGTTACAATGATTTAGCGCAAATGAATCAATAGCCTGTTCTTCGCCCCCTGCCGTCGCCGGGATCCCTAGGATGTGACGAGGCAGGGGGCCAGGCCGAACTCACGGAGGACGCATGACATCGTTCGCAGCCGACGCAGAGCCGGAGCGGCCGAGCTTCTCGGCCCTCCGCGAGAGGATCAGCCAGTCGGTCGCCGACGGCCTGGTGCAGGAGATCGAAGACACGATCGCGCGGGAGAACCTCCCCGCGGGGTTCCGCATCGGCACCAAGCAGGAGTTGTGCGATCGCTACCGGGTGGCTTCGGCGACCCTCGCCGAGGCGATGCGGGTGCTGCGCGCCCGCGGCGTCATCGAGGTGCGCCCGGGCCCCGGCGGCGGGCTCTTCGTCGCGAACCAGTCCCCGCTGATCCGCCTCGCCCACAGCGTGCTCAAGCTGCGTGAGGGCGGTGCGACGGTCAACGAGATCGTCGCAGTGCTCGACGCCCTCGACGAGGCGGTGCTGCGCGATGCCGCCCAGCACCGCACCGAGCAGGACCTCGCCGAGCTCGACGCGCTCATTGCCGAACTCGCCGAGGTGTGGGCCGACAACCCGGTCGCGGGCCTGCACTGCAACTGGCGCCTGCACCGGCGCATCGCGCAGATCTCGCCGAACGCGGTGCTGCGCACGTTCTACCTGAACCTCGTCGACTACATCGAGGCCGAGAGCGTCGGCGAGTCCTCGACGTTCGACATCATGGGCTTCCACCCCGACACCGACGAGCGCCTGCAGATCCACCGCGATCTCATCGAGGCGATCCGCACGCGCGACGAGTCGCTGCAGCGCGACGCGATCGTGCGCCACCGCACCCTCGGCCGCTGACCCGGGCCCGACGCGAACCGCGGCCCAGGACCCGGGCCTCGGCTCAGCGACCGACGTGGCGGAGGGCCAGCAGCGCGAGCGCCGCGGCCTGATCCGCGAGCACGCCGTCGTCGAACACGGCGCGGGGCGAGTGGTTCATCTCGGCCTCGGCCGGATCGATCCCGGCCGGCGTCGCCCCCAGGAACACGAACGCCCCCGGCACCCGGTTCAGCACGAACGAGAAGTCCTCGGACGCCATGATGGGCTGCCCCAGCATCTCGACCCGGTCGGCGCCGAACTCCTCGCGGAGGGTGGCCGCAGCATCCGTCGCCCGTTCCTCGTCGTTGACGGTGACCGGGTACACGACGTCGAACCGGGTCTCGGCGCGGCAGCCGTGCGCTTCGGCGATTCGTGACACGAGCGCGGGCAGCTCGGTGCGCAGGCGCTCGACGGCCTGTGGCGAGAGTGTGCGCACGGTGGCGGCGAACTCGGCGTCGTCGGGGATGACGTTGACGGCGTCGCTCGCCCGGAGCTTCGTCACCGACACCACGACGGGGTCGAAGACCGAGAAGCGCCGGGTCACGTGCGTCTGGATCGCGAGGATCGCCTCGGCCAGCACCGGCACCGGGTCCAGCGCCTGGTGCGGGCGCGAACCGTGTCCGCCCCGCCCGATGATGCGGGCGCGGAAGAGGTTCGCCCCGCCCATGAGCGGGCCGGGTCGCGTGGAGAAGACGCCCGGTTCTCCGGGAAGGACATGGATGCCGTACGCCGCCGTCACCGCGACGCCCGCGGCCTCGAGCACGCCGGCGTCGATCATCTGCGGCGCCCCGCCGCCCGCCTCTTCGCCGGGCTGGAACATGAACACGACCGATCCCGCGAGCTCCGCCCGCCGCGCGCAGAGGAGCCGCACGGCGCCGACGAGCCCGGCGATGTGCAGGTCGTGGCCGCACGCGTGCATCGCGCCGTTCGTCGACGCGTATTCGAGGCCGGTCTCCTCCTCGACGGGCAGGGCGTCCATGTCGGCGCGCAGCAGCACCGACGGCCCGTCGTGGGCGCCACGGAGCACCGCGACGACCGACCCGAAGCCCTCGGGACCGACGGTGATCTCGAGCGGCAATCCCTCGAGCGCGGCGAGCACCGCGGCCTGGGTGCGCGGCACCGCGAAGCCGGGCTCGGGGTGGCGGTGCAGGTCGCGGCGCAGGGCGACGAGGTCGGAAAGCAGGCGCGCGGCGTCCGCGCGCAGCGAGGCATCGGTCACGCGTGCACCGCCCAGCGGTCGGCGATCGTGACGTCCTCGCCGTCGCGGCGGAACACCTCGCGACCCTCGATGTAGACGGCCTCGGCTGACGAAGACGCGTCCAGCGGGTCGCCCGACCACACCACGACGTCGCCGTCGAGCCCGGGCGAGAGCGCGCCGACGCGGTCGTCGAGGCCGGCGATCTCGGCGGCCGACGAGGTGATCGCGGCGAGCGCCTGGTCCCACGTGAGTCCCGCGCGCACGGCCACGGCGGCCTGGAGCGCGAGCGCGTCGATCGGCACGACGGGGTGGTCGGTGCACAGCGCGACGCGCACGCCGGCGCGCGCGAGCGCGACGATGTTCGACACCGACGCCTCGCGCGCCTCGACCTTGCCCCGGCTCGAGAGCACCGGGCCGAAGATCACCGGCACGTCGCGCTCGGCGAGGTCGGCTGCGAGCTTGTGGGCTTCGGTGCCGTGGTTCAGCACGATGCGCAGCCCGAACTCGTCGGCCAGGCGCAGCGCGGTGGCGATGTCGTCGTGCCGGTGCACGTGCTGGTCCCACGTGAGCTCTCCGGCGAGCGCGGCGGCGAGCGACTCCTTGCCGAGATCGCGTGTGAAGGGCTCGCCCGCTGCGGCCTCGGCATCCCGTTTCGCGGCGTACTCCCCCGCCGCGATCAGGGCGCGGCGGATCACGAGCGCGACGCCCATGCGCGTGCGCGGCAGCTGGTTGCGGCCGCCCCACGTCGTCTTCGGGTTCTCGCCGAGCGCGGACTTGACGCTCACCGGGTGCTTGACGACCTGGTCGTCGACGGTGCGCCCGCCCCACGTCTTGATCGCGACGCTCGTCCCGCCGATCGGGTTGCCCGAACCGGGCTTGACGACCGTCGTGGTGACGCCGCCGGCGAGCGCGTCGCGGAACGCGCGATCCTCGATGTTGACCGCGTCGATGGCGCGCACCGCCGACATGTCGGGGTCGCTCAGCTCGCTGCCGTCGGCGCCCGCGGGGCCCTCGCCGTCCTCGTGGACGCCGAGGTGCGTGTGCGCGTCGACGAAGCCGGGGAGCACCCAGCGGCCCGCCGCATCGACGATCTCCGCTCCGTCCGGCACGACGATCCCGTCGGCCGCGCCGACGGCCTCGATGACGCCGTCGCGCACCACCACCGTGCCGGGGTCGAAGACCTCGCCGGTGCCGGTGACCACGCGCCCGCCCTGGAATGCAACGACCCTCACGCCTCTTCCTTCCCGGCGCGCTCCCGCGCCACGATCAGCTGCGCCAGCGCCTCCTCGACGGCGTCGAGGTCGACGCCGTCGAGCCCGCGTCTCGGGTCGACGCGCACCACCACTCCATCCTCGACGAGCCCCGGGTCGTGCAGGTCAACGACGGGCCCGTCGATCCACGCCCACGGCAGCCCGCCGGCATACGCGCGGATCGCGTCGAGCTTGTCGAACTGCACGGGCAGGAATGGCCACGGCTCCTCGGGCAGCTCGAGCGCGGCCGCGAAGGCGGTGTGCGCGTTGTGCCCCCATTCGGAGGCCCACACGATCTCGTACTTTTCGGAGAGGCGATGGATGCTGCGGACCGCCGCATCCGGGATCGCGACCTCGCGCACCCACCGGCCCCACGCCGACACCTCGTGCACGGTCACCGGCACGTCGGTCTCGCCCTCCAGCACCACCACGTCGCTGATGCCGAGCACGACGAGCGGCCGGTCGCCGCGCGGCGCGCGCGCTTCGTACTTCGCCACGGCAGTCCCGTCAGTCCTCGACGGCCTCGGCCAGCAGCGGCGCGTCCGCGGCACCCTCGAAGTAGTTGCCGCCCTCGATGCGCACGACGGCGTCGGCCTCGTCGAAGATGACGCCGGCCGGGTCGCCGCCGTCGGCGACGAGCCGGTTCTGTTTGGCCATCATGCGGCGCACCATCGCGACGCCCTGGTCGGTGGTCGTCAGGTGGTCTTCGCCGTGGAGCGAGATCGCGCCCTGCGACTTCTGGGCCTCATAGTCGCCGGGCAGGCGCTGGTGCTCGAGGTCGGTGAGGTCCTTCCACGCCTTGCCCTCGTGGGTGGAGCGGAGCTTGCGGAGGAAGTCGGGGTCGGTGTCGCGCGCGATCGTGAAGATGCGGAAGCTGGTGTCGTCCTGCGGCACGACCCAGCCGATCATGTTCGTCTGACCGGACGAGAGCTTCGGGCTCGCGACCACGCGGAGGTTCGGGAACATCACCTCGGTCACGCGGCGCAGCTGCCGTCCGTCGCCGAGGTCGCGGTGCTGGATCGAGCGCACGCCGGTCGGCGTGTACTCGTACGACACGACCGGGATGAGCGCCATCTCGGGCGTGAACTGGTTGCCGCTGAACCGCGCGTGCAGGATCGGCACGTGGAACGGGTCCATCACGTTCTCCCAGTGCTGCAGCCAGTTGAAATCGAGCTCGGCGGGGCCGCCGCCGCCCACGCCGTTGTCGTCGACGATGAGCTGCTCGTCGTCGGCGAGGTTCTCGAACGTGTCGTACTTCGGCAGCACCGGCTTCTTCTCGGGCGGGCCCATGTACGCCCAGATCAGGCCGTACTGCTCCTCGACGGGGTACCAGGGCTGGCGCACGCGGTCGCGGTGCAGGCCGAGGTCGGGTTCGCACGGCTGCTCGAGGCAGTGGCCCTCGGTGTCGAACACCCAGCCGTGGTAGCAGCAGCGGATGCCCTCCTCCTCGACGCCGCCGTAGAAGAGCGACGCGCCGCGGTGGATGCAGCGCGGGTGCAGCAGGCCCGGCGCACCCTTGCGGGTGCGGAAGAGCACGAGCTCCTCGCCCAGCACGCGCACCATGACGGGGCGGGTCGTGGCGTCCTCGACCTTCGCGACGGGCTGCCAGTAGCGGCGCAGCACCTCGCCGTAGGGGGTGCCGGGGCCGACCTGCGCGAGGTCGTTGAGCGGGGCGCCGAGGCGCAGTCCGTAGGCGGTTCCGGTGTCCATGTGCTCTCCTTCGGGCGGTTCCGGGTCAGATGTCGAGGACGAGGGTGGGCTGCTTCGACCGCGAGACGCAGATCATCATGGTCTCGTTGGCGAGGCGCTCGTCGGGGGCGAGGATGCTGTCGCGGTGCTCGGCCTCGCCGTCGATGATGCGGGTCTCGCACGTGCCGCAGACGCCCTCGAGGCACGAGCTCGGCACGCCGATGCCCGCGCGTTCGAGCGTCTCGAGGATCGAGCAGTGCGACTCGACGGTGACCCGCAGCCCCGAGCGGCGGGCCTCCACGTCGAACGTGGAGCCGTCCTCGACGTCGGCGAACACCTTCGGCACGAAGCGCTCGACGTGCAGCGTCCCCCGCGGCCAGTCGAGCGAGAGGTCCTCGAGCGCGTCGAGCATGCGCGCGGGTCCGCACGCGTAGACGACAGTGCCGTCGAGGGGCGCGCCGATCCAGGCCGCGAGCTCGAGACGCGGGTCGCGGTCCGCGGCGACAACAGTCACCTCCGGCCCGCAGAGCAGGGGTTCGCGCACATAGGCCATGTGGTCGAGCGAGCGCCCGAGATACGCGAGGCGCCAAGGGGAACCGGATGCCGCGACCCGCCGGATCATCGGCAGCACCGCGGTGATCCCGATCCCGCCGGCGACGAACACCGTCTCGGGCGCGTCGACGAGTGCGAAGTTGTTGCGCGGGAGGCCGGCCGAGACGCGCTGGCCCGGGCGCAGGTCGCGGTGGACGTAGCGCGATCCGCCGCGGCTGATGTCCTCACGCAGGATCGCGACGTGCCAGGTGCGGCGGTCGGCGGGGTCCGAGCAGAGCGAGTACTGGCGCTCGACGTCGTTCGGCAGGCGCAGGTCGATGTGCGCGCCGGGCTCCCATTCCGGGAGTTCCGAGCCGTCAGGCCGCTCGAGAGCCAGCAGCAGCACGTCGTCGGCCTCCCACCGCATGCCGCGCACGATCAGCTCGATCTGCGCATCCGGTCGCTCGTCCTCGGGCATCCGGCATCCTCCTGACGCGTAATCAAAACAATGGTTATTATGATTTTGATAGTAGCGCACCGAGAGAGCGAGAAACGATGTCCGAACTGCGAGTGAGAGCCGATCTGGCCGCGGTCCCCGCCTACAAGCAGGGACGATCCGCCGACGCCGACAGCACCCGCACGGTGTACAAGGTCTCGTCGAACGAGAACCCCTACGCCCCGCTCCCCTCGGTCGTTGCCGCAGTGGCCGACGCGCTCGCCGGCATCAACCGCTACCCCGAGTCCGCAGCATCCGATCTCACCGCACGCATCGCCGACCGCTTCGGCGTGTCGGGCGAGAACATCGTGTTCGGCGCCGGCTCCGTCGAGAGCGTGTCGCAGCTGATGCGCGCGACCGCGGGACCGGGCGACGAGGTGCTCTTCGCGTGGCGCTCGTTCGAGGCTTACCCGATGCTCGCGCGCGCCGCGGGCGCCGAGCCCGTGCAGGTGCCGCTCACGGCCGACCACCAGCACGACCTCGAGGCGATGCTCGCCGCGATCACCGACCGCACGCGCCTCGTGATCGTCTGCAACCCGAACAACCCGACGGGCACCACGATCGGCGATGCCGAGCTGCGTTCGTTCCTCGACCGGGTGCCGTCCGATGTCGCGGTGCTCCTCGACGAGGCATACGTGCACTTCAACCGCCGCGCCGACTCGCCGGTCGGCATCGAGTACTTCCGCGCGTACCCGAACGTGGTCGTCGCCCACACCTTCTCGAAGGCGTACGGACTCGCAGGCGTGCGCGTCGGCTACGCGATCGCTCCCGCCGCACTCGCGGCCGCGATGCGCAAGGTCGCGGTGCCCTTCGGCGTCACCTCGCTCGCGCAGATCTCGGCCCTCGCGTCGCTCGAGGCCGAGGACGAGCTGCAGCAGCGCGTCGACGGCCTCGTCGCCGCGCGCGAGCGCGTGGTCGCGGCGCTGACCGACGAGGGCTGGTCTCTTCCCGAGACGCAGACGAACTTCCTGTGGTTCCCGCTGGGCGAGAGCACCGCCGCAGCCATGGAGGTCTTCGACGAGCACGGCCTCCTCGTGCGCGGCTTCCCCGGCGAGGGCGTGCGCGTCACGATCGCCGAGTCCGAGGCGAACGACCGGATTCTCGCGGTGGCCGCCGACCTCGTCTCGCGAGGCCTCGCCGGCCGCTGACAGGCAGAGGCGCAACGGCGGGACGCGGATGGATGCTGCGTCCCGCCGTTCGCGTCACCCCTCGAGCTCTTCGGTGTACGCGGTGTAGAGGCCGTACACGGCGACGCCTGCGAGGTGCCAGTCGCGCGGACCCTCCGGGCCGAACGCGACGACGCGTGGGGCGTCGATCTGCACCGGGTCGATGCGGCGGTGGTCGCTCATGCCGTCGACCATCGCCATGATCGCCACGGCGAGGTCGCGCTCGGTGAGCCCGTCGCGCATGCGCAGCCGGAACGCGGCATTGAGCTGGCTGTAGACCTCCGCCATGCGGGTGAGGTAGCGGTCCTCGATCTCGGACAGGAGGGCGCGGATCTCGGCGCCGCCGGGCACGGAGTCGCCGCTCACGAGGGCTGCCGACATCGTGCGGTACGCGCGCCACGCGACGGTGCCTTCGACGGCGGCCATGTTGTGCGACACGGCGAAGCGCAGCGCCTCGCGGAGCGCGATCCGCCGCCCCTCACGGGTGCTCAGCACGTCCGGATCACCGGCGACCGCCTGTTCGAGGTGACGGAGCGTCTCGCCGTCGAACCCGGTGTCGAACGCCGGGTCGGCCTCGAACAGCGCGCGCACGAGGTCGGCGACGAACGCGACGCGGTCGGGCCAGATGCGGAAGACGGTGGAACGGGGCACGCCGGCCGTGCGGATCAGGTCCTCGAGCTCGATATTGGCGTAATCGAGCAGCAGGCCCTCTGCTTTGACACGGTCGACGGCCACCTCGAGCATGAGGGCTCGCGTTTCGCCGGCAGGCCGCCGCGATCGGGATTCGGGTTGCTGCATGAGTTGATTATCGTCCTCGGTGCGCTGTCCGGTAGGCCCCGTCGCCTCCGCAGAAACTCGCGGTGCCGGGTCCCCAGAACCCGGCACCGACCAGATCGAACGCAACAGCATGGGGCCGCCGGTCGGATCTGTGTGCACCAGCCCCCCGACTTCGTGCACATCTTCCACACTAGAGACTGGAAGTCTCATATCTCAAATCCGATCGGGAATGCGTCTTCCGTCGGCTCTTCCGCCGGAGAAATCCGCGGTCGGCCGCCACGATGACCGCCAGTGTCCGGTCGTCCGTCGATCACTGGGCGAAGAAGAGTCGCTCAGCGCACGACGGCGGTCACGGTCTCCAACCGCGCGAGCACTTCCTGGCTGATCGAACCGAGGAGGAAACGCGCGAGAGCCCCACGCCCGTGCGAGCCGACGACCGACAGCCGCGCCGAGGCGGCGAGGTCGTTGATGATGTGCGAAGGGTAGCCGCGCTCGACCCGTCGCACGA
Organism: Microbacterium sp. NPDC056044; assembly: GCF_042267145.1. Classification (NCBI taxonomy): domain Bacteria; kingdom Bacillati; phylum Actinomycetota; class Actinomycetes; order Micrococcales; family Microbacteriaceae; genus Microbacterium; species Microbacterium sp. NPDC056044. Next base: position 258,787 of record NZ_JBHJWZ010000006.1, on the reverse strand, counting down.
TCTCGAGGTCGGGGTAGCGCGAGGCGAGGCCCGCGAGGGCGAGGCCGAGCGCTTCGCCGGTGAGCTTCTCCATGTTCTCGAGGTACTGCACCGGGTAGGCGCCCATGTTGCGGGGCACCTCGAGCGGCGTCCACACCGCGACGGCGATGAGCGGTTCACCGAGCCGGTCCGCTTCGGCGGCGGCGAAGGCGACGGCCTTCTCCGACACCGGGGATCCGTCCACGCCGACGAGCACCCCGGTCCGGCCCGCGACGTCGAAGTCGGGCACGACCACGACGGGCGAGTGCGCGCCGGCGGCGATGCGCAGACCGTGAGCCCCGCGATGCGCGCGAGAGCCCGACCCCTGGTAGTCGCTGCCGATGACCAGCAGCGCGGCGTCGGTCGAAGCATCCAGCAGTTTCGCCACGGGGTTGCCCCGTTCGACCCGGGTGCGCACGTCGAGGCCTGTCGACGCGATTCGGGATGCCTCGGCTTCGGCCAGCTCGGTCGCCTGGGCGAGCGCGGCATCGACGAGGGAGTCCTCCCCCACGGCGCCGACCGCACCGCCGAGAACCGCGAACAGCTCGAGCGGCTGCCGCCTCTCGGCCGCGCGCTGCGCCGCCCAGTCGACCGCACGACGTGTGACCGCAGCATCCGTGATTCCGACGACGATCGCTTCACCCACGATGGCTCCTCTCGGATGCCCTCAGGCTAGCCCCACCCCCCGAATCCGGCGCAGGCCCGCGAGCCGTGACAAACCCACCGCCCCGACGCGGAACGCGGCGGACCCGAAGGTCCGCCGCGTTCCGATCTGCGGAGGGCTCAGAGCGAGAGGCGCTCGCGAACGACGCCGGCGAGCTGGTCTGCGTGGCGGCGGGCCTCATCCTCGGAGGACGCCTCGACCATCACGCGCACGAGCTGCTCGGTGCCCGACGGGCGCAGCAGCACGCGGCCCGAGAGGCCCAGCTCTGCGGAGGCGCGGGCAACCGCATCCTGCACGCCCTCGTCCGTGGCGGCGCGGGAGCGGTCGACGTCCTTCACATTCACGAGCACCTGCGGGTACACGGTCATGATCGACGCGAGCTCTTCGATCGTCTTGCGAGTGCGCGCCATCTCGGCGACCAGGTGCAGGCCGGTGAGGAGGCCGTCGCCGGTCGTGGCGTAGTCGCTCATGATGACGTGACCGGACTGCTCGCCGCCGAGCGAGAAGCCCCGCTCGTTCATGCGCTCGAGCACGTAGCGGTCGCCGACAGCGGTCGTCTCGACGTGGATGCCGTGGGCCGACATCGCGCGATGCAGGCCGAGGTTGCTCATCACCGTGGCGACGAGGGTGTCGTCCTTGAGCCGCCCGCGGCTCTTCATCGACACGGCGAGGATCGCCATGATCTGGTCGCCGTCGACGACGTTGCCGTTCGCGTCGACCGCGAGGCAGCGGTCGGCGTCGCCGTCGTGCGCGATGCCGACGTCGGCGCCGACGCGCACGACGTGCTCGGCGAGCTGGTCGAGGTGGGTGGAGCCCACGCCGTCGTTGATGTTCCAGCCGTCGGGGTCTGCACCGATGACGGTGACCTTGGCACCCGCGTCGGCGAACGTCTGCGGCGAGACGCCGGCGGCCGCGCCGTGGGCGCAGTCGAGCACGACGTGGATGCCGTCGAGCCGGTGGGGCAGCGAGCCGAGGAGATGCACGACGTAGCGGTCTTCGGCGTCGGAGAACCGGCGGATGCGGCCCACGTCGGCGCCGGTCGGCTGCAGCTTGGGGCCCGACATGGCGGACTCGATGCGCTCTTCGACGACGTCGGGCAGCTTCACGCCGCCTCGGGCGAAGATCTTGATGCCGTTGTCGGGAGCCGGATTGTGGGATGCCGAGACCATGACGCCGAAGTCGGCATCCATGTCGGCGATCAGGAACGCCGCTGCGGGAGTCGGCAGCACGCCGGCGTCGAAGACGTCGACGCCCGACGAGGCGAGGCCGGCCTCGACCGCTGCGGAGAGGAACTCGCCGGAGACACGCGGGTCGCGGGCGACGACGGCAGTCAGCCGCTTGCCCGCCGCGCGACGCGCCTCGGCGGAACGGCCCTGGCCCAGGACGACGGCGGTCGCCTGGGCCAGGGACAGTGCGAGATCGGCGGTGAGGGGGCCGTTGGCCAGCCCCCTCACCCCGTCCGTGCCAAAGATCGGCATACGGAGTGGAAGCCGATCAGCGCTTCGAGTACTGCGGCGCCTTGCGGGCCTTCTTGAGACCGGCCTTCTTGCGCTCGATGACGCGGGCGTCGCGCGAGAGGAAGCCGGCCTTCTTGAGGGTCGGGCGGTTGTTCTCGACGTCGATCTCGTTCAGCGCACGGGCGATGCCGAGGCGGAGCGCACCGGCCTGGCCCGAGGGGCCACCACCCGAGATGCGGACGATGACGTCGTACGCACCCGTGAGGTTGAGGACCGTGAACGGGTCGGTGATGAGCTGCTGGTGGAGCTTGTTCGGGAAGTAGTCCTCGAACGCACGGCCGTTGACCGTGATGGTGCCGGAGCCCGGGACGACGCGCACGCGGGCGATGGCCTGCTTGCGGCGACCGACTGCGGCGCCCGAGACCGAGAGCACGGGGCGCTCGGCGGCGACGACGGTCTCGTCGACGGTGGACTCGGTGGAGTAGCTCGTGGGGGTTTCTTCGATGTTCGCCATCAGTGTGTCCTGTTCTGTGCGGCGCTTACTGGGCGACCTGGTCGAAAACGTACGCGGTGGGCTTCTGCGCGGCGTGCGGGTGCTCGGCGCCGCGGTACACCTTGAGCTTCGACAGCTGGTTGGCGCCGAGCGTGTTCTTCGGGAGCATGCCGCGGACGGCCTTCTCGACGGCGCGGACGGGGTTCTTCTCGAGGAGCTCCGAGTAGGTGACCGACTTGAGGCCGCCCGGGTAGCCCGAGTGGCGGTAGGCCTTCTTCTGCTCGAGCTTCTGGCCCGTCAGCGCGACCTTGTCGGCGTTGATGATGATGACGAAGTCGCCCATGTCGACGTGGGGGGCGAAGGTCGCCTTGTGCTTGCCACGCAGGAGCGCGGCAGCGTGCGAGGCGAGGCGGCCGAGGACGACGTCAGTCGCGTCGATGACCAGCCACTCGCGCTGAGCTTCGCCAGCCTTGGGGGTGTAAGTGCGCGTCACAGTAGTGCTGCTTTCTTGATTCGAACGGAGAGGTTCGTGAATCCCACTCCGGGGTGGTTCGCCTCCCGATGAGAGGATGAACACGCCAGTGGAGGGCTCACGTTCGCGGTGCCGGGTCAGCTGAGCCGGACACCAAAGATCAATAGTACGCGACACGGATGCCTCGGCCAAACCGGCGCTCTACACCGCGGGCCTCTCCCTCTCGGTGTCGCCACGCCGATCGTCTTCAGATGGCCTCCACGTCGGACCGCTACGTTGGGAGCCACGCAGCCGACTTCTGTCTCGCCACGGAGGAACCCATGACTCAGCGCCCGCTCGGCGTCACGCTCGTCGCCATCATCGCCTGGATCTCCGGCTTCCTGCAGATCATCGGGTCGATCTTCGTGATCATCGCCGGTCTCTTCATCACGTGGCCGGCGATCCTCGGGTGGATCAGCCTCATCATCGGCATCGTGACGCTCGCCGTCGGTGTGGGACTCTGGCGCGGCAACCACGCCGCCCGCACGATCGCGACGATCGTATTCATCGCCAACATCGTTCTCGAGGTGCTCGGGATGTTCAACGGCGAGGGCCTCTGGTCGGCCGTGAGCGGCAGCATCCTGTCGATCATCGGGCTGATCCTGCTGTACACGCGATCGGCGCGGCAGTACTTCGGGAGCTGACGGCCTGCCGGCTGGGGAGCACGGCGAGCACGGGAGGCGCGACGCTATCGTGAACCCATGTCCGCCGCGTCGACGTCGCTCGAGCGCACCTACCGGTACCTGCGGATCGGGGTCGCCGGCACCGTCGTCGCCATCTTCGTGGCCATCGCGCAGGCCGCCGCGACGTATGGCTGGCTGAGCTCGGTCAGCGACTACTTCTACACCCCCGCCCGCGATGTGTTCGTCGGGTCGCTGATCGCGGTCTCGCTCGCACTGTTCGCGCTCTCGGGGCGGGGCGCCGAGCGCGCACTCCTCGACGCCGCGGCGCTGTTCGCGCCGCTCATCGCACTGGTGCCGACGACGGTGGTCGCGGGGTCCGTGCCAGGCATCGACGTACCGTGCACCGGGCGCTGCTTCCCGCCGGCGTACGAGGCGGACGTCGCGAACGGCGTCGTGGTCTACCTCGTGCTCGGCGGGCTGGTGCTGCTGGTCGCACTGCTGCTCGGCGCCCTCGGACAGGTCTCACTCACCGCCGTGTGGCCGTCGCTCGTGATCGCGGCCGTCGTGGTCGCGGCGACAGGGCTCACCTGGGCGTTCGCGCGCGACGCCTTCCTGCAGAACGCGCACTTCGTCGCGACGACCGCGTTCTTCGCGCTGTTCGCGGCGGTCGCGGTGCGCAACGCCTTCCCCCGGCACGGCCCGCCGCCGGCGCCGGTGTTCCGGGTGCTCTACACCGCGATCGCGGTGGGACTCGTGCTCGTGCTCGTGGCGTACGTGGTGCTGCTGCCGCAGGCGAGTGCGTCGGGTGCGCCCATCGTGCTCATCGTCGAGGCGATCGCGCTCGGGCTGTTCTTCGCGTTCTGGGTCGTGCAGGGCATCGAGAAGTGGAGCGACCCGAACCCTACGATCGTCGCGGGCTAGGAAGCCGCCGCGGCGGCCTCGGGGTCGGCGATCTCGACGACGCGACGCACCCCGGGAGCCGGGTGCGCGGTCACGAGGATCGGGAGGTGGTCGCTCAAGCCCTGGGGCAGCGTGCGCACGCGATCGATCTCGAACCCGATCGACGTCGCGAAGTCGTAGTGGCCGCGGAAGAAGCGATAGCGCGTGTACGTGCGCGAGTCCGACAGGTTCAGCTCGTAGCCCTGCTCACGGATGTGCTGGCCCAGCCGCTCCTTGAAGACGGGATAGTTGTAGTCCCCGACCATGAGCGCCGGCAGCCCCTCACCGAGCTGCTGCAGCTCGCCGAGGGCCGTTCGGATCTGGTGCCGCCGCAGCGAGTTCAGTGCCGTCAGCGGCGCGGCATGGAAAGAGGCCACGATCACGTCGGTGTTCTCGTCGATGTCGTGCAGCCGCACGCCCAGCAGCCGCTCCTCAGCGGGCTTCAGGACGCGGTCGTGCAACGACTTCTTGAGCGCCAGCGCCCGCACCTCGACGGCGCGGTACGTGTTCTGGCGGTAGTACACGGCGAGCCCGAGGCGGTTGCGCTGCGTCGAGTCGGCGAGCCGCAGCCCGGAGATCTCTTCCGGGATGTCGGACGTGTCGGCTTCCTGCAGGCACAGCACGTCGGCGCCATGCCGCTCGACCAGGTGGGCGAGTTCCCCCGCCGCCCGATGCTTGCGCAGGTTGTACGAGATGACCTTCATGACGTCGACAGCCTATGCCGTGCACGTTTCGAACGGATGGCCTTGACAGGAAGCTCGTATGTACGAAAACCGGACGCTGCGGCTCTTGAGTAGTGTGCCTGTTCACGGCATCCGAGCGTGAACCCGCACCCCGATCCTGGAGGACCCGATGACCGCCGCATCCCCGAAGACCGTCCGCGCCGAACTCGCCGAGGCGCTCGCGGCGAGCCGCGCCGCCCGCGAGGGGGCCGAGCGCGAGCTGCACCGCAGTGTCGCCCTGCGCTCGCGGGCCGCCGAGGCCCTCGAGCGCACGGCCCGCCGCCCGGGACTCGACGAGTCCGAGCGCGCGGTCCTCCGCGCCGAGTACGCCGCCGCCGACCGCATCGTCGTCCAGCGCCGCGCCGCCGTCGACAAGGCGCAGGAGTTCGAGCGCGCAGCATCCGTCGTCGCCGGCGCGTTCGAGGCCGAAGCCGCCTCGGCGAGCCCGCTCGCAGCGGCTCTGCTGCAGCTCGTCGGCTCGAAGCGCAGCAGCACGGCCCGTCGCGGCGCGCTCGCGACCGGACGCACCGCGCCCGCCGCCCGCGTGCGCAGCCCGCGCCCCCGCAGCGCCTGACCCGACACGCCGGGGTGCCGCGCGCCCCGCCGCGGGTCTCGTAGGCTCGCCTTCGTGCCCCCCTCGCGACGGACCCTCACGATCCTGGCGATCACGGGCGCCGTCGCCGTCGCCGCGGTGGTCGCTACCGTGGTGCTCCTGAGCGGACAGGCTGCCGACGCGCCCGCCCCCGGCACGAAGATCGTCGCCTCCGAGTTCTCGAAGGCGACGGATGCTGCGGCCCGCGCCGCCGACGGCAGCCCCGAGCACGCCGCCGCGGCGTATCTGAGCGCGCAGCCCACGGCGGTCTGGCTCACGCCGGAGGGCGACCCCGCCGACGTCGTCGGCGAGCGCATCGCGAATCTCGCGGCCGAGGCCCGGTCTCAGTCCGCCCGCGTCGCCGTCGTCGTGTACGGACTCCCGGAACGCGACTGCGGCGGCCACTCCGCCGGCGGGCTCGACGCCGATGCCTACCTCGACTGGACGCGCGCGATCGGCGACGCGCTCCGCGAGGCCGCCGACACCGCGCCCATCGTGATCCTCGAGCCCGACAGCCTCGCCCTCGCGCCCGAGTGCGGCAACGTCGACGAGCGCGTCGACCAGCTGAGCGCCGCAGTCGGAGCGCTCGCCTCCGACTCCACCTGGATCTACGTCGACGGCGGGCACTCGAACTGGCTGCCCCCGACGGAGATGGCCGGCCTCATCGACCAGGTCGACCGCGCCTCCCGCACGGACGGCGGCCGCAGCATCCGCGGATTCGTCACCAACGTGTCGAACTACGAGGCCACCGGCGACGAGACCGCGTACGCCCACGACGTCGCGGGGCACCTGGACGGCCTCCACGCGATCATCGACACCGGCCGCAACGGCGCCGGCTCGACCGGCGACTGGTGCAACCCGCCCGGGCGCCTCGTCGGCGAGGCAGGCGGCACGGTCGGCGACGACGTCGTCGACACGAACCTCTGGATCAAACCGCCGGGCGAGAGCGACGGCACGTGCAACGGCGGGCCCGCCGCAGGGCACTGGTGGCCCGCAGCCGCGGTCGAGCTGACACGGGATGTCACGGCGGATTGATGCCGGACCAGGCATTACCGGTTGTGTGTAGCATCAGGAGTGCTTTGCGCATGCGTCGGGGGCCGCGGCTGGGGTCGGTTCTCGATGCATCACCGATTCCACCGTCCGAGAAAGATCGCACGTATGAGCACCCCTTCTGACGAGCTGAAGACAGCGGTCATCATCGAAGACGACAAGGAGATCCGCCACGTCCTGGCGGAGGTCCTCGAATCGTCCGGGTTCTCGACGGTCTCGGTCGGCAACGGCATCGACGGCGTGCGGGCCGTCCTCACGTACAAGCCGGTGCTCACGACCATCGACGTCAACATGCCCGGCATCGACGGCATCGAGGCCGCCAAGCGCATCCGCGCCCAGTCCGACACCTACATCATCATGCTCACCGGCATGAACGACGAGGCCGACGTCATCGCCGGGCTCGGCGCGGGCGCCGACGACTACCTGCTCAAGCCCTTCCGCCCGCGCGAGCTGCGCGCCCGTGTCGAGGCCCTGATGCGGCGCCGCGCCACCGACGCCGAGCGCGCCGTCGCGGGCCCTTCCGCACCCGCCGCGCCCTCGCAGGGAAGCGTCGGCCCGTCCTTTCCGGGCGCCCGGCCGACGACCACCGCCATGCCGATCGTGCCCGCGATCGAAGACCGCGACCTCGCGACACCCGCGAACGTCATCGTGCCGGCGGGCGCAGCATCCGCCTCCCTCGCCGGCGAAGCCGACGACGAGTGGCTGAGGCACCGCGACCTGCGGCTGCACCCCGAGAACCGCATCGTGCTCATCGGCGGCGATGAACTCGACCTCACGCGCACCGAGTTCGACCTGCTGGCGACGCTGCTCGAGTCGAAGCGGCGCGTGCGCAGCAAGGCCGACCTGACGCTGGTGCTGCGCGGCGAGTCCTACGTGACGAGCTACTTCGTGGGTGACGCCGACAAGCGCGCGGTCGAGGCCCACATGACGAACCTCCGCCGCAAGCTCGGTGAGAGCGCCGCGAACCCGCGCTACATCGAGACCGTGCGCGGCGTCGGCTACCGCCTGACCTCCGAGGCCTGACCCGCACCCGACGCCCCGAGACACCGAAAGAGGCATCCGCTCGCCCCACACGAGCAGATGCCTCTTGTCGTTGTTGGTGAGGGGCCCGCCTCCCCAAAGGCGGGGCCCTCACCTCCTCCCCCGCGCCGTGCTCCCCAGCTGCGGCGCTTCCCCAGTTCTGATCCGATTCGGGTTTCGGGTCAGACCTTGTATCCGTGGTGACGACGGATGAGCTTGAAGAACATCGACAGCGTCTGCAGCACCGTGACGACGCCGACGATCGGCCAGCCGATCCAGAGGACCGTGGACTGCACCATGACGGGCAGCATCATCCAGATCGCGACCATCGCGACGATCACGGCGACCGCGAGGATGAGCGGCGTCCAGTGGCCGAAGCCGCCGCCGCGTTCGGCCTTGGCCTGCATGGCCCAGTTGTCGACCTTCTTGCGCGACAGGAACCGGGTCCACGACCGCAGGAAGTGGCTGCAGCGGATCCACATGTAGATCTCGGCCGGCACGAGCGTCAGCCCGAACAGCACGTCGCGGGCGTTGCGGTTGTGCATCGTCAGCGCCATGCGGGTGTTCAGCGCGATCGCGACCACGGGCGGCAGCAGCCACCAGTACGAGAAGACGAACGCGCCGATCGACAACGACGCCGCGAGCAGCGTGATGAACGCGATGCGCACGAACATGTTCATGAGCATGTCGAAGTGCTCGAGCCAGCGGACGCGCAGGTTCGGGTGGAACGGCTGACCCTTGGTGTCGCCGCGCTGGCCCGGCCACATGAGCTCGATGGCGCCGTAGGTCCACTTGACCTGCTGCGCGTCGAGCCCCCGCAGGGTCGTCATGCCACCGACGTCGGCGCGGGCGAACGGGCTGATCTTGGTGAGGTAGCCGGCGCTCTTGATCTGCAGCGACAGCAGCGAGTCCTCGACCTCGGAGTCCTTGACCCACGGGGTCATCTGGTGGTTGCTCTTCATCACGTCGCGCAGAGCCTGCGTCGAGAAGATGGAGAACTGACCGCCGAGCACCGCCATGTTGCGGCCGCGGAGCAGGTTGTGCAGGTTGAAGGCCGCGAACTGCGAGCGCTGACCGGTGGTGAGGAACTTCGCGAGCCAGCCCTTGATCGGCTTGTCATCGATCGAGTAGATCGCCGAGATGCCGCCGATGCGGGTGTCGCTGGTGGCCTCGGCCTCCAGGTACTCGACGGCCTTGCTGTCGGCGACGGTGTCGCCGTCGACGCCGAGCAGGTAGTCGTAGCCCTCGACCAGCGTGTAGCCGTAGTTGAGCGCGCCGACCTTCTTGTCGGGGTTCTTGCCGATGTCGTGGACGAAGACCTCGGTGAACTGCTCGCCGAGCTCGGTGACGACCTCGTGCGGGCCGGCGTACTGCGACGCGAGCTTGACCGTCGAGTCCGACGTGTTGTTGACGACGACGTGGATGACGTCCGGAACGCGGGTCTGGCCGAGGAGCGACTCGATGACCTGGGCGATCGACTCCTCCTCGTTGTACGCGGGGATGACGCAGCCGATGGTCGAGCGGTGCACCGAGGTGTCGTCGAGCACGGCCTCGAAGTCGTCGGCGAATCCGTGGGTGTGAGCGTGCGGGACCGTCGTCATGTCCTCCAGCGATGCGGTCGCGTCACTGCGGTGCGTCCGCTGGCTGCGGGTGAGGGGGACGATGTCGGTCACGTTCGTCGCCTTTCGGATTCTCAGCCGGTGTCTCCGGCACATGAAGAGCTTCTCCCGCCGACCGCAAGACGCAACCGAGACACCGCGAAGGCAACCGCAAGGTTTGCGCAAGGCATCCGCAAGACAGCGTCTGCCCGCTTTCGGCTCGGCATCGGAACGCGGCGCGACCGGGTCCATAGAATCGCCGTATGGCTACGGGGGCTGCACGACCGACGCTCGTCGTGGGCGCGCCCGCCGGCCGCACCCGCTCGATCTGGCTGACGCAGCTCGTGCTCGCCGCCAGCGTGCTCATCACGGCGATCCTCGTGATGACGCTGCAGCCGTCCCTGTTCGGCCGCTGGAACTTCCTCCTGGGCACGTTCGCGGTCGCCGTGCTCACGATCGCCACCCTGGCGCTGCCGTGGGCGCGCCTGCCGCAGGCCGCCGTGCTCGCGGTCCCCTTCGCCGACGCGCTCGCCATCGGGCTGATGTCCAGCGGCACGGAATTGCGCCTCGGGTACCTGTGGGGCTTTCCCGTGATGTGGGTCGCGATGCATTTCCGGGCGACCGCGCTCGCGGCGCTCCTCGCCGCCATCGGGCTCATCCTCCTGCTCGATTCGACGATCTCGACGGGCACCATCGCGGCGCTCCGCGTTTTCGTCGTGCTGCTGTCGCTGACGTTCATCGGCATCACCGCCCACCTGGCCCTCCGCCGCACCCGGTCGCTCCGCCGGCTGCTCAAGCGCCAGGCCGATCGCCTCACCGCGACCTACACGCGCCGCGCCGACCAGGAGCGCCGCACCAACGAGATCCTCAACGGCGTCGACACCGGCATCGCGCGCATCTCGGACGACGGCTCGGTGCTCGCCGTCAACGACGCGTACTCGCGCCTGTACGGCCTCGACCCGCTCGACGCCACGCTGCCCGCCAGCTCCGTCGAGTACACCGGCCGGCGCGGCATGCCGGTGCCGTTCTCGGAGCGGCCGTTCGCGCGCGCCTCACGTGGCGAGACCTTCACGGATGCCTCGGTGTGGCTGTTCACCGCAGAAGGCGAGTGGCGCGCGCTCTCGGTGACCGCGAAGCGCCTCGCCGCCGGCGGCGACGAGGGCTCCAGCATCCTGCTCCTCGTCCATGACGTGACGGCCCTGACCTACGCCCAGCGCGAGCGCGAGCGGTTCACCGCCATGGCGTCGCACGAGCTGAAGCACCCGCTCACCGTGATGATCGGCAATGCCGAGCTCGCCCTGGAGCTCGACGACCTCAGCCCGCGCACGCGCGAACGGTTCGAGTCGATCGTCGCGGCGAGCGACCGCATGCTGACGATGATCCAGAGCCTGGGCACGACCTCGAAGCGCGGCTTCTCCGGCCGCGACGAGGTGGACGACATCGACCTGCGCCAGATCCTGCTCGAGTCGGTCGCCTCGTTCCGCCCGACGGCGGCGTCGGGCGACATCTCGGTCGACGTGTGGGCCGACGACGCGCTGCCGATCACGGCCGACGGGTTCCGGCTGCGGCAGGTCGTCGACAACGTCGTGAGCAACGCGATCAAGTACACGCCCCGCGACGGCCGTGTGCGCATCACCGGCGCCGTCGAGCACCACCAGGTCGTGCTGTCGGTCGCCGACACCGGCATCGGCATCGCCGCCGAGGATCTTCCCCGCATCCTCACGCCGTACTTCCGCACCGAAGAGGCCAAGAAGAAGTCCGGCGGGACGGGGCTCGGCCTCGGCATCAGCAACGACATCGTGCTCGCCCACGGCGGCACGCTCTCGATCGACAGCGAGGCGGGAGCGGGGACGACCGTCACCATCCGCCTGCCTCTGGCCGGCGAACTCGCCAGGGACTCCGCCGCTCGCGCCGGGGACCCCGCCGCGGGACCGCAGGCCCGGCGCGACACAGAAGGACCAGAATGACCGACCTCATCGCCGGATACGGCGTCGACCTCGGCATCGCGCAGGCGGTGATCACCACCCTCGCGACGATGCTCACGATCGGCATCGCGTTCCTCGTGCGGCCCGGGCTTCCCACGCTCTACTGGAGCATCGCCTTCACCCTCGCCATGCTCGCCACCTACGGCGTCGTCGCGGGCGACGTCACCGGCCTCGAGGGACTGCGCCGCGCGTCGCTCGGCGCGCTGATGGGCGCGCCGGCGTTCCTGTGGTCGGGCTTCCGCGCGGCATGGGGCCTGCGCCCGCACGTGTGGGCCGGGGCCGTCATGGCGGTGGTCTCGGCGTTCTCGCTCGCGCTCGTCGACGACCTCGCGTGGTTCACGGTGGCGTACCGCGCCGTCTTCTTCGCCGCATCCGTTTTCGCGGGTCTCCTCGTCCTCGACTGGGCGCGTGCCGCGTCGCGGCGCAGCGACCGCCTGCTGCTGCCGCTCGTCATCGTGTCGATCGCGTTCTTCGTGACCGGCGTGGGCACATGGATCGCGGGCTTCGTCTTCCCGCCGTCGGGCGGCGACGACTTCGAGCTGGTGCGGCTGATCTCATCGGTCGGGATGCTGGTGTACGTGGCGTGCGCGCTGGTCGCCGTGGTCGGTACCACGGCGCGCGACAGCGGGCTGGGCCGCGCCGCGAACATCTCGACGGCGTGGCAGCAGTTCGAGCGCACCGCCGGCGACCGCCTCGCGCGGGCGCAGCGGACCGCGGAACCGTGGTCCGTCATCTACCTCGGGCTCGATGATGCGGCCGACATCCGCCAGACCGCCGGCGCTGCGGCGTTCGCGACGCTGTCGGAGCGGCTCGAGGACGAGGTGCGCGCCACGTTCCCTGCCGAGTCCGACGTGGGATCCCCCTCGGCGGGCGCCGTGGTGGTGCTCGTGCCCCGGCCGGACGCCGCGGTGCGCGACCTGCTGCGCGCGACGCTCGAGCGTGTGACCATGCTCGACGTGCACGGGGCGCTGCCGATCCGGCCGACCGCGAGCGCGGGCTGGGCGCCGGTGTCGGTGCTCGGCTACGACCTCGACACCCTCGTGTACACCGGCCGGGAGGCGGCGAGGGTCGCGAGCGGAAAGGGCGGCGACCGATGGGAGCGCGTGGGCGCCACCATCGTCAACCGCCTGATCAGTCAGTCAGAGCTACCGTGAGCGTGTCGGTCGCCGTCTGCTTGGCGTACTCGCTCGAGGTCGGCGTCGTCTGCACCAGGAAGTCGTAGCTGAACTGCAGCGTCACGTACGTCGCCTCGGCGGGCACCAACCCGACGTTGAACGTCTGCGAGTAGCTGTACGGGTCGAGCACGAGGTAGCCCGGGCTCACCGTCGCCGCGTCGACCTGCGGAGCGAGCGCGTCCAGTACGCCGGTAGGGCTGTGCGGCACCGCCGTCATGGTCGCGCGCTGCAGGTAGACCTTCTGGCCGTCGTCCGGCGTGACGGTCGTGATCAGCGAGATGCTCACGGGCTTGACCGCGTCGGGCGTCCACTGGTCCATCGACAGCGTCGACCAGTAGTCGATCGTCGCCGCGACCGCGCCTGCGGTCAGCGCGCGCTGTGTCGCCCCGCCCGACAGGTCGTTGGGCACCGGCGTCGGAACCGCGGTCGACGTGGGGGTCGGCGTGCTGCCGCCCGCGCCCTCTTCCCACGGTGCGGGCCCGCAGCCCGCGAGCGCCGCCATGCCGGCGATCGAGATCGTCACGACTCCGGCGAACCGGCTCCACCTGCGCATAGAACCCCCGTGTCGCGCCGGAAAACGTCCGGTCAGTCTAGCGGGGGCGCTCTCACTCGCGGTCGCGCCGCGCGCGCGTCTGCTCGGCACGCTGCGCGAGCAGATCGTCGGCGGGGTAGCCGACCTCGGTGAGCGTGAGCCCGCGCGCCGCCAGCACCTTCACCTCGGGCACGCGCTCCTGCGCGTCCCGGATGTCGACGACGTCGTCCACGTCGAGTCGCCCCTCGCCGACGGCGACGCACGCGCCGACGAGCGCCCGCACCATGCTGTGGCAGAACGCATCGGCCTTGACGTTCGCGACGAGAACGCCGGCATCGTCGCGGTGCCAGTCGAACTCGAGCAGGGTGCGGATCGTCGTGGCCTCTTCACGCGGCTTGCAATAGGCGGCGAAGTCGTGGAGTCCGATGAGCGCGCGGGCCGCAGCATCCATCGCCTCCACATCGAGGGCCGCGCGCACCGACGTGGTGCGATGGCGCTCGAGCGGGTCGTAGCCGGTCACGGTGTCGCCGATGCGGTACTCGTAGCGGCGCCACACCGCCGAGAAGCGGGCGTCGAATCCGGCCGGGGCGACGCGCGAGCCGGTGACCGCGACGTCGGAGTAGGCGCCGACCACGCCCGTCATGCGCGCGGCGAGGGCGGCGGCGCGGTCCTCGGCGGTGGGGACGCCGGCCGACGGGCGCGCGTGCCGCGCGAGCATGCGCTGCTGCTGGGCCTCGCCGAGGTCGACGTGCGCCGCCTGTCCGGTGGCATGCACGCCGGCGTCGGTGCGACCGGCGACCACGAGCCGCGGGTCGCCGCCGAGCACGCGCGCGAGCGACGACTCGAGCGTCTCCTGCACCGTGCGCAGCCCGGGCTGGCGCGCCCACCCACGGAAATGCGTGCCGTCGTAGGCGATGTCGAGGCGGATCCGCACGGGCTCCAGCCTATTCCGGCGGCAGGAACTCACCGAAAAGCCGATTGAACTTCCGGTTCACACCGCTCCCCCGCCTCGCGTGCAGGAACTGTGTGAACCGGAAGTTCATTGTGGTTCTGAGAGCATGCCTGCGCCGGAGGGGTCGAGCACTGCGCCGGAAGGGCCGAGCACTGCGCCGGAGGGGCCGAGCACAACGGCGGCGCCGCCGCGCCGGCCGGCCGCGCCGTGTCATGCCCAGACGCGCCGCGTACGCCCGAGCGCGCACCGCCCGCCCTGAGGTGCCCAGACGCGCCGCGTATGATTGCCGTTTCCGCACCTTCGTTCGCGAGAACCCATGACGTCGACTGCGCCCTCCGCCGCCCCGCCCGCCCGCTTCGCCGGGCTGGACGGCATGCGCGCGATCGCGGTGCTGCTCGTGGTGGTGTACCACCTCTTCCCACCGGGGATGCTGCCGGGCGGGTTCGTCGGGGTCGACGTGTTCTTCGTGATCAGCGGCTTCCTCATCACGAGCCTGCTGCTGCGCGAGCGGGCGGCGACTGGGCGGGTCGCGCTCGGCCGGTTCTGGCAGCGGCGGGCGCGACGACTGCTCCCCGCCCTCGCGGTGGTGGTCGCGGTGTGCTCGGCGCTCGCGTGGGTCGTCGGCGGCGACGTGCTCGTCGACCTCGACGACCAGGTGCTCGGAGCCGCGACCTTCAGCTACAACTGGGTCTCGGTCGCGGGCGGCGGCGGGTACTTCGCCGCCGCGACGCCCGAGCTGTTCCGCAACTTCTGGTCCCTCGCGGTCGAGGAGCAGTTCTACGTGCTCTGGCCCCTGATCTTCCCGCTGTTCCTGCTGCTGCCGCGCACATGGGCGCGCACGGCGGCCGCCTTCGCGCTGGCCGCGGCGTCGGCCGTGTGGATGGGCGTCACGGTCGCGAGCGGCGGCGACATCACGCGCGCCTACTTCGGCACCGACACGCACGCGTTCGGGCTGCTGCTCGGCGTCGGCCTCGCGTTCCTGCTCACTCCCCTGTTCCGGACGACGGATGCTGCGCCCCCGGCGGCGCTCGTCGCCACCACCAGCGACGGTGCACACGGCCCCCATTGGCGCGCGGTGCCCGGCGCGCCGGCCGGGCCGCTCGCGGTGCCGCGGCCGCGCTGGATCGCCTCATCGGTGGCGCGGAACGTGACCGGGGCCGCCGGCGTGCTCGCGCTCGCGGGCCTCGTCGCGCTGGCGATGGTGCCTCAGCGCGAGTCGGTCGCGACGTTCCCCGGGGCCCTGCTCACCGCGAGCATGCTCAGCGCCGTCGCCATCGTCGCCGGCGTGTGGCCGGGATCGTGGTTCGGGCGTGCGATCGACGTGCGGCCGATGCGCTGGATCGGCGACCGCTCCTACGGCATCTACCTGTGGCACTGGCCGCTCCTCGTGCTCGCGGTCGCAGCGTTCGCGCCCGACGCGACCGTCGCCACGGCGCCGATCTGGATCGGCCTGGGCGTGCTCGCGGCGACGGCCGCGGCATCCGCCCTCTCCTTCCGCTACATCGAGACGCCGGTGCGCCGGCACGGGTTCCGGGCGTCGGCGGGCATGCTCCGCGCGCGGCTGCGCGGCGGACCGGGCGCCCGGCTGCGGACCCTCGGCGTCGCGCTCAGCGGCGCGCTCGTGCTCGCCGGCGCCGGCGCCGCCATCGCCGTCTCGCCCGACGAGACCAGCGCCGAGGCCGCGGTCGCCGCGGGCCGCGCCGCCCTCGAGCAGGCGCTGCGCGAAGCCCCTGCGCCGATCTCCCCCGCTCCTTCGGAATCGGATGCCGCATCCGCCGCCGCGACCGAGATCCCGGGCGATCAGATCAGCGCCGTGGGCGACTCCGTCATGCTGGCGTCCGCCGGCGGCCTCGTGGAGCGCCTGCCGGGCATCGACGTCGACGCCGAGGTCTCGCGCTCGCTGTGGGCGGGGCGCGAGATCGTCGACGAGCTCGACGCCGCCGGGCAGCTGAGGCCGTACGTCGTCGTCGCCCTGGGCACGAACGGCGCGATCGACGCCTCGGAGCTCGAGCACCTCGCCGACACCGTCGGACCGAAGCGGGGCCTCGTTCTCGTCAACGCGTACGCGCCGCGAGACTGGATCCCCGGCGTCAACGCCGAGCTCGACGCCTTCGCCGACGAGCGCCGCAACGTCATCGTCGCCGACTGGTCGGGCGCCATCGCGCCCCACGAGGACCTGCTCGCCGGCGACCGGATCCACCCCGGCTCCGCCGGCGGGCGCATCTTCGCCGACACCGTCGCGGCCGCCGTCGACGAGCTCGCCGACGAGCGCCGCGCTTACGCCGCCGACCTCGCCGCCCGCCTCGCCGACTCCTCAGCGCCGACCTGACGCCCTGAGCGTCGCTCTCCCCCTGCCACCTGCGTCGGCGCCCGGCCGCAGCATCCGTCCCGCAGGTCCGCGCGCCCGGGAACGCAGCGAGGCCCGTCGCCCAGGGGGTGACGGGCCTCGCGGTGCAAGGGGTGCCGGGCTGCTGCGCCCGGCGTATCCGAATTACTCGGACTTCTCCTCTGCGGGGGCCTCGACGGCCTCCTCGGCAGCAGCCTCAGCGGCGGCGCCCTCTTCCTGCGACTCGGCGCCGGCCTCGGCGGCCTCGTCGGCGGCGGGGGCCTCCTCGGCGGGAGCCTCCTCGGCCGGAGCAGCCTTCGCGGCGGCAGCCTTCTTGGCCGACGGCTTCTTCGTCACGGGCTCGAGGACGAGCTCGATGACAGCCATGGGCGCGTTGTCGCCCTTGCGGTTGCCGACCTTCGTGATGCGGGTGTAGCCGCCCTCACGGTCCGCGACCAGCGGAGCGATCTCGGTGAACAGGACGTGCACGACTTCCTTGTCACCGATGACCGACAGCACGCGACGACGCGCGTGCAGGTCGCCGCGCTTCGCGAACGTGATGAGACGCTCGGCGAGCGGACGCAGGCGCTTGGCCTTGGTCTCGGTCGTCTTGATCGACTTGTGGGTGAACAGCGCGGCGGCCAGGTTCGCAAGCAGCAGGCGCTCGTGGGCGGGGCCGCCTCCGAGGCGGGGACCCTTGGTGGGCTTGGGCATTCTCAGTTACTCCAGGATGAAATTCGGTCAGGGGGATGCGGATGCCTCGGCACGAGGCATCCGATCACACGGTCTCGTCGTCGTAGCCGCCGTAGAAGTGAGCGCCGTCGAACCCGGGGACCGAGTCCTTCAGCGACAGGCCGAGCGAGACGAGCTTGTCGCGCACCTCGTCGACCGACTTCTGACCGAAGTTGCGGATGTTCATGAGCTGCGTCTCCGAGAGGGCGACGAGCTCCGACACGGTGTTGATGCCCTCGCGCTTGAGGCAGTTGTACGAACGCACCGACAGGTCGAGGTCCTCGATGGGCATCGACAGCTCGTTCGAGAGGACGGTCTCGACCGGCGCCGGGCCGATCTCGATGCCCTCGGCCTCGACGTTGAGCTCGCGGGCCAGGCCGAAGAGCTCCGTCAGGGTGCGACCGGCCGAGGCGACGGCGTCGCGCGGGGCGATCGAGGACTTGGTCTCGACGTCCAGCACGAGCTTGTCGAAGTCGGTGCGCTCACCGGCACGCGTCGCGTCGACACGGTACGAGACCTTGAGGACGGGCGAGTAGATCGAGTCGACCGGGATCTGGCCGGCCTCGGCGTACTCGTTGCGGTTCTGCGTCGCCGAGACGTAGCCACGGCCACGCTCGATGGTGAGCTCGAGCTCGAACTTCGCGGTGTCGTTGAGCGTCGCGATGACGAGCTCGGGGTTGTGCACCTCGACACCGGCCGGCGCCGAGATGTCGGCGGCGGTGACCTCACCGGCGCCGGTCTTGCGCAGGTACGCGGTGATGGGCTCGTCGCGCTCGCTGGAGACGACCAGCTGCTTGATGTTGAGGATGATCTCGGTGACATCCTCCTTGACACCGGGAATGGTGCTGAACTCGTGGAGGACGCCGTCGATGCGGATCGACGTCACGGCTGCGCCGGGGATGGACGACAGGAGGCTGCGACGCAGCGCGTTGCCGATCGTGTAACCGAAGCCGGGCTCCAGCGGCTCGATGACGAAACGGCTGCGGAACTCCCCGATCTTCTCCTCGGTCAGAGTGGGACGCTGTGCGATGAGCACTATGTGTTCCTTTCGATCACGTGCCCGCTATATGACACGTGCGGTGGGTGAGGTGTTGAGTTTTGCTCGGGATGCTTCGGCCGACGCGCGGGCGGCGGTCGCAGCATCCGTAAGAAACGTGCCGGAGCCGGGGCACCGGAATCGGTGCCCCGGCTTACGGGATGTCAGACGCGGCGGCGCTTGGGCGGACGGCAGCCGTTGTGGGCCTGCGGCGTCACGTCCTGGATCGAGCCGACCTCGAGGCCGGCAGCCGTGAGCGAGCGGATCGCGGTCTCGCGGCCCGAGCCCGGACCCTTCACGAAGACGTCGACCTTCTTGACGCCGTGCTCCTGCGCCTGGCGGGCAGCGGACTCCGCGGCCATGCCGGCGGCGTACGGCGTCGACTTGCGCGAGCCCTTGAAGCCCACGCCACCCGACGACGCCCAGCTGATGACGGCGCCCGACGGGTCGGTGATCGAGACGATCGTGTTGTTGAACGTCGACTTGATGTGGGCCTGGCCCAGCGCGATGTTCTTCTTCTCCTTGCGGCGCGGCTTGCGCGCGGCGGACTTGGCCTGTGCCATGTGCTTGCTCTCCTAAACCCTGGGGGCCGCGCCTTAGCGCGCCTTCTTCTTGCCGGCGACGGTGCGCTTCGGGCCCTTGCGGGTACGCGCGTTCGTCTTCGTGCGCTGCCCGCGCACCGGGAGGCCGCGGCGGTGGCGCAGGCCCTCGTAGGAACCGATCTCGACCTTGCGGCGGATGTCGGCGGCAACCTCGCGACGGAGGTCACCCTCGACCTTGTAGTTGCCTTCGATGTAGTCGCGGAGCGCGACGAGCTGGTCGTCGGTGAGGTCCTTGACGCGGATGTTCTCGTCGATCTCCGTCGCGGCGAGGATCTCGTTCGAGCGGGTACGGCCGACGCCGTAGATGTACGTGAGGGCGATCACCACGCGCTTGTCGCGCGGGATGTCAACGCCGGCAAGACGTGCCATGCGATTCTCCTGAGAGTTGGTGGAGGTGTGGAGCAGTGTCGGTGCCCGGGCCTCCGGCCCGAGGTGTCCCCCGCGCGATGCGGGTTCTGACGCTGCCTGTGTTCGTATTCAGTTGTGGGATGACGGATGCCGCGGCTCGCGGCATCCGTCCAGACCTGATGTCAGCCCTGGCGCTGCTTGTGACGCGGGTTGCTCTTGCAGATCACCATGACGCGACCGTGGCGACGGATGACCTTGCAGTGGTCGCAGATGGGCTTGACGGAGGGGTTGACCTTCATGATTTCTTCTCTTCGCTGTCTTCACCGGGCAGGCCGGAGCCTGGGGTGTTACTTCTCGACCGGCCTAGCGGTAGCGGTAGACGATGCGCCCGCGGGTGAGGTCGTAGGGCGACAGCTCCACGACGACACGGTCCTCGGGGATGATGCGGATGTAGTTCTGCCGCATCTTGCCGGAGATCGTCGCGAGGACCTTGTGGCCGTTGCTGAGCTCAACGCGGAACATCGCGTTGGGCAGCGCCTCGGACACGACGCCCTCGATCTCGATGACACCGTCTTTCTTCGCCATACGCTCGCTAACACTTGTGCAGACCGGTCGATCTGCGGTGGATGGGATTCGGTGCGGCGACACGCCAATACAGGCGCAACGCACCAAAGATCAAGCATACGTGATAGAGGATGCCTCGGCAACCTGGCCCAGGCCTCTCACAGCACGCAGCAGAGAACGGATGCCGCGGGCCGCGGCATCCGTCCTCTGAAAGGCTTACTGGAAGAGCGTCGCGAGCGAGCCGGCCGGGGGCAGCTGCGAGTTCGCGATGACCTCGCCGTTGACGGTGATGGTCGGAGTGCCGATGCCTGCGGAGCCGGGCTGGATCGGTGTCTCGGCGGTCATCGCGGTGACGAAGCCGGCGTAGGTGCCGTCGTCGACGCACGAGTCGATGCCCGTCACGCCGACGCCCGACGCGATGTCGAGGATCTCTTTGTTCGTGAGGCCCTTCGAGCCCTCGGAGGGCTGGCCGGCGAACATCGCCTGCAGGAAGGGCAGCGACGCATCGGCGTCGGCGACGGCCACGCAGTAGGCGGCGTTCGCGGCCCGGGTCGAGTACTGGGTGCCGCTCGACTGGCCGTCGAGGATCGAGATCGGGTGGATGTCGAGCGTGATGCTGCCGTCGTCGACCATTCCCTGGATCTCTGCGCCGTACACCTGCTCGAACTGGTTGCAGACCGGGCACATGAAGTCGACGTAGGTGCCGAGGGTGTCTTCACCCGTGCCGACGCTGATCGCGCCGGTTTCGGCGTCGATGTTCGCGGCCGACGGGGTGTTGACCTCGGTCGGCAGCGGCTTGGGCGCCGCCGCGTTGTTCAGGGTCACCACGAGCACGGTGACGAGCACGAGCGCCACCACGACCCCCAGGGTCACCCAGATCGCGAACCAGTTGGTCTTGCGTGCGGTCTGTGCCATGTCGAGCCTCCTAGGCGATCTCGCGCGGGGTGACGCCGAACGGCGCAAGGCCGGCGGCTCCCCCGTCGGGCGCCGTCAGCACCCAGATTCCGTCATCGTGCACGGCGACGCTATGTTCCCAGTGGGAGCCGGCGGTGCCGTCGATCGTGGAGACCGTCCACCCGTCGTCCTCGACGAAGGTGGCCTGGTCGCCGATCACGACCATGGGCTCGATGGCCAGCACGAGCCCGGGACGCACCTCGGGACCCGGATCGGCGACGCGGTAGTTGAACACCGACGGCGACTCGTGCATCTTGCGGCCGATGCCGTGGCCGACGTACTCGCGCAGGATGCCGTACGTGCCGGACTCCGGGGAGTTCGCCTCGATGTGCGCCTGGATCGCCGTGCCGACCTCGCCGATGTGCTTCGCGGTCGCGAGCGCCGCGATGCCCGCCCACAGGGACCCCTCGGTCACGTCGCTGAGGCGCTGACGCTCGGCGACGATCTCGGGGCGCGTGTCGTCCGGCAGGACGAACGTGAACGCCGAGTCCCCGTTCCAGCCCTTGAACTCGGCGCCGGCGTCGATCGACAGGATGTCGCCGGGGGCGAGGACCCGGTCGCCGGGGATGCCGTGCACGACCTCTTCGTTGACCGAGGCGCAGATCGTGTGGCGGTACCCGCGCACCATCTGGAAGTTGGACTTCGCGCCTCGGCCGGTGATGAGAGCGGATGCTGCGGCATCGAGCTCCGCCGTCGTCACGCCCGGAGCGATCAGGCTGCGGGCAGCGTCGAGCGCCCCGGCCGTGATGAGGCCCGGCTCGACCATCGCCCGCAGTTGCGCGGGCGATTTGTAGATCGAACGGCGAAGTGCCACGGGATCAGGCGACGGGGACGCGGGCGAGCCCGCGCGCCTCGAGCGCGGAGACGATCCGCTCGGTGATCTCGTCGAGCGTGCCCACGCCGTCGACGCTGTCGACGATGTCGCGCGCCTCGTACACGCCGATGATCGGAGCGGTCTCGCGCTCGTAGATCGCCAGGCGGTTCGCGATGACCTCTTCGGTGTCGTCGGTGCGGCCCTGCTCCTGCGCGCGGCGCGCGATGCGCGAGATGCTCTCGTCGCGGGGCACGTCGAGCAGGATCACGGCGTCGAGCTCTTCGTCACGGCCCTCGAGGAACTCCTCGAGGTGCATGACCTGCGCCACGTTGCGGGGGTAGCCGTCGAGCAGGAACCCGCCCTCGGCGTCGGCCTGCGACAGACGCTCGCGCACCACGGCGCTCGTCAGCTCGTCGGAGACCAGGTCGCCCGCCTCGATGATGGCCTTGACCTGGGTGCCGAGTTCGGAGCCGTCGGCGACGGCGGCGCGGAAGACGTCGCCCGTCGAGATGGCCGGGACGCCGAACGCCTCGGCGATGCGGATGCCCTGCGTGCCCTTGCCTGAACCCTGGGGGCCGACGATAAGAAGTCGCGTCATCGGAGGAGCCCTTCGTAGTGGCGCTGCTGCAGCTGCGCGTCGATCTGCTTCACCGTCTCGAGACCCACGCCGACGATGATGAGGATCGAGGCGCCGCCGAACGGGAAGTTCTGGTTGGCGCCGACCGTCGCGAGGGCGATGAGCGGCAGGAGCGCGATCAGACCGAGGTAGATCGAGCCCGGGAGGGTGATGCGCGTGAGCACGTAGTCGAGGTACTCGGCCGTCGGGCGGCCGGCGCGGATGCCCGGGATGAAGCCGCCGTACTTCTTCATGTTGTCGGCGACCTCGACCGGGTTGAACGTGATCGCGACGTAGAAGTACGTGAAGCCGACGATGAGGAGGAAGTACAGCGCCATGTACAGCGGGTGGTCGCCGCGCACGAGGTACAGCTGGATCCACGCGACCCAGGCCGGAACCTCTTCACCCGCCTGCGGCTGGTTGAACTGTGCGATGAGCGCCGGGATGTACAGCAGCGACGAGGCGAAGATGACGGGCACGACGCCGGCCATGTTGACCTTGATGGGGATGTACGTGTTCGTGCCGCCGTAGGTGCGGCGACCGACCATGCGCTTGGCGTACTGCACCGGGATGCGGCGCTGCGACTGTTCGACGAAGACGACCAGCGCGACGACGACGATGCCGACGGCCAGGACGAGGAGGAAGACCTCGAAGCCGCGGGACTGCCAGATCGCCCACATCGAGGCGGGGAAGGCGGCGGCGATCGAGGTGAAGATGAGCAGCGACATGCCGTTGCCGATGCCGCGCTCGGTGACGAGCTCGGCGAACCACATGATGAGGCCGGTGCCGGCGGTCATCGTGATGATCATGAGCAGCTGGGCCCACCACACGTCGTTGGTGAGGAGGTTCTCGCACTCGGGGATGCCCGTGGTGCCGAACAGCTGGCCGCTGCGCGCGACCGTGACGAGCGTGGTCGACTGGAGGAGCGCCAGCGCGATCGTCAGGTAGCGGGTGTACTGCGTGAGCTTCGCCTGGCCCGCCTGGCCCTCCTTGTAGAGGGTCTCGAAGTGCGGGATGACCACGCGCAGGAGCTGCACGATGATCGTCGCCGTGATGTACGGCATGACGCCGAGCGCGAAGATCGACAGCTGCAGGAGCGCTCCGCCGGAGAACAGATTGACCAGCGAGAGCAGGCCCTCGGTCCCTGCCGACGACCGCAGACACGACTGCACGTTCGGGAAGTCGACGAACGGCGCAGGGACGTGCGCGCCGAAGCGGTACAGGGCGATGATCGCCAGGGTGAATGCGATCTTCCGCCGAAGGTCGGGTGTGCGGAAGATCCGCGCGATGGCGCTGAACAAGAGGATTCCTCCAGAAGGGGCTTCGGCACGCAGACGTGCCGACGTCCAGGGTAACCCAGTGGGGGCCGGAGCAAGCTCCGGCCCCCACTGTGCGCGTATTACTTGACGGCGCCGCCCGCGGCGACGATCTTCTGCTCAGCCGAAGCCGAGACCTTGTCGACCGACACGTTGAGCTTCACCGAGATGTCGCCGGTGCCGAGCACCTTGACCTTCTCGTTCTTGCGCACCGCACCCTTGGCGACCAGGTCGCCGATGGTGACGTCGCCGCCAGCCGGGTACAGCTCCGCGAGCTTGTCCAGGTTCACGACCTGGTACTCGACGCGGAACGGGTTCTTGAAGCCGCGGAGCTTCGGGGTGCGCATGTGCAGCGGCATCTGCCCACCCTCGAAGCCGACCTTGACCTGGTAGCGAGCCTTCGTACCCTTGGTACCGCGGCCCGCGGTCTTGCCCTTCGAGCCCTCACCGCGACCGACACGGGTCTTCGCGGTGTTGGAGCCGGGGACCGGACGCAGGTGGTGCACCTTCAGCACGCCCGGGCGCGAGGCCGGGACGTCCTTCTTGGCGGCGGCCTTCTTGGCGGGCGCCTTCTCAGCCTTGTCGGCCTTGGCGGCGGCAGCCTTCGCGGGGGCCTTCTTCTCGGCGGCAGCCTTGGGAGCAGCAGCCTTCTTCGGGGCCTTCTCGGCCTCGACGGCGTCGTTCTTCTCAGCCATTAGTCGATCTCCTCAACCTTCACGAGGTGCGCGACGGTCCGGACGTAACCGCGCGTCTGCGCGTCGTCGGGACGGACGACCGAGTCGCCGATCCGCTTCAGACCGAGCGAACGCAGCGTGTCACGCTGGTTCTGCTTCTCGCTCACCTTGGACTTGACCTGCGTAACCTTCAGGCGCGCAGCCATCAGACACCTGCCTTCGCAGCGGCCGCGGCCTCAGCCTCGGCACGGACGAGACGGGCGGGGGCGACCTGGTCGAAGTCGAGACCGCGACGCGCGGCGACCGCACGGGGCTCCTCGAGCTGCTTCAGGGCCTCCACCGTCGCGTGGACGATGTTGATCGTGTTCGACGAGCCGAGCGACTTCGACAGCACGTCGTGGATGCCGGCGCACTCGAGGACCGCGCGCACCGGGCCACCGGCGATGACACCGGTACCGGCAGCGGCGGGGCGCAGCAGCACCACACCGGCAGCGGCCTCACCCTGCACGGGGTGCGGGATGGTCGAGCCGACGCGCGGCACGCGGAAGAAGTTGCGCTTGGCCTCTTCGACACCCTTCGAGATCGCCAGGGGCACCTCACGGGCCTTGCCGTAGCCGACGCCCACCACACCGTTGCCGTCGCCGACGACGACGAGCGCGGTGAAGCTGAAGCGACGACCACCCTTGACGACCTTCGACACGCGGTTGATGGTGACGACGCGCTCGAGGAACTGGCTCTCGTTGCGGTCGCGACCACCGCGGTCACCGCGGGTCTGGTTGCGCTCGCGACCACCGCGACGCGGCTCGCGCTCGCGCTCGGCGGGCGCTTCAGCAGCCGGGGCCTGGGCCTCGGCAGCAGCCTGCTCGGTCACGATGTTCTCCTTGTTGTCACTCACAGGTTCAGACCTCCCTCGCGGGCGCCGTCGGCGATCGCCGCGACACGGCCGGCGTAGCGGTTGCCGCCACGGTCGAACACGACGTCCGAGACGCCGGCGGCCTTCGCGCGCTCGGCGAGAAGCTCGCCGACCTTGCGGGCCTTGGCGGTCTTGTCAGCTTCGGACGCACGCAGGTCGGTCTCGAGGGTCGAGGCCGAGGCCACGGTGTGGCCCTTGCTGTCGTCGACGAGCTGCACGAACACGTGACGCGACGAACGCGTGACGACCAGGCGGGGACGCTCGGTGGTGCCGACGACCTTCTTGCGAAGGCGGGCGTGACGACGCGCGCGCGCGTCGGACTTCGACTTCACAGCCATGGTTACTTACCAGCCTTTCCGGCCTTGCGCCGAACGACCTCGCCGGCGTAGCGCACACCCTTGCCCTTGTACGGCTCGGGCTTGCGGATCTTGCGGATGTTGGCCGCGGCCTCGCCGACGGCCTGCTTGTCGATGCCCGCGACCGTGAGCTTGTTGTTGCCCTCGACGGTCAGCGTGATGCCCTCGGGCGCCTCGACGAGGACGGGGTGCGAGAAGCCGAGAGCGAACTCGACCGCCGTGCCCTTCTGCGCGACGCGGTAACCCGTGCCGACGACCTCGAGACCCTTGGTGTAGCCCTGGGTGACACCGATGATGTTGTTGTTGATGAGCGTGCGGGTCAGGCCGTGGAGCGAACGCGAAGCGCGCTCGTCGTCGGGACGGGTCACGACGACCTGGCTGTCCTCGACCTTGACTTCGATGGGACGGGCCACGGAGAGCACGAGCTCGCCCTTGGGGCCCTTGACGGCGACATCCTGGCCATCGACCGAAACGGTCACGCCGGCGGGGATGTCGATCGGAAGACGACCGATACGCGACATGTCAGATCACCACACGTAGGCGAGGACTTCCCCACCCACGCCCTTCTGCTCTGCCTGACGGTCCGTGAGAAGACCGGAGGAGGTGGACAGGATCGCGACGCCGAGGCCGCCGAGGACGCGAGGGATCTCGGTCGACTTCGCGTACACGCGGAGGCCGGGCTTCGAGACGCGCTTGATGCCGGCGATCGACCGCTCGCGGTTCGGGCCGTACTTCAGCGTCAGGGTGAGGGTCGAGCCGACGCGGGCGTCGCTGACCTCCCACGCGGAGATGTAACCCTCCTGCTTGAGGATCTCGGCGATGTGGGTCTTGAGCTTGGAGCTCGGCAGCGACACGGAGTCGTGGTGCGCCGAGTTCGCGTTGCGCAGACGGGTCAGCATGTCTGCGACCGGGTCTGTCATTGTCATTTCTTGATTCCTTTGTTCACGAGGTATCGGCTGGCGTTACACGCCAGACGACCTTCCATGATCTGCCATATTCAGTTGTCGGATCCGGATGCCTCGACCCGGGCGCGAGCGCCGGGTCGAGGCATCCGTTTCAGGAATTACGCCTGCGCGTCGTCCGACTTGAACGGGAAGCCCAGTGCGCGCAGGAGTGCGCGGCCCTCGGCGTCCGTCTTCGCGGTCGTCACGATGGTGATGTCAAAGCCGCGGACGCGGTCGATCTTGTCCTGGTTGATCTCGTGGAACACGGACTGCTCCTGGAGACCGAAGGTGTAGTTGCCGTTGCCGTCGAACTGCTTGCCCGAGAGGCCGCGGAAGTCGCGGATACGGGGCAGGGCGAGGTTGACGAGACGGTCGATGAACTCCCACGCGCGGTCGCCGCGGAGGGTGACGTGCGCGCCGATGGCCTGGCCCTCACGCAGCTTGAACTGCGCGATGGACTTGCGGGCCTTGGTCACGACCGGCTTCTGGCCGGTGATCTTGGTGAGGTCGTCGACCGCGCCATCGATCACCTTGCTGTCGCGAGCTGCCTCGCCGACACCGGTGTTCACGACGACCTTGACGAGGCCAGGGATCTGCATGACGTTCTCGTAGCCGAACTCGTCCTGCAGCGCCTTCTTGATCTCGGCGTTGTACTTGGCCTTCAGACGAGGCTGGATTTTGCCAGTCTCGAGGGCGGTGGTGCTCATATTCAGAGGTCCTTGCCTGACTTCTTCGCGTAGCGCACGCGAACGTTGCGCTTCACGCCGTCCTTGGTCTGCTCCTCGACACGGTGACCGACACGCGTCGGCTTCTTGGTCGAGGGGTCGACGATCTGGACGTTGGAGATGTGGATGGGGGCTTCCATCGTCTCGATGCCGCCCGTCTTGGTGCCGCGCTGCGACTGACCGACACGGTTGTGCTTCGTGACGTAGTTCACGCCCTCGACGATGACGCGGTTCTGCTCGGACAGGACCTCGAGGACCTTGCCCTGCTTGCCGCGGTCGCCGCCCTTGTCCTGCTTCTTGCCCGTGATGACCTGAACCAGGTCACCCTTCTTGATCTTGGCCATGGGGTCAGATCACCTCCGGTGCGAGCGAGACGATCTTCATGAACTTCTTGTCGCGAAGCTCACGACCGACCGGTCCGAAGATGCGGGTGCCGCGGGGCTCCCCGTCGTTCTTCAGGATGACGGCGGCGTTCTCGTCGAACTTGATGTACGAACCGTCGGCACGACGGGTCTGCTTGACGGTGCGGACGACGACGGCCTTGACCACGTCGCCCTTCTTGACGTTGCCGCCCGGGATCGCGTCCTTGACGGTGGCCACGATGATGTCACCCACGCCCGCGTAACGGCGGTTCGAGCCGCCGAGAACGCGGATGGTGAGCAGCTCCTTGGCGCCCGTGTTGTCGGCGACCTTGAGGCGGGACTCGTTCTGAATCACTTGGCCTTCTCCAGGATCTCGACCAGACGCCAGCGCTTGGTGGCGCTGAGCGGGCGGGTCTCGTTGATGAGGACGAGGTCGCCGATGCCGGCGGAGTTCGTCTCGTCGTGCGCCTTCACCTTGGAGGTGCGGCGGATGACCTTGCCGTAGAGCGGGTGCTTCACGCGGTCCTCGACCTCGACGACGATGGTCTTGTCCATCTTGTCGCTGACGACGTAGCCACGACGGGCCTTGCGGTAACCGCGGGCGTCGGCGTCGCGAACGTCGTGCTCGCCGTGCTCGACCTCGGCGGCCTGCTTCTTGTCAGCCATCACTCGGCCTCTTCCTTCGCGGCCTCGTCAGCGGCATCCGCCTTCTTGGCCTTCGTCTTCTTCGCCTTCGTCGCGGTCTCCAGCGGCGCGGGCGTGGCACGGATGCCGAGCTCGCGCTCACGGATCACGGTGTAGAGCCGCGCGATGTCGCGCTTGACCGCACGGATGCGGCCGTGGCTCTCGAGCTGGCCGGTGGCCGACTGGAAGCGCAGGTTGAACAGCTCTTCCTTGGCCTTGCGCAGCTCCTCGACGAGGCGCTGGTCTTCGAACGTGTCGAGCTCGCTCGGGGCGAGCGTCTTGGTGCCGATCGCCATTACGCGTCGCCCTCCTCGCGCTTGATGATGCGTGCCTTGAGCGGCAGCTTGTGGATGGCACGGGTCAGGGCCTCACGAGCGAGTTCCTCGTTGACGCCGGCGACCTCGAAGAGGACGCGACCCGGCTTGACGTTTGCGACCCACCACTCGGGCGAACCCTTACCGGAACCCATGCGGGTTTCGGCCGGCTTCTTCGTGAGCGGACGGTCGGGGTAGATGTTGATCCACACCTTTCCGCCACGCTTGATGTGACGCGTCATGGCGATACGAGCGGACTCGATCTGACGGTTGGTCACGTAAGCGGGCGTGAGGGCCTGGATGCCGAACTCACCGAACGACACCTTGGTGCCACCGGTGGCCTGGCCCGAACGGCCGGGGTGGTGCTGCTTGCGGTACTTGACCTTGCGGGGGATGAGCATTACGCCGACGCTCCTTCTGCCACGGGGGCCTCGTTGCGGCGCTCGCCGCCACGCTCGCCGCGGTCGCCACGCGGGCCGCCACGACGGTCGTCACGACGACGGTCCGACTTCGGCGCGTTGGCCTGCTCGCGAGCGAGCTCCTTGTTGGTCAGGTCGCCCTTGTAGATCCAGACCTTCACGCCGATGCGGCCGAAGGTGGTCTTCGCCTCGTAGAAGCCGTAGTCGATGTTCGCGCGCAGCGTGTGCAGCGGCACACGACCCTCGCGGTAGAACTCCGAGCGGCTCATCTCGGCGCCGCCGAGGCGGCCGGAGACCTGGATGCGGACGCCCTTGGCGCCGGCGCGCTGAGCGCCCTGCAGGCCCTTGCGCATCGCGCGACGGAACGCCACGCGAGCGGTGAGCTGCTCGGCGATGCCCTGCGCGACGAGCTGAGCGTCGGCCTCGGGGTTCTTGACCTCGAGGATGTTCAGCTGGATCTGCTTGCCGGTGAGCTTCTCGAGGTCGGCGCGGATGCGCTCGGCCTCGGCGCCGCGGCGACCGATCACGATGCCCGGGCGGGCGGTGTGGATGTCGACGCGAACGCGGTCACGGGTGCGCTCGATCTCGATGTTGCTCACGCCGGCCCGGTCGAGCTGGGTCTGCAGGAGCTTGCGGATGCGGATGTCCTCGGCGACGTAGTCGGCGTAACGCTGGCCGGGCTTCGTCGAGTCCGAGAACCAACGCGACACGTGGTCGGTCGTGATGCCGAGGCGGAAGCCGTACGGGTGGACTTTCTGTCCCATTACTTGCTCGCCTTCTTGCTCTTGGCAGCCGGCGCCGTCTCAGCGACCTCGGGGGTCGAGAGCACGACGGTGATGTGGCTGGTGCGCTTCTTGATCTGGAAGGCGCGACCCTGTGCGCGGGGCTGGAAACGCTTGAGCGTCGTGCCCTCGTCGACGTACGCGTTCTTCACGTACAGGTCCTGCTCGTCCAGGTACTCGCCATCCTTGTCCGCCTTGACGCGAGCGTTCGCGATCGCGGCGGCGACGAGCTTGTAGATCGGCTCGCTCGCACCCTGCGGTGCGAACTTGAGGATGGCCAGGGCCTCCTCAGCCTGCTTGCCCTTGATGAGCGCAACGACACGACGAGCCTTCTGAGGGGTCACGCGGATGTGTCGCACGCGTGCGATGGACTCCACCATTTCTCTCTCCTCTGCCCCCGCGTCAGCGGCGGCGGCCCTTCTTGTCGTCCTTCACGTGGCCGCGGAAGGTGCGGGTGGGCGCGAACTCGCCCAGCTTGTGGCCGACCATGGTCTCGGACACGAACACGGGGATGTGCTTGCGTCCGTCGTGCACGGCGATGGTGTGACCCAGCATGGCCGGGATGATCATCGAACGGCGCGACCAGGTCTTGATGACGTTCTTGGTGCCGGCTTCGTTCTGGACGACGACCTTGCGAAGCAGGTGCTCGTCGACGAAGGGGCCCTTCTTAAGGCTGCGAGGCATCTTCCTCTACTCCTACTTCCGCTTCTTGCCGGCGTTGCGACGACGGACGATGTACTTGTCGCTTTCCTTGTTCGCGTGACGGGTGCGGCCCTCGGCCTGACCCCACGGCGAAACAGGGTGACGACCACCCGAGGTCTTACCCTCACCACCACCGTGCGGGTGGTCGACCGGGTTCATGGCGACACCGCGGACGGTCGGGCGGATGCCCTTCCAGCGGTTACGGCCGGCCTTGCCCCAGTTGATGTTCGACTGCTCGGCGTTGCCCACCTCGCCGACGGTCGCGCGGCAGCGCGCATCGACGTTGCGGATCTCGCCCGAGGGCAGACGCAGCTGGGCGTAGGGGCCGTCCTTCGCCACGAGGCGAACCGACGCACCGGCCGAGCGGGCCAGCTTCGCGCCGCCGCCGGGGCGGAGCTCGATCGCGTGGATCACGGTACCGGTGGGGATGTTCTTCAGCGGCAGGTTGTTGCCCGGCTTGATGTCGGCCGAGGGACCCGACTCGACGATGTCGCCCTGCGACAGCTTGTTCGGCGCGATGATGTAGCGCTTCTCGCCGTCGAAGTAGTGCAGGAGCGCGATGCGCGCGGTGCGGTTGGGGTCGTACTCGATGTGAGCGACCTTGGCGTTGATGCCGTCCTTGTCGTTACGACGGAAGTCGATGACGCGGTACTGACGCTTGTGGCCACCACCGATGTGACGCGTGGTGATGCGGCCCTGGTTGTTGCGGCCACCGGTCTTGCTGAGCGGGCGGAGGAGCGACTTCTCAGGCGTCGATCGGGTGATCTCGGCGAAGTCGGCCACCGACGAGCCGCGGCGACCCGGGGTCGTGGGCTTGTACTTGCGAATAGCCATATCTCTAGTCCTCTATCCCGACCGTCAGCCGACTGCCGTGAAGATGTCGATGGTGCCCGACTTCAGGGTCACGATGGCGCGCTTGGTGTCCTTGCGCTTGCCGGTGCCGAAGCGGGTGCGACGGGCCTTGCCCGCACGGTTGAGCGTGTTGACCGCTGCGACCTTGACGCCGAAGATCTTCTCGATGGCGAGCTTGATCTCGGTCTTCGAGGCGCGAGGGTCGACGAGGAACGTGTACTTGCCCTCGTCGATGAGCCCGTAGCTCTTCTCCGAAACGACCGGCTTCAGGATGATGTCGCGCGGGTCCTTGTTGACGGCGGTCATGCCGAGACCTCCTCGGTGGCGGCGCTCTTCGACGCGACGAACGCGTCGTAGGCGGCCTTGGTGAAGACGATGTCGTCCGAGACGAGCACGTCGTATGCGTTGAGCTGGTCAGCCGGCAGCACGTGCGCGAACGCGATGTTGCGGACGCTGAGGACGCTGATGTCGTCCGAGCGGTCCACGACCACGAGCACGTTCTTGGTGGCGCCGAGACCGGTCAGGACCGCAGCGGCTGCCTTGGTCGACGGAGCACCCTCGATGCCGAACGACTCCACGACGTGGAGACGCTCGCCGCGAGCACGGTCGCTGAGC
This sequence comes from Microbacterium sp. NPDC056044, assembly GCF_042267145.1. Taxonomy (NCBI): domain Bacteria; kingdom Bacillati; phylum Actinomycetota; class Actinomycetes; order Micrococcales; family Microbacteriaceae; genus Microbacterium; species Microbacterium sp. NPDC056044. The sequence goes on along the minus strand of NZ_JBHJWZ010000006.1, from coordinate 226,806 downwards.
GCGCCCAGCAGGGCGGCCGCGATCATCTTCTTGGGGGTGCGCTGCGAGTAGTCGCGCGGCTTCGGGCCGTGGACGATGCCACCACCGGTCATGTGCGGCGCGCGGATCGAGCCCTGACGGGCGTTACCCGTGCCCTTCTGCTTGAAGGGCTTGCGGCCGGCGCCCGAGACCTCACCGCGACGCTTGGTCGAGTGGGTGCCCTGGCGAGCCGCCGCGAGCTGCGCGACGACGACCTGGTGGATGAGCGGGATGTTCGTCTTGACGTCGAAGATCGCAGCAGGCAGCTGGACGGAACCAGCCGCCGTGCCGTCTGCCTTCACGACGTCGAGCGCGAGAGTCGAGTCAGCCATGAGATCAGGCACCCTTCACTGCGTTGCGGACGTAGACGATGCGGCCGCGAGCACCGGGGACGGCGCCCTTGACGAGCAGCAGACCCTTCTCGGCGTCGATGGCGTGCACCTTGAGGTTGAGGACGGTCACGCGCTCGCCACCCATACGGCCGGCCATGCGCATGCCCTTGAAGACGCGGCTCGGGGTCGACGAGGCGCCGATCGAGCCGGGCTTGCGGTGGTTGCGGTGCGCACCGTGCGAGGCGGAGACACCCTTGAAGTTGTGACGCTTCATGACACCTGCGGTGCCCTTGCCCTTGCTGGTGCCGACGACGTCGACCAGCTGGCCGGCCTCGAACGTGCCGTCCACCGTGAGCTCCTGACCGAGTGAGTAGTCAGCGGCGTCCGCGGTGCGGATCTCGGTGAGGTGACGGCGCGGGGTGACACCCGCGGCCTCGAAGTGGGCCGTGAGGGGCTGGTTCACCTTGCGGGGGTCGATCTGGCCGTAGGCGATCTGAACGGCCTTGTAGCCGTCCTTCTCGGGGGTACGGACCTGCGTGACCACGTTGGGCGCGATCTCGATGACGGTGACGGGAACGAGCTTGCCGTTCTCGTCCCACACCTGGGTCATGCCGAGCTTGGTGCCGAGCAGACCCTTGGAAGTCTTGTTGTTGATGTCAGCCATGTCGAACCTCAGAGCTTGATCTCGATGTTGACATCGGCCGGAAGGTCGAGGCGCATGAGCGAGTCGACAGCCTTGGGCGTCGGATCGATGATGTCGATCAGACGCTTGTGGGTGCGCATCTCGAAGTGCTCGCGGCTGTCCTTGTACTTGTGGGGAGAACGGATCACGGCGATCACGTTCTTCTCCGTCGGAAGGGGCACGGGGCCCACGACCGTCGCGCCCGCACGGGTCACGGTGTCGACGATCTTTCGCGCCGACGAGTCGATGACCTCGTGGTCGTACGACTTCAGGCGAATGCGGATCTTCTGTCCCGCCATTGTCTGCTCACTCTCTTTCTCGCGTCATACCCCTGTGGCATTGGACGCACGTGGCGCAAAGCGCCATGGCACTTCTGCACCGCTTACGCAGTGCGTGCTGCACCGCTGTTCTGCTGTCAATCCGGGTGCCGCGCCGAAGCGCTGCGTCCCGGCATCCGTCCTCCCCGCGCGCGAAGCAAGGCTCCGCCCGAGGTGGATTCGTGATGTGGTGGTTCTGCTGCCCGCGGCCTAGGACCCTGCGCATTCGCGCTGCCTATGCACTGCCCTGGCAGTGATCCGACGCACGCCAAGAGGGGCGTCGGAATGTGGAACCTCACTAGTCTACGTGCAGCCCGGGCGTGTCGCAAACTCGGGCGTGTCGCGTGACGGGTATGCTCGGGCGTTTCCCAGACGCGAAATCGGCCCGGGTCTGCCCGGGCCGCTGATAACGCGTCGGTACGCGGACCGTCGAGGCCCGCGAGTCGTCGGTTGTTAGCTCTGCTTGCGCGCCCGCGACCACGGAACGATGCCGGGATGGCGCCCCCTGAAGGTCTGCCAGCGTGGGACGGGGCCCCTTGCGTGAAGCCACGTCAGCAGCCGGCCGTGGCTCGGAGGGATGGCGAACTCGGCGGCGAACTGCGGCGTCATCGACAACGCCATTCCCGTGAGCGACTTGCGCGAGCGGTTCTCGCCGGTATCGACGTGGTAGACCACGCCGGGCCAGGGCAGCGGCTCAAGGTCGTAGCCGTGTTCCCGATACCACGCGTCGCCCCGATGCGTCGCGATGATGCCGTCCAGTCGCTCGCCGAACCCGGAGCGCAGCTCTTCCTCTGTCGCGTCGGTGCCGATATCGCTCGGCACCCCGAAGATGTCGTAGTCGACGATGTAGCAGCTTCCGCACCAGGTGTTGAAGCGGTTCAGTCGCCGGTAGCTGTTGCGTCGCTTGGAATAGATCCAGCCGCTGCTCACCACCCAGCCATCTTTTCCGGGGTTGTCGACCGTGAACTTGACGAGGTCACGGTGCAGGTAGTCGTCAGCATCGAAGATCATCGCGTAGTCAGGTTCGTGCCTGCGCGCCGCGATCAGCCCGACAGCGAGCTTTCGACCCTTGTCCCGCCGCACATCATCACGAGAGGTCGGGTTGCCGGGCGGCGCCGGAGCATCAAATGCCACCTGGACGTACTCGACGCGCTCCGGCAGCGCGAACGACGGCGCGCGGTTGCCCACCACGATGACGATGTAGTCGTCATCGGTCTGGGCGGAGATCGAGGCGAGTGTGCTCTGCAGGAGTGCCTCGACCTGGCTGTAGTCGTTGGAATTCTGGGGGTGCCGGAGTGAGGTCACAAAGGCGAGCAATCGTGATTCCTTTCATCGGAGCAGCGAAGAATCGCAGTCTCGATCCACGATCGAGACTGCCGCGCATCGGCATCGCGGCGACGCGCTATTGATCGCGGTCGACGCGCTTCACCATCGCGCGCACGCGTTGCCGCAGCCGATCCCATCGCTTGGCGATCGTGGGGGGGTGTTCGATCGCCCGGTACTTGGCGATCTCCGGCCGAAGAGCCTGGCGGTACACCTCGAGGTCGTTGGCCTCGCGTGCCTCCGCGAATGCTCGCAGACTCACCTGAGACATCTTCCTGCGCTGACGGATCAGCGCGCGACGCTGTCGCGTGACGTGCCGAGTCGATGGGGTGAAGCGCTTCTTCGGTACGGGTAGACCGCGGCTGATGTCGTCCGAGAGCCGCACCCGGAGGCCATCGCGGCGGTGCCGGAAGTTCCCGCCCTGCGAATCCGCCACGCGGTCGGGCCCGAGCGGCTCGATGGCGATCTCGCCAGTCTCTGCGCCGCCTTCGAACAACGCCAGGAGCGTCTCGTCGCGGACGACCACCACGTTCGTGCCGCGCCAGTCCTTGGAGTACTCAGGCAGCCAGGCATCGCCGAACACGACATCGGCGGTCTCGGCGAAGATGTCATCGCAGAAGTTGCATGCCTCGGGCTGGAAAGCTCCGTGCCCCCAGTTCCCGTCGATGGCCTTGCGGGTCCTCAGGGTGTGAATCGTTCCATCTTTGGCAGTCGCCTGGAAGTCGTAATCGCCGGCAGGACGCGAACGGTTCTTGACCCGGAAGTCGACGGTCTCGAGCTGGTCGGGTGATACACCGGCCTGCCACGCGAGCGATTCTCCGAAGAACTGCGACTTCAGGTGACCGCAGACGATTCCCACGAAGTAGCGCAGTTGGTCGCGGAGTTCGGGCGACTCCAGCGCGAGGCGACGCGCGGCCTTGATGAAACAGGGGACACCGACGATCGCGTACCGCCCGCCGAGACCACGGATCTCGTCAAGACCGCTCTGCAACGATGCGGACGTGTACATCGACTTGCGCCGGGCGTCGAGCTCCGCGATCGTACGCGACACCACGAACTCGAAGGCGGCACCCGAGTCCGTAGCGCGACCCACATGGATCACCCCGTCGACCTCGCCCGCCTCGAGCAGGCGCGCAAGGAACCAGGTCGTGAGGCCGCCAGAGCTGCTGTCTACGACTCGATCGTCGTCGGTGATGCGCCCAGCGAACGCACCCAGCCAATGGCCGATGCGAGGATGCCGGTCCATGTCACCGAACCTGGCGGCGGCCAGCTCATCCTCGTCGGGTCCATCGTCGGACATCGGGCACACGCGACTTGCCGCGCTGAGCTCAGCAGCGCTCAGATCCCCGGGAACAGACGCCTCGTAACTTCTGTATCGGCCCAGTGTGACGGCGACCTTGCCGTCCGTCCTCACGGCACAGGCACCACACCCGACACACAGACCTCGAGCGACGACATCAGTGATGGTGAATGCCACTACTCGCCTCCACCCGCGGTGATGTCAACGGCGGGCGCTGACTCGACACGGAGCACCTGAGCCAACGCATCACGAAGAAAGGCGATCCCACGTTCACGCTCATCGGCGATCAACGCGTTCACGCGCGTCCAGTCGATGGGCGCAGCCATGCGGTCGATATCGTGACTGTCGCCGCGAGCGATCCGGTCTTGCAGCCCGAAGACGCCGAGGAGCGTATCGAATCGGGCGACACCGCGTTTCGGGTTCGGGAACACCAAGAACGGGCGATTGAACAGTATCGAGAAAATCGCACCGTGATAGGAGTCGGTCAGCACGGCGTTGCTCATGGCGATCGAGCTCAGCCACTCCTCGACAGTCGGACGCGAATACTCGGCGGGGTGAGAGCGGGTGGCCGCCGTACCCGGCGGTTCATCCGCCCAGAGGGCCTTTTCGGTGCCGTACACCGTACTCAGGAGCCTCGCGGCCGACTGCTTCGCTGGCGTCCGATCGAGCAGATACACCGCTAGCCCGCCCGACGGCAGGTCCGCATCGGTGTTCGCCTCGTAGACCGCGCGGTATGCGGACGGCTCGAGCAGCATGGTCGGGTCCACGACGCGCACCGCTTCGATCCCCCAGTACTCCCGGCAGAGGCGCACGGCCGACTCCTCCCGGACGGAGACCGCGTTGAGCCTCGAAGCCAGAGGAGCTGTTTCGGCGATGAGGGCGGGATCGAACGGCGGGTTGTCGGACCCGAACGACGCCGCATACACGACTCTCGGTCGAGGGTCGTCCTCTCCGACGAAGTCGAAGAGGAAGCTCGGCACGTCGCAGTAGACCGGGTTCCAGACTTGATCACTGCCCGCGATGAATGCATCGGGCCACGCCACAAGTTCGCTGTCAGCTGCACGACCCGAGTACAACGGCCGCTGCTCGATCTCGCGGCGCGCGAATGAGAGCACACGACTGTTGACCTTCGCGAGCGCCGCCTTGCGATCCTTGTCGAGTCCTGGGCGCAACCGTGCGGAGATCTTGCGTTGGAGCCGCTGATACCGCGAAGGAACGGGTGGACGAGAGCGTTGGTTGGTCTTGGTGCCATCCGTCACCACGTCGGCACCGAAAGTCGACAGGACGCGCTGCAGCGCCCACGCCTGCAGGATGCCACCAGGGTTCGGATTCCGATTCGGCGGGAACGTCCGTATCAGGAGTCTCCCAGGTTTTGACATGCCGATACTCTAATCGATCGGCATTCCCGCCAGCGCACGGACCGATTGCGCGAAGGTGCCGGCACACTGCCGGCTCCCGATCGTGGTCGGCCGTCGGACGCGATTCGAGCCCGATTCATGCGCTCTCGCCCGGAAATGCCGATGCTTTCGTTCGTCTACACTGGCGCGGTGTCGTCCCGGTTAATCGTGTACCCGATGTACGTCAGCAATCCATACCTGACGATGGCGCACGTCGCGCCGGTTGCCGCAGGTTGGTCGATCATCGGCGTGCGATCGGTTGCGGATTTGGACGATGCCGTCGACGCTGGTGATGTCGTTCATATCCACTGGACGGCACCGGTGCTGCAAGCAGCGGCCGACCGGGACGTGGCATCAGCCAAGGTGGACGAGTTCGTCTCGATCCTGGATCGCCTCAAGTCCCGGGGAGCGAAGTTGCTCTGGACCGTGCACAACGAGATCGCGCACGACACACCATGGCCGGAGTTCGAAGTCCGGATCGCTGAGGCGCTGGCGGATCGCTCGGACGCGATCATCCAATTGCACGATCACACCGCCGACGCGGTGTCAGCCAGCTACACCCTCCCTGCGGCCAAGTTGGTGACGCTCCGGCATTCGAGCTACCTCGGCATCTATGGCCACGAACAGACGGCACCCGAGGCGCGGAAGGAGCTGGGCATCGAGGCGGGTCACCACGTCGTCGGATTCGTCGGGCAACTACGCCGCTACAAAGGCATCGGCACGCTGTGCGCCGCCGTCGACGTCGCCGTCGACAAAGTCTCCGACCTCACGTTGCTGGTCGCGGGCGCAGCACGCCATGGCGACAGCGCCTGGCTCAAGGAGGTGATGCCGAAGCGGGCCCGGACCGTCCGATGGAATCGGCGGGTTCCGGACAGGACGCTGGCGAACTGGGTATGTGCAGCCGACATCATTGCGCTGCCATACCAACGAGTGCTCAACTCCGGCAGCCTCCTGCTCGCCGCGACCTACGGGCGACCGGTCATCATCCCGAGCAACACGGCTCTGGCGAGCGTGTACAGCGGAGAGTCGTGGGTCCACACCTACGATGCCGACACCGACGACGTCTCCCCGCTTGCCGAGTCGATCATCAGCGCATTGGGCACCGCGCGGTCCGACTCCGATGCGGCCCGTCAGTACGCCAGGGACTGGACGCCCTACGACATGTCACGCGCATATCTCCGAATTCTCGAACGGGTGGCCAATGCCTAGCGATCGCACTCATACCGACATCAGTGTCGTGATCGCGCTGCAGGCTTGGCATGCCAGCGCGGTCGAGACGCTCTCGTCGATTCTGGACGATCAGGACGTGCACCTCGACGTCACCGTGGTCATCACCGACACGACCCTTCTCGACCCTCACCTGGCCGAGGTCCTCGCAAGAGACCCGCGCGCGCAGGTTCTTACTTCCTCGGACAGCGATCAAGCGTCGCTCGCCGCCGCCGTGGGCGTCGCTCGGGGAGACTACGTCCTCTTCCTCGAAGGTGAGGATCTGGTGCCGGCGGGAGCGCTTGCTGCGTTGCTCCGAGCAGCGCGGACGGCCGATGCCGACCTCGCCCTGGGGCGATATGTCCGTTTTCACCCGACCCGGTTGTCCACGTCCCTCGATGACGTCGTGGACCTCGACCGGCTCGGCCCGATGACCTTGGCCGTGGCACCGGGCCTTGTTCGCGCCGACATCGTCGGGTGCATGCTCATGCGGCGCGATCTCGCGGAGCGCGTATGCCTCGAACTTGATGCAGGAACTGCGGAATCGGTGGTCGCGACATCCGCTCTGCTGGGGGCGAGCCGGATAGCCGCAGTGCCACTGGCCGTGCACATCCGGCGGCTCCGTGCGGGCGTGGACCGCGAGCGCGACCTCCAGCGTCGCGTCGCTGCCGACATCGAGCGCGCGAGGCGTCTCACCGCAGCAGGCGCTTCGGTCGCACTGGTCGATCTGAGTACCAGCCAGATCCACGGCGCCTCCTGGGATCAGGTGAAAGCCTTCACGTCACGCCCGGCGCGCGATGCACGAGACCGCGAACAACGGGTACACCTTGCTGGTGAACTCAAACAACTCCTGGACCTCGTACCGGCGCCGGTTCTCGGCTCCGCCGAGGACAGAAACCGGTGGGAAGCGATTCAGCAGATGAGCAAAGGGCGATGGTCGCAGGCAGCGACTCGGACGACCCCACGTCCGGCTTTTCACGTCAGAGCCGCACGCGGCGGGGTTCGCCGCGTGCGGGGTGCCCTGCGCCGCGTGAAGAAGATACTTCTTCCTGCGGCCGCGGTCGTCGTCGTCGGCGCTGTGATCGTCGTGTGCGTGGCAGGGATCATCGGGAGCGTGACCGTCGCGTGGGTCGCGGGTTCGCTCGGCGTCCTTGCCGCCTTCTGCGCAACGGTCCTCATGCACCGCAGGACCTTGCAGCAACTTCGAAGCTCCGAGACCAGGCTGTTCCGGGTCGAGCGCGAGTTCGGAAGGACCCGACGCACGCTGACGCAGCTCGAGTCCCTGCCGACGTCTCTTGCACGCCTCGAGGCGGACGAGACCGCGCGAGCGGACGATAGGGTCAACGCACACGAACACCTGAGCCAAAGACTCGGACGAATCGAGTCCCGGACGCCGGAGCGGACTCGGAAGCTGGTCACGCGTGACGCGTTTGCGATCGCGTCGCTCACGCGCCGGCTCGACGTCGCCTTGGATATCGGCGGCTTCTCCGACTGGTCGGCGACACCCGAGATGTTCGCCTACCTCGCGGCGACGATTCCCGACCTGCCGGACGGGACCACCGTCATCGAGTTCGGTGGCGGGCTATCGACCCTCTGGCTCTCGCTCGCGAACGCGCAGCGAGAGCGTCCGATCCGGATCATCTCGCTCGATCACGATGAAGATTGGGCTTTGGAGACGCGCCGCCTCCTCGCTCGGCACGAACGCACGGACGTCGAACTTCGTGTCGCTGCGCTGCAGCCGCTGCAGATCGGAGACTGGGAGGGTGAATGGTACGACGCGGCCACGATCGCGGACGTCGGTCCCATCTCGCTGGCGCTTGTGGACGGTCCGCCCGGCACGACGTCGGATCGCGCACGGCAACCCGCGTTGCCGATGATTCGATCCAAGGTCGCCGACAGCGGCGCGCTTGTGGTTCTGGACGACATCAACCGGAGCGATGAGCAGCAGATCCGCGACGAGTGGCTTGAGATCGACGGGGTGTCGATCAATCGCGCGCTAGGACGTGCGGTCGTGCTGAAGGTCGCTCCCGAGCAACCCTAGAACCGGTCGCGCGGAGCTACGCCTGGCCTAGGCGAGCCCGCCGTAGCGCGGGCGACCGCAGCAACGCGACGCGACGGACGCCACACCTCGACTGACCCCAACACGCCAATCGCGCCACACCCACAAGAGGACTTGGATGCAACTCAAGCGTCTCGACATCCAAGGTCTGCGTGCGCTGGCAGTGACCATGGTGGTGGTGTTTCACCTTTGGCCGCACACTCTGCAGGGCGGCTACATCGGCGTCGATGTGTTCTTCGTGGTGTCCGGCTACCTGATCACCGCGCATCTGCTCTCGGAGGTAGCCCGCACGGGGTCGGTGTCGGTTACGCGATTCTGGGCCCGGCGTATCCGTCGCCTGTTGCCGGCGTCGTTCTTGGTGCTCGCGTTCTGCGTCGTGTTCGCGTTGTGGGTCGTCCCCAGAAGCCTCCTCGTGCAGAATCTCCAGGAGATCGCCGGCGCGGCGGGCTACTACGTGAACTGGCTGCTCGCATTCAACGCCACGGATTACCTCGCGAGCGAGAACAGCGACAGCCTGGTTCAGCACTATTGGTCGCTCTCGACGGAGGAGCAGTTCTACGTCGTGTGGCCGCTGCTGGTGGTTGCGGCGGTGTTCTTGGCCAAGAAGGTGTTCAGAACGTCGCGGCTGCTGGTCATCTCGATCACACTGGCCATCGTCTTCGCGGCGTCGCTGGCCTTCTCCGTGTGGGAGACCGCCACCAACCCTCCGTTCGCCTACTTCATCACCCCCACCCGCGCGTGGGAGTTTGCCGCTGGTGGCCTGGTCGCCCTCCTCCCGGCCCCGAGACGCGGTTCGCCGGGGTCCCGGAAGAACAACACGCCATGGTCCCCGTACCGGCTCCTCTCCTGGCTCGCCCTTGCCGCGGTCCTCGGCTCCGCCCTCCTCTTCACTGCCGACACCCCTTTCCCCGGATGGATCGCTCTGCTGCCGGTGCTGGGCACGGCATTCCTTCTGTGGGTGGGTGACGACGACCACCCATGGTCCCCGCAAGCCCTCTGGCATCCAGGCCCGATCCAGTTCCTCGGCGACATCTCCTACTCGGTCTATCTGTGGCACTGGCCGTTGATCATCATCAGCCCCTTCGTCCTCGGGCTCGACAGTGACTTCATGACGGGCATCCTCGTCCTCGGCGCGACGCTGCTCCTCGCCACCCTCACCAAGGCCTTCGTCGAAGACCCCGCCCGTCGGGTCACGCGTATCCCTCGCATCCGACGGGGTGCGGCAGCGATGCGTAGAGAACGTGCAACGGTCGGTGCGCAGAAGGGCATGTCGTCGGAGATGGTCGTCGACGCGACCGCTGCGCCATCCCCCCCAAGAGCCATCCCCACTCTCTGGTCGAGACGCCTGCCCGTATACGCGTTCATGCTCACCGGCATGCTTTTCTTCATCGGCGGTCCATGGGCGATGATCGCCTCGATCCGAGCCGAGACCGTCGCCGAACAGGCTCGCATCGACGAGGAGGTCGCCGACGGCGCATCCTGCTTCGGAGCGGGCGCGCTCTTGTCTGCCGATGCGCCCTGCTCCGATCCAGAATTCGCCGGCACGCTGACGCCGTCGCTTGCAGCCCGTGGAGACGACACCGACGGAGCGTTCGGCTGCTACCTATCGAAGAGCAGCGTGACCGCTCCGAACTCCGAGGTCCGCACCGACTGCCGGTACGGCAGCGCGTCCCCGTCCGCGCTCCGGGTTGCGCTCGTGGGTGACTCCCATGGCGCGATGCTGGTTCCGGGTCTGCTCCCGCTCCTGGATGGGCTCGGCTGGCAGCTGGACGTCTTCGTTGCGAACGGCGGCAACTGGGTCAAGCCCAGCGAGGGCGATGCCCGCGAGTCCTACCAGCGGTCGCTGGACGACATGCTGGTGTCGGGCGGCTACGACGTGATCCTCACTACTCAGGTCCGGCAGGACCGCACGCCAGAGGAGGCCTCCGCAACCGCTCAGCGCCTGGCCGACACGTGGGCTCCAGCCATCGCCGCGGGCGCACACGTCGTCGCGGTGGTCGACAACCCGTACCTGACGGACGATATGGAGTCCTGCGTTCAGAGCGCGACGGACCAGATGCCCGGTTCCGCCTGTGAGATGCCCCCGACCGCCGCGTTCTCGCGCAACGATCCCTTCGCAGCCGCTGCCGCCCTTGCCGGGCCCGGCGGATCGGCGATCGACATGTCGGCCGCCTACTGTGCGAACGATTCGTGCCCAGCCGTGATCGGCAACGTCCTGGTCTACCGGGACCAGCACCACATCACCGCAACGTACTCTCAGAGCCTGGGCCCCTACCTCGCAGAGGCGGTCAACGCGGCGGCCGGTCTCGATGCCGGAGCTGGGTGACATGATCGATCGAGGTCAGCCTCGATCGTTCGCGCGAGTGAGCCGAATCTGCGCGCCGGCGGGAATGCCGAACGCCCCCGAGCCGAAGCTCGGGGGCGTTCGTCAGTGAGTCAGAAGACTTACTTGATGATCTTCGTGACCGTGCCGGCGCCGACGGTGCGGCCACCCTCACGGATGGCGTAGCCGAGGCCCTCCTCCATGGCGATCGGCTGGATCAGCTCGACCGTCATGTCGGTGGTGTCGCCGGGCATGACCATCTCGGTGCCCTCGGGCAGCGTGATGACGCCGGTGACGTCGGTGGTGCGGAAGTAGAACTGCGGACGGTAGTTCGTGAAGAACGGGTTGTGACGGCCGCCCTCCTCCTTGGACAGGATGTACGCCGTGCCCTCGAAGTTGGTGTGCGGGGTGACCGAACCGGGCTTCACGACGACCTGGCCGCGCTCGACGTCGTCACGCTTGGTGCCGCGCAGGAGCAGACCGCAGTTCTCGCCGGCCCAGGCCTCGTCGAGCTGCTTGTGGAACATCTCGATACCGGTGACGATCGTCTTCTGCGTCGGGCGCAGACCCACGATCTCGACCTCGGAGTTGATGGCCAGCGTGCCACGCTCGGCGCGGCCCGTGACGACCGTGCCACGGCCGGTGATGGTGAAGACGTCCTCGATGGGCATGAGGAACGGCTTGTCCTTGTCACGCACCGGGTCGGGGATCGACGCGTCGACCGCCTCCATGAGCTCGAGGATCTTCGCGGTCCACTCGGCGTCGCCCTCGAGAGCCTTGAGGCCCGAGACGCGGACGACCGGAGCGTTGTCACCGTCGAAGTCCTGCGACGAGAGGAGCTCGCGGACCTCGAGCTCGACGAGCTCCAGGATCTCCTCGTCGTCGACCATGTCCGACTTGTTCAGCGCGACGAGCAGGTAGGGCACGCCGACCTGCTTGGCGAGCAGCACGTGCTCACGCGTCTGAGCCATCGGGCCGTCGGTGGCGGCGACCACGAGGATCGCGCCGTCCATCTGAGCGGCACCGGTGATCATGTTCTTGATGTAGTCGGCGTGACCCGGGGCGTCGACGTGGGCGTAGTGACGCTTCGGGGTCTCGTACTCGACGTGCGAGATGTTGATCGTGATACCGCGCTGACGCTCCTCGGGAGCCGAGTCGATCGACGCGAAGTCGCGCTGCACGTTGGTGGCCGACGGGTACGTGTCGGCGAGCACCTTCGAGATTGCGGCGGTGAGCGTGGTCTTGCCGTGGTCGACGTGACCGATCGTTCCGATGTTCACGTGCGGCTTGGTGCGCTCGAACTTGGCCTTAGCCACTGGGTCCTCCTCAGGACGTTCGTGTAGAGGTTCCGGGCGCTGGTGTGCGCCGGTCGTCTACGGGGATATCTCCACCTTAGTAGAGACGGTTCTGTTGATTCTGTGTGAAGTTGTGCCGTCGGGATGCCTCGTCACCGAGGCATCCCGACGGAAAAGGGTTACTCGCCCTTGACCTTCTGGACGATCTCGTCGGCCACGGCACGAGGAACCTCGGCGTAGCTGTCGAACTCCATCGAGTAGACGGCGCGGCCCGAGGTCTTCGAACGCAGGTCGCCGATGTAGCCGAACATCTCGGACAGCGGCACCAGCGCACGGACGACCTTGACGCCCTGGGCGTCCTCCATCGACTGGATCTGGCCACGACGCGAGTTCAGGTCGCCGATGACGTCGCCCATGTACTCCTCGGGAGTACGCACCTCGACCGCCATGAGCGGCTCGAGGATGACGGGGTTCGCCTTGCGGACGGCCTCCTTGAAGCCCATGGAGCCCGCGATCTTGAACGCCATCTCGGAGGAGTCGACGTCGTGCGACGCACCGTCCATGAGGATGGCCTTCACGCCCACCATGGGGTAGCCGGCGAGCACGCCGACGTTCATGGCGTCCTGGAAGCCCTGGTTGGTCGGCTCGATGTACTCGCGCGGGATGCGGCCACCGGTGACCTTGTTCTCGAACTCGTACGTCTTGTCGGCCGTGACCTCGAGGGGCTCGAGCGCGAACTGGATCTTCGCGAACTGACCCGAACCACCGGTCTGCTTCTTGTGGGTGTAGTCGTGACGCTCGACGGCCTTCTTGATCGTCTCGCGGTACGCCACCTGGGGCTTTCCGACGTTGGCCTCGACCTTGAACTCGCGCTTCATGCGGTCCACGAGGATGTCGAGGTGCAGCTCGCCCATGCCCTTGATGACCGTCTGGCCGGTCTCGGCGTTCTGCTCGACGCGGAACGTCGGGTCCTCTTCGGCGAGCTTCTGGATCGCGAGACCCAGCTTCTCCTGGTCGGCCTTGGTCTTCGGCTCGATGGCGACCTCGATGACCGGCTCCGGGAACGTCATCGACTCGAGGACGACCTGGTTGGCGCTGTCGGCCAGGGTGTCACCGGTGGTGGTGTCCTTGAGGCCGATAACCGCGTAGATGTGACCGGCGGTGACCGAGTCGACCGGCATCTCCTTGTTGGCGTGCATCTGGAAGATCTTCCCGATGCGCTCCTTCTTGCCCTTGGTCGCGTTGACGACCTGGGCACCCGAGTCGAGGTGACCCGAGTAGACGCGGATGTAGGTCAGGCGACCGAAGAAGGGGTGCGTCACGATCTTGAACGCGAGCGCCGCGAACGGCTCGTCGCGGTCCGCGTGACGCTCGATGATGATCTCTTCGTCCTTCGGGTCCTTCGCCTCGATGGCGGGGACGTCGAGGGGCGACGGGAGGTAGTCCACGACCGCGTCGAGCATCGGCTGCACGCCGCGGTTCTTGAACGCCGAGCCGCAGAGCACGGGGTAGAGCTCCGAGGCGATGGTGAGCTTGCGGATCGCTGCCTTGATCTCGGCGACCGTGAGCTCCTCGCCGCCGAAGTGCTTCTCGAGAAGCTCCTCGTCGGACTCGGCCACCGTCTCGAGCAGGATCTCGCGGTACTCCGCGGCCTTGTCGGCGAGGTCGGCCGGGATCTCCTGGATCTCGTACTTGGCGCCCATGGTCACGTCGCCCTTGGCGTCGCCGGGCCACACGAGCGCGCGCATCTCGACGAGGTCGATGACGCCGACGAAGTCGCTCTCAGAGCCGATGGGCAGCTGGAGCACGAGCGGCTTGGCCTTCAGGCGGTTGACGATGGTGTCGACCGTGAAGTAGAAGTCGGCGCCCAGCTTGTCCATCTTGTTGACGAAGCAGATGCGGGGCACGTCGTACTTGTCGGCCTGACGCCACACGGTCTCGGACTGGGGCTCGACGCCCTCCTTGCCGTCGAAGACGGCGACCGCGCCGTCGAGGACGCGCAGCGACCGCTCGACCTCGACCGTGAAGTCGACGTGGCCGGGCGTGTCGATGATGTTGATCTGGTTCTTGTTCCAGAAGCACGTGACGGCGGCCGACGTGATCGTGATGCCGCGCTCCTGCTCCTGCTCCATCCAGTCGGTGGTGGCAGCGCCGTCGTGCGTCTCGCCGATCTTGTGGTTGACGCCCGTGTAGAACAGGATGCGCTCGGTCGTCGTCGTCTTGCCGGCATCGATGTGCGCCATGATGCCGATGTTGCGGACCTTGTTGAGGTCGGTGAGCACTTCTTGTGCCACGGGGTGTCCTTAGCTGTTGAAGGTGGTAGCGGGCCCGCCGCTCCCGCGGGTCGCAGGAGCGGCGGGAATGCTGGTTACCAGCGGTAGTGCGCGAAGGCGCGGTTCGACTCGGCCATCTTGTGGGTGTCTTCGCGGCGCTTGACCGCGGCACCGAGGCCGTTCGAGGCGTCCAGGATCTCGTTCTGGAGGCGCTCGGTCATCGTCTTCTCACGACGACCCTTGGCGTAGCTCACGAGCCAGCGGAGGGCGAGCGTGTTGGCGCGGTGAGGCTTGACCTCGACCGGCACCTGGTAGGTCGAGCCACCGACGCGGCGCGACTTGACCTCGAGGGTCGGGCGCACGTTGTCGAGCGCCTTCTTGAGCGTGGCGACGGCGTCCTGGCCGTTCTTCGCCTCGACACCCTTGAGGGCGTTGTACACGATCGACTCGGCGAGCGACTTCTTGCCGTCGACGAGGATCTTGTTCACGAGCTGGCTGACGATCGGTGCGCCGTAGACCGGGTCGTTGACGACGGGGCGCTTCGGGGCGGGTCCCTTACGAGGCATCTTTCTCAGCCCTTCTTCGCGCCGTAGCGGCTGCGAGCCTGCTTACGGTTCTTGACTGCCTGGGTGTCGAGCGCACCGCGGACGATCTTGTAGCGGACACCGGGGAGGTCCTTCACACGACCGCCGCGGACCAGCACGAGCGAGTGCTCCTGCAGGTTGTGGCCCTCGCCGGGGATGTAGGCGGTGACCTCGGTGCCGTTGCGGAGCTTGACACGGGCGACCTTGCGCATCGCCGAGTTCGGCTTCTTGGGCGTGGTCGTGTACACGCGGGTGCAGACACCCGCCTGCTGCGGGTTCGCCTTGAGCGCCGGCGCCTTGGTCTTCGAGACCTTGGGCGAGCGACCCTTGCGAACCAACTGCTGAATGGTTGGCACGTTCTCTCCTTGTTGTGCTGCACGGTGACAGCGTCGTGGTCTCCCCCGCCGCATCCGGATCTTGCGATTCGTGACGCTGCGGGCTCACGCTGACCCACCGACGCGCCAGAATGACTGTCACGCTTTTCGTTGGTGGGTATGCCGTGGGGGTGGCCTGTTCGCAGGCCGTTCCCTGAGATGCGGCGCTCGCACCGCTTTCCGCACCGAGGCACGGTCGACGGCGCGCGTGAGCGCACACCCGATCCATGATACGTGGGTTTCGGAGGTCGGGCAAACGCGGAAGCACGTCGCACGCCCAACAGGCTGGCGACACGCCGCGACACGGCCGATACCGCGCTCGGGAGCGTGCGTCAGCCGCCGGTCACCAGGACGACGAGCAGGATCGCTCCCGCGACGAGGAGGACGGATGCCGCGGCCACGACCGCGATCGCGCGGCGCCGGCGGCGCCGGCGACGGGCCGCGTCGGCGGCGGCGGTGTCGACGTACTGCTGCGGCTCGCGCCGGGCGGGCTCGCCGCGCGGCACCGTCGTCGGCGGGACCGCGCGGGCCGGGTAGACGACGCGCTCGGCCTCGGGACGGTGGGCGACCCGTCCGAGCGGGGCGGGGGCATCCGTGGCCGGCCGCTCGCCCTCTGCCGTCCGGGGGTCGGCCGTCACGGGGCCGCGGCGGCCGCGCGCGACGATCGTCGCGCCTGACCGCGGGTCCTCCGGCGTGTGCGCACCGCGGCGCGGGCCGGGCTGCGCGGACGCGGTCGCCGCCTGCGTCGGGATCCCGCTGTCGGATGTCGCCGCCGGCATCGGCAGCCCCGTCTCGGACGACGCGCTCGAGCGCGACGAGACGGCGGTCGCGTCGAGGTCGACCGGCAGATCGGGGGCCCGGTCGGCCGCTCCCGCGGCGCGACGGCCACCGCGTCGCGAGGGGAGCGTGCGGTCGTCGAGGGCGTCGTCGGCGTCGGCGCGGGGCCCCGCCGCGGGGGCCGGCGCCGGCGCCGAGCGCCGCGACAGGGCCGTGCGCTCGTCGTCCGGATCGATCACCCGTTGCTCCGCCGCAGCCGGACCTCGGCGTCGCCCAGCAGGAACCGGTCGCCCGCCTCCACCTCCTCGCCGGGAGGCGCCTCGACCTCGGTGCCCATCACGGTGGCGAACAGCACGCCGTTGGTGGAGCCGAGGTCGGTGACGTACCACTTGTCGTCACGCAGCCGCAGGCGCGCATGCGTCTTCGACACCGTGCCGTCCTGGATCGAGACCAGCTGTGCGCCCGGGTGCGCCGGGTCGGCGGCCGGCCGGCGACCCAGGATCACGATCTCCGAAGAGAGCGCGACGGGCTCACCGCTCGGCGGCACGATCGACCAGTCGGTGCGCTTCCGGCGGGCGATGACCGTCTGCTCGAGGATCTCGTGCTCGTCGGGGATCTCGGGCTTGGCGTGGAACGCCGACACCGACGACCGCGCCGAGCGCGGCGAGCCGGCGTCCGGCGCGCCGTGGATCGCCGACACGGGGCCTGAGATCTCGGGGAACGCCTCGGCCTCGTTCATCGGGGAGCGCGCGGGCGCCCAGGGCTCGCGCTCGTCGCCCGCCGCGGGCGCGGCCGGCACGCGCGTGACGGGCGGCCGTGTGATGCCGTCCTCGCCGGTGGTGGCGGTCTCGGGCGCGACGAAGGGCTCGGCGGTGCTGCGGGCGGGACCGCCGCCGGGCGTGACCGAGGCGACGGGAGGAACGGACGCGAGCGGCGTCGCGGGCACCGCCGAGATCGGCGCCGGCGCACCGGGCACAGCCCCGGTGACCTCGGCGCTCAGGTCGACGCCGTCGAGCGCGAAGCCCTGCCACGGGTCGGCGTCGCCCGAGCCGTTCCTGCTCACGTCGGCGGGCGAAGCGGCGACGGGCCGGCCGGGCAGCGGCGGCGGCGTCCAGCCGGCGACCGACGGCGCGGCATCGGGCGCGGAGGAGGGAACGGATGCCTCGGCGGCCGGTGCGACGGAAGCGGTCGGCGCGGCGGCTGCCGGAGGGATGGCCGCCGCCGGTGCGGCGTCCGCGGCGGAGTCGGGCATCGGCCGCGGCACGGGCGCGGGCCCGACCTGCGTCGGCACGCCGGCCGGAGGAGCGGATGCGGGCGGCGGTGCGAACCCGGCGCCGGCGCTGGTCGGCGCCGGAGGGTACGCCGCACCGGCGGCCGACGGCGCTGACGGGTACGCCTCAGAGGCCCCGGTCGGCGCACCGGGTGTGGTGAACTGCGGCAGCGGCGGGATCGACGCCGCCTCGGCCGACGTACGACGGACGCCTGCGCCGAAGGAAGCGGGGGACGAAGCATCCGTCTCCCGTCCGACCCAGCGCGCACTCCCCCAGCCGACGACGGACGCCCAGACCGGGAAGGCCAGGAAGGCGAGCACCGTCATGCCGGGGCCGAAGCCGAAGGCGACGTTCACGCGGTACAGCGCGATCGCCCAGACCGCGAGGAAGACGAGGCCCACGACCGGGACGAACATGAGGATCACGAGCCAGGGCGACAGGCCCGCCAGCTGGAGGACGACGACGGTGTTGAGGACCGGCACCCACGCCTTCCAGGCCTCGACGCCGGACTTGCGGAACACCGCCGACAGCGCGAGCGCGGTCCACACGTAGAGACCGGCGGACAGCAGCAGGATGAACAGGGTGCCGACGACGGCTGCGGTGGCATCAGTGGCGTTCATGGCATGGGACGCGCGGGCTCGGCCCGTCGTCTCCCCCTCTCTGCGAATCGCGTGCGGCCGCCCTTTTCGGGCGCCGTCGGGCGGAACAACGATCTCAACGATACGGTCGCAAGCGCTCCGCGCCAGAAACCGCGCTCACGTCGCAGGGCGCGCCGCTCCGCGTCGACCGCCTCCCAGTATCGCCGGGACTCGTCGGCCGAGAGGTCCGCGTGCGAGAAGACGGCGCGGTCGGCGCCCTGCGCGAGGGCGGCTCCGGCGGGAGTCGCGAAGGCCGCGGCGAGCTCGGAGCGGGTGGCGGTGCGGGATGCTGCGCGGCCGGTGTCGAGCGCCGCGTCGACGTACTCGTCCCAGCCGCCCGCGACGCGGGTGGCGGGCGTGCCGGTGCGACGACGGGACCGGCGGCGTGCGGCCTTCGTCCCGATCACGATGAGGAACGGGCCGAGCGCGAGCACCAGCACCAGCAGCGCGATGCCGCCGATCCGCAGCATCGGCCAGAGCCACGCCAGGTCGGTGCCGTCGTCCTCGTCGGCAGGTCGGTCGGCGGCCGAGTCCTCCTGCATGGGCTCGGGCGGCACGACCTCCTCGATCTCGTCGGGCCGCACCTCCGTGACGTTCTCGGGGTCGCGCTGCTCGGTGGTGTCGAGGCTGGGCGACTGGGCGTACTGCGGGGTCACGTCGATCGCGACCCAGTCGCCGGCGGCCGACTGCACCTCGGTCCATGCGGTGAGATCCTGCGCGCGGCAGGCGCCTTCGTCGCACGTCGAGAGCCCGGGCTCCGCTGCGGCCAGCCGCGCGCCCAGCACCACGCGGGACGGGAAGCCGAGCTCGCGGGCCATGAGCGCCACCGCGACGGCGAACTGCTCGTCGTCGCCGATCGCGGCGACGAAGTTGCCGGAAGCCACGGCCTTGGGGTCGGTCTCGCGTTCGAGCAGTCGCGCGAACATCGTGTCGACGCGGGCGAGCGAGTGGCCCGAGGCGCTGGGCTGGAACGCGTAGTCGGGGAGCGCCGCCACCCACGCCGGCTCCCCGGAGCCCTCGGAGCCCTCGGTGAGGCCGTGGCTGAGGTAGCCGCGCTCACGGAGCAGCGCGACCGCGCTGTCGAGGGCGGCGCCGCCGGACCCGACGGCATGCTCGTCGAGCCACGTGCGAAGGCTGTCCGGCGCGGCGACGCCGCCCGGGCTGCCGGGCGCGTCCAGCTCGGCGAGCCGCGGGGCGTCGGGCTCGATGCCGCGCACCACGAACGCGTCGCCCGGCTCGAACCCTCCCCCGGCGGTCTGCACTCCCGCCGACGCGGCGGAGTTGTAGTAGAAGCGGTCGGCGAGCGACGCGGCCCGGTCGCCGTCGAACGCGACGGCCTCGAGACGGCCGGCGGTCGGCATCCAGATGCCGTCCCACGCGTCGACCTCGATGCGCGCCGCGACCGGCGTGCCCTCGCCGGCGTCGAGCGCCGACGGCACCCGGATGAAGCGGCCGGCGTCGACAGCTCCCTCGCCGCCCGAACGGAACACCTCGCCGTCATAGGCATCGAGGGTCGCGAGGCGCACGCGCTCGGGGAGCATGCCCACCACGCCGTCGGTCACGACGGGCTCGACCGTGAACAGCACGTCGTCGGCGCGGCTGTCGGCGAACAGCGCGCGGTACTGCGACAGCGGGCTCACCTCGGCCGACAGGTCGATGTCGGGCCCCACGGCCGAACGCAGCACCTCGCGGTCCGCGCCGCGCGCCGCGAAGGGCACCACTGCGACGGCGATCGCGAGCGCCACCGCCACCATGCCGGCACCGAGTGCGGTGCGGCGGCGGTCGGCCGCCGAGGGGCGACGCGAGATGCGGACGCCGCTGGACGCCGCAGCCCGCTGCAGCGCGCGGACGCGCTCGTCGTGCGTGCGCCAGGCCAGCCACAGCAGGCACGCCACGAGGCCCGCGACACCGACCGCCGTCTCGACGGGCGCGTAGAGGAAGACCGGGCCGAGCTCGAGCGGGGCACTCACGGTGGTGCGGCCGAAGAAGAGCCCGAACGTGACCATGCCGAGGGCCACCGGCACCGCGGCGTACGCGGCGCGGTCCTCGCGCCACGCCAGGAGCAGCACCGTGCAGGTGCCGACGAGGAAGACGACGAGCGCGGGCACGAGCAGGTTGCGATACGAGCCGACCGGCAGCTCGACGGTGACGAGATCCTTCCAGCCCAGCACGAGCCCGCTCGCGAGCTCGCCGAGGCCGCGCACCAGGTCGTCGGGAGCGCCGAGGCGCGACGGCACCGCGAGGGGCACGCCGAGGATCAGGATCGCGAGGGCCAGGGCGCCGGCGACCGTCCACCCGGTCCAGCGCCGCCACCACCCGATCGCCGCGATCCCGCCGCCCACGAGGGTGCCGGCGACGGCGAGGAGGGCGAAGGTTCCCGAGCGGTAGATGGGCCACGCCGCCACGGCGGCGACGACGGCGATCACCGCGGCGAACCCTGCGCCGACCCACACGCGGGCGACGAGCCTCGATGCGCGCAGCCCCGGGGTGTCGGCGGCGCCGCGGGGCGCAGCATCCATCCGCCCCATCACCGGGATGGGCCCGCTCACGATGCCGCTCCCCTGAGCAGCAGGCCCGAGAGGTCTTCGAGGGTGCCGACGGTGAGCACCGTCATGCCCGAGAGCGGCTGCATCCGCGGGTGCGCGCGCTCGTCGCAGATGACGCCCACCACCGCGGTGTCGGCGGGGAACGCGAGAGCCGCCTGCTGCAGCCGCGTGAGCGGCACGCGCGAGCCCACCACGACGAACGCGATCGAGAGCCGCTCGCCCGACTCGGCGGTGAGCCGGCACACCTCGCCCACCGCCATCGTGCTCTCGAGAAGGTCGACGCCGCTGAAGCCGTCCAGCATGGGGCGGGGCGCCACCGCAGGGATGTGCTGGATCGCCCGGAGCCTGCCCCGCACGACCCGCGGGATCTCGGACCCGGTCACGATCTGCACGTCGCGGGCGTCGTGGACGGCGCGGAGGCCGAGCGACGCCGCGCACGACACGGCCAGTTCGAACTCGTCGGCATCCGCGTACTCGGCCTCGGCGACGGCGAGGACCACGGCCATGCGCGAGCGGCGCGACTCCTCGTACTGGCGCACCATGAGCCGCCCGGTCTTGGCCGTGGACCGCCAGTGGATCTGGCGCCGCGAGTCGCCCGGGGCGTACTCGCGGATCGCATGGAACGACATGTCGGCGTCGACCAGGCGGCGCGTCGGCGCGCCCTCGAGATCGCGGATGAGCCCCGCGCTCGTCGACGGCAGCGACACCGTGCGGGGGTGGACGTAGAGGTCGTGCACGTCGGGGAAGGAGTGCTCGCGGCGCAGCATGCCGATCGGGTCGCTGCGCACCGTCGTCGCGGGACCGACCGTCACGATGCCGCGCGTGAGGCCCGGGATGTCGAGCGGCTGCTCGACCGCATGACCCGGGCGCAGCAGCGGCACGCCGAACTCGACCAGCCCGGCGCCGACGGGGATGTCGATGCGGCCCGGCAGCGCCGTGCGGTGGCCGTCGTTGCGCACGTCGATGCGGCCCGTGACGCCCTCGCCCGCGACGACCCGCTCGTGCGTCAGCGACAGGTCGACGTCGTACGCGCGGGCGCCGAAGAGGAACGGCACGGCGGCGAGCAGGAGGATGACGGATGCCGCGCCCGCGACCATGAACTCGACCCAGCCGAACACGATCCCGAGGACGAGCCCCACCGTCGCCGCGACGGCGACGAGCGCACCCGCCGGCCGGATCGTCTGCGCGGCCCACTCGGCCGCCGTGGTGATGCCCGAGCCCGCAGCCCGCCACACGCGCGTCCACCACACGGCGGCGCGCACGAACGCGCGACCGCGGCGCGACTCGCCGACGCTCGTGGCCGTGGCGGTCACGTGCGTGCGGCCGGTCGTGCCGGTGACCTGGACGGTGCGCGTGAGGCGAGGCTCCATCGTCGTGGAGCCGCCGCGGCGCTCGGGGGTGCTCATACCGCTTCGCGCCTCGAGGGCGGCGCCACGTCGAGCAGCACCTGCCCGACCACGGTCTCGGGAGTGACGCCGTCGAACTCGGCCTCGGGATGCAGGATGAGGCGGTGCGACAGCACGGGCACGGCGAGCGTCTTGACGTCGTCGGGCGTCGCGTAGGTGCGGCCCTGCGCCGCGGCGCGCGTGCGGACAGCGCGTGTGAGGGCGAGGGCGCCTCGGATGCTGACGCCCAGGCGCACCTCGTCGGCCGTGCGGGTGCTGTCGACCAGGCGCGCGATGTAGTCGAGCACGAGCGCGTCCACGTACACCTCGGCGGCGAGATCGGCCATGCCGACGAGCGCCTGCGGCGTGATGATCGGCGTGAGCTCGGCGGTCGAGACGGCGGCGCCGTCGAGGATGCGGACGGTCGCTGCGTGATCGGGGTAGCCCAGCGACGTGCGCATCATGAAGCGGTCGAGCTGCGCCTCGGGCAGGCGGTAGGTGCCGGCCTGCTCCACCGGGTTCTGCGTGGCGAGCACGAGGAACGGCACACCCGCCTCCCGCGACACGCCGTCGATCGTGACGCGCCCCTCCTCCATCACCTCGAGGAGCGCGGACTGCGTCTTCGGGCTCGCCCGGTTGATCTCGTCGGCGAGCACGATGTTCGCGAAGATCGGCCCGGCGTGGAACTCGAAGACGCCTTCCTTCTGGTCGTAGACGCTGAGTCCCGTGATGTCGCTCGGCAGCAGGTCGGGCGTGAACTGGATGCGAGTGTTCGTGCCCTGCACCGACTGCGCCATCGCCCGCGCCAGCGATGTCTTGCCTGTCCCCGGGACGTCCTCGAGGAGCACGTGGCCGTCGCTCAGCATCGCGGTGAGCACGAGCTCGACGACATGGCGCTTGCCGAGCACGGCGCGCTCGACGTTGTCGGCGATCTGCCCGAACGTCTGCGCGAACCAGTCGGCCTGCTCCTGCGTGATTGTCATGTCGTTCCTTGGGGTCGGGGAAGGGAAGTGGATGCCGCGGCGCCGGCCGTGCGGCGGCGGTTCACGGTCAGGGGGTCGGCGGATCGGGGACGGCCGCGGGGGCACGGCCGCTCTGCCACGTGGTGGCGTCCCAGTAAGCCCCGGTGCCGTCGCCGAGGAGGACGTACTGCCCCTCAGTCCACGCCGTCGTCTGGCCGAGGGCGCCCAGCGAGTTGAGCTCGTTCAGGCCGCCGGGGAGTCGAGCGAAATCGGGAGTGAAGTGGCCGGGAGCGCCGGCGACGACGCCCGTCGGCAGCGGCTCGTTGGCCGTGCAGTTCGTGACGTTGAACGTCCTCGTCGCATCGTTCAGACCGAATGCGCCCCACGATGCGGTCCATGTGAGCCCTTCGATGCTCGCCGTGCCTCGCGGCACCTTCCACCCGCCTTCGTACGCGAGCTCACGGCCGTTCCTCGACCTGAAGACCGCGTTCGCGTCACTCCAGCTGATCGTCGCCTTGGTCCCGTTCGCGGACGACGAATCGCCGCCGAGCCGCAGGGTCGTTCCGCCTTCGCACGCCCCGATGCTCCAGTTCGCCCACACCTGGAAGGGGGCGCTCCCGGCAGCGGGGACGACGTTGGCGCGGGCGGACTCGGTGCCCCAGAAGCGGTGCCGGTACCAGACCTGGATGCCCTGGTCGGGGTTGTCGAACCTCGTCGACGGGTAGCCGGAGAACTGCACCTCGTTGTTCCGGGGAGGCCGTTCCGGTGAGGTGGGTTCTGATCCCACCACCCATTCGAAGCGGCCGCTGCCTTCGCGCGGAACCGGGCCGACGACGAACGTGTATCCGCTGGGCGCATCGGGTCGCCGTTCGGCACGCACCGTCGCAGTGGCGGTCGCCGTGCCGAAGGTCTGCCCGAACGCCCGGGATGCCACGCACATCGTGAACGAATACTCCTGGCCGTCGGCGAGACCCGGGAAGGTGAACGTGCGATCCGTCTGGGTCGGTGTGCACTGCCCCTGCTGCGAGACGCCGTAGAGCAGCGTCGAACCGTCGCCGTTCGGCACGGCCCCCGCCGTCGCCGTCACGGTCGAGGTGCCGTCTCCCGACGACGTCGCCTCCAGCGACAGGGTGGGATCGAGCGGCGCGCCCACGCCATTGGCCAGCACGGTGGCTGCGCGCCCCTCGAGGCTGCCCCCGAGTCCGTTCGGTATCTCGAAGCGCGAGTAGGGCGTGACGGTGATCTGCGTCCGTGAGTTGGTGCCGACGCGGTACCCGGGCACGACCAGCGTGGGGCGGTTGCCCGTGACCGGTACCCGCGCAGTCTCGCCGGTGTCGCTGCGGATCTCCAGGCTGCCCGTGGATGCGCTGTCGATGCCGTCGATCGTCAGCGAAACGATGCCGCCCTGGCCGTCGCTCGTCACCACCGGCTCTGCCGTGACATTCGACGGAGCGGACGGCGTGTCATACGCCCACGCCACGGCACGCACGCTCGACTTCGACTCGCCGACGGAGTTGACCGCCCATGCCTCGTACGTCCGCTGCTCACCGTTGGGCGCCGCAATCGCGGGACACGCGCCGTCGGCGGTGCAGCGGGCGACCTCCTGCCCGTTCGTGCGGATGACGAAGCCGGTCAGCCCCGGGTACGCGCGCCGTGCCTCGCCCGGGTCGACGCGCAGCGTGGCGCTGCCGTTCGCGTACGCGACCTGCGACACGCTGGCGGGGGCCTTGGGGTAGCCGAGCAGGTCGAGCAGCACACGGCCGTCGCGCTCTGAGCTGGTGATCCGCCCCTGGGCGTCGCGCACCGAGAACGTGGCCGAGCACGACGCCCCGGGGGCGTCGCCCGTCCAGGACGCGGTGACGGAGGTCGCCGACGCCACCGCAAAGCTCACGCCGGCGCACGCGCCGGTGGACCGCACGTCGACGAGCTCGAGCGGGGTGCCCGGCAGCGGGTTGACCTCTCCGTTCGCGCCGATCACCGGGATGGCGCACGACGACCCCGAGGCCTGCGTGCACTGCTGCACGACCGAGCCGCCCTGCGGGAGGGTCGACGGCGCTGCGCCGACGCGCAGGATCAGACGCGCGGGGGCGACGGCCGGGTGGCTCGTCACCGACACGATGACGACCTCCTCGGTGCCCGGCACAGCGCGGTCGGCGCCCGTGACGGTGAGGGTGGAACCGTTCTGGGTGACCTCGAACGCGCTGCCGGAGTGGTCTGTCGCGTAGGCGATGCCGTCCCAGTCCGCCCGCAGCTGCCAGGTCGTCATGGTCTTGAGGTCGTAGGCGGCGGTCTCGCCGGGGCCGGCGGTGATCGACGCGGGGCGCAACTCGGGCTGCGGGTCGCGCGGCTTCACCGTGATCGGCACCGACAGGTATGTCCAGTCGGCCTGGCCCTCCAGACGCACCGGAACCTGGCACGCGTCCACCCAGGGGGCGCCGGTCCCGGCGTCGTAGCGCACCGTCGTGCCGGACTCGACCGTGCAGGCCGCCTCAGGGCGGGCGCCGGAGGCCTTGACCTCGACGTCGACCTCCAGCCGTGTCCCCTTCGGGCGGGCGACGAGATCGTCCATGTCGAAAGAGGTCGACTCCTGCTCGGTGGCCTCGGGAGTCTTCGCTCCGGCGCGCAGGCTCAGCGCGAGGTCGTCGTCGCCCGGAACCCGCAGGAAGCCGTAGGACGTGACATCCTCGCCGGCGGTGCTCGTGCCGGTCACGGCGAACGGGATCAGCCGGGTCTTCTCCGGCAGTTCGCCGCGCAGCTGGCTGCCCCGCACCGACACGCCTTCGGGCTCGCCCCACAGCGACAGCGTCAGATCGTCCACGTCGCCGCCGGACCACGCGACCTTGCCGGCGAGCACGTCGACCCCGCGCGGGAAGTCGTCGCGCGTCTCGACCGTGAGGTTCGTGTCGGCGACCACCGGGAAGTCGGGCACGCTCTCGCGCACGACGCGCACGACGATGAGCCCGCGACCGGTGTTGCCCGACGATGACTCGACGTCGTACAGGAACGACATCGTCGTCGGTTCTTCGCCCGCCGCGATCAGCACGGTGGCATCGTCGACGTCGAGGATGCGGTCGTTCAGGCGCCCGTACTCCGGGTTCTCGCTGCCGTCGATGAGCGTGGTGGGCGCGTCCGGACGGACGGCCGTGACCGTCAGCGCACCCATCGTCGGGTCGACGTCGTTGGACAGGGGACTCACGCGGATCGTGTTCCCCTGGCCGGCCTGCACCTGGACGTAGTCGGTATAGGTGATCGGGCTCGGGTTCGCCTCGCCGTCGAGCACGCCGATGCGCACGGTGCCGTCGGCGCTCTCGCCGAACGAGTCGACCACGCGGTAGCGGAACGAGACCTGCCCCTTGTCGCCGGGAACGCTGGTATAGATGATGGATGCCCCGTCCGCGGCGATCGTCGCGGCACCGCGCTGCGGCTGCTCGACGATGCGGTCCAGGGTCACGACGTCGCCGTCGGGGTCCATGCCGAAGCCGTCGAACTCGACCTGCGCGGACTGGCCGCTGAGCACGCGGCCCTCCATGGTGTCGGCGGTCGGCGCCCGGTTGGCGTCATCGTCGATCACCTGCACCCGAACGGTCGCGGCGTCGGCGAGAGAGGGCGAGCCGGTGGTGAAGACCGAGTAGTCGACGCCGTACTCCCCCGGCTCCTCGGGCGCGAGGTAGCGCAGCACGTCTCCCGAGGCGAAGGCGAGCGCCTCGGGCGTCGAGGAGACCACCGACGCGGGGTTGAGCGTCGGACGCCCGCCGGACGGCGAGATGTCGTTGTCGAGGACGGGGATGTCGAGCTGGGCGCCGGCGCGCACGACGACGGTGTCGTCGACCGCGATGGGCGCGAGTTCGGGAGCCGGCGGCAGCAGGTACACGGTGGCCTGGCCCTGCACGCTCGAGCCGGCGTCCTCGGTGCCGTCGCTCACGAGATACGTCACGGTGCCGAGCCGGCCGGGACTGCCGTCCGCCGTCGTCCCCGACACGCGAAGGTGGTTCTGCCCCACCGCGTCGACCGACAGGGTGGCGCCGTCGTCGGCGCGCGCGACGACGTCGCTGAGCAGCAGCACGCGGCGTGTCGGGTTCGAGACGGCGTCGAAGACCTCGAGCGTCGCGTCCTCCTGCGGGTGGACGAACGCCACCACGGGCGAAGTCGCGAGCTGTGCAGGGGCGTCGGCCGGCAGCAGCGTGATCCGTGCCGTGGCGGTCGCCTCGCTCGTGCCGTCCGTCACGGTGAAGTCGACGCGATAGCTGCCGGGGTTCTTGGAAGCGAAGTCGAACGACGTCGAGCCGCCCACGACGGTCGCGGTCGCCGCGGCATCGTCGAGCACGCGGACGGAGTCGAGGGAGAGCATGCCCGCGGTGCCGGTGACGTGGTCCGCCACGTCGACCGTGATGCTCGACGCGACAGTGTCGGTCACGGCGAACGACTGCACAGCGAGCTTCGGCTGCGGTGACACCCGCACCGCGAGCGACTTGACCGCCGTCTGCCCCTGCGTGTCGGCGACCGTGACCGACAGTTCGATCATCTGCTCGCCGGTCTGGCCGTCGTCGCTGTGCTGGTACACGACGTCGCCGCCGGGCGTGGCCGCGACGCTGCCCACCCCGGTCTGGTTCTCGACGGACAGCAGCAGCAGCGGGTCGCCCTCCGGGTCGACCCAGCCGTTCAGCACCGGCACCGTCACCGTGCCGCCGAGTGCGACCTCCGGCTGGGGCCACTCCACGAGGCAGCGTTCGACGCCGCACCATTCCGGCGCGGACTCCGCGCCGGCTCCCGCGACGGTGAGCGTCACCGTCGTGGGCTCCGAGTTCAGCCCGTTCTCGGCTGTGCCGTCGGTGACGGCGTACGAGAAGGTCGCCGACCCGCTCGCGTTCGGTGCGACCTGCACGGCGAACCGCTGGCCGTCGTCGGTGACCGACACGGTGCCGAATCCCGGGTCGAGCCCGGTGACCGACGACGGGTCGATCGTCAGCACGTCCTCGTTCGGATCGTGATCGTTCAGCAGCACCGGAAGGGTCGCGAGCGCACCGGCGCGCACGCCGAACGCGTCGGGCTCCGCGATGGGCGGCTTCGGGTCGAGGACGACCTGCAGCTGCTCGTCGCTCGGGACGGCTTCCGGATCGGTGCGGTCGTCCAGCGTCCAGTCCTGGCTCGACGTGATCAGCGCGCCGTCGGGCACCGACCAGGCCCAGCCCGATCGCGTCTCGTTGAGGATGACCGTCGACGACCCGGCGACGAATGCCGGGCGGCGGGCGTCCCCCATGGTCTTGCCGTCGTAGTCGAGCGCGACGGTGCCCTCGTCGGAGCGCCACAGCAGGCCACCGGTGTCTCCCTGACCGAGCCACGCGGCGTACGTCACGCCGTCGTGGGTGATCGGCTGCGCCGGCGTGCCCACGACAGCGCCGGTGCCGCCGCCCACCTCGACCTGCATGCCGGACCCGTCGACCGGCACTCGCACGAGGGTGGTGTCGTCGGCGAGGTAGACGTCCGAGCCGTGGGCGTCAGGCGCCCCGAGCACCAGGGCACCCGTGACCGGCGCCTTCGCGACGGCGCTCTGGCCCCGCAGCCAGACGTCGCCGTCCTCAGTGTCGACGACAGCCCACGCGTCACCGGCTGCGGTGATGGCCGGAGTCGACAGACCTTCGGGGTCGAAGACGTCGCGACCGCGCGCATCCCCCGCGCCGATGTCGTACCGCAGCACCGAGCCGTCGGCGCGGGAGTAGGCGAACAGCATGCCGCGGGTGTCGACGGCGATGGCATCGGCGGTGTACTGGGGCGCGCTCTCGTCGTCGGACGGGTACGGGTCCAGCTTGGTGGCGTCCCCGCCCGACAGGCGCCCGGCGTAGAGGGCGCCCGAGTCGGTGAGGTAGGCGACCCAGTCCCCCGCGGTCACCGCCTCGGTCGTGCCGGCCGGGGTCTTCTGCGAGGACTCCAGCGCCTCCTCGTCGAGATCTGCGGGCATCGCGGCGTCGATGCGCGTGAGCGTCGAGTAGCTGTCGCTGAAGAGGTACGCGGCATCCCCTGTCTGCACCACCTGGTCGGGATTGTTGATGCTGCGGACGGTGTCGAGCTCGCCGACCGACGTGTTCACGCGGGCGTAGCGGCGGCCATCGCCTGTCTGCAGCGCCCACACCGCGGTGTCGACGTCGGGCGTCTCCTGGGCGTCGAGCCCGGGCCACACGATGCTGATGCCGATGACGGTGACCACCACCGCTCCGGCGGCGACGAGGCCGGTGATCGTGCCCCGTCGCATCAGAGGACCCCCGCGGCCATCAGCGCCACGACGACCGCGCCGGCGCCGGCGACGAGGCCCGCCCCGATGCCGATGGCCCACGGCAGCAGGGCACGCGCACGTCCGCGCCGGCGGGCGGGCGCCGAGATCTCGGTGTCCTCGTCGCGGGCGAGCTGCGCCACGCCGGTGCCGGCGTGGCTCTTGCGGGTGAGGTCGCGCTCCACGCGCGAACGCGCGGGCCCGCGGAGCGCCGAATCGCTGAAATCGACGGGGGCGGATGCTGGGGACCACTCCGCATCGGGGATCTCGAGGGGCGTCGGCGACAGGCCGAGCCCGGACTGCACCTCGCGCAGCGCCTCGCCGAACGCACGCGCGGAGTCGTAGCGACGCCCCGGATCGCGGCTCATCGCGGTCGCGAGCACGGACTGCAGCGACGCCGGAACGTCGGCCCGCGGGATCTCGACATAGCTGGCGCGCGCGATGCGCTTGCGCAGCAGCTCCTTGGTGTTCTGGCCGCGCTCA
Organism: Microbacterium sp. NPDC056044; assembly: GCF_042267145.1. Taxonomy (NCBI): domain Bacteria; kingdom Bacillati; phylum Actinomycetota; class Actinomycetes; order Micrococcales; family Microbacteriaceae; genus Microbacterium; species Microbacterium sp. NPDC056044. The sequence continues at coordinate 196,996 of NZ_JBHJWZ010000006.1, read as the reverse complement.
CGGCGCTCGAACGGGCTGTGGCCCGCCAGCAGCGAGTACACCGTGGCGCCGATGCTCCACACCTCGCTGGTCACTGTGCCGCTGGTCTGCTCGGCGACGACCTCGGGGGCGCTCCACGGGATCGACATCGCCAGCACCTCGCCGCCGCTCTTGCGCTGCAGCGAGGCCGAGATGCCGAAGTCCGCGAGCACCGGTGTGCCGAACGTGGTGATGAGGATGTTGCTCGGCTTGACGTCGCGGTGGATGAGGCCTGCGCGGTGCGCCGACTCCAGCGCGCTCGCCATGCGCACGCCGATCGCGAGCACCTCCTCCACGGGGAGTCGCTCGACCCGGTACCGCTGCGCGAGCGAGCCCGGGCAGTACTCCATGACGATGTACGGGCGGCCGTCGGCCGAGATGCTCGCCTGGTACACCGTCACGATCGACGGGTGCGCCGACAGGTGCGCGAGCACGTCGGCCTCGGCGTTGAACATGCGTCTGAGCTCGGGGTCGCGCACGTCGCTGGGCATCACCTTCACGGCGACGTTGCGGCGCGGCATGTCCTGCTCGTACAGGAAGACGTCGGCGAAGCCGCCCGAGCCGAGCGGGCGGATGTAGGCCAGCCCCGGGAGGATCGGAGGCGCCGAAGGAAGCCGCGCAGCCACCACCACACCTCCCCGCAGTCCGATACCGTCGCACTCTTGCCGCCCACACGACAACAAACCCGGTCATGCTAACAAAACCCACCTCCCGGGAAGCCGCATGGCGGACAGGGATGTGGAGAGCGCAAGCGCGTGCGGCGGGCCGGCACCGGACCGTGCCGCACTGACGGAGCCGACGTCAGTCTATCCGCGGAGCGTCCCCGGGGTCGTGGGGGTCGAACGGTGCGTCGAGCGACTTCGTGAGATCGGCGAGCATCGCCTCGATCTGGGGCTCGACGTACTCGGTCACCGCGGCCTGGATGCGCAGGCGATGGTGCAGCAGGATCGTGCACACCTCACGCCCCACCATGTTCGCGTAGTCGTCCGCGAGCCCGACCTCCTGGCGGAGCGCCGCCTTGGCCTCTTCGCTCAGCGGGGGCAGCGCGGGAACGTGCGCGTCGGCCTCCTCGGCGAGCCCTGCGATCGTGAACAGGAACGGCGCGCCCGGCACCGGATCCGGGTCGAGCGGCAGTCCCTCGAACTCGGGGGCGAGTCCCTCGCCCGGGCGGTAGCTGCGCGCCCGGTTGCGGGCGGCCTGCTGGTCGAGCTCAGCCTGCAGCATGGGCAGGTTCAGCGCCGTGTACTCGGCGACCGAGCGGTCGACGATCGTCTTGATGCGGGTCGACAGGCCGTGCTGCACGCCGTGCGGCACGTCGGCGCCGAGTCCCGCCGCCGAGAGGACCGGCGATCCGAAGCAGCGACGGCAGGGTGCCGTCCGGCCGTGGTGCGTCGCGGGCTCCCAGCGGGGCACCCACGCGAGCCAGGCGTCCACCGCCTGGCTGACCTGGGTCTCGAGCGACCGCTCCACCTGACCAACGCTAGTGCCAGGCCCCGGTACTCACGCAGATTTCCGCGGCCGCCTGCCCAATTCCCCTCCTGCGAAGTCCGGACGTCGCGGAATCGGATGCTGCGACCGCGGGGGCCGGCGCCTCGGCCACCGGATCACTCGTCGAACTCGTCCTCCCAGGGCCAGCGCGGGCGGCGGGCGCGGGTGCGCACGAGCGCGATGCCCGCCCACGACGAGACGAAGGCGGCGGCCGCCACGACGACGCCGAACCACGTGGTCGCGAGGCGTCCGACCACCGCGGTCGCGACGCCGAGGTCGGCACCGGTGAACACGGCCCCGAACCACACTCCCCCGAGGTAGGCGAGGAAGGTCGCGGCGGTCGTCCACGCGGCTCCCCAGTACGACGGATGCTGCGCCCCCGCGCCTGCAACGGCACCGGCGCCCGCGGCGGCCGGTGAGGCGGCGCGCGCGGGGGGCGCAGCATCCGTCCGCCGTCCGGTGCGGGCGATCGCGGCCCAGAGGCCCCCGCCGAACGCGAGCGTCGCGCACACGACACCCGTGATGCCGGGAACCTGCCCGAGGCCGGGGGTGGCGATGACGTCCTCGCCGGTCGCGAGGCTCGTCATGCCGAGCCCGAAGATCAGCAGCGCGACGAAGCCCATCGTCGCGAAGGCGAGTGCGACGGGCGGTCGCACGGGTCCTTGCGACGGCCCTTCGGAACCGTCAGCGGCCATGCCGCCAGCCTACGTCGGCGGGCACGACCGCGAACGGGACCTACGCGCGTACCAGCTGCGGCCCGGCCTCGAGCGTGCGCTCGTACTCGCGCTGGGCCTCGATGTTGAGCTCGGTGACGCGCTTCGCGCGCGCGGCGGCCCAGGCGCCGAACCAGATCGTGAGCTCACGGCCGATGATGAACGCGGCGATCGCCAGCGGCGCCAGCAGCTCGCCCTCGACGAGCTTCGCGCCCTCGCTGGCGGTGAGGTTCCAGAACGGCGCCTGGAACAGCGCGCCCAGGATGTGCCCGCCGTACGCGGCGACGCCCACGAGGATGCCGAAGACCACCCAGTGGCCCCAGCGGCCGCGGTTGACGATGGCACCGAGCAGCCAGAAGCCGATGAAGAACACCACCACGGGCACCCACAGCGACCAGGTCGCGAGGGCCTCGAGAGCGGTGGTGCCGACGTTCGCGCCGGTGACGTCGCCCTTGATCGCGTCGACGCCGAGCCACACCCCGAGGTAGAGCACGGCGAACGCGACGGCGGCGAGGAGGCCGATCGCTCCCGCGGCGGCGCGGTTGCCGCGCGGGCGCGGCGCCTCGGGCGCCTGCACGAAGATCGGCTGCGGGGCGGCCGCGGCGACGACGGCGGGCTCGGCGACGACGGGCTCGCTCGGGGTCACGACGGGCGGCACCACGACGGTCGGCGAGTCGTCGGCGGCGGGAGCGGGGGTCGCGGTCGAGGTGTAGTCCAGCGACGCGGCCTCGGGCGAGTCCCACGGGTCGGGCTCGGCGGCGGCCGGCGCGTCGGCGGTCGTCGCGGGGGCGTCTGCGGCCGCGGTGCCGTCCGCAGCAGAGGCGGCGGGCGCGTCGGAGGCCGCGGCGTCGGAGGCGGCGGCGGGGGTCTCTGCGGCGGAAGCCTCGGCGGCACCGGCATCACGGCGGGCGGCCTCGGCGTCGGCGAGACCTTCGTTCGCACGGCCGACGACGTCGTCGACGCCGTGCGGCTCCTCGACGGGTTCGCCGTAGGTCGACTTGGGGTCACTCATCGCAGGCACTCCTCACGCAGGGCTGATCCCCGCAGATGGCAGAGTAGCCCGCCATTCCGCGCACACGGCGGAGGCGTGCCGGAGGAATCCGCGCCTGCCCCACTACCCTGAGCCCATGGCACCACGGGCGTCCCGACTCTCCGCGGCCTCGGCTGGGCCCCCGCCACCTGAGGCGCCGCGACGCGCGCCGGTGCGGCGTGGAGTGGTCGCGGGGGCCGCGCTCCTCGCACTCGCCGCGCTGACGGCCTGCGCGCCCGACGCGCCTTCGGGTGGGGGCATGACCTTCACGCCGACGCCGTCGTCCTCGACCTCGGGGGCCGCGACCCCCACCCCGACGCCGTCGCCCACGGCCCGGGCCGAGATCCCCGACGACTGCCGCGCGATCCTCACCGCCGACGTGCTCGCGCAGCTCGAGGGCGTGCCGCTCAACGATCCCGCCTTCGGCGCGTCGGGATCCCAGCCCGACGGCAGCCTGGTGTGCGTCTGGCGCGACCCCGCGTCCGACACCACCGGCCTCGTCACCACGATCAGCTACATGTCCCGCGGGCCGGCGCTCGACATGCTCAACAAGCTCGTCACCGACGAGGGGTACACCTGCTACACCCCCGACGGCGGCACGCGCTGCGAGAAGACCTGGCCGAACGAGACCTACCCGGTCACCGACGGGCGCACGCTGTTCTGGCGCGACGACATCCTCATCGACACGAAGTACTCGAACCTCGCGCCCTCGGGCTACACGGCGGCCGTCGTCTCCAGCATCTTCGGGTGAGCGTCGCGGCGGTCAGCCGAACACCGTGCGGTCGAGCCGCGCGCCGTAGTCCTCGGGATGCCAGTCCGTCTCGACGCTGACGAGCCACAGCCCGTCGCGCAGGGTGTGCTCCTCGCGCACTGCGCCCTGCGTGCGCTCGCACACCGTGGCCCCCTCCCCCGTGCGGCACGAGAACCCGTCGCCCGCCAGCGCGGCCTCGGCGATCGTGACCGCGTCCGCACCGACCTTCGACAGCGTCGTGACGATGCCGCCCGCGTCGAACCGCCACGTGCAGGTCACCACCACGTCGGGCGCGGCCGCGTCGGCGAACGCCGTCGCCGTCGTCGCGGGCGCCGCCGTCGACTGGCCGAGCAGCGATCCCTCGTGCCACGTCAGCTCGTTCCACAGGTCGTCGGAGTACAGCGTGCGGCAGTCGACCGCACCCCCCTCGGCCGCGGTCTGCGCGGGGGTGCGCTCCGGCGTCGCCGCCGGCCGCGGCGCGGTGGCGCCCCGCAGTGTGTCGCCGACCCACGTGACGGCCACGGGCACCATCGGCAGCGCCAGCCACACGAGCGACGCGACGACCGCGGCGCACAGCATCCCGGCGGGCACGGCGATCCACGGGTTGCGTCCGCCGATCCTCGCCATGGGGCCCCCACCTCCGTCTCCACGGTAAGCCGGGATGACGGATGCTGCGCCCCGGCGCGCGCGGTGCCCTCGAACAAGCCCCGGGCCGAGGCATCCACCCCTCCTTCGAATGTGCCGAAACACGGGTCGGTGACGGCGACACGCCGGGAACGGATGCTGCGCCCCGGCGTGTCGCGTGATCCACCCGTGTTTCGGGGCGGAGGACGCCGGGAACGACGAACGGCCCCGGTCGGAACCGGGGCCGTTCGGCGAGGATCAGGGTCTCAGCGACCCGGAACTCAGTTGTAGTCGGTGGTGAAACCGTCGGTGGAGAAGCTGTCGAAGTCGACGTAACTCAGGTCGGCGTCGGTGTACGCGCCGTCCGAGGCGAAGATGCGGTTGGGGTACCGCTCGCTCTTGGCCTCCTCCGTCGCCTCGACCGTGACGTTGCGGTACTTCGCAAGACCGGTTCCGGCGGGGATGAGCTTTCCGATGATGACGTTCTCCTTGAGGCCGACGAGCGGGTCGCTCTTGCCCTCCATGGCCGCCTGCGTGAGGACGCGGGTGGTCTCCTGGAACGACGCGGCCGACAGCCACGACTCCGTCGCGAGCGACGCCTTCGTGATACCCATCAGCTCGGGACGACCCGACGCGGGGCGCTTGCCCTCGCCGACCGCCTCGCGGTTGATCGACTGGTAGCGCTTGAAGTCCACCAGCTCACCCGGCAGCAGCGTGGTGTCGCCGTGGTCGACCACGGTGACCTTCCGCAGCATCTGACGGACGATGACCTCGATGTGCTTGTCGTGGATCGGCACACCCTGCGAGCGGTACACGCCCTGGACGCCGTTCACGAGGTACTTCTGCACCTCGCGCGCACCCTGCACGCGCATGACCTCCTTGGGGTCGAGCGTGCCGACCTGCAGGGGCTGACCGACGGTGACGTGCTGACCGTCCTCGACCAGGAGCGTCGCGCGCTTCAGGACCGGGTAGACGTGCGGCTCGTCGCCGTTGTCGGGCGTGAGGATGACCTTCTTCGACTTCTCGGTCTCGTCGATGGTGATGCGACCGTCGGACTCTGCGATCGGCGACGCACCCTTCGGGGTGCGGGCCTCGAACAGCTCCTGCACGCGGGGAAGACCCTGCGTGATGTCGTCGGCCGAGGCCGAACCACCGGTGTGGAAGGTACGCATCGTCAGCTGCGTGCCGGGCTCACCGATCGACTGGGCCGCGATGATGCCGACGGCCTCGCCGATGTCGACGATCTTGCCGGTCGCGAGCGAACGGCCGTAGCACTTCGCGCAGACGCCGACCGCCGAGTCGCAGGTGAGCACCGAGCGCACCTTGATGGACTCGACACCCGCCTCGACCAGCTTGTCGATGAGCACGTCGCCGACGTCCTCACCGGCCGAGGCGACGACCTCGCCCGAGGGCGAGACCGCGTCGGCCGCGAGCGTGCGGGCGAACACCGAGTTCTCGACGTTCGCGTCGCGCACCAGCGTGCCGTCGGCGCCCGGGGCGGCGATGGTGAACTCGAGACCCTTGGTCGTGCCGCAGTCCTCCTCGCGGATGATGACATCCTGCGAGACGTCCACCAGACGACGCGTCAGGTAGCCCGAGTCGGCGGTACGGAGGGCCGTGTCGGCCAGACCCTTACGGGCACCGTGCGTCGCGATGAAGTACTCCGCCACCGACAGACCCTCGCGGTACGAGGAGATGATCGGACGGGGGATGATCTCACCCTTCGGGTTGTTCACCAGGCCTCGCATACCCGCGATGTTGCGGATCTGCAGCCAGTTACCACGAGCACCCGACGACACCATGCGGTTGATGGTGTTGTTCGCGGGGAAGTGGTCGCGCATCGCCTTCTGGACCTCGTCGGTCGCCTCGGTCCAGATCTTGATGAGCTCCTGACGACGCTCGGCGTCGGTGGTGAGACCCTTCTCGAACTGGCCCTGGACCTTCGCGGCCTGCTTCTCGTAGCCGGCGACGATCTCGGCCTTGTTCGGCGGCGTGAGGATGTCGCTCAGCGCCACCGTGACACCCGAACGGGTGGCCCAGTAGAAGCCGGCGTCCTTGATGCGGTCGAGCGAAGCCGCGACCTCCACCTTCGGGTACTCCTCGGCGAGCTTGTTGACGATCTGCGACAGCTTGCCCTTGTCGGCCTGCTCGCGGACGAACGGGTAGCCCTTGGGGAGCGTGTCGTTGAAGATCGCCTGGCCGAGCGACGCGTCCACGAGGCCGTGGCGCTCGTAGCCCTCGGGGGCTTCGCCCTCGAGGAACGCGAGACCCGGGATGCGGATGCGGACCTTGGCCTGCAGGTCGAGGGTGCCCTCGTCCTTGGCCAGGATGGCCTCGCCGACCGAGCCGAACACGCGGCCCTCGCCGGCAGCACCCTCGATGACCGTGGTCAGGTGGTGCAGACCGATGATCATGTCCTGCGAGGGCAGGGTCACCGGGCGGCCGTCCGACGGCTTGAGGATGTTGTTCGAGGCGAGCATCAGGATGCGGGCCTCGGCCTGGGCCTCGACCGACAGCGGCAGGTGCACGGCCATCTGGTCACCGTCGAAGTCCGCGTTGAAGGCGGCGCAGACGAGCGGGTGCAGCTGGATGGCCTTGCCCTCGACGAGCTGCGGCTCGAAGGCCTGGATGCCGAGACGGTGCAGCGTGGGCGCGCGGTTGAGCAGCACGGGACGCTCGCGGATGATCTCCTCAAGCACGTCCCACACCTCGGGACGCGTGCGCTCGACGGCGCGCTTGGCCGCCTTGATGTTCTGCGAGTGACCGAGGTCGATCAGGCGCTTGATCACGAACGGCTTGAACAGCTCGAGCGCCATCTGCTTGGGCAGACCGCACTGGTGGAGCTTGAGCTGCGGACCCACGATGATGACCGAACGGCCCGAGTAGTCCACGCGCTTGCCGAGCAGGTTCTGGCGGAAGCGACCCTGCTTTCCCTTGAGCATGTCGCTCAGGGACTTGAGGGCGCGGTTGCCGGTACCGGTGACGGGGCGACCACGGCGGCCGTTGTCGAACAGCGCGTCGACGGCCTCCTGCAGCATGCGCTTCTCGTTGTTGACGATGATCTCGGGGGCACCGAGGTCGATCAGGCGACGGAGGCGGTTGTTGCGGTTGATCACGCGACGGTAGAGGTCATTCAGGTCGGAGGTCGCGAAGCGGCCACCGTCCAGCTGCACCATCGGGCGCAGCTCCGGCGGGATCACCGGGACGACGTCGAGCACCATCGAGGCCGGCGACATGCCGGTCTGGAGGAACGAGTTGACGACCTTCAGGCGCTTGATCGCACGGATCTTGCGCTGGCCCTTGCCCTCCGAGATCTGCAGGTGCAGGCTGTCGGCCTCGGCCGCCAGGTCGAAGGCCTCGAGGCGACGCTTGATCGACTCCGCGCCCATGTGGGCCTCGAAGTACTGACCGAAGCGGTCCTGGAGCTCGTGGAAGATCTCGTCCTCGCCCTTGAGCTGGCCGACCTCGAGCGTGCGGAAGTCCTCCCACACCTTCTCGAGACGGGTGATCTGGTCGTCGGTGCCCTTGCGGATCGACGCCATCTCCTTCTCGGCGGCGTCCTTGACCTTCTTCTTCTGGTCGGCCTTGGCACCCTCCTCCTCGAGCGCGGCGAGCTCCTCCTCCAGCTTCTGGAGGCGAGCGGCGACACGCGCGTCGCGGCGGTCGGCGAGCGTCTTGAGCTCGAGGCGGATGTTGTTCTCCTGCGTCGACAGGTCGCGGTGACGCGCGTCCTGGTCGACCGAGATCACCATGTACGCGGCGAAGTAGATGACCTTCTCGAGGTCCTTCGGCGCCATGTCGAGCAGGTACCCGAGGCGCGAGGGCACGCCCTTGAAGTACCAGATGTGCGTGACGGGCGCGGCGAGCTCGATGTGGCCCATGCGCTCACGGCGGACCGAGGACTTGGTGACCTCGACGCCGCAGCGCTCGCAGACGATGCCCTTGAAGCGGACGCGCTTGTACTTGCCGCACGCGCACTCCCAGTCGCGCGAGGGTCCGAAGATCTGCTCGCCGAACAGACCGTCCTTCTCGGGCTTCAGGGTGCGGTAGTTGATGGTCTCGGGCTTCTTGACCTCGCCGTAGGACCAACGACGGATGTCGTCAGCGGTGGCCAGGCCGATGCGAAGCTGATCGAAAGTGGTTGATTCGAGCACTGGTTCTCCTGTGTCGGAAATTCGTTCGTTACCTGGCGCGCTTAGATCTCGTCGATCGACGAGGACTCGAAGCGGCTGGAGATGTTGATGCCGAGCTCTTCAGCGGCGCGGAAGGCGTCGTCGTCGGTGTCGCGGAGGTTGACCGCGGTGCCGTCGGCCGAGAGGACCTCGACGTTCAGGCAGAGCGACTGCATCTCCTTCATGAGCACCTTGAACGACTCGGGGATGCCGGGCTCCTGGATGTTCTCGCCCTTGACGATCGCCTCGTAGACCTTGACGCGGCCGAGGATGTCGTCGGACTTGATCGTGAGGAGCTCCTGCAGCGCGTACGCGGCACCGTAGGCCTCGAGGGCCCACACCTCCATCTCACCGAAGCGCTGGCCACCGAACTGCGCCTTACCACCGAGCGGCTGCTGGGTGATCATCGAGTACGGGCCCGTCGAGCGCGCGTGGATCTTGTCGTCCACGAGGTGGTGCAGCTTCAGGATGTACATGTAGCCGACTGAGATCGGAGCCGGGAACGGCTCGCCGGAGCGGCCGTCGAACAGCTGCGTCTTGCCGGACGAGTCGATCAGCCGCTCGCCGTCGCGGGTCGGGGTCGTCGAGTCGAGCAGACCCGCGATCTCGGCCTCGAACGCGCCGTCGAACACCGGCGTGGCGACCTTCGTGCCCGCGGGCGCCTCGAACGCCTGCTCGGGCAGCTGGGCGGCCCACTCCGGGGTGCCCTCGACCTTCCAGCCCTGCTTGGCGATCCAGCCGAGGTGGAGCTCGAGGACCTGGCCGAAGTTCATTCGACCGGGGATGCCGAGCGGGTTCAGGATGACCTGGACCGGCGTGCCGTCCGCGAGGAACGGCATGTCTTCCACGGGGAGGATCTTCGCGATGACGCCCTTGTTGCCGTGACGGCCGGCGAGCTTGTCACCCTCGGTGATCTTGCGCTTCTGGGCGATGTAGACCACGACGCGGCGGTTGACGCCCGAGCCGAGCTCGTCGTCGCCGTCCTCGGCGTTGAACTCCTTGACCGCGATGATCGTGCCCTGCTCACCGTGGGGCACCTTCAGCGACGTGTCGCGGACCTCGCGGCTCTTCTCGTTGAAGATCGCGCGGAGCAGTCGCTCCTCGGCCGAGAGCTCGGTCTCACCCTTGGGCGTGACCTTGCCGACGAGGATGTCGCCGGGGCGAACCTCGGCGCCGATGCGGATGATGCCGCGCTCGTCGAGGTCCTTCAGGAGGTCCGGGCTGACGTTGGGGAGGTCACGGGTGATCTCCTCCTTGCCGAGCTTCGTGTCGCGGGCGTCGACCTCGTACTCCTCGATGTGGATCGAGGAGAGGGTGTCGTCCTTCACCAGGTCCTGGCTGAGGATGATCGCGTCCTCGAAGTTGTGACCCTCCCACGTCATGAACGCGACGAGGAGGTTCTTGCCGAGCGCGAGCTCGCCGTTCTCGGTCGCGGGACCGTCGGCGATGACCTCGCCGGCCTCGACGCGCTCACCGGCCGAGACGACCACGCGCTGGTTGTACGACGTGCCCTGGTTCGAGCGGTCGAACTTGCGGAGGAAGTAGTCCTGCGTGCCGCCCTCGTCGAGCTGCACGGTCACGACGTCGGCCGAGACCTCGACGACGACACCGGCCTTGTCGGCGGTGACGACGTCACCGGCGTCGATCGCGGCGAAGCCCTCCATGCCCGTGCCGACCACCGGCGACTCCGAGCGGAGGAGCGGGACGGCCTGGCGCTGCATGTTCGCACCCATGAGGGCGCGGTTCGCGTCGTCGTGCTCGAGGAAGGGGATGAGCGAGGTCGCGACCGACACCATCTGGCGCGGCGAGACGTCCATGTAGCCGATCTCCTCCGAGTGGAAGAGGTCGACCTCGCCGCCGTTGCCGCGACGGGCGAGGACGCGGTCCTGCGCGAAGCTGCCGTCGGCCTTCAGCTCGACACCGGCCTGGGCGACGATGTAGTCGCTCTCCTCCGAGGCGGTCAGGTAGTCGATCTGGTCGGTGACCTTGCCCTCGACGACACGACGGTACGGCGTCTCGATGAAGCCGAACGCGTTGATGCGCGCGAACGAGGCGAGCGAGCCGATCAGACCGATGTTCGGGCCTTCCGGCGTCTCGATGGGGCACATGCGGCCGTAGTGCGACGGGTGGACGTCACGGACCTCGACGCCCGCGCGCTCACGCGACAGACCACCGGGGCCGAGGGCCGAGAGGCGGCGCTTGTGGGTCAGACCCGCGAGCGGGTTGTTCTGGTCCATGAACTGCGACAGCTGCGACGTTCCGAAGAACTCCTTGATCGCGGCCACGACGGGGCGGACGTTGATCAGGGTCTGCGGCGTGATCGCCTCGATGTCCTGCGTGGTCATGCGCTCGCGGACGACGCGCTCCATGCGCGACAGACCGGTGCGGACCTGGTTCTGGATGAGCTCGCCGACCGCGCGGATGCGACGGTTGCCGAAGTTGTCGATGTCGTCGACGTCGAGACGGATCTCGGCCGGCTTGCCGCCGCGCACGCCGTCGAACGCCACGTCGCCGCGGTGCAGGCGCACCAGGTACTTGATCGTCGCGACGATGTCGTCGACCGTCAGCACCGAGTCGGTGAGCGGCTTGTCGACGCCGAGCTTGTGGTTGATCTTGTACCGGCCGACCTTGGCGAGGTCGTAGCGCTTCGGGTTGAAGTAGAAGTTGTCCAGCAGCGCGCGGGCGGCCTCGGCGGCGACCTGCTCGCCCGGACGGAGCTTGCGGTAGATGTCGCGAAGGGCGTCCTCCTTGGTGAGGATCGTGTCCTTCGAGAGGGTCTCTTCGATCGAGTCGAAGCCGGCGAACTCGGCGAGGATGTCCTCGCTGGTGAGGCCGAGGGCCTTCAGGAAGACGGTGACCGACTGCTTGCGCTTGCGGTCGATGCGGACGCCGACCTGGTCGCGCTTGTCGATCTCGAACTCGAGCCAGGCACCGCGCGACGGGATGACGCGCGCCGACACGATGTCCTTGTCGGACGTCTTGTCGGGGGTCTTGTCGAAGTAGACGCCGGGCGAACGGACGAGCTGCGACACGACGACGCGCTCGGTGCCGTTGATGATGAACGTGCCCTTGTCGGTCTGGAGCGGGAAGTCGCCCATGAAGACCGTCTGGGTCTTGATCTCACCGGTCTGGTGGTTCATGAACTCGGCCTCGACGTAGAGCGGGGCCGCGTACGTCTTGCCGCGCTCCTTGCACTCCTCGATGGAGTACTTCTCGGGCTCGAGGTACGGGTTCGTGAACGAGAGCTGCATGGTCTCGCTCAGGTCCTCGATCGGCGAGATCTCCTCGAAGATCTCCTCGAGGCCCGAGACCTCGGGCACGTCGGTGCGACCGGCGGCCTTCGCGTCCGCGACGCGCGCCTTCCAGGCCTCGTTGCCGACGAGCCAGTCGAACGACTCGGTCTGCAGCGCGAGAAGGTCGGGGACCGTCAGCGTGTCGGAGATCTTGGCGAACGAGAGGCGGGATGCTCCGCGACCGTTCTTAGGGGTGGTGGTGGGGTTGGATGCGTTGCGCGCAGCAGCCAAGGGGATTACCTCCGTGGGCCCGTAGGGCTCGTTTCCTTGTCGTCAGGTGGAGTGCTCCTCATCCCCGAAACCCGCGCGGCACTCCTCACGTGAACGTGAGGGGGCGCAGGCACAGCCGACCACCATATGAGGGCAGGGGGAATCCAAGAGCGCAAAGACCCACTATACGTCGTACGACGCGCCGTGTCCAGTCGGATTCTTGAAAAGTTCCGGATGCTGCGGTATAAGCCCGGACGCGAGCACATCCGCGCACCGCAACCATGGCGAAACTCCCTCGATCGCGCCAATATATGCACATGACTGGGGTGGGACACCCCGTGATCCGTACGCCCGACCAGCGGATCCGGGTGTTCGTGAGCTCGACCCTGCGAGAGCTCGCGGAAGAACGCGAAGCAGTGCGGTCGGCCATCGAGCGACTCCGGCTCGCCCCCGTGATGTTCGAACTCGGCGCCCGCCCCCACCCGCCCCGAGACCTCTACCGCTCCTATCTCGCCCAATCCGACGTCTTCATCGGCATCTACGGCCAGAGCTACGGCTGGGTCGCGCCCGACGAGAATGTCTCCGGCCTCGAGGACGAGTACAACCTCGCCCCCGCCGGCATGCCCAAGCTCATCTACGTCAAGGACGCCGACACCCGCGACCCCCGCCTCACCGAGCTCATCGCCCGCATTCAGGCCGACGACACCGCCGCCTACCTCCACTTCACCGGCAGCGCCGACCTCGAAGACCAGGTCGCCGGCGACCTCGCCATGCTCCTCGCCGAACGCTTCGACCAGTCGCGGCGCACCGAGCTCGCGACGGCCGCCGAGATCTCGCTCGCCGCCCGCGTGCCCGAGCCGTACACCGAAACGATCGGGCGCGAGGGCGAGCTCGCCGAGATCCGGGCTCTCCTCGCCGGCGGCCTCCACCGGGTGGTGAGCCTCATCGGCCCCGGCGGCATCGGCAAGAGCCGGCTCGCCATCGAGGCGGCCCACGCGAACACCGACCTCTTCCCCGACGGCGTCTACTTCGTGCCGCTGGAGGGCGTGCTCGAGGCGGGGCTGCTGCTCCCGACGATCGCGTACATCCTCGGGGTCCGCGACACCGGCGCGGCGGCCCTCGAGGAGCGCATCGCACAGGCGATCGGCGATCGGCACGCACTGATCGTGCTCGACAACTTCGAGCAGATCATCGACGAGGCGCCCGTGCTCGTGCGGCTCTACACGCTCGCGCCCCGCGCCTGCTTCCTGGTGACGAGTCGCACGCTGCTGCGCATCCGCGGCGAGCGCGTGTTCGAGGTCGCGACGCTCGACACCCCCGCCGCCGGCGTGCCCGTGACGCTCGGCCATGCACAGGCTTCGGCGGCGTGCCGCCTGTTCACCGAACGCGCCGCCGCCGCCCTCCCCGGCTTCGAGCTGTCGTCGGACAACGCGGCGGACGTCGCGGAGATCTGCCGTCAGCTCGACGGTCTGCCCCTGGCGATCGAGCTGGCGGCCGCGAAGATCCGCCTGCTCTCGCCGCATGACGTCGCCGAGCGCCTCGGCCGGACGCTGCCGCTGCTGTCGACGTCGGTGCGCGACCTGCCCGAGCGGCATCGCACGATGCGCGCGACGATCGACTGGAGCGTCGGACTCCTCACAGCGGAGCAGCGGGCGATGCTCGAGGACCTGGGCGTCTTCGCGGCGCGATTCACCCTCGAGGCCGTCGAAGCGGTGGGAGCGGGGCGGTCATGGGGTGAGCAGGCCATCGAGACCCTGGCCGCGCTCATCGACGCCTCGCTCGTGCAGCGGATGGACGCCGGCGGCCGAACCGTCTTCTCGCTGCTGGCGATCGTGCGCGAGTACGCGCTCGAGAGGCTCGAAGCCCACGGCGGTGCGGCCGACATGCGGATGGCGCACGCCGACTACTACCTCGGCCTCGTCCGGCGCATCGCGCCGCGCCTGCGAGGTTCCGAGCAAGTCGAGGCGGTCGCCGAGCTGGGGCTCGAGGTGCCCAACCTCCGCGCGGCCGCCCGTCACCTGGTGCAGGAGGACCGCCTCGACGATGCCGGCGACTTCGCCTGGACGCTCCTGGCGTACTGGTGGATCTCGGGCTACTTCGCCGACGTCAGCCTCTGGATGGGCGAGCTGCTCGACAAGGGCCTGCCCGTCTCGCCGCGCACGCGCGCGGTCGCGACGTTCTTCCCGTTGTGGGCGGGGATGTGGCAGCGGCCGAGCGATCAGGTGGTCGACGGCCTCGGCGACGCGGTCCGCTGGTTCTCGGAGAGCGGCGACGAGCTGGCCGCGGCGATGGCGCTCGCCGCCCGCGCGTCGACGCGCATGCAGTTCCCCGACATGGATCCCACCGTCGTCCGCTCGGAGCTCGGCACCGCGATCGCCACGCTCCACCGGCTCGGCGACCGCTGGGCCGAATCCCTCGCAGAGGTGCCCCTCGGCCAGCTGGGGATCCTGGTCGGCGACATCCCCGAGGCGCTGCGCCACTTCGATCGCGCCGTCGAGATCGCCGACGCGGCGGATGACGCCTTCAACCGCGTGGTCGCGGGGAACAACCGGGCACGGCTGCGGTTCCTCCTCGGGGAGCACGACGCGGCGGAGGCGGAGTTCCTGCTCACTCTGACCCTGTCGATCCGGCTGCACTTCGTCGACGGCGCCACCTACGGCCTGGAGGGCATGTGCGCCATCGCTGCGGTCCACGGCGAGGCGTGGCGCGCGGGTGCACTGTCCGCCGTCGCGGCGACCATCCGCGAGACGACGGGCATCTACGACATCGCGGGCTTCGCGGTCCATCTCGAGCCGCTCGAAGCCCTGCGCGCCGCCGACCCCGAGAACGTCGCCGCCGGCGAGCAGGCCGGACGCGGCATGGGACTCGCGGATGCCATCGCGATCGCCCTCCCCGACGCCGACGCCGACCTGCCGGAGAGGGTTCCCACGTGGTGACAGTTCCCGATCACGCCGCCGTGATCCGCACGCCCGACCAGCGGATCCGGGTGTTCGTGAGCTCGACCCTGCGCGAGCTCGCCGAGGAGCGCGAGGCGGTGAAGTCGGCCATCGAACGACTTCGCCTCGCCCCCGTCATGTTCGAGCTCGGCGCTCGGCCCCATCCGCCCCGCGACCTGTACCGGTCCTATCTCGCGCAGAGCGACGTGTTCGTCGGCATCTACGGCCAGAGCTACGGCTGGGTCGCGCCCGACGAGGACGTCTCCGGCCTCGAGGACGAGTACAACCTCGCGCCGCGCGCCATGCCCAAGCTCATCTACGTCAAGGACGCCGACAGCCGCGACGAACGGCTCAAGACCCTCATCGCCCGCATCCAGGCCGACGACACGGCGGCGTACCTGCATTTCCGCTCGGCCGCCGAACTCGAGGATCAGGTCGCCGGCGACCTCGCGATGCTCCTGGCCGAGCGCTTCGACGAGTCGCGGGCGCCCGCCGTCGACGACGGGGAGCCGAAGCCGACGCTGGTGGGGCGCGTGCCGGTGCCGTACACCACCACGATCGGCCGGAAGGACGACATCGAGGCGGTGCGTACCCTCCTCGCTCGGGGCACGGACCGCGTGGTCAGCCTCATCGGCCCCGGCGGCATCGGCAAGAGCCGACTGGCGATCGAGTCCGCGCTCGCATGCGGCGACCTCTTCCCCGACGGCGTGTACTTCGTGCTGCTGGAGGGAGTCCTCGAGGCGGGCCTGCTGCTGCCGACGATCGCCTACTACCTCGGCATCCGCGACAACGGCGAGGCCGCCCTCGAGGAGCGCATCGCCCACGCGCTCGCGGATCGCCGCGTGCTGATCGTGCTCGACAACTTCGAGCAGATCGTGGATGCCGCTCCCGTCCTCGTGCGCCTCTACACGGTCGCGCCGACGGCGACGTTCCTGGTGACGAGCCGCATCGTGCTGCGCATCCGCGGCGAGCGCGTCTACGACGTGCCGCCGCTCACGACGCCGGCCGGCGAGCGCCCCGCGAGCCTGGACCACACCACGCGCACGGCGGCGGTGTCGCTGTTCGTCGACCGGGCGCGGGCGATCGACCCGCGTTTCGACGTCACGCCCGACAACGCACGCGATCTCGCCGACATCTGCCGCCGGCTCGAGGGGCTGCCGCTGGCGATCGAGCTGGCCGCGGCGAAGGTGCGGATCCTCGACCCTGCGCAGATCGCGGACCGCCTCGAGCAGAGCCTGCCGCTCCTGACCGCGGCGGTGCGCGATCTGCCCGAGCGGCACCGCACCATGCGCGCGACGATCGACTGGAGCGTGAGCCTCCTGCCGCCCGAGCAGCGCGATCTCCTCGCGGATCTCGGGGTGTTCGCGACGCGGTTCACGCTCGACGCGGTCGAAGCCCTGGGCGAGGGGCGTCCGTGGGGCGGCCACGCGATCGACGCGCTCGCCGCCCTCGCGGACGGCTCGCTCGTGAAGCAGAGCGAGGTCGGCGGGCGGCGGGTGTTCTCGCTGCTCGCGATCGTGCGCGAGTACGCGCTCGGGCGTCTCAAGGAGCGCGGCGACGCGCAGCGCGTGCGGCGCGCCCACGCCGACTACTACCGAGGTCTGGTCCAGCAGATCGCCCCCGACCTCGGCGGGCGAGGCCAGGCCGACGCCGTGGTGCGGCTCGGGCTCGAACTGCCGAACCTGCGCGCGGCCGTGCGCCATCTCGTCTACACCAACCGGCTCGACGACGCCGGCGACTTCGCGTGGTGCCTGCTCATCTACTGGTGGATCTCGGGCTTCTTCGCCGAGGTGCGGGTGTGGATGCTGGAGCTCCTCGAGAAGCAGCACGACCAGCCGATCACGCCGCACACGCGCGCGATCGCGTGGTTCTTCGCACTGTGGGGCGAGATGTGGCAGCGGCCCAGCGAGCAGGTGGTGGCCGGGCTCGGCGAGTGCGTGCGCCTGTTCCGCGAGAGCGGCGACGAGGATGCCGCGGCGATGGCGCTCGCCGCTCGCGCGACGGCGCGCGTGCAGTTCTCGCACCTCGACACCGACAAGGCGGAGGCCGAGCTGCGCGAGGCGGTGGTCACGCTGCGCGAGCGGGGGAACACGTGGGCCGAGGCGATCACCGAGGTCTCGCTCGGGCGGCTCGCATGGGTGCGCGGTTCGACCGACGACGCGCTCGCGCACTTCGACCGCGCCACGTCGGTCGCCCAGTCGCGCGGCGACCTGTTCACGACGTCCGTCGCGGGCAACCTTCGGGCGCGTCTGACCTTCCAGCTCGGCCGCATCGACGAGGCCGAGCGCGAGTTCGTGCACACCCTGCTGCTGTCGGTCGGGCTGCACTACGAAGAGGGCGTCGCGTACGGACTCGAGGGCGTCTGTGCCGTCGCCGCCGCCCACGGCGAGGCGTGGCGGGCGGCGGCGCTGGCCGTCGCGGCCGGCGAGATCCGCCGCCGCATCGGCATCTTCGACGTCGAGGCCTTCACCGTGCACACCCCCTACCTCGAGATCCTCCGCGGCCGCGACCCGCAGAGCGTCGACGCCGGCGAGCTCGCCGGGGCGGAGCTCACGGTCGCCGAGGCCGTGCAGCTGGCGCTCTCCGAACGCGACTTCGCGAGCGTCGCCGAGGCCCTCAGAGCCTGGTAGGAGGACGGATGCCGCGGGCCGCAGCATCCGTCGTTCCGAGGTATCAGAACCCCGCGCGGCGCGCTCTGGTGCGGTGAGGCGTGCGCTCGTATGCTGTGCACCGACCGCGCACCTCGGATTCATCGGGTGGACGGTGCCCGTGGGGATCGGGCAGCGGTGCGAGGGGGTCGGGATGGCTCTGGTTCCGGATGAGCCGCGCGTCGGCATCGACGCCGACGACGGCGCCCTCGAGGTGCAGCTGGACACCGCCCCGCCTGGGACGGGTCCCGACCAGACGGGCATCGTGCTTCTGGCGGACGCGATGCTCCAGGCGCGGGCCGCCACCGTCGCGACGGTGCGCGTGCACGGGTCGGACGACTTCCACTACGCGGTGATCGTGTCGCGCGACGCGGGGGTGGTGCTCGTCCACCTCGAACCCGACGGCGACGGCGACGGCTACTCGGCGCAGGTGGCCCTGTCGCGCGGTGAGCGGGTGCACCTCAGCATCGTCGCGAGCGACCGCGAGACGGGGATGGCCGCGCTCGAGGAACGGGTCGCGCAGGGCGGCATGGGCGCCGGCGGCGCGGAGGCCGAGATGGCCGGCCCGCCGCCGGACCTCGGGGACGACTTCGGGGACGTGCTCGGCGGAGGTTTCGGCGGACGTGAGGTGGGGCTGGCGCCGGGCGGCCGCGACGTCCTGCCGCCGGCGATGGTGGAGGAGATCCAGGAGTCCGAACCCGAGCCCGAGCCCGTCGCCGCGGGCCCGGCGCCCGCGGAGGGCGGGGCGGATCGGCCGAAGCCCGCGGTGGACGGCTCGACCCCGATCGACGTGAACGTCGCCGCGTCGATGCCGGCGGACCTGTACGAAGACGTCCCGTTCGACGTCGTCGTGACGCTCTCGCGGGAGAGGATCCTGATCCCGAAGGGGCACGCCGGCGACGCCCAGCCCGTCAAGGTGCGGAAGCGGGGCGCGATCCGGATCGCGGTGCAGGCGGACGGCTTCGACATCGCCTCCGGCACCGAGCCGAGCGTCGTCGCCGAGATTCCGCAGCCCGGCGCGCCGAATGTGTACACCTTCGGCCTGGTCCCCGGCGCCGAAGGGCTCGGGCGCGTGACGGTCACGGTGACGCAGGATCCCGACGTGATGCCGCTCGCCGTCATCCCGCTCTCGACGATGATCCTCGCGGCCGACGACGCGCCCGCGGACGCCGGCGAACTTCGGGCGCCGGTCCGAGGCGAGGCGGGCGCCGCCACTCCGCCCAAAGAAGTCGCGAAGCTGCCCATGATCGCGATCGAAGAGACGATCTCGCGCGGGCACAGCGTGCTGAAGGTCACGGCGAAGGTGGGTAAGAAGCGCGAGACCAACACGATCTGCCTGCTCGACAAGGCCGCGTACGTCGACCAGATCTACCGGGACCTCGAGAGGATCCGCGACACGTACGTCACGGAGAAGAAGGCCGGAGTGGCCGGCGAGACCCTGATCGCGCACGCGGAGGAGGCACTGCGCGGCGTGGGCACGCGGATCGCGCGCACCCTGCTCGGCGACGAGGTGAACGCCCTGCTGTGGGACAGGCGCGACCGCATGACGCAGCTCGTCATCCAGACGTCGGGCGAGCTCGACATCCCGTGGGAGATCGTGCACCTCGCCCGCGTCGGCGAGGCCGAGCGCGACGACGACTCGCACTTCCTCGGCGACAAGGGGCTGACGCGCTGGCTGTGGGGAACCACGCAGCCGACGCGCTTCACGGTCGCGGCGGCGCGCGCCGTGGCGATCGCCCCGGACTACACCGACGCCGCCCTCAAACTCCCGGCCACCCAGCAGGAGGTGGCCGAGCTGCGCAAGCGCCTGGCGCTCATGCCGGACGGCCCGGTGACCCGCGACGAGGTGCGCACCCGGATCGAGGCCGGTTTCGACCTGCTCCACTTCGCCGGTCACGGCCGGTGGCGCGACCGCGATCCGCGCGGACAGGAGATCGCCCTCGCCGCCTTCGTCACGGCGCAGGACGACGGTTCCGCCGCGTACAGCGACGCCGACGCGCGGGAAGACCTGTCGCGCCGACCGGACGCCGGGGACGCGGCATCCCATCCCTTCGTGTTCCTGAGCGCGTGCGACGTCGGCCGGCTGCAGCAGGGAGCCACCGGGCTCGGCGGCTTCGCGGAGGCGTTCCTGCGCGGCGGCGCCGGTGTGTTCATCGGCTGCAGCTGGGCCGTGCGAGACGACGTGACCGCGGAGTTCGCGACCACGTTCTACGAGCAGCTGTTCGCGGGCAAGACGCTGGGCGAGGCGGCCGCGGCGGCCCGCAGCGCCGCGCGCGCCCACAACGACCTCACCGCGCTCGCCTTCACCGTGTTCGCCGATCCTCGTGCGCAGATCGTCGTGGTCTGAGCATCCGCCCATCCCGCAGCGCCCGCCGCGGGTCCGCCATCCACAGAAAGGCCCGTCATGTCCGATTCCACCCTCACCGCGGACCAGCTCACCGAGCTGCGCGCGCACGTCGTGTACACCGCCGACGGCACCCTCGCGGACTCGTCGAAACCCGACCCGCAGACGCTCGACGAGTTCCACACCACGGCTGCCGACGTCCAGGAGATCGTCACCACGCACCTCGACGCGTTCGTCCGCGCGCAGCAGGCGAAGATGCCCCGCGGCAAGAAGGGGCCGGTGCCGGTGCTCATCTGGGCGCACGGCGGGCTCACCACCAAGGCGCAGGGCATGGCCACGGCCCATCGCCAGGTGTCGTGGTGGCTCGACAACGGCGTCTTCCCCATCCACGCGGTGTGGGAGAGCGGGTTCTGGACGACCCTCGAAGACGTCATCGGGGGCAAGCGGGCGGGTGAACGCGGGATCAGCGACCTGACCGACATCGCGGTGGAGGCCGTGGCGCGGCTGCTCGGCGGGCGCAAGTTCTGGGACGACATGAAGGTGGATGCCTCGGCCGCATCGCTCGGCCCGACCGGTGGGCGGGCAGCCGGCGGTGCGTTCGTGCTGGCGGCGGCGCTGCGGGACTACGTGCAGAAGAACCCGAAGTCGATCACGCTGCACGCGGCCGGGCACAGCGCGGGCTCGATCTACCACAGCGCCTTCGTGCCGCTGCTGTTCAGCGGCGACGACCCCGTGCCCAGCGTGAAGACGGTGACGTTCCTGGCGCCCGCGGTCCGCATCGACACCTTCGAGCAGGAGCTGCTCCCGCTGGCCCGCTCGGGCGGCATCGAGGACCTCTCGATCTTCACGATGAACCGCGACCAGGAGAAGCGCGACAACACCGCGGGCGTGTACCGCAAGTCGCTGCTGTGGCTGGTCTCGCACGCGTTCGAGGTCGAGAAGGAAGCGCGGATCCTCGGGCTCGAGGAGCACCTGCGCACCGCCGGGCCGACGCTGTCGTACCTCAAGCAGGAGGACGAGCGGCTGGTCCTCGGCCCGACCTCGGCGGGCAAGCGCACCAGCACGCTCGCGACGTCGCACGGTGACTTCGACAACGACGCGGCGACCATGATGAGCCTCGCCCGCCGGGTCGTCGGCACGAACGGGGCCGATCCCGACGACGACGTCTCGAAGCCGTTCGGCGCAGAGTCGCGCGAGGCGTTCCCGACGCCCCCGCCCGAGCCCACGGTCTCTCGCGCGCTCGAGCCGCGCAGGCGTGCGCTGTGCATCGGCATCGACGCCTACGAGAGGCAGCCGCTCAGCGGCTGCGTCGCCGACGCCCAGACCTGGGAGGACGCGCTCACGACCCTCGAGTTCGATGTGGTGCGGCTGCGTGACAAGGACGCGACGCGCGACGCGATGCTGCGGTCGATGCTCGACCTCGTCACCACCTCGGCGGCCGGGGACGTCGTCGCGATCCAGTTCGCCGGGCACGGCACGACGGTGCCCGACCTGGACGGTGACGAGGCCGCCTCGCAGGACAAGAACGACGAGGCGCTGTGCCCGGTGGACTTCTTCGCCGGCCAGATCGTGATCGACGACGACCTCGGCGTGATCTGGGACGCGATCCCCGACGGCGTGTCGGTGACGCTCTTCTTCGACTCCTGCCATTCGGGGTCGGCCAACCGCAACCTCGGCGACAGCGAGATCCTGGAGATGACGACGCCGCTCGGCGCGACGCCACGCAAGATCTACCTGACCGACGACGAGCGGGAGCTGTTCCGCGCGGCGCGGGGCGTGCCGCTCGACGATCCGGTGCGCCGCGCGGCGCGGGAGGACGTCGTCGCATCCGAGACCGGACGCGCGGTCGACCCGCCCTCGCGAGCGGTGCGCGAGATCCTCTTCAGCGCGTGCCAGCCCGACCAGGTCGCCCTCGAGACGGGTGGCCACGGCGTCTTCACCACCAACGCGACGAAGGTCCTCCTCGAGAACCCGGGCGCGTCGAACCAGCAGTTCCACGTCGCCGTGCGCGACGCGATGGCGGAGCTCTGGGAGCAGCGCCCCGCGTTCGAGCCGGGCGTCGGCCTCGCGGACGTGCCGCTGCTCTCGCCGCACCTCGTCGCGGACGTCCTCGTGACGCCGCCGGTGCCGCCCGTTCTGCCCCCGATCCCGGAGACGAACGGTCACCGGGCACCCGAGGAGCTGCGGACCGCCGCGATCGTCGCGATCCTGCGGGCCACGGCCGACCTGCTGGAGGCCGGGTCGGAGTAGCCGTTCGCCGGTTCGGGGGTCACGACACGAGGGGTGGTCGTGGCCGCGGCGATCCCGCGTGTCCGGCCGGTTGAAGCGTGGGGCGGGGCGTGCGGGCGTCAGCCCGCGGGGCGGGCGTGCCGGAAGCGGATGCGCGTGCCCGGCCGCGCCTGGGCGACGAGGTCGAGGCTCTCGTCGGTCACCACCGCGATGACCGGGTAGCCGCCGGTGACCGGGCCGTCGGCGAGGAGGATCGTCGGCCGCCCGCGAGGCGGCACTTGCAGCGCGCCCGGCACCATCCCCTCGCTCGCGAGCTCGCCGGTGCGCAGGCGCGTGAGCTCGGGCCCGTCGAGGCGCACGCCGACGCGGTCCGCGTCGTTCGAGACGGTCCACACCGCGTCGTAAAGCGTCGCGAGCGCCGCCGGGGCGAACCAGTCGGCGCGCGGGCCGGGCGCGAGCTCGAGTTCGAGCTCGTCGTCGTGCGGCGCTCCCCACGCGCTGGGCGGCGCGACCGGAATCGGCACCGCCGCGTCGTCGCGCACGCCGACGACGTCGCCGGCGCGCACTGCCGCGGGCCCGAGACCCGCGAGCAGGTCCGTCGCGCGCGAGCCGAGCGCGACGCGGGCGTCGAGCCCGCCGCGGACGGCGACGTACCCGCGCGCGCCGTGCGCGAACCAGTCGAGGTGCAGCTCGGCGCCGGCCGGCCACGCGTGGGCCTGATACGGATCGACCTCGCGCCCGTCGAGACGCACCGTCCCCCAGGCACCCGTCACCGCGACCCAGTGATCCGCCCCGGCCACCGCTCGCAGCCCGCCCATCGTGACCTCGAGCCCGGCGGCGCCCTCGGGGTTGCCGACCAGCCGGTTGGCGGTGCGCAGCGCGCCGCGGTCGAGCGCACCCGACACCGCGACACCCACGGATCCCGCCCCTTCCCGCCCGAGATCCTGCACGGTCGTCAGGAGCCCCGATTCGACGACACGGATGCTGCGACCCGCCGCCTCCGCCCCCACATCCTCGACCGCCACCTGCTCATCTGTCGCACTCTGCCGCTCTGGCCGACCATTCGCGACAGGTGAACTGCTCGGGAGTGCGACCGCCGCCGGGGACACGGTGCGGAAGCGCACGCGCGTTCCTGGTGCGAGGAGTGCCGGGGACGCGGCATCCGGGTCGAACAGGCGTGCCGCGGTCGTGCCGATGAGCCGCCAGCCGCCCGGGGTATCGCGCGGGTAGGCGCCGCTGAAGACGCCCGCGAGCCCGACCGATCCGGCGGGCACTCGGGTGCGCGGCGACGCGAGCCGGGGCACGTCGAACGGCCAGTCGTCGCTCACGAGGTACCCGAATCCGGGCGCGAAGCCCGTGAAGGCCACGCGCCAGTCCGCCTCGGCGTGCCGGCGCACGAGTTCGTCGACGGCGACGCCCAGCAGGCGCGCGGTGTCGGCGAGGTCGGCCCCGTCGTACGCGATGTCGAGATCGATGCGGGGGGTCGCAGCATCCGTTTCCGCCGTCGTCGTCGTGGCCGCGGCGAGCGCCCACGAGCGCGCCGCGGACACCGCAAGCACCCGCGGGTCGACCCGCACGAGCACCGTGCGGGCTGCGGGGACGAGGTCGACGACGCCGTCCGGGCGCGAGGCGGCGAGCGCGGCGTGCAGCGGCAGCACTTCGTCGAGCGCGGCGGCCTCGAGGAGGAACGCACGCTCTCCCATCGGCCGCACCCGCGGGGTCACGACCCCTCCCGGCGCGGCGCCGCGGCGGGGGCGCGGCCGGCGGTGCCCGTCACCACGGCGCCCGCACCTCCACGCCGGCGGCGTCGAGCGCCGCGCGCACGGCGCGGGCCATCTCTACAGCGGACGGCGAGTCGCCGTGCACGCACATGGACGCGGCATCGGCGCGCACCAGGGAGCCGTCGAGGGCCTCGACCACGCCGTCGCGCGCGAGGCGCACCGCCCGCGCCGCCACGAGGCCGGGGTCGTCGAGCAGCGCGCCGGGCTGCGTCCGCGGCACGAGCGAGCCGTCGGGCAGATACCCGCGATCGAGGAACGCCTCGCGGACGAACGGCAGGCCGACGGATGCCGCGGCCCCCTCGATCTCGCCGCGCAGACCCAGGACGGCAAGCGGCCGGCCGAGCCGCGCCGACTGGTCGGCGATCGCTCTGGCGACGGCGTCGGCCTGCCCGCGGTCGGTCGTGACCGCATGGTAGAGCGCGCCGTGCGGCTTGACGTAGCGGAGATCGGCGCCCGCGTCGGCGAGCGCGGCGAGTTGCTGCGCGATCGCGGCCGTCAGCGCGGCCGAGTCCATCGCGACGGCGACGCGGCCGAAGTTCGCGCGGTCGGGGTAGGAGGGGTGGGCGCCGACGGCGACTCCGAACCGCTCGGCCCGCGCCACCGCCTCGCGCATCGACACGGCGTCGCCGGCGTGCCCGCCGCACGCCACGTTCGCGCTCGAGATCACCGCGAACATCGCCTCGTCGTCGGCCGTCGGCACCCCGTCGACGGTCTCGCCGAGGTCCGCGTTGAGGTCGATCGCCGCCATCCCTCCACGGTATCCCCGCCCCGCCCCCGCGGCACGGACCGGGGCGGCTAACGTGGAGCCCATGGCACGCGCGCGGGACGACGCCCCCGTTCCCTCCGTCCGGCTCTCGGACGGAACGCTCGCCCGCGTCGTGCGCTCGCAATTCGGCGGCGGGTGGGAGCTCGACGTCGACGGCACGCCGCAGTCGCACGTGGACCTCGACGATCCGACGCACCTGCACTTCGAGTACGTCGCGCGCATGGGCGCCGTGATCGACCGGCTGCGGATGCCCGGGCAGCCGCTCACCGCGATCCATCTGGGCGCCGGCGCGCTCACGATCCCGCGGTACATCGAGCAGACCCGTCCGGGCTCGCGGCAGCAGGTCGTCGAGCTCGAGCCGGCGCTGTGGGACCTCGTGCGCGAGAACCTGCCGCTCCCCAGGGGCGCCTCTGTCCGGGTGCGCATCGGCGATGCGCGCGAGACGCTCGGGCGCCTGCCCGCGGGCCTCGTCGGCGCCGCCGACCTCGTCGTCTCCGACGTCTACTCGGGCGCCCAGACCCCCGCGCACCTCACCACCGTGGAGTTCTTCACCGAGGCCGCGAAGTACCTCGCGCCCGACGGCGTGCTGCTGGTCAACGTCGCCGACGGCGCGGGCCTGGCGTTCGCCCGCCGCGAGGTCGCGACCGTGCAGGCAGTGCTCGAGCACGTCATCGTGCTCGCCGAGGTGCAGACGCTCAAGGGCCGCCGCTTCGGCAACCTCGTGATCGCCGCGTCCCGCGCGCCCCTTCCGACCGAGTGGCTCCCGCGACTCATGGCCGCGGGTCCGCACCCCGCGAAGGTCGCCGAGGGCCGCGAGCTCGACGACTTCGCACGCGGCGCGCGGGTCGCGACGGACGCCGACGCGACGCCCTCGCCGAAGCCCTCGGCATCCGTCTTCACCCGCTGACGGGGGATGGATGCTGCGCCCCGGCGTGGCACGACCGCGTCCCGGGAAGCGGCAAGGCACACTGGTTAGGCCAGCGGCGCGGCGGAGGGAGTCAGACGTGAGCTACATCAGCGGGTACGACCCCGACACTCTTCGCGAGAAGGTGAACGCGAGTCAGTGCAGGGAGCGGCTCGAAGAGATCGGCGATCAGCGGAGCCTTCCCGCGCTCCTCGAACGCGTGTGGCTGCTCAAGGTGCTGGACCGCGCCGACGAGGCCCTCGTCATCTCGGAGCAATCGGTGCGCGTCGCGCGCATGGCCGGCACCCGCAAGGACCTGTTGCGGGCCCGCATCCTGCACGCCACCGTGCTGCAGGCGCGCGGCGCGTACGGCGCCGCCGAGCAGGAGCTCACGACGTGCGCCGAAGAGGCCGACGGGCAGGGCTGGGCCGGCATCGGCGCGTTCGCCTACCAGCACCGCGGCAAGGTCAACTACGACGCCGGCGACTTCGAGGCCGCCCGCAAGGACTTCAAGCGCGCACTTTTCCTGCGTCAGGAATCCGGGGCCACCGAGGGGCAGCTCGAGTCCACCCTCCTCGCCATCGACGCCGCCGACCGGCGCCGGGCCGCAGCATCCGTCGCCAGCTGAGGTGAGCGCCGAAAGCCGGAGTGTCGGAGATACGTTCTAGTCTCGCGCACATGTCGGAACTGCATCGCGTGCGGCATTGGGCCGAGGCCCTCATCGCGCACCACCTCGACGACTCGTGGAGCTTCGCGTTCGACAACGCGAAGCGCCGGGCCGGCCTGTGCGACTACACGCACAAGCGCATCAGCGTCTCGCGCTACCTCGCCGCGCGGTACGACGACGACACGAACCATCAGACGCTGCTGCACGAGGTCGCGCACGCACTGGCAGGGCCGCGCGCCGGCCACGGGCCGCGGTGGAAGGCCGTCGCGAGCGAACTCGGCTATGTCGGCGGCACCACGCACAGCGGCGAGACGGCGACCGAGCTCGCGCCCTGGATCGGCGTCTGCCCCGCCGGCCACGTCGCCTACCGCCACCGCAAGGCGACCCGGCCGACGTCGTGCGCGAAGTGCGCCCGGTTCTTCGACGAGCGCTTCCTGTTCACCTGGACGCGTCGCGAGATCACCCGCGCGACCCGCCTCGCCGCCATGACGCCGCGCGACTGACCCGCGTCAGTACGCGACGAACGCCCCGTCACGCAGGATCGGGACGACGGATGCCGCGTCCACCACGGACGCGTTCAGCACCTCGTCGCGGGCGTCCCGGTCGAGAAGCTCCTGCCCCGAGCCGCCGGCCGTGAGCAGGTGGCGCACGGCGCCGCGCAGTCCGCGGAACACCTCGCATGCCGAGGCCGCCTCGGGTGAGGTGTGGTCGACGCCGAGGTCGCCGAGGGCGTCGACGATCGCGCCGGCGCCGAGCTGGTCCTCGACGGCGAACCGCAGTGGCGCGCCGGCTTCGCGCCCGGCGAGCTCGCCCGCCGCGATCACGGCGATGCTGGTGCGCGCACCCCGCGCGTGTTGGAGGTCGAGCACGACCCGCGCGACGGCCGCCGCGTTGCGGAGGCATCCGAGCAGCACCACGGCGCCGGACGCGCCCGCCGCCTGGGCCACCGCGGCGCCGTTGATCGACGCCGCGTGCGCCTCCGCGTCGAGCGCCACCGCCTCGCCCCGCGCGACGGCATCCGTCACCGTCGTGGAGAACCGGAGCACGTCGACCACCACGACCACGTCGGCGGGCGCGAGGCGCCCGAGCCCCTCGGTCCCCCAGTCGTGACGGACCTGGTAGCGGCGCTGGTCGAACGGGCTCTCGGGCATCCGTCCAGCGTAGGCCGCAGCATCCGTCCTCCGCGCCCGACGCAGCCCCACCCCCGATGCCACGACCCGCCCGCGCAGACGCGGGAAGGGCCGGGCGGAACCTCCGTCCGCCCGGCCCGTGAACCGTCCCGCGATCGTCAGCCGACGCGGCGGCGACGCACGGCGAACACGCCGAGCACGACGGCGGCGGCCGCCGCCAGCGCGAGCACGACGAGAACCGTGGTGGTGATGCCGGTCACCGCGAGCTCGCTCGCCGACGGGCTGCCCGCCACCTCACCCGCGGCATCGCCCGAGCCGGAGCCCGACCCCGATCCAGGGCCCGAGTCCGACCCCGGGTCCGACCCCGACCCCGACCCCGCATCCGGCCCGCCGGAGCCGGCGCCCGGGTCGACGAACACGGTGTTCCAGCCGATCATCTCGCCCTCGGCGGTGTACGCCGCGACGCGGTGCACGCCCGGTGCGAGTGTCACCGGCGTCGTGAGGCTGATCGCTCCGTCGGCCACGGTGCCCGCGCCGAGCGCCGTCGGGCTCGAGAACGCGAAGGCGCTGATCTCGGTGCCGTCGTACTCCTCGGGCAGTTCGATCGTGATCGTGTCACCGGGCGCGAACGTCTCGGGCGTGATCGTGATGCGCCCCTGGAGGTCGGGCATCGTCTCGGGGTCGGCCGGCGCCCAGCCGGCGTCCTCGGCGATCACGACGACCGCCTCGTACGGCGTGCCGTCGCGCGAGCCCATCGACTGCACGAACGACAGCGGGTGGGAGCCCGACCCCGCGATGGCGTCGTCGAGCGCGACCGCCCAGCGGCCGTCCGCGCCGACCTCGGCCGTGCCGCGCATCGCGCCCGCGACCTCGACGCGCACCGAGGCGCCCGGGTGCCCGGTGCCCTCGAACGCGGCGATCTCGGCGTCGGCGGGCTGCACCTGGCTGAGGTCGGTGCCGAGCGCGAACGCGCCGCCGTCACCGTCGATGTCCACGCGGTTGTAGAGGAACTCGCCGGTGTCGAGCGCGCGCTCGACGATGCGGGTCTCGCCGACGCAGCCGTGCCAGCCGTGGTCGGGCTCGGTGTACCAGGTCGAGGTGCCGATCATCCACGGCATGTAGTCCTCGGCGATCATGCCGCCGACGCCCGAGGCGTTGCGCAGCACGGGCACGCCGTCGACGTACATGATGACGGTGCGCTTGGCCGGGTCGTTGACGATGGCGACGTGGTGCCACGCGCCGGGCATGATCTCGCCCGACCACAGCGTGTACGAGTTCGCCGTCGCGGTGTCGGCCGCCGAGAACTGGTACTCGCGCAGGTTCGAGATGCCGAGCCACGAGGCGCCGGCACCGGGGTCGGACGAGTCGCGGATGCCCGCCCATTCGCGCGCGCCGCCGCGCGTGATCGCCGAGCTCCAGCGGTTGTCGGTCTCGGTCCATTCCGGATCGAGCTGCAGGAACGTCTCGAGCGTGTAGCCCTGGTCGGCGTCGAGGTCGGCGAAGGTCGCCGGTGCGCCGTACTCGGTCGTCAGGTACGACAGGCGGTCGGGGCCGCCATCGGGGTCGCGGTAGACGTTCGAGAAGCAGGCGGCGCCGAGGTCGGCCGAGTAGAACGCGGAGTTCTCGTGGGTGACGGTGAGGTCGTCGAGCTCTTCCGGCGCGTCGGTCTCGTCGATCGGGTTGCGGAACATCGGGCTCTCGCCGGCGACGTCGGGGACGACGGTGTTCTCGTCGACCGCACCCGCCGCGACGTCGCCGAAGCGCCAGTGCGCGACGGTGCCGTCGGCCGTCAGATAGTCCTGCGCGTTGCCGGGGGCGTGCAGCGCCGCGCCCGCATCGTCGCCGTCCCAGTCCTTCGACACGATCTGCTTCGCGCGCTCCGACAGGTCGATGCCGTTCTCGTCGGCGGGGTCGACCGTCCACCCGAAGCGGGCGCCGAAGTCGAGCGGCAGGCTGAACGACTGCCAGGTGCCGTCGAGCACCGGCCGGTCGGACGAGGTCAGCGACTCCAGGTGCTTCACCGCGACCCATGGCGAGACGGTCTCGACGTCGATGGCGTTGTTCGACAGGTCGAACTCGAACAGCGACATGATGCCGTTGCCGCCGTCCGCGGCCATCTGGTAGTCGGTCAGCACCTGGTGCACCGGGTTGCCGGCGTCGTTCAGGCGCGTCTGCGAGGTGGCGCCGTGGAAGTGGCCGTTGAGCGTCAGGATGATCTGGTCGTTGCGGCGGATCAGCTTCTCCCAGAGCTCCTCGCCCCACCCCCAGCTCGCGGGCGACACCTGGTCCTCGGCGATGTTGATGATCGCGTGCGACGACAGGATCACCGGCACACCCGGGTGCGCGTCGAGGATGCCCTGCGCCCACGTGAACGTGTCGTCCGACGCGTTCCACGCCAGCGCCAGCGACATCCAGGTGTGCCCCTCGGCCTCGAACAGGTACGCGCTCGACAGGCCGTCCTGGAACGTGCCGATGAGCGCCGGACCGGCCTGCGCGGCGAGGTTCGCCGCGCCGAAGCGGGCCAGGTAGTTGCCGGAGCTCGCCACCGACGAGCGCGCGCCGGAGTTCTTCACATCGTGGTTGCCTGGCACGACCGAGTACGGCATGCCGCCGTCGGTGAGGATGCGCATCGCCTTCGCGGCGGCATCCCATTCACCGCCGACCCACTCCTGGTCGACGACGTCGCCGACGTGCACGGTGAAGGGCATGTCGAGCTCGTCCTGGTGCTCGACGATCCACTGCGCCTGCACCTCGAAGGGGTTGGTGCCGTAGCTCGGCACGAACTGCGAGGCGCTGTAGCGCGAATAGAACTGGGTGTCGGGCAGCACCGGCAGCACGAAGCTCGACCGGTCGCCTGCGGGCGTCTCGGCCGCGACGGCCACACTCGTGGCGGACGAAGGGATGCTGCCGGCCGGCGCCTGCGGAGCGGCGAACGCCGCGGCACCCGTCGTGATGATCAGGCCCGCCGCGACGGCGAGCGACGCGGTGGCGAGCACGCCGCGGGCGCGGCGCGGTGCGGGGGAATGCATCGGGGTTCCTTGCGAAAGGGTGTCGGGGAAGGTGGAGTCGGCGCGCATCGTCAGCTCGCCGGCACGGCGCCGGGTCCGTAGACTTCGACCTCGGACAGCGACATCCAGGTGTCGGCGGACTTGTGGGCGATGACGACGCGCACACCGGTGCTGAGCACAGTGCTGCTGTCGACGACGAGGCTGAGATCGGGCGACGCGTTCGCCGCGGGCCACGTCGTTCCGGCGGCCGGAAGGTCGCGCCAGCCGCCGGTGAGCGTGCGGTACTGCACCGTCACCGAGCCGATGTTCTTCGTGCCGCCGATGTCGTACACGGCGGCGCCCGTGATCTGGCGCGGCGCGTCGAAGTAGAACGACACGGTGTTCGGGTTGACGCGGTTCGCCGCGCCGCCGCTGCGCCAGTCGGCGAAGCCGGGGGCGGTGCGCACCCCGTCGGTGAGGGCGAAGCCGGTGTCGTCCTTGTGCGTGAAGGTGTAGTGCACGCCCGGCTCGCGGAGGACGTTGACCTCTGCCACGGCGACGACGGTCACGACGAGCTGCGCGGCGAAGCCGGTCGCCTGCGTCGCGGGCACGGTGAACGTTCCCTCCGCCGCCATCGACGCGTCGCTCACTGCCGACCAGTCCCACGTGACGGGGGCGGTGACGGTCACGTCCGAGCCCGAGACGGTGCGCTCGACCTTGCTCGGGGCGAGCATGCGCAGCTGCGCCACGGTCATGCCGACGTGCGCCGAGACCGGCACGTCGCGGGCTGCGCCGAGAGACCCGACGAGGTACTCCGCGACGACCGGCACGGCCTCGCCGAAGTAGCCGGTCGCGGTGCCGGTGACGCGCACGGTGCCTTCGGACCGCCAGGCGCCCGCACCCGGGTCGGTCCAGGCGATCGGCGTGAGTGCGTGGCTCAGCCCCCAGCTGTACGAGGCGTCGAGCGACGACGGCAGGGCCGGCGCGACGCCGCGGTCGGTGCGGCCGGTGACCGGCGCGACCGTCGCGTCGAGCGAGCGCAGGTACCACTTCTGCACGGTGGCGCTGCCCGCGTCGTAGGTCTGGATCTCTGCACCGTCAGCCGTGGCCCAGTTGTACATGTCGAGCGCCGCCGTGGCTCCGCTCGTGTAGGCGCGCACGTTGTGCAGGTACACCGCCCCGCCGCCCGCGTCGACCGCGCGCCACTGGGCCCCGGGGTCTGCGGCGGCCTCGGCGACCGTCAGGTCGGAGATCTCCAGGTAGCGCGCGAACGCGTCGTCGTTCGCCTTGCGCGCGAGCACCTCGCCGTCGGCGTTCGCGAAGACGTAGGTGTTCGCGGCACCGGTCACGGGGTACGCGAGCACTGCCTGCGCGCGCAGGGACGCAGCATCCGTCGCCTTCGAGAAGATCGCGGCAGCGGCGGGCCAGGGCGCGTCGGAGGGGCCGGTCGACTGGGCGTCGTCGGCGCCGATCTCGAGCACCTTGCCGGCGGCGTGCACGTTCTCGACGAGATACGGCACCGGCTCGCCGAGCGTCGCGGTCGCTTCGGCGGGGGCCGATGCGACCGACGGCGCGGCGAGCGCCAAGGTGAGGGCGACGGCGCCGCCGATCGCGGAGAGATGCCGGAGTGTCCGGCGAGTGTGGGGACTCATTCCCGGGGTCCTTTCGCGGCCGCGCTCGGGGAGGCGCAGGCCACGGGCGAAGGTATCGACCGGTTGTCCGGTTGCGGGGAGCAGTCGGTGAACGTTCGCCGACGCCGAAGTGAATGTCGAGCATCGCTCGGTTTTGTGATACGCCTGCTTCCAGAACTCGCGCCGCGCGCACAAGCCCAAGCCCGGCCGCAGCGCGAGTGCGACACTGGACCGCATGCGGATCCTGCTGAAGTTCGTGATCGACTGCGACGCCGACGCCGCATGGCGCGCGGTGCACTCGCCGAGGGCCGTGGCCGAGCTCTACGGCCCGCTGCTCGACCTCGCCCCGCTCGTGCCGAGCGGGCTGCCCACGGCATGGACCCCCGGCGACGACGTGCCGGTGCAGCTGTCGGCGCTCGGCGCGGTGCCGATGGGGCGCCAGCTCATCCACGTCAGCGAACGCGCGATCGAAGAGCCCGGCGGCCGTGTCCGGATCTTCCGCGACAGCGGCATCCCGCTCACCGGCCCGCTCGCGAGCCTCGACGTGTGGGACCACCAGATGGCGGTCTCCCCCGCGCCGGGTCAGCCCGGCAAGACGCTGTGGCGCGACCGCCTCGTGATCGGCGGCCCGACCGCGCCGCTTCTCTGGCCGGTGCTGTGGGGGATGTGGCAGTGGCGCGCCGCGCGCGTCCGCGCCCTCGCCCCGACCTGGGCGCACGACCCCGAACCGGTCGCCGCCGACCCCGTCGACGCCGATCCGGCGAAGTAGAGGGATGGTGGATGCTGCGGGCCGCAGCATCCACCATCAATCAGTCCTGCGGGATCACCGTCAGCACGCGCGCCGTGTACTCGCAGAACTTGCGCATGAAGGTGCGGAGGAACTCCTCGACTTCGGGAACCGTCACACGACCGTCCTCCTCGATGAGGCCGGGCGTGATCTGGATGTAGGCCTCGGGCGAGGTCATCTGCCGCGCGTTGAGGTAGCTCAGCGTGCTGCGCAGGGTCTGCTGCCCGACGGCGGTGCCGATCTTGCCGGGTGAGCCGCCGATGACGCCGGTGGGCTTGTCCTCCCAGGCGTTGTCGCCGTACGGCCGGCTGCCCCAGTCGATCGCGTTCTTGAGCGGCCCGGGGATCGACCGGTTGTACTCGGGGGTGACGAACAGCACGGCGTCGGCCGACTCGACCGCCGCCTTGAAATCGATCGCGACCTGCGGATAGTCCCCGTCGAGATCGCGGTTGTACAGCGGGAGGTCGGCGTAGCGGATCTCGAAGAACTCCAGCTCCGTGGGGGCCAGGCGCTCGAGAGCGTCGGCGAGCCGCCGGTTGACGGATTCGCGCGAGAGGCTGCCGACGATCACGCCGACGCGGTAGGGCGGTTCGTGCTCAACGATCTCGATCTGCATGGGGCCCAGCCTGCCCGGGGTCCGCGGCGCGCGACACCCCCTTGCGCACACGCCACCGGGGTATCAGGCCCGCGCAGCCGACCCTCTTCCAGAGCGGGGGAAGACGGCGCATTGTGGGAGCCGGAGACCTGGGGGGGTGACATGGCGAACGGTGTCGAGTTCGCGGAACCGGCCGACGAACCGCGCACGCACGTCACGCTGAGGCTCATCGCGCAGGACCCGTCGGTGAGCGGCGACGACGACCGGATCCTCACCGCCCACGTGAAGGTGCCGTGGTCGCGCATGGAGGACGGACCCCGCGGATCGCGGTTGCACGTGGTCGACTACGACACCGCGACCGGCCGGTACGTCAAGCACGAGCCGTTGGGCAAGGACGACCTGTTCGCGGACGCCGACGATCACCTCCTGCGCACCGACTGGGCCTTCCACGCGCAGCACGTGTACGCCACCGCGGCCCGCACGCTCGCGACGTTCGAGACGGCGCTGGGCCGGCGGCTGCCATGGGGATTCCGCAGCCACCAGCTGTTCCTCGTGCCGCACGCCTTCGCCGAGGCCAACGCCTACTACTCGTTCGAGGACCGCGCCCTGCTGTTCGGCTACGTGCCGCCGCCCGATCCGACCGGCGAGGCGATCTACACATGCCTCAGCCACGACGTGGTCGTGCACGAGACGACGCACGCGGTGCTCGACGGGTTGCGGGGCCGGTTCCTCGAGCCGAGCCTGCCCGACCAGGCCGCGTTCCACGAGGGCTTCGCCGACATCGTCGCACTGCTGTCGGTGTTCTCGATGCGCCCCGTCATCGAGCAGGCGCTCGGAAAGCCCGACAAGAGCGGGCGCATCCCCCGCAGCCACGTGGAGCCCGAGGCGCTGCGCAGGAACATGCTCGCTCGCGTCGCCGAGCAGATCGGCAGCGTGCTGACGCAGGGCCGAGGCGCGCTGCGGGAGTCGGCGCTGAGACCGCCGCCCGCCGACTGGGCGAAGCGCACCGATTTCCTCGAGCCGCATCGCCGCGGCGAGGTACTGGTGGCGATCGCCTTCGATCTGCTCATCGACATCTGGGACATGCGGCTTCAGGCCCTGTTCTCGCGGCCGAACGGCGAGGCGGCGAGCGGCAA
This sequence comes from Microbacterium sp. NPDC056044, assembly GCF_042267145.1. NCBI lineage: Bacteria > Bacillati > Actinomycetota > Actinomycetes > Micrococcales > Microbacteriaceae > Microbacterium > Microbacterium sp. NPDC056044. Next base: position 162,156 of record NZ_JBHJWZ010000006.1, on the reverse strand, counting down.
GGGGGTCACGGTCGACCGCGCGCGGGCCGCCGAGGAGGGCGCCAAGGCGGCCTTCCAGCTCCTCACGATGCTGATCCGCGGCCTCGACTACCTCCCGCCCGTCGAGTTCGACTTCGGCGACCTGCTCAACGCGGTGCTGCTGTCCGACAACGAGGTCGTGCCCGACGACGACCTCGGCTATCGCAAGCTCCTGGTCGACGGGTTCGCGAAGGCCGGCATCACGCTGCCGTCGGGCCGGGTGACCGATGTGCTCGAATCCGAACTGCCGCCGCGCTACCTGGGGATCAACTTCGCGGGCCTGCGCAGCGACCGCGACGAGGTGTCGCGCTTCCTCTGGCAGAACGCCCGCCGCCTCGACGTGTCGACCGACTACTACACCGTGATCGAGTCGGTGCTGCCGACGCAGCGGATCGGTCCCGACGGGCTCATCGTGCCGGAGTCGGTCGCCACCTACGTGCAGATGGCCGACATGACCGCCCGTGAGTTCACCGACGAGTCGGGCCTCCAGCTCTCCCCCGCGATCGATCCGCAGACGCCGGTGCAGCTGTTCGGCGGCGGAACGCTGATCTTCGACCAGTTCGGCCGACTGAAGCTCCACATCCACAAGCGGCTCGACGACTGGCGGCGCCAGCAGCTGCGGCTCGACCATCTCGCACGCACCGGCCGCATGGACGCGCAGCGTCGGCTCGGCTTCTCGGACGGCGCGGCCCGTGGGCAGACGTTCGCCGAGCTGCACCGCACCGAGCAGAGCTCCGGGGAGGCATGGTGAGCACCCCGATCCGCGTCCGCGTGCGCATGTACCAGGTCGGCTTCGGCGACTGCTTCCTCGTGTCGGTCGAGTACGACGCACCACTCGCCGACGGCCGCGCCGAGCGGCACCTCCTCATCGACTACGGCACGAGCCGCTCGCCCCGTGAGGGCATGGCCCGAGGTCGCATGGGCGACGTCGCCGCGATGATCGAGAAGCACACCGGCGGTGAGCTCGACGTGCTCGTGGTGACCCATCGGCACCGCGACCACCTGCGCGGGTTCGAGGTCGATGCCGGCGCGGCGATCATGAGGAAGCTCGCGCCGAAGCTCGTGCTGCGATCGTGGACCGAGGATCCCCGGCTGTCGGCGACGGCGACCGGCCCGGGCGGTGCAGAACCGGCTGACGCGGGATCGGATGCTGCGGACCCGCCGAACGGTCTCAGCAGAGCGTCCGTGCGATACGCCGCGATGCTGGCGCAGGCGCAGGAGCACGTCGCCAAGCTGACGCAGCTCGTCGGCCTCGACGACGACGTCAAGGCCGCCGCAGAGGACCAGCTCAAGAACGCCGAAGCGGTGGCGCTGCTGGACGAGCTCTCGCTCGGCGACCGCGGCCGCTACCTGCACGCCGGAGTGGCCTCCGGCATCGACGACATGGTCCCCGGGATGCGCGCGACCGTTCTCGGTCCGCCGACCGTCGACCAGGACCCGCGCGTCGCGAGGCAGCGCGACGACGACCCGGAGTACTGGCTCCGCGCACTCGGGGCCTCGCTGCGGGTCGTCGGCTCGGGCGCCGACGCGGGTGCCGGCGCCGTCGCGCCGATCGCGCACGGCCCCGGACCGGTGCGGTGGCTCATCGACCGCCTCGCGAACCAGCGCTCGCTGTCGGCCGCGCGCCTGGTGCGCGACCTCGACGACGCCCTCAACAACACCAGCATCATCCTGCTGCTCGAGATCGAGGGCCTCTCGATGCTGTTCCCGGGCGACGCGCAGATCGAGAACTGGCGTCTCACGCTGGAGCGGCTTCCCGGCGAGCCCGCGCTGCGCGACCGCCTGGCCCGCATCGACCTGTACAAGGTCGGCCATCACGGCAGCCGCAACGCCACGCCCCGCTCGCTGCACGCGCTGTGGAAGGACCGCAAGGCCGACGAGCCCCGTCTCGCGGCCGTCATGTCGACCCGCCAGGACGTCCACGGCGAGGGCGACGGCTCCGTGCCGCAGCCGCAGCTCGTCACCGCCCTGCGCGAAGTCTCCGACCTCTACTCGACCGACGACCTCACGGGCGGCGAGGAGTGGATCGAGCTCGAGGCCGACGCGAAGCGCGGGCCCTTCCGCCAGGTCCCGTTCGTCAAAGACGGATGAGGATGCTGCGGCGCGAAGCCCTGCGCCGCAGCATCCATCCGTCCCGCCGAGCGTTTCCCTGCTCACCTGTCACGAAGCGCCGGCCCCGGCGGCACTTCGTGACAGGTGAACAGACCGGTTCAGTCGGCGAGGGCCTCGACCGGCGCGACGCGCGTCGCAAGCCGCGTGGGCACCACCGCCGCGACCAGCGTCAGCACCGCCGTCGCGACCACGATGATCGCGACCGGGAGCCACGGCACGGCCGGCGCGACGAAGGTCGGCGCCGAGAACGACGGCGGCACCGCGACGGCGCCGAGGAGCGACTGCGCTCCGGCCCAGCCGTACGCGACGCCGAGCACGAGCCCCGTCACGGTCGCGGTGATCGTGATGTGCGCGGCCTCGAGCAGCACCATGCGGCGCACCTGTCCGGTCGAGACGCCGAGCGCGCGCAGCAGCCCGAGCTCGCGGCGGCGCTGAACGACGCCGATCGTGAGGAGGTTCACGAGCCCGACCGCGGCGATGACGGCCGACACCGCGACGAGGCCCATCATGATCCCGGCGAACGTGTCGAGCAGCGTCGTCATCTCCTGCGGGGCCTCGCCGCCGGCGGACGCCGTCAGCACCGCCTTCACCGTCTCGAGCGCGACCGCGAACATCGTCACCAGCGTCACGCCCATCACGACGCCGATCGCCATGCGGCTCGAGCGCTCCGGGTAGCGCAGCGCGTTCTCGGACGCGAGCCGCGCCGTCGCCGACGACCCGAACAGCCGGCCGACGAGCCGCAGCACCGGCGGCATGACGAGCGTCGCGCCCAGCGCGAGGCCGGTGAACGAGAAGATCCCGCCGAAGAACGCGACGACCACCCCAAGCGGCGTCACGAGCCCGAGCACGATGCCGCCCGCGAGCAGCGCGCCGCCGATCGCGAACAGCGCGATCGCCGCGCCGTTGCGCGCACCCTTGCGAGCGAACGCGTCGTGGGATGCCTCGACCGACCCGCCGAGCGCCTGCAGCGGCGTCACCGTCAGCACACGTCGCGAGCCCGCCCATGCCGCGGCCCACGTCGTGAGCGCGACGATGACCGCCGGGATCACGAGCACCGGCTGCACGACCGCGTACTCGACGCCGTCGATGCCGAGCAGTGCCGAGGCGAGCACGACGCCCGCCCACGAGACGAGCGTGCCGCCGACGAGCCCGAGCACGGCGCCGATGACCCCGACGACGAGCCCCTGGCGCGCGACCTCGGCCCGCTGCGAGCGCGCCGACGCACCGATCAGCCGCAGCAGCGCGATGCGGCGGGTGCGGCCGGCGATCACGGTCGCGAAGGTGTTCGCGGTGACGATCGCCGCGACGTACACGGCGACGCCGATCAGCAGGAAGCTCATGATCCCGAGCACGATCGCGAGCGTGCCGCTGTCGCCGATGTAGGGGTCCGCCTTGAGCACGGCGGCGATGAACCCGGTCGCACTCAGCAGGATCGCGCCGAACGCGCTCGAGATCGCCGCGACCAGGACGCTCGCCCCCATGCCCCGCTCACGCAGCCACGCGAGCGGCGGGGCGGCCTTTCGGGAGATGGATGCTGCGCCCCCAGGCATCCGCCCGGTCCGCGCTTCAGCGATCGCGGTCACGACGCCACCGCCGCGGCACTCGCGGGGGCTGCCGCGCCGGCGGGTGCGGCCGCACCGAGTTCGGACGCGAGCATGTACGCCGAGATCTCTTCCGCGCTCTGGCGCGGCTTGTCGGCGACGATGCGGCCGTCGCCGAGGAACAGCACGCGGTCGGCATGGGACGCGGCGACCGGGTCGTGCGTCACCATGGCGATCGACTGGCCGTGCTCCCGCGTGGCCGCGGCGAGGAGCGCCAGCACCTCGCGACCCGACCGCGAGTCGAGGTTGCCCGTGGGCTCGTCGGCGAAGACGAGGTCGGGGGCGGTCGCGAGGGCCCGGGCGATCGCGACGCGCTGCTGCTGGCCGCCCGACAGCTGGTGCGGCCGGTGGTTCAGGCGCGACGTGAGCCCGAGCCGGTCGACGAGCCCGTCGATGCGCGCGCGCTCGAGGGCGGTGGGACGGCGGCCGTCGAGGTCGAACGGCAGCAGGATGTTGCCGAGCGCGTCGAGGGTGGGCACGAGGTTGAAGGCCTGGAACACGAACCCGACGCGGCGGCGCCGCAGGATCGTGAGCTCGAGGTCCGAAAGCCCGGTGATGTCGGTGTCGCCGATCCAGGCGCGCCCCGACGACGGCGCGTCGAGGCCCGCCATGATGTGCATGATCGTCGACTTGCCCGAGCCCGACGGCCCCATGATCGCGGTGAACTCGCCGCGGCGGATGCCGACGCTCACGCCGTCGAGCGCGTGCACCGCGCTCTCGCCGGCGCCGTAGGTCTTGGTGAGCTGCTGCACCCGGGCGGCGAGCCCCAGGTCGGTCGATGAGAGTTCCATGCCTCCGACGGTACGAACGCCCTCGTGTCGCTCGCGTCGCCCGCAAGAGGCATCCGACTACATCTCGAGGATGACCTTCCGCCCGCCGTGGCTCAGGACTAGCCTCGCGTCGAGCCCGAACCGAAGCGAGGAGCAACGATGCCCGCCACGCCCCTGCCGCCGAGCGGCGACCTCCCCCGCGGACCGAAGACGTGCGACGCGAGCGGCATGGCCGAGATCCACCGCATGTTCAAGCGCGGGTTCGGCGAGGGGACCGGCCTCGTGCGGGCGGTGCGCGAGGGCGACACCGCGCACGCCGAGGTCGTCGCGACGCAGCTCCACACGCTGTCGCTCGGCCTGCACGCCCACCACGAGGGCGAGGACGAACGGCTCTGGCCCGCGCTCGACGAGCGGGCTCCCTCGTGCGCCGCGCACGTCGAGCGCATGAAGGCGCAGCACGCCGAACTGCTCGTGCACCTGACGGCACTCGATCGCGCGCTGCCCGCGTGGCGCACGTCGGCGTCAGCGACGGATGCCGAGCCCGTGGTCGCCGCGCTCGCCGGCGTGAACGCGGCCATGGCCGTGCACCTCCCCGACGAGGAGACCAACATCGTGCCGGTGATGGAGTACACGATCACCGAGGCCGAGGTCGAGTGGTTCGCCGAGCACGGGCGCAGCGCGATCCCGAAGGGTCAGACCTGGCAGCAGCTCGGCGAGATCCTCGCGTCGCAGCCCGACGGCGGCGACGAATGGCTGCACAAGCACATGCCCGCGCCCGGCCGCCTCGCCTGGCGCCTCATCGGGCGCCGCGCCTACGCGAAGCACCGCGCCGCACTCGAGGGCCGCTGACCTCAGACCAGGCCGTGCTCGAACGCGAAGACCACGAGCTGCACGCGGTCGCGCAGGCCCAGCTTCGTGAGGATGCGGCTGATGTGCGTCTTCACCGTGGCCTCCGAGAGGTACTCCCGCGCGGCGATCTCGGCGTTCGACAGCCCGCGCGCGGCAAGCGCGAAGATCTCACGCTCACGCTCGGTGAGCTCGGCATAGGCGGGCGGGATCGCTCGGGGCGCAGCATCCGTGAATCTCTCGAACAGCTCTCGAGTGGCGGATGCTGCGATCACGGCCGACCCCGCATGCACGGTGCGGATCGCCGCGAGGAGGAACTCGGGGTCGGCGTCCTTGAGGAGGAACCCGCTCGCCCCCTGGCGGATCGCACGGGCCGCCGCCTCGTCGAGGTCGAACGTCGTGAGCATCACGATGCGCGGCGGATCGGGGTCGGTGAGCAGCTCGGCGGTGGCGGCGAGGCCGTCCATGACCGGCATGCGGATGTCCATGAGCACGACGTCCGGCCGCGATCCGCGCACGGCGCCGAGCGCCTCGCGCCCGTCGGACGCCTCGGCCACGACCTCGAGGTCGGGCTGCGAGTCCACGAGCATGCGGATGCCGGCGCGGAACAGCGACTGGTCGTCGACCAAAGCCACCCTGATCATCGTTGGTCCTCCCGACCACAGAATCGGATCCGCACCTGCGGACGGCGGCCACGACACGCCGGAGAGTGGATGCCGCGACCCGGCGTGTCGCCGGACCGCTCCGCACCTGCGGATCCGAGGTTGTGTACGAGCGGGCTCAACCGGCCCCTCCGATCGGGATGACGGCGCGCACGATGAACGCGCCGCCTTCGTCGGCCGCATCGAGCCGGCCGCCGGCGAGCTGCGCGCGCTCGCGCATTCCGATGATGCCGTGGCCCGACCGTCCGGGCTGCGCGCCCGGCACGACGGGGTTGCGCACGTCGAGCTCGACGCGGTCGGGGAGCCACGACAGCCGCACGTCGACCGAGCCCTCGGGAGCGCCGTGCCGGAGCGCGTTGGTGAGCGCCTCCTGCAGGATGCGGTACACCGCGAGCTGCACGGCCGCGGGCGGTTCGCCTGGCGGCGCGGGGTCGACGTCGACGCGCAGCTGCACCCCGGCGGTCCGCACCTGCGCGTACAGCTCCTCGAGGTCGGCGATCGTGGGCTGCGGCCCGTCGCCCTGGCGGTGTCGCAGCTGCCCGAGCAGCAGCCGCACGTCGGCGAGGGCCGAGCGGGCGGTGGTCGAGATCGTCGCGAGGGCGTCGGTCGCGACGGCCGGGTCGGCGGCCGCCGCATACCGTGCGCCGTCGGCCTGGGCGATCACGACCGCGAGCGAATGGGCGACGACGTCGTGCATGTCGCGCGCGATGCGCACCCGCTCCTGCTCGGCGACCGTCTCGGCCTCGGCGCGCTGCTGCGCCTCGCGGTTCTCGCGCGCCCGCACGGCGGTGCGCACGAGGGCGCCGATGGTCCACGACAGGAGCAGCGCGAAGACAGCCGCGACGAGTACGGCCAGCGCGATGGGAATCGTGCTCCACGTCACACCGGCGGAACCGAAATACGGACCGATCACGAGGTAGATCGTGATCACGAGAGCGCCGACGAACGACGACGCGAACCCGAGCCAGAACACCAGCTGCGTTCCGTAGGCGGCGGTCGCGTACAGAACCGCGAAGATCGCGATGTCGGCGAGACCGGGCGGGCGGCCCCAACCCATCTGCAGCACGGCTCCCGCCCACGCGATACCGAGGCTCAGGCCGGGCGAGAGCCGCCGGACCGCCAGTGCGCCGGCGAAGATCAGCACATTGACCAGGCTGGCGAGAGACGGCGGCGGCGCGAACGACCCCTGCAGGCCACCCGTCACCGCCAGGGTCTCGATCGGCCACGTCACGAGGAAGAACACCACGGCGAGAGAGACGTCGACGACGATCTGATAGCGCTTCAGGCTGCGGAACACCCGTTTCACGGTACGGGAGCGCCGGCACCGCGGCATCCGTCCCGCGCTGTATCCGCCGTGGGCGAGGTCAGCCGAGCGATGTAGACGGACACGGATGCTGCAGCATCCCGTTCCCTCGATCCATAAGGTCTGCCCAGCCGACCATTGCGCCGCACCGGGCAAGGCTTTACTGTCGCGTCACAGGCCGAAACCGACGGGAAACGTCGGATCGCCAGGATCGGGAAGCGGGGCTGCTCCATCGATCGGACCCCGCCCGACCCGCCCGAGGGACGGACGAACACGGCGCCAGCCGGTTCACGAACGGAGAGACGATGACGACGGTACGCGCGGCGATTTCGCAGACCACCTGGACGGGCGACAAGGAGTCGATGCTCGACAAGCACGAGGGGTTCGCGCGCGACGCCGCGTCCCAGGGTGCGCAGGTGGTGTGCTTCCAGGAGCTGTTCTACGGGCCCTACTTCGGGATCACGCAGGACAAGAAGTACTACCGCTTCGCGGAGCCTGCGGACGGGCCGATCGTGCAGCGCTTCGCCGCGATCGCGAAGGAGCTCGGGACGGTGATGGTGCTGCCGATCTACGAGGAGGCCGAGACCGGGGTGTACTACAACACCGCCGTGCTCGTGGATGCCGACGGCACGATCCTCGGCAAGTACCGCAAGCACCACCTCCCGCATCTCGACCGGTTCTGGGAGAAGTTCTACTTCCGGCCGGGCAACATGGGCTACCCCGTCTTCGACACCGCCGTCGGCCGGATCGGCATGTACATCTGCTACGACCGCCACTTCCCCGAGGGCTGGCGCGAGCTGGGCCTGAACGACGCGCACATCGTCTTCAACCCGAACGCCACCAAGCCCGGCCTGTCGAACCGGCTGTGGGAGGTCGAGGGTCCGGCCGCGGCCGTGGCGAACGGGTACTTCGTGCTGCAGCCCAACCGCGTCGGCCGCGAGGACAACGAGTACGGCGACCTCGCCGTCGACTTCTACGGCACCAGCCAGGTCATCGACCCGCGGGGTGACTTCGTCGGCGAGCGCGGCTCAGGCACGCACGAGGAGCTGCTGGTGCGCGACCTCGATCTCGACATGGTGCGCGAGATGCGCGACGACTGGCAGTTCTACCGCGATCGCCGGCCCGACTCCTACACGAAGATCGCGAAGCCGTAAGGGGACGGGACATGGCGACCACACTCATCAAGGGCGGCACCGTCGTCTCGGCGACCGGCCGGGGCGAAGCGGACGTGCTCATCGACGGCGAGACCATCGCGGCCGTGCTCGCGCCCGGCTCGCAGCTTCTCGGGACGGATGTCGCGGCATCCGTCGACACCGTCATCGACGCGTCCGGCAAGTACGTGATCCCTGGCGGCATCGACGCGCACACCCACATGGAGCTGCCCTTCGGCGGCACCAATGCGTCCGACACGTTCGAGACCGGCACGCGGGCGGCCGCGTGGGGCGGCACGACGTCGATCATCGACTTCGCCGTGCAGCGCTACGGCGAGCGCGTGCAGGACGGCCTCGCTGCCTGGCACGAGAAGGCCGCGGGCAACTGCGCGATCGACTACGGCTTCCACCAGATCGTCGGCGGCGTCGACGACGACTCGCTCGCCGCGATGCGCGGTCTCGTCGACGAGGGGGTGTCGAGCTTCAAGCTCTTCATGGCCTACCCCGGCGTCTTCTACTCCGACGACGCCCAGGTGCTGAAGGCGATGCAGGTCTCGCAGGAGACCGGACTCCTCACGATGATGCACGCCGAGAACGGGCCGGCGATCGACGTGCTGGCGGCGCAGCTCGCCGAGGCGGGCAAGAAGGCGCCGTACTACCACGGCATCGCCCGCGCCTGGCAGATGGAGGAGGAGGCCACGCACCGCGCGATCATGCTCGCGAACCTCACCGGCGCCCCGCTGTATGTCGTCCACGTGTCGGCGAAGCAGGCCGTGGACCAGCTCGCCTGGGCGCGCGACCAGGGCTGGAACGTGTTCGGCGAGACGTGCCCGCAGTACCTGTACCTCTCGCTCGAGGAGCAACTGGGCGCGTTCAGCGAGGAGTGGGGGCAGTTCGAGGGCGCCAAGTGGGTGTGCTCGACGCCGCTGCGCTCGCGGCAGGAGGGCCACCAGCACCACATGTGGCAGGCGCTGCGCACCAACGACATCCAGATGGTGTCGACCGACCACTGCCCGTTCTGCATGAAGGGCCAGAAGGAGCTCGGCCTCGACGACTTCCGCGCGATCCCGAACGGCATCGGCTCGGTCGAGCACCGCATGGACCTCATGTACCAGGGCGTCGTGAGCGGCAAGATCACGCTGGAGCGCTGGGTCGAGCTGACGTCGACCACCCCGGCGCGCATGTTCGGCCTGTACGGACGCAAGGGCGTGATCCAGCCCGGCGCCGACGGCGACGTCGTGGTGTACGACCCGAACGGCCACACCTCCATCGGGTACGGGGAAGGCAAGACCCACCACATGAACATGGACCACTCCGCGTGGGAGGGCTACGAGATCGACGGGCACGTCGACACCGTCATCTCGCGCGGCAAGGTCGTGGTCGACGGCGGCCAGTACCTCGGCGCCAAGGGCGACGGCCGGTTCCTCAAGCGCGGCCTGTCGCAGTACCTGATCTGAGGAGCAGCCCATGGACTTCGGTGTCGTCCTCCAGACCAATCCGCCCGCCGCACGCACGGTCCAGCTCGCGAAGCTCGCCGAGGCGCACGGCTTCAGCCACGTGTGGACGTTCGACTCGCACCTGCTGTGGCAGGAGCCCTACGTCATCCACTCCGCGATCCTCGCCGAGACCAAGCGCGTCACCGTGGGGCCGTTCGTGACGAACCCCGCGACCCGCGATTGGACGGTCACGGCATCCGTCTTCGCCACGCTCAACGAGATGTACGGCAACCGCACGATCTGCGGCATCGGCCGCGGCGACTCGGCGGTGCGTGTCACGAACGGCAGGCCCACGACGATGGCCGAGCTGCGCGAGTCGATCCACGTGATCCGCGAGCTCGCCAACTCGAGGCCGGTCGAATACAAGGGCGCGACGCTGCAGTTCCCGTGGAGTCGGGGATCCGAGCTGGACGTGTGGGTCGCCGCGTACGGGCCGATGGCGCTGAAGCTCACCGGTGAGGTCGGCGACGGATTCATCCTCCAGCTCGCGGACGTCGACATCGCCGCGTGGATGATCAAGACGGTGAAGGATGCTGCGGCCGCCGCCGGCCGCGACCCCGAGTCGCTGTCGTTCTGCGTGGCGGCGCCGATGTACATCGGCGACGACCGGGAGCACATGCGCGAGCAGTGCCGCTGGTTCGGCGGCATGGTCGGCAACCACGTCGCCGACATCGTGGCGAAGTACGGCCACCACGGCGAAGGCGTGCCCGAGGCGCTCACCGACTACATCGAGCGCCGGCAGGGCTACGACTACAACACGCACGGCAAGGCCGACAACGACCACGTCGACTTCGTGCCCGACGACATCGTCGACCGGTTCTGCATCCTCGGCACGGCCGACGAGCACATCGCGAAGCTCGAGCAGCTGCGCGCACTCGGTGTGACCCAGTTCGCCGGGTACCTGCAGCACGACAACAAGGAGGAGACCCTCCGCGTCTACGGCGAGACCGTCATCCCGGCGCTCTCGGCCCACGTGACGGCGAAGACGTGACAGCGCGCTCGAGCCCGAAGCCCCGGCGTCGTGCCGGCGTCGCGAGCGCCGTCGTATACGGCATGCTCGGCGTCGCCGTGCTGATCCTGCTGTGGGAGCTGTACCGCGCGTTCGGGCCGCCTCAGGGTCTCGTGGTCGGCGCGGTCGAGGGCCAGACCGGCAGCGGTATCCGCCTCCTCCCTCGTGCCGACGAGCGCACGATGCCGCATGTCTGGGACATGATCGGCCGCGCGATCCAGCCCGTCACGCGCGCCCCGGGCGCGCTCCCCCTGGGCGCGGTCGTACTCATCGCAGCGCTGAACAGCCTGCTGCTGTCGACGCTCGGACTCGCCCTCGGATTCGTCGTCGGGATGCTGTTGGCTCTGGTCATGCTCCGCATCCGGCTGGCGGAGTGGGCGGTGCTGCCGTTCGTGATCCTCAGTCAGACCGTGCCGCTCATCGCCCTCGCCCCGCTGATCCGCAACTGGGGGTCGCGCCTGGAGTTCGGCTCGTTCTCGTGGGAGAGCTGGATGTCGGTCGTCGTGATCGCCTCCTACCTGGCGTTCTTCCCCATCGCCATCGGGGCGCTGCGCGGCCTGAAGTCGCCCGACACGATCCACGAGGAGCTGTTCCAGACGTACGCCGTCGGCTGGTGGGCGACCCTCGTGCGGCTGCGGCTGCCGGCATCCGTGCCGTTCCTGCTCCCCGCACTGCGCCTCGGAGCGGCCGGCGCCGTCGTCGGCACCGTCGTCGCCGAGATCTCGGTCGGCTACAACGACGGCATCGGCCGGCTGATCCTCGAGACCTCGGCGGCGGCATCCACCGATCCCGCACGGCCCTGGTCGCCGGTCTTCGGCGCGATCCTGCTCGGACTGCTCGCGGCGGGACTGATCGCCCTCATCTCACTCGCGCTCACGCGCTTCCGCCGGACGGAGAGCCTCGCCGATGCCTGATACCGCCACCGCCATCGCCGCTGTCCGTGTGACCGGGGTCGACCGCGTCTTCCCTGTGAAGGGCGGCACGCCGGTGACAGCCCTCACCGGGGTCGATCTGACCGTCGCCCCCGGCGAGTTCGTGTCGCTCATCGGTCCCTCCGGGTGCGGAAAGTCGACGCTGCTGCGGCTGATCGCCGACCTCGACGAGCCCACGAGCGGCTCCGTCGAGGTCTTCGGCACGCCGGCGCGCACGGCGCGAGCGCGCCGCGCGTACGGCATCGCGTTTCAGCAGGCGGCGCTCCTGCCCTGGCGTACGGTCAGTGCCAACATCGAGCTGCCGCTGCAGCTGCACGGGATCGACCGCCGCGCGCGGGCGGACCGCGTCGCCGAACTCCTCGACCTCATCGGACTCAGCGAGTTCGGAGGGCACTTCCCCGACCAGCTCTCCGGCGGGATGCAGCAGCGCGTCGCGATCGCGCGCTCGCTCGCCGAAGAACCGGGGCTCCTGCTGATGGACGAGCCCTTCGGCGCGCTCGACGAGATGACCCGGGAACGCATGCAGACGGAGCTTCTGCGCATCCGCGCCCGCACGGGCGCCGCGGTGGTCTTCGTCACCCACTCGATTCCCGAGGCCGTCTACCTCTCCGACCGCGTGGTGGTGATGTCGCCACGACCGGGCCGCATCACTGCGCAGCTCGAGGTGCGCCTGGGCGGGAGCGCGGAGCGGAGCGAGGATCTGCGCGAGGATCCGTCGTTCTTCGCCGATGTCACCGCCGTGCGGGAAGCCTTGCACGGGCCGGACTCCGGCCCCGGCCGGGGGTTCGACGTCCGATGAACCCTGCGGTCGAGACGGTGCTCAAGCGGGTGCTTCCGCCGCTCGCGCTGCTGGTGTTCGGCATCGCGCTGGTGCAGGTGCTGGTGACCGCGCTGGACATCCCGCCGTTCGTGCTCGCGAGTCCGGCGGCGATCTGGGACGAGATCGTCGCGTACCTCCCCGCCATCGCGTCCGCGACGCTCGTGACCGGACTGAACGCATTGTGGGGGCTGCTGCTCGGCAGCGTCATCGGCATCGCGCTGGCGGTGCTCGCCTCGCGCACGAGGGTGATCGACGGGATGCTCGCGCCGATCGTCGCCGCGATCGCCGTGGTGCCGATCGTCGCGCTCGCCCCGGTGCTGTACACGATGTTCGGCAGCACGTCCGAGACCGCGCGCGTGCTCATCGCGGCCGTCGCCGCGTTCGTGCCGATCTTCCTCAACACCCTGCGGGGCCTGCGGCAGGTGCGACCCGTGCAGCGCGACCTGCTGCGGGCGCTGGCCGCCACCCCGGCGCAGGTGATCCGCACCCTCACGATCCCGGCCGCGCTCCCCCACTTCTTCACCGGACTCCGCGTGGCGTCTTCGCTCGCCGTGATCTCGGCGCTGGTCGCCGAGTACTTCGGCGGCCCGCGCCAGGGCCTGGGCGCCGCGATCACCACCGCCGCGGCGAACTCCGCCTATGCGCGGGCATGGGCCTTCGTGCTCGGGGCGATCGTCCTCGGGCTCGCGTTCTTCCTCATCACGAGTCTCATCGAGCGCGCGTTCACACGCTTCGCCCGGTAGCCCGACGGGCCACTATCCCGCACTACCCGCACCACCACAGAGAGGGAATCACATGAGAAGCACACCTCGCCTCCTCGCCGGCGTCGCCGGCGCCGCGGCCGCCGCACTCCTGCTCGCCGGATGCTCGGGCGGCAGCACGCCCGACTCGGGTGACGCGACCAGCGACGAACTGACCCCCGTCACCCTGCAGCTCCAGTGGCTGACGCAGGCGCAGTTCGGCGGCTACTACCTCGCCGCCGCGAACGGGTACTGGGAGGACCTCGGCCTCGACGTCGAGATCATCCCCGGCGCCGTCGACATCGTCCCGCAGGACGTGCTCGCCGCCGGCGACGTCGACTTCGCGATCGCGTGGGTTCCCAAGGCCCTCGCCTCAATCGAAGCGGGCGCCGGGATCACCAACATCGCGCAGATCTTCGAGCGCTCCGGCACGCTCCAGGTCTCGTGGGCCGACAGCGGTCTCGAGACGCCCGCCGACCTGTCCGGCAAGACGATCGGCTCGTGGGGCTACGGCAACGAATGGGAGCTCTTCGCGGGCCTCACCGAGGCCGACGCGACGGATTACACCATCGTGCAGCAGAACTTCGACATGAACGCGCTGCTCAGCAGCGAGATCGACGCCGCCCAGGCGATGACCTACAACGAGTACGCCCAGCTGCTCGAAGCGACCGATCCCGAGACCGGGGAGCTCTACCAGCCCGAGGACTTCACCGTCATCGACTGGAACAAGGTCGGCACCGCGATGCTGCAGGACGCGATCTGGGCCAACGCCGAGCGCCTCGAGAGCGACCCCGAATACCAGGACACGGCCGTCAAGCTCATCCAGGGGGCGATCCTCGGCTGGATCGACCAGCGCGATGACCCGCAGGCCGCCGCAGACGAGGTGACCGCCGCCGGCTCCACGCTCGGCACGAGCCACCAGCTGTGGATGGCGAACGAGATCAACAAGCTCATCTGGCCCTCCACGAGCGGGATCGGACACATCAACGAGGACCAGTGGGATGCCACGGTCTCGATGGCTCTCGAGACCAAGAACCAGGACGGCGCCCAGGTCATCACCACCGACCCGCCGGCCTCCGCGTACACCAACGAGTACGTCGACAAGGCTCTCGAAGCGCTGCGCGCCGACGGCGTCGATGTGGAAGGCGCGGACTTCACGGCCGTCGAGGTCGAGCTCAAGCCCGGCGGCGAGTGAGTCCCGGCCCCGGGCGGCCGAGCGATCAGCCGCCCGGGGTGAGCAGTCCGCTCTCGTAGGCGAAGGCGACAGCCTGCACGCGGTCGCGCAGGCCGAGCTTCAGCAGCATCCGGCTCACGTGCGTCTTCACGGTCGCCTCTCCGAGGAACAGGATCGACGCGATCTCGGCGTTGCTGCGCCCGGCGGCGACGAGCCGCAGCACGTCGACCTCGCGCGGGCTGAGCTCCGCGAGCGTCGCCGCTGCGTCGGCGTCCACGCGCGGCGCCGTGGCGAACCGGTCGATCACGTGCCGGGTGATCGCGGGGTCGAGCACGCCCGAGCCCGCGGCCACCGCGCGCACCGCGTCCACCAGCTGCTCGGGAGACGACGCCTTCAGCAGGAACCCGGCGACCCCGGTCGCGAGCGCCTCATCGACGATCTCGTGCTCGTCGAACGTCGTGAGCATGAGGATGCCGGGGGCCGCAGCATCCGTCCCCATCCGACGCGCCGCCTCGAGGCCGTCCATTCCCGGCATGCGCACGTCGAGCAGCACGACGTCCGGAGCATGGCGTGCCACGAGCCGGAGGGCCTCGGCCCCGTCGGATGCCTCGCCCACGACCTCGACGTCGGTCTCGGCGCTGAGCACCATGCGCAGCCCCGCCCGCACCATCGCCTGATCGTCGACAAGCAGCACCCGGATCACGGCGCGACCGCGCTCTCGGGCAGTGTCGAACCCTCTCGCACCGGCACCTCGGCGACGACGCGCCAGCCCCCGCCCAGCGGACCGGCGGTGAGCGAGCCGCCGGCCACCGTCATGCGCTCCCGCATGATGCGGACGCCGTGGCCGCTCGCGGCAGCGGCGGCGTCCGTCGACCGGAAGACACCGTCGTCGGTCACGGTCACCCGCACCCGGCCGTCGACGTACGCGACCTCGATCGCAGTCGCGGCGGCACCGGCGTGACGCACGACGTTCGAGAGGGATTCCTGGATCACCCGCACCAGCGCCGTGTCCTGCAGGGGCGGGAGCGCCACCGGGTCGCCCACGACGTCGAGGGCGATCGGCATGCCGGACTCCCGCAGCGGCGCCAGCACCTTCTCGAGCCTGCTGAGCGACGGGTGCTCGTCGGGAGCGGGTTCGCGCATCAGGCCGACCACCCGGCGCATCTCGTCGACGGCCTCGCGGCCGACGCCTTCGAGGCCGCGCAGCACCTCCTGCGCGTCGGGGCGCTCGGGCAGGAGCCGGCGCAGGCCGCCGATCTGCAGCACCATCACGCTGACCTGGTGAGCCACCGAGTCGTGCACGTCGCGCGCGATGCGCGCGCGCTCGGCCATCACCGCCGCGGCCGCCGCTGCCTCGCGCTGCTCGGCGAGCTCGATCGCGAGCTCGCGCAGGCGCTGCGCCTGGCTCCGCTCGCGTCGCACGAGCAGGCCGACGCCGAAACCGGCCACGTACACCGACACCGTGAAGAGGCCCTCCCAGAGGGCCGCGGAACCGAGCACGCCCGCGGCGAGCGCGGCCACCACCCCGACCCCGAGCGCCCAGATCGCGCGGCGGGTGGGCAGGACGGCTGCGGCGCGGCCGATGAGCAGGATGATCGCGAGCAGCTGCACGCCACCCGGACCGGGCGCGCCCAGCAGGAGGTTGAACGGCGGCGACACCGCCGCGACGATCGCCGCGGTGAGGGGCAGCTTCGGCGCCAGCATGACGACGACGCCGACCGCGATCGGCGGGATCAGCGCCTGCGGCGGCACGATGACCCGGGTGTCGAGGAGGAACTCCATCACCGAGAGTGCGATCACGAGGGCGCCGCCGGCGACGAAGAGCAGGGCGGAACCGTAGCGCGACAGCCACGTGGCGGAGGGCGGAGCGGGATCGCGCGGCGTCATGCCCGACACGCTAGTGCCCGCGCGGCGGCGCCCGCGTCCTTCGTACGACGGAATGACGGCCGGCGGTGTTCCGCCGTGCGGCGCGACGGATCGATACGGGCGGGCGATCCGCCGCAGCATCCGTCGCCCATAGCTTCGGTGACGGCTCGCAGCGAGCCCCCGAACCGGAAGGACCGACATGACCACCCACGACACCCCGCCCGCCGCCACCGCACCGGTGCCGGCAGCGCGCGTCTCGCAGCATGCTGTGCCGATCGCGACAGCGGCCTCGGTGCCCGGACGCCGGCTCGCCGCGCTCGGCGGACTCGCCCTCCTCGCCGGTGCCGCCCTGTACACGGCGGGCATCGCGACGTCGCCGCCGCAAGCCTCGGAGGCGACCGCCGACTACATCGCGTCGCTCGCGGCCGACCCCGTCCTTACGCAGCTGTCGGCGACTCTGCTGCACTTCGGCAACCTGTTCCTCGCCCTGGGGTTCCTCGCGGTTCCCGGACTTGTCCGCGGCGCACGCGGCGGGTGGCTGGCACTCATCGGTGCGCTGCTCGCCACGCTCAGCCACGCCCTCGTCTCGGGCTGGGTGCTGTTCGACTTCTGGACGATGACGATCGGCCTCCAGCTCGACCCGGCGACCGCGGTCGCCGTGTCGGAGGGCGTCCAGGGCGGTGCCGTGTTCGGCATCCTGTCGATGCTGCCGATGCTCAACCTCATCGCGACCCCGCTCGCCACGGCCGGGCTCGCCCGCGCCGGCGTCGTGCCGTGGTGGCTGCTCGCGTTCGCGATCGTGCCGACGGTCGTCATGTTCGTCGTGCCGTTCACGCCCGTGCTGTTCGCCGCCCTCACCGCCGTCGGCTTCGTGCCGGCCGTGTGGTTCGGCGTCGCGATCCTCCGCCGGGTCCGCGCGGAGCGCTCGATCACCGCGTGACCGCCGTGCCGCCGGAAAGGACGGATCGTCCTTTTCGGCGGCACGACGAGCACGTCCGTCGGTTGACCGGAGGGGCGGGAGCGACGAACGTAGCCTCAGGAACCGACGATCCCCGGAGGCCGCACATGACCGAAGACCTCGACGCCCTCGCGAAAGAGCTCGACCGCGCGCACGTGTTCCACTCCTGGTCCGCGCAGGCGGGGCTGGACCTCCCCGTGATCGCCGGGGGCAAGGGCTCGGTCGTGTGGGACCACGCCGGCAATCGCCTCCTCGACTTCTCCAGCCAGATGGTGAACGTCAACATCGGGCATCAGCATCCATCCGTCGTCGCCGCCATCCGAGCGCAGGCCGACGAGCTGGCCACGATCGGCCCCGCCACGGCGCACCTGCGCCGCGGGCAGGCCGCGCAGCGGATCCTCGGCAAGGCGCCGGACGGCTTCACCAAGGTGTTCTTCACCAACGGCGGCGCCGACGCGATCGAGAACGCCATCCGCATGGCGCGCCTGCACACCGGCCGCGACACGGTGCTGTCGACGTACCGCTCGTACCACGGCAACACCGGCGCGGCGATCGTCGCGACGGGCGACTGGCGACGGATGCCGAACCAGTACGCCCGCGGACACGCGCACTTCTTCGGACCCTTCCTCTACCGCACCGAGTTCTGGGCGACGACCCGCGAGGAGGAGTCCGAGCGGGCGCTGCACCACCTCGAGCGCGTCATCCAGTCCGAGGGACCGTCGACGATCGCGGCACTGCTGCTCGAGTCGGTCCCCGGCACCGCGGGCATCATGCTGCCTCCGCCCGGCTACCTCGCCGGCGTGCGGGCGCTCGCCGACAAGTACGGGATCGTGCTGATCCTCGACGAGGTCATGGCCGGGTTCGGCCGCACCGGTCGCTGGTTCGCGTTCCAGGGCTACGACGTCGTGCCCGACCTCATCACCTTCGCGAAGGGCGTGAACTCCGGCTACGTCCCGGTGGGCGGCGTCATCATCTCCGACAAGATCGCGGCGACGTTCGACGACCGCGTCTTCCCCGGCGGGCTCACGTATTCCGGTCACCCTCTGGCGGCAGCATCCATCATCGCCGCCATCGATGCGATGGAGTCGGAGGGCATCGTCGAGAACGCCCGCCGCGTGGGCGAGGAGGCGATCGGCCCCGGCCTCGCGGAGCTGGCCGAGAAGCACCCGCTCATCGGCGAGGTGCGGGGCGAGGGCGTCTTCTGGGCGCTCGACCTCGTCACCGACCGCGAGACCCGGGAGCCGGTCGGCGCCGACGTGATCGGGCGCCTCAAGAAGGAGCTCACGTCGCGCGGGCTCCTGCCCTTCACCGCCGAGAACCGCCTCCACGTCGTGCCGCCCTGCGTGGTCACCGACGGGGAGGTGCACGAGGCGATGGCGATCTACGATGAAGCCCTGACGAGCGTCGAAGGCGACCTCGCGTGACACGTGCACGCCCTCTCACGAGGAGGGTTCCGAAGGAGGAACACGATGACTGACACCATGCCGCGCACCGAGACGGCGGTTCTCGACCACTGGATCAACGGCGCACCCTGGGCCGGGGCGTCCGAGCGCACCGGCCAGGTGTTCAACCCCGCGCTGGGGACGGTCCAGAAGGAGGTGCGGTTCGCGTCCCGCGAAGACGTCTCGGAGGCGGTGGATGCTGCGTCCGCGGCGTGGCTGCAATGGCGCGACGCCTCGATCGCCAAGCGCCAGGGCGTGCTCTTCGCCTTCCGCGAGCTGCTCAACGCGCGCAAGGAGGAGCTCGCCGAGATCCTCACCGCCGAGCACGGCAAGGTGCTCTCGGACGCGCGCGGCGAGATCGCCCGCGGCATGGAGGTCGTCGAGTTCGCCTGCGGGCTCGGACACCTGACCAAGGGCGCGTACTCCGAGAACGTGTCGACCGGCATCGACGTGTACACGCTGCGCCAGCCGCTGGGCGTCGTGGGCATCATCAGCCCGTTCAACTTCCCGGCCATGGTGCCGCTGTGGTTCTTCTCGATCGCGCTCGCCGCCGGAAACGCCGTGGTGCTGAAGCCGTCGGAGAAGGACCCGACCGCCGCGAACTGGCTCGCGGGCCTTCTCACCGAGGCGGGCCTGCCCGACGGCGTCTTCAACGTCGTGCACGGCGACAAGGAGGCGGTGGACGCGCTCCTCGAGCACCCCGACGTGCGGGCGATCTCGTTCGTCGGCTCGACGCCGATCGCGAAGTACGTCTACGAGACCGCGACCTCGCACGGCAAGCGCGTGCAGGCGCTCGGCGGCGCGAAGAACCACATGCTGGTGCTGCCGGACGCCGACCTCGACCTCGCCGCCGACGCCGCCGTGAACGCGGGCTTCGGCTCGGCTGGCGAGCGCTGCATGGCGATCTCGGTCGTGCTCGCGGTCGACTCGGTGGCCGACGCGTTCGTCGCGAAGGTGGCCGAGCGCATGGCGGGGCTCAAGGTGGGCGACGGCACGCGCGGCTGCGACATGGGACCGCTCATCACCGGACAGCACCGCGACAAGGTGACGTCGTACCTCGACGTCGCCGACGCCGACGGCGCCTCGGTCGTGGTCGACGGACGCGACGTCGAGATCGACGGCGAGCCCGGCGGGTTCTGGCTCGGACCGACCCTCATCGACAACGTGCCGACGTCGTCGACCGTGTACACCGACGAGATCTTCGGCCCGGTGCTCTCGGTCGTGCGCGTCGAGGGCTACGAGGAGGGCCTCGGCATCATCAATTCCAGCCGCTACGGCAACGGCACCGCGATCTTCACGAACGACGGCGGCGCCGCCCGGCGCTTCCAGCGCGAGGCGACAGTGGGCATGATCGGCATCAATGTGCCGATCCCGGTGCCGGTGGCGTACCACTCGTTCGGCGGCTGGAAGGCCTCGCTCTTCGGCGACGCCAAGGCCTACGGCCCCCACGGCTTCGAGTTCTTCACCGCCGAGAAGGCGATCACCTCGCGCTGGCTCGACCCGTCGCACGGCGGCATCAACCTGGGCTTCCCCCAGCACGACTGACGTGTCTTGCGCTCCCGCTCAGCGACCGACGCCTGGTCGCTGAGCGGGACTGCGCGCGCTGCGCGGCCCGCCGCCCGCCGCGCAGCGGCGCGTGTCGCGATACGCCCGGCACGAAGGCTTCTGTCGCGGGTGAGTCACTCTCTGAAAACTCGATTGAACTTCCGGTTCACACAGCCCTCCTGAGCGCCGGTCCCCCCTGCACGCGTGTGAACTGGAGGTTGTGATGTCCCGAGACATCACAGGCAGGCGAGCACCTGTGTGAACCGGAAGTTCAACGCGCAAGCGAGCACCTGTGTGAACCGGAGGTTCAACGGGCAAGCGAGCACCTGGGTGAACCGGAAGTTCAACGCGCAAACGAGCCCCTGTGTGAACCGGAAGTTCAACGCGCAAATGGGAACAACCGTGCGCCCGACGCGGAGGTCGCGGCGGCGAGGGCCACGCTTCAGCGTGCGCCGAGGGGTGCGTACACCGTCAACGCGCGCGGCACCGCCACGCAGCGCAGCGTGAAGCCGCCGGCATCCCGCTGCTCGAGCTCCCCATCGTGGACGAAGACGGACGGATGCCCCGGCTCGGGGCGCACCCGCAATTCCAGCTCCGGCACCACGAGCCGCTCGATGTCGGCATCGCGAGGGAACAGCCCGACCGCCCGCAGCACGGCCGCGGACCGCTTCCCGAACGCGAGCGACGCGAAGGCGCGGACCTTGGATCCGCGCGCGTGGTGGATGCGCACGTCCAGCACCGCAGTATCCGTCTCCTGCCGCTGCATCGTCGCGACCTGGTCCGGGTCGTTGCGGCCGACGCTTACGAAGACCGACCAGACCCGGGCCCGCCGGCCGTCGCGGACGATCGTCAGCGGCTCGGCGTGCCGCAGCGCGACCGCCGTGGCCACGGCACCGCCGAGCCACTTGCCCAGGCTGCTACGGCGCTCGCGCTCCTCGATGAGCTCCGGGTACGCGCCCACCGACACCACATTGAGCACCGTCACCGGGTCATCGCCGTCGGCCGTGGCCTCGGCGACGCCCACCTCGACGGTCGAACTCGCCTCATACGCGTCGATCGCCCCGTCCACGGTGTCGACGCCGAGCGCACGCACGAAGTGGTTGAACGTCCCGCCCGGCATCGCGAGCAGCGGACGATCGTGCTCGCGCGCGAGGTGCGCCATGCGCGACACCGAGCCGTCGCCGCCGTAGATCCCGAGCACGTGGGGCGCAGCATCCATCTCCATCGCTTCCGCGACGACACCGGCGACGTCTTCGCCATCCGCGAGTTCGAGCACGACGGCCTTGGGAAGCCGTTCGGCGAAGGTGTCGGCGGGATCGGCCCGCACGACGGCGGTGCCGGAAGCCGCGTTCCGCACGATGAGCAGACCACGGCCGTCGGATCGTGTCTCGGCGTCCATGCCGCGAGGGTATCGACGCGCGATGGGCCGGACGGGGGGCTTGCGCCGACGCCCGTGATCTGCCCGATGCCCCCGGCGACGCGCGTCAGGCGGGGAGGATCGGGCGGTTCTCGTAGAAGGTCTGCAGCACGACGGTCGTGCGGGTGTTGACCGAGGCGGCGGCGCGGATGTCGCGGATCAGCGACTCGAGATGCCGCGGCGACGCGACCCGCACGAGCAGGATGTAGCTCGCGTCGCCCGCGATCGAGTGGCAGGCCTCGATCTCGGTCAGGTGCTCGAGCAGCTCGGGCGCGGTGTCGGGCTGCGCGGGGTCGAGCGGCGTGATCTCGACGAACGCCGCGAGCGGCTTGCCGACCGCCTCCGCATCGACGAGGGCGCGGTAACCAGTGATGACGCCGCGCGACTCGAGGCGCCGCACGCGCGCCTGCACCGCAGACACCGACAGCCCGACGGCCGCCGACAGGTCGGCGAGGGTCGCGCGGGCGTCCTGCGACACCTCGCGCACGATGGCGGCATCGATCGCGTCGTCCAAGCCAGGCATGGCTCGACTCTAGTCGTGAACCGGAAATTTTCCTGCCCAACCGCATACACAAGGGAACTTCTCTAGAATCGACAGCGAAACCGCACTCGAAGATCGGAGGTTCACCATGTCCAGCAGCATCCTTCACACGTCGAAGGCCATCGTCGGCGAACCCGAGGTCGTCGAGGACGCCCGCGTCGCCGAGACGAGCGACGCCTGGCTGCGCCTCAAGGCGGCCGCGACCGCGATCCAGGCCCTGCAGCTCCAGGACGGATCGATTCCGGATGCCGCGTCCCACGCCGAAGCCCGCGCCATGGTCGCCGAGATCACGGCCGGCATCCGCGCGCTCGCGCCCGCGTTCCCGCACGACGCCGCGTACCTCTCCGCCTCGGTGCGCGACTTCGAGCGCTGGACGGACACCGGGTTCGGCGTCCCGGATTTCCTCGAGTCGCTGCAAGCCTTCCAGCCGCAGCAGCATCGGGCTGACGGCATCCGTCATCTCGTGGTCTTCCCGATGTACACGCAGAACGGGTCGCGCGACCGGCACGTCGAGGCCGTGCTCGTCGAGGTGATCTGGCCCGAGTTCATCGCGCAGCTCGAGGCCGGCGACTACGGCAACAAGCTGTTCGTGTCGCTGCGGTTCGTCGACTTCACGCCCGGGTACGACACCAACAGCGCCGTGCTGTTCCCCGAGACGGTCGCGATGCGCGAGATCCCGACGTTCACGTGGGGCGCGATCTTCCAGGACCGCGAGGCCGCGCGCTACCGCCGCGTCGTGCGTGCCGCCGCCGGGATCACGAAGCTCGACCTCCCCGCCGACGCCGCGCGCATGCTCGACGACCAGGCGCTCACCGAGAAGACGTTCGTGATGTGGGACATCATCCACGACCGCACCCACATGCGCGGCGACCTGCCGTTCGACCCGTTCATGATCAAGCAGCGCATGCCGTACTTCCTGTACTCGCTCGAAGAGCTGCGATGCGACCTCACCGCGTTCCGCGAGTGCGTCGCGATCGAGAAGCGGCTCGCGGCGCGCGTCGAGGCGGGCGAGACGCTCGACGCGGCCGAGGCCGAGATGCTCGAGCACGCGAAGCTCGTGCAGTACGCCGTGATCTTCGACCGCATCTTCCGGTTCTCGATCACCGGCACGCGCGTGCGCAACTACGACGGGCTCGGCGGCCAGCTGCTGTTCGCGTGGCTGCACCAGCGCGACGTGCTGCACTGGACCGACACCGCGCTCGCCTTCGACTGGGACGACGTGCCCGCCGCAGTCATCGCACTGGGCGAGGCGATCGACGAGCTCTACTGGCGCTCGATCGACCGCCCGAAGACCGCCCACTGGCTCGCAGCGTACGACCTCGTGCGCTCGACGCTGACCCCGAACCCCGCCTCGCTGTGGGCGCGCGGCCTTCCCGACGAGATCCTCGCGGGCGCCCCGAAGGGCTACACCGACGCGGTCCTGGACGACGAGTTCCCGCTGTCGATGTTCTTCGAGGCGCTCGACAAGAAGATGAAGCCCGTCATCGAGTCGACCGCCGGGATCACCGGGGCGGAGGCCTGACGCGCGTCTCGGCGAGATCGTATGATCTCGCCGAGACGACACGGTGTGCGCGCTCATCGCGTGTGCACGCGGCGAGAGCATGGTTCCTGAACGAGATGAAGAGGTGACCGGATGAGCGCGACAGGAGTTGCCGGACGCGCGGTTCTGATCGCGGGAGCGACGAGCGCATCCGGTCTCGCAGCGGCCCGGGTGCTGCGCGCCGCCGGCGCGCGGGTCATCGCGGTCGGGCGCGACGAAGCCAAGCTCGCGGAGCTGCGCGATGCACTCGGCACGGATGCCTCGTCCCTCGTCTCCGAGCCCGTCGGGGCCGTTCGCACGGAGGTGTGCGACCTCACCGACGAAGCCGCGGTCGCTTCTCTCGCGGAGCGCATCCACGCCACCGACGGGCCCATCGACGGCGTGCTGCACCTCGTCGGCGGTTGGCGCGGCGGAGGCGGGCTCGCCGGCCAGACCGACGCGGACTTCCGCTTCCTCGAGGGCTCGCTCACGGCGCTGCGCCACGTCAGCCGTGCGTTCGACGCAGACCTGCGGGCCTCCGAGGCGGGGCGTCTCGCGGTGGTGTCCTCGACAGCGGTGGCGCGTCCGCTCGCCGGCGGCGCGAACTACGCCGCAGTGAAGGCCGCGACCGAGGCGTGGGCGCGCGCCGTCGCGCAGGGCTTCGCGAAGAACGCCCGTGATGGCGGCGGGCCGGTGGCCGCAGCATCCGTCATCTTCCGCGTGAAGAGCCTCGACGGGCTCGAGGAGGCGCTCGCGCAGCGCTTCGCCGACCTCTGGCTGGCCGACGCCGCCGACATCAACGACACCATCGTCGAGCTCACCGACCCCTCGCTGTGACCCGGCTCGCGTCCGGCGCCGGCCCACGCCGGAGCCACCCGAACTAGATTGGACACCCGTGACCACGATCCACGACCCGAACCTGCGCGGCTTCGCCAGCGATAACTACTCCGGCATCCACCCCGAGGTGCTCGCGGCGATCGCCGCGGCCAACGACGGCCACCAGGTCGCCTACGGCGCCGACGTCTACACCGCGCGTCTGCAGGAGGTCATGGCCCGGCATTTCGGTGAGGGCGTCGAGGCGTACCCGGTGTTCAACGGCACCGGCGCGAACGTGGTCGGACTGCAGTCGATGCTCCCCCGCTGGGGCGCCGTGGTCTCGGCCGGCACCGCGCACATCAACGTCGACGAGGGCGGCGCGCCCGAGCGGGTGGCCGGTATCAAGCTGCTGACCGTGCCGACCGACGACGGCAAGCTCACGCCCGAGCTGATCGACCGTGAGGCGTGGGGCTGGGGCGACGAGCATCGCGCACAGCCGCTGGTCGTGTCGATCACGCAGTCGACCGAGCTCGGCACGCTGTACACGGTCGACGAGATCAGGGCGATCGCCGACCACGCCCACAGCCTCGGCATGCATCTGCACATGGACGGCTCGCGCATCTCGAACGCCGCGGCCTCCCTCGACGTGCCGTTCCGCGCCTTCACCCGCGACGCCGGGGTCGACGTGCTGAGCTTCGGCGGCACCAAGAACGGCGCGATGCTCGGCGAGGCCGTCGTGGTGCTGAATCCCGAGGCGTCCGAGGGCCTCACCTTCCTCCGCAAGCTCGACATGCAGCTCGCCTCGAAGATGCGCTTCGTGTCGGCGCAGCTGCTCGCGCTCCTCGAGGGCGACCTGTGGCACCGCAACGCCTCGCACTCCAACGCGATGGCGCAGCGCCTGCGCGCCGGCATCGAGGCGGGGCTCGCCGACGGCTCGATCTCGGGCATCGCGTTCACGCAGCCGACCCAGGCGAACGGCGTCTTCGCGACCCTGCCCGACGGTGTGGCAGATCGCCTCCGCTCCACCTTCACGTTCTACGACTGGGATGCTGCGAAGAACGAGGTCCGCTGGATGTGCAGCTTCGACACCTCCGAGAACGACATCGACGCCTTCCTGGCCGCGATCGCCCGGGAGACCTCGGCCTCCTGAGCCCGCACGCCGTCCCCCGCTCGTTGAGCGAGCGAGGCACGAGCAGGACGAAACGCCCCGGACTTCACGCAAAGTCCGGGGCGTTTCGTCGTCGCGCGCCCAAGCGCGCTCCGCTCAGCGAGCGGGAGAAGGCTCAGCCTTCGTGGTGCTGTTCGCGCTCCTGGTCGCCGTCGTGGTCATCGGTTCCGGGATCCTCGGCCTCTGACGACTCGTCCGCGACCTCGGCTTCGCCGGCCTCGGCGTCCGCAACCTCGACTTCGCCGGCCTCAGCGTCAGCCTCCGCAACCTCGACTTCGGTGACTTCGGCCTCCGCAACCTCGGGTTCGTCGTCGACGGCGGCCGCAGCATCCGTCCGCTCCGCGTCAGCGTCGTCCGCCACGGAGGCCTGCGCCGCCGGCTCCGCACCGTCGGCCGCATCCTCGGCCGACGCCAGCGGACCCTCGGGGCGGATGAGCTCCTTGACCTCGGCCATGAAGCTCATCAGCTGGTGCTGCTGCCAGCGCAGCTGGCGCGTGCGGTCCTCGGCATCGCGGAGCACCGACTGGGAGTGCGTCGTCACCAGGTCGATGATGCGCTCAGCCTTCACATGGGCGCGGTCGAGGTGCTCGCGGGCGCGCAGCTGCGCGTCGGCCTCGATCTGCTGAGACTGAGCGCGCATGAGCCGCTCGAAGTCCTCGGCCTTCACCGACACGCGCTGCGCGTGCTCGAGCGACGCAGAGACCTGCTCGTTGGCGTCCTGCGTGATGCGCTCCGCGTGCGCGACCGCCTGGTTGTGCAGCACCAGGAACTCCTGGTGCGCGTCATCCTGGCGACGGGTGAGGGATGCCTCGAACTCGAGGGCGCGCAGGCGCAGCTCGCGCACCGTCTCCTCGGCCTCGGAGCGGTCGCGCGCGGTCTCGCGGGCGACGGTCGAGCGCAGCACCGCCGCGCCCTTCTCGGCCTCGGACCGGATCGCGGCGGCCTCGCGCTCGGCCTGCGACACCTTCTCGGCCGCGAAAGCCGTCTCGCGCTCGAGGCGCGCCTCGTGGGCGGTCAGCTCGGTGTCGATCTTGAGCTTGATCTGCTGGGCGTCGTGCTGGGCCTGCGAGACGATGCCGTCGGCCTCGGCCTGCGCCGACGCGCGGCGGTTCGCGATCTCCTCGCGGGCGGCCTCGAGCAGCCGGTCGCCCTGGGTCGTGGCGTTGCGGATGAGCAGGCTCGCCTGGTCTTCGGCGACCCGCAGCACCTCCTCGAACTGCTGGCGGTTGGGCGACTCGGTGGTCGCGCCGACGAGCTCGTCGCTGAGGGCCTGCACGCGCTGCTCGGCGTCGGCGACCTTCGCGTTGGCGAGCTCGAGCTCGCCCTCGAGCCGCTTGACCGCGTCTCCCTCTTCTTCGCGGGCGGCGGATGCCTCGGCCGCGACGCGCTCGAGTTCCGCCTGTCGCGTCTGCTCGGCCTCGGCGAGGGCCGCCTCGAGCCGGTCGATCTCGTCCTGTCGGGCGGCGAGCGTGGCGTCGATCTCCGCCTGACGCGCGGCGATCGCGTCGTCGATCTCTGCCTGCCGCGCCTCTGCCGCGGCCTGAAGCTCGGCTTCGAGCCGGTCAGCCTTGGCGCGGCTCTGTGCGACGGCGGCGCCGGCGCGGCGCTGGTGTTGCTTGAGCTGCGCCGCTTCGTCCTTGGCCGCCCTGGCCATGGTGTCGAGTCGCGCGATGGCGGCGTCGACCTCGTCTCGGTCGTACCCCCGGAAAGATGTCGTGAACCCGGCGACCACCGTCGGCGACGATGATGCGCCAAGAAGGCTTTCGAAGGAGGACTCCTCGCCGCCGTTGACAGCGGGAACGGGCTGGTGGTCGGACATCGAGACTCCGGTTCAAGATTTCGCGGTGTCGGCGGGCAGGGCGCGGCTTCAGCGCTCGCCCTGCGTCGCGGCCCCAGACCGACGGCGTTCAGCGAGCGCGCACCCTGATCGAGACGACACCCGGGGGGGGGTTGTGTCGCACCAAATCTGCAGATCGGGTAGCAGAACCTTACCGCCCCCGGTTATGTCTGCGAAACGCGGTGCCGAACGTCATTCGCCCGCGAGCCAGTCGCGGTACGCGTCGAACGACGACGGGCGTCCGAGGAAGGCCTCGACGAGGTCCCTGGCGTCGCGGGATCCGCCCCGTTCCAGCACCTCGGTGCGGTAGCGCCGAGCAGCCTCGGGGTCCATCAGGCCGGCGTCGAATCCGCTCAGCAGATCGCGCGCGATCACGAGGCTCCACTGGTACGTGTAGTAGCAGGCGCCGTAGCCGGTGAGGTGCCCGAATCCGGCATAGGAGTGGAGTCCTCCCAGCGGCTGGACGGGACTGGATGCCGCGTACAGGCGTTCCGTCTCGGACTGCAGGTCGGCGGGCCGGTCGACGTGGAGGTGGTACGACACGTTCGCGTGTCCCAGCTGGCGGCGCACCTCGAGCGCGCGGCCGAACGCGTCGGCGGTGCGCATGCGCGCGACGAGGTCGGCCGGGATGGGCTCGCCGTCGGCGTTCGCGCTGAAGGAGGCCAGCACGTCGGCGTCCCACGCCCACTCCTCGAGGAGCTGGCTCGGCGCCTCGACGAAGTCCCACTCGGTCGCGACCCCGCTGAAGCGGGCGAAGCGCTGCCGTCCCCCGAGGATGTCGTGCACCAAGTGCCCGAACTCGTGGAAGAAGGTCACGACTTCGTCGTGTTCGAGCAGGCCGCGCGAGAAGTTGCAGAGCAGCGCCGCCTCGGGGAGCACGCGCCCCGAGACGCCCGGCGCCAACGGGAAGCAGGCCGCGTGGTTGAACTTGCCCTCGCGGCGGTGCAGGTCGAGGTGGATGCGACCGAGGCGATCAGCACCCCGCACCACGTCGAACGACTGCACGTCGCCGTGCCACGCGGGCACGTCCACAGGCACGTACTCGACGTCGAGCAGGCGTCCCGTGACGTCCACCACGCCCGCGACGACGCGCTCGAACGGGAAGTACGACCGCACGAGCTGCGCGTCGACGTCGTACTGCTCCCGCTTGATCGTCCCGAGCAGGTACCAGAAGTCGGCGACCGAGACGACGTCGGCATCGGGCACGTCGCGGCGCAGGCGCTCGAGGAGGATCGGGTACTCGGCATCCGTCGCCGCCTGCGAAGCGTCGTCGAGCCGCGACAGGAAGGCCGGGATCTCGGCGCCCGCGCCGATCATGCGGGTCTCGGTCTCGTAATCGGCCCAGTCGGGGTAGCCGAGCAGGCGGGCCCGCTCGGCGCGCACCTCGAGCAGCTCCGTCAGGATCGCGTCGTTCTCGGGCCACGCGAGGTCGTTGTACGCGCTCACGAGCGCGACGCGCGTGGCGCGGTCGTGCGCGTAGTCGCGGATGGGCATGAGGTCGGGGTAGTCGGTCGACAGCACGACCCGCCCGTCGGCGTCTGCGGGGTGCGCGTCGAGGAAGTCCTGCGGCATGCCCGCCAGTCCTTCGACCGGAACGGTGATCTCGCGGCGCCCGTCGCGGATGTTGCGCGAGAACGCCAGCGAGAGCTCGGTGTCACGGTCGGCGAGCTCCCTGGCCCGCTCGCGGTCGGCCTCGTCGAGCTCGACACCGCCGCGGCGGAAGTCGCGCAGCAGGTGCGCGAGCAGACGCCCCTGATCTTCGTCGAGACCCTCGGCCGAGGCATCCGCGAAGGAGTTCCAGAGGTCGCGGTTCAGCAGCCGCGCCGCCGACAGCGACTCGACCGCCTGCACCTGCGATTCGGCGGCCTCGCGCACCTCGGCGTCGGGGTGCGCCTCGCTCACGACGTAGGCCTCGCTGAGGGCCTCGGCGAGCGCGATGTCGGCGTCGTTCCAGAGCTCGAGGCGCTCGGCGGTGCGGAGCGCGGGCTCGGAGGTCAGGCGCGCGTCGATCTCGTGCACGCGAGCGATCCGTTCGGCGGGGCGCTCGCTCACGAAGACCGCCCAGCCGGCGGCGTCGGATGGGAAGGGCAGGGGCGCGAGAGTCACCCTGCGAGCCTATGCGCGGGCGGCGACACCGCGCGAGGGCGGGATCCCCACGGGCTCGCCGAGATCAGCGCAGGGCGCCGACGCTCGCGAGCGCCATGCGCACGAGGGTGCCGCGTCCGCCTTCCATCTCGGCGGAGAGGGCGTCGGATGCTGCCTCCTCCGGTGTCAGCCACGTCACTTCGAGCGCGTCCTGACGCGGCTCGCACGTGCCGGTGACGGGGACGACGAACGCGAGCGACACGGCGTGCTGGCGGTCGTCGTGATAGGCGCTGACGCCCGGGAGGGGGAAGTACTCGGCGACGGTGAAGGGCGTCGGCTGCGGAGGCAGCAGGGGGAAGGCCATCGGCCCGAGGTCGTTCTCGAGGTGGCGGAACAGCGCGTCGCGGACGGTCTCGCCGTACCGCACGCGGCCCGACACGATGGTCCGCGAGATCTCGCCGATGGGGGTCGCCCGCAGCAGGATGCCGACCTGTGTCACCTGCCCCATGCCGTCGGTGCGCACCGGAACGCCCTCGACGTAGAGCATGGGCAGCCGGCGACGGGCCTCCTCGAGCTCGATGTCGCTCAGCCACGCGGGGTTCGAGACGTTGCCGGCCGGCGGGCCGAACGGCTCGTCGCCCGCAGGTTCGGGGTCGGGAGTGCGCACGGACATGCCTCTTGTATACCCCGCGCGACCCGCCCGCGACGAGGCCGGGCTGCGCGCAGCCCGGCCGTGTCGGCGGCGCATGTCAGGATGAGGGCATGCCGGAAGCGCTCGTCCTCGATGCCGATGCCGTGCTGTGGTCGACCGATCGGTCGGCGCTCGCGGGGCGCCACCTCCTCCTGCTGCTCCACGGCTACGGCGCCGACGAGCACGACCTGTATCCCCTCCGCGGCTACCTTCCCGAGGCCCTCGCCGTGGCGAGCCTGGCCGCTCCCCTCGTTCCGCCGTGGCCGGCGCCGGGCCGGTCCTGGTACCCGATCGACGGCCTGGACGGCCGCGACCCCTCGCACGTGAACCGCGCGGCCGAGGCGGTGATCACGTGGGTCGACGCGCACGCCGGGGGCGTAGCATCCGTCGGCCTTCTCGGCTTCTCGCAAGGCGCCGCCGTCTCTCTGCAGGCGATGCGGCTGGCACCCGAGCGCTTCGCGTACGCGGTGAACCTGTCGGGCTACGTCACGCCGGGCGAGCTTCCGCACGACGCCGAACTCGCCGAGCGCCGCCCGCCGGTGTTCTGGGGGCGCGGCACGAACGACGACGTCATCCCGGGGTTCCTCGTCGTGCACACCACGCAGTGGCTGCCCGAACGCGTCGACCTCAGCGGCCGCGTGTACCAGGGCCTCACGCACAGCGTCTCGGAGCAGGAGCTCGACGACGTGCGGATCTTCCTCGACAAGCGCCTCGAAGACCTGACGGCAACCCCCGGGTCCTGACCCACCCTGGCCCTGTCCAGGGATGTCGGCTATGGTGGCTGACGGCCTTGTCCCCTCCGTGAGGAACTCCCTTGAAGCTGATCGACGCGACCGCGCTGTAATCGCGCTGCTCCGTCGACTCTCGACGCGCCAGCGCTTGAACAACTTCGCGCTGCCGTCGATCCGCCGCTTCTGACTCCGCTCCGGCATGCCCGGGCGACGCTGCGCGGCCATCGGTGTCAGCGCACGTCTGACACAGGAGGCCTCATGCCCGCACACACCCTCACCCCTGCCATCGTCCTCGACCGGGTCTCGTTCACCTGGCCCGACGGATCCGCCGCCCTCGCGGACGTCTCCGGCTCGTTCGGCACCGGCCGCACCGGCCTCGTCGGCCGCAACGGCTCCGGCAAGTCCACGCTCCTTCGCCTCATCGCAGGCGAGCTCGCGCCATCGGGCGGTCACATCGCCGGGGCGACGGATGCTGCGTACCTACCGCAGCGCCTGACGCTCGACGTCGACCGGCCCGTCGCCGACCTGCTCGGCGTGGGCGACACGCTCCGGGCGCTGCGCGCCATCGAGTCCGGCGACGCCGACCCCCGTCACTTCGACGCGGTCGGCACCGACTGGGACATCGAAGCGCGGGCGCACGCGGCGCTGGCCGACGCCGGACTCGCCCCCGACATGCTCGACCGCAGCGTCGGACAGCTGTCGGGCGGCGAGGCCGTGCTCACGGCGATCGCCGGCATCCGCCTGCGCGGTGCACCCATCGCGCTGCTCGACGAACCCACCAACAACCTCGACCGCGAAGCGCGGGCGCGCCTGTACGACATGGTGCGCGCGTGGCGCGGGACGCTCGTCGTGGTCAGCCACGACACGTCGCTGCTCGAGCTGATGGACGACACTGCCGAGCTCTACGCGAACGAGCTGTCGGTGTTCGGCGGCCCCTACTCCGAGTGGCGGGCGTGGCTGGATGCCGAACAGGGCGCCGCGCGCGACGCCGAACGCGCTGCTCGGCAGGCCGTCAAGCGCGAGAAGCGCCAGCGCATCGAGGCCGAGACGACCCTCTCGCGCCGCGCCGAGATGGGGCAGAAGGCGTTCGACGAGAAGCGCGTGCCGAAGATCATCGCGAACGGGCGGCGCATGGCCGCCCAGGTGTCGGCGGGCAAGCTGCGTGGCGAGAAGGCCGACCGCGAGGCATCCGCTCGCGAAGCGCTCGACCTCGCCGAACGCCGCGTGCGCGACGACGACATCGTGAAGATCGACCTGCCCGACCCCGGGGTTCCGGCCGGGCGCCGCATCGCCACCCTCGGCGACGGCGAGCGCTCATGGATCATCCAGGGCCCCGAGCGCGTCGCGCTGATCGGCCCCAACGGCGCCGGCAAGACGACGCTGCTGGAGAAGCTGGTCGCTCCCGTGGTCGGCTTCGAACCGTTTGCAGGATCCGATCCGGATGCGGCCGGCCAGAACCCCGAGTATCCGGGAGTCGCCGCCGACCGCGCGCCATCGGTCCTGCAAACGGCACACGCGGAGCTGCACACCGACCGGGTCGGCTACCTGCCTCAGCGCGTGGACGGACTCGACGACGCGGCATCCGTGCTCGACAACGTCGCGCCGTCAGCACCGAACGTCACGATCGTCGAGCTGCGCAACCGGCTCGCGAGGTTCCTCATCCGAGGGGCCGCGGTCGAGCGCCCGGTCGGGACGCTGTCGGGCGGCGAGCGGTTCCGGGTCGCGCTCGCGCGGCTCATGCTCGCCGATCCGCCGCCGCAGCTGCTCGTGTTCGACGAGCCGACGAACAACCTCGACCTCGACACGGTCGACCAGCTCGTCGATGCGATCGCGGCGTACCGCGGCGCGGTGCTCGTCGTCAGCCACGACGACGCGTTCCTGGAGCGCATCGGCGTGAGCCTCGTGCTCGAGCTCGACCGCGACGGCACGCTCACCGAGCGCTGAAGCCCGGGCCGCGGCATCTGTCATCTCCGGAACGGGAGACGGATGCCGCGGCCTGCCCCGGCGCGAGTCGGGGGCCTGCACCCGTGCGGGCACCCACCGACACGACCAGGATGGAACCATGAACGCACTCGTGAGACCTCAGCAGGGCCGATGGGTCGCCGGCGTCTGCGCCGCCGTCGCCAACCGCTTCGGGTGGAACGTCACCCTCGTGCGCATCCTCACCCTGATCGCGATGGTCTTCTTCGGCCTGTCGCTGTGGATCTACATCCTGCTGTGGATCCTGGTGCCCTCCGAGCGCTGACCCCTGGTGCGCGCCGGTGCGCCAGGCCATGATGAACGCATGCATCGCCTGGTCCGCCCCGTAAAAGGACGCATGATCGCCGGAGTCTGCCAAGGCATCGCCGATCGCTTCGGCTGCAGCGTGGTGCCGGTGCGCGTGCTCACGGTCGCCGCGACCGTCTTCTTCGGCATCTCGATCCCGATGTACCTGGTGCTCTGGATCCTGATGCCCGACGAGCGCTGAGTCAGCCGGTAACCCTGCCCCGATGTCGGTGATCCCGACCAAGATGGAGTGATGGGCGACGTCCTCGAGCGGTTCGGTCCTGCCACGCAGGACTGGTTCCGCGGCGCCTTCCATGCCCCGACCGACGCGCAGAAGGGCGCGTGGGAGGCGATCTCCGCCGGCAAGCATGCGCTCGTCGTCGCACCGACGGGCTCGGGCAAGACGCTGTCGGCGTTCCTGTGGGCGATCGACCGCGTCTTCCACGACAAGGCCCCGGCGTCGCCGGCTCCCGAGGGCAAGAAGAAGCGACGGGATGCCGCGGCCCCCGCCACCCGCATCCTCTACATCTCCCCTCTCAAGGCGCTCGGCGTCGACGTCGAGCGCAACCTCCGGTCGCCGCTCGTCGGGATCGGGCAGTCCGCGCGGCGCCTCGGGCTGAGCGTGCCCGATGTCACCGTGGGCGTGCGGTCGGGTGACACCCCCGCGGGTGACCGGCGCAAGCTGGTGCAGACCCCGCCCGACATCCTCATCACCACGCCCGAGTCGCTGTACCTCATGCTCACGAGCCGCGCGGGCGAGACGCTGCGCGACGTGCACACCGTGATCGTCGACGAGGTGCACGCGGTCGCGGCGACGAAGCGCGGCGCCCACCTGGCCGTGAGCATGGAGCGACTCGACGCGCTGCGACGCTCGTTCGCACCCGATGCTCCGCCTGCGCAGCGCATCGGCCTGTCGGCGACCGTGCGTCCGATCGACGAGGTCGCGCGCTTCCTCGGCGGTGCGGAGCCCGTCGAGATCGTGGCGCCCAAGGCCTCGAAGGCGTTCGACATGAAGGTCGTCGTGCCGATCGGCGACATGCTGAACCCGCCTCCGCCGCCGAGCCCGTTCGGCTCCGACGGCGACGGCGCGTGGGAAGAGCCGGGCGCGGCGGCGGACGACCCGATCGACGAGGACTGGTTCGCCGACGGCCAGTCGGGCGCGCGGCCACGGGCCTCCGGTGCGGACGAGACCGAGATGACCGGATCGGTGTGGCCGCACGTCGAAGAGGCGATCGTCGACCGGATCCTGCTGCAGCGCTCGACGATCGTCTTCTGCAACTCGCGACGTCTCGCCGAGCGGCTCACCGGCCGGCTGAACGAGATCTACTCGGAGCGCCTCGGCCTCGACCTGCCCGAGCAGACGGTGCCCGCCGCGATGATGGCGCAGGCCGGCGCGACAGCGGGCGCCGACCCGGTGCTCGCGAAGGCGCACCACGGCTCGGTGTCGAAAGAGCAGCGGGCGCAGGTCGAGGAAGAGCTGAAGTCCGGCGTCCTGCGCTGCGTCGTCGCGACGTCGAGCCTCGAGCTCGGCATCGACATGGGCGCGGTCGACCTGGTGATCCAGGTCGAGGCGCCGCCGAGCGCGGCGTCGGGACTCCAGCGCATCGGCCGCGCGGGCCACCAGGTCGGCGAGGTGAGCCGCGCCGCCTTGTTCCCGAAGCACCGCGGCGACGTTCTCCACACCGCGATCGTCACCGAACGCATGCTCGCGGGCCAGATCGAGGCGATCGCGATCCCCCAGAACCCGCTCGACATCCTCGCCCAGCAGACGGTGGCCGCCGCCGCCATCGGCCCCGTCGACGTCGAGGGCTGGTACGACACGCTCAAGCGCAGCGCGCCGTTCCGCTCGCTCCCCCGCTCCGCCTATGAGGCGACGCTCGACCTGATCGCCGGCCGGTTCCCGTCCGACGAGTTCGCCGAACTCCGTCCCCGCGTCATCTGGGATCGCGACCTCGGCGTGCTCACCGGCCGCCCGGGTGCCCAGCACATCGCGGTGACGAGCGGCGGCACGATCCCCGACCGCGGCCTGTTCGGCGTCTTCATCGCCGGCGAATCGCAGAACGCGCGCGTCGGCGAGCTCGACGAGGAGATGGTCTACGAGTCGCGGGTCAACGACGTCTTCACGCTCGGCACCACGAGCTGGCGCATCGTCGAGATCACCCACGACCGCGTCAACGTCGTGCCGGCGTTCGGGCAGCCGGGCAAGGTGCCGTTCTGGCACGGCGACGGCATCGGACGCCCCGCCGAGCTCGGCGAAGCGCTCGGCAAGTTCTCCCGCGAGGTGTCGGCGGCGAAGCCCGACAAGGCCGAGTCGCGACTGCGCGAGGCGGGCCTCGACGAGTACGCCCAAGACAATCTGCTCGCATACCTCGCCGAGCAGCGCGAGGCGACCGGCACCCTGCCGACCGACCGCCAGCTCACGGTGGAGCGCGGACGCGACGAGGTCGGCGACTGGCGCGTGATCCTGCACTCGCCGTACGGCATGCAGGTGCACGCGCCGTGGGCGCTCGCGGTCAACGCGCGCATCCGCGAGCGGCTCGGCGTGGACGGATCGGCGGTCGCGAGCGACGACGGCATCATCGCGAGGATTCCGGATGCTACGGCCGAGCCTCCGGGCGCGGACCTCTTCGTGTTCGATCCCGACGAGCTGGACCAGATCGTCACCGAAGAGGTGGGCGGCTCGGCGCTGTTCGCCTCACGGTTCCGCGAGTGCGCCGCCCGCGCGCTGCTGATGCCGCGCCGCAACCCCGGCAAGCGCACGCCGCTGTGGCAGCAGCGCCAGCGCTCGGCCCAGCTGCTCGAGGTCGCGCGCCGCTACCCGACGTTCCCGATCATCCTCGAGACCCTCCGCGAGGTCCTGCAGGACGTCTACGACGTCCCCTCGCTGCTGCGCCTCATGCGCGGGATCGGCGAGCGCAAGATCCGGCTCATCGAGACCGAGCCCGCGCAGCCCTCGCCGTTCGCCCGGGATCTCCTCTTCGGCTACGTCGGCGCGTTCATGTACGAGGGCGACTCGCCGCTCGCCGAGCGCCGCGCCGCCGCGCTCTCGGTCGACCCCGCGCTGCTGTCGGAGCTGCTCGGCAAGGTCGAGATGCGCGAGCTCCTCGACCCCGACGTCATCGCCCAGTTCGAGCGCGAGGCCCAGCGCCTCGACCCCGAGCGCCGCGCGCGAGGGCTCGAGGGCGTCGCCGACCTGCTGCGCCTGCTCGGTCCGCTCGACGCGGCCGAGGCCGCCGCCCGTCTCGAGTCCGGCCCCGCCCCGGACGGGGCCGAAACAGGACACGCGACCGAGGCCGAGGCATCCGCTCTCCTCGATGCGCTCGTCACCGCCCGCCGCGCCATCCCCGTCACCATCGCGGGGATCACGCGCGTCGCGGCGATCGAAGATGCCGGGCGGCTGCGCGATGCGCTCGGCGCGGCGCTGCCCGTGGGCATCCCGACGGCGTTCCTCGAGCCGGTGGCCGACCCGCTCGGCGATCTCGTCGCGCGGTACGCGCGCACGCACGGGCCTTTCACGGCGGATGCGCTGGCCGACCGCCTCGGCGTCGGGGTCGCCGTCGCGCGACTCACCCTGCAGCGGCTCGAGTCGCAGGGACGCGTCACGAGCGGCTTCTTCCTCCCCGAGTCGTCGACCACCGCACGCGCCGACGAGGCGGAGTGGTGCGACACCGAGGTGCTGCGCCGGCTGCGCATGCGCTCACTCGCCGCGATCCGGGGCAGCGTCGAGCCCGTCCCGCAGCACGCCTACGCGCGGTTCCTGCCCGTGTGGCAGCACGTGACCCGTCCGCTCGAGGGCATCGACGGAGTCGCCGCCGTGGTGGAGCAGCTGGCCGGGGTGCCGATCCCCGCGAGCGCGTGGGAGTCGCTGGTGCTCCCGGCACGCGTCGCCGACTACACCCCCGGCATGCTCGACGAGCTCACCGCCACCGGCGAGGTGGTGTGGTCGGGGCATGGCAGCCTGCCCGGCCGCGACGGCTGGATCGCGCTGCACCCCGCCGATGCGGTGCCGCTCACGCTGGCCCTCCCCGACGAGGCCGAAACGGTCGCTGCGGGATCGCTCGACGCACAGGTGCTATCGGCCCTGGCGGGCGGCGGGGCGTACTTCGCCGCGCAGCTGCGCCAGGCGACGGGCGCCGAGAACGAGCAGTCCGTGGTGGACGCGCTGTGGCGCCTGACGTGGGCGGGCCTCGTGACGAACGACACGTTCGCTCCCGTCCGGGCGCTGGTCTCCGGCGGATCGCAGGCCCATCGCGTGAGCCGCCGCACGCCACGGGCCCGGCTCTACCGGGGCGCGGCGGTGAGGGCGGTGGCAGCATCCGTTCCCGCTCGTCCGCCCGCGATCGGCGGACGATGGTCACTGCTGCCCGAGGCCGAGCCCGACGCCGCGCTGCGGGCGACCGCCACGGCGAGCCTGCTCCTCGACCGCTACGGCGTCGTCACGCGCGGTGCGGTGCAGTCCGAGGGTGTGCCCGGCGGGTTCGCCCAGACGTACCGGGTGCTGGCCGGATTCGAAGAGGCGGGCCACTGCCGGCGCGGCTATGTCATCGAGAAGCTCGGCGCGGCGCAGTTCGCCGCATCGGCGACCGTCGACCGGCTGCGCGAGTTCGCGGGGCTCGCCGACCCGCCGCCGCTGATGGCGGTCACGATGGCGGCGACCGACCCCGCCAATCCGTATGGCGCGGCGCTCGCGTGGCCGGCGCTCGAGGGCGTCTCGCACCGCCCGGGGCGCAAGGCCGGCGCCCTCGTCGTGCTCGTCGACGGCGCGCTCGCGCTCTACCTCGAACGGGGCGGCAAGTCCGCGCTCGCCTTCACCGGTGACGAGGCGGCGCTGGCGGCCGCCACCCGCGACCTCGCGGCGACCGCGCGGGCGCGACGCCTCGACACCCTCACGATCGAGCAGGTGAACGGCGCGTTCGTGTACGGCACCTCCGTCGGCCGGGCCCTCCGGGAGGCGGGCTTCGTGGAGTCCCCCCGCGGGCTCACGCTGCGCCGGCTCACGGCGGGCGACGCGCTGCGAGAGGCGCAGGGACCGGACGGCAGGGCGAGCGCCCGTGCCTGAGGGCGACACCGTGTATCGAACCGCCCGGCGGCTGAACACCGCCCTCGCCGGCGCGACCGTCACCCGGTTCGAGCTGCGCGTACCCCAGGCGGCGACGGTCGACCTCACCGGCGACGTCGTGCACGACGTCGTCGCGCGCGGCAAGCACCTGCTGCATCGCATCGGCCCGTGGACGCTCCACACCCACCTCAAGATGGAGGGCGAGTGGCACGTGTACCGGCGCGGCGAGCGCTGGCGAGCGCCCGGCTTCCGGGCCCGCGCCGTCATCGGCGCGCGGGCCGCCGACGGCACCGAGTGGGAGACGGTCGGCTTCGACCTCGCCGACATCAAGGTCGTGCCCACGACGGCCGAGGACGAACTCGTCGGCCACCTCGGCCCCGATCCGCTCTCCGCGACCTGGGACCCCGCGACGGCCGCGCAGAACCTCGCGGCCGATCCGCGCGCCGTGCATGTCGCCCTGCAAGACCAACGCAACGTCGCCGGCTTCGGCAACGAGTACGTCAACGAGATCCTCTTCGTGCGCGGCGTCCTGCCGACGACGCCCGCGAACGAGACGGATGCTGCGGCCATGATCGATCTCGGATCACGCATGATCCGCGCCAACCGCGACCGCGCCGACCGCACGTTCACCGGCGACACCCGGCCCGGGCGCACCGACTGGGTGTACCGCCGCGAAGGCCGCGCGTGCCGCCGCTGCGGCACCCTCATCCGCGGTGGGAGCCTGGGCGCCGATCCGACGCGCGAGCGCATCGTGTTCTGGTGCCCGAGCTGCCAGCGCTGAGCCTCGGTGCCGGGCCCGCTGAACCTGGGTTCCGCACGGTTTGATCACGATGCGCGGCGGACGAACTGTCGCGCGGGGGCGAGGCATCCGCCCCTCCACGTGGTGCCGACGCCGAAACGCCGCGGTTTCCTGACCGTCACACAAGCCCGGACGATCTGTCCCACCGAGCACGGCCGACGGCCCGGATCGTCCGGTTCGGCCGCGCGTGCGTTGCGGGTGACCACAGCGCCATATTGAATACCTCCACACCCGACGGCCGTGCAGCGTTGCGCGGCCCGCGACCAGAAGGACCCTCACGAGGTGACGATGTCCACAGGCACGGCGACCGCAGCGCAGGCTTCGGCGGAGCAGGTTCCCCCCGACGGCGACGGCGCACGCGGGGCCGTCACACTGTCGGGCATCACCAAGTACTACGGCGAGCAGGTCGCCGTCGACGACCTCTCGCTCGAGATCCAGCCCGGCGAGTTCCTCTCCCTGCTCGGGCCCTCGGGCTGCGGCAAGACGACCACGCTGCGGATGATCGCGGGGTTCGAGCACCCCGATGCCGGCGACATCCGCATCTCGGGACGATCGGTGCTCGCCGCGCCGCCGTACAAGCGCGATGTCAACACGGTCTTCCAGGCCTACGCGCTGTTCCCGCACCTGTCGGTGGCCGAGAACGTGGCCTACGGGCTGCAGCAGCGGCGCACCCCCAAGGCCGAAGTGCGCGAGCGCGTCACGCAGGCGCTCGACATGGTGCAGATGCGCCGCTTCGGCGACCGCAAGCCCACCCAGCTATCGGGCGGGCAGCAGCAGCGCATCGCGCTGGCTCGCGCCCTCGTGAACCGGCCCGCGGTGCTTCTGCTCGACGAGCCGCTCGGGGCCCTCGACCGCCAGCTGCGCGAGGAGATGCAGCTCGAGCTCAAGCTGCTGCAGTCGCGCCTGGGCATCACGTTCGTCTTCGTGACACACGACCAGGGCGAGGCGCTGTCGATGAGCGACCGCATCGCGATCATGCGCGCCGGCCGCATCGAGCAGCTCGCCGACGCCGACACGGTGTACGCCCGGCCGGCGTCGGCGTACGTCGCCGCGTTCGTGGGGCAGCAGAACTTCTTCCGCGGACCGGCCGCCGAGGCGGGCGCGGCGATCACCTCGACGCACGCGCTGGTCAGGGCGGCGTCGCCCGTGCTCACGAGCACGAACCTCGGCGAGGCCGCGGTGCGGCCCGAGTTCATCCGCATCGAGAAGGACACGACGGCCGAGACCCGATCCGACGCCAACACCGCGAGGGGCGAACTGATCGGAGTCTCCCACCTCGGCGACACGATGCAGTACCTGGTGCGGCTCGGCGGCGATCAGAGCCTCATCGTGCGGCGACCGACGCCCGACGCCCCGGCGCTCGCGATCGGCGACCCCGTCGTGTGCACGTGGGCGGCGCACCACGTGCTGCTCTTCCCCGCCGCCGACGACGATGCCGCCGAGCAGGGCGGCTACATCTCCCCGCCGACCGCCTGACCCGACCGACGCACCACCCGACCCGACGCACCAGCCGAACCCGACGCATCACCGCACGACCCGCACGACCGTCGCACCCCGCAGCCGCAGCATCCGCTCTCCCGGCTCCCGACCGAATCCGGAGTACCCGATGACCCAGCCCCGTACGCCGCTCCGCATCCTCGCCCCCGAGAACGCGGCGCCGTTGATCGCACGCGAGCTGTCGCGCCGGCGCTTCCTGAGTCTCGCCGCGCTCGCGGGCGGCGTCACCGTGCTGGCGGCGTGCACCCCGGGCGGCAGCGGGGCACCCGCCCCGCAGGCGACCGGCGGCGCACTCGAGGACAGCCTGTCGGTGTACACGTGGGCCGAGTACGACGCCCCCGAGGTCGTCGAGGCGTTCAGCGCCGAGCTCGGCCCCAAGGTCACGCTCGACTCGTACGGCTCGAACGAGGAGCTCATCGCCAAGCTCGTCGCCGCGAAGGGCACGTCGGGCTACGACATCGTCGTGCCCACGGGCGTCTTCATCCCGCAGATGATCGAGCAGGGGCTGCTGCAGAAGCTCAACAAGGACCTGCTCCCGAACCTCGCGAACATGGACCCGGCCTTCCTCGGCCGCGCGTGGGACCCGGGCAACGACTACTCGATCTGCAAGGCCTGGGGCACGACGGGCTACGTCTACGACAAGAACGTGATCACCCGCGAGCTGACCACGTGGGCCGACTTCTTCGACGCCGCGCAGAACGAGGCGAGCGGGAAGACCGCGATGTCGGACGACCCCGCGGGCGTCGTCGGGTCGTACTTCTGGGCCAACGACATGGACTGGAACACCGACGACCCCGACGAGCTCGAGGCGGCCCGCGCCTTCCTCGTCGAGAAGGTTGCGCCCCACGTCGCCGCGTTCGACTCCGCGGCCGGCGCCAACACGATTCCGCAGGGCACGCACGCCCTGCTCATGGCGTGGAACGGCGACGCGCGCCTCGGCATGCAGGAGTCGTCGGACCCCGACCGCTGGCAGTGGGTGCTGCCCGGCCCGCAGACGGAGCTCTGGATGGACAACTGGGCGATCGCGACCGGGGCTGCCCACCCCGAGGCGGCGCACGCCTTCATCGACTTCGCGATGGCGCCCGAGAACCAGATGCTGAACCTCGAGTGGGTCGGCTACAACGTCGGCGGCAAGGACATGCAGGGGGCGGCCGAGGAAGCCGAGGTCGAGCGTCTCGACATGATCTTCTTCACGCCGGAGCAGCTCGAGAGCATGCACGAGCAGGTGCTCAACGACTCGCTGAGCACCCGCGTCGAGATCTACAACGAGGTGAAGGCTGCCGCCGGTGCGTAGTCGCACCACCCGCGCGGTGGGGCCCGCGCTGGCGGTCCCCGCCTGGGCGTGGCTGCTCGTCTTCTTCGTCGCGCCGGTCGCCATGGTCGTGTGGTTCAGCTTCGGCTACAAGCCCGGCGTGTTCGGCACCCACGCGAACGACGTCCTCTCGTTCGACCGCTACGTCGAAGCCATCTCGCCCACGTTCCTCGCGACCTTCCAGAACACCCTGTGGGTGGGGATCATCGGCACAGTCCTCTGCTTCGTGATCGGGGCCCCGGTCGCGTACTGGATGGCCTTCAAGGTGAAGCCGCAGCGCCGCGGCATCCTCATCGCCCTGGTGCTCGTGCCGTTCTGGACCAACTTCCTGGTCCGGACGATCGGCTGGCAGGTGATCCTCGCCCCCGAAGGATGGCTGTCGACCTTGATGCAGGGCATCGGCGTGCTCGACGGCCCGCTCGAGGTGCTGTACACGCGCGCCGCCGTCATCATCGGCGTGGTCTACAACTACCTGCCGCTCATGATCCTGCCGCTGTTCGTCGCGTTCGACCGGGTCGGTCCGGCACTGCGTGAGGCATCGAAGGACCTCGGCGCCGGCAAGCTCACGACGTTCCTCCGCGTGACGCTGCCGCTGTCGCAGCCCGGCATCATCGCGGGCGTGCTGCTGGTGTTCATCCCCCTGATGGGCGACTACATCACCGCCACGGTGCTCGGCGGGGCGAAGGGCAACATGGTCGGCCAGCTCGTCGCGGGGCAGTTCCAGACCGCGCAGAACTGGGCACTCGGCTCCGCGATGGCGGTGCTGCTCATGCTGCTGATCCTGGTCACGATCGGCGTGTGCGCCGTGATCATCTGGCTCGTCGCGCTGCCGTTCCGCTCCCGCCACCGGCTGGTTCTGGGGCCGGCTCCCGAGCACGCGAGAACGGATGCTGCGCCCACCGCGATCCTGGAGGCCACGACGTGACCACGCAGACCGAGACCGAGACGATCCTGCAGGCGGAGGCCCGCGATCACGGCGTCGCCCGCCCGGGCGCGGCGCCGCGCCGGCGTCCGCGCCGGTCGTGGTCGGACGCCGCCTTCGGCGTGTGGGGCCTTCTGGTCATGCTCTTCCTGTTCCTGCCGATCATCGTGATCGTCGTCCACTCCTTCAACACCGGGCGCCTGCTGGCCGTGTGGGATGGCTTCGGGTTCGACGCCTTCGCCTCGATCCTCGAGAAGCCGGCGATCCAGAACGCCGTGCGGGTATCGCTCCTCACGGCGCTGATCGCGGCGATCATCGCGACGGTGCTGGGCACCCTCGCCGGGATCGCGATGGCGCGGCACCCCGGCAAGTGGGTGTGGTGGTTCCTGGGGCTGCTGCTGCTCGTCTCGGTCACGCCGGAGATCGTCGACGCCGTCGCGCTGCTGCCGTTCATGGTGTTCCTCGGGCAAGACCTCGGGATGACGATGTTCAACGACGGCATCGTGCGTCTGTCGGTGGGCTCCTCTCTGTTCGCGACGGCCGTCGTGTCGTACATCGTGCGCGCCCGGCTGGTGGGTCAGGACGCGCAGCTGGAAGAGGCATCCGCCGATCTCTATGCCACGCCGTTCACCACGTTCCGCCGCGTCACGCTCGCACTCGCGATGCCGGCGGTGCTCGCCGGCTTCCTGCTCGCGTTCACGCTCAGCCTCGACAACACGATCGTGGCCGCGTTCGTCCAGGTGTCGGGCACGACGCCGTGGCCGGTGTACGTGCTGAGCGCGCTGCGCACGGGTCTTCGTCCCGAGATCGCCGCCGTGTCGACGATCATGCTGCTGCTGACGCTCGTCGCCCTCGCACTCGTCGCGCTCGTGCTGAAGCGCGCGGGCGACTCCGCGACGCAGATCGCCCGCACGATGACGGGCGGCTGATCCTGTTGCGCGACCCTATGCTGTTGCGGTGACCCGACTCCTGCTCCTCATCGACATCCAGCGCGACTACTTCCCGGGTGGGCGGCATCCGCTCGTCGACCCGGACGCCGCCGCCGATGCCGCCGCGCGACTGCTCGCCGGGTTCCGCACCTCGGGGGAGCGCGTCGTGCACGTGCAGCACGTGTGGGACGGCCCGGACGCGGCGTTCTTCGCCCCCGGCACGCCCGGCGTCGAGTTCGATCCGCGCGTCGCGCCCGACGGCGAGGAGCACGTCATCGTCAAGCACGAGCCGAACGCGTTCCTCGGCACGGGGCTCGAGTCGCTGCTGCGCGCCGCGGACGCCGACGAGATCGTCGTCGCCGGCATGATGTCGAGCATGTGCGTCGACGCGACCGTGCGTGCGGCGTCCGATCTCGGCTTCCGCGTCGCCGTCGCACAGGACGCATGCGCCGCCCCCGACCTCGCCTACGGCGGGCGC
This sequence comes from Microbacterium sp. NPDC056044, assembly GCF_042267145.1. Classification (NCBI taxonomy): domain Bacteria; kingdom Bacillati; phylum Actinomycetota; class Actinomycetes; order Micrococcales; family Microbacteriaceae; genus Microbacterium; species Microbacterium sp. NPDC056044. The sequence goes on along the minus strand of NZ_JBHJWZ010000006.1, from coordinate 117,645 downwards.
ACCGTGCCCGGCGCGCAGGTGCACCTCGCGTTCATGGCGGCCCTCGACGGCACCTACGCCCGCGTCGCCGACGTCGACGCGCTGGTCGGCGAGCTCGTCGCCGGCTGACCCGCGACAACTTGTCCGGCCCGCCGGACAACTTCCGACAGGCAAGCCCTGCATCGACCCGGCCGACGGGTGAGGATGGGAGCACCACACACCGCATCGGAGTTGATACCCGTGGGCACGACCGTCTTCGAACGACAGCGGCCGACCGCATCCGTCGTCCAGCACTCCCTCGCCGACACGCAGCACGCGGTGTTCTGGCGCGACGACCTGCCCGAGAGCCTCCTGCCCGACCGGCCCGCGCTCGTCGGATCGCACCGCGCCGACCTGGTCGTCGTGGGCGGAGGCTACACCGGCCTGTGGACGGCGCTCCTCGCCACCGAACGCGACCCCGACGCGAAGGTCGTGGTCGTCGAGGCGCAGCGCGTCGGGTGGGCCGCGTCGGGTCGCAACGGCGGCTTCTGCGAGGCCAGCCTCACTCACGGCCACGAGAACGGCATGGCCCGCTGGCCGAAGGAGATGCCCACGCTCGACCGGCTCGGGCACGAGAACCTCGATGCGATCGAGGCCTCCGAGGCCCGCTTCGGCATGGATTTCCAGTTCGAGCGCACCGGGCAGCTCGCTCCGGCCATCGAACCGCACCAGGTCGAGTGGCTGAAGGAGTGGGCAGCCGAGGGCGATGAGGGCGTGGTCTATCTCGACCGCGCCGAGGCCCAGGCCTCGGTCCATTCCCCCACCTACCTCGCCGCGGTGTGGGAGAAGAACGCGTGCGGCATGGTCCACCCCGCTCGGATGGCCGCCGAGCTCGCCCGCGTCTGCGAGGAGCGCGGCGTCGTGATCTTCGAGCGCTCGCATGTCACCGGGCTCGACACGAGCGGACCGGGCGTGGTCGTCGTCACCGCCGACGGGCGGGTCGAGGCATCCCATGCCGCGCTCGGCACCAATGTGTTCCCGTCGCTCATCAAGCGCAACCGGCTCATGACGGTTCCGGTCTACGACTACGTGCTGATGACGGAGCCGCTGACCGACGCCCAGCTCACGTCGATCGGCTGGCAGGACCGCCAGGGCATCGGCGACATGGCCAACCAGTTCCACTACTACCGGATCACCCGGGACAACCGGATCCTGTTCGGCGGCTACGACGCGATCTACCGCTACGGCCGCAAGGTCGATCCCGCGTACGAGAATCGGCCCGAGACCTGGGCCAAGCTCGCGAGCCATTTCTTCACCACCTTTCCGCAGCTCGAAGGGCTGCGCTTCACCCACCAGTGGGCGGGCGCGATCGACACCTCGACCCAGTTCACGGCGTTCTTCGGCACCGCCCGCGACCGCCGCGTCGCCTACGCCGCCGGATTCACCGGGCTCGGCGTCGGGTCGACCCGCTTCGCCGGCGAGGTCATGCTCGACCTGCTCGACGGCGTCGAGAACGAACGCACCCAGCTCGAGATGGTGCGCAAGCGTCCGCTGCCGTTCCCGCCCGAGCCCGCCGCGTCGATGGGCATCAACGCGACCCGCTGGTCGCTCGACCGCGCCGACCACAACAAGGGCAGGCGCAACCTCCTGCTGAAGACGCTCGACGCGCTGGGCCTCGGGTTCGACTCGTGAACCCCGGACTCGTGACGGATGCCGCGTCCCTCGTGCTCGAGGTCGAGCCCGTTCCGGCAGAACAGGTGGTCGAGGGCTCACCCGCCACGGGGTTCGCCGACCTCGGCACGTTCGGCGGCGTCGAGCTCGGCGTGTGGGAGCACACGCCCGGCACGTCGACCGATGTCGAGACGGACGAGGTCTTCGTCGTGCTCTCGGGCTCGGCGACCGTGTCGTTCGACGACCCGGCGCTCGAGCCGATCGAGCTCCGACCGGGCTCTGTCACGCGCCTGACGGCGGGCATGCGCACGGTGTGGACGGTCCGCGAAACCCTCCGCAAGGTCTACATCGCGAGCTGACGCCCCGCGTCAGCGTCCTGCCGACCGCCGCACCAGCAGCGCCAGGTGCAGTGCGGTCTGGGTCTCGCCGTCGTCGAGATCGGAGCCCAGCAGCTCCTCGATGAGCGCGATGCGCTGATAGAAGACCGATCGGGACAGATGGGATGCCCCGGCCGCCGCCGTGCGATTGCCCGGGTGAGCGAGCATGGCCTCGAGAACGTCCAGCAGATCGCCCGAGCGAGACAGGTCGTAGGAGATCAGCGGTGCCAGCATCCGCTCGCCGTGCTCGAGCACGCGGTGGTCGTCCCGCAGCGCGGTGACCAGCTGCACGAGCGGCCGGTTCTCGGCGCGCCGCAGGTGCGGACCGCGGCCGGAACGCCGCCGTCGGCCGCCCGCGAGATCGACCGCCTCGTGCACCGACGCGAGCGCGGCGTCGATGCCGTCGGCGCCGCGGCCGACCGACACCGTGACGCGCTCCACGTCGGCGGCGTCGACGAGCGCGCGCACGAACGCGACCACCGCGGCGTCGTCGAACACGGCGTCGGGCGGAAGCGACACCAGCATCGTGGTCGCCGGCGCCACGACGCCCGCCGGCGCCGAGCCCGCCAGCGCGCGCCCGCGCAGGCGGCGGGCCGCAGCATCCGCTCTCTCCACCGCGACGGGCGCACCCGACACGACAAGTCCGTACAGCTTCGCGCCGCGCAGCGGCAGGCCCGCGGCTTCAAGTCGGGCAGCCGCGCCACCGACACCGGCGAAGCGCCCGGCGAGCAGCCCGTCGACGAGGCGACGCCGGCCGATGCGCGCCCACTCGTCGGCGTCGCCGTCGGCGAGGCGCCCCACCGCGAGGGCGATCGCGCCCTGCTCGAGCACCGCGGTGCGGCCGGCGGCGTGCTCGGGACCGGGGAGGGCGATGAGATTCCCCCAACGGATGCCTCGTGCCTCGACCGGAACGATCAGCCAGTCCTCCGCGCCCGCCGGGACCCCGCGCTCGCGACGCTGCTCGGATCGCCGGTGCGCAGAGCGTGAGCGCAGCTCCCACTCGGTGAAGAGCTCCTCCTCCATCGCGAGCGGCACCTCTGCGGCCACGACCTCGTAGCCCAGGTTCTCGAGCACGATAGGCGCGCCGAGCGTCTGCGCGAGCTGGTGGACGATGAAGTCCGCGGGCGATCCGCGCAGCACCAGGGCCGTGAAGCGCTCACGCACTTCGTCCCGGGCGCGCAGCGCGTCGGTCTGGCCCGTGATGATGCGGCTGTGCACGGCCTCGGTGACCGTGACGAACTTGAGCTCGCGGTGGAGCACGATGAGGGCGAGGCCGCGTTCGCGGGCGGCCTCGACGACGACTGCCGGGACATAGCGATAGTGCGTACCCAGCTCGAGCACGAGGCCGGAGAGGCCGGCGTCGGCGAGCTCGTCGATGAACCGGCTCAGGTCGCCCGGCTCGACGGGCCACGACGAGCCGGTCGACAGCAGCAGCTCGCCGCCGTTCAGCAGTCGCGCGACTCCCGCGCTGTCGGAGACGTGCAGCCAGCGCACGCGCGCATCGAGCGCATCGTCGCCGACGAGCACTTCGGGAACGCCCTGCGCGACCGCTTCGAGCGCGATCACTTCGCGCACGGTCGGGAGGATCTCATCTGCGGATCGATCTGCCGGACGATCCGTGTGAATCGTCCGATCTTCGCGACGGTCGGGCACCGTGGCCGCCTCTTCTTCTCTGACAGGCTGGGACCCGCCCAGCCTACGGGATCGCCACACGATCTGTCCGACGCCGAGAAGGAACCCCATGAGCATTGCCGAGAGCGCCGCCGCCACCGCACCCACGGACGCCGACGTCCGGGTCATCTCGCATTGGATCGATGGCGCGGAGCGTGCCTCGACGTCCGGCCGCACCGCGCCGGTGTTCAACCCTGCGACCGGTGCTGTGTCGGCGCGGGTCGCGTTGGCCGATCAGGCCGAGATCGACGCGGCGATCGGCTCGGCGAAGGCCGGGTACCGGGTGTGGAAGGGGTTCTCGATCGCGAAGCGGCAGACGGTGCTGTTCGCGTTCCGGGAGCTGCTGAACGCCCGCAAGCGCGAGCTGGCGGAGATCATCACGGCCGAGCACGGCAAGGTGCTCTCCGACGCGATGGGTGAGATCCTCCGCGGCCAGGAGGTCGTGGAGCTCGCGACCGGGTTCCCGCACCTGATCAAGGGCGCGTTCAGTGAGAACGCGTCGACCGGCGTGGACGTGTACTCGCTGAAGCAGCCCCTCGGTGTGGTCGGCATCATCTCGCCGTTCAACTTCCCCGCGATGGTGCCGATGTGGTTCTTCCCGATCGCGATCGCCGCCGGCAACGCCGTCATCCTGAAGCCGAGTGAGAAGGACCCCACCGCGGCGCTGTGGATGGCGGAGCTGTGGAAGGAAGCCGGCCTGCCGGACGGCGTGTTCACGGTGCTGCAGGGTGACAAGCTCGCCGTCGACGGCCTGCTCACCTCCCCCGATGTCGCGTCGATCTCGTTCGTCGGGTCGACGCCGATCGCGCAGTACATCTACGAGACCGCGTCCCGCCACGGCAAGCGGGTGCAGGCGCTGGGTGGCGCGAAGAACCACATGCTGGTGCTCCCCGACGCGGACCTGGACCTCGTCGCCGACCAGGCCATCAACGCCGGCTACGGCGCCGCCGGGGAACGCTGCATGGCCATCTCCGTCGTGCTCGCCGTGGAGCCGGTCGCCGACGAGCTGATCGCCAAGATCACCGACCGCATCGGCAAGCTGACCATCGGCAACGGGGCGGGCATCGACGGTGTCGAGCCCGACATGGGCCCGCTGATCACCGACGTGCACCGCGACAAGGTCTCGCAGTACGTCGACATCGCCGAGCAGGACGGCGCGACCATCGTGGTCGACGGCCGCGGCTTCCAGGTCGAGGGTCATGAGGACGGCTTCTTCTTCGGCCCGACGCTCATCGACGACATCCCGACCACGAGCCGGGCGTATCAGGAGGAGATCTTCGGACCTGTCCTCTCCGTCGTCCGCGTCGCCTCGTACGACGAGGGCCTCGACCTCATCAACTCCGGCCAGTTCGGCAACGGCACCGCGATCTTCACCAACGACGGGGGAGCCGCCCGCCGGTTCCAGAACGAGGTCGAGGTCGGCATGATCGGCATCAACGTCCCGATCCCCGTCCCCGTCGCCTACCACTCGTTCGGCGGGTGGAAGCAGTCCCTGTTCGGCGACGCGAAAGCCTACGGCGTGCACGGGTTCGACTTCTTCACCCGCGAGAAGGCCATCACCTCCCGCTGGCTCGACCCCGCCAGCCACGGCGGCATCAACCTCGGCTTCCCCCAGAACAACTGACCCGCAGCATCCGGAACCCAGGGACTCCCATGACCGACACGCTCGCAGACACCGCCGTCTACATCGACCCGGCAGGCGCCTCGCGCCCGCTCCCCGACCTCGAGGCCGACGCCCGCGTACGCGCGGACGACCGCGGTCACGTGTTCCACTCGTGGAGCGCGCAGGCGCTCATCGACCCGCTCCCCATCGCGTCGGGCGAGGGGTCGACCTTCTGGGACTACCGCGGCAACGCCTACCTCGACTTCAGCTCCCAGCTGGTGAACCTCAACCTCGGGCATCAGCATCCGGATCTCGTCCGGGCCATCCAGGATCAGGCGGCTCGTCTCGCGACGATCCAGCCGTCGATGGCCAGCGACGTGCGCGGCGAGCTCGCCCGGCGCATCGCCGAGGTCGCCGGCGACGGCTTCGAGAAGGTGTTCTTCACGAACGGCGGCGCCGATGCGAACGAGAACGCGGTGCGCATGGCTCGCCTCGTGACCGGTCGCCGCAAGGTGCTGTCGATGTACCGCAGCTACCACGGCAACACCACCACGGCGATCTCGCTGACCGGCGACCCGCGCCGCTGGCCCAATGAGCCCGCGGACGGCTCGACCGCGAAGTTCTTCGGTCCGTACCCGTACCGCTCGGCGTTCCACTCGTCGAGCGCCGAGGAAGAGACGCAGCGCGCGCTCGAGCACCTCGAGCAGACCATCGTGCTCGAGGGCGCCACGACGATCGCCGCGATCATCATCGAGACGATCGTCGGCACGAACGGGGTGCTCGTGCCGCCGCCCGGCTACCTCGCCGGCGTGCGTGAGCTGTGCGACCGCTACGGCATCGTCTACATCGCCGACGAGGTCATGGTGGGCTTCGGCCGCGTGGGCGAGTGGTTCGCGTTCCACGCGTTCGACGTGCAGCCCGACCTCATCACCTTCGCGAAGGGCGTGAACTCCGGCTACGTGCCGCTCGGCGGTGTCGTAATCTCCGATCGGATCGCGTCGCACTTCGACACCGTGTCGTTCCCCGGCGGGCTCACGTACTCCGGCCATCCGCTGGCGTGCGCGGCGGGTGTCGCCACATTCGAGGTGTTCGAGCGTGACGGCATCCTCGCGCGCGTGCGCGACCTCGGCGCGCGCGTCGTCGAGCCTCGCCTGCGCGACCTCGCGTCGCGGCATCCCTCCGTCGGCGACATCCGCGGAATGGGGCTCTTCTGGGCGATCGAGCTCGTCAAAGACCGCGAGACCCGCGAGCAGCTCGTGCCCTTCAACGCGAGCGGGACGGATGCTGCGCCCCTCGCCGCGGTCGCCGCGGCGTGCAAGCGGGAAGGGGTGTGGCCGTTCACGCATTTCAACCGCGTGCATGTGGCGCCTCCGCTGGTGATCACCGAGGACGAGCTGGTGCGCGGGCTCGACGTCATCGACCGGGCGCTCTCGGCCGCCGACGAGTACGTCACGCGCTGATCAGCACCCCTTTCCGGCCCCGCGTCCACTCAGGACGCGGGGCCGCTCCACGCCCGCGCCCGAATCGTTCCGATGCGCGGGAATGAATCACCCCTCCCCATCGTTATTCCTGTACTCAGCACCATGTGCTGCTCCAGGAGGGGACCGTGGGAAAGAACTACATCGACATCGAGAACGACCAGGGCGAGATGCTGCGCTACCGCAAGCACGTCAACGGTCGGGGCCTGATCGCGCACGGAGCGAAGGTGCACCCCAGCGCCATCGTCGAAGCGGGGGCGTATGTCGAACCGGGCGTGCAGATCGCCGCAGGCGCGCACGTCGGCAGGGGCGTATGGGTCGAGACGGATGCCGTCATCGGGCCTGACGCCGAGATCGCACCGCACGCCCACATCGGGCCGCGCGCGGCCATCGGCCCGCGCGCGAAGATCGGCGTGCGCACCCAGGTCGGGCACGACGCCCGCGTCGCCGGGGGCTCGCTCATCGGCGACGACGAGACGATCGCCGACGGCGAGCGCGTCGCCACCGACAAGCGCGGACTGCGTCTGGCCGCGTGAGACCCGCGGTGGCGCGTCGGCGCCACCGCATAGGCTCGCGTCGTGATGAGACGCGTCCTTCTCGGCATCCTGCTGCTCGTCATCGCGGGCGGCGCGTACTGGTGGTTCGTCGCGCGCGAACCCGCCGAGCCGCCGATCATCCCGGCCGCGCCCGCCACGATGCCGGCGATCCCGGCCGACGCGTTCGAGATGACCGTCGAGAGCGTCCACGACGGCGACACGCTGCGCGCTCGCGTCGCCACCCCCAACGCCGTCGTCGGCGATCTCGAGTCGACGCGCGTCCGCCTGCTCGGGATCGACACCCCCGAGATCTCCCCGGAACTCGACTGCTGGGGTGCGGAGGCGACGGCGAAGCTGACATCGCTCGTCCCCGTGGGATCGACGATCCTGGTCGCTCCCGACGTCGAGGTGCACGACCGGTACGGCAGAACACTCCTCTACATCTGGACGCCGGACGGCCGCTTCGTCAACGGCGAACTCGTCGCGCAGGGTGACGCCCGCGTCGAGGTCTACTCCCCAAATCGCAGCCAGGAGACCGTGCTGCGCTCGCTCGAGTCCTCGGCGGTCGCCTCAGCCTCCGGGCAGTGGGGCGCGTGCGGCTGAGCCGTCCCGCGGGTGGATGCTCAGGCGAAGAGGAACAGCACGAACCCGATGAGGGGCAGCGTGCCCTGGATGAGCGCCGGCCGCAGATACCGCAGGCCGGTCGTGAGCAGCACGAGCGCCGCGGCCACCATCGACCCCAGCGCGAACAGCACGAGCGCGAGCCCCGCCGCGTGGACGGGCGCGGTGTCGCTTCCCGCGAAGAGCAGCACGAGCCCGATCACGACGCCGATCGCGAGGAACAGGTTGTAGTAGCCCTGGTTGTACGCCATCGGCTTCGTCGTGTCCGCGGCCGCCTGGTCGGCCACGCCGAATCGTTTCCAGATCTTCGGCTGCGTCCACTGGACGCTCTCCATCACGAAGATGTAGACGTGCAGGAGCGCGGCGAGCGCCGCGAACACCGTTGCCAGAATCGCCACCATGAGCGAACCATATCGCCCCGGCTACGCTGAACAGCATGGCGAAGGGCGGGTCGCGCACAGGCGGACGAGGACGCGGTGCATCGGGCAAGCGCGGGGGCGCAGCATCCGTGTCCTCCTCGAAGGCGGGGCCCGCCAAGACGCGGCGGCCGCAGCCGTCGCCCGGGCCGTCGCCGACGCCGCCCACCGAACCCGACATGCCGACGACGTTCACCCTCGGCGCGATCCCGGGGGCGACACCCGGCAAGTGGATCGACATCTGGAAGGAACGGATGCCGCGGACCAGCCTCGAGCTGGTCCCGCTGGCCTTCGCCGATCAGCGCCGCGCGCTGCGCGAGGGCGAGCTCGACGCGGCCCTCGTGCGGCTCCCGCTCGACAAGGACGGCCTCCACGTCATCCCGCTGTACGACGAGGTCCCTGTGGTGGTGTGCGCGAAGGATTCTCACCTCACCGCCGCTGAAGACGAGCTCGACGCCGCCGACCTCGTGGGCGAGGTGCTCATCGTGCCGCAGGACGACGTGCTCGCCGTCGATCTTCCCGGCACGGTGGCTCCGAGGTTCGCCGCGCCCGCCGACACGGGCGAGGCGATCGCCACGGTCGCTGCCGGCGTCGGGATCGTGGTGGTGCCGATGTCCGTCGCACGACTGCATCATCGGAAGGACGTCGAATACCGCGCGCTCAGCGGGGGCCCGATCTCGACCGTCGCGCTCGCATGGGCCGCCGAACGGACCACGCCCGCGGTCGAAGCGTTCGTCGGCATCGTGCGCGGCCGCACCGCCAACTCCTCGCGCGGCTGAGCGCCGCCCCGTCGCCGCATGGGGATGAGGGGTGCCGCCCCAGTCTCTGCAGCACCCCTCGAGGATCGGCGGCGAAGACCCTAGCCGATTCCGCATTTCCCCAGAAGGTCTTCTGTCAGCCGCTCGCCGACCCCCCGTCGGCGAAGCGTAAGCCGTTCCGATGACCAAGAGCAGGCAGCATCCGTCCTGATACAGGGATCGTGAAGAAATCTCAGAAACCTGCGCCGTGGACCTGGAACGGGGCGACGATGCCGGTGCGGACGGATGCTGCGGCCAGCGCCTCCGACGGCGCCTGCCCCGCGGCGAGGCCCTCGTGCATCGCCGCGAGCAGATCGCAGGCGTCGTCGTCGGCGACGATGACCGGCGCCGCCACGACGCTGCGCACACCCGCATACAGCCAGACCCGGGTCATGCCGACAGCCTCCTCGCCCCAGCGCACCGAGGAGCGCCCCACCTCGCAGGCCGACAGCACGACGACGTCGGGGACCTTCTCGACGAGGTCGATGTCGTAGCCGAACAGGGTCCCGTCGGCGAGTTCCAGGCCCGAGAACATGGGGTTGTCGACGGAGTGGCGGCCGTGCGCGGCGACGTGCAGCACGTCGACGCGAGATGCGACCCGGGTCACGCCGGCCACCGATGCGTCCTCGCCTCGCAGCACGGTCGGTGTGCGCCACGCCCCGGCGGCGGCGTCGATCTCCTCAACCGCCCGCGGCACACGAGGACCGGCTGCGAAGCCCGCGGTCGACGCCGCGCGCGGCGTCCGGCGGCCTCGCGCCCAGCGTGTCGCCGATCCCGCCAGGGTGAACACCCGCCCGCGCATCGCCGGCAGCATCGCCCACGGCACGTCGCTCAGAACGCCGGGAACCGTGATCACGAGCCGGCGAGCCGACGTGAGCGCGACCAGGTCCGCGAGCAGACCGTCGGAGAGCAGGGCGAGCCTGTCGGCGAGCCCGCGACGGACGATCTCCCCCATCGGCCCGCGAACGGATGCCGCCATGTCGAGGTCGGCGCGCAGCCCACGGAACGACCGACGGACGTCCGCCCACCGCGGGATCGGGTGCAGCCGGCTGCGCTCCGGCGTGACGACGAGCGCCGACAGCGCGTCCTGGGTGTAGACGAAGGCGATCAGCGCCGTCTCGGCGTCGAGAGAGTCGCGGATCTCCTCGAGATCCGCGCGGTGCTCGACGGCGGCCGTCCCGGTCGCCGACCACTGACGCTCGCGTGCGCGGTCGCGGAGCTCCGCGACACGCGGATTCGAGAGCCACGCGGGATCGTCGGCGCGCAGCATCCGGATCTCCGCCATGTCCTCGGCGACGGCGGGATCCGGCGAAGGCCGCAGCGGCACGATCTGCTGGCTCAGATGGCGGGCACGCTCGGACCACTCGAACACGACGTCCGGACGCCCGGATCGGACCGCCGATTCGAGTCCGGCGTAGATCAGCCCGCTGCCGTGCATGGTGATCGCGGACTGCAGGTCGAGGCTCCCGAACGACTCCTGCCAGCGTGCGAGCACGTCCAGCCCGGCTGCCGCGTTGCGCCGCGCCAGAGCGGGCCGGCCGGATGCGGCCGCCCGTGCCGCGCGGGCTTCGTATGCGAGAAGCCGCACCTCCATCGACGCCGACGGCGGCACGCGGATCGGTGTGCGGTCCGCCTCGGGTGCGCGCCGGGACTCGGCCAGGATGCGAGACATCCGCACCGCAGCGGCCTCGTTGCCGAACCCGCGCTCCGCCAGGCGCGACGCGACGGCCTCCACCGCGCCGGTGCTCGGGGCTCGCCGAGGGCGCGGCCCCTGACCTCCGCCGCGTTCCCGGGCATCGCCGATCAGATCCGCGCGCAGCCTCACACCGTCGGCGCGCGCCGCCCACGTCTCGTTGCCCAGCGTCCGGAAGCGGGCGGCGGCGATGCGAGCGGTCGCACGCGCGCCGGAAGGGTCGTGGGTGAGCAGCGAACACGCCAACTGGAACTCGGCCTCCGCGCGGGACTGCGGCATCCGATGCCTGCCGAAGGTGGACGCGACGCGACGAAGGCTGTCTTCCGCCTCGTTGGTGAGCCCCGCGTCGCGCAGGACCTCGGCGCGGTCGAGGTCGCAGATGGCGGCGATGACCGCCGAGGTCGGAGCGAGCGTCGCGCGTGCGGTCAGCATCGACTGGTTCGCGGTGACCAGGTCGCCGGAGAGGAGGGCGATGTAGCCCTCGTTGTGCCGGGCCTGCGCTTCGGCGATGGGCATCTCGAGCGCCGCGAAGATGCCCCTCGCCTGTGCCACGTCGCGCGTCGCGCCGGTGAGAGCCCGGCGCCGCATGTTGATGAGGCTGCGGTTCATGAGGAGGTTGGCGCGCGCCTCGGCGTCGCCGTCGAGCCCGTCGACGCCCCGGGTGAGCCACCGCTCGGCATCGTCGAGATCGCCCGCCTGTTCGGCGAGGGCACCCATCTGGCCCGCGAGGACCGCGAGCGTGTGCGCCCCGAGGCGGGAGTCGTCCATCGCCGCCCGGCAGACGCTGATCGCCCGCGCGAGGTCGCCGGTGCGGGCGAGCGCATACGCCTGCGTCCCCGCGATCCGTCCGAGCAGGTCCGGATCCTCCGTGAGCGCTGCCGCCTGCGCGAGCCGACGCCGCGCGTCGGAGTAGAGCCCCTTGTTCACGCGATCCACCGCCATGCGGTGGAGGTCTTCGGCGGAGCGCGGCACGGTCCCATCTTGGCGTGCACGTCCGACGAAGGCGATGCCCCGCCGGGCGGACCCGACGGGGCGCGTGCCGCAACGGGCCTCAGACCAGGCGCGGCCCGAGCAGCGTCAACTCCGTGTCGATCGACCCTTGCGCCTTCTGCACGGCCGACACCCGCTCCTCGGGAGTCGTCAGCTCTCCGGCCGCGAGCCGTTCGTCGAGCCACCGCGCGTAAAGCGCCGCGACGTAGGGTGCGGCGAACGACGTCCCGCTCCACAGCGAGAAGCCGCCGGAGAAGTCATCAGGGTCGATCGTCTCGCGCCGTACCCCGTCGCGGTCGTTGCGCGAACCGGGCTGCACGCCACCGACGAACGGCGGCGACGTGCTCAGGACGGCCACTCCCGGCGCGCAGGTCCGCACCCAGGGGCCCACGTTGCTGAACAGCGCCATCGTGCCGTTGGGGTTGAGCGCCCCGACCGACACGTGCGGTGCCGCGTCGGACGGGTCGTCGACGATGAAGTCCGCCCCGGGCCACTGCCACAGGGCCGCGGGGAAGGCCGGTCGTTCGGTGGCCTCATTCCCCGCCGAGCAGACCACCACGCAGCCCTGCTTGCGCGCGGCGACGAGGAGCTCGCTCAGCGTCCGATCGAACAGCTCGTCGTCGGGGGTCTCGTGGTAGTAGCTGAGCGACAGGTTGATCACATCGATCGTCTGACCGCCCTCGGGCAGCGACATCCATTTGACGAGGCTGCGCACCGCGACCATGAACTGGCTCTCCAGCACCGTCCCCTGGCTGTCGGCCACACGGACCGAGATGATGTCCGCTTCCGGCGCGACCTGACGGATGATCCCGGCGATGAAGGTGCCGTGCCCGGCCGCCTCATCGATGCCTCCGTCGAGGGGTCCCACGAGGTCGCCGTGGACCTCGGGGTCTGTACGGGGATCCGTCAGTCCGACCGGGGTCCCGTCGACGACGGGGTGTCGGTTGACGATGCCGTCGGGAAGCCAGTCGTGCCTGCCGCAGCCGGTGTCGAGCACGGCGACGACGGCCCGACGACCCGACGCCCGCTGCTTACGGCGGAACGGCGCCGCCCCCACGTAACCGACCACCTGGCGCCCGCCGCTGCCCGGATCGGCGTAGCTCTCGATACCGGGAGCGTTCGTTCTGCCGAACGGATTGGTGCGCCCGAACGGGTTGGTCCGCCCGAACGGGTTCGTGCGGCCGAACGGATTGACCTCGAGAGGATCGACGCTGAGCACGTGGTCGAGCCCTGCCCCGGTGAAGTCCCGGCCGAACCGGGCCCGCACCCGCTGCAGCAGACGCCACGCGTCGATGGGCGGCACGGGCTCGTCGTCCTTGTCGGGCCGCGGCTGCGGGAAGATACGCACGCGGTAGAAGGTCGGCAATGCGAAGCGGTCGCGCCCGTCCCGCGCCCGGGTGAGCGCGGCTTCCACGTCTTCCGTCTCTCCGCTGACGCGCTGCAGCTCGATGCCCCAGCCGAAGTCGGAGGCGGCCACCCGCAGCTCCTCGAGGATGTCTTCGAGGCGGTCGGTGTCGGTGATGATCAGATGATCCGAGTCGTACGCGGTGGGATAGGCCTCGATGCCCGAGACCGGCTCGCTGCGCGGGTCGAGCGGAACCCCCCGCGCGCGTGCCGCGTCGTAGCGCGCCTTCCAATCGAAGGTCCGATCGGCACCGCCGGCGCCCGAACCGCTGGGTGGCAGATCCGTCATGTCGTCTCCTCACACACGGGGGAGCCGCGGCCCCCAGGCCGCGGCATCCGTTCCTCGTATCTCGAACTGGTTGTCAGACTTCGAACTGCGGGGTCTGGAAGTCGCGCAGCGCGCCGTCGGCGTCGCGCACCACCAGGCGAAGCCGCGCCATCCCGGGCGTGACCTCGTCGAAGGCGAAGCGTCCGTGCTCGCCCGGTTCGGCCGACCATTCACGGTCGCCCTGGATCAATCGGATGGCGAGGGCCGCAGCATCCACCCATCCGTCCACACGGCGTCCGCCGTCTTCCGTGGCGGTGACGTGCAGCAGCACACTGGTCGTGCCGTCGCTGAACTGCAGCGTCGCGGTGTCGGTCTCGCCGCGCACGGCGGCGAACGTCCCCTCGACGAGGGTCAGGAGTGCGTACTCCCGCGACAGGTCCTCGACGGCGACGGCGGCGACCATCTGGTCGACCAGGCCGGCCGGCACGGGGTCGACGTCCTCCCACATGCGCCGCATCTGTGCGAAGAGCGCGGCGTCGGCCGCAAAGTCCTCAGTTTCCATCGTCGTCACCTCTCCATCCGTCTCCCTCGAGTACGGCGCGTAGCTTGGCGAGGCAGCGCTGGCGGGTCGGTCCGATCGATCCGACGGGCATCGCGAGGTCTTCGGCGATGCGGGCATAGTCGGGGCGGTCCTCGAACGCGACGATCCGCAGCAGGCGCTGGCATCGTTCGTTGAGCGTTCCGACCGCTGTCCAGAGGCGACGGGTCTCGTCGTCCTGCGCGGCGGTCTGCTCGGCGGATTCGTGGACCGGAAGGTGCGGTTCGAGCGACTCGGCCTCGGTCGCATCGGCACGCCGATGCTGTTTGCCGACCCGCCACGCCTCGCGGCGCGCGCACATCGTGAGCCATCCCGACACCGCGAGGGGGTCGTTGATGGTCTCGTGACGGCGTACGAGCGTCAGCCAGGTCGTCTGCACGACGTCCTGCGCCAACGAATGATCGAGCCCGTACGCCCTCACGACATGCCACAGCGGCGGTGTCATCAGGCGGACGAGTTCGTCCATCGCACGGCTGTCGCCTTCACGCCACCGCACGAACAGTGCGGCGGCGCGCTCCCATCGTGCCGGCTCCACGGAGTCGACGGAGGGCTCGGCGCCTGCCTGCGTCATAGCGCCCATTCTGTCCACACCATGCCCGAGCGCGATAGTGCGGGTTTGATACACCGGGATCGGGTGAATTCCGTAGATTTCCGGCGACTCGCACGGCCCCCGAGGGCCGACTTAGAATTCGGGCATGACGACCGCGCCGCTGCTCTATGTCTGCGTGCGCCCGCAACAGGGTGCGGCGGAGGCCGAATACGAGTCGTTCCGCTCCGCGATGCACCTCGACGAGAGCCGCCTCGCCCGCCACGATCTGGTGCGCGAGCCGCTTCCCGACGACGTCTTCGACCGCTACGCCGGGTTCCTCGTGGGCGGCAGCCCGTTCAATGTGACCGACCCCGAATCGACGAAGACCGATGCGCAGCGGCGCCTCGAGGCGGATCTCGCGCGCATCGCCGAGCGCACCGCGACCGGCGACGGGCCGGCCGCGCTCTTCACCTGCTACGGCATCGGCATCGCGACCCGCACGCTCGGCGGCACGGTGAGCCGTGCTTTCCCCGAAGACACCGGACCCGTCGCCGTGGCGCTCACGAAGCAGGCCGCGACCGACCCGCTGTTCGGCGGTCTCGCGAACCGCTTCACGGCGCTCACCGCCCACAAGGAGGGCACCGAGAGCCTTCCGGCCGGCGCGGTCCTCCTGGCGAGGAATGACGGATGCCCCGTCCAGGCGTACCGCGTGGGCGACCGGCTCTACGCGACCCAGTTCCACCCCGAGCCGACCACCAAGGCGTTCACCGAGCGCATGGCGGTGTACCGCGACGACGGCTACTTCGATTCCGCGGACTACGACGCGATCGCCGGACGCGTGCTCGCGGCATCCGTCACGGAGCCCGTGCGTCTGCTGCGGGCGTTCGCCGACCGCTTCGCGCCCGCCTGATCACACCTCGGCGTTGCGGACCGCCGTCAGCTCGCGCGCCGCCGTGCCGATCACCGCGGTGCCGAGGATTACGACGGCGACGATGATCGCCGTCACCCCGATCGCGGTGCTGTGCGGCTCGCCCGCCAGCCGGCCGACCGCGAGCCAGCTCAGTCCCCACGCGAGTGCGAGGGCGGGCGCGAGCCGCCAGCGGCTCGCAAGCTCGATCCCGAGCCCGATGACGGCGACGGCGATGAGCACGACGACGCCCCAGAGATCCGCCGAGTCCTCCCACTCGGGGGGCGCGATCGACGTCAGCCAGGCCGTGATGTTCGCGACGGTCGCGAGCGTCACCCAGCCGAGGTGCAGGCCCGTCACCCCGTCGACCAGCAGGCGGTCGGCCCAGCCGTCGGCGGGCTCGATGACGGTGCGGCTGAACGTGACGCCCAGGAGCGCCAGCAGCACGATGATCGCGAGCACCGTGAGCGCGAGCGAGCCGAACTGGGCCGCCACGAGCCACAGCCCGTTGAGGGCCATCGTGCCGGCGATGAGATACCCGAGCGCGCGCTGCCGGTCGCTCCCCCGCTGGCGGGGCAGCGCCTGCCACACGGTGTAGGCGAACAGGCCGACGTAGATCACGGTCCAGATCGAGAAGGCCGGCCGGGCAGGGGCGAGATACGAGCCGTCCTGGTCGAGCGCGCCGTTCTGGAGATCCTGCACCGGTGTGCCGCCGAGTAGCCCCGTCCCGACCATGGCGGCGATGATCATGAAGCAGAACGCGCTGATGACGATGATCTGCCGGGCGAGGTCCTTGGCGGTCATGCTCACACGCTAGGGCGGGCCCACCGCTGGGGAGAGGGCTCTTGACATCGAGGTCGGCGGCCGATATCGGCCCGCCTCACGCACCGCGCGGCGGGTCGAGCAGCAGGGCGACGCGCTCCGAGAGGTAGGCCTCGAGCGGCATGAGTCCCCCCGCCGTGCTCCATCTCACGCTGGGCACGCCATCGGCAGGGAACAGCGGAGCGGATGCCTCGCCCCTGTCGACCGCGCCGGGCTGCAGCATCCACCATCCGATGTGCACGGTCTCGCCCTCCGCGAAGCCGCCACGGCGCGCGGCGGCGGCGAGCTCGGCGCGCTGCCGCTGCGACTCGGCGGTGTAGCCGCGGCGCGCCTCCTGGCGGGCGCGGAGGATGTCGCCGGTCGCGAAGACGGCGTCGTCGGTGAGGAGCAGCACCCCGAGATGCCACGCGTCGCCGCGGCGCTCGATGCGGGGCGCGCGCGCCACCCCCAGGAAGCGCTTGGGCACGACGAGCTCGCCGAGCGCCTCGCGGGGCGCGCCGGCGAGCCGTGCGCGCGCGGCGTCGAGCAGGTCGAGGGTGTTCACGCCATGTCGTCCAGGAGGGAGGAGGGGCTCGCCTTCAGCCGCTCGCCGCGGAGCGCCATGCCGATGAGCGGGAACAGCAGCACGGAGAGCATGCCGCCGGCGACGAGCACGGTCTGCTGCGTCGCGTCGAGGATCTTCTCGTCCACGCCGATCTGGGTCACCGCGACGATGATCGGCAAGCCGGTCGCGCCCAGCAGGGCGATCGAGAGACGCTCGCGACGGGACGATCCCTCGGGAGCGGCGAGCGTCGACGGCAGCCCGCGCACCACGAACAGCGCGACGAGCACCAGGGGCACGAGCCAGAACAGCACGGGGTCGTCGAGCAGTCCCTGCAGGTCGAACGTGACGCCGGTGTAGATGAAGAAGATCGGCACGAGGAAGCCGAAGGCGACGCCCTCGATCTTGCTCTCGACCGCGTGACGGTCGTGCTCCGAGGCGTCCCGCATGAGGAGGCGCCAGATGATGCCCGCGGTGAATGCGCCGAGCAGCATGTCGAGGTCGAGCACGACGCTGAGGGCGACCAGGGCTGCGAGGATCACGAACACCACGCGGATCGCGAACTGCCCCGACGTGTGCAGCGTCGAGTTGACGAACGCGTGCATGGCGCCGCGCGGGACGCGGAGGGCGAGCCAGATCGCGAGTACCGCGAAGGCGGCGAAGAGGGCGAGGACGATGGTGGAGAGCCCCGGTTCGCGACCGCCGAGGAAGAGGGAGATCGCGATGAGGGGCCCGAACTCGCCGACGGCGCCGATCGCCGCGACCGCCTTGCCGAACGGCGTGGGCAGCTCGCCCGCGTCGCGCAGGATCGGCAGGAGGGTGCCGAGCGCCGTCGAGCACAGCGCGACGCCGATCACGATGGCGGCCTCGCCCGGCGCGAGCAGCCAGCCCGCCGCGACGCCCGCCGCGAGGCTGATGAGCCAGCCGAACGACGCGCGCCGGCCGAGGCGGCCGCGGAACGACCCGAACTCGATCTCGGTGCCGGCGACGAAGAACAGCATTGCGAGGCCGAAGTTCGCCAGCGTGTCGACGAAGGCGTTCGGCCCCGCCCATCCGAGGACCGCCGGGCCGATCAGAATGCCGAGCACGAGTTCGAACACGACCACGGGCACGCGCACCCACCGGCCGAGGCCGCGCGCCAGAATGGGGGCGAGCACGCCCAGCAGCGGGATCAGCAGGAGCGTCGAGGGCGTCAGACCATCCACGCGAACAGACTAGCCAGCCCGCTCACCCCGCCGAGACCCCGTCGAGCCAGCGCAGCATCGCCGGCAGGGCCAGGTACGCCACCGTGCCGTGGTCGGCGAAGGGGATCTCGTGGTACGTCACGTCCATGCCGAGACCGGCCTCGTGCTGTGCGAACCCGGTCGTGTCGGACGGCACGACGAGCTCGTCCTCGAGCCCCTGCGCGAGGAACAGCGGCGCGTCGAACGCCGTCGCCCCCGCCGAGTTCTCTTCGAGCAGGCTCGCCCACGGCTCGGTCGTGGTGGGGTCGCTCAGGGTGAAGTCGCCGACGAGCGGCTGCCCGATCCGGTGCAGCTCGGGGATGCTCGTCAGCAGGCACAGCTCGTTCATGCGCGGCACGATCGCGCGGGCGGCGGGGGTGAGGATCTTGTCGACGGATGCCTCGGGGTAGACGTCGCCGTATGCCATGAACGCGTACGAGCCGATCGTGACGCCCGAGATGTCGTCGAGGTGCGCACGCATCAGCCCCGGCAGGTCGGCGGCCGGAGCCGCCGCGGCGACCGCGCGGAGATCGAGCTCAGGGGTGTACGAGGCCGCCTGCTGCGCGGCGAAGAGCACCGCCTGACCGCCCTGCGAGTGCCCCCACAGCACGACGCGCTCACTGGCCCGCGCCTCGGGGATCGCGCGCGCGGCGCGCACCGCGTCGAGCACGGCGTTGCCGCCGGTCACACCGACGAGGTACGAGTCGGTGCCGTCGGTTCCCATGCCCACGTAGTCCGTCGCGACGACGGCGTACCCGCGGTCGAGCAGGAACCGCAGCCCCTCGATGCCGATGAAGGGGTCGAAGCCGTACGAGGGCGCGCAATCGCGGGCCGCCCCGGTGGTCGGGTGGCCCCACGACACGACCGTGCGCCCGCGCGGCGGCGCCGGCGTCAGCGGCGCGACGAGCACGCCGGTCGCGACCGCCGGATCGCCGTGCACGTCGGTGGTGCGGTACATGATGCGCCAGGCCCGCGCGGCGAACGGGGTGCCCAGGAGCGCGTCGCTCTTCACGAGCGAGCCGTGCTCACCGTCGGTCGCGTCGTCGGGCTGGGCGTAGAACGCGTCGATGCCCGGCCTCTCGAGCGCGTTCCCGACGATGCGCGCCTCTTCCGCGGCGACCACGCCGCCCACGACGGCCAGCGTCGCCGCCACGAAGGCGAAGACGAAGCGCTGCCGGCGCGCGCGACGCGTCGAGGTCCCCATCGCTGCGACGCTAGCGCGTCAACACCCCGGGACGCACGATCCGGCGGCTCTGCGCCGGATCCCGCCGGATCCCACGGTGCGTGCGCCGCGCTGGGTCAGTGCTCCAGCTGGCGCTCGGGCGGCGTCAGCTCGGCGCGATCGCGCTGGTGCCCGATGAGCGCCAGCACCACACCGGCCACGAGCCACGCGCCGAGGATCGTCCACTGCGCCCACGTGGCGGCATCCGGGAAGTACATCACCGAGCGCAGCAGGTGCGCCGATGCCCCCGGAACGAAGAACTGGCCGACGGCGCCCCACGGCTCGGGGAGGAACTGCGGCGGCTGCGCGGCACCGGCGATCGGGTTCGCGATGAACATGGTGATGATCGCGCCGACGGCGATCCCCGGAGGACCCATCAGGGCGGCGAGCCCAACGATGAGTGCGGACGTCGCCGTCACGCCGAGGCCGAGCACGGCGGCGTTCAGCAGCCAGTCTCCGGTCAGGATGCCGAACCAGGTCTGCATCACCAGTGCGATCAGCGCACCGGCCGCGACGCCGAAGACGAGCAGGCCCACCAGGCGGCGGACGACGCCCTGCACCAGCAGCGTCAGCAGGATGCCGCCGAGCATGCCGCCCAGCACCATGGGGAAGACGGATGCCGCGAGCCCGGCGCCCGTGCTGTCACCGTCGGCGAGCGGCACGATGTCGGTGACCGTGACCGTGGGGATCTCCGGCGCCGCACCCGGCGCACCTTCGGGAAGCTGCGGCATCTGGCCGGCCTTCAGCGCCCCGACGATCGCGGTGAGCTGGTCGGTGAGCGCGGTCTTGGCCGCCGTGTCGATCTGCGACTGCAGCTGTGTGGCGACGGCGCGCAGCGCTTGCGCGGCGATGGGGCTCGCCGCCGTCGCGATGAGCACCTCCGGCTCGTCGCCCAGGAGGATCGCGCCGTACAGCGTGCGCGACTCGATCTGCGACACGGCGTCGTCGCGCGAGTCGACCTCATGGAGATCGAAGGGAGCCGGGTCCTGCGCGGCGAGCTTGTCCTCGACGGCGGCGACGGCGTCGGCCGGACCGGAGATTGCGACGGGGAGGTTCTGCGGCTGCGAGGTCGCCGCGGGCCAGACGAAGGCCATCACGATCACGGCGACGATCAATGACCCGATCAGGCCGAACAGTGCGGCGACGCCCCACTTCGTGGGCCGGGCGGGTGCAGCATCCTTCGATGCCGTTTCACGATGAGTGCTCATCGCGTCCTCCTAAAAAGAATGGTGATTCTGTTTGCGAGGATAACAGAATCGGTATTCTGTTTCCATGCCGAAGGTGTCGGAGGAGTACCGCGAGGCCCGCCGCGACGAGATCGCCCGCGCCGCACTGCGCGTCCTGGCGCGCAACGGCGTGCGCGACACGTCGATCGCCGACATCGTCGAGGAGTCGGGTCTGTCGACCGGTGCGATCTACTCGCACTTCTCGAACAAGGCGGAGCTCGCCCGCTACGTGGTGGGGCGGTTCCTGCTCCCCCGCATCGACGCCCTCGAGGCGGCCGGCGAGAGCGGACGCATCGTCACGCCGCGTGAGGCGTTGCAGGGCATGCTCTCGATGTTCGCCGAGGCCGGGCTCTCCCCCTCGCTCGTGCTGCAGTTCTGGGGCGAGGCGATGGTCGAGCCGGGCCTTCACGAAGAGATGCTCCGCACCGCCGCTCGACTGCGCGGCTCGCTCACCCTCGCGATCGGGCCATGGGCGCGCACGCAGACCAGCGACGATGCGCATTCCGCCACCCTCGCCGCCGAGACGGCCCGGTCGATCGTCGCCCTCGCTCAGGGTTACATCGCGAACAGCGCCGTCTTCGGCCCGCGCGCGGTCGACGAGTACCTCGAGAGCGCCGTCGCCGTCCTCGCCAGCTGAACCATGGCTCGGTCGCTCAGACCGGGCGAGCCTCCGTGTCGCCGGGGCGCGGGGGCGCAGCATCCGTCGACGGCTCGGCAGGAGCGGGAACCGCCGTGATCTCGCGGACGGCCACGGGTGCGGTCTGGCCGGCCTTGCCGCCCCGGATCTCGCGGTGCAGGCGCTCCATGCGGGCGTCGAGCTCGGCGGCGGTCTCGGCCGCGTCCTTGAGGCTTTCGAGCAGCTCGTCGGGCACGCGGGTGGCGTACTTGTAGTAGATCTTGTGCTCGAGGCTGGCCCAGAAGTCCATCGCGATGGTGCGGAACTGCACCTCGACGGGCACCTCGATGCGCCCCGTCGACAGGAACACCGGCACCTCGAGGATCGCGTGCAGGCTCTTGTAGCCGTTGGACTTCGGCGTCGCGATGTAGTCCTTCACCTGCAGCACGCGCACGTCGTCCTGGGCGCTCAGGAGGTCGAACAGGCGGTAGACGTCGGCGGTGAAACTGCACGTGATGCGGATGCCCGCGATGTCGGTGATGTTCTCGCGGATCGACGCGAAGTCCCCGTCGATGCCCTTGCGCTGCACCTTCTCGACAAGGCTGTCGGGCGACTTGACGCGGCTCGAGACGTGCTCGATCGGGTTGTAGTCGTGCGTCAGCAGGAACTCGTCGCGCAGGATGCCGATCTTCGTCTCGACCTCCTGCAGGCCGAAGCGGTACTCCATCATGAAGCGCTGCAGCTCGTCGCGGAGCTCCCGGAGCTCGCTCGGCGAGACCGTGATCTCACCCTCGTCGGACGCCGTCGCGGGCACCAGTGGTGCGGGAGTCGCCATGCGTCTCACGCTAGGCGGCGGTTCTACGAGAGTCCTGTGAGGGATGGTCCCCGCGGCCCCTGCGCTTCGGGTCAGGCGTCGTCGAGGGCCTGCTGCGCGCGCTCGGACGCCTGCGCGGCGTCGCGGGCCTTCGCCGCGGCCTCGGACCGCTCGCTCTCGACGGCGTCGAGCTTCTCGACGGCGGTGCGCTCATCGGCCTCGAGGGCGGCGAGGTCGCGGCGGAGGTCGTCGATGCGTTCGCGCACATGGTCGACCCGTTCCTGTGCTTTCGCGCGGCGCGCGTCGACGCGGGCGAGCTCGCGCTCCGCCTCGTTCGCGAGGCGCTCGGCCTCGCGCGCGGCCTTCTCCGCGGCCTTGCGCGCGCGCCGCTCGGCGAGGTCGTCGCGCGGCGGTGGGGCGACGGCTCCCGGGAGCGACCCTCCCACCGCGTCGGCGAGTGCGGCCGGGTCGATGTCGCCGGCCTCCAGCGGCTTGACGAGCCGGGCCGTGAGGACGGCGGCCGCGGCCGCAGCATCCATCACCGCCGCGTTGATCGTCGCCGCGACGTCGTCGCGCGCCGCCGCACTCACGGTGCCGCCCGCGTCTTCGGCGAGCCCGACCGCCTGCTTCGCGAGGGCGGCGACGAGCTGCCGTCGCTGTCGACCCAGGCGCGCGAGCTCGGCGGCGTCGAGGTCGTCCTGCGCCTCGCGGAGGGCGGCCGACAGCTCCACCGCGTCGGCGAGCTGCCCGTCGCGCGCGAGCAGGTTCACGGCCCACGCCGAGACCGTGGGCTTGCGCAGCGCCTTGAGCCGCTTCGCGAGCTCCGGCGCCGCGAGGCCCGCCCGCGCGTTGCGCGCGGCCGTGAACTCGGCGGGCGGCAGGGCGTACAGCTCCGCGGCGATCGCATCGAGCTTGTGGGCTGCGTCGGCGTCGGGCATGGGCCCATTGTGGCCCATGCCCGCGCCCGTTCTCAGGACCGACCGCGGCGAGCGCGACCGACGCCGGCGTGCGGCGGTGGCCGAGGCGTTCGGCATCCGGAACAGTCCTGCAAACGGTTCGGAAGGCCGCGGGATGGGAATCCCGCAAGCCCCGCCGCGAAGAGCTCGCGACGGGGCTGCCACCACTCAGACGATCTCGTAGAAGCGCCAGAGGCCGAACTCGGGGACCAGCACCTGGACGTCGGACCACCCCGCCGAACGCGCGTAGCCGCGGAGGGTCGAGGGGCGCATCACCGTGCCGGTGCCCGCGCTCGGTGTGTGCGAGCGTCCGTCCGGCAGGCAGACGAAGAGGCTGAAGCCGTAGAGCAGTCGTTCGAGGTTGCTCGCGTTCGCGGCGAAGCGTTCCTCGGTGGCCTCGTCCATGATGACGACCATGCCGTCGTCGCTCACTGCGCCGCGCGCCGCCGCAAGCACCTCCACGGGATGCGGCATGTCATGCAGGCACTCGAACGCGAAGACGGCGTCGAACGGGCCGTACTCGGCGACGAGCGCCGCATCGCACAGCAGGAACTCGACGCGGTCGGCGACCCCGGCTCCCGCGGCGTTCTGGCGGGCCGCCTCGACGGAGGCCTCGTCGATGTCGAGGCCGACCACGCGCAGCTGCGGGTACGCCTTCGCCAGGGCGATCGAGGACCAGCCGCCGCCGAAGCCCAGGTCGGCGATGCGGGCGTCAGGGCGCCGGAGCACGGCATCCAGCCGGTCGATCCCCGCGAAGAGGTCGGGCAGATCGTCGAACCACGGCCGGTTCATGTCGGCCTGCGCCTCGCGGGCGTGCCGGCCGAGCTGCTCCCAGCTGACGCCGCCGCCGGTGCGATAGGCGTCGAGGAGGGCGTCGATCTGGGTCCCCGACGCCGCCGCCATGCGGGCGAGCGGTTCGAGGTAGGACAGACTCCCGCGGTCGAGCAGCACCTCGGCGACACCCGGCGCGAGGCGGAACCGCCGAGCGACGGGGTCAGCGTCCTCATCCGCGCGCAGGATACCGCTCGCGGACTGCTGCTCGAGCCACTCGCGCGCGTACCGGGCGTCGGTGTGCGTGCGCTCCGCGAGTTCGTCGACGGTGAGCCCGTCGGCCCGCGACAGTTCGGCGTACCAGCCGAGCTGCGAGCCGAGGTGGACGGCCATGAGGTCCATCCAGCCGAGCGTGGCTTCCATGATCCGGTCGGCGAAGGCCGCGGTGGCCTCGGTCTCGGTCTTCGCCTCGGGCTCCGTGGTCGTCGTGGACATCTTGTTCTCCTTCATGGGTGCTCGGTCTGCTGTCTGGTCCCGACGCTACGGAGCGTGAGGGAGCCGCCGCGTCGGCAGAACCGCGCACATCCGCCGCGCGCGTCTGCACCATTCGATGCAGGGCAGCGCTCGGCGCCGACCTCGGTCACCGGCTGCGCTTCCCCGCGTGCTCGCGCCACCATGCGGCGGCGGCGGTGCGCGAGCCGACGTCGAGCTTCACGTAGATGTTCGCGAGGTGCCGGCTCACGGTCTTCTCGCTGATGAAGAGCTCGTCGGCGATCTGCCGGTTGGCCCTGCCCTGCGCGACGAGCTCGACGATCTCGCGCTCCCTGGCGGTCAGCGGGCCGCCGTCCTCGGCAGCCGCGGATCGCACGACGACCGGCGGCGCGCCGAGGCGCTCGAAGATCACGCCGGCCTGTTCTCGCAGCTGTGCGGCCAGCGCCGGCTCTCCGCGGAGCTCCTCGGCGGTGGCGAGCCAGCACAGCACGTTCGCCTGCTCCCAGGGCTGCCCCAAGCGCCGGAAGAGGTCGAGGGCGGCGTGCAGCCGGCCGACGGCGCCCGCGGCGTCACCGGTGTGGATCAGGATCATCCCGTGCCCGTGGGCCGCCCACGCGTGGAATCCGTCGCTGCCGAAGGCGCGGGCGTCGTCCTCGAGCTCGTCGAGCAGGTGCTCGGCCTCCCGCGGCCGCCCGTCCGCGAGGGCGATCTCGATCCCCGGACGCAGCAGCCGCGCGCGGCCCATCCGATCGCGCTGCTCCAGTGCGGCGGCGATCATCGCCGCCGCACGCTCGGTGTCGCCGTCCGCGAGCACCAGCAGCGCCTCGCCCGGCACCGGGTCGACCCCGGCCTCGCTCGCACGGCGGTAGGCGTCGCGCGCTCCAGAGGCATCGCCGCGGAGGCGCCGGATCTCGCCGAGCTGGTTCCAGCCCTCGCCGGCGATCCACGGGTGATCGGATCCGAGGTCCTCGCACGCGCGCTCGAGCGCCGCTTCCGCAGCATCCCATTCCCCGCTCGCGGACTGGAGCTCGAGTCGGTGCACGCGGCAGACGCCGGCGTAGAGGACGTGCGCGCCGCGTGCGGCGCACCAGGCCTCGGTCGCGCGGGTCCAGTCGGCCATGCGGCGGAAGTCGGCGAGCTCATGGCACACGTGGATGGTGGTGCACAGCACGTCGCCCGCCCACTCCGCCTCGAGTTCGTCCGACACGACGCAGAGCATGGCCTCGTCGAGCTGCGCGAAGCCCTCGGCCGTGCGCCCCGCCCGGATCGCGTGCATCCCCGCCATGACCGCGCTCAACGCGGACACCGCGGGCTGGCGCAGCGCGTCGGCCAGCTCGCGCATGCGCGACACGCTTTCGGCAGGCCACAGCGCGCCGGTGCCGTCGAGGTCCATGCTCGCCGTGAGGTACACCTCGTAGGCGTGCCCGCGACCGTCGGGCAGGTCGGCGAGGATCCTCCGCGCGCGCCGCGCCCACGCCGTGCCGACCGTGATCTCGGCGCGGATCAGGCGGACGAGCGCGACGACGAGCGCCGCCTCGGCCGCGCCCATGGCGTCGCCCTCGTCGGAGAGCACGCGGAAGGCCGACTCGAGGCGCTCGAGGCAGGCATCCTGCCGCCCGAGCCACCACTCGCACGACGCGAGCGCGCGCAGGTCTGCACCGGTGGCCGCGGCGTCGCGGCGGGCCCCCTCGAACGCCTCCCGCGCCGTCTCCCAGTCACCGGACCGGTATGCCGCCCGCGCCCGTTCGAGCACGGCGACCGTGTCCGCCATGCCCGAATGCTACCGCCGTCATCGCGCCGTGTCCGGTCGTCGCCGCGCGACCCCGATGCGCGTGCGCAGACACCCCGTAGAGCACGAGCATGATCGCCATGGTCGTGAGGTAGAAGCCGTGCAGGATCCAGATCGGCCCGAACGGCAGGCTCAGCACGTAGACGGTGTAGACGGCGTTGCCGACGTTGCCCATCACGAGCGCGCTGAGGCTGTACGAGCGCAGGTCGTGCGACCGCACGGCCTTCACCACCATCGGGAGGTTGGCCGCGGCGAACAGCACGGTCGAGACCGTACCGGCGAGCGTCGCAGCATCCATATAGGGAAGATACGGATGCGGCCACCCGCGATACATCGGCAGTTCTACCCATTTTCCGCCGAGGTGGCCTGCATGATTCGGCCCGCAGGCTTCCGTGCTCAGGAGGCGAGGATGGATGCTGCCTGCCGCGCCGCACCGAGAGCCACGTACTCGCCCGGCTCGGGCACCTCGACCGGGAGGCCCAGCACGAGCGGCGCGATCTCGCGCACCGCCGCGGACTGGGCGCCGCCGCCGACGAGCAGCGCGCGCTCGAGCGGCACGCCGAGGCCGCGGAGGGCCTCGAGCCCCGCCGCGAGCCCCGAGAGCATGCCCTCGACCGCGGCGCGCGCGAGGTTCTCTCGCGTCGTCGAGGCGAGCGTCATGCCGGTGAGCGAGGCCGTGGCATCGGGGAGGTTGGGCGTGCGCTCGCCCTCGAAGTAGGGCACCAAGGTGAGGCCCGCGGCGCCCGGTTCAGCGGAGAGGGCCAGCCGCGACAGCTCGGCGTGGTCGACGCCGAGCACGCGCCCGATCGCGTCGAGCACGCGCGCGGCGTTGAGCGTCGCGACGAGCGGC
This sequence comes from Microbacterium sp. NPDC056044, assembly GCF_042267145.1. Taxonomy (NCBI): domain Bacteria; kingdom Bacillati; phylum Actinomycetota; class Actinomycetes; order Micrococcales; family Microbacteriaceae; genus Microbacterium; species Microbacterium sp. NPDC056044. The sequence continues at coordinate 90,806 of NZ_JBHJWZ010000006.1, read as the reverse complement.
AGGAAGCGGCCCGTGCAGTCCGCGAAGCCTGCGACCGTGCCCGTCGGGTCGATCGTGCGCTGCTCGCTCACCGCGAAGACGGTTCCGCTCGTGCCGATCGACACGACGACGTCGCCGGGTCCGGCGCCGAGCCCGAGGGCGGCGCCCGCGTTGTCGCCGGCGCCGCCGCCGACGCGGCGGTCCGCAGCATCCGTCACCCATTCGTCGGGTCCGAGCACGCGCGGCAGCGCGGCGTCCTGGCCGAGGGCGGCGATGAGCAGCTCGCGGTCGAAGCCGCCGGTCGCCGGGTTCCAGTAGCCGGTGCCCGAGGCGTCGGAGCGGTCGGTCACGAGCTCGTCGAGCACGGGTCCGCGGGGCGACTCGCCCTCGGGTCCGAAGCCGCGCAGCCGCCAGGTGAGCCAGTCGTGCGGCAGGGCGACGGCGGCGACCCGGGCCGCGTTGGCGGGCTCGTGATCGCGGAGCCAGCGGAGCTTCGTGATGGTGAAGGATGCGACGGGCACGAGGCCCGTGCGCCGCGCCAGCTCGTCGGCGCCGAACTCGGCCGTGAGGTCGGCCGCGGCCTGCGCCGAGCGGGTGTCGTTCCACAGCAGCGCGTCGCGGATGACACGTCCGTCCGCGTCGAGCGCGACCATGCCGTGCTGCTGCCCGCCGATCGCCCAGGCCTCGACGTCGTCGAGCCCGCCGGCGTCGGCGATCGCGCCTTGCAGGGCCGTCCACCAGGCCTCGGGGTCGACCGAGGTGCCGTCGGGGTGCGAAGCACGCCCCTGCCTGACGACCGCCCGAGTCGCAGCATCCACGATCACGACCTTGCAGGACTGCGTCGACGAATCGACCCCCATCACGAGGTTCATGTGCGCTCCTTCACGCTGTGTTCCGCCGAAACAGGGGATTCCACGCGAGACCGGGGACTGTGCCCCGGGTCTCGACGAGAATCCCCTGGTTCAGTGAGTGGGATGGGTCAGCCGCGGGCGCCGAGCAGGTGCTCGGTCGCGAGCTGCTGCAGGCGGACGAAGCCGAAGCCCTTGCCGCCGAGGTACGCGTTGGCGTCGAAGTCCTCGTAGGCCGAGCGGTCCGCGAGGAAGTCGTCGTACGACTCGCCGGGGTTGAGCGTCGGGGTCGACAGCTCGTCGACCTTCGCGGCGGCGAGCGCCTCCTGCACCTCGGGGTCGGCGCGGAAGGCCGCGGCGCGCTCCTTGAGCAGCAGGTAGGTGCGCATGTTCGCGGCGGCCGAGTCCCAGACGCCGGTCTCGTCCTCGGTGCGGCTCGGCTTGTAGTCGAAGTGGCGCGGGCCGTCGTAGGCCGGGACCCCGCCGGGGCCGCCGTTCTCGAGCAGGTCGACGAGCGCGAACGCGTTGTGCAGGTCGCCGTGGCCGAAGACGAGGTCCTGGTCGTACTTGATGCCGCGCTGGCCGTTGAGGTCGATGTGGAAGAGCTTGCCGTGGAACAGCGCCTGCGCGATGCCGGCGGCGAAGTTGAGGCCCGCCATCTGCTCGTGGCCGACCTCGGGGTTGAGGCCGACGAGCTCGGGGCGCTCGAGCGAGTCGATGAACGCGATCGCGTGGCCGAGGGTCGGCAGCAGGATGTCGCCGCGGGGCTCGTTGGGCTTGGGCTCGATGGCGAAGCGGATGTCGTAGCCCTTGTCGGTGACGTAGTCGCCGAGGAGGTTGACGGCCTCGCGGTAGCGCTCGAGCGCTGCGCGGATGTCTTTCGCCGAGTCGTACTCGGCGCCCTCGCGGCCGCCCCACATGACGAACGTCTTGGCGCCGAGCTCGGCACCGAGGTCGAGCTGGCGGAACACCTTGCGCAGCGCGAAGCGGCGCACGTCGCGGTCGTTCGACGTGAAGCCGCCGTCCTTGAAGACCGGTGCGGAGAAGAGGTTCGTGGTGACCATCGGCACGATGAGACCGGTGTCGGTGAGCGCGCCCTTGAGGCGGTCGATCTGCTTCTGACGCTCGGCGTCCGTCGATCCGAACGCGAACAGGTCGTCGTCGTGGAAGGTGAGGCCGTACGCGCCGAGCTCGGCGAGCTTCTCGACGGCGTGCACCACATCGAGGTGGTTGCGGGTCGGCCCACCGAAGGGGTCGGTGCCGTTGTAGCCGATCGTCCAGAGACCGAACGAGAACTTGTCGGCGCGGGTAGGGGTGGGCATGACGCTCCTTCGCGGTAAATGTTGCTGTCGACAACCTATATCAGAAACGGATGCTGCGCCAGCACGATTCCTCGATAGTTTCGGCGTTAGCATCGATCCATGACGGACGGGCCACGCATCACGCTCGCGACCATCGCCGCCGAGGCGGGCGTGTCGCTCGCCACCGTGTCGAAGGTGCTGAACGGGCGCACCGACGTCGCCCCCGCCACGCGCGCACGACTCGAAACGGAGCTCGCCCGCCACGGGTACACCCGCCGGTCGGGCAAGCAGCGCAGCGAGTTCGTCGAGCTGGTGTTCCACGAGCTCGAGCCGAGCTGGTCGATGGAGGTCATCGAGGGCGTCGAGGACGTCGCCCACGACGCGGGGCTCTCGGTCGTGCTGACCGTGAGCGGCGACCGCCACACGCCCGGCGCCGACTGGATCGACGGCGTGCTGCGCCGGCGCCCGGTCGGGGTGATCCTGGTGTTCTCCGACATCGCCGAGCGGTTCCGCGACAAGCTGCGCGCGCAGGGCATCCCGTTCGTGATCGTCGATCCCGCCGGCGACCCCTCCCCCGACGTCCCGTCGGTCGGGTCGGCCAACTGGTCGGGCGGGCTCATGGCCACCCGCCACCTCATCGAGCTGGGGCACCGGCGCATCGCCGCGATCACCGGCCCCGAAGACATGATGTGTTCGCTCGCACGCGTCGACGGCTATCGCTCGGCGATGAACGCGGCGGGTCTGCCGATCGACCCGGCGCTGATCCGGTTCGGCGACTTCCATCCCGGCGGAGGCGAGTCCGCGGGCCGCGAGCTGCTCGCACTCGACGACCCGCCCACCGCGATCTTCGCGGGCAGCGACCTGCAGGCGCTCGGCGTGATCGCCGCCGGGTCGGCGGCCGGCCTGCGCGTGCCCGACGACCTCTCGGTGGTCGGCTACGACGACATCGCCCTCTCGCGCTGGATGAGCCCGCAGCTCACCACCGTGCACCAGCCCCTGCGCCGCATGGGCGAGGAGGCGACGCGCCTCGCACTGCGCCTCGCCGAGGGTGCGACGCCCGACACGCTGCGCATGGACCTCGCGACGCACCTCGTGGTGCGCGGCAGCACCGCCCCGTTCGCCGCCTGAACGCGGGTCCGATCCCCAGCGCGCACGCCGCTCACCTGTCACAACGTGTCGCGGAGCCGACACTTCGTGACAGTCGAACAAAGAGGATTCAGGATGCTGCGGCCCAGCGCCGCGCCGCGCACAGTCGCTCGGGCCGCGACATCTCGATTTCGCCATTGAACTTCCGGTTCACACAGCCCCGTTGAGCTTCCGGTTCACACAGCCCCGTTGAACTTCCGGTTCACACAGCCCGTGGAGCCTCCCGTTCGCGTGGGCGCCTCGTCCGGTTGCGCACGGTCGATTGCGATGCCTTCGGCGGACAGGACACGAGCGCTACCCCGAAGGTCACCGCGTCGCCGCCCGGAGGCCCGGAGCGCTGTGTGAACCGGAAGTTCAACAGCCTGTGACACGGACTTAACACTCCGGGGGTAGAACTGGAGGTGGCACAGCCGGGCCCGACGACGAGGCCGGAGAGCACATAGTGGCGCTTCCCTCGAAGGTCAAGCCCCCTGCGTCGAAATCCCTCTGGGACCAGGATCGTTCCACACGACAGGAGGCTCGCGATGGTGCTCGAACTGCCTACCTCGCCCGCGAAGCGCAACGCACTGCGCGCCCGGGTCATGCCGTCGCTCAAGGAGCTTCCGCCGCGGCGACCCGAGCCTCCGGCACCGGACGACTCCGCCGTGCGCTGGGACCGCATCGACATCGACCGGTACGAGGTGCGGGCGAACGGCGTGACCGTGGGCTTCGTCGACGTCGTCGGCGCGGTCTTCGTCGTCCTGTCCGGTACGCGCTACGACCGCGCGGTCGAGGTGCTGCAGACCCTCGACTTCGCCGCGGCGATCGGGTCGATCTCTCCCGCCGACACGGACTGACGGCGCGGCCGGGCGCCCGTGGGGGGCGGTGGACACCCGGCCGCGCCGGTCACTCGCCGCGGCTCACCGTCACCGCCGCGTGCAGCGTGCGCCAGTGGTCGACGAACCGCGCCTCGCCGGTGACACGGACCGTGCGGGTCGCGACGATCTCACCGCTCGATCGACCGAAGCCGAACACCAGGTCGCCGGGCTCGACGACGCGACGGCCGTCGCGCCCCGAGAACGCCGCGAGATCGGCGGGCACCTCGAACGCCACGCGCGCCCGTTCGCCCGCGGCGAGCGGCACCCGCGCGTACGCGATGAGCCGTCGCACCGGACGCACGACCGAGGCGACCGGATCGTGCAGATACAGCTGCACCACCTCGACGCCGTCGCGATCGCCGGCATTGCCGACGTGGATCGACACCGTGACCGAGCCGGCCGTCGACATCTCGGCGGCCGAGGCCGCAGCATCCGCCCACACCGACGATGCGTACCCGAGACCGTGGCCGAACGGATACGCCGCGGTGGGATCGATGTTCGACACGTCGTTGCGGCGCGCGAGCTTCGATGCCAGGTACGTCGAGGGCTGCGCACCCGGATCCCGCGGGATGCTGACCGGCAGGCGCCCGCTCGGATTCACGCGCCCGCTCAGCACACCGGCGATCGCGCCGGTGCCCTCCTCACCCGCGAAGAAGCTCTGCACGATCGCCGCGGCCCGCTCGGGGGCGGTGCCGAGCGCGTACGGACGACCCGCGAGGAGCGTCACGACGGTCGGCGTCCCCGTGTCGAGCACCGCGTCGAGGAGCACCTGCTGCGCGCCGGGCAGGGTGAGGTCGGCGGCATCGCACCCCTCGCCGCTCGTGCCGCGGCCGAACAGACCCGCGCGGTCGCCGAGCGCGAGCACGACGACGTCGGCTCCGGCCGCAGCGGCGAGCGCCTCGGCGAACCCGCCGGTCTCGCCTCCGTCGATCGACGTTCCGGCCGCGTACGCGATCTCAGCCTCCGCGAACTCGGCACCGAGCGCCTCGCGCAGCGTGGGCAGCGCGATACCAAGGGGGAGTTCGGGATGCCGCACCCCCACGTGCGACGGGAACGAATAGCACCCGAGCACGGCGTAGGGGTCGTCGGCGGCCGGACCGATCACGGCGATCCGACGGGGCGCGGCGAGCGGCAGCACCCCGTCGTTGCGCAGCAGCACGATCGCCTCCTCGGCGATGCGGCGGGCGAGCGCGCGGTTCTCAGGCGGGTCGAGGTCGACCGTGCCGCGGACCGCGTCGAGCGAGGCATCCTCGAGCCCCGCCAGCGCCGGCGGCACCGGCGACCAGTCGGCGTCGAGCAGGCCGAGCTCGGCCTTCTGCCGCAGCACGCGGCGCAGCGCCCGATCGACGATCGTGCCGTCCACCTCGCCCGCCTCGACCGCGCGCACGAGGTCGGCGCCGAAGGTCTTGACCGTGGGCAGCTCGACGTCGATGCCGGCCGAGAGGGCGCGAGCCGCGGCATCCGTCCATCCGTCGGCCACGCCGTGCAGGTCCTTGAGGAACGCGATCGAGAAGTAGTCGGCGACCACGGTGCCCTCGAAGCCCCACTCGTCGCGGAGCAGGTCGGTCAGCAGCGAGGCGTCGGCCGCCGTGGGCACGCCGTCGAGGTCGGTGTACGAGTTCATGACCGAGCGCACACCGCTTTCGCGGATCGCCATCTCGAACGGCGGCAGCAGCACGTCGGCGAGCTCCCGCGGACCGACTGAGACGGGCGCGAGGTTGCGCCCGCCCTTCGACGCCGAGTAGCCCACGAAGTGCTTGAGCGTGGCGACGACGCCCGCGCTCTCGATGCCCTGGATGTACGCGGTCGCGACGGTGCCGACGAGGTACGGATCCTCGCCGATCGTCTCTTCCACGCGACCCCAGCGGGCGTCGCGGACGACGTCGAGCACCGGCGCGAGGCCCTGATGCACACCGACCGCACGCAGATCGGCGCCGATCCGCGCGCCGAGCTCGCGCACGATGTCGGGGTCGAACGTCGCACCCCAGCTGAGCGGCACGGGGTAGGCGGTGGCGCCCCACGTCGCGAAGCCGGCGAGGCACTCCTCGTGCGCGAGCGCCGGGATGCCGAACCTGTTCGCCGCGGCGATCCGCTGCTGCGCGCGCTGCAGTGACAGCGCCCCGGTCGCCGGATCGACGGGAGCCGTGCCGAACGGCCGCGTGAGCTGGCCGAGACCCGCGGGCAGCAGGTCGTCGAGGTCGATGTCGTCCGACATGTCGTGCTGGTGCGGGGCGACGTCTTCTCCATTGGTGGATGCCCCGACCCACACGCCGTACAGCTGCGCGACCTTCTCGGCCACCGTCATCTCGGCGACGAGGGCGTCGACGCGCTCGTCCACGGGCAGCGCCGGGTCGTTCCAGACGCGCTGGGCCACAGCATCCAGAGTCTGCTCTTCCATCGTCATCCCTTCACCGCCCCGGTGAGCCCGCCGACGATGCGCTTCTCGGCGAGGAGGAAGAACACGAGGGCGGGGATCATCGCGAGCGACGTGTACGCCAGCACGGCGCCGGTGTCTTGCGAGTACTGCGTCGAGAACTGGGTGACTCCGAGCGGCAGCGGCCACAGCTCCTGCGGGAGGGTGCCGGTCGAGATCACGAGGAGCGGCAGGAGGTAGCCGTTCCAGCTCGCGACGAAGGCGAGGATGCCGACAGTGATGAGGCCGGGCTTCGCGAGCGGCAGCAGGATGCGCCAGAAGAACCCGAGGCGAGTCGCGCCGTCGATCATCGCGGCCTCTTCGAGCTCGTCGGGGATCGCGCGCAGGAACGGCACCAGGATGATGATCGTCGTCGGCAGCGCGAACGCGATGCCCGGGATGATCACGCCGAGGTACGTGCCGTGCAGGCCGAGCGTGCGCAGCAGCAGGGTGAGGGGAAGTGCGGCGACCGTCAGCGGGAACATGAGCCCCGCGGCGAACAGCGTGTACAGCCCCTCGCGGCCCTTGAAGTCGTAGCGCGCGAGCACGAACGCGGCCATGATGCCCGCGATCACGACGCCCGCGGTCGTGGCGACGGCGAGGACGGTGCTCGCGAAGAGGTTGCCCCAGAACCGAGGCGAGCCGAGCACAGCGACCCAGTTCTGCAGGGTGAACGGGTCGGGGAGGCCCGCGGGGTTCGCATTGAGGTCGGCGGTCGTGCGGAATCCGCCGAGGAAGACGTACAGCACGGGGCCGACGGCGACCGCGGCGACGACGAGCGCGACCAGGTAGACGAACGGCTGGCCCCAGTCGAACCGGCGGCAGGCGGGCTCGGCGGCACGGGGCGCACCCGTGACGATCGTGGTGGTGGCCGACATGTCAGCGGGCTCCGTTCGTGAGGGCGCCCTTGAGGTCGCGGCGCAGCGCGAAGCGCTGGTAGATCAGGGCGATGACGAGCGAGATGACGAAGAGGATCACGGCGATGGCGCTGCCGTAGCCGGGCTGGCCGGCGAACTGCCCCTGCTGCACCATGTAGGTCGCCATCGTCTCGGTGGCGATGCGTCGGACGGCCGGGGCGACCGTGACCCACACCATGTCGAAGACCTGCAGCGAGCCGATGATCGACAGGAACGCCCAGATGCGGATGGTGGGTCCGAGGAGCGGGATCGTGATGTGGCGCTGGATCTGCCACCAGCTCGCGCCGTCGATCTGCGCGGCCTCGGCGAGCTCTTCGGGGATGCCCTGCAGGCCCGCGAGGAACAGCAGGATCGCGAAGCCGATGTACTTCCACGTCAGCACGAAGAAGATCGTCCAGAGCGCGATGGCGGGGTCGGCCAGCCAGTTCTGGGTGAAGGCGCCGAGGCCCACGGCCTCGAGCGTCGCGTTGACCGCGCCGTTCGGCTGCAGGATCAGCTTGAACGCGAGGCCGGCGATGACCTCGGCGAGCACGTACGGCACGAAGATGAGGAGGCGGAGCACGCCGCGGCCGCGCATCGGGCGGTTGAGCAGCAGCGCGACCGCGATCGCGATCGGGCCCTGCACCAGCAGCGACATCACGAGGATGAAGAAGGTGTTGCCGATCGCCTTCTGGAACTCGGGGCTGGTGAGCGCCCGCACGTAGTTGTCGAAGCCGACGAACCGGCCGGAGTCGGCGAGGTTCTCCCACTGGAAGGCGGGCGGGAGGTTGAAGAAGCTGTAGACCGCCGCGAGGATCACCGGCAGGATCACGAAGCCCACGAACAGGATCAGCGCGGGCGAGACGAACAGGAGGATCTCGAGGCGCTTGCGCGTCGAGCCGCGCCGCGGGGCGCGCACGGGGGTGGGGCCCGGGCCCGCGGCGACCGCGGGCCCGGGGGTGGTGAGTGTCGCCATGATCTACAGGGTCGCCGCCGCGTCCTGCATCTTCTCGACGATCTCTTCGGGGGTGCCGGTGCCGGCGAAGAGGTTGACGATGCCCTCGTTCATCGCGTTTCCGACGGTGGTGCCGAACGCGGTGTCGAGCCAGAGCTGGACGAAGGATGCCTCGGCCAGGCCGTCGGCGACCATCTTGAGGTTCGCGTCCTCGAGCGACGCCTGCGCCGCGGGGACCGTGGGGATGCCCGAGCCGCTGGCCGCGAACTTCTTCTGGACGTCCTCGCTCATGATGAACGCCAGCAGCTCCGCGCACTCCGGCGGAGCGTCCGTCGAGCAGCCGAAGCCGTCACCGCCGCCGAGCGCCGCGGTCGGGTCGCCGTCCGCGCCATCGATGCCGGGAACCGGGAACCAGCCGAGGAAGGCCGGGACCTTCTGGTCGGGAGTGAGACCGCCGATCGTGCCGGCGTTCCAGTGACCCATGAGCTCCATCGCCGCCTGGCCGTTGGCGACCATGCCCGCCGAGCTGCCCGCGCCCTGCTGAGCGGGAGTGCCGAGGAAGCCGTCCTGGAACGGCTCGATGCCGAGGAACTCCTGCAGCTGCGCACCGGCCTCGACGAAGCACGGGTCGCTGAAGTCGAACTCGGTCTCGGCGGCGGCGAGGGCCTCGGGCGAGCACGACTTGAGGGCGAACTGGTACCACCAGTGGGCGGCGGGCCAGCCGTCGCCCGCGCCGACCGCGATCGGCGTGATGCCGGCGTCGCGCAGCGCCCCGACCGTGTCGACGAGCTCGTCGAACGTGGTGGGGACCTCGGCGCCCGCCTGCTCGAACAGGTCGATGTTGTACCAGAAGCCCTCGATGCCGAACGTGAACGGGATGCCGTACGTCTTGCCGTCGACCTGCCAGGGGTTCACCGTCGCTCCGACGCTCGAGATCGTGTCGGCGATCGCGTCGTCGAGCGGCTGGAGGTAGCCGTTCTTCACCTGGTCGCGCAGCTCGCCACCCGGCCACACCTGGAAGAGGTCCGGCGGGTCGCCGGCGGCCAGGGCGTTCGGGATGAGCGTGCGCTGAAGCTCTTCGTTCTGGTAGCCGGTCTGCTCGACCGTGACGCCCGGGTGCGCCTCTTCGAACTCGGCGGCGACCTCCTCCCAGACGGCCGGGAGCGGACCCGACGTGGCGTTGTGCCACCACGTGATGGTGACGCCGTCGCCGCTGTCGCCTTCGTCACCGCCGCCGGCACAGCCGGCGAGAACGCCGACCGCCAGTCCCGCGGCAGCGACCCCGGCGAAGACGCGCATCCTGCTGCGTGTGTTCATCTTCGAACCTCTCGAAAGTTTCGACTTCTACGTCGAAAGTGATGTGGACGTGGCCAGAGTACGAGCAAACGGATTTGAGGTCAAGCGCAACAAATTACGGTCCGGCAACGGTGCGGGCCGTACAGTGAGACGGATGAGCGATCCGTCACCGGCCGAAGGCGTCCGCCAGCGCAACCTCGCGCGCCTGCTGCGCCTCGTGCATCTCGAGGGTCCTCTCTCGCGCGCGACCCTCACCGAGGCGACCGCGCTCAACCGCTCGACGATCGCCGACCTCGTCGGCGAGCTCGTCCGCGAAGGACTCGTCATCGAGCGCGCACCCGACCCGTCACGCCGCGTCGGGCGCCCCTCCCCCGTGGTCGCGGCGGACGCCCGGGTCGTCGCGATCGCCGCCAACCCCGAGGTAGACGCGCTCACGATCGCCGCCGTGGGCCTGGACCGCGGCATCCCTCTCCGCGAGCGCATCGAGCTCGATCACCTGCTCACCCCCGACGAGACCGCGCGGCTCATCGCCGAGCGCGTCGCGCTGTGGCGGGCGGGCGAGCTGGCGGACGCCCGCGTCGTGGGCGTCGGGCTGGCCGTGCCGGGCCTCGTCCGCGCGGCCGACGGGCTCGTGCGCAACGCGCCGCACCTGCGCTGGACCGACGCACCGCTGCGCGACCTCGTGGCCGAGGCCACGGGTCTTGCGACGACCGTCGGCAACGACGCCACGCTGGGCGCGATCGCCGAGCACCTCTTCGGCGCGGCGGCGGGCTTCGACGATGTCGTGTACCTCAACGGCGGCGCGAGCGGCATCGGCGGCGGCGTGATCGTGCACGGGATGCCGCTGCTCGGCGCCGGCGGGTACACCGGCGAGTTCGGGCAGAACCGCCCCGGCATCGCGTCCGAGGCCGATCGGCGCGCGGGCAACGGCGTGCTCGAGGATGAGGTCAGCCGCGCCCGGCTGCTCGCTGCGGTCGGACTGCAGGCGGCCGACGACCCGGCACTGGCCGCGGCCCTCGCCGGCGCCGGTGTCGGAGCCGCCGAAGAGGTCGCACGGCAGCGCCGCATCCTGTCGACGGCGCTGGCGAACGCCGTCAATGCGCTGAACCCGGCGGTGGTGGTGCTCGGCGGTTTCCTCGCGACGATCGCCGCCCCCGATGTGCCGGGGCTCACGGCGCTGGTGCAGGATCAGGCGATGTCGGCCAACGCCGAGGACCTCGAGATCCGCGTCGCGTCCCTCGCCGAGGACCGCCTGCTCATCGGCGCCGCCGAGGCCGCCTTCGCCGACCTGCTCCGCGGCCCCACCGCCTGACCGGCGCTTCTTCCCAGCCTCCCCGGGTTTGGGGCGCATCCGCTCCGTTGGGGCGCACATTCTGCGCCCCAACGGAGAGATCACGCCCCAAACCCGGATCGGACGGATGCCGGGTCACGGGTCCGGGGTCACGGGTGCCGGGGGGCGATGCCGGGGTGCTCAGCGGCCCCGCCAGGCCTCCGCGGGCGTGAGGGGGACGAGCGACGGGCGCTCCACCGTCGTCGTCAGCGGCTCCCGCACTCCGGACGCGGCCGATGCGGCGAGCGCCGTCATCACCTCGAGCACGTGCAGGGCCATCGCCCCGCTCGCACGGCCCTCGCCCGCGACCAGGTCCACGAGCCCGATGCCGCGCCCCGAATCGACGTACCCGGCCGAGGGCTCGAGCGTCTCCCACGACCCGCCGCCGCGTGCGTGCAACTGCACGTCGCCGGCGAAGTTGTTCGGGTCGGGCACGATCAGCGACCCGTCGACGCCGTGCACCTCGATGGGCGCCGCCGTCGAGCGGACGCCGTCGAAGCTCATCGTCACGGTCGAGACCGCCCCCGACGCGTGGTGCAGGATGCCCGTGAGGTGCGTGTCGACCTCCACCGGCACGCGCTCCCCCGCCCGCGGCCCGGAGCCGATCACGCGCTCGTCGCGCGAGCGCGACGACGCACCCGACACGGCGGTCACGGGTCCGAGCAGCTGCACCAGCGACGTCACGTAGTACGGCCCCATGTCGAGCAGCGGCCCGCCGCCCTCGCGGTAGTAGAAGTCGGGCTGCGGATGCCACGACTCGTGGCCGGCCGAGATCCACATCGCCGATGCCGACACCGGCCGCCCGATGCGCCCGCCGTCGATCGCAGCCCGCGCCGTCTGCACGCCGGTCCCGAGCACCGTATCGGGCGCGCCCCCGACGCGGACGCCCGCGGCGGTCGCAGCATCCATGATCCGCGCAGCGTCCGCGAAGGTCGCCGCGAGCGGCTTCTCGCCGTAGACGTCCTTGCCGTGGGCGATGGCGGCGAGCGCGATCTCGGCGTGCGCGGCGGGGATCGTGAGGTTGAGGACGGTGTGGATGCTGCGATCCTCGAGCAGCTCGGCGGTCGTGAGTGCGCGGCACCCGGGGATGCCCTCCGCGGCCGCGGCGGCCCGTGCGGGATCGAGGTCGGCGACGGCCGCGATGCGCACGCGCGACGCCGGGAGCAGTGTGTCGAGGTACTGCCGGGAGATGACGCCGAGCCCGACGATCCCGATGTCGGTCACCGCGCCGCCCACAGCAGCCCCCGCTCGATGATCGTGCGGACGTTGTCGTCTCGCAGCACGTCGGGGCTGTGCCCGGGCGTCGCGACGAACACGCGGCCCTGCCCCCAGTCGCGCGTCCACACGGCGGGCGAGACGATCGGCCGGTGCCACGGATGGTACGGCTGCACGGGGTGCGTGGTGGTGGCGAGCACGTCGATGAGATCGTCGTGCAGCACCCAGTACTGCTCGGTGGTGAGCGTGAAGTCGTCGATGCCGGCCGTGATGTCGTGCGTGCGGCCGAGCTCGGTGATCTCGACCGTGTAGTCGAGGTAGTTGTCGGTCTGGTCGCCGTGCACCTCGTCGGGGTGCTTCGACGGGTGTGTCGCGAACTGGCCGCCGACGAGCTGCAGATAGTCCGAGCTCCCGCGGAACGAGTCGGCGATGCCGCCGTGCCAGCCGGCGAGGCCGGTGCCCGCGGCGACGGCGTCGCGGAGGCCCCGGATCGCCTCGTGCGAGGCATCCGACATCGTGACCGCCTGCATCACGAGGTCGACGGTCGCCATGCGGTCCGCGTCGGCGTACACCTGGGGGTCGTCCTCGACGGTGACGTCGAACCCGTTCGCCCGGAGGAACGGCAGGAACAGGTCGGTGGCCTCGACCGGGTGATGGCCGTCCCATCCGCCGCGGACGACGAGGGCGGTGCGTGTCATGTGAGCTCCTTCGCTGTCAGCCACCGACGATGCCATCCGGTCTCGCGCCCGTCGAGGATGTTGCGCAAAACTGGTGACATGCTCGCTCGCGTGACCCTCGCCGCCGTCGCCGCCGATGCCGGAGTGAGTGTCGCGACCGCGTCGCGGGCCCTCTCGGGGCGCGGCGACCTCGCCCCCGCGACGCGCCGCCGGGTGCTGGCGGCGGCGCGCACGCTCGGGTACACGCGCGACCCCGCGGCCGGCGGGCGGCCGCCGGGAACCGCTCGCCTGCTGGACCTGGTGCTCGGGTGGTTCCACAACGCCTACTCCGACGAGGTGACCGCCGGGGCGCGCAGCGCGGCCGCCGCGGCGGGCTACGACCTCGTGCTCACCGAGGAGCGCGACACCCCGGACGACGACTGGCCGATGCGCATCCGCCGGCGCGGTTCGGCGGGCGTCGTCCTCGGGCTCATCTCGCCGACCGCGTCGCAGCTCGCGGCACTGGCGGATGCCGAGATCCCCGTCGTGCTGATGGATCCGCAGGCCGAGACCTCCCGCGGGCTCACGAGCGTGCGCACGACCGACCGCGAGGGCGGCTTCGCGGCGGCGACCCACCTCGCTGCGCGCGGCGCGACGCGGTTCGCGATCGTGCTCGGATCGCCGCCGTACCGGTACGGCCGCGCGCGCAACGCCGGCTTCCGCGAGGGGCTGCGCGTAGCCGCCTCCGGCGCCGACCTCGTCGCTCTGCAGGCCGACTGGAGCGGGACGGCCGCGCGCGACGCGGCGCTCCCGCTGCTGCGGGGGCTCGGCCCCGGCGAACGGCTCGGCGTGTTCGCCTGCACCGACGAGATGGCGGCCGGCGTGTACGCGGCGGCGGCAGCGACCGGGCGCCGCATCCCCGACGACGTGCTCGTGGTGGGCTTCGACGACCTGCGCGGCGCCCGGTGGCTGACGCCGCCTCTCACGACCGTGCGGCAGCCGATCCGCGAGATGGCCGCGGCCGCAGTGACGGCCCTCGCCGATGCGGCGGCCGGCGCCTCTCTGCCGCCGTCGCCGATCGTCCTGCCCACGCAGCTGATCGAGCGCGGCTCGACCTGACGATCCGGACGGACCGGTGGCCGCGGCATCCGAACCGGACGAAACGTCGCATGTCGGCGCGCGGGGCACGCGAGTAGCGTGGGAGCAGTCTGACGGAAGGCTCCACATGTCGATCACGACCGAACGCCACGCCCGCACCGAAGCCGAACTGCAGCAGATGGCCAAAGACCACCTGTGGATGCACTTCGCCCGCCAGTCCGTGATGACCGACGGCGCCGGTGTGCCGATCATCGTCAAGGGCGAGGGGCACCACATCTGGGACTCGCAGGGCAAGCAGTACATCGACGGGCTCGCCGGCCTGTTCGTCGTCGCCGCGGGCCACGGCCGCAAGCGCCTCGCCGAGGTCGCCGCGAAGCAGGCCGAGCAGCTCGCGTTCTTCCCGATCTGGTCGTACGCGCACCCCGCCGCGATCGAGCTCGCCGACCGGCTCGCCGACTACGCGCCGGGCGACCTCAACAAGGTGTTCTTCTCCACCGGCGGCGGCGAGGCCGTCGAGACGGCGTTCAAGCTCGCGAAGTACTACTGGAAGATCCAGGGTCAGCCCACCAAGCACAAGGTGATCTCGCGCGCGGTCGCCTATCACGGCACGCCCCAGGGCGCGCTCGCGATCACCGGCATCCCGGCGATGAAGGCGATGTTCGAGCCGGTGACGCCCGGCGGTTTCCGCGTGCCCAACACCAACTTCTACCGGGCGTCCGACATGGGCGCGCCGACGTCGAGCCTCGAGGACTTCGGCGTCTGGGCGGCGGACCGCATCGAGGAGATGATCCTCTTCGAAGGCCCCGAGACCGTCGCCGCCGTCTTCCTCGAGCCCGTGCAGAACTCCGGCGGCTGCTTCCCGCCGCCTCCCGGCTACTTCCAGCGCGTGCGCCAGATCTGCGACAAGTACGACGTGCTGCTCGTGTCGGACGAGGTCATCTGCGCCTTCGGGCGCATCGGGCACATGTTCGCGTGCGACGCGTACGGGTACGTCCCCGACATGATCACGTGCGCGAAGGCCATGACCAGCGGCTACTCGCCCATCGGCGCCACCATCGTGAGCGACAGGATCTACGAGCCGTTCGCCCATGGCGACCGCGCGTTCTACCACGGGTACACCTTCGGCGGGCACCCGGTCTCGGCCGCCGTGGCGCTCGAGAACCTCGACATCTTCGAGGAGGAGGGGCTCAACGAGCACGTGCGCGAGAACTCGCCGCTGTTCCGCTCCACCCTCGAGAAGCTCACCGACCTGCCCATCGTCGGCGACGTGCGCGGCGACGGCTACTTCTTCGGCATCGAGCTCGTGAAGGACAAGGCGACGAAGGAGACGTTCGACGACGATGAGTCGGAGCGCCTGCTGCGCGGCTTCCTCTCGAAGGCGCTGTTCGACGCGGGGCTGTACTGCCGCGCCGACGACCGCGGCGACCCCGTCATCCAGCTCGCCCCGCCCCTCACGATCGGGCCGAAGGAGTTCGACGAGATCGAGCAGATCCTGCGGAGCGTCCTCACGGAGGCGTGGACGCGCCTCTGACGTCCTGTACCGGACACCGGAGCCTCGAAGGAGTGGATTCCAGCACATCGAACGCGCCGGAATCCACCCCTTCGCTGTTGCCGGGTACCGGGGCTATGGTGGGCGCGTGGGCACGATCTATTACGGCGGCGGCGCGATGCCGATCCATATCGAAGACCGCGCGCTCGCGCACCTCAAGGTCGTCATCGCGACGAAGCTGCGCCGCGACGAGAGCTTCACGGTGTCGTGGAAGCACCCGGACGACCAGCCCCGTGGCCGCAGCACGATCTGGCTGCACCCGTCCATTCCGCTGCGCTTCGTGTTCGACGACCCGGAGCCCACCGAGCTCAGCCGCGACTGGATCGAAGAGCTCGCGAACTCGGCCAGTTCGACCGGCGGCATCATGCTCATCGCCGAGCACTTCGACACCGGACCGGTCGCCGTGCTGGAGGCGGCTGAGGGCGACGACGGCCGCGACGTGACGCTCGGCAACGTCGACGTCGATCACCTCGACGTCGAGCGCCTCACCGTCGGCGGCACCGAGGTGACACCGGACGACGTCAGCCGATAGCGCGGTCGGTCGCCGGCGCCTCGTCCTCTTCGGGCTCCGGCAGGATCGTGAGACCGGACGGCCCACTGGCCGAGAGCATGAGCTCTTCGATCCAGGCGCGGTTGATGCGGGGCTGACGGCTGCCGAAGAAGTGGAACTGGATCGGCACCGACGGGTGGATCCAGAAGCTCCGCCGCCCGCTGCCGTCGCCGATCTCGACGTCGAACATGAACGGCTCGGACCGGCGCAGCTTGTTCATCATGACGATGCGCAGATGCGCCAGCGTGCGGTCGTCGATGTCGACCGAGTTGGCGTTGGTGTCGTAGATGAACCGGCCCATGGCAGGAGCCTAACGCCGGATCAGCGCGGTGCGAATGCCGCCGCGAACAGGGCTCGCGCCCGGCGCGCGGCCGCGGGCCGCAGGGCCGGTTCCGCGCGCGCCACCTCCGTCGCCAGCATGCTGGTCGCCATCGTCACGTCGTCGGTCTCGACGTGCGAGCCGATGCGTCCGGCGGCCCGGTCCCGCGCGACGAGACGATCCACGAGCGCCTGGAAGCGCGCGCCCAGCGACGCGACCCGGCGGTCGGAGAGGTCCGCGGTGATGAGCTCGATGAACGCGGTCGACACGACGGCCTGGTCGACCACGCGGTCGAGCAGATCGTCGATCGTGCGATCGGGTGGCGCCGTGTGGTCCTCGAGGTCGCGCACATTGTCCTGGAAGACGGCGACGGCGAGGGCGGTCCGGTCGGGGAAATGACGGTACAGGCTTCCTTGCCCGACTCCGGCGCGCTTGGCGACGGCGCTGAAGGGAGCCTGAAGGCCCCCTTCGGCGTAGACCTCGCGGGCAGCAGCGATCAACGCCTTACGGTTGTCGGCTGCTGCGGCGGGGCCTCGGTTCTGGCGAGGGAGCGCACGGGGGGATGCGGTGCTCGGCACGGGTGTAGCCTAGTACCGGACACTGTTGTCCGGTAGGAGCTGTCCCGAAAGCTCCTCATCTCCCCGGACCCGCAGGCCCGCTGAACTGCATGAAGAAGGGAAAGAAATGAGCACCACCACCGCTGCGCTGACGGGTGCATCCACCATCCAGACATGGCTCGACGACCCCGCCGGAGGCGCCGCGCTGCGCGGCCTGCTCGCCCAGGGCGGCCAGACCGCAGAGGCCCTCGCGCCGATCGCCGGACTCCCGATCAGCAACCTCGTGGCGATGAGCGGCGGCGCGTTCCCGCAGGCCGCGCTCGACGCACTCGTCGCCCAGGTCAACCCCGACGGCGTCCCCACCGAGGCCGCCGCCGAGACCCCGAAGGCCGAGTGGGCCGAGAAGGTCACCGCCGGGCGCTTCACCGGACAGACGGTCATCGTCACCGGCGCGGGCTCCGGCATCGGCCGCGCCACCGCGTCGCGCGTGGCCCGCGAGGGCGGTCGCGTGATCGCCGTCGACGTCAGCCAGGATCGCCTCGACGAGTTCGTCGCCGCCCACCTGGGCGCCGACGTCGTCGCGCTCACCGCCGACATCACCGACGACGAGGGCGTGGCCCGCATCGTGGAGGCGGCGGGCGACCGGATCGACGCCCTCGCGAACATCGCCGGGATCATGGACGACATGACCCCCGTCGGCGACGTCACCGACGCGGTCTGGGATCGCGTCTTCCGCGTGAACGTGACCGGCACGATGAAGCTCATGCGCGCCGTCATCCCCGCCATGCTCGCGCAGGGCAGCGGCTCGATCGTGAACACCTCGTCCGAGGCATCCCTTCGCGGATCCTCCGCCGGTGCCGCCTACACCGCGTCGAAGCACGCGGTCGTGGGCCTCACCAAGTCGAGCGCGTTCATGTACGGCCCGAGCGGCATCCGCGTGAACGCCGTCGCCCCGGGTGCGGTGATCACGAACATCGAGGCGAAGTTCGCCTCTCCCCTCGGCGCCGACCGCGTGCGCGCCGGCATGGCCGTCATGACCCCGCCGGTCGCCGCGGACCGCCTGGCCGCGTCGATCACCTTCCTGCTGAGCGACGACGGCGTGAACGTCAACGGCCAGAACCTCGCGAGCGACGGCGGCTGGTCGGCCGCCTGACCAGCCCCACGACGCCCCGGCGGACCCGAACCGCCGGGGCGTCGTGCTGCTTCCGCGAAGTCCGGACATCGCAGGAGACCACCACTGCGCACGCTGCGAAGTCCGGACATCACAGGAGACGACCACTGCGTGGGCTGCGAAGTCCGGACATCACGGGAGACCACCGCTGGGTGGGCTGCGAAGTCCGGACATCACAGGAGACCACCACTGCGTGGGCTGCGAAGTCCGGACATCACACCCACGGCGGCGGGGAATGGATGCTGCGACCCGGCGTGCTGCGCCGGGTCGCAGCATCCACCGCTAAAAGGGCCAGATGAGGGGCACGTACCAGACGGCGATGACGAGGAAGAACAGCACGAGGGGGAGGCCGAGCTTCCAGTAGTCGCCGAAGCGGTAGCCGGCCGGCTCCATCACCATGAGGTTCGCGGGCGTCGCGATCGGCGTGAGGAACGCCGCCGCGCCCGCGACGGTGAGCGCCATCATGAAGGGCTGCACCGAGAGGCCGAGCGACTGCGCGACCGAGATCGCGATGGGCGCGACGATGAGCACGGTCGCGGTGTTGCTGATCAGCTGCCCGAGCACGACCGTGAGCCCGCACAGCGCGAGCAGCGCGACGTGCGGGCCGGCGTCGCCGAGGAACGAGAGCATCCAGTTCGCGACGAGATCTGCCGTGCCGGTGCTGATGAACGCCGTCGACAGCGGGATCATGCCGGCGATGAGCACGATGGTCGTCCACGAGATCGAGTGGTACGCCTGGTTCACGGTGACCGTGCGCGTGAGCACGAGGGCGCACGCGGCGAGGAGCGCGGCCACGGCGGGCGGCACGAGTCCCGTCGCGAGCAGCACGATCATCGCGAGCAGGATGCCGATCGCGCGTCTGGCGCCCTTGCCGAGCGGCACCGAGCGGCGCAACTGCGCGGGGTCGTCGACGACGAGCACGCCCGGATCGTTCGTGCGACGCGTGAGGTCGTCCCAGGCGCCCTGCAGCAGCAGCGCGTCGCCGGCCTGCACGACGAACTCGGTGCCTTTGAGCTGCTCGTCGCCGCGCCGCGCCGCGAGCACGACGAGGTCGCCGTCGGGCGTGGTCATGCCCGCGCACACGCGCTTGCCGATGAGCGGTGAGCGCGGCGCCACGACGACCTCCGTAACGCCGGTCTCGGGGCCGAGGAGCACGCCGGTGTCGAGAGTGAGGGAGTACTGCTGGCGCAGGAGGCGTGCGTGCCGCACGAGGTCGAGCGGCATGAGCGCGCCCGTGCGCTCGGGCACGAGGCCGCCGCCGAGCAGGAGGATGACGACCGTTCCGAGAAGCACCGGGATGCCGACCAGTGCGAACTCGAAGAACCCGAACTCGCGCCCGCCCGCCGCTGCGGCGAACTCCGACACGATGATGTTGACGGGCGTGCCGGTGAGGAGCAGGAGCGATCCCGCAGATGCGGCGAACGCGAGCGGCATGAGCAGCTTCGACGAGGCGATGCCCGCGCGCGCGGCGACCACCACCACGAGCGGCAGCAGCGCCGCGACGGCGCCGTTGATGCTGATGAGGGCGGTCAGACCGGCGACGAGCAGCGCGATCACGACGACGAGGGTGGTGCGCTTGGTGCCGGCGCGGCCGATCACCTTCTGCCCCGCCCACGCCGTGACCCCCGTGGCATCGAGCGCCTCGCTCATCACGAACAGCCCCGCGATGAACAGCACCGTCGGGTCGCCGAACCCGGCGAGCGCCTGCGGCAGCGTCAGCACGCCGGTGAAGAAGAGGGCGAGTGCGACCCCGATCGCGACGACCCCGATGGGGACGCGGTTGCTCACGAACGCGATCACCGCGAGCACGAGGATGGCGAGCGTTGCGGTGACGGGGTCCACCCGCCCAGCGTATCCACCGCCCGGTGGGTGGGACGGGGCAGGGTCCGCGGGACCTCTGTCCCAAGTGGCTTCGACAGGTCAACCGGGCCTTGACAGGAGCGTTTGCGGGGGAGAGCTCCTGTGGAACCCCGGTTGACCTGTCGAACGGGAGGGGAGACGGATGCTGCGACCCCGGCCGCGCGGACCTCAGCCGCGCAGCGTGGCGAGGCCGGCGACGTCGTAGGCGAGCTCGACGGCCTCGAAGATCGCGGTGTCGATCGTGCGCGGGGCGAAGGCGTCGCCGATCACGACGACGCGGGGAGGGATGGATGCCTCGGCCGCCGCATCCGGCACCAGCCCGGGGACGCCGGCCGACGCGCGGGGCTCGATCGCGACGACGGCGTCGACGCCCGGGATCGCATCCGTGACCCCGGTGAGCGTGTCGCGCACGCCCACGACGCCCGGCTCGAGGCGCTCCACCCGGTGCGCGACGCTCCGGCGGAAGCCGCCGTGGGCGCCGAGGCGCTCGAGCAGCAGCGGCCGGTCGTACCCGGCGCCGATGTGCGGGAACACGGTCTCGAAGGGCGTGATCAGCTCGAGCTCGCCGACGCGCTCGAGCAGGGTCAGCACGATGCCGGCCGCGTACGCCGTGCCGTCGGCATCGACCACCGCGATCCGGCGGCCGAGCGGCACCCCGTCCGCGACCGCGGCGAACGCGCCGATGGCGCCCTCGGCCGGGAACCCGCCGGCGTAGGCGCCGCCGAGGGCGAGCGACGTGGTCGCGGGCGCGACGGCGCCGGTGGCGACGACGACGCCGTCCGCAGCGCCGAGCCCCGCCAGCGTCTCGGCCGTCGCGTCGACGCCGAGCCGCACGTCGACGCCTGCCGCGGCGAGGTCGCGCTCGAGGTCGTCGACCAGCAGCCCGACGCTCTCGCGGCCCGGCACCCGTCGGGCCAGGCGCAGCTGCCCGCCGAGCTCCTCGCCGCGCTCCAGCAGCGTCACCGCGTGCCCGTCGGTCGCGAGCTCGACCGCGGCGCGCATGCCCGCGGGCCCGCCGCCCACGACGACCCACCGCTGCGCAGACGCCGCGCGCGGTCGCTCGCCGCGCTCGAGCTCGCGGCCGGCGAGCGGGTTCACGGTGCACGACATCGCGAGTCCGCGGCTGCCGCGGCCGAGGCATCCCTGATTCAGGCGGATGCAATGACGGATGCCGCGTTCCCCCGAATCGACGGGCTCGAGTCCGAGGAGCTTCTGGCCGAGGTCGGGGTCGGCGATCTGCGCGCGGGTGAGCGCGACCATGTCGGCGACCCCGGACGCGACGACCTCCTCGGCCTCCTCGACCGAGCGCGCCGCGCCGACGCCGAACACCGGCACGTCGGGGTTCGCGGCCTTGACCGCGGCGACGTCGTCGCGCAGCCACGCATAGGGCATCGGCGACGACGGGAAGACGTAGTGCACGTTGTGGTAGCCGCCGGCGGCGAGGTCGAGGAAGTCGATCCGGGCCTCCTGCCGCAGGCGCGTGATGACCTCGCGCATGCCGGCGCCGTCGATGCCCTCAGGGTGGAACTCGTTCGCGACGATGCGGATGCCGACCGTGAAGTCCTCGCCCACCCGCTCGCGCACGGCGCGCAGCACCTCGCGCGGGAACCGCGTGCGGCCCTCGAGGTCGCCGCCGTACTCGTCCTCGCGGGCGTTGTAGAGCGGCGAGAGGAACTGGTGCAGCAGGTAGCCGTGCGCCATGTGGATCTCGACGCCGTCGAACCCGCCGTCGCGCGCGTGCGCGGCCGACAGCGCCCAGCCCTCGACGAACGAGGCGATGTCGGCGCGGTCCATCTCGCGGGTGGCATGCCCGGTCGAGGGCGAGATCAGGCGTGACGGCGCGTAGACCGTGCGCGGGCCGTCGGGTCCATCGGGCTGCGCCTGCGCCCCATGGTGGTTCAGCTGCACGAGGATCTTCGCACCGGCTCGGTGCACAGCATCCGTCATCTTCTTCGAAGCCGCGACCCCCTCGGGACGGTACGCGTCCTCGAAACCCCGGATCGACCCGGTCGGGTGCACGAAGTGGTTGCCGGCGACGAAGAGCCCGCAGCCGCCCTGCGCACGGCGCACGTAGTACGCGGTCTCGCGGTCGGACTCGACGCGGTCGGAGTACTGCTTCGAGTGCGCCGTCTGCATGATGCGGTTCGGCACGGTCATGGCGCCGATGCGCAGCGGCTCCGCAAGGACGGACGAACGGATGCCGGGGCTCGCGGTCATGCCCCCGAGCCTACGTCCGCCCCGTCAGAGGCCCGAGAGGGCCTCGTCGAGGTCGGCGAGCAGGTCGGGGGCCGACTCGATGCCGACCGAGAGGCGCACCACCTCGGGCGGGACGGCGAGCTCGGTGCCGCGCACCGACGCGTGCGTCATCTCGTCGGGGTAGTTCATCAGCGACTCGACGCCGCCCAGCGACTCTGCCAGCTGGAACAGCCGCGTCGACTCGGCGAAGCGGCGTGCCGCCGCGGCCTCCGCCAGCGCCACCGACACGATGCCGCCGAACCGGCTCATCTGCCGCGCGGCGAGCTCGTGCCCGGGGTGCGAGGCGAGACCCGGGTAGTAGACCCGCGCGACCGCGCCGTGGCCCGACAGGAACTCGGCGATCTGCTGCGCGTTCTCGCTGTGCCGCTGCATGCGCAGGGCGAGCGTCTTGATGCCGCGGGTCGTGAGCCACGCATCGAGCGGGCCCGAGACGGCGCCGACAGCGAACTGCAGGAACTTCACCTCGGCGTGCAGCGCGTCGTCGTTGAGCACGAGTGCGCCGCCGACGACGTCGGAGTGACCGCCGAGGTACTTGGTCGTCGAGTGCACGACGACGTCGGCGCCCAGCGCGAGCGGCTGCTGCAGCGCCGGTGACGCGAACGTGTTGTCGACGACCACCAGCGCGCCGGCGTCGTGCCCGAGCTTCGCGAGCCCCCCGATGTCGGTGATGCGCAGCAGCGGGTTGCTGGGCGTCTCGACCCACACGATGCGGGCGGGGCGCTCCTCGAGCGCCGCGCGCACGGCGTCGAGGTCGCTCATGTCGACGACGCGGATGCCGACGCCCCACGCCCCCAGCACCCGTGCGATGAGCCGGTACGTGCCGCCGTACACGTCGTTGCCGAGCAGCACCTCGTCGCCGGGCTTCAGTGCGGCGCGCAGCAGCGCGTCCTCGGCGGCGAGGCCCGAGGCGAACGACAGAGCGTGGGCGCCGCCCTCGAGAGCGGCGAGCTGGGTCTCGAGCGCGGTGCGCGTCGGGTTGCCGCTGCGGCCGTACTCGTAGCCCTCGCGGAGCCCCCCGATGCCGTCCTGCGCGTACGTCGTCGAGAAGTGCACCGGCGGGATCACCGCGCCCGTCGTCGGGTCGAAGGCCTGCCCGGCGTGCACCGCACGGGTCTCGAAGCCGCGGTCGTTCGTGGACTCGGTCATTCGGGTGCTCCTTCGGTGGGGATGGATGCCTCGGGGCTCCGGCTTGCGTCGGGTGCAGCCGCCGCATCGCCGACGGTGAAGCCGTGCTCGCGCATCCAGTCGTCGTCGTAGAACCGGTTGAGGTAGCCGCGGCCGTGGTCGGGCAGCAGCACGACGACGACGGCGTCGGCGGGCAGCTCGCGGGCCGTGCGCAGCGCCGCCACCACCGCCATGCCGCTCGATCCGCCGACGAGGAGCCCCTCCTCGCGGGCGAGGCGGCGCGTCATCTCGAACGACTCGGCGTCGGGGATGCGGTGGATCTCATCGGGCACCGACGGGTCGTAACTCTCGGGCCAGAAGTCCTCGCCGACGCCCTCGACGAGGTAGCCGTGCAGCGGTCCGCCGGAGTAGATCGACCCCTCGGGGTCGGCGCCGACGACCCGCACCGCGCCGTTCGACACCTCCTGCAGATAGCGGCCGGTGCCGGTGATCGTGCCGCCGGTGCCGATGCCCGCGACGAAGTGGGTCACGCGGCCGTCGGTGTCGCGCCAGATCTCGGGCCCGGTCGTCTCGTAGTGGCTGAGCGGCCCGTTCGGGTTCGCGAACTGGTTCGGCTTGAACGCGCCGGGGATCTCGCGCACCAGCCGGTCGGCCACGCTGTAGTACGAGCGCGGATCCTCCGGCGGCACGCTGGTCTCGGTCTCGACGACCTCCGCGCCGTAGGCCCTGAGCACGTCGACCTTCGCTCCCGCGAACTTGTCGGGCACGACGAAGATCATGCGGTAGCCGCGTTCGATCGCGACGAGCGCGAGCCC
This sequence comes from Microbacterium sp. NPDC056044, assembly GCF_042267145.1. Taxonomy (NCBI): domain Bacteria; kingdom Bacillati; phylum Actinomycetota; class Actinomycetes; order Micrococcales; family Microbacteriaceae; genus Microbacterium; species Microbacterium sp. NPDC056044. The sequence goes on along the minus strand of NZ_JBHJWZ010000006.1, from coordinate 66,614 downwards.
GACGCCGGTGTTCCCGCTGGTCGGCTCGACGATGGTGCCGCCGGGCTTCAGCACGCCGTCGCGCTCCGCGGCGTCGATGATGCGCCGGGCGATGCGGTCTTTGGCGGAGCCGCCGGGATTGAAGTACTCGACCTTCGCGAGCACCGTCGCGGCGATGCCGCTGGTGACACGGGTCAGCTGGACGAGAGGGGTGTTGCCGACGAGGTCGGCCGCGCTCTGGGCGTAACGCACGATGTGTCCTGGTGTGTGGCCGCGCGGGTGCGCGGAGAGTTGTCGGGGTCGCTGAGGTCTGCGTGAAGCGAAGGCTTCAACAGCAGGGACGACAACACCGACAGGTCAGCACGGGCGCCAGTCTAGACGGACGACACGGACGACGTCGAGAGAGGGATGCTGCGACCTCCGCGCTCTCGCACGCGCCGGGCCGCAGCATCCCACTCCCCGCTCACCAGGTCGCGAAGTACTCCGATCGACGCACGAGCGCGGCCTGCTCGATCAGCGGCAGTGAGCGGTCGACGGCCTGCGCGACGCGCTGCGCGACGTCGGGCGAGGTCAGCTCGTAGTCGGTGAAGTCGCTGTTCGAGGCGTAGACGCCGATCGGCAGGGTCAGCGCCTGGAAGAACCCGAACAGCGGGCGCAGCTGGTGTTCGATGATGAGCGCATGCCGCTCGCCTCCGCCCGTCGCCGCGAGGAGCACGGGCGTTCCCACGAGGTCGTACTGGCCGGCGAAGTCGAAGAGGTGCTTGAACAGTCCCGTGAAGGATGCGCGGTACACCGGGCTCGCCGCGACGATGAGATCGGCCGACTCGATCGCCCGCAGGGCGCTCTCGACCTCGGGGGCCCCTTCTTCGCGCGTGAGCGCGCCCGCGAAGCCGGGACCCAGCGCGGCGACCTCGACGAGTTCGGTCTCGGCGGGGATCCGCTGGGCGACGTTCGCGAGGATGGTCCGCACGAGGGCGGTGGTGCGGCTCGGCTCGTGGAGCGATCCCGACACGCCCACCACGCGCAGCGGGCGGTCGGCGATGGTGCGGAGAGCGGGCGCTTCGCGCAGTGCTCCGGTCATACCGGCACCACGTCCAGCGACGGCGCAGGGCCGACGGCGGCCAGCCGGCCGCGCGAGCGCGACCACTGGCTCCACGATCCCGGGTAGACGACGACGTCGATGCCGGCGAGCGCGCCGGCGAGCGCCGTGTGGGTCGCCGCGATGCCCGAGCCGCAGTACGCCGCGACCGAGACGCCTTCGACGACGCCCGCAGCCGCGAACGCCGCGCGGATCTCGTCGGGTGAGCGGAATCTCCCCGCGGTCAGGTGCACGGTCGTCGGCAGGTTCACCGCGCCCGGAATGTGCCCGCCGACGGGGTCGAGCGGCTCCGCGTCGCCGCGATAGCGCTCCGGCGCGCGCACATCGAGCAGCAGGCCGTGATCGGGCCACTCCTCCACCCCGTCGATGTCGGCGACGCCCTCGGTGATCTCGTCGAGCACGACGTCGCCCGGCGGACGCGGCAGCACGTCGCCCGTCTCGAGCGGGAGGCGCTCGGTCAGCCAGCCGCGCAGGCCGCCGTCGAGCACCCGCACGTCGGCGACCCCCGATCGCGTGAGCACCCACCACGCGCGCGCCGCGGCGACCGAGTGCACGTCGTCGTACGCGACGACGGTGTCGCCGCCACGGATCCCCCACCGCCGCGCAGCAGCCTGGAGCTGCTCGCGCGGCGGCAGCGGGTGGCGCCCCTCGCGCGGATCGCCGCGGCGCGCCAGCTCGTGGTCGAGGTCGACGTAGACCGCACCGGGCAGGTGCCCGTCGAGGTACGCCGGCCGCCCCTCGGGCTGGTCGAGCCGCCAGCGCACGTCGAGGATCCGCGGCGGGGTGCCGCTGCGGATGAGGTCGGCGAGCTCGGTCGGCGAGATGATCGGGGAAGGCATGCCGCCATGCTCGTCGCGCGGTCCGGGCCGCTGCGCGCGGTGACGACACACGCCGCGACACGACGACACGGGACGTCACACGCGGTCATGTGTCAGACCGTGTGGAGGCTGACGGTGTGTCTCGCGGCGAATCCGGGCCCGCTCGCATGCGCGGCCGTACGATTCCGCAAGAACCGATGGAGGAACGGATGCCGCACCCTCGCGCGACACGTGATTCCCGTGGTCCGCGGCGGTCGCGTGTGACCCGGACGCTCGCCGGACTCGCCCTCGTGGCCGGGCTCACGCTCCTCGCCGGGTGCGGGAACGGCGGGATCCCGCTCCCCACCGCCCTCCCCACCAGCCTGCCGACGAATCTGCCGACCCGGACCGCGTCGCCGGCACCCACGGAGGAGCCGACGCCGGAGCCCACACGCGTCCTTCCGACGCGGACGCCCGCTCCGACCCCGGAGCCGACGACGGCACCGGAGCCGACGCCCGAGCCGACGACGGCACCGGAGCCGACGCCCGAGCCCACGCCGGAGCCGACCGTGGCGCCGGAGCCCACCGCCGCGCCCACGACACCCGTCCCGGCGCCCACGGCGGTGCCGGAGCCGACCGCGAGCCCCACGCCCGAGCCGACCGCGACGCCGACTCCCACGCCCACGCCGACACCGACACCGACCCCGTCCGCGACGCCGTCCCCCACTGCCGAGGCGGGCGACAACGCCGCCGCGCCGATCGACTGGGTGCCGTGGGTCGTACTGGTGGTGCTGCTCGTAGCGGCGGCCGTGATCTACCTCATCGTGCGCCGGCCGCGCCCGAAGCCGCCGACCGGGACGTAGCCCGCGTCAGCCGCGGAGGGCGAGCGCGAAGGGGAGCACCGCGGTCGCGCCGGCGCGGCGGAGCATGCGGGCGGCGACGGTGAGGGTCCAGCCGCTGTCGACGCGGTCGTCCACCAGCAGCACGGGCCCCGCCGGGAGGTCGAGCCCCGTCGCCGAGAACCGGTCCCACACGCCGGCGACCCGGAACGCGCTGTTGCCTCCCGGCTGGCCCGTGGGCCCGCCGTCGACGAGATCGAGCGACCCGAGGAACGGCAGCCGGCCGATCTCGGCGATGCCGCGGGCGAGCGAGTCGACGAGCTGCGGCTTCGCACGGGACGGCATCGCGACGACCGCCACGGGACGGTTCTCCCAGCCCCAGTCCGCGAGCACCCGCACGCAGGCCCCGAGCACGTTCTGCGGCACCGGCGCGTCGGCGGCTCCGGCCGCGAACAACTCGCGCAGCGCGCCGCCCCAGCCGAGGTCGGTGAGACGGGCGAGCGCGCGTCCTTCGGCGGCCTGCTCCTCCGCGGAGATGCGGCCCTTCACGGGCACTCCGAGCTTGTCGGCGCCCGTCGGCCACTGCCGCCTCGGCTCGATCGGCACGCCGACGCGGTCGAGGGCCGCGGCCGCCGCATCCGTCGCTCCCGAGGCGATCGCCGTCGGGAACCAGGCGCCCGCGCAGTTGTCGCACCGGCCGCAGGGCGCCGCAGTGTCATCGTCGAGCGAGCGCTGCAGGAACTCCATGCGGCAGCCGGCGGTCTCTTCGTAGTCGATCATGTGCTGCTGCTCGGCGACGCGCTCGGCCGCGATGCGGCGGTAGCGCTCCTCGTCGTAGGTCCATGACTCGCCGGTGGCGATCCAGCCGCCGCGCACGCGGCCGACCGCGCCGTCGACGTCGAGCACCTTCAGCAGCAGCTCGAGCGGCGTGCGGCGGATGTCGACGACCGCCTCGAGCGCCGGCGTCGACATCGGCCCACCGGCCGCGGCGAGCGCGGCGAGCACCCGCTCGGCACGCTCGCGGTCGGGCATCGACGCGGTCGCGAAGTAGTGCCAGATCTCGCGGTCCTCGACGCCGGGGAGCAGCAGCACGTCGGCCGAGCCGGTCGCACGGCCCGCACGACCGACCTGCTGGTAGTACGACACGGGCGACGACGGGGCGCCGAGGTGCACGACGAAGCCGAGGTCGGGCTTGTCGAACCCCATGCCGAGCGCACTGGTCGCGACGAGGGCCTTCACCTTGTTGTCCTTGAGGAGCGCCTCGGACTCCTCCCGCTCGTCGGTGTCGGTCTGCCCGGTGTAGGCCCGCACGTCGTAGCCGCGTTCGCGCAGCAGCCGCGCGGTGTCGTTCGCGGCGGCCACGGTCAGCGTGTAGATGATGCCCGACCCGGGGAGGTCGCCGAGGTGGCTGAGGAGCCACGCCAGCCGGGCCGGCGAGTTCGGCAGGCGCAGCACGCCGAGCCGCAGCGACGCCCGCGCGAGCGGGCCGCGGATCGTCAGCACGCCCTGGGCCGCAGCATCCTGGTCCGCAATGCCGGCGTCGAGCTGCTCGGCGACATCCGCGACGACGCGGCTGTTGGCGGTCGCGGTGGTCGCGAGCACCGGCACGCCGGCGGGCATGCGCGCGATGAGGTCGCGCAGGCGCCGGTAGTCGGGGCGGAAATCGTGGCCCCAGTCACTGATGCAGTGCGCCTCGTCGACGACGAGGAGGCCGATGCGGGCGACCAGCTGCGGCAGCTGCTCGTCGCGGAACGACGGGTTGTTGAGCCGCTCGGGCGACACGAGCAGCACGTCGACCTCGTCGCGGTCGAGCTGGGCGAGCACCTCGCCCCACTCGTGCGCGTTGGTCGAATCGATCTTCACGGCCCGCACCCCGGCGCGCGCCGCCGCGGCGATCTGATCCCGCATGAGCGCCAAGAGTGGCGACACGAGGACCGTCGGTCCGGCTCCCCGGCGTCGGGGGAGCAGCGTCGACACGAAGTAAACGGCGGACTTGCCCCACCCGGTGCGCTGGACGACGAGCGCGCGGCGGCGGTCGTCGACGAGGGCCTCGATCGCCTCGAACTGCCCGTCGTGGAAGTCGGCGTCGTCGCGCCCGACGAGGGTGCGCAGCACCTCGAGGGCTTCGGTGCGGGTCGTCGTGGTCGCTGTCACCCTTCCACCCTGCCCGACACGACCGACACCGGCGACCGCCGGGCCTGCACGTGGGGAGTGCGCGCCCCCCGTGCTACCGTGGCCGCGACGGAGGAGGTGCGCGTGCTCGAGACGATCGTCGTCGTGCTCCGCCTCGTGGCCGAGGTGGTCGCATCCGTCACCCGCCCCGCCGCCGAGCTCCTCGGCGCGGCCGCGCGCTCGCTCTTCGAGGTCGCGCCCGCGGCCCAACCCGCGGCCGGCGCCCTCGTGATCGCGGTCGCCGTCGTGGCGACTCTGGCGCTCCTCGCCGTCGCGATCGCCGTCCTCTTCTCCCCCGTTCGGGCGATCGCCACCGCGGCCCACCCGCGCCGCGCGATCACCGATGCAACGCGGCTCACCGCGTCCCACCCCGACGCTCCGGGGCACTCCCGTCCGCGCGCTCCGGGTTCCGCGGCCCTGGCCGCGTAGCCCCGACGCACGTTCCCTCCGAGGACCGCTCGCCGGTGCCTTCGTGGCCGCACGCCACGACCCGCACCCGACGAACGGACATTCCTTGGACCTCTACGCCTTCCCACCTGTCGCCGCGATCCTCGACGCGGCCTACTCCCTGCTCATGGGGCTCGCCGCCCTGCTCGAACCCCTCGCCGGATCGGCGGCGGCCGCAGCATCCGTCGTCGTCCTCACCCTGCTGGTGCGGGCGGCGCTCATCCCCGCCGGCATCGCACAGGCGAAGGCCGAGCAGACCCGCAGCCGCCTCGCGCCGAAGCTGCGCGACCTGCAGCGCCGCCACAGGAAGAACCCCGAGCGCCTGCAGCGCGAGACGATGAAGCTCTACGCCGACGAGAAGGCGTCGCCGCTCGCGGGCTGCCTGCCGATGCTCGCGCAGGCGCCCGTCGTGGCGATCGTGTACGCGCTGTTCCTGCACACCTCGATCGCCGGGCACGCGAACGCGCTGCTCGCGCACGAGCTCCTCTCGGTGCCGCTCGGCACGAGTCTCGTCGGCGCGGTCGCCGCGGGAACGGCCTCCGCCGCGACCGTCGGCGTGTTCGCAGGTGTGCTCGTGGTGATCGTCGCGGTGGCCGAGATCACGCGGCGCGCGTTCCGCCCCGTGATCGAGACGGCGATGGATGCCTCGCCCCTGGCCGGCGCCGGCATGGCCAGGGTCGCCGGGGTGCTGCAGTTCACGACCGCGGTGTTCGCGGTGTTCGTGCCGCTCGCCGCCGCGCTGTACCTGGCGACGACGGTGGCCTGGACGCTGGTGCAGCGCCTGGTGCTGCGCAGGGTCTACCCCCTCGCGACGGCGTGAGGGCGCAGCATCCGTCCGGGTCAGTCCGCCGGGTCGTTGCGGGCGTGGAGCAGACCGCTCGCCGCGCCGAGCACGGCCCCGGCCAGCGTGTCGACGACGCGCTCGGTCGCGACGGCCACGGTGTCGACCCCGCCGGTCGCGGCGCCCGTGAGCAGCAGCACGAGCGGCGTGATGAAGACGAGCGCGAGCGCGTAGTTGCGCACGACGAACAGCTCGATCGTGAACTGCAGCACGCCCAGCACCAGCGCCAGCCACAGCGCGGGGATCGGCAGCGGCGCGAGCAGCAGGTAGACGCCGGCGCCGAGGATCGTGCCGATCAGGCGGTGCAGCCCGCGGCTGAACGCCGCCCGCCGGTCGGGGGCGATGCCCACGACCGCGACTGCCGCGCCCACGATCCAGTACGCCCGCTCCGGGTCGACGAACAGCGCGACGGCGATGCCGACCACGGTCACCAGCGCGACGCGGACCACGAGCATCCGCTCCCCCGGCGGCCAGGCCGGGCCGGGCAGCACCTGCCGGAGCGGCCTCGCGACGACGCGGCGGCGGCTCGGCAGCACCAGCGGGACGAGCGAGACGAACGAGGAGAACAGGATGCCGCAGGCCACCGCCGCCACGTAGGTCGCCGCATCCGCTCCCGCGGCGATGATGTGCGCCGACAGCCCGTAGACGAGCACGACGAACAGAGGACCGGGCGGGCCGACGGCGAAGCCGAACATGGCGACGGCAGCCCCGACGGCGACGACCACGAGGCCGACGAGGGTCGCGACCGGGAAGGGACCCGCGAGAGCGCCGAGCATCGCCGCGAGAACGAGTCCTCCGGCGACGAAGGGCACGACGCGCGCCCGCTCGCGCACCGGAAGGTGGGTGCCGTACAGCGCGACGAACGCGCCGGTCGCCGCCTGGAAGCCGAGATCCGGCCGCCCGAGCACGGTCATCACCGCGATCGGCACGGCCATCGCGATCGCCGCGCGCAGGCCGATCGCCCACCGTGGCGCCGGCGCGGGCGCGAGGCGGAACAGACTCGACACCGCGTGGGCCACTTCGGCCCCGAACCGGCGTCCGGCGCTGTGCTGCGGCATCCGTCCTCCTCTCAGACCGCCGGGCGCGCGGCCGGAGCCGGCTCCGCGAGCAGCTGGTCGAGAAGGGCGAGGGCGGCGTCCTGCGGCGCCTGGGGGTCGAGCAGCCACTGCGTCTGCAGCCCGTCGGAGGCCGCGATCAGGAGCGCCGAGGCGGCCATCGGATCGACGTCCGCCCGGATGCGCCCGGCGCGCTGGTTGTGCCGCACACGCTCGGCGATCTCGGTGCGGACGCGCACGAAGCGCTCGGTCGCGAACGCGCGCGCGGCGGGATGGCCCTCTTCGAGCGCCGACGCGACGAGCGAGGAGTACAGCTGCACGAGCCCCTGCACCTCGTGGTTGGCGTCGCTCCACCGGCGCAGGAGCTCGGTGGGGGTGACGTCCGGCGGCACGGGCTCCCAGTCGTCGTCGCGGGCCTCGGACTGACGGTAGACGGCGATGAGGAGCTCTTCGAGCGAGCCGAAGTAGTGCTTCAGGGCGGCGTGGGTGACGCCGACCTCTTCGGCGATCGCGCGGAGGCTGGTGCGGTCGGAGCCGCGCTTCGCGAACACCTCGATGGCCCGGTCGAGGATCTCCTGGCGACGGGCGACGCCCTTCGCATACGACCCGCGCGGGATCGGCTGGTGCTCCGCTTCGGCCATGCCTCCCATGGTATTCGACGCTAAACCTCCAACCGGAGGTATTCAGGTGCGGATCTCGAGGACGCTAAAGGCGGCCGACGGTCTCGATGTCTTCGAGGAAGTCGGCGGCGACCTGCGCCGACACGGTGGCGCGCGTGCCGGCGATCGCGGCCGTGTAGTCCGCCATGAACGGGCCGTCGGGCTCGGACGAGCCCGAGTCCACGGCGTTCTCGAGGGCGGACTGCGACGCCTTGCGCGCGGCGAACTCGATGTCGGCGGGCGAGAAGCCGTCGGTCATCGCGACGAGCTCGGGCACGTCGATCCCGACGGCCGCCTCGGGGATGTAACGGCGCCAGATCGCGTCGCGGGCCGCGTCGTCGGGCAGGCCGATCGGGATCACGTAGTCGAATCGGCCATGCCGGAGGAACGCGGCATCCAGCGATCTGATGAAGTTCGTCGCGCAGATCAGGAGGCGTCCCGGCTGCTCGCGGAAGGCGGGGATGATCTTGAGCAGCTCGTTCGTGACGCCCTGCGTCGGCGACGGCGGCTCGCCCTGGCGGTGCGAGGCGATCTCTTCGACCTCGTCGATGAAGACGACGGCGTGCTCGAGCTCGGCGATCGTCGCGAAGGTCTCGCGCAGCGCGCCGGCGAGGCCACCCGGGTGGGACGCGAGCCGCGAAGGGAAGACCTCGACGAACGACCACTCCAGGCGCGACGCGATCGCCTTGGCGAACGTCGTCTTGCCGGTGCCGGGCGGCCCGAAGAGCACGATCGCGCGCGGCGGCACCACCCCGAAGCGCTCGGCGAGCTCGGACTGCGCGAGCGGCAGCACCACGCGGCGTTCGAGGAGCTCCTTCTCCGTGTTCATGCCGCCGACCGCGTCCCAGAGCCCGCGGGGCAGCACGCGGCCGCCGAGCTCGGCGAGGCGCTTGAGCTCCTCGCGCTGCACGGGGATGTGCCGCTCGAAGTAGTGGAGGTCCTGCTTGAGCGCGAACCCCTGGCGGAGGAACGCCCCCACTCGCGTCTCGACGGCGGGCATCAGCGCCGACAGCTTCGAGATGCCCTGCGGCGCCATGCGCGCCTCGAGCGCCGACAGCAGCGACGAGCCCATGCCCGCGCCGCGCAGGTGGGAGGCGGTCGCGAGGAAGACGACCCAGCCCTGCGCGTGGGCGGCGCGGCCGATCGCGGCGCCGACGACCTGCTCGCCCATGACCGCGACCACCGCATGGTCCTTCGCGCACGAGGCGAGCACTTCGGACAGGCTGTAGACGGGCTCGACGCCCTCGGCGGTGACCTGCTCCCAGAGCCGCAGGATGCCGTCGACGTCGTCGGCGTGATAGTCGCGGATGCGCCAGCCTGCCATGCCCGGACTCCCTTCGGTGCGAGGTGGGTCGCCTCAGGCTACCCACGCGGGTGAGGGTCGCACAGTCGTATTAAGGCGTCCGGCCGGACGGACTGTCGGGCGCCCGGCCGGACGGGTCTCAGGCCGCCGGGACGGCGATGTCGCGCACCAGCGCGTCGAGCTGCGCGTCGGCGTCGAGGAACTGACGCAGCGTGTTGCGCGCGGCGCCGAACTCCTCGAACTCGTCGGGGCGCATGCCGTCGACGTCGTAGGCGCGGCGGAACTCGCTGAGCGCGGTGAGCTCGTCGAGGATCGCGGCGTCCACCGGCACGCCGATGCGGTCCTCGGCGGGGATGCCGTTCGCGTCGATGCGGTGCTGACAGGGCGCCACCGAAGGCATCGCCCGCGCCCAGGCCGTTCACCACGTCGACCCAGTAGGGCGGCACGACGACCGACTCCTCACGGGTCTTCGCGAGCACGCCCTTGGGTCCCTGCTTCACGATCGCGAGCTCGACGCCGCGCTCGAGCAGCGCGTCTGCGGCGCGCTCGGGCTCGGTCTCTCCGACGGCGACCTCGCACTCCTCGCGGTTGCCGACGGCGACCGTCGCGTGCTCGAGCGCGCGCGACACCTGCACGCCCGCCTCGGCGGGGTCGGCCCAGAACATGGGGCGGTAGTCCAGGTCGAACACGGTGTGCCCTGCGGTGCGGGCCTGGAGCGCCGCGTGGTGCGCCGCGCGGCTGGGCTCCTGGCTGAGCCCGGTCGCGGTGAACCAGAAGATGCGCGCGGAGCGGACGGCCTCGAGGTCGAGGTCGGCGGGCGCCACGTCGAGGTCGGGCGCCTTCGGCTCGCGGTAGAAGTACAGCGGGAAGTCGTCAGGCGGGAAGATCTCGCAGAACGTGACCGGCGTCTTGAGCGTCGGGTTCACGCCCACGTAGCGGTTGTCGACGCCCAGTCGTGCGAGCTCGGCGAGGAGGTAGCGGCCGAACGGGTCGTCGCCGACCCCGGCGATGAGTGCGACACGGCGGCCGTGCCGCGCGGCGGCGACGCTGACGTTCGCGGCGCTGCCGCCGAGGAACTTGCCGAACGTCTGCACCTCTTCGAGCCCCACTCCGGACTGGAGCGGGTAGATGTCGACACCCAGCCGTCCGAAGGCCAGGACGTCGAAGGGAGAAGTGTTCTCGGTCATACTCCGCTGTACAACTCTCTGCGCGTCCCGCGGGCTGCGCATCGGTGGATCATTTGTCCTGACAATAGCACAAGCATCCCGCGATGCAACACCCTCTTGCGCGTGTCGTCGAGTGACAAAGTCCGACCGATGTACCATTGTCGGGACATTATGCTGTCGGGACTTGGAGTGGATGATGGCAGACGACGTGGTCAAGATCGACGAGCTGCTCGCGAACCTGGACCGCACCGGTCCGGTGCCGCTGTACTTCCAGGTGTCGACCGCCATCGAACAGGCGATCCGCTCGGGTGAGATCCCCGCGGGCGCACGGCTCGAGAACGAGATCGCGATCGGCCAGCGGGCGGGGCTCTCCCGGCCGACGATCCGCCGCGCGATGGAGGAGCTCGTCGACAAGGGACTGCTCGTGCGCCGCCGCGGCATCGGCACGCAGGTCGTGCAGGGGCAGGTCACGCGCCAGGTCGAGCTCACCAGCCTCTACGAAGACCTCAAGAGCTCACAGCACGAACCCGGAACCCTCGTCCTCGAGCACGACACCCGGGCCGCCGACCCGGCCACCGCCGAGGCGCTGCGCGTTCCGGTCGGCTCCGACATCGTCTACCTCCGACGCCAGCGCTCCACCGACGGCGTGCCCGTCGCGGTGCTCACGAACTACCTGCCGATCGAGTTCGCCGACATCACCACCGAGCAGCTGCAGCAGAAGGGTCTCTACGAGATCATGCGCGCGCGCGGCGTCACGATCCGCGTCGCGAACCAGAAGATCGGCGCGCGCCGCGCTCACGGTGACGAGCCGGGCCTCCTCGACATCGACAAGGGCGGCCCCGTCCTCACGATGGAGCGCGTCGCCTTCGACGCCTCCGGCCGCGCCGTCGAGTTCGGCCACCACTGCTACCGCCCCGACATGTACAGCTTCCAGACGACGCTCGTCGCCAAGTAGCGCACAGACGGGACGGATGCCTCGGCCCGAGGCATCCGTCCCCGTCACTGCTCAGCGGGTCACGAGGTCGCCGCTCACGTCGTAGGCGCGCAGCCGGCCGCACATGCCGAACCCCCGCTCGCCCTCGAGCGACGGCGCCTGCGAGACAGCGGCCGAGGAGAGGTGCCCCGCCTCGCCGGCGGCGAGCGCCCGGGTGATGTCGAGGCTGTGCGCGGCCTGCGCGGCCGGACCGCGCTCGACGATCCCGCTCCAGTCCGCGGCGCGTCCCTGCACCAGCCGGGCGGCCGCCGCGTGGAACTCCCGCAGGGGCCCGAGGTCGCCGGCCCGCGCGGCGTCCCGCAGGACGAGGAACCCCTCGACCGCGAGATCGCGCCGTCGCGCCGCCGCCGCGGCCCGTGCCTCCAGCGAGTCAGCCGGGAGCGCTGCGGCTGCGGCGTACCGCGCCGCGTCGGCGACGATGTCGGCCGGGAAGGTCATCACGGCGTCACCCGCCTCGGGGAGCCCCGCGTTGCCCATGACCACGAGCACCTCGAGTCCGCCGTGGTTCACCGCACGGTGGATCGTACCGGGGGTGAACCACACCACGGAGCCCTTGCGCAGCTCGGTCTCGCGCAGTCCGCCGGGGTCGAGCGTGTGCAGCTCGCCGTGCCCGCCGATCACGACGTAGCACTCGGTGGAGGCGAGATGCATGTGCGGGCTGCCGCCGCGGAGGCCGTCGGGAGCGAGGTCGTCGTAGACGTCGAGCAGGGTCACGGAGGTGGCGCCGGGGAACGTGGGCGCGGTGTCGGTCACGAAAGCTCCTCTCCCTCTCGACTCAGACTAAGACCGGCTGGAGGATGCCTCGGAGCACGTCGGCGAGCGGCTCCGCAGCATCCGCTCCCCCATCGGCGATGCCGACGGCGTACCGGAACCGCGCGGTCTCGCCGGGAGCGACGACGAGCTCTTCGCTGAAGAAGGGCGCGGGGTTCAGCGCGGCGAACTCCTCGGAGCGTGCGAACCACTGCGGCGGGTGGTAAGGGTTGGCGCTGTCATCGAGCATGAGCACGAGCGACGTGGCGTCGACGTCGTCGTGGCGGCCGACGAAGCCCATCCACTCGAAGCGCGCGCCCCGCACGTCGTCGCCTGCGCCGGAGGCTCCGGGCGCGACGAGCGTGCCGTCGGTGAACGAGCGGGGTCCGCGCCAGAACAGCCCGCCGTAACCGGCGTTCTCGCGTCCCTTGGTCGTCGGGGAGCCGATGGCGATCGGTGCGCCCGACACGTTGGTCAGCTGCGTGTCGAAGGTGAGGGCCCACGCGGTGTCCGACACGATCTCGGCGGTCAGCGCGCGCTCCTCGGTGAACAGCACGTCCCCCGCCTCCGTGATCCATCGCAGCCCGTGCGCGACCGTGGCGCGCTCGCCCGCCTCGAGCTCGAGGGCTCCGTCGTGCTGCTGGATGCCGTTGTTCGGCAGCTGCACGTAGAACTGCCCGTGGACGTACGTGGGGCCGCCCCAGAAGTTCTCGTCGTTCACGACCGGCAGCGCCCAGGCGATGCCCTTGTGCCACACATGGTCGTGCGGACGGAAGAGGCTGACGACGTCGCCGCGGCGCGTGCGGATCGGGTGCAGGTAGGGCTTGGGCGACTCCAGCGGATCCGTCGTGGGCTGATACACGTAGGTGAAGAGGTCGACGTCGCCGTCGCGGACGGTGACCGCGGAGCCGATCTCGTGCGTGATGCGCAGCGTGCTCATGCGAGCACCCCCTTCACGGGAGCCCAGGGCACGATCCCGCCGCTCATGGAGCGGACGAAGGGATCCTCGCCGCGCAGCTCCCCTGCCTGGACCGCGGCCCCACGGAACGCGGAGGCGTAGGTGGCCGCGGCGAACTCGAGCGTGTGCCGCGCTTCGGCGAGGTCGACGCCGGGAGCCTCGCCCGCCTCGAAGGCATCGAGGATCGCGCGGATCTGGTCGCGGTGCCCGCTGGTCGCCCCGCTGTCCAGGCCCTCGGCCCAGCGGGTCGCGAGATGCTCGTGGCCCGGCGCCGGCGTGAAGGTCCAGTCCTCGCTGGTGTACCCGTACAGGTGGCGCACCTCGACGGACGCGAACTCGAAGTCGAACCGCAGGCGAGAGGTCTCGTGCGGCGAGACGAGCGAGTTGACGACGGTCGCGAGGGCGTCGTTCTCGAAGCGCACCAGCGCCATCGAGACGTCCTCGGTGTCGGTCGGTCGCAGCTGTCGTGCCGCGAAGGCGCTCACCTGCGACCAGCGACCGAAGATCGCGAACAGCAGATCGAATTGATGGATGCCGTGGCCCATGGTCGGACCACCGCCCTCGACATCCCATCGCCCGCGCCACGGCACGTCGAAGTACTCGTCCGGGCGGTACCACAGGGTCTCGCACGTGGCGACGAGGGGCCGGCCGAGCTCGCCCCCGGCGACGAGGTCGCCGAGGTGGCGGGCGGCGGCGCCGAACCGGTGCTGGAACACCGTGAGCACCGGCACGCCGGTCTCGGCCTGAACGGCCTCGAGCTCGTCGACCTCGCCGAGCGTGAGCGCGGTGGGCTTCTCGACGAGCGACGGAACGCCCGCGCGCATCGCCTGGATCGCGAGCGGCGTGTGCGTCTGCGGCGGCGTGCAGACGTGCACGAGGTCGAGCTCCTCGTTCGCGAAGAGATCCGGCGCGTCGGCGTAGACCCGGTCGATGCCGAAGCTCTCGGCGAAGGCGGCGGCGCGCGCACCGTCGAGGTCCACGACGCCGGCGATCTCGACGCGGGGCGAGAGGGTGTTCAGGGCGTCGGCGTGGGCGTGGGCGATGCCGCCGGTGCCGATGATGCCGACGCGGAAGGGTGGGCGGGGTGCGGACATCGTGTGTCGGTCTTTCTGTGGAGTGCGGGGCGGGGGGACGACAGGCGCGGCCCGGGACAAGTCGAGCCGCGCCTGCCGAGTGCGGGTCACTGGTTGAGGACGACGTCCATCTCGGTGAAGAACTGGTCGACGGCCTCATCGACGGTGATCGTGCCGAAGTTCAGCTCGATGCCGATCTGGCGGAACTTGTCCTCGATGGTGCCGTAGCCGGTCACCGGGACCGGCGGCGCGTCGCCCAGCCGGTCGGCGATGGACTCCTCGTAGTCGGCGATCTGCTGGTTGATGCCATCGAGGCTCGCGCCCGACATCGCCGTCTCGGAGGCCGGGAACCCTCGGTTGGTGCCGAAGACCTCACCCGTGACCGGGTCGTTCACGAGGAAGTCGATGAGGATCGCTGCGGCCTCGGGGTGATCCGTGCCCGCGGATGCCGAGAGCAGCATGCCGGCCTTCTTGTAGAGGTCCTGTGCGCCCTTCTTCGTCACCGGCGGGGCGGTGATCTCGAGCTCGGTGTACGGCTCGCCGAGGTTGGCGAGGTAGCTCACGCCGAAGCTGTCCCACGTCATCTCGCTCGTCTGCTGCGCGGTGTCGAAGCCCGTCATCGGCATCGTCTCCTCGAGACGCTGCTGCGGGATGGTGATGCCGTCGCGCAGCTCCTGCCCGGACTCCCAGTAGGCATGCAGCTCGTCCTTCGTGAAGTTCGCCTCGCCGTCGTCGGTGAAGAGGTCCTTGCCCTTGGCCCGCTGCTGGATCTCGAAGCTCTGGATGCGGCCGGTGTAGTCCGCCCCGCCCCAGACGTCGACACCCTTGGCCTTCGCGGCGTCGGTGACCTCGGCCATCCAGTCGTTGTAGTCCTGCCAGTCGCCCTCCTCGAACGGCTCGACGCCGATCTCGTCGAGCAGCACGCTGTTCTGGTACATGCTCCACGCGTTCGTGGAGATGGTGATGCCGGTGGTGGCGCCGTCGATCTGTCCGATCTGGAGCACGTTGTCGGGCAGCGGCTCGGTGTCGATGAGCGAGCCGAGATACGGCGTCAGGTCGAGGAACAGCCCGTTCTCGGCGTACTGCCGGAGGTAGTTGATGTCGGTCTGCATGACGTCGGGGAGCCCGCCGCCGGCCGCCTCCGTCTGCCGCTTCTCCCAGTACTCGGGGAAGCCGAGGAACGACGTGTTGACTGTGATGTTGGGGTACTCCTCGTGGAAGGCGTCCAGCACCTCGTCGTACAGCTCGGCCCGCACGTCGTTGCCCCAGAACGCGAAGTCCAGAGTCACCTTCTCGTCGGGGTCATAGGTGGGCACGGTGTCGGCGGCGGGCGCCGAGCCGCCGGCGCAGCCCGTGAGGGCCAAGCCGAACGCGGCCACGGCGGCCGTGGCGCCTGCCGCCGTCTTCTTCCTGCGTGTGAACATCATCGTCCTTTCGGAATGCGGTCCTGGTGTCGGGAGGGATCGAGTGAACCTTCACTTAGTGATCGATCACTTCACTGGGAAGTGAGAATAGTGAAGGTTCACAATCTGTGTCAACATGGATCTCGGAAGGAGGCGCCGTGACGGACACCGCATCGCACCGCCGGCCGACGATCATGGAGGTCGCCCGCCTGGCCGAGGTCTCGCATCAGACCGTGTCGCGCTACTTCCGGGCACCCGACGGGCTCAAGCCCGCCACCAAGGCGCGCGTGCAGGCCGCGGTCGAGCAGCTGAACTACCGCCCGAACCTCGTCGCCCGCTCCATGCGCACCCGGCAGACCGGCCGGCTGGCGGTGGTCGTGCCGACCCTCGCCTACAGCCCGGCGCGCATGCTCGCCGGCGCGAGCGCCGCCGCCCACTGGGCGGGCTACGCCGTCGAGGTGCTGGCTCTCGAAGGCGGGGCGGCGGAACGGACCGAGCGCGTCGCCGAACTCGCCGACTCGGGTCAGGTCGACGGCATCGTCTCGTTCGCACCCGTGCTCGCCTCGCTCGACCTGCAGGCGTCGAGCGGCACGCTCATCGTCGCGTCCGCGGACTTCGATGACGAGATGCGCGGCATCGGCGAGCTCGCGGATGCCTCGGCCCTCGCCGAGGTCATCGAGGGGCTCGCGGATCTCGGCCACCGCAGGTTCCTCCACGTCACCGGAGATCTCCAGTTCGCGTCCGCCCGCGCGCGGCGCGACACATATCTCGAGACGCTCGAGCGACTCGGGCTGGAGTCGTTCGGCGTCGTCGAGGGCGACTGGTCGGCCGAGGCCGGCATGGCGGCCGTGGAGGCTCTCCCCGATCGCGACGGACCCACCGCCGTCGTGGCGGCCAACGATCTCGTCGCCGCCGGAGTGATCCGCGCCGCGCTCGACCGTGGATGGCGCGTGCCCGGCGATCTCAGCGTGAGCGGATGGGACGACCAGCCCCTCGGCCGCCTGCTCAGCCCCGCACTCACGACGGTCGAGATCGACCTCGAGGGTCTGGGCTCACGCGCGATGACCCGTCTCATCGCGGCATTGCGCAACGAGCCGGCGCCCACCGCGCCGCAGCAGCTCCACCGCGTCATCTGGCGCGAGTCCACGGGCCCCGCACCTCGCTGAACCGCCCCGCGACGGGCGGACGCCGCGTTCGTCCTCAGTCGCGCGTGAGCGCCTCGAGCTCGGCGCGGGCCGCGTCGATCGCGATGTCGGTCGCGGAGTAGCCGTGCTCGGGACCGGGGAAGACCCCGCCCCGCACCTCGCTCGCGTACGCGGCGACGCCGGCCACCATGTCGGGGCCGATGGCGCCGTAGCGCTTGACGAATGCGGCGGTCTTGCCCTCGGTGATGCCGAGGAGGTCGTGCACGACGAGCACCTGGCCGTCGGCGGGGCCGGCGCCGATCCCGATCACCGGGATCTCCAGCGCCGGCAGCACGACGGCGGCGACGTCAGCCGGCACCGCCTCGATGACGAGCACGCTCGCGCCGGCGTCCTGCACGGCCAGCGCTTCGCGCACCAGGCGCGCGGCGGATTCGGCGGTGCGTCCCTGGGCGCGCAGGCCGCCGAGCGCCACGGCCGTCTGCGGCGTGAGACCCACGTGCGCGACGACGGGGATGCCCGCCTCGGCGATCGCGCGGATGCGGCTGAGCCGCGCTTCGCCCCCGCCCTCGAGCTTGACGGCGTCGGCGCCCGTCTCCTTGACGAACCGGATCGCCGTCGTGATCGCTTGCTCGTCCGACACCTCGGTCGACCCGAACGGCAGGTCGGCGACGACGAACGCCGACTGCACGCCGCGGCGCACCGCGCCGGCGAGTACGAGCATCTCCTCGACCGTGACCGCGACCGTCGAGTCGTGGCCGAGCACGACCTGCGCGCCGGAATCGCCGACGAGCACCATGTCGACCTCGGCCTGCTCCGCGACACGGGCGGTCGGGTAGTCGTACGCGGTGACCATGACGATCGGTTCGCGGCGGGCCTTCATCTCGGCGAGACGCTGCAGTGTGACCTGTGCGCGCATCACGCACCTCCTAAGACGGTGTTGTCGATGAGCCGCGTGCTGCCGACGCGGGCCGCGATGGCGACCAGCACCGGTCCGTCCACGGTGGGAACGGCGGCGAAAGTGATCGGGTCGACGAAAGCGACGTATTCGGGACGGATGCTGGATGCCTCGAGCGTCGCGAGGGCCCGGGCGCGCAGCGCCGCGGTGTCGGCGATGCCGGAGGCCGCAGCATCCATCACGTCCTGCAGGGCGTGCGGGATCGCAAGAGCCTGCGCGCGCTCCTCGGTCGAGAGACGCGTGTTGCGGCTGGAACGGGCGAGGCCGTCGGCGTCGCGCGACGTGGGGCACACCACGAGCTCGACCGGAATGCCCAGGTCGGCGACGAAGCGGCGGATGACCGCGACCTGCTGCGCGTCCTTCGCGCCGAAGTAGGCGTGATCGGGCAGTGCCGCGAGCAGCAGCTTCGTGACGACCGTCGCGACGCCGTCGAAGTGCGCGCGGCCGCGCTCGGCGCCCTCGAGGGTCTCGGCGATGGGCCCGGTGACGCTCACGGTGGTGGCGAAGCCGTCGGGGTAGACCTCGGCGGCCTCCGGGGCGAAGACGATGTCGACGCCCTCGGCCTCGGCGAGGGCCACATCGGCCTCTTCGGTGCGGGGGTAGGCGGCGAGGTCGGACTGCTCGTTGAACTGCGCGGGGTTGACGAAGATCGTCATGACGACGGTGTCGTCGGCCTCGCGCGCAGCACGCAGCAGCGTCGCGTGCCCTTCGTGGAGGGCGCCCATCGTGGGGACGAGTCCGATGGGGCCGCCGTGGCGCTCGCGGAGTGCGGCGCGCAGGTCGGCGACGGTGCGGACGACGATCACGGGGCGACCTTTCCGGTGCGTGCGGCGGGCTGGCGCGTCGCGGCGGGCTCGCGCGTCGCGGCGACGTCGCGCGTCGCGGCGACGAGGGCGTCGAAGAGTGCGGCGCGCGCGGGCAGGCGTCCGGCGACGGCGGCACGCTGACGGGCGACGGTCTCGTCGTCGCCGCGGGCGATGGGTCCGGTGAGGGCGGCGGCACCGCCCGCCTCCCAGTTCGCGACCGTCGCGCGCACGAGCGGAACGAGCGCGTCGCGCGGAACCCCCGCGGTGGCCGCCAGGTCTTCGGCGAACGACTCGAGCGTCACGAGGAAGTTCGAGGCGATCGACGCGGCTGCGTGGTACGCCGCGCGATCGGCGTCGGCGACGTCGAACGGGGTCATGCCGAGCGCCTCGGCGAGCGCGTGCGCCGCGGCGAGCGCGCGGTCGGTCGAACCGGCGAGCGCGGCGGGCACGCCCGCGAACGACGTCTCGCCCGTCACGGTGAGGAGGGGATGGATGCTGAGTGCCTCGTGCGGTGCGAGCGGCGCCAGCGTCGTCGCTCCCGAGAAGTGCCCGACCAGACGCGAGGGTTCGATGAGTGCGGCGGCGTTGCCGATCTCGGCATCGGGCACGGCCAGCAGGACGAGTTCGGCGTCCTCGCCGGTCGCGCCGCGGCCGAGAGGTCCCTGGACGTCGACGCCGGCGGCACGGAGTGCGGACGCCATCGCACGGCCGACGCGCCCGTCACCGACGATCGCGACGCGGGCAAGCGCGTGCGCCGAGTGCGAGTCCGGCATCGTCGTCGTCTCCCGTCACGGCGCATGGATCCGGTCCAGGACGGCTGAACCAGTATCAAAAATACCCGGCACAACGCGGAGCGGCGACCGCGCGTCCCGTCGAGCCGCGCCCGCGCTGTCCCTTCCGGCACACGCTGCCGTTCCGAACGGGCGCGATTGCCGATTCCGACAGCGCGAACCGAACTCGACGCAGGAACAGGCGCGAACGCCGATTCCGACAGCGCGGACCCACCCGCCACCCGAGGAACGAGGCATCCGTCCCCCGCGACAGAGCGGCCCCGAGACCGCGAAGGGTCCGGGGCCGCTCGGGGCGATCGCTACGCCTGCGCGGGCACCTGGTACGCGACGTGGACGCGGCCGATCTCGCCGTCGAAGGCGAACGGCATCTTGTCGACGTAGGCACGCGAGACCGCGCCGCCGTAGGCGCGGCCGACGTCGAGGCAGTCGTTCGCCGAGAACAGCAGCGGGGCGCTGACCGGCACGGTGCCCGAGGCGACCTCGGTGCCGTCGACTCGCAGCACGACGTTCAGAGGCCCACCCGGCTTGGGGACGACGTACGAGGTCTCGATCTCGATCGTGTGCTCACCGGCGGTGAGGGGTGTGGATGCTGCGACCGTCGTCCGCTGGACCAGGAACAGGTTGTACTCGTACGTGAGGACGCCGTCGACGACGTACGCCGTGAGGCCGCCGCCCGCGCCGCCCAGCTTGTAGAGGACGCCGTTGGCCTTGTCGCCGACCTTCACCTCGATCGTCACGACGTTCGGCTTGTTGCCCAGCGCCGGAGCGCAGAACTCGGGCACGCGGGTCGTGTCGCCGGTGAACTCCCACTCGGTGTACGGCGGCGAGATGCGCAGCTCGGGGTGCAGCGGCGCGATCCACAGGCCGCCGCCGATCGGCAGCACCTTGTTCTTCGCCGCCTCGATCGCGAAGAGCTCCTTGAGTCCGGCGAGCTTCTCGGGGTGCTCCGCGGCGAGGTCCTTCGACTGGCTCCAGTCCTCGTCGAGGTTGTAGAGCTCCCAGATGTCTTCGTCGGGCGTCCAGGTCTGGATGCCGGCGGGCATGCCCGGCACCCAGGGCAGGCGGGGTCCGGCCGTGGACGCGATCCAGCCGTCCTCGTAGATCGACCGGCTCGCCATGACCTCGAAGTACTGCACGCGGTGGCGGCCCTCGGCGGCCTTGTCGTCGATCGAGTACGCGAAGCTCGTGCCGTCGATCGGGTCCTGCGGAATGCCGTTGACCGTGTCGGGGTGCGAGATGCCGAGGATCTCGTAGAGCGTCGGCGCCAGGTCGATCACGTGGTGGAACTGCGTGCGCGGCACCGGGTCGTGTGCGATGCGGCCGGGCCACTGGATGAACATCGGGTTGCGCGTACCGCCCAGGTGCGAGGCCATGAGCTTCATGCCCTGGTACGGCGACGAGCCCGCCCACGCCCAGGCCGCGTGGTACTGGTTGTCGGTCGCCGGCGTGCCCAGCACGTCGAGACCGCCGAGCTCCTCGAGCGCGGCGATGTGCTGGTCGATCGTGGTCGGGATCATGTTCTGCGCCAGCAGCTCGCTGATCGTGCCGTTCTGGCCCTCACCCGACGAGCCGTTGTCGCCCCAGATGTAGATGACGATCGTGTCGTCGGAGTACCCGAGCCGCTCGAGCTCGTCGACCACGCGGCCGGCCTGCACGTCGGCGTGCTCGCCGAAGCCGGCGCACACCTCCATGAGGCGCGCCTGGAACGGCTTCTGGTGGTCGGGGATGTCGTCCCAGCCCTGCAGCGAGTCGGGGCGCGGCGTGAGCGCGGCGTCCTCGGGAACCCAGCCGGCGGCCTTCGCACCGGCGAGCGCGTCTTCTCGGTACGCGTCCCAGCCGTCGTCGAAGACGCCCTTGTACTTGTCTGCCCACTCCTTGTGCACGTGGTGCGGGCCGTGGATCGCGCCGGTCGCCCAATACATGAAGAAGGGCTTGTCGGGCGAGAGCGCCTTGTGGTCGCGCAGCCACGCGATCGCGTCGTCGGCGATGTCCTCGCTGAGGTGGTAGCCCTCCTCCGGCGACTTCGGCGGCAGCACCGACGTGGTGTTGCGCACCAGGTTCGGCTCGTACTGCGACGCCTCGCCCGCGAGGAAGCCGTAGAAGTACTCGAAGCCGTTGCCCGTCGGCCAGTTCTCGTACGGGCCGGCCTTGGTCGTCTCCTCGGCGGGGGTGTTGTGCCACTTGCCCCACGCCGCCGTGGAATAGCCGTAGTTGCGCAGCACCTCGGCCATGGTCGCGCTCGACTTCGGGATGTGGCCCGAGTAGCCGTCCCAGTCGTTCGCGAGCTCGGCGATCTGGCCGGCGCCCACACGGTGGTGGTTGCGCCCCGTCAGCAGCGAGGCCCGGGTCGGCGAGCACATCGACGTGGTGTGGAAGCGGTTGTAGCCGATCCCGCCCTGGCGGATGCGGTCGAGCGTCGGCGTGGCGACCTTGCCGCCGAGCGGTGCCGGCAGCGCGGGCCCGGCGTCATCGATGAGGATGACGAGCACGTTGGGCGCGTTCTCGTTCAGGTGGCGCTCCGGCGGCAGCGGCGAGTACGTCGACTCGGCGAGCGTGCGCCCCGCGTAGCTGCCCGACGGCTTGGGCGGGAACGGGAGCGTGCGAGCGGGTGGGAGCGGTGCTCCCACGACGGAGTTGCGGTCGTCAGCGGTCATGCGTGTCTCCTGTCCCCGAGGGGGTGGGCAGGCGAGAGCGCCACCCCGTGGTGGCACCGTAGCGGCCGGAACGCGGGGCCGGCATCATCCGGATCGTATGAACCGGTCTCGAAGCCACGAACGGCGCGTGACCCGTGGGCGGCACGTGGCACTGCCGGCGATCGAGGCGGAGTCTGCGCACACAGAGGCGCGACCTTCCTGCCGCTACCAGGTTATCGCGGGGTGGGGGCCTTGCGGCAAGGGCCCCTCGAGGGCGCATACTTGTCGATCGCGACGCTCCCCCCGCCCTCCTCTGCCTCCCTCACACGCCAGATTCCGCGTCGCGCAGCCGCCTGGAGACGATGCCGTGAACCCCCGCCCTCTCAGCGATCCGAACCCGACCCCGATCTCGTCCCCGACCGCGAACCCGGCCCCGAACCCGGCCCCCGCCACCTCGACCGCGTTCCACCTCCCCGCGCGCCTCGCCGCCAAGTCCGACCCCGCGCTCATCGGCGGCGACGACGCGCACTTCGCCGCGATCGCCGGCGCCCTCGAGCGCTCGATCGCGGGCCTCGAGGAGCGCCTCGACGACTTGCGTCGCCGCCCGGGCGGTCACGGCCAGGCGGGCGTCGAGCGCGACATCGAGATCCACCGCGTCTCGGCGCGGCTGCGCGTGCTCCGCCGCTTCGGGGTCGACGCGTGCCTCGGCCGCATGGTGCCCGCCGACGGCTCCGACCCCGTCTACATCGGTCGTTTCGGACTCACGGATGCTGCGGGCCGCCGCCTGCTCGTCGACTGGCGCACGCCCGCCGCCGAGCCGTTCTTCGCCGCGACGCACGCGCATCCCTCCGGGCTCGTGAGCCGCCGCCGCTACCGCTGGACGGGCGGCCACGTGACGGACTACTGGGACGAGGTCTTCACCGCCGAGGGTCTCGACCACAACGCGGCGCTCGACGACCAGTCAGCGTTCATCGCGAGCCTGGGCGCCAGCCGGTCGCCCCGCATGCGCGATGTGCTGGGCACGATCCAGGCCGACCAGGACGCCATCATCCGCGCAGGATCCCGCGGCGCGCTGGTCGTCGACGGCGGCCCCGGGACGGGCAAGACCGTGGTGGCGCTGCACCGCGCCGCGTACCTCGTCTACTCCGACCCGCACCTCGGCGAGGGACGCGGCGGTGTGCTGTTCGTCGGCCCGAGCCCCGCCTACCTCTCCTACGTGGAGGACGTGCTCCCGAGCCTCGGCGAAGAGAGCGTCCAGACCTGCACCCTGCGCGACCTCGTGGCCGAGGGCCGGGCCGCGGTCCCCGAGATCGACCCGCTCGTCGCCCGTCTGAAGGCCGACGCGCGCATGGTCGACGCGATCGAGCCCGCCGTCCGGCTCTACGAGGAGCCACCCACCCGCGCACTCGTGATCGAGACGCCGTGGGCCGAGCTGCGGCTCGATCCTCAGGACTGGGCCGAGGCGTTCGCGTCGGCCGAGGCTGGCCTTCCGCACAACGAGGCCCGCGACCAGGTGTGGGAGACGGTCCTCGACATCCTCACCGACCAGGTCGACGGCGAAGCGGTGCCGCTGCACCAGCTGCGGCGGGCGCTCGCCCGCAACGAGGACCTCACCCGCACCTTCGCCCGCGCATGGCCGCTGGTCGAGGCATCCGTTCTCGTGTCGGATCTCTGGACTGTCCCCGCGTATCTGCGCCGCTGCGCCCCGTGGCTCGAGCCCGACGAGGTGGAGGCTCTGCAGAGAGTGGATGCCTCGGCCTGGACCACGTCGGACCTTCCGCTGCTCGACGCCGCCCGGCGCCGGCTCGGCGACCCTGGCGCGTCGCGGCGGCGACGGGAGCGCGAGGCGAAGCTCGCACAGGAGCGCGAGTACATGGCGCAGGTCGTCGACCGGCTGAAGGAAGCCGGCGACGAGATGATGCAGTGGCTCGACGGCGACGACCTGCGCAACAGCCTCGTCGATGAATCGGTGCTCGACACGCTCGACCCCGACCTGCTCGCGGGGCCGTTCGCGCACGTGGTCGTCGACGAGGCGCAGGAGCTCACCGATGCGGAATGGCGGATGCTGCTGGCCCGCTGCCCGTCGCGCAGCTTCACGGTGGTCGGCGACCGGGCGCAGGCGCGGCACGGGTTCCACGAGTCGTGGCAGGAGCGCCTCGAGCACGCCGGCCTGACCGAGGCGGGCGTGTCGTCGCTGACCATCAACTACCGCACGCCGAGCGAGGTGATGGCCGAAGCGGAGCCGATGATCCGGGCGGCGATCCCCGACGCCAATGTTCCGACGTCGATCCGGTCGAGCGGGGTGCCGGTGCGGCACGGGGTGGTCGCAGAGCGCGACACGGTGCTCGCGGAGTGGCTCGATGCGCACGCCGAGGGCGTCGCGTGCGTGATCGGCGACCCGTCGTTCGCGCCGCAGGAGCGGGTGCGCTCGCTCACCCCCGAGCTCGCGAAGGGACTCGAGTTCGACCTGGTCGTGCTGGTCGAGCCATCGGCCTTCGGCGAGGGCATCGAGGGCGCCGTCGACCGCTACGTCGCGATGACCCGCGCGACCGAGCGATTGGTGGTGCTGGAGGGTTAGGTGCGATCGCGGTCAGCACTCCACGACGTTGACGGCGAGGCCGGCGGCGCTGGTCTCCTTGTACCTCGACGACATGTCGGCGCCCGTCTGGCGCATGGTCTCGATTGCGGTGTCGAGGTCGACGATGTGGCTGCCGTCGCCCAGCAGCGCAAGCCGGCTCGCGGTCATCGCGGTCGATGCCGCGACGGCGTTCCGCTCGATGCAGGGGATCTGCACGAGGCCTGAGACGGGGTCGCAGGTGAGCCCCAGATGGTGCTCGATCGCGATCTCGGCGGCGTTCTCGATCTGCTCGGGGGTGCCGCCGCGGACGGCGGTGAGCCCGGCAGCGGCCATCGCGCACGCGCTTCCCACCTCTGCCTGGCAGCCGGCTTCGGCGCCCGAGATCGAGGCGTTCGCCTTGATGAGCGATCCGACGGCGGTCGCCGTGAGGAGGAACGTGCGGATGAGTCCAGGATCGAAGTCCGTGGGCGCGGCCGCCTGGTACAGCACGGCCGGCAGCACCCCGGCGGCGCCGTTGGTCGGCGCGGTGACGACCCGACCGCCTGCGGCGTTCTCCTCGTTGACCGCGAGGGCGTAGACCGACACCGCTTCGGCGGCATCCGTCGATCCGCCGCGCTCCCCCAGCTGCCGCCACGCCGCGGCGGCCCTCCGCGGCACGCGAAGCCCGCCGGGCAGGATGCCGTCGGAGTGCAGCCCTCTCTCGATGCACGCCCGCATCGCCGCCCAGATCGCGTCGAGACCGCGCGCCGTCGCAGCAGCACCGTGAACGGCGACCTCTGTCTGCCAGGCGATATCGGCGATGGTGCGGCCACGGGTGAGATCGAGGAGTTCGCGCATCGTGCGGAACTGCGGCGCATCCGCGGCGGTTCCTGGCAACGGAGCCGTCTCGGCACCGGCGGACTCGTCGCCCAGCCTGCGGATGAAACCGCCGCCGACCGACAGGTATGTCTCCTCGCGGATGCCGCGCCCAGCGGTGAGCTCGGCGGTCAGCTGGAGCGAGTTGGGATGCCCGTGCGGCCGCTCTCGCGATGCGAGCACCAAATCGTCTCGGACGAACGGCACCCCGCCGATGTCGAGCGAGACGCCCGACTGCAGCAGCGCCCACCCTCCGTGCACGACCTCAGGATCGACCGTCTCGGGCCGGAATCCGCGCAGTCCGGCGATGACCGCGTCCGGCGTCCCGTGTCCGACCCCGGTCGCGGCGAGGGAGCCGTGGAGTCGGCAGCGGAACCGGACGACGTCCGCCAGGGCTCCGGCATCCGCCAGGCGCGCGCGGAAGTCCGCCGCCGCCCGCATGGGCCCGACCGTGTGCGAGCTCGACGGACCGATGCCGATCGAGAAGAGGTCGAGCGCGGAGGTGTACAACCCGCGCTCGACCTCGACGGCGGTGCGCGTCATCAGCCCCACAGCCCCAGGGCGAATTCGGCGACGACGGCCGACAGGAGGAAGGAAGCGGCGATCGCGACCGTCCCGACCGGGATGATCTTCCATCCGATGCTCTTGAGCATCGGAAGGTCCTTGCCGAGGCTCAGCCCGGCGATCGTCAGCATGACGGTGATGAGCGACAGGAAGTCGATCGTGTTCGACACCGTCGTGAACCAGCCGGCGACCGGCGAGGCGGGCGACGTGAGGAAGGCTCCGATCGTCATGACGACGATGATCGCGGGAACTTTGCCACGGGTGACCTTGGCCAGGGCGATACCGCCCGCGACGAGGGCACCCATCACGACGTACGCGATCACCATGTCCCAGGAGAAGCCCTTGGCGGCGATCGCCGCGACGACGAGCCCGGCGAAGCCGATGATGAGCAGCGACACCCACAGCGGGACCTTGACGGTGGGCTTCTCGAGCACCGTCTCCTCGACGGTCTTCACCGCCGACGTCGGCATCGCGCCGGTGGCCTTCGAGCGACGGCCGGGAAGGGTCGCGTCCTTGTTGCGCGTAAGGAGCTTGTAGAAGCGGTCAGCCAGCGGCAGCGAGACCCACACACCGATGTACACGCCGAGGACACCCGTGATGAGGTTCGAGGTGGCGGCCAGCGCGAGCACCTGGTCCTGCATGTCGGGGTGCGCCGAGACGATCACCGATGCGGCGGCCGCCATCATCGACCCCGAGCCGACACCCGCGCCCATCGCGAGCGCAAGCGGGTCGAAGATGCCGAGCGACGCGGCCAGCGAGGCGATGAGGCTCACGATGACTGCGCCGAAGACCGTACCGAACACGTACATCGACAGCACGCCGCGGTACTGCGGCGAGTCGGAGCCGTAGCGCTCGCTCACCATCGCGAACGAGCCCTCGCGGTCGATCGAGAACGTCGCGCCGACGGTGGCCGGTCCCATGCGCAGCAGCACGGCGAGCGGGAGAGCCAGCGCGATCGTGCCGAACAGGTGGCCGACCTCCTGCAGCAGCAGGGCGGGACCCGCCTGCAGGAGCATCGGGATGTTGGGCCCGATCGTGAAGGACAGGCGGGCGCAGAGGAAGAGCACCGCGACGCCCATGATGACCGTGGCGGCCTGCTGCAGGTCGATCGGAAGCGGCTTGAGACGCTGACCGGAGACGAGGGCACCGGCGGTGATGCCCCAGATCATCGGGAGCAGCGTCACCGAGGCGATGCCGAGCGGGATGACGATCGGGCCGATCGCCTGCGCGCCGGCGGAGATGGCGACGATGAGGCCGATCAGGATCCACAGTCGCGGACTCCGGAAGCCGAGGGCGACAGCAGACGCCGCCTTCGCGATCGGGCTCGACGATGTTGCGGTGGAGGCGACGTCGCCTGTGCGGGTGTGAGCGGTCATTTCGGGT
This sequence comes from Microbacterium sp. NPDC056044, assembly GCF_042267145.1. Classification (NCBI taxonomy): domain Bacteria; kingdom Bacillati; phylum Actinomycetota; class Actinomycetes; order Micrococcales; family Microbacteriaceae; genus Microbacterium; species Microbacterium sp. NPDC056044. The sequence goes on along the minus strand of NZ_JBHJWZ010000006.1, from coordinate 39,369 downwards.
TCTCCAGGTGGGAGGGCTTCGCGTCCCCGGCGAGCGGGATCGGTCATGCCTCGAGCGTGATCCGAGTCGCCCCGGCGGGGCGTTCGGCGGTGCGGTGGAGCAGGTCGGCGCGCAGGGCGTCGTCCAAGGCGACGTCGAGCACCGTCCACGCGAGGATCGTGGCGGCGTCGATGACGGCCTCGTCGGCTGCGGGGGTCGCCGCAGCAGCGGTGAACTCGGGGTTGTGGGCGGGGCCCGTCTGACCGAGGAAGGCGATGGTGGGGTGGATCGTCGGCACGACCTGCGACACGTTGCCCATGTCTGTGGATCCGCCACCGAGGGGGGCGGGGGTGATCGAGCGTCCGCGCGCCAGCAGGTTGGCGTCCCACAGCTCGCCGAGGGCGACGTCATGCTTCATGGGTGCGTACGGGTGCTCGGTCGGAGCCCATTCCCAGCGGCATCCCGTCGCGATCGCGGCGCCCTCGAAGCACGCGAGCACGCGCTTCTTCATGTCGCGCCATACGTCGATGTCGTAGGCGCGCAGCTCGACCTGAACGACGGCGCGGTCCGGGATGATGTTCGTCGCCTCGCCGCCGCGCGAGACGAAGGCGTTGAGGTTCGTCTCCTTCGGCAGGTGCTGACGGAGGAACGCGATCGAGGTCTGCGCGATGGCGGCTGCGGAGCCTGCGTTCAGGCCCTGCTCCGGCATCCCGGCCGCGTGCGCGGTGCGGCCGTGGAACACCACCTCGAAGCGGTCGACCGCCGTAGAGCGGAAACTGGTCGCCGAGATGTCCTCACCCGTCATGCCGTGGACCATGAGCGAGAAGTCGACGTCCTCCCACGCACCCTCGAGGAGCATCGCGACTTTGCCGCCGCCGTGCTCTTCCGCCGGCGTTCCGAGCAGCTTGATGCGCAGTCCGGCTGCGTCGGCGAGGGGTGCGAGTGCGAGAGCCGCACCGACACCCGATGCCGCGATGACGTTGTGTCCGCAGCCGTGCCCGATGCCGGGCAGCGCGTCGTACTCTGCGCAGATCGCGACCGTGAGATCGCCGGTGCCGTAGACCGCCTCGATGGCGGTCTCGACGCCGTACGCGCCGACCTCGACCTCGAACCCGGCGTCTCGGAGCGTGCGCGCGACCAGTGCGGCGGCTTCGTGCTCCTCCCATGACAGCTCGGGGTTCTCGTGGATGGCGTGGCTCAGTCCGATGAGCTCGCCACGACGAGCGTCGACGCCCGCGGCCGCGCGGTCCTTCAACTCCGTGACGGTCACGGTATCGGTGGTGGTCAGGCTCACGAGGTGTCCTCTCGTCGTTGCGAACGTTGCGGATATGGTGCGCGTTCACATGTTTCGACTCCGTGACGATGCGCGATATCTGCGGAAAGTTGCGATCAGATGCGGGATACTTGATTCCGGGATCGGTTCCAGGGAGGGTCCGGATGCAGGAGATCTCGCTCGACGTCATCGATCGCCGGCTCGTGCACGCGCTGCAGATCGAGCCGCGCGCGAGCTGGAACGAGCTCGCACCCGTCATCGGCGTCGATGCCAGCACCCTCGCTCGTCGCTGGGCGCGCCTCCAGGAGGAGGGCATCGCCTGGGTCACGGGCCACTCGACCGACGGACAGTTGTCCCTGATGGAGATCGACTGCGAGCGGGCGAGGCTGGATGCCGTCGTCCAAGAACTCCAGCGAGACCCCGCCGTGTACGTGCTCGACGTGACCTCAGGTTCACGCGACCTCATGGCGCTGGTGTTCGCGCCCGACATCTCAGGGCTGTCGGACTACGCGCTGCACCGGCTGGGACGACTGGACGGTGTGCGGTCCGTCCGCACGCACCTGGCCAATGAGACGCTGATCGACGGCGGAAGCTGGCGTCTGCGCGCGCTCGATCCCGCCGAAGCACAGCATGTGCGGCCGCCGCGTCCGCCGCGGCCGCGCGCCGCGCAGCGCGTACCCGACGACCTGCGCGCGGCGATCGAGCGCGAGGTCTGGGCCGACGGGCGCGTTCCGGTCGCGACCATCGCCGAGCGCAGCGGCTTCGCGCCCCAGCGCGTCGCCGATGCGCTCGCGACCCTGCGGATGCGTGGCAGTCTCCGCTTCCGCACCGATATGGCGCGTGCGGCGTCGGGGTGGCCCATCTACGCCTGGTACTTCGTCGAGGCTCCCGCGCAACTGCTCGAGGCGGCGCGGCCTGCGATCACCTCCGTCCCCGAAGTGCGGCTGGCCTTCACCGCCGCCAGCCGGTACAACCTCATCCTCGCCGTGTGGCTCAGGCGCCTCGCCGACGTGAACCGCTTCGAGGTGGCACTGGAGTCCGCCTTGCGGGGCGCGCGCATCGGGGACCGCGCCGTGGTGCTGCGCATCGCGAAGCACATGAATCAGACGGTGGGCGCCGACACGCGCGCGACGGGGTTCGCGGGGCCTGCCGGAACTGCATAGAGCGGCTCACGCAGCCGCCTCAACGAGTGTCGTAGGTATGTTCTAATCTCGAGATATGTGCACGACGGATGCGCTCCACTGCGACGACGCGGCGACGATCGTCGGCGAGCTCGATCGGGTGCGGCGGGCACAGGCTGGCCTGGAGGCGGAGCGCACCCGGCTGCTCGACGCGCTGCGGCGGGTCAGCGAGGCGCACCAGCAGCAGATCCTGTCGTACGAGCCGGGGTCCGCAGCCGCTGCGAGAGCGGCTCGGGGCAAGGATCCGGTGGTGGATGCTGCGGACTGGGTCGCCCGCTCCACCCGCGCCGAAGTCGCCTGCGTGCTCCGCGTCACCGAACGCCAGGCCGCCGACCTGCTCCGCGAAGCCCGGGTGCTGTGCGCCGACCTGCCCGCGACCATGACCGCCCTCACCTCGGGCGAGATCTCCTACCGGCACGCCGCCGCGCTGGTGGAGGACGCGGAGATGTTCACCCCGCTGCACCGCGGCGCATTCGAGGACGCCGTCCTCGCCGGCCGGCTCGACGTCACCGCGCACCGGTTCGCACACCGTTCCCGGCGCATCCGGGAACACCTCGACCCCGACACCATCCAGCAACGTGCCGACCGTGCCGTCCGCTCCCGGGATGTGACCGTGCAGCCCGCCCGCGACGGCATGGGCTGGCTCATGGTCTACGGCCCCATCATGCAGCTCCACCTCGCCCACACCCTGCTCACCGGCACCGCGAAAGACGAACACGACGCCGGCGACCCGCGCACGCTGGGGCAGCTGCGCTTCGACACGCTCATCGACGCCCTGCTCCGCAACGACCGCCCCGTCGACCTACCCGACAGCGCCGACCCCGGGAAATCGCTCCGCCCGGTTCACGTCGACGTCACCGTGACCGTGCCCGCACTCACCCTGCTCGGCCACAGCGACGAACCCGCCATGCTCGACGGATACGGGCCCATCCCCCTCGACGTCGCACTGACCCTCGCCGCCGGCGCCACCTCCTGGCGGCGCGTACTCACCCACCCCATCACCGGCATCCGACTCGTCTACGACCGCACCACCTACAAGACCCCCGCCGCACTGCGCGCCTGGCTCACCGACCGCGACGGCACCTGCCGGTTCCCCGGCTGCGACACCCCCGCCACCGGCTGCGAAACCGACCACAACCTCGCCTGGGCCGACGGCGGCTGCACCGACCACGACAACCTCGCCCACCTCTGCAAAAAGCACCACCGCCTCAAACACCACACCCGGTGGACCGCCCGACTCGACGACGAGCTCCTCATCTGGACCAGCCCCACCGGCCACGAATACACCACCACCGGCCGCGAAGACCGTGCCCCCGCACTCACGCCCCTCCGTACCTGAGACTTCAGGCACCGGTGGGCGGGCAGACTGGAAACCGTGACCCGCGCCCAGTCCATCGCCGAAAGCATCGTGCTCGAGGCGGACGCCTCGGGGTTCCGGGCCCATGGCCTGCATGTCCTCGTCGGCGACGACGTCGCCGAGCACCGATGGACGGCTGATGTGCGCGAAGACATCCACTCCGCCGCGAAGGGCGTCTGCGTGCTCGCCGCGGGTATCGCCGCAGACGAGGGAGTGGTCTCGCTCGACGTGCCGGTGGCGACGTACCTCCCGTGCGTCGAGCTCGGCGAAGGCGTCGATGAGGTCAGCCTCCGCCACCTCCTGTCGATGACGAGCGGCATCGACCTGCCCTGGTCCGAGACGATGATGACCGACTGGCCCGACCTCGCCGCGGAGTTCCTCCGGCGCCCGTCACGCGGGAGGGCGTTCCAGTACTCGAACGCCAGCACCTACACAGCGATGCGCGTGCTCGCGGAGCGAGTGGGCGACGTCGCCGGCTATCTCGGTCCGCGCCTGTTCGCGCCGCTCGGCATCCACGACGTCGAGTGGGAGCGCTGCCCGAACGGTCGCATCGTCGCGGGCGGCGGCCTCCCGTTGCGCACCGACGAACTGGCCCGGCTCGGGCGGCTCATCCGCGATCGCGGCCGGTGGGAGGGGCGGCAGCTCGTCTCGCCGGAGTGGATCGAGGCGATGCACTCCGACTGGGTGGTCGCCGGCGAGAACCCGGGATACGACGGCTACGCCCTCGCGGGCTGGCGCGGCCCAGGCGGGGCGTGGCGCCTCCACGGCGCCTACGGCCAGCTGCTCATCTTCGCGGGCGACGCGGTCGTGACGATCACGGCCGACGATCACTTCGGCGCCGACCGCATGGCGGCCCTCGCCGTCGAGACCCTGGGCGGCTGACGCGGGGGCCACGTACCCGTGACGGGTCAGCTGCGCTGCACGTAGTGGCGCACGGTGTCGTCCCGCTCGACGAGGAACCGGTCGTCCTCCGGGTAGTACACCGCCCTGTCGACGTCGTCGCCCGCGAATCCTCGGATGCTATCTAGGCTGTCCCACCGCGAGACCGTCAGGATCTCCGTCAGGCCGTCGGCGAGTTCGCGCGTGAGAGTCCAGGCGTCCTTGTTCCCAGGAAGTGCGCGGTACTCCTCGATCCCGGTCCGCTCGACGTAGTCGACGTACTCGTCGCGGTCCTCGGTGCGGATCACTCCGCGCCACACGCGGACGATGTTCCGATGGCGGGTGTGGTCTTCGACGTCGGGCTCGGCGCGCGCGACGTCGGCGATCTCCTCCTCGGGACGCGGCGGGATCGTCTCATCGACCTCGAGCTCGGGGATGCTCGACTCCCCGGACCCCGGGACGTGGGGCTCAACATGCTCGTCGTGAGTGGACATCGCGATTCCTTCCGTCGCCGGCAGTCACAGCGTAGATCCACGCACGGTCAGCGCACCCGCAGCTCCTCCGGAAGCACGACGACGTCGACCAGCGCGCCGTTGCGCCAGAGGGTCATCTCCATGCGGCGCCCGATCGCGCCCTCGACCATGCGGCGCTGCAGCGCCGTCGGGTCGGCGATCGTGACACCGTCGAGCGACAGCACGATGTCGCCGACGCGGGCGCCGGCCACCGCCGCCGGGCTGTCGGGCACCACCGAGACCACCTGCATCCCGACCCGCGATCCTGCCTTGGCCGCGACGTCGGGGCCGAGCGGCACCGTCGAGCCGGCGATGCCCAGCCAGGCGCGCCGCACGCGGCCCGACACCCGCAGGGCATCGATGATCTCGCGAGTCGTGGCGTTGATCGGCACGGCGAGCCCGAGTCCCACGCCGGCGACGGCGGTGTTCACCCCGACCATCCGGCCGGCGCTGTCGGCGAGCACGCCGCCGCTGTTGCCGGGGTTGAGCGCCGCGTCGGTCTGGATCACCTCGTCGATCACCCGCCCGGACCGCGTGGGCAGAGATCGCCCGAGCGCCGACACGATGCCCGCGGTCACGCTGCCCGAAAAGCCCCGCGGATTGCCGAGCGCGACGACGAGCTGCCCGACTCCGAGTTTCGAGGCATCCCCCATCGTCAACGGTGGCGGGGTGTCGACGTCCGCGCGCAGCACGGCGAGGTCCGAGAGGGGGTCAGCTCCGATGACGGATGCCGCCGCCACCGTGCCGTCCGGAAACGCGACCTCCACCCCGATCGCACCCTCGACGACGTGTGCGCTGGTGAGCAGGTGCCCGTCCGAGGTGATGACCGACGCGCTGCCCGCCCCTGCACCCTGGCGCGTGCGCACACTCACCGCCGCGACGGACGGCAGCACGATCTGCGCGACGCGCATCACCGTCGAGGAGTAGGCGTCGAGCGCCTCCTGATCGTCCACGAGACCAGTGTCGACCCGCCCCGGCCCCCGCGGCGGAAGTTCGCCGAAGGCGGAAGACGCGTCAGGCCGAGGCATCCCACCAATCCAGCACCCTCGTGCCGACCAGCGTGAGCCACTTCGACGGCTCGCCCTCGGCGACGTCGACGTCGAACCAGGTGTGGCCGGGGAGCGGGGTGGTCTGCAGCCACGTGCCGTCGGGCTGCCGGGCGGCACGCACGACCTCGACGGCGTCGGCGAGACGTGGATCGGGCGGCGTGCCTTCGAGCAGCGCGACGTCGCGGAAGTGGTCGAGCGCGACCAGCGCGCTGTAGCGGTGCCGGTTGGGGTACACGAACCGCGTGACGAACGGGCCCACGACCTCACCGGTCGTCGCGCGGTTCATCAGGTGCCGCGACAGGAGGTACTCCTCGCCGCCGTGGCGCGCGTCGCGCATGCTCGTGTCGCCCGTGATCCGCTCGTACGCGAGGATGCCGCGCGCCGCGTTGAGCGTCGAGTGGAACGAGGAGCGGACCGAGTCGCCCTCCTCCGCCTCGCAGTTCCAGCCGCCGTCGGCCAGGCGATGCTCGGGGAACCAGGCGACCAGCCGCGAGACGTCTGCCCCGAGCCACGCACCACTCGCCAGCGTGTACGAGTTGATGCAGACGTCGACCTCGCCGCCCCAGTACGGCAGGTCGTCGTACTCCCACCGGCTGTTCCGGGCGAGCTTGTCGGCGGTGCCGGCGAGCGCCGCCGCGTCGACGCCCCACTCGCGGAGGTCCTTCAGCGCCCACGTCGTCGCGACCCAGGGCTGGCCGGGCTCCTCCTGCTCAGCACTGCCGAAGAAGCCCGCGGGAAAGAATGCCCCGCCGGCCCACTGGCCGTCGTCGTCCTGCGCGGCCAGCAGCCGCGCACCGAAGCCCTCGGTCGCGACACGCGCCCGCGTCGCCTCCCAGACTTCGGGCGAAGCGCCCGCGAGATCGCGCTCGACCTGCCAGCGCAGCGCAGGGTCGGAGTCGAGCAGCCAGTCGAGCAGACGCCGATCGATGGTCATGCGGGCCAGAGTAGTCACCCCCACCGACGCCCCGCCGCCCCTCATCCTCTGCCGTTTGCAGGACTGTTCCCGCGCCGCACGGGTGCCGCCCACGGAATCCCGGGAAGCGCGCCGGCCTCACTCGAAACGGTCCTGCGAACGATCGTCCGCGCCGCGGAGGGCCACCGCGTCCACCTCGCGCATAGCTTCGTCACCAGAACCGTCCAGGCCCGGTTCCTACGCTCGATCCCATGCCCGATTCCCGACGACGGGCGAGCGGAATCCTCGGCGGTCTCGCCGGGCTGCTCGGCCTCAGTGCCCTTGCCGGAGTCCTCGTGGCCGCGACGGTCACCCCCGCGGTGGCCCTCACCAGCGCGGCCGCCTCGCAGACGATCACGCTGTTCGACAACCTTCCCGGCACGCTCGAGATCGACCAGCTGATGGTGCCGAGCAACTTCTACGCCACCGACCCCGACACGGGTGAGGAGGTGCTGATGGCGCGCTTCCTCGAGCAGGACCGCACGCCCGTGACGCAGGACCAGATCTCGCCGGTGATGTACGACGCGATCCTGTCGAGCGAGGACCCGCGCTACTACGACCACGGCGGCGTCGACATCATCGGCACCACCCGGGCCGTGCTGTCGAACCTCGGGGGCGGCGGCGAGACCCAGGGCGGGTCGACCATCAGCCAGCAGTACGTCAAGAACGTCCTCGTGCAGCAGTGCGAGGCGACCGCGAAGACGCAGCAGGACAAGTACGACTGCTGGTCCGAAGCCACCACCTCCTCCGGCACGCCCGGCATCGAGCGCAAGCTGCAGGAGATGCGCTACGCGATCGCCCTCGAGCAGAAGTACTCGAAGGACGAGATCCTGCTCGGCTACCTCAACATCGCGAACTTCGGCGGCACCACGTACGGCGTCGAGGCGGCGGCGCGCTACTACTTCGGCACGACGGCCGCGAACCTCACCCTCGGGCAGGCGGCGACGCTCGCAGGGATGGTGCAGAACCCCAACAGCTACCGGATCGACCGGCCCGCCGGCTCGATCACGACGTCGGACGGCACGACGTTCAACAAGGCCCCCGACGGCGTCATCGACGACGGCGCCCAGCTCGGCGCGCTGGACGCGCTGGTGACGTCCGGCGAGATCACCGAGGACCAGAAGCTCGCGGCGGCCGACGGCTACACCTCGACGAAGGTGCGCCAGCTCTACGTGCTGAGTCGCATGCTCGACGACGGCAAGATCACACGCGACGCATACGTCGCCGCCGCGATCGAGCCGATCACCCCGGCCATCACACCCACCTTCACCGGTTGCGCGGCGGCAGGCGGCGCGGCCTACTTCTGCGAGTACGTGAAGGACGTGATCCTGAGCGACCCGGCGTTCGGTGAGACCCCGAGCGACCGCCTGCAGACGCTCCAGCGCGGCGGGCTGAACGTCTACACGACGCTCGACTCGCGCGTGCAGTCCGCCGCCGAGGAAGCGATGACGCAGTACGCGCCCGCCTCGGCCACGATGCCCACCTCCCCCGGCGCCGCGACAGGACGCTTCGGCTCCACGACGGTCAGCATCGAGGCATCCACCGGCCGCATTCTGGCGATCGCGCAGAACACGAAGTACGGCGAGGACGCCGCGGCCGACGACGATCCCGACTACTCGTCACTCGTCTTCGCCGGTGACCCCTCCGCGGGCGGCTCCACGGGGTTCAACGCCGGCTCGACCTTCAAGCTGTTCACGCTGCTCGACTGGCTCGAGCAGGGGCACTCCGTCAACGAGACGCTCGACGGGCGGCTGCGCGTGTTCGAGCACCTCACCAACTCGTGCCAGGGCGACTGGGACAACACCGATCACACCCTCGTCAACAACTTCGGCAAAGCGGCGGGCCGCATCGGCACGCCGATGCAGTTCACGGCCGCCTCGCTGAACACCGGCTACTTCGCCATGGCCGAAAAGCTCGACCTCTGCGACATCCAGAACGTGGCCGCCAAGCTCGGCGTCACGCAGAGCGACGGCACGCCGATCGTGATGGACACCCTGAACTCGGTCATCGGCACGGCTCAGGTGTCGCCGATCGCCATGGCCGCCGCCTACGCCACCGTCGCGAACGGCGGCACCTACTGCCAGCCGCAGGCCATCGATCGGGTGACGGATGCTGCGGGCAACGAGATCGCGAAGCCAGAACGCACGTGCACCCCGGCCCTGGACCCGAAGGTCGCCGCGACCGCCGCCTATGCGCTGCAGGGCGTGATGGCGTCCGGAGGGACGGGAAGCGCCGGAAACCCCGGCGACGGCACGCCGCTCCTCGGCAAGACGGGCACGCACGAGGCGTGGCAGACCTGGATGATCGAGTCGAGCACCAAGGTCACCACGGCGACGTGGGCGGGCAACGTCGAGGGCTTCGGCGACGTGTTCCAGACCTGGCACCAGGGCACCCGGTTGTCCGACATCCGCTACCGCATCGGCCGCGCGGTGCAGGCCGCGGCGGACGACGCCTACGGCGGCGACGCCTTCCCGAGTCCCGACCCGAATCTCACCAAGTCCTCGCAGGCCACGGTGCCCGACGTGAACGGGCTGACGGTCGCCGACGCGCAGAGCCGGCTCGAGGCCGCGGGCTTCGTCGTCCAGGTCGGCGACACGGTCGAGTCCGACGTCGCGGCCGGGCTCGTCGCGAGCCAGGATCCCGGCGCCGGCCGGGCCACCGCCGGTGCGACCGTCACGATCCATCCCAGCGCCGGCCGGGCCAGCGGCGACTCCGGCAACGGCGGCGACAACGGCGACGGGAACGGCAGCGGCAACGGAGGCAACAACGGCAACGGCAACAGCGGCACCGGCAACGGCACCGGGAACGGCGGCGACAACGGCGGCGACCCCGGCGGAGGCGGTTGATCCGACGCGCCCAACCGCGCAGCATCCGTCGTCATGGAATCGTGAGGATCGTTGCCCGCCGTCCCGCCCGCCGAGGAGAATTGCCCGATGCCCATCGTCGACAACGGCGTGTACGTCGCCGGTAAGCGGATCGAGAATCCGTCGAGCCTCGCCGAGACCTTCGAGTACACCCGCGCGCAGCACGGGATGGCGTGGATCGGGCTGTTCCGCCCGACGCCGGAGGAGATCGCGCAGGTCGCCGACGAGTTCTCGCTGCACCCGCTGGCGGTCGAGGATGCGCTCACCGGGCACCAGCGCTCGAAGCTGGAGCGCTACGGCGACATCCTGTTCGTCGTGCTGCGCCCCGCCCGCTACATCGACGAGAGCGAGACCGTCGAGTTCGGCGAGCTGCACGTGTTCGTCGGACCGGACTTCATCGTGACCATCCGGCATGCCGAGTCCCCCGACCTGAGCCGCGTGCGAAAGCGCATGGAGCACGAGCCCGAACTCCTCGCCCGTGGGCCCGAGGCGGTGCTCTACGCGATCCTCGACGAGGTCGTCGACGAGTACACGCCCGTCATCGAGGGCGTGGAGAACGACATCGACGAGATCGAGGACGCCCTGTTCGAGGCCGGCGGCGTCTCACTCTCCAAGCGCATCTACGATCTGTCGCGCGAAGTCATCGCGCTGCAGCGCGCGGTCATGCCCCTCGCCGACATGCTCGAAGGGCTGCAGCGCGGCGCCCCGAAGTACGAGGTCGATCTCGAGCTGCAGCGGTCGCTGCGCGACGTGCACGACCACGCGCTGCGCATCATCGAGAAGACCGCGGCGTTCCGCGCGATCCTCGACAATGCGCTCACCGTGAACGCGACGATCGTGACGCAGCGCCAGACCGACACCGCCCTGATGCAGAACGAGCAGGTGAAGAAGATCTCGGGCTGGGCCGCGATCCTGTTCGGCCCCACGCTCGTCGGCACCATCTACGGCATGAACTTCGAATACATGCCGGAATTGGCATGGCCCCTCGGCTACCCCATGGCGCTCGGCCTCATGGCGGCGACGAGCCTCACCCTGTACTGGGTCTTCCGCAAGCGCCACTGGCTCTGAGACCTGGAAGGAGACGGATGCCGCGGCCGCAGCATCCGTCTCAGCGGGTGAAGAGGAGCACGACGCTGCTGTGCAGCGGGATGCGATCCGCCTGCTGGTAGCCCAGCGCCTCCAGATCCGACACGGCGCTCGAGTCGACCTCGCCGCCCCGCGCGTATTCGACGACCCACACGCGGTCCACGGCCGCGAATCGCCCGAGGCGCGCGGCCTCGGCGACCGAGTACACGCTCGAGTGCCAGCTCGTGCTGTCGGCGTAGGAGGTCTCAAGGGTCACGTCGGCGATCCCGGCGAAGGCGGCGGGGTCGGTCTCGAGCGCCAGGCGAGGACGCCGCGACGGGCGCACCGAGTCGTCGAACACGATGGCGTCGCCCGGTTGCGCGTCGTGCTGGATCGTGGCGGCGATGTCGTTCCAGTCGGACTTGTTCTTCGCCCATGGCGTGCGCTGCGCGGCCCACACGGGCATCGCGGCGGCCACCACGGCGACCACCGCGAGCCCGGCGAGCGCGGTGCGCGGCACGCCCCAGCCGAAGCGCAGGTCGCCCAGCCGCCACACCCCGAGCGCGATGAGGATCGCCGCCGCCGGAGCGGCGAACGTGCCGTAGCGCGGGGTGAACCCGGCGACGAGAGGGCTCGCCGCCAGCAGGATGCCGGTGGGCACCACGAGCCACGCGAGCGCGACGGTCTCGAGATCGAGTGCGGCGGGAACGCCCTGCCTGCGCCGGCGCTGCAGGCGTCGCACCCACATGACGACCGCGACGCCGATGAGCGTCCAGGCGATGAGTGCGAACGGCCACGCACTGAACCACATCTTGATCAGGATCGAGGTCGGGTTCACCACGTCGCGGTGCGCGAGGAACGCGATCTGCTGCCGCTGGGTGACCGCGAGCACGACGACCGGACTCGCGGCGACGGCGGCACCAGCCGACGCGATGAGCCAGCGCCGCAGCTGACGCCGCCCGCGCGCGTCGACCGCGAGCGCGAGACCGACCGCGAGGGTCAGCAGCGCGAGATAGAGGAACACGTAGATCCCGACCGTGAGGGCGGTCGCGTAGAGCACCCACCATCGCCGCGACGGCGACGGTCGCCGGAGCAGTTCGACGACGACGATCCAGAGCAGGGTCGCGATCGCCGCCGCGAACGCGTAGCCCCGCGCCTCCTCGCCGGCGTAGGTCAGTCGCGGAAGGATCGCGGCGAGCGCGCCGGCGAGCACCGCGAACCCGAGCGAGCCGAAGCGTCCGCAGAGCCACGTGACCGCCGCCGCGCAGACCGCGACGGCGAAGGCCGACGGCAGCCGCACGGCGAACGGGCTCGAACCGAACAGATGCACCCAGGCATGCAGGCCGAGGTAGTACGCCCCGTGCACCGCATCCACGTGCGTGAGCATCGTGAGCAGGCTCTCGCCGGGGCGGAGCGCCGAGAGCACGCTCGCCGCCTCGTCGCCCCACAGCGACGGGATCCACGACCCGGCCGCGCTCACCGCGGCCGCGAGCACCCCGACGAGGGCGGCAGCCACGCCCAGGCGCCGCGGATCGGCGGTGTCTGCGAGCAGAGCCTCGGGCGACGGCATCCGTCTTCCGGTCGCGTCCGCCTGCGCGACCGCGACCGATCCGGACCCCTCCTCGGAGACTCCCACGACTTCAGGTTCCGCCTGAGGTCTGTGAACGAGGTGTGAGTCCGCGCGCGCGTCAGCCCAGGTGCTCCCGCGCCCACAGCGCCGCGCTGGTGCGATCGGCCACCCCGATCTCGCGGAAGATGCTCCCGAGGTGCGCCTTGACGGTGCGCTCGGCGATGCCGAGCCGCGTGGCGATCTGCTTGTTCGCGAGGCCTTCGGCCACGAGGGCGAGCACCTCGCGTTCGCGATCGCTGAGCTGACGGGAGACGGATGCTGCGGGCAGCAGCGCCGTCGCCACGCGCGGGTCGAGCGGCGCATGGCCGGCGGCCACCGCCCGCACCGCCGCACGCAGGTCGGCAGGTTCCGCGTCCTTCAGCTGGTAGCCCGTCGCCCCCGCCTCGAGCGCCCGCCGCACGCGGTCACGGTCGGTGAACGACGTGAGCACGAGCACGCGGATCGTGGGAATCGCCTCACGCACCGCGCGGGTCGCCGCGACGCCGTCCATGACGGGCATGGACAGGTCCATCACGACCACGTCGGGCCGGTGCTCGGCCACGAGACCGACGGCCTCGGCACCGTTCGCCGCATCCGCGACGACGTCGATGTCGCCCTCGGCCGCCAGGACGGAGGCGAGGCCCTCGCGCACCATGGCGTGGTCGTCGACCACCATCACCCGGATCATCGGCGTGCGTCCTTTCGTCCTGCGGCGGCCGGGATGCGCAGCCGCCAGCGGGTGCCGCCGCCGGGCCGGGTGGCCAGGCGCAGCTCCGCCCCGGCCTGCTGCGCGAGATCCTGCAGCACCCGGGTGCCGAGGTGGCCCTCGGCCGGCTCGTCGAGGATCGTGGGGTCGAAGCCCGGTCCGTCGTCGGCGACCTCGAGCACGAGATCCGGCCCTTCGGCCGCGAGGCGCATCGTCACGCGGCAGGGCGCCGCGTGCGCCACGGCGTTGCGGAGCGTCTCCTGGGCGACCCGGTAGACGAGCTGTTCGTCGGGCTCGGCGAGGTCGGGGAGCCGCTCCGGGATGTCGAGGTCGACGGTGACGGCACGGCTGCGCGCCGTGGCGGCGAGGTCGTGCAGCGCGTGGGCCAGCCCCGCTGCGCGCAGGCCGGGCGGGTAGATGTCCATGAGGAGCGATCGCAGCACGCGGATGTTGCCGCGCACGGCGCCGGCGACCTCGCGCAGCTGCGCGCCGGCCTCGGTGTCGCCGCGGCGCACCGCCGCATCGGCGGCGCCCTCCGCGGCGTAGCTCGTCGCGACGAGCTCCTGCACCGGCCCGTCGTGAAGAGTGCCCGCGATCCGCCGGCGCTCGGCGTCCGAGGCATCCATCCCCCGCTGCAGCAGGTCGGCGCGACGCCGTTCTTCGCTGCGCAGCCGCCGCAGCAGCCCCCACACGATCGGTGCGGTGAGCACGAGGAGGAGCAGCAGGCTGCTCGTCGTGACGCCGGCGAAGCCGCGCCAGAGATCGGCCGCCCGCGCGGCCACCGGGTCGTACGGCAGGTAGACCTCGAACAGCAGCTCACGGCCGTCGGGCGCCCACACCGGGCGGTACACCTCGAGCAGCCGCGATCCCGGCTCGAACTCGTTCTCGTCCTCCGACAGGTCCGAGATCGCCGCTCGCGTCGACGGGTTCGACAGCGCCTCGCGCTGCGCGTCGTCGAGCTCGAACGACCGGCCGATCAGCTGCGGCTCGTCAGCGTAGAGCACCACGCCCTCCGGGCTCCAGATCTTCACCCGCACGATGTCGTCGCCGATCACCTGTCCCCGGATGATCCGGTCGAACGCCTCGACCGCCGCGGGGTCGCCATCGGCGAGCGCCGAGGTGAGGGAGGGCTGGATGACGGCGTCCGCCAGCACGTCGGCGACGTTCGCCGCGTCGTTCACGGCCTCGCGCTCGGCGAGCCACTGCGCGGCGAAGGTGGCGAGCAGCCCGACCACGACGAGGATCGCGACGAGGCCGCCCGCGAGCCGCAGCACGACGGTGCGCGTCCGCAGCGGGCGCGCCGGCGGAGCCGGATCGACGGATGCCGCCACCACGGTGATCCACGGCACGGGCGCCCCCCCCGACCGGGATGGGAGCGGTCGGGGCGGAGGAGGCGGAGTCGGATGCCGTCACTCAGTCGTCTCCGCCGTGCCCGCCGTGACCGCTGCCGCTGTCGTCACTCCCGCTGTCGTCACTCCCACTGTCGTCGCTCCCGTGGCCGCCGCTGTCGTCGCTCCCGCCGCTGCGGCGATCGTCGCCCGGCTCCGTGCGCTGGTCGCGCGGCACGTCGCCGCCGTGATCGTCGACCGGCGGAACGGTCGTGGCCGGCGGGGCGGACGGGGCGTCGGTCGAGCCGGTGCCGTTGAGGTCGCGGTCGTCGCCCGGCTCCGTGCGCTGGTCGCGCGGCACGTCGCCGCCGTGGTCGTCGACGGTCGCCGACGGCGAGGGGGTCGGGAGCGCGGGCGTCGGAGTGACGACCTGTCCTGACGACGGCACGCGCACCGGCACGGACTGCGCGAACGACGAGTTGCCCCACAGGCCGATGACCGCCGGCACCGCGACCAGGACGAGCGCGGCGGCGCCGAGGAGGATGTGCTTCTTCATGGTTGTGCCCTTCGCTCATTCTGGTGCCCGACGCTGCCGGCGCGAAGCGCCGCGTCGTGCGGTGTGCCTCCAGACTCGTCGCGGCCGGGGCGCAGCCGCCATCGGACGATGGTCGTACGACCACTCTCCGGGCGGGCGTGACCGCCGTGCTGCCACCCGGCGCACACGGCGCATTCCCAGGAAGCGCCCCGGGAGACTCCGTAGGCTCGCAACCCCCAGGGGGAGTACTCCGGCACGATCGGCTCGTCATTACGGATGCATGGCGCATCCCGGGCCGTCGGTCCTCGATCTCGAGGATGGAGAAGACCTTGGCGTCGATCAGTCACGCCACGGTCTGGAGTTCCCTTGCACATCACCCCGCTCGTCTGGGTCATCACCATCGCGGTCACCATCGCGTTCTTCGTCTACGAGTTCTTCGCGCACGTCCGCAAGCCGCACGAGCCCACGATCGGCGAGTCCGCCCGCTGGTCCGCGTTCTACATCGGGCTGGCGCTGCTGTTCGGCGTGGGGATCGGCGTCGTCTCGGGCTGGACCTACGGCGGCGAGTACTTCGCCGGCTACCTCACCGAGAAGGCGCTGTCGATCGACAACCTCTTCGTCTTCCTGATCGTGATGACGGGGTTCGCGGTCCCGAAGATCTACCAGCAGAAGGTGCTGATGATCGGCATCGTCATCGCGCTGGTGCTCCGCGGCGCCTTCATCGCCGTCGGCGCCACGCTGATCGAGAACTTCTCGTGGATCTTCTATCTCTTCGGGGCGCTGCTGCTCTTCCTCGCCTACCGGCAGGCCTTCGCCCACGGCGACGCCGATCCGTCGCAGGGCCGATTCATGCAGTTCGTGCGACGCCGGCTGCCGGTGAGCGACGACTACAACGGCGACCGGCTCACGGTCGTGAAGGCCGGTCGCCGCTTCGTGACGCCGATGCTCCTCGTCATCGTCGCGATCGGGTTCGTCGACCTCATCTTCGCCGTCGACTCGATCCCCGCGATCTACGGTCTCACCGAAGCGGCGTACATCGTCTTCACCGCCAACGCGTTCGCGCTCATGGGGCTCCGTCAGCTGTTCTTCCTGATCGGCGGCCTGCTCGAGCGCCTGGTCTACCTCGCGCAGGGCCTGGCCGTGATCCTCGCCTTCATCGGCGTGAAGCTCGTCCTGCACGCGATGCACGTGAACGAGCTGCCGTTCATCAACGGCGGCGAGCCCATGCTGTGGGCACCCGAGATCCCGATCTGGTTCTCGCTGCTGTTCATCGCCGCCACCATCGCCGTCGCCACCACGGCGAGCCTGATCAAGACCCGGGGCGACCGCGCCGCGCCCGCCCGCCCGACCACCCCGCCCGCGGACACCCCGTCCGTGGCCGACACCGAGAAGGAAACCTCGTGAACCGCCGCCGCTGTCCTGAATCGCCCGCCGACTCCGACAGACCCCGCGCCTGGGTGACCCCAGGCGCGTCCCTCGCCGTGCGAGACGGAGCCGTCCGCTGATGGGCGACCTCTTCTGGAACATCGCACTCGTCATCGTCTTCGTCCTGGTCGGCGGTGTCTTCGCGGCGACCGAGATGGCGCTGGTCACCCTCCGCGAGAGCCAGATCAACACCATCGCCGCTCGAGGCAGGCGCGGGGAGAAGGTAGCGGGCCTCGCCCGCAACCCGAACACGTTCCTCTCGGCCGTGCAGATCGGTGTGACCGTCGCGGGCTTCGCCTCGGCGGCGTACGGTGCGACCTCGATCGCGCCGTCCGTCACACCGCTCCTGGTGGCGTGGGGCGTGCCCGCGCCGCTGGCCGCCACGATCGCGACGGTGCTGCTCACCCTGCTCATCGCCTACCTGTCGCTCGTGCTTGGGGAGCTCGTGCCCAAGCGGCTGGCCATCCAGCGCAACGCGCAGTTCGCGTACGCCGTCGCGCCCGTGCTCGACGGATTCGCCACGGTCATGCGGCCGGTCATCTGGCTGCTCTCGGTGTCGACGAACGCCCTGGTGCGCCTCCTCGGCGGCGACCCGCACAAGACCGCGGACGAGCTCAGCGAGGAGGAGCTGCGCGACATCGTCGCGACCCATCAGAGCCTCCCCGCCGACGAGAGACGGATCCTCGACGACGTGCTGTCGCTCCGGGGCCGCCAGATCAGCGAGGTCATGCGTCCCCGTCCGGAGGTCGTCGCGCTGGATGAGACCGCCTCGGTCGCCGACGCGATGACGCTCGTGCGCGAGCTCCCCTTCTCGCGCTACCCGGTGGTCGACAAGTCGATCGACGACATCGCCGGCTTCGTCCACGTGCGCGATCTGTTCGACGCGGCGCAGGAGAACGGCGATGCCCCGGTGCACGGGCTGGTCCGGCCGATCCCTTACATCCCCTCCACAGCGCGGCTGCTGCCGACCCTCACGCGGATGCGGGCGGACGGGCATCACATCGCCGTCGTCGTCGACGAGTACGGCGGGACGGACGGCATCGTGACGCTCGAGGACCTGGTCGAGGAAGTCGTCGGCGAGATCTTCGACGAGTACGACACCGCGGCCGACCCCGCAGCGGCCGGCGGGGTGCTCGACGGGCGGCTCAATCTCCAGGACTTCGAGGAGCTCACAGGGATTGCGCTGCCGCGCGGATCCTCCGACACGATCGCCGGATTCGTGACCGAGCAGCTGGGCAGGCTGGCGGTGGTCGGCGACTCCACCGACGTCCCGGGGGCGACCATCCAGGTCACGTCGCTGGACCGGCGCCGCATCTCCGGTGTGCGGGTGAGGCCCCGGCTCGACGAGATCGAGCCGGGGCCGGTCACCACGCCTCCTACTTCGTGACGGTGACCTTCAGCGGGGCGCTGACCGTCGTGCCGGCGGCGTTCGTGAACTCCACCGTGTAGGTGTACGTCCCCTTGGCCTTGCCCGACACCGGCAGGGTCGCGCGCTGCGCGGCCGGCGAGGCGGCCTTCAGGTCGCCCGCGCCGACCTCGACGCCGTTCTCGAGGAACCGGTACGAGGTGGCGTTGGTGCCCCACCACAGGTCGGCGGTGACCGTGTACGACCCCGCGCCGTTCCGGGCGTCGCTGGAGAGGACGGGCTTGCCGGGCGAGGCATCCGTCACCTTCACGGTGAGCGGCTGCGTCGCGGTGGTGCCCTTCGAGTTGACCAGCTCGCCGGTGAACACGTAGCTGCCGTTGGCGAGCCCCTTGATGTCGACGACCGCGCTCTGCGCGCCGGGCGTCATCATCGTGAGCGGCACCGTGCCGACGAGTTCGCCGTCGCGGTAGAGCTTGAACAGCGAGCCGTTCTCGCCCCACCACAGGTTCATCGTGAGCTGGAACGTGCCGTCCTTGAGGCCGGTGTCCCATCCGTCGTTCGACGAGAGCACGCCCTTGGCCGGTGCGGTCTTCGCGCCGTCGTTCGAGGCGACCTCCGGGAGGGTGATGGAGGCTGTGGCCGCCGACCGCTCGCCCTCGCCGAGTGCGTTCACACCGGCGACCTCGTACGCGTGCGTCGTGCCGAGCTCGAGCGCCTTGACGGTGCACGTCGTGCTGCTCGTCTCGCACACCGCGTCGGTGCCGCCGGCCTCGTACACGCGGTACCCCGTGAATCCCGGACCGGTGGGGGCCGCAGCATCCCACGTGACCGTGATCGAGGTGTCGCCCGCAAGCGCCGCCGTCGCGTTCTGCGGGGCCCCCGGCAGCGTCTCGTCGGCCACGGCGAGCCACGAGATCACCGGCTTCTCGGCGCCGGCGCCCTCGTTGGTGACGAGGTAGTCGACCGTGGCCGGGGCCGTCAGCGTGAACGTGAGCGGCGCGGCGATCGGTCCGCTCGAGCCCGACAGCGGGACCGTGCCCTTGGCGAGCTCGGTGCCGCCGACCGACACCGTCTGGTACATCGCCCGGTTCATGCCCCACCACTCGGTGAAGCCGGCCGTCAGGGTGTACGTGCCCGCGTCGAGGGGCAGACGGTAGACGAGCTTCGTCGTGTCCTGGTAGAGACCCGTCGAGTACTTGTCGTTGATGTCGGTCGTGCCCTTCGTCTTCATGCCGTCGGCGACGTAGCCCCACTGGTCGGCGGCCGTCGAGACCTGATCGACCTTGTCGTTGCGCAGGCTCACCGCCCCGGCGACCGCGGTGTACTGCGGCGAGTCCGCCCCGCCCGTGCCCGAGTCGATGTAGTACACCAGCGCGGGCGGAACGACCTCGTAGCCCGCGACGACGGCCTGGTCGGTGTCGGTCAGGCGGCCCGTGAGCGTGAGCTTGCCGTACGCGACGCGCGGCTGCGCGGCGGAGGCGGCATCCCATTCCACGGCCTTCTCGGCGCCGGCGACCGTCACCGTCTCGGGAAGGTCCTCGTCGACGGTCAGCGCACCCTGCACGCCGAGGTCACGCGGCAGCGCCTGCACGTAGACCAGCGCGAGGCGGGCGTTGTAGCCGCTCGTGCCGTTGGTGCCGAACTCGACGTCGACCACCGCGTCCGCGTCGAGCGTGAGCGTCTGCGCGACCGGCGTCGCCGATCCCGTCGACGTCGCGTTCTTCGTGGTCTCGGCGCCGGCGGCCTTCACCTTGGAGTAGACGTTGGTCGTGAGACCCGCACGCGGCGCCTGGACGGCGACGATGCTGTACGAGCCCGCGGGCAGCGTCAGATGGTAGGTGATCGGCTTGTTGTAGTCGGCGCCGATGTACGACGAGCCCCAGTCGCCCGGCGTGCCGGCCGCGGCGACCGTCGCCGTCGTGGAGTAGCCCCACGTCTCACCGGCCGTCGTGCCGTCCCACTTCTGGTCGCTCGTGTCGTTGAGCAGACCGGGAGCGGATGCTGCGACCCCGGCGTACACCGAACCGGCCGGGGCTCCTGAGGCGCCCGAGTCGATGAAGTACGCGAGATCGGCCGGAGCGACGAGCACCGTGGCGCTGAAGCGCTGGTACAGGCCGGATGCCAGCTTCTCGGTCGAGCGGCCGGTCGCGACGAACGTGCCGAGCTCGGGCACGGACTTCGCGCTCGTGGTCGCCGCGAGGCCCCACGTGACCTTCGCGTTCGTGCCGGCGAGGTCGAGCTTCGCGGGCAGCGTGCGGTCGGTCGACGTGATGGTGACCACGCCCACCTCGAGCACGTCGGGGCTGACGTCCTTGGGGACGAGGCCGTCCGCCGCCGCCGTGAGGCGGGCCGCGATCGCGGCCGCGCCCTCGGTGTCGAGTCCGTACGCCTTCGGGTCGTCGAGCGCCGCCGTCGCGTTCGCCTTCACGGCCGCGAACACCGCCCACGTCTCGGCGCTGTACTCGTTCTCGTCGAGGCCCTTCACGGCGTCCGCCGCCGCGGCGAGCGCGGTGGTGTCCGCCTTTGCCGAATCGGCCGTCGCGGTGACCACACCGACCGCGTCGACGTTGATCGACGCGTCGTTGGCGGTCTTGATGACCACGGTGTGCGGGCCGTCCGACAGGCCGCGGAGGGTGAACGTGGTGCGCTCACTGCCCGCGGCGAACGTCGGCGCCGCCGTCGCGACCTGCACGCCGTCGACGATCACGTCGAGAGTCGTCGTGCCGGCGTTCGTGCCGATGATGTCGAGACCGGTTCCGGTGAACGCGTACGTCATCGCCGCGCCCTTCGCGGTGCTCTTCGACGCGGTGCGCTGCCACTCGAACATGCCCTGGCCGTTGACGTGGCTCCAGTTCTGGTCGAACTGCAGCACGGGCACCGAGCGGTCAGCCCAGCTGGTCTGGTGCATCCCGTCGATCATCGCAACGTAGTACGGCGTGTAGCCGGGCACCGTCTCGACCTTGAGGTTGTCGAACTGCACGAAGTTGAAGCTCGAACCCAGCTGGATGCGACCGGTCGCCTGGGGCGCAGCATCCGTGTACGACGTGATCTCCACGCCGTTGACGTACGCCGTATAGACCGAGCCGGCCACCTTCACGGTGATGTTGTTCCACACGCCCGCGCCCGTCTGGAACGCCGCGGCGGCGTTGCCGGCCACGGTGCCGGACGACAGCGTCGCGCCGAAGCGCATGAAGGTCCACGCGCCGGTCGGGTCGATCTTGAGCTCCGCGGCCGAGACGCTCTGGCCGTTGGCCGTGCCGCCCTGCTCGCGCGCGCCGATGGTCGCGTACTGGGATCCGGATGCCTCGAACAGCACGTCCGACGAGACCGTGTAGTTCGCCCAACGGGCGTCGCCGATCGTCGTCTTCGGGTCGCCGCCGTTCCACGCGCCGCCGGCCATGCCCGGGCCCACCTGCTGGCGGAGCACACGGTCGTGCGCCGGGTCGGCCGTCGCGACCGACTCGAACGCGCCGTTCGTGTCGTTCGTGTAGCGGGGCGTCGCGCCCTGGTCCTCGCTCTGCACCGCGGGGGTGCCCGCGGGCCGGGAGTGGCTGCCGCGGCTCTCGAGGTACGAGACCTGACCGTCGCGGAGCTGCCCGGTCGCGGGGTCGTAGTCCTTGATGTTCCCCTGCTCGGCGTAGTCGAAGTCGTCCGCGTACAGGAACGCGTCGTCGGTCACGCCGTTGACGTTGCCGCTCGCGTCGGTGTCGAGCACGTCGCGGCCGCCGTCGGCGTCGGTGTACTCCTTCGACGTCGGCAGGGCGCTGCCGTACCCGTCCTTCGCGGTGACCTTTCCGTCCGCGCCGACGGTGGCGTGGTCGAGGGTGGTGAAGGTGGTCGCCGACCACGGCTTGACCGTGACGGTGTAGGTGCCGTCGGCGGCGGGCGTGACCTCGCCGACCGGCTTCAGGTAGTTCGCGTCGTACGCCTGGCCGGCGTCCGCGGCGCGGGTCTCCCAGACCTCACCGGTGAGGTCGTCGCCGAGGTTCAGGTCCTGAGCGACGATGCGATAGGTCTTCGTGAACTTCGAGTCGTTGATGATGACGGTCGAGAAGTCCGACGCGTCGGGCGCCGCGAGCGTCGTGTACGACGCGCCGCCGGCACGCGCACCGCTCGGCGGGTTGCCCGTGCCGAGCTGGCTGCCCGAGGCCTTCGGGATCGCGCGCCAGATGCCCGCGGTGTTGTCGGCGTTCTCCCACCCGAGCTTCGCGAACTGCGTGAAGTGCTCGATGACGGCGAGCCCGCCGTCGTAGTACGTCCAGCCCGACCACGGCTCGCGCGCGTTCACGAGCTCCTTCGACGAATACTGGAACCCGTCGTAGAACGAGCCGATCGCCGGCTGGAAGATGTTCATGGTGCGCCGCGAGGCGTTGAACCCCGTCGTGACCCAGTTGCCCATCTCGAGCGCGCTGTTGGTGCCGCCGAACTGCGTGCCGAAGCCGCCCTGCTCGTCGCTCGCGTTGTTGTTCGGGCGGTCGGCCGAGCTCGAGAAAGTCGACTGGCCCTCCGAGTTCCAGACCTCCTTGTCGAGCTGCTCGGCGACCTTCTTCATGTTCCCGGCGCTGTCGTCGGCGCTCGAGTAGTGGAAGCCGACGACGTCGACCGCGTCGCGCAGCGACGGGTCGGTGGCCGAGGTCATCGCGTTGCCGAACGAGACGGGCGGCGTGCCCACGGTGTCGGCCGCGATGGTCTGGATCGCGCGGTAGAGGCTCTTCTCCTCCTCCGAGGCGAAGCCGTTGTTCGGGTCGGACGCGCTCGCGCCCTCATAGCCCTTCTCGTCGCCGCGGACCCAGCCCGAGAAGTTCTTGTAGAGCTGGATGTTGGGGTTCGAGGTCTCGTTCGTGTCGGGGTTGATCGAGTCGACCATGACCCCGAACTCGCGGTAGGCGGCCAGCACCGTGTTCTTGAACCAGATGTACTGGTCGGCGTCATTCGCCACCCAGGCCGGACGGTTCCAGCGCAAGAGGCTCAGGTGGATGTCGCCGTGGGCGACGAGCTGCGCGTCGGCGGCGAGCTGGAAGCCGGGCTCGCGCAGGACGTTCGGGTACTCGTCGCGCGTGCGCATCGTCGACGCGTTCGGGCCGGTCGAGGTGTTGCGGTCGTTGCCCATCTCGATCTTGACGGTGTTCATGATCGGGTGGTCCCCGCCGAACAGCGTCTCGATGAGCTCCCAGTACTTGTCAGGGTGCTGCGACTTGTAGTCGAGCAGCAGGGCGCTCGTCGAGTTCGCCGACAGCACGCCGAAGCCCTTGAACGTGAGCCCGTTCCGGTTCTGCGCGGCCGCCGCGATGTCGGCGCCCGTGACGGTCACGGTGACGGGATCCGCCCCCGCCGCCTGCGCCATGGTCGGCACCGCGAGCGGCGCCGCGACCACCGCGGCGGTCACCACCGCCGCCAGCGTCATGCGCACCCGTCGTGGCCTCTTTCCATCCTTCGGACGAGGCATCCATCCCTGCGACATCGCAGTCTCCGTTTCCGCTGGGCTTGTCCGTGCGCGCGGGCTGGGGCCGGCGTCGACGCACGAAAGGGGCACGACCGCGTGCCCGCAGCGAGATCTTCTCGTGAGGACGACGGATGCCGGAACCCAAACGAACAGATTCGTTCACTCTTGAACCGAATCGAACACACTTGTACGCTGAGGCGATCATGGAGCAACCCACTGATCCGCCGACTTTCGGCCTCTCCCGCCGCGAGCACATCCTCGACGAGCTGCGTCGATCCGGCTCGGTGCGGGTGGCGGATCTCGCCCGGGAGCTCGGCGTCTCGGAGCTCACCATCCGTCGCGACATCGGCAGTCTCGCCGATCGCGGCCTCGTCACACGCGTGCACGGCGGGGCGACGCTGCGGAGCCGCCTCGACACGACAGTGCCCGGGTCTTCGGGCGCCGGCATCCGGTACCGGGTGGGCATGGTCGTGCCGTCGCTCAGCTACTACTGGCCCCACATCATGATCGGCGCGCGGGCGGCGGCGACGGAGCTCGGCGTGCAGCTGATCCTCCGCGGCGCGACCTACGCGGTCGACGACCAGCGCCGGCAGATCGCGTCGCTCGTCGAATCGGGGAGCCTCCACGGACTCATCGTCGCGCCCGAGACCCTCGGCGCCGACGGACGCGCGCTGCTGCACTGGCTCGAGGCGCTGCCGATCCCCGTGGTGCTCGCAGAGCGCCGGGCGCCGTCGGAGCTCGCCCTCACCCGCCTCGAGTGGGTCACGACCGACCACGTCTTCGGCGGCTCGCTCGCCGCCGACCACCTCGCCTCGCTCGGCCACCGCCGGGTCGGCATCCTCACGTCGGCGGGCTCCCCCACGTCGTGGCAGCTGCGCCGCGGGTGGGACCGCGCCGTCGAAGGGCTGGGCCTCGAATGCCTCGTCGACGTCGACGCCACCCTCGACGCCCTGGACGGGGCGGCCCGCGAAGCGCTCATCGCGGACGTGCTCGAGCGCTGCCGCGAGAGCGGCACGACCGCGCTCTTGATCCACAACGACCCGCAGGCGGTGCTGCTGCAGCAGCACGCGCGCGACCACGGCTGGTCGATCCCCGACGATCTCGCGATCGTCGCCTACGACGACGAGGTCGCCGAGAGTGCCGAGCCCGCGATCACCGCCCTCCGCCCGCCGAAGCAGCAGGTCGGGCGCCTCGCCGTCGAGACGATGGTCGCCCGCCTCGCCGAAGGCCCGCGCCGCCCCGTGCAGCGCGTGCACCTGCTCCCCGAGCTGCTCCCGCGCGCCTCGACACTCGCCACCGCACACTGAGGCCGCAATTTGCACGACTAGCTATTGAGTGCAAAACTGCATGATGTGACAGATAGTGCAGAGGGACTTCGCGAGCGCCGACGCGCCGAGGCCACGCGCACGCTGATCCGCGCCGCGCGCCGGTTCACCGCCGAGCACGGGCTCGCGGGCTTCACCGTCGAGGAGCTGTGCAGCGAAGCCGCGGTGTCCCGACGCACGTTCTTCAACTACTTCGCCTCGAAGGACGATGCCGTCCTCGGCATCCCTCTGGAGCGATCGGATGCTGCGGCCATCGCCCGCTTCCTCGCCGGCGGATCGGGGGGCACGGGCATCTCGCCGAATCTCCTCACCGACCTCGCCCTCCTGGCCGAGGAGCGCTGGCGCGCCCTCGACATCGCGCCCGACACCGTGCACGACCTGTTCCGCGCCGTCGAGAAGGAGCCGCGACTGCTCGCGCGCATGCTCGAGCTCGGCTTCGAGGGCGAGAAGTTCGACGCGGGCCTCATCGAGCAGCGCGAGAACCTCGCGGCGGGCGACCTCCGCGCGCAGGTCGCCGCCCAGGTCGTGGGCGCCCTCGTGCGCTCGGCCGCGGGCGAGTTCCTCGACCCCGGCAACACCGAGTCCTTCATCCAGATCTTCGAGCGACGCATCGGCGCGGCGCGCGACCTCTTCGCCACGCAGACCGCATTGATGGGAACCCCCGAATGACCACCGCTTCCGTCCCCACCGCCAAGCCCGGCGGCGAGGCGCCGTTCCTGCTCACGCAGCGGCGCATCTGGATCATCTTCTCCGCGCTGATCGCGGGCATGCTCCTGTCGAGCCTCGATCAGACCATCGTCTCGACCGCGATGCCGACGATCGTCGGCGAGCTCGGCGGGGTCTCGCACCAGGTGTGGATCACGACCGCCTACATCCTCGCCACCACGATCGTCATGCCGATCTACGGCAAGTTCGGTGACGTGCTCGGCCGCCGCCGCCTGTTCATGGTGGCCATCGCGATCTTCACCCTCGCGTCCATCGGCTGCGCCTTCGCCACCGACTTCTGGATGTTCGTGGTCTTCCGCGCCGTCCAGGGGCTCGGCGGCGGCGGGCTCATGATCCTGTCGCAGGCGATCATCGCCGACATCGTGCCGGCCGACCAGCGCGGCAAGTACCTCGGCCCGCTCGGCGGCGTCTTCGCCCTCGCCGCGGTCGCCGGCCCCCTGCTCGGCGGCTTCTTCGTCGACCACATGACGTGGCAGTGGGCGTTCTACATCAACATCCCCGTCGGCATCGCGGCGTTCCTGGTCGCGGTGTTCGCGCTGAAGCTGCCCGACAAGAAGGCCGAGAAGCCGATCGACTGGCTCGGCGTGGTGTTCCTCTCGGCCGCGACCACGTGCCTCATCTTCTTCACCGACTTCGGCGGCTCGGCCGCCCACGGGTGGGACTCCGCCGCCACCTGGGCGTGGGGCGCCGGACTCGTCGCCTCGGCCGGCCTGTTCATCTTCACCGAGTCGCGCGTGGCCGACCCGATCATGCCGCTGTCGATGTTCCGCAACCCGATCTTCATCAACGCGACGGCCATCGGCATGGCGATCGGCATCGGCATGTTCGCGGCTCTCGGCTTCGTGCCGACGTTCCTCCAGATGTCGTCGGGCACGTCGGCCGCAGCATCCGGTCTTCTCATGCTCCCGATGATGGTGGGCGTCATGGGCATGTCGATCGCGTCGGGTCTGCTCATCACGAAGACCGGCAAGTACAAGCTGTTCCCGATCGCCGGCACGCTCATCGTGGGTGTCGCGATGGTGCTGATGACGACGCTCACCGCGTCGACGCCCATCTGGCTGATCTGCACGTACCTGTTCCTCTTCGGCGCGGGTCTCGGCTGCATCATGCAGGTCGTCGTGCTCGTCGTGCAGAACGCGGTGCCCGCGGCGGAACTCGGAACCGCCACCTCGACGAACAACTATTTCCGCGAGGTCGGCGCCGCGCTCGGCACCGCCGTGTTCGGCACGCTGTTCACGACGCGCCTCACCGAGAACCTGACGAAGGTCTTCACCGATGCCGGCGCCAGCCCCGAGCAGGCTGGCGAGGCGACGTCGAGCATCGACCCGGCGGTGCTGAACTCGCTGCCCGACACGGTGCGGACGGGCGTCGTGGACGCCTACGCCGATGCGCTCGCACCGGTGTTCTGGTACCTCGTGCCGTTCATCGCCATCGCGTTCGTGCTCGCCCTGTTCCTCAAGCAGATCCCGCTGTCGGACGTCGCCGGGCTCGTCGCCCGCGGCGAGGCGATCGGCGGCGAGGAGGCCGAGCGCCTGGAAGCGGAGCGGCTGGAGGCCGAGCGACTCGCGGCCGAAGAGCACAACGCGGCTCCGACGCGCCGCGCCGGCCGTCGCCACGCGCGCGAGAAGGACCGCGCCGCGAAGTAGTCAGGCGCCGAACCGGCGCTGGACGTCGGAGTAGCCGAGGGTTCCGTCGAGGAACCCGAGCGTGCCGGTCTCGCGCAGTTCGAGGCCGGCACGCTCGACTGCGGAGAGCGCCGCGCGGGCGAGGCTGCCGCCCACACTGACCCGCTTGACGCCCAGCTCGAACAGCGCGGGCGCGGGGATGACCGGTGCCACCAGCCCGGCGACGACGTTGACGGGTGCCGCGATCTCGGCGACGAGGCGGCACAACAGGCGCGACCGAGGAAGCCCGAGGCTGCAGCGCGCGGGGCTACACTGCGGGCATGGCGGACGCCCCCGCGTATCGGATCTGGCCGCCGGTGGCGCTCGGCGTGCCGCTCGTGGCCGGGTGGATCCTCACCGCCGTCGTGGGCGACCCGATCGCACTGCCGGCGGGGCCCTGCCGCGCGGTGGCCGTCGTGCTGATCGTCGCGTTCGCCCTCTGGAACGGCTGGGCGCTCTGGCTCATGGCCCGCCACCGCACGGCGCTGCTGCCGGGCGGCGCGACCCGCACGATCCTCGACCGCGGCCCGTTCCGGGTCAGCCGCAACCCGCTCTACCTCGGCCTCATCGCCCTCGACATCGCGCTGGCACTGCTCTGGCCGTCGTTCTGGGCGCTCGTGTTCGCACCCCTCGGCGTCGCAGCGCTGTGGTGGGGCGCTGTCGCACCCGAAGAGCGCTACCTCGCCGAGAAGTTCGGCGCCGAGTACGCCGACTACCGCGCGCGGGTGCGCCGCTGGCTCTAGCCGACGGGCTCAGCCGTCCGAGCTCGACGGCGAGGGCGACGGCGCAGGAGCCGCCGCCTGCAGATCGGCGATCTTCTTCTGGAACGCGGCGATGGTCGCAGCATCCACCGTCCCGGTCGGCTCGACGCCCAGCTCGGTCTGGAAGGCCTGCACCGCGGCGGTGAGCTCCGGCGTCCACACGCCGTCGACGGGACCGTCCCAGAAGCCGGCGAGCTTGAGCGTCTGCTGCAGCGCCGCCGTCGACGCGACCGAGTCCTGCGCGGCGGCTCCGCCCAGGGCGGCGAGCTTCGCCTGCAGCGCCTCGGCGGTCGCCTTGTCGACGGTGCCGGTGACCGGCAGTCCGGCGGCGCGCTGCAGATCCTCGACGGCCTGCACGGTCAGCGGCCCGTAGACGCCGTCGACGTCGCCGGTGTAGTACCCGGCGACGAGCAGGTCCTGCTGGAGCGCCGTCGTGTACGCCCGCACGGCCGCCTCGGCCTGAGCGGCCTGCTCGTCGGTCAGGCATCCGGCGTCGGCGAACAGCGCCAGCCACGCCATCTCCAGCGCAACCGCGGCGCTGTTGAACTGCTCGGCGGCGTCTTTCAGCGGTGTGTCATCGGTGACGGATGCCTCGGCCGCCGCGAGCTCGGATTCCGCCTGCTTCACGCGGTCCACAGAAGCGGTGGGCGCGAGCGGCGTGCTCGACGGCGCGGGCGCGGGCTCGGTAGGGGTACCGGTCGGACCGGCCTCCGCCTCGGCGAGCGCGGCCTGCGCGTCGACGAGTTCCTGCTGCGCATCGTAGAGCGCCTGGTTCGCGGTCACGGCGGCCTCGGCGCTGTCGACGGCGTCCTGGCGGGGCGCGGCGAGGTCGGCGCCGGCGTTGCGGACGTCGCCGACGGTCGGCGCGGTGTCGTTGAGCACATCGCCGTAGCGGTCGAGGGCCGTGATGTAGTCCTTGCTCGCACCGCAGAATGCGCTCGACGCGGCCGTGAGCTCGGTCTGCGCCTCGGCGACCGCCTTCTCCTTGGCCGACACCTGGGCCTTGGCCCGCTCCACCGGGTCGGCCTCCCCGGCGCACCCGGTGAGGATCAGAGCCGCGACCGTGCTCGCGATCACGATGGCGCTCAGCCGCGCCGGCATCCTGGTGCGAAGCGTGCCCACGTCGCGCCCCCTCCTGAACCGAGTGTGTGAGCCACATCATGGCACCGCGACCTCGCGCCCCGCGTCATGCGGATCGCATGAGTTCGCCGTGAGCCGTCGCCCGGTCGGGCCGAGGCGTGTCGTCAGGCGCTGGGCGGCAGCATCCGTCCACCCTCACGGGTGCTGGAAGAGCCCGGCGCTGCCCATCAGCCGTGTCGGCGTCAGCATGATCGCGACCCGCAGCGGGTTCACGCGGGGCTGGCGGTACCGCTCGGCGTAGAGCGCGACCGCGAGGGCGACCTCGTCGGGGTCGTCGTGCACGGTCGCGGTGCCCTGGAACGAGAGCCAGCGGGCGCCGTCGACCTGACTGATCGTGGCGGTGCCGTCGCGCCTGACGTTGCGCACCTTCTGCGAGTCGCGCGACGTGATGACGCGCAGCACCCCGTCGTGCACGGTGAAGCCGACCGCCACCGCGTGGATGCCGCCCCACGGCGCCAGCGTCGACAGCGTGCCGATGTGCCGCTCCCGCACGAACTCCTCGCCCGCCTCCGCCAGTTGCCGCACCCTCCCACGGTACCCGGGGGACTGCCGGTGAGCGCACGCAGAACCTACAGTTCGAGGGGGGAAGACGAAGAGGGGCGACGATGGTGACCAGCATCCCGCTTTCGAGCGGAACACGGATGCCTCAGCTCGGCCTGGGCGTCTACCTCGTGACCGACGTGGCCCTGTGCGAGTCGAGCGTGACGTCCGCCCTCGCGTCGGGGTACCGCCTCATCGACACCGCTGCGATCTATCGCAACGAGCGGGCCGTGGGGCGCGGCATCCGTTCCTCCGGAGTCCCCCGAGAGGACATCTTCCTCACGACGAAGCTGTGGCCCTCGGACTACGGCTACGACAAGGCGCGCGCCGCGATCGGCGGAGCGCTGGAGCGACTCGACTGCGGGCCGCTGGACCTGCTCCTGCTGCACCAGCCCGTCGGCGACGTGAAGGGCGCCTGGCGGGCGATGGAGGATGCCGTCGACCAGGGCGTCGTCCGGGCGATCGGGGTGAGCAACTTCGCCGTGCCCGATCTGGAACGTCTGCTGCCCGCCGCGCGGATCCCGCCCGCTGTGGACCAGGTGGAACTGCACCCGCACTGGCAGCAGCCGGAGCTGCTCCCCTACCTGGCCCAGCACGCGATCGTGCCCGAGGCGTGGTATCCGCTCGGGCACGGATCGACGAAGCTCCTGGCCGAGCCGGCGATCGTGGGAGCAGCGGCCGCCCACGGGAAGTCCGCGGTGCAGGTGATCCTGCGCTGGCACGTGCAGCGGGGCTTCGTGGCGATCCCCAAGTCGACGAACCCCGCACACATCGCGGCCAACATCGACGTCTTCGACTTCGAGCTCAGCCCGGCCGAGATGGCCGGCATCGACGCGCTCGGAAGGGAACGACCGATGTTCCGGCTGCCGCGCTGGATGATGGCGGCCACGATGCCGATGGCCCGCCCGCGGCCGCTGCCTTAGCCGGTGCGGGTGCCGACGATGTTCGACGGCGGGTAGGGCCCGGCCTGGGCGGTTCCCGTCAGCCGGTCGCCGATGACGTGCAGCTTGACCACGAGCGACATCGGCAGCGGCCCGACGAGGTCGAGCGTGAACTCCGCGGTGTCGCCCGAGGCGGTGCCGCCCCGGATCGCGATGGGACCGGTGGGACCGATCGCCGTGCCCGTGAGCGACGTTCCCACCGTCGTCAGGGTGGCGTCGAAGTGCATCGACCCCGCCAGGGTCGCGACCTCGAGCGCCCAGGAGCCGTCGATGGCAGCCACGCCGACCTCCCTCTTTCGTTCCGACGAGTGGATGCTGGAACTCTAGCGTCCGTGCACGACGCTATGGGCCCTGCGGGCGAGGCGAGCGCCTCACCCCGGCGGCCCTCAGCCGCGTGACGATCCGCGCAGACAGCGCCGCAGCCGCCCAGAACGCGACGCATCGTGCGACCAGCGTCGCGGCGAGGATCCAGACGCCGACCTTCGCGACATCCATGACCGGCAGCGACACGAGGAAGAGCACCGGGCCGACGACGAGGCCTGCGCCCAGGCTGCTGCGTCGCGGTCCCCAGCCCCGTCGGTCGGAGAATGCCATGACAGCGTCGAAGAGGACGGCAGCTGCGAGAAGGGGCACCGCCATCAGCCAGCCGATGGCGGTGAACGGCGCGACGAGCACGCCCGTGATCGCCGCGGCGAGAGTGCCGGCCCACGGTTGCCCGGTGAAGCGGCGAGCCGCGAAGATCATCAGGGTCTGCAGCCCCGCGACGAGGGCGTACGCCGGCGGGAACCAGGCCGCGATCAACGGGGTGAACGGCGCAAGCGCGATGATGATCACCACCTGGGTGGCAGCGAAGGCGCTGATCTGCAGGAGTGTCCTGGTGGTTCGGCGATCGCCGTTGCGGCGACGCACAAGGGCTGCGGGCGTCATCGAACCTGGAGGGTCCGTGTCAGCAGGTTCAGTTCCAGCGCGACGGCCACCGCATCCTCCCGCGTGGTGACGCCGAGCTTGCGATAGAGAGTGCGCAGCTGCGACTTGACGGTGTTGGGCGAGACGCCCAGCATGTCGGCCAGCTCGCTCACGCTCGTCGTGTCGGGCAGCGCTTCGAGCACGGCGCGCTCACGGTTCGTCAAGGAGGCCACAGGATGGGTCGGGACGAGCAGAGACGCCGGGGCGTTGGTCACGAGCGCATCGAAACCTGCACGGGTGAGCGCATCCAGCACCCGCCTGCAGTCATCAGGGGGGAGCAGCGCGAGTGGGAGCCGCAGCCCCGTGCGGTGGAGGATCGCCGCAAGCCGACGCGTGAGAGCAGGCACCCGGAGGTCGTGCGAATAGCGCGCGAGCACGGCCAGCTCCAGAGCGACCGCTTCGGCGTTCTGCCGTGGCGGCAGCGCCGACCCGGCGAGCGCCTTGAGCTCCCGCAAGGCCGTGCCCGGCTTGTCCGCCGCGAGCGCGGCTCTTGCGCGCGCGATGGTGGCGTCGGCTCCGCGAGCGTCCTTGTGTGCGATGACTGTCGCGGTGTGGACATCGCCGAGCGCGAGGTGCAGCAGTCCCCGCGCACGTGCAAGCCCGTGTCGCGCCCGCAGAGAACGTCCTTCAGCGCCTCGCTGACCGATCGTCGCATCGAGCGCCGCGAGGCCCTCGGCCGACCGCCCGGCCACGAGTGCCGTGATCGCCTCGATCTCGGCGACGACGATCCAGTGCTCGTTGACTCGTCGCCTCGGTGCCGCATCGGCGAGATGCACCTGCGCGGTCTCGACGTCCGTCTCCTCGAGCGCCAGTATCGCCTCGGCCAGATGATAGAAGGTGCCGGCGTAGGCGGTTCGCTGCGGGCCGAAGGATTCCTCTTCGCGGGCGCGCTCGACGAGTTCCCGCGCCTCTGCGAGGTCCCCCTCCAGCGCTTGGATCCCCGCCAGCATCGCGAGGCTTCCGAAGCCCTCCTCGGGTGCGGAGGCCGGTGCCTCCGCGAGGCCCTTCGTGAAGGCGTCGAGAGCCTCGGCGGTGTGCCCCCCGTAATAGAGCGTGAGCCCGGCATGGGTGTACAGGCGGCTCACGTTCCGCGCGGTCGCACGCTCGGCGACGGTCAGTCCGTCCACCAGCCGTACTCCTGCTCGAGCCGCACCGGCTCCGAGCGACGGACGGCCGAGCAGCCGCAGCGCGGCGCTCTCGGCGATGCGGATCACCGCCCGGTCGAGGGGCGCGAGCTGCGCGTGGCTCTCCCGGCGTGCGGCGACGACTGCCGTCGCGAAGTACCGGAGCGCACGCGCGCGGTGGTGGGCGTTCGCGTTGTAGATGAGCCCGAGCATCATCAGGAGGACGGGATGGTGGCGCAGCTCGTTCGCCGGCATGGCTTCGAGGAGGCCGCGCGCCACCAGGCCGCGCGCGGTCAGGATCTCGTACCAACCGTCGCGTGCCGCGTCCGACACCGCGACGTAGTCCGCCGCGGCGATGCCCTCCTCCATCCGCTGAAGGTAGAGGTCGGCGACGGCGAGCGCAGCCGAATCCGGGCGCGCGAGCGCATCGCTGTCTGGCATGGTCGGCTGGCCCCCCGGTCGTCCTCCGCGACCTCTCGGTACGCGTGGATCCAGGTTCTCACAGGTTGTGAGGGGTACGGCGCGCGACGAACGGCGAGGCCGGCCCGAAGATGCGCGAAGGGCCCCCGATCGCTCGGGGGCCCTTCGTCATGCGACTGCGCGGATCAGCCCTGCGGCGCCTCCCGTCGGCGACGGCGGATCACGAGGAGGATCGCTCCGACGATCACCAGTCCGACCGCCAGCACTGCCGCTCCCCAGGCGATCGTGCCGCCTGTGATCGCGAGGCCAAGGCCGCCGCCGGGTGCGGCGGCTGGCGCGGTCACGACGTCGTCGATCTCGGCGGTGGACGGGTCGGAGAGGATCTCCGTGCCGTCGAGGGCGACGCCCGACACCGACGCCGTGTTCACGAGCGACTGGCCGTCGAGATCGGCGGGGACGACCGTGTACGTCGCCGCGCACTCCGCGACCTGACCCGGCAGCAGGGTCAGCTCGGTCTCGCAGGAGACGACCGGGGCGTCACCGCGGCCCGAGAACGAGTCCTCGCTCACGCTCACGTTGCGGGCAGTGGTGTTGCCTGTGTTCGTGATCGTGAACGTGTAGTCGACGATCTGGCCTGCACCTGCGATCTTCATCGTGTCCGTGCTCTTCGCCAGGGCGAGAGCCGGCTTCGCCGGGGCCATAAGGTCGACGGTCGATTCCGGCGAGACCGGAGCCTCGGTGCCCTCAGGGCCGTTCCCGGTCGCGGTCGCCGTGTTCGACAGGGTTCCCGCGTCGACATCGGCCTGCGTGATGACGTACTCGAGCGAGCAGATCAGCTGATCCCCAGGCGCGAGCGCCTCGACCTCGGCGCACTCAGGCAGACCCAGTTCACCGGTGCCGGTGAACGCGCCCTCCTGCACCGCAGCATCCGTGATCGTCACGTTGCCGGCGTTGGTGATGACGAACGAGTACGTCACCACGTCGCCGGCGCGGATGTTCTCCGGGTCGGCGACAGCGGCCGACTTCACCAGCGACAGAGCCGGCTGCCGGTCCACCGCGACGACCGCGGTGTCGTGGTCAGACGAGATCGGCGCCCCGCCTGCGGATGCCGTGACGAACGCGGTGTTCGTCAGCTCACCCGAATCGATGTCCGCCTGGCTCAGCGTGTACGTCACCTCGCAGGTCATGTCGTCACCCGGCGCGAGAGAGCTGTCGCACGAGGGAGCCTCCAGCACGCCGGTGCCCGAGAACGCGTCCTCGACCACCGAGAGTCCGGTGAGGGTGACGTTTCCGTCGTTGACGATGTGGAAGGTGTAGGTCACCTCATCGCCCGCGGCATCCACGGACTCCTCCGAGGCAGTCTTCTCGAACGTGACCGCGGCGTTCTGGACCGCGCTCACGGTGACCGTGGACGGTTCGGCGAGGATCGCGTCTCCCTCCGGCGACTCGGCGGTCGCCGCTCCCGTGTTGGAGATGCTCCCGCGGTCGATGTCGGCCTGGGTGACCTCGTAGGAAGCCGTGCACGTCGTCGACTCGGTCGGCGCCAGCTCGTTCGCCAGGCAGTCGATGGCGCTCACCTCGCCCGACCCCGTGAAGGCGCGCTCCGTCGCTGTGACGTCGGTCAACGCCACGTTGCCCGTGTTGGTCACTTCGAAGGCGAAGGTGATCTCCTGGCCGACGGTGTCGTAGGTCTCCACGTCGGCGGTCTTGATGACCGACACCGCCGGCGCGGCGTTCGCCGTCACATCCGCACTGTCTTCGGGCGAGACGACATCGGCGTCGGAGGTGTCGAGAGCGGTCGCGCGCGCCGTGTTCTCGATTCCACCGTTGTTCATGTCGTCCTGCGTGACCGAGTAGTCGGTCGTGCAGATCGCCCGCTGGCCCGGCGCCAGCGTGGTCGTCGAGCACGTCGCGTCCGCGAGTGTGCCGGTACCGCCGAAGTCGGTCTCGTCGATGGCCACATCGTGCACGGTCACGTTGCCGCTGTTGCGGACCGTGAATGTGTACGTCACGGTGTCGCCGGCCGCGTTGACGAACGAGGTGCTCGCCGTCTTCGCCAGCGTCAGGCTCGGCGCCGCGATCTGCGGGGTGCGCACCGACGACTCGTTCGACGTCACCGCGCCGGTCACGGCGGTGCCCGAAGCCTGAGCCTTGTTGTCGAGAGAGCCGCGGTCCACATCCTCCTGGGTCAGCGTGTACGTCGCCGTGCAGGTGAGCTGCGTCGCGGGGGCGAGGCTGCTGGCCGGGCAGGTGATCGCCGAAAGCTGGCCGCTACCGGTGAAGTCGGTCTCCGCGATCGCGATGTCCGTCACCGGCAGGTTGCCCGTGTTGGTCACCACGAACGAGTAGGTGATCTCCTGGCCCTCGTTGTAGGCAGCCGCGCCCGAGGGCGACGCCGACTTCACGAGCTCGAGGGACGCCACCTGATCGACATCCACCACCGCGGACGACTCCGCCGATGTGACGGCGACATTCCCAGGGGTGCGCGCGGAGGCGGTCGCCGTGTTCGTCACCGATCCGGCCGTCAGGTCCGCCTGCGTGACCGGGTAGGTCGCGGTGCAGTCCGTCGACGCGCCAGGCGCAAGGGTGCCGTTCGGGCAGACGATGGCCGACAGTGAGCCGCTGCCGCTGAACGCCGTCTCAGCGATCGAGAGGCCGCGCAGCGTGACGTTGCCCGAGTTGGTCACCGTGAACGTGTAGTCGATCTCGTCTCCCACCGAATCGACGGTTCCCGGACTCGCCTTCTTGTCGAGAGTCATGGCGCCGTTCTGCGTCGCCGTGACCGTCACCGTGCCGGTGCTGTTGACGAGGTTCGGGCCGGTCGGCGGGGTCGCCCTCACCGTGGCCTGGTCGGACACCGATCCGTGGTCGAGGTCCGCCTGGGTGGCCGTGTAGGCGGCGGTGAAGGTCGCAGACTGGCCGGCCGCGAGCGTCGTGGACGAGCCTGAGCAGGTCGCCGCAGGCGCTGTGCGCGACACGCACACCGGGGTGGGCGCGACACTCGATGCGGCGGAGTTCACCAGGGCATCGGTGACACGGACGTTCGTCAGTGCCACTGCGGTGTTGTTGGTCACCGTGAACGTGAAGTTCACGACCTGCCCGACCGCGTCTACCGTTGTGCGGTCCGCGGTCTTGGTGATCGCGGGCTGCGCGCTCTCGGCTTGCAGGCCCGTCTTCGACGACTCCGCCGGCGACATGAGGCTGTCACCCGCGGTCACGCTCGTGCCGATGCTGTTCCACGCGGTGTTGCCCGCCGCGGTGGCCGGTGTCGAGACCGAATATGCGGCGGTGAACTCCGCCGACGGCGCGATGCTCCCCGTGTAGACGAACTTGAGGGCGGTGACGGTCGCCAGCGACGCAGGCGCGGTCGACGACCAGTCGTTGGCACAGCCGGCGTTGGCCGGGAGGACCTCGGGCCGGCACGGGTTCGTCGCCTGCGAGTACGCCAGAGAGACGTTGGGCGGCAGGTCCGCCACGCTCGTGAGCGCTACGCGGAAAGCCGACTCACGCGCCGCCGTCGACGACGCGAACGTGTCGCCCACCCGCGGGAGCAGGTCGTACATCACCGGGTTCTTCAGCACGCTCTGACCGTTGTTCTTGAACGTGACGGCGTACGTCGCGGCACCACCGTCGACGCTCACATGACCGGTGCCGCCGGCGCCGATCGGAGAGGGGTCGAGGTTTCCCTGCACGGTCTTGTCGACGGCGAACGCCGCGGTGTCGTTCTGGATGGTCCGGCTGCTGGAGTAGCCGCAGTAGTTGTTCGCCAGGGACGAGCCGTTGTCGCGCAGCTGTGTCGTGCCGAACGGGTGCATCGGAGGGTTCTGGACGATGGTGGTGCTCTGCACACCGGTCGCGAGGTAGCACTTGTAGATGGGCGTGTCGAGACCGATCGTCACGTCACCCGTATACGTGCCGACGCAGCCGGACTCGAGCGTGAGCACTGCCAGCGCGGCCGAGGTCCGCACCGAGTACAGCCCCTCGGTCTGCACGACGCCCGCGGGAATGGTCCAGCGCACGAGCGTGCGGCCTGTGCCGTTGTAGTCCTGGATCGTCGTCGGGGTGACCACCGGGGAGGTGTACGTCGGGATCGTGGACCCCGCCGCGTTCATCGGGGCGAAGATGAAGGGCGTGGTGGCCGGAGCGACCGAAGCGGTGCCCGCGGGTGCCAGATAGTCGACGTAGACGGCGGAGGAAGGCGCCGAGGCGAACTCGATGCGCGTCACCGTGTTGCCGGAGGTGAGGAACGTGTTCGCGACACAAGAGCTCGGGCCCGGCGTCGTGGCGAGATGTGGAAGGACGATGGTGCCGTTGTCAGCCGGCGGCATCTCGACCTGCAGACGAGCTGCCGGAACGATCGGTGCAGCCATCGGCGTCGTGAGGTCGCTGGACAGGTACGGCGTGACGCTTGCCCGGTTGGTGAGCACCGCTGGAGCCGGCACGCCGTCCGCGACGTATCCGGCGATCTTGATGCGGATCGTCGGGCTGGTGCTCGTGCCCTGCGCGGCGACGGGCTGCGTTCGGATCTCCGCCACCGCACGCGTCGTCGGGACGACCCAGCCGCGGCCGGCGGTGTAAGGGACGGTGGAGGTCGTGCCGTCGGTGTAGACGAGCGTCAGCAGCTCGGATGCCGCAGGGGTCCAACCCGTGGTGGTCACAAGGGTGGGCACGAACCCCGGGTTCTGGCAATACGTGCCGGCCGCGTTCGATGTGTAGTTGTTGTTCGCACCGTTGGTCAGGCAAGGCATCGGGTCCGTGAACCCGTAGGAGACGCCGGCGTTCGCGGTCTGCGTCGGCGCCGTGTACGCCGAGACCTCGTAGAACGAGGTCGCACCCGAACCGTCCCAGTTGCCCGGGTACACGTACTGCCCGCGCGCTCCGCCGTCCGCAGAGGCGTATTGACCCACGTTGCTCAGTGTGGAGGTGCTCGCCGCCGACTTCGCACCGTTGGTCGCGATGTCGATCACACGCACGCAGATCGGCGTCGAGGTGCCCGCACCGGTTACGCCGTCAAGGTAGGTCCACGTCGCCGAGTAGGAGTTGCAGACCTGCGTGCCCACAGGGCTGGGTACGCCGTTCGTCGCCACCTTGCCCGTGAGGGTGATGCTGAACGAATTCGCGGGGTTCCCGGAGACGAGGCCCGCACACGCGGCGCCGGTCGGGTCCGAGTAGGTGAACTGACGGGTCACCGTGTCGTAGGCGACCGTGCCCGGAAGCGTCCGAGTGGTCGTGTGCGACTGGTACTCGAAGTTCGCCGGCAGGGTCGAGATCATGTTGATCGCCGAAGTGCCGACGCTCCCCGTGCTGCCGCCGCAGATGAACTGCATCGTGTAGGTGAAGGGCTGGCCGACGATCACGGTGCCCTGACCCGAGTTCGCGATGCTCGCGTTGCGGTTCGCAGTCACTGTGTAGGTGACGGGTCCCGCGGAGCTCGTGTCGGAGTTCGAGCTCGTCAGAGTCGCGGCGATCGTCGCGACCGTGTCGTCGACGAGCTTGTAGTTCGGAGGCGTCACCGGGAAGGTGCACTGGCGTGAGCCGGTCGGCAGGGTGTTCGTGAAGCTGTAGACCACCTGTCCGGCGCTCACCGCCCGGGTGAGATCCGGGCAGGTGCTCGTGCCGAACCAGGAGCCGAAGTCCGTGACGCCGTCGGTGCCTGTCACGGCGGTGGTGGGGATGGTCACCTTCGCGTCGGTGCATCCGCCGTCGGTGCTGCAGCTCACGCCGAGCGTGAAGGTCGTGGCCACGCCTGACGCTGCGGTGACCGTTCCGGGGGTGAGGGTGATGGTCGTCGCCGCCGCCATCGCCGGCGAGGGCACCAGCGCCGTGGCGAAGGCGACCGCGAGGACGGTGAGGAAGCCGACCCAGCCCGTCCGCCTGCTCATGCCGCGGATCGACAGATCGCGTCTCTTCCGCCTGTTGCGGTGCATACCGCGGATCACACTCTCAGCCACGCCGAGTCCCTCTCCCTGAAGTCCGAGGGGCACACGGGCACCCCTCCCCGCGAGACGCTATCCGCGGTGGGTTCTCGGCCCGCACTCTTTTCACCCCGCCTTCACCCCGGGAGCGCAGTCGACTCGAGGGCCTGGGCTGCAGCGGGAGCGGGACGCGAGGAAGAGCGGTGTGCCGCCCACGGCGCCGTGGAGAGGCTGTTAACGCGGAATGGCCACCCTGCGATGGGTGGCCATTCCGTGAATGGGTGTCCGGCGGTGTCCTACTCTCCCACAGGGTCCCCCCTGCAG
>NZ_JBHJWZ010000005.1:0-525110 GCF_042267145.1 Microbacterium sp. NPDC056044 | reverse complement strand
AAAAAAGACCCCCACCAACCAAAAAATGGTCGACAGAGAAAAAAATTGGCATTTGACAAGTGCACGCTGTTGAGTTCTCAAAGATCGGACGCACCCACCATCCGGTTTCACAACCATCACCGCGGGGCAACTTCACTATCTTACACATCCTGCTCGGCGTGTCAATCCGGCTGAGCGAGGCGCAAGACCTCATCACAGTCGGCGACCAGCGGTCACAGAAGTGGAAGAAACCCATCCTAAACCGGAACCCGGTCTGCTCACCAGGAGCAGTTCGGATGGGGTGGTTCGCTACGTGAGGGGAGCCAGACCCTGAGGCCTTCCGCTCTACCCTTTGGGGCGAACAACAAGAACATTACGTGGATCCGGCCGTGCCGTCGAATCGACGCCGCATCCCGGGCGTGTCGCACGCGTGCGCCCCGGAAACACCCGGATCGCGGCGTGAGCTCGCGCGCTAGCGTTTAAGGCATGACCGAAGAACGATGGGTGTGGGGCGCCGGCCTCGCCACGACCGCCGAAGACGGAACCGTGCTCGACACGTGGTTCCCCTCCCCTGCTGCCGGGCGCATCCCCCTGGGCTACGACCCGCAGATGCCGCCCGACGAGCTCGACCGCCTCGCCGTCGACGATGCGCGCCGCGCCGTCACCGTCGAGATCGTCACGATCGAGGCGGACCTCGACGCTGCGCCGACCTCGACGTCTGACGCCTACCTGCGCCTGCACGCGCTGTCGCACCTGCTGGTGCGTCCCAACGAGGTGAACCTCGACGGGATCTTCGCGCACCTGCCCAACGTGGCGTGGACCAACGCGGGGCCCATTCACCCCGACGCGCTCACACGTCTGCGCCCGTTCCTCGCCCGCGAGGGCATCCAGGTGCAGGGGCTCGACAAGTTCCCGCGCCTGCTCGACTACGTCACACCGGCCGGCGTCCGCATCGCGGACGCGTCGCGTGTGCGCCTCGGCGCCTACCTGTCGCCTGGCACCACCGTCATGCACGAGGGCTTCGTGAACTTCAACGCCGGCACCCTGGGCCAGAGCATGGTCGAGGGCCGCATCTCGCAGGGCGTCGTCGTCGGCGACGGCAGCGACATCGGCGGCGGCGCCTCGATCATGGGCACGCTCTCGGGCGGCGGCACCCACAAGGTGTCGGTCGGCGCACGCACGCTGCTCGGAGCGAACGCCGGCATCGGCATCTCGCTCGGCGACGACTGCATCGTCGAGGCCGGGCTCTACGTGACCGCGGGCACCAAGGTCGTCCTTGCGGACGAGCCCCGCCGCGCCGACGGGACGCTTCCCACCGCGAAGGGCGCCGAGCTCTCCGGCAGCGCGGGTCTGCTCTTCCGCCGGAACTCGCTGACCGGAGCGGTCGAGGCCGTCCGCCGTGCGGGCGTCGGCGTCACCCTCAACGAGGCGCTGCACGCCTGACCCGAGTACGAACCGAGACCGCCCCGTCGTCCACGACGGGGCGGTCTCGTCGTTTCGCGGTCACCCGGTCGACGCGCAGCGCACACGGGCACGACGTGTCAGCGGCGGATGGCGTTGATCGCGAGATCCAGCACGCGCCGGCGCTGGGCCTCGTCATCGAACGATGCGACGGCCGCCACGCCCGACACCAGCTTGACCACGTCTCCGATCGAGATGTCGGGGTCGACGTCGCCTGCCGCCTGAGCGCGCTCGAGCAGGGGCTCCCCCGCCGACAGCATGATGGTGCGGCACTCCGCCAGCACCGGCGACCGCCGGTTGAGTCCGTCGAGCAGCGCGTGCTTGGTCCCCACGTAGGCGACGAACCGCTCGAGCCATGCGCGCAGCGCCTCCCACGGCTCGAGATCGGAGACCTCGTCCGCGGCGCGGGCGAGCGCGTCGACCTCGCCCAGGTACAGGGTCTCGATGAGGTCGTCGCGCGTCGGGAAGTTGCGATAGAGGGTGCCGATGCCGACGCCCGCCCGCCGGGCGATGTCCTCGAGAGACGCGCCGGACCCGTCCTCGGCGAACGCCTCACGGCCGGCGGCGACGAGCGCGTCGAAGTTCCGCGCGGCATCGGCCCGTTGCGGCCGACGCGCATCGAGCACAGACACCCGCTCTTCGACCGCCATGACCGAACCCTCCCGATATGCCCGAACCGCCCCTGACGGCGACGGCGAGACTGATGGTTGCGAAACGGAGGCACCCTCCGCTAATCTCAAAGCGGAGGCATCCTCCGTTCGGAGACCTCCCTCCACTTTATCCCGCATTCACCGGATCCGCACCCATCGGAAGGCCCGTCGATGCCCACTGTCCCGTTCACACCACGCGCCGCGTTCGCGGCGATCGCGCTCAGCGTCGCCTCGCTCGCGCTGCTGCAGAACCTCGTCATCCCCGTGATCCCGCTCATCGCCGCAGACTTCGGCGTGACAGCGGATGCCGCATCCTGGACCAACACGTCCTGGCTCATCGCGGCGGCCGTCGCCACTCCCCTGCTCGGCCGGATCGGCGACCTCCGCGGCCGACGCAACACGTTCCTCGCGGTGCTCGCGGTCGTCGCGATCGGCGACGTCGTCGCATCGTTCGCACCGAACCTCGAGGTCCTCATCCTCGCCCGCGTGCTCCAGGGCGTGGGCGGCGCCCTCTTCCCGCTCGCGTTCGGGCTGCTCCGCGACGTCATGCCCCGCCACCAGCTCACCGGTGCGATCGGCGCCACCAGCGCCATCATCGGCATCGGCGGTGCCGCGGGCAGCGTGCTCGCCGGTCCCCTCGCCGAGCTCCTCGGGTGGCACGGGATCTTCGCCGTCCCGTTCGTGGCGGCGGTCGCGGGCATCGTGCTCACGATGATGCTCGTGCCGCCGGCGGGCCTGCGCGCCGTCGGCCGTGTGAACGTGCTCTCGGCCGTGCTCCTGTCGGGCTGGCTCATCGCACTGCTCGTGCCGCTCAGCTCCGGAGCTCGCTGGGGCTGGACCGCGCCCCTCACCCTCGCGCTGTTCGCCGCCGCCCTGCTGCTCATGGTGGCGTGGGTGGTCTCCGAGCTCCGGTCGTCGGAGCCCCTCGTCGACCTCCGGCTCCTGGCTTCCCGGGCGATCTGGCCCGTCAACGCCGCCGCGCTCCTCATCGGAGCCGCTGCGTTCGGATTCTGGGGCTACCTGCCCCAGTTCCTCGAGACGCCGGCGAGCTCGGGCTGGGGACTCGGCCTCGGCGTGCAGGCCGCCGGGCTGGCGCTGCTCCCGCTCCTCATCGGCATGTCGAGCGTCGGCTTCGCGACGGGCGCGATCGCCCGCGTCATTCCGCTGCGGCTCATGATGGCACTGGGCGCGCTGCTCATGGCGGGCGGCGTCGTGTTCGCCGTGTTCGACCACGAGACGCTCCTCACCCTGGCGATCGCGGGCGGCGTGTTCGGCCTCGGCATCGGCCTCGCGTACGCGTCGACGGCGAGCATCATCGTCGAGAGCGTGCCCGCTGATCGCACCGGCATCGCGACCGGCGTCAACGCCAACCTCCGCACGATCGGATCGGCGATCGGCTCGGCCTTCACCACCGCCGTCGTGTTCGGCACGGTCGAGCCGGGCGGCACGCCTGCGCTCGACGGCTACGCCGTCGCGTGGCTGACCCTCGCCGCCGGAGCGGTCGTCGCCGCGATCCTGGTGCTCGCGATCCGGCCACGTGAGCGGACGGATGCTGCGGCCGGCGGTCCGCTCGAGAACGCCGACGAAGCGGCGCTGGCCGAGGTCGGCTGACCCGCTCGCCGCTCGAGCGGCCCCGCAACACGACGATGCCGCGCCCCGGTCAGGGGCGCGGCATCCATCGTTCTCACCGGATCAGGACAGACCCGGGTAGTTGCGCTCGGCGGCGCCGACGTACAGCTGCTGCGGGCGGCCGATCTTCGTCTGCGGGTCGCTCGCGGCCTCGCGCCACTGCGCGAGCCAGCCGGGCAGGCGCCCGATCGCGAAGAGCACCGTGAACATGCGCGTGGGAAAGCCCATGGCCTTGTAGATCACGCCGGTGTAGAAGTCGACGTTCGGGTACAGGCGGCGGTCCTGGAAGTACGCGTCGTTGAGCGCGATCTCTTCGAGCTCCTTGGCGAGGTCGAGGAGCGGGTCGCTCACGCCGAGGGCCGACAGCACCTCGTCGGCCGACTCCTTGACGAGCTTCGCGCGCGGGTCGTAGTTCTTGTAGACGCGGTGCCCGAAGCCCATGAGCTTCACGCCGTCTTCCTTGTTCTTG
Organism: Microbacterium sp. NPDC056044; assembly: GCF_042267145.1. NCBI lineage: Bacteria > Bacillati > Actinomycetota > Actinomycetes > Micrococcales > Microbacteriaceae > Microbacterium > Microbacterium sp. NPDC056044. The sequence goes on along the minus strand of NZ_JBHJWZ010000005.1, from coordinate 520,922 downwards.
ACCCGCTCGACGAAGCGCTGCACGCTCTCGCCGGAGTCGCGGATGCGCGCCAGCATGTCGAGCACGGCCTCGTTCGCACCGCCGTGCAGCGGGCCGTAGAGCGCGTTGATGCCGGCCGAGATCGACGAGAACTGGTTCGCTCCGGTCGAGCCGACGAGGCGGACGGTCGAGGTCGACGCGTTCTGCTCGTGGTCCTCGTGGAGGATGAGCAGCCGCTCGAGGGCCCGCGACATGACGGGGTTGACCTCGTAGACCTCCGACAGCACGCCGAAGTTGAGCTTCAGGAAGTTGTCGACGAACCCGAGCGAGTTGTCGGGGTACAGGAACGCCTGGCCGATGCTCTTCTTGTGCGCGTAGGCCGCGATCACGGGCAGCTTCGCGAGCATGCGGATCGTGTTCAGCTCGACGTGCTCGGGGTTGCTGGGGTCGGACTGGTGCTCGTAGTAGGTCGAGAGCGCCGAGACGGCCGACGACAGCACCGACATCGGGTGCGCGGTGTGCGGCAGCGCCGAGAAGAAGCGCTTGAGGTCCTCGTGCAGCAGGGTGTGCCGCCGGATCTTCTCGTCGAACTCCCCGAGCTGATCGGCGGTGGGCAGCTCGCCGTAGATGAGCAGCCACGCGACCTCGAGGTACGTGCTGTTCTTCGCGAGCTGCTCGATCGGGTAGCCGCGGTAGCGCAGCACACCCTCGTCGCCGTCGATGTACGTGATCGCCGACTTGGTCGCCGCGGTGTTCACGAAGCCGTAGTCGAGAGCCGTGTAGCCGGTCTGGCGGGTGAGGGTGGAGAGGTCCACGCTCGGTGTGCCGTCGGTGCCCCGCAGCAGCGGGAACTCGGCGGTGCTGCCACCGATCGTGAGGGTGGCCTTCTCCTGGTGGTTGCCCGCGTCGCTCACGGCGCCTCCTCGCGATTTCTGGTCGTGCCGGGGGTGTCGTCCGGTCCTGTGCACCGCCGGGGAGAGGGCTGCATCAGAACGGAGGGGCGGGACGGGGGATGCCGCGTCGCCGCGTTCTTACAGCCTAGTGCGCCGCCACGCCTACTGTTGACACGGCCAAAGGGCGACAGCATCCGATGGAGGAATCCTCAGATCTCGGAGGCGGATGCTGCGCGCAGCCGTGCGGCCGCGACGCCGATGCGCTCGTCGCTCGCGGTGAGCGACAGTCGCACGTGCTGCGGGAAGTGCGTGCCGTAGAAGTGGCCGGGGCCGGCGAGGATGCCGAGGTCTGCGAGGCGGCCGAGGCTCTCCCATGCGTCACGCCCCTCGGTCGCCCACAGGTACAGGCCCGCCTCGCTGGCGTCGATGCGGAATCCCGCGGCCTCGACGGCAGGACGCAGGACATCGCGCCGTCGGCGGTACAGCTCTTTCTGCGCGGCGACATGGACGTCGTCGGCGAGTGCCGCCGTCATCGCCGCCTGGACCGGCAGCGGAAGCATGAGGCCGAGGTGCTTGCGCGCCGTCAGCAGGCGCGCGACCACGGCGGGATCGCCGGCGAGGAACGCGGCGCGGTAGCCGGCGAGGTTGGACTGCTTGCTCAGCGAGTAGACAGACAGGACGCCGGTGAGGTCGCCGCCCGTGACGCGGGGGTCGAGTGCCGAGGGCACCGGGTCCACGTCCCACGGGGAATCCCAGCCGAGTTCGGCGTAACACTCGTCGGACGCGAGCACGGCACCGAGCTCGCGAGCTCTGGCGACCGCCGCGCGCAGCGCGTCGACGTCGAGCACGCGGCCGTCGGGGTTGCCCGGGGAGTTCACCCAGACGAGGCGCGTGCCCTCCGGCCACTCGGCAGGGTCGTCGGCGGCGACGGGCGTGGCGCCCACCAGGCGCGCCCCGACCTCGTACGTGGGATAGGCGGCGCGGGGGTGCACCACGACATCCCCCGGCCCGAGGCCCAGCAGCAGCGGGAGGAGCGCGACGAGCTCCTTCGACCCCACGGTCGGGAGCACGTTGTCGGCGGTCAGCCCGGGAACGCCCCGGCGCCGCTCGTACCAGGCTGCGATCGCCGCGCGCAGGGACGGGGTGCCGACGGTCTGCGGATAGGCGTGCGCATCGGTCGCGGCGCGGAGCGCCTCGGCGACGACGGCCGGCGTGGCGTCGACCGGCGAGCCGATCGACAGGTCGACGATGCCGTCCGGATGGGAGCACGCGCGTTCGGCGTACGGCGCGACGGCATCCCAGGGGTAGTCGGCGAGGTCGGCGACCCCCACGTCAGTGTTCCTGCGGCGGGAGCGCCTCGATGATCGGGTGGTCCTTGTGGATGACGCCGACCTTGGCGGCACCGCCCGGGGAGCCGATGTCGTCGAAGAACTCGACGTTGGCCTTGTAGTAGTCCTGCCACTCGTCGGGCAGGTCGTCTTCGTAGTAGATCGCCTCGACCGGGCACACCGGCTCGCAGGCACCACAGTCCACGCACTCGTCGGGATGGATGTACAGCGACCGGTCGCCCTCGTAGATGCAGTCCACGGGACACTCGTCGATGCAGGCGCGGTCCTTGACGTCCACGCAGGGAAGGGCGATCACGTACGTCACCCGGCCAGTCTAGCCGCGACCTCCCGCAGTGATCGGCCGTGCGACGATCAGGCGGGACGCTCGGCGGCCGCGTCCGTCCGCCCGCGCATGTCGGGCCACGCGATCACCAGTGCGGAGATGATCGGCACCAGTAGCGTCCAGACGATCCCGGGGTTGAACTGGCCCTCCGGTGCCTGCGGCACCACGACCGAGCCGCCCGGACCGGCGCCCGAGAACACGAGGGTCGCCGTCATGAGGCCGATCGCCACGGCCAGCGTGGCCCAGCGATCGCTCGTGAGCAGGCGCACCGCGACCAGCAGCGCCGTCACGCCGATCACCGCGAGGACCAGGCCGAGCGGGAACCAGCCGATCGCGTAGGCGTGGGCCACCGTGCCGGCGACGCCGTACACCAGTCCGACCAGCAGGGCGATGATCCAGCTGCCGATGCGGGCGGGGACGGAAGGGCGCATGCGTCGATGGTACCCGCGCCGCTGCGCGCTCGGTGGCGGGCCGGCCTCGGCCGGCAGCGCTAGGCCGCCCAGCCCCACAGCCGCAGGAGCGCGGCGACGAGCGCGGCGGCGATCACCACGACCAGGAACGGCGCGCGCAGCATCAGCAGGCCCGCCGCGACGAGCACGGCGGGCACCCGCGCGTCGACCACGACCGCCTGCCCGACCCCGAGGGTCTGCACGGCGACCAGCGCGGCGAGCAGCGCCACGGTGAGGAGGTCGGCGATGCGCATCGGCGTCGGCGCCTCGACCCACTTCGCGGGGATGAGATAGCCGACCGTCTTGAGCGCGACGCAGATGATCGAGGCCACGAGGATGGCCGTCCACATCGTCACGGCAGCCCCTCCCTCTCGGCGACGTCATCGGGTTCGGCGCCGACGCGTTCGTCTCTGCCGAGCCAGTTCGTCCACCCGACGACGATCGCGACGAGCGCCGCGATGATGACCGGGAGGCCCGGCATGAGGACGGGCGTCAGCACCGTCGCGACGACGGCCGCCGCCACGCCCACGACGATCGGCTGCCGCGCCCGCAGTCGCGGCCACAGCAGCGCGAGGAACGCCGCAGCGGCCGCGGCGTCGAGTCCGTACGCGCGGACGTCGCCGAGCACATCGCCCAGCAGTGCGCCCGCGAGCGTCGACAGGTTCCAGCCGACGTAGATCCCGAGGCCCGTCACCCAGAACCCGAGGGTGCGCGCATGCGGAGAGCGCTGCGCGAGCGCCACCGCCGTCGATTCGTCGATGGTGAACTGCGCCGCGGCGGCGCGCCGCCAGAACCCCGCGCCGATCACCGGCGACATACGGATGCCGTACGCGACGTTGCGCACGCCGAGCAGCGCCGCCGACGCGATCGCGGCCGGCACGGCGGCCAGTCCCCCGGCGCCGACGATCCCGACGAACGCGAACTGCGACCCGCCCGTGAACATCACCAGGCTCATCACGCACGTCTGCCAGACGTCGAGCCCGGCCGCCACCGCGAGCGCGCCGAACGAGATGCCGTAGGCGCTCGTCGCCAGCGCGACGCCCAGTCCCTCGCGCACGGCCCTGCGGCCCTCGCCGGCGCTGTGCGCATCGTCGAAGTGCGGGTCGAGGGTCACCTGGTCATGCTACCGAGGGGTCCGGCGGCGGACGCCGGGCCGCCCACCGGCCGGTGGCCTTCGGAGACGGCGGATGCTGCGACCCCGCGCCCTTCGCAGGGCGCGGGGTCGCAGCATCCGTTCGTCTTCTTACGCGTTGGCGTCCTGGCGCTTGAGGCGCGAGGCGGCGCGGCCGCGCTCGGTCGCATCGAGGATCACCTTGCGGATGCGCACCTTCTCGGGCGTCACCTCGACGCATTCGTCGTCGCGCGCGAACTCGAGGCTCTCTTCCAGCGAGAGGAGGCGCGGCGGAGTCATCGACTCGAACGCGTCAGCGGTCGAGGACCGCATGTTCGTGAGCTTCTTCTCCTTGGTGATGTTCACGTCCATGTCGTCGGCGCGCGAGTTCTCGCCGACGACCATGCCCTCGTAGACCTCTTCGGTCGGCTGCACGAAGAAGCTCATGCGCTCCTGCAGAGCGATCATGGCGAACGGCGTGACGACACCCGAGCGGTCGGCGACGATCGAGCCGTTCTGGCGCGCGACGATGTGGCCCGCCCAGTCGTCGTAGCCGTGCGAGATCGCGTTGGCGATGCCGGTGCCGCGCGTCATCGAGAGGAACTCGGTGCGGAAGCCGATGAGGCCGCGCGAGGGGACGATGAACTCCATGCGCACCCAGCCGGTGCCGTGGTTGACCATGGTCTCCATGCGGCCCTTGCGGGACGCCATGAGCTGCGTGATCGCGCCGAGGTATTCCTCGGGGGCGTCGATCGTCAGGTGCTCGAAGGGCTCCTTGACCTTGCCGTCCTCGCCCTTGCGCGTGACGACCTGGGGCTTGCCGACGGTGAGCTCGAAGCCCTCGCGGCGCATGTTCTCGACGAGGATCGCGAGCGCGAGCTCGCCGCGGCCCTGCACCTCCCACGCGTCGGGGCGGCCGATGTCGACGACCTTGAGCGACACGTTGCCGATGAGCTCGCGGTCGAGGCGGTCCTTCACCATGCGCGCGGTGACCTTATGGCCCTTGACCTTGCCGACGAGCGGCGAGGTGTTGGTGCCGATGGTCATCGAGATGGCGGGGTCGTCGACCGTGATCGCGGGGAGCGGCCGGACGTCCTCGGGGTCGGCGATGGTCTCGCCGATCGTGATCTCCTCGATGCCGGCGATGGCGACGATGTCGCCGGGGCCGGCCTCTTCGGCGGGGTAGCGCTCGAGGGCGCGGGTCTTCAGCAGCTCGGTGATGCGGGCGTTCGAGTGCGAGCCGTCGTGGCGCACCCACGCGACGGTCTGGCCCTTCTTGAGCGTGCCGTTGAAGACGCGCAGCAGGGCGAGACGACCGAGGAACGGGCTCGAGTCGAGGTTGGTGACCCACGCCTGCAGCGGCGCCTCGTCGTCGTACGACGGGGCTGGCACGTGCTCGAGGATCGCCTCGAACAGAGGCTCGAGGTCGGCGTTGTCGGGCAGCTCGCCGTTGGCGGGACGGGTGCGGGATGCTGCGCCCGCGCGCCCGCTCGCGTACACGACGGGGACGTCGAGTAGGGCGTCGATGTCGAGGTCGGGCACGTCCTCGTGGAGGTCGGACGCGAGCCCGAGCAGCAGGTCGTGCGCCTCTTCCTCGACCTCGGCGATACGTGCGTCGGGGCGGTCGGTCTTGTTCACCAGGAGGATGACCGGCAGCTTCGCCTCGAGCGCCTTGCGCAGCACGAAGCGGGTCTGCGGCAGCGGGCCCTCGCTCGCGTCGACGAGCAGCACGACGCCGTCGACCATCGAGAGGCCGCGCTCGACCTCGCCGCCGAAGTCGGCGTGGCCGGGGGTGTCGATGACGTTGATCGTCACCGGGACATCGGAGTGGATGCCGTTGTACGTGATCGCGGTGTTCTTCGCGAGGATCGTGATGCCCTTTTCGCGCTCGAGGTCGTTCGAGTCCATCGCGCGCTCTTCGACGTGAGCGTGCTCGCCGAACGAGCCGGTCTGGCGGAGCATCGCGTCGACGAGGGTGGTCTTGCCGTGGTCGACGTGAGCGACGATAGCCACGTTGCGGAGGTCCGGACGGAGGGCGCGCGCCATGAGGGAATCCTTGAAAGAGAATGGGGGTGCCGGAATGCCGGCACCCCCATTCTATTGGGCACTTCTGAGTGTCGCCTTTCGGCGGCCTGATCAGCCCTCGAGGCCCGCCTCGATCAGGGCGGCGCGCGCCTCGCGGCGCACGCGCTGCTCCTCCGGGTCGGGGACCGGGATCGCGGCGATCAGGCGGCGCGTGTAGTCCTCCTTGGGCGCGCGCAGGATCTGCCCCGTCGCACCCTGCTCGACGATCTTGCCGTGGTGCATCACGATGATGCGGTCGGCGAGCGAGTCGACGACCGCGAGGTCGTGGCTGATGAAGAGGCACGCGAAGCCCATGTCGGCCTGCAGCTGACGCAGCAGCTGCAGAACGGTCGCCTGCACCGAGACGTCCAGCGCCGAGGTCGGCTCGTCGGCGATCAGCAGCTTCGGCTGCAGCGACAGTGCGCGCGCGATGCCGACGCGCTGCTTCTGACCGCCCGACAGCTCGTGCGGGTAGCGGTTGCGGTACGCGCGAGGCAGCTCCACGGCATCCAGCAGCTCCTGCACCTTCACGTCCAGGTCGCGGCCCTTGGCGATGCCCGCGAGGAGCATCGGCTCGCCGATCGACTGGCCGATCGGAAGGCGCGGGTTGAGCGACGACGACGGGTCCTGGAAGACGATGCCGACGTCCTTGTGCACCTTGTGCAGGAGGCGGCGGTCGGCCTTCGAGATGTCGTAGCCGACGACCTCGGCCTTGCCGTCCGCGATCGGCAGCAGGCCGATGGCGGCGCGGCCGACCGTCGTCTTGCCCGACCCCGACTCGCCCACCAGTCCCGTGACCTCGCCCGGGTAGATGGTGAAGTTCGCGTGCTCGACGGCGCGGAAGGCGGGGACGCGCCCCTTCTTGGGGTAGTCGATCGCGACGTCCGTGAAGTCGAGCACCGGGGCGCCCAGACCCTTGCGGCGCTCCTCGTCCTCGCGGGCGGCGACGTCCGCGAGGCGGATCACCGATGTGTCGCCGGCGAGGGCCGCCGTCGTGTCGATCGTCTCGCCCTGTGCGTCGCCGATGCGCGGCACCGCCGCGAGCAGCTGCTGCGTGTACGGGTGCGTCGGCCGGTTGAAGACGTCGTCGACGCTGCCGCGCTCGACGATCTCGCCCTTGCGCATCACCACGATGTCGTCGGCGATGTCCGCCACCACGCCCATGTCGTGCGTGATGATCAGGATCGCCGAGTCGAGGCGGTGACGGAGGTCGCGCATGAGGTCGAGGATCTCGGCCTGCACCGTCACGTCGAGGGCCGTCGTCGGCTCGTCGGCGATGAGCAGCTGCGGGTCGCACGAGATCGACTGCGCGATCATGGCGCGCTGACGCTGGCCGCCCGACAGCTGGTGCGGGTACGAGTTGAACGCCTTCAGCGGGTCGGGCAGCTCCACGAGGTCGAGCAACTCGAGCGCACGCACGCGTGCCGTGCTCGGCGTCATGCCCTGGTGGATGCGCAGCGTCTCGATGATCTGGAAGCCGACCGTGAACACGGGGTTCAGCGCCGTCATCGGCTCCTGGAAGATCACCGCGATCTCGCGGCCGCGGACGCGCCGCAGGTCGTCCTTGCGGAGCCCGAGGATCTCGCGACCGCCGAGCTTGACGCTGCCGGTGACACGCGCGTTCGACGGCAGCAGCCCGAGCATGGCCATCGAGCTGGCGCTCTTGCCGGAGCCCGACTCGCCCACGATCGCGAGGGCCTTGCCCGACTCGACCGAGTAGTTCAGCTTCTTCGCCGCGGGCACCCAGAAGTTGTCGACGGCGAAGTCCACGGACAGGCCGCTCACTTCGAGCAGCGGGGTGCCGGTTCCGGTCGCGGGGCCGGTCGCCGGGGTTTCGGGAGACGCGTTCATTTCATGGTCCTTGTGGGATCGGAAGAGAGAATGAGGAGGTGACCGACCTGCCGATCCGCATCGACTCCCGCTTCAACCGCATTGCTGCCGTCATCGTCTGGAGTCTTGCGGCGCTCGCAGTGATCAGCGCCGTATGGAGTGCGGACCTGCGCCTGGCGTGGGTCTACGCCGGCGCGCCGCTGGCGGCCCTGCTCGGATGGGGAGCCCTGTGGCGTCCGTGCGTCGTCGTGTCGGAGCGCGGTGTGCGCGTCCAGAACGTCAGCCACGACGTCGACGTGCCGTGGGAGGCCCTGGTGCACGTCGAGACGGCGCGCGCCCTGACGCTCCACACGCCGTCCGGCGCCTTCACCGCGTGGTCCGCGCCGGCGCCCGGCATCTTCACCACCATGATGGGCAACGCGAAGGCCCGCCGCGAGTCGCGCGCCGCCGGCAGCGACGCGCGCCCCAGCGACCGCATGGGCACGGACTCCGGCAACGCCGCGCTCGTCATCCGCGAGACGTGGCGCAGCCGGCTGGACGAAGGCCAGGTGGAGCTCGGCGTGGCCGACGATACCCCCGTGAAGCGCCACTGGCACGTGGCGTTCCTGGCGGCCTCGGGCCTGCTCGCGGTGGCGACGATCGCGCTGATCATCGCCACCGGCTGAGAGCCTGGCGCGCATCATCCGCGACGATCCGTGTCGGGCGCGATCTCCTCGTCGAGGACGTCCTCGGGGCGGTCGCTCGTGACACCCTCGACGATCGCGGCACCACCGGCGGTGACGAGAGCACCCTCCGGGACGTCGGCGGTGGTGCCGCCGACGAGGTACGCGTCCTCGGGGAGATCCTTGACCTTGCGGAACACGATGCGCTTCTGACGCGGGTCGAACGCGTCGCGCAGGCCGTCACCGACGAAGTTGACGAGCAGCGAGAGGATCACGATGAACGCCGCCGGCCACCAGAACAGCCACGGACGGGTCTGGAACGCCGACTCGTTCTGCGAGATCAAGAGGCCCAGTGAGACGTCCGGCGACTTCACGCCGTAGCCGAGGAACGACAGCGACGTCTCGAGGATGACGGCCGCGGCGATGAGCAGCGTCGTCGCGACGATGACCACGCCGATGGCGTTCGGGAGGATGTGCTTGAAGATGATGCGCGCGTCCGATGCGCCGGCGACACGTGCCGCCTCGACGAACTCGCGCTCGCGCAGCGTCAGGAACTCCGCGCGCACGAGACGCGCGATGCCGGTCCAGACGAAGAACCCGAGGAACAGCGCCAGCAGCAGCGGGCCGAGGTTGCCGACCGCCGAACCGACGACGGCGCCGATGACGATCACCGGGATCACGATGACGATGTCGGTCAGACGCATCAGCACCGAGTCGACCCAGCCGCGGTAGTAACCGGCCAGAGCACCGACCACGACGCCCAGGAAGGCGCCGATGATGCCGATGATGAACATGATGTAGGACGAGTTCACGAGACCGCGCATGGTCATCGCGAAATAGTCCTTGCCCACCGTGTTCTGGCCGAACGGGTGCTCGCCGAGCGAGAACGGCCAGAGCGTCAGCGTCGGCTTGCCGCCGTTGGTGATCGGCAGGAGCTCCTCATAGTTCCACTTCCACCAGCCGGGGATCGGGCCGATGCCCGTCGCCGAGATCGCGAAGCCGACGATGAGGATGAACAGGATCGCGCTGACCACCGCGGGGCGGTGCGACATGAAGCGCCGGAAGGTGAGTCGTCCCTGGCTGACGCCGCGCTCGTCGGCGGTCTGGACGTGAACCCCGCCGTCGGACGGCGCGGTGGGCGGCTCGAGGGCCGGATCGATGGGGATCGACATTACTTGACCCTCACTCTCGGGTCGATCGCCGAGTACGCGAGGTCGGCGAGGAAGTTGAACGTGATGGCGAACACAGCGATGACCACGAAGTACGCCATGACGGGGTTCGGGTCGGCGTGCGACAGACCCTGGTTGAAGAGTGCGCCCATACCGCTGAACGCGAAGATGCGCTCCGTGATGATCGCACCACCGATCAGGGCTCCGACGTCGGCCGCGATGATCGTGGTGATCGGGATCAGCGAGTTGCGGAACGCGTGGCGCACGACGACCGTCCGCTCGGGAAGGCCCTTCGCGCGCGCGGTGCGGATGTAGTCCTGGTTGAGCGTCTCGAGCATGCCGCCGCGCGCGTAGCGCGTGTAGGCGGCGAACGAGATCAGCATGAGGCTGATCGTCGGCAGCAGCAGGTGTGTGAAGGTGTCGATGCTCTGGATCCAGAAGTCACCCTGCAGGTTCGGCGTCTGCGAGCCGATGGTCGGGATCGGCCGGCCGTTCACCTTCGGGTTGTTGACGTACGAGTTCCAGTTCTGCATGTACTGGTCGACGATGATCACGCCCATGCCGAGCAGGCCGCTGAGGACGCCGATGCGGATCGCCTGACCCTTGTCGTACTCGCCCAGGAACCAGCCGGCGACCGCCCCGACGAGCGCGGCGGCGACGAAGAGCGCGAGCACACCCCAGCCGTTGAACGACTTGAGGAACGGCTGCAGCACGAAGTACGCCGCGATGAGCACGATCGCGGTGACCCCGGCGGTACGCCACGCATACCGTGCCCGGGCGCCCGCGATGATCAGCACCATGCCCGCGGCGAACGCCGCGATCAGCAGCGGCGTGAGGATCGGGCCCAGCGACGGGTTGAGGAACCACGCCGTCACGCTCATGCCGTAGAGCATCGCTCCGGTGGTCACGACGGACGCGGCGAAGACGACCAGGCGACGTTGCCTGTTCCCGCCGATGATCGCCTGCCAGAAGACGCCGGAGATGAGACTCAGCACGATGATCCACGGCCATGTGAACACCGGGCTGTCGAGCCAGTCGTTGAAGCCGAGGGCCACGAAGACCTTGAGGAGAACACCCATCACGAACGAGGGCAGCGAGTAGAAGAGGAAGCTGGCGAACGTGAACGAGTAGTCGATCGCGCTGTACTGACGCAGCGCCGAGATGATGCCGACGAGGATGCCGAGGACGATGGCGAGGATCGTCGAGGCGGTCACGAGCTGGAGCGTCGCGCCCATGGCGCGAGCGAGGACGACGGTGACTTCCTGGTTCTGGATCGTCACGCCGAGGTCGCACCCGCCGAACGGGATGACGCAGCGCGCGGCGCCGAGAAGCCAGTTGAACCAGCGGACGGGAATGGGCTGGTCGAGGTTCAGCCACGCGATGCGCTGTGCGATCAGCGCGTCGCGGTTCGGGCTGTTGGAGGCGTACAGGTCCTCGAGGGGATCTCTTGCCAGAGCCACGAGTGTGTACATCAGGAAGGATGCGGCGATGAGGATCAGGATCGAGACCCCGACGCGCCGCAGAACAAAGCTAAGCACTGGGCTGGCCCTTCATGCAGAAAAGGTAGCAGGCGGGCGACGGCGGCAGCAGAGGCCTGGCGTCGGGTCGCCGGCTGTTGTGTGGACGGGAAGACACACGCACGGGGCGCCGGGCTGTTAGCACCCGACGCCCCATGGCGTGGTGTTTCAGATCGTCACCGAAATTACTCGGCGACCGTCCACTCCCAGAAGTTCCAGAACACACCGGTCTGGTTGCCCATGAACGTGATGCCCTGGACACGGTCGGTGTGCGCCTCGAGGCCGGGGCCCTGGAAGAGCGGCAGACCGTAGGCGTCCTTGAACAGCTCGGTGTCGGCCTGGATCGTCAGCTCGTCGATCTTGTCGGTGTCGAGCGTCGTGGGGATCGTCTGGGCGATCTCGTCGACCGTGGCGTTCTTGTACTGGTTGAAGTTGCTGCCACCGAAGCTCGCGAAGATCTGCGGGATGGTGCCGTTGCCGACACCGGGCGAGATCCAGCCGAAGATGACGGCGTCGTAGATGTCCGAACCGAGCTGAGCGCTCCAGTCCTCACGGCCCACATCCTCGATCACGAAGCCTGCCTGCGAAGCCGAGGCCTGGATGGCCTCGAACGCCGCGACGCGGTTCGGGTTGTTGATGTTGTACATGAGGCGGACGGTCGGCGTCGCACCGGCGAGGAGCTCCTTGGCGCCCTCGATGTCGACGTCGGCGTACGCGTCCGAGCCGTTCTCCTTGACCGCGTCCGCGTAGGGCTTCTGCGCCGGGATGAACAGGTTCGAGTTGAGGACCTCGGCCTCGGGGTTGACCGGCTTGATCAGCGTGTCGACGAGCTGCTGACGCGGGATCGTCTTGAGGAACGCCTCACGCACGTTCTGCTCGGCGAACACGCCGGCGAACGTCAGGTCGAGGTGGTCGTAGTTCAGCGCGTCGCCCTGGAGGACCTCGACGCCGTCGATCGCCTGGAGAGCGGTGAGGGTGTCGCCGCTCGCCTGCGGAGCGATGATGTCGACCTCCTGGTTCTGGAGGGCGGTCACCTGCGCCTGCGAGTCGCCGATGAAGCGGATCACGAGCTCCGAGAACTGGGGCTTGAGGTCACCGGTGTACTTGTCGTTGAGCTTCAGCGTCATCGACTGCGTGGGCTCCCACGAGTCGATGATCCACGGGCCGCTGGAGAGGAACAGCGACGGGTCGCTGGGCAGCGACGTCATGTCGAAGCCGGTGTTCCAGAAGTCGGCCGCAGCCTTGAGGGTCTCGTTGACCGGGGCCGGGTTGGCGGCGTCGCCGCGCGGCATGGTCAGGATCGTGTCGATGAGCTCGGCCTGGTCGACGCCCGACTTCTCGGCGACGACGTGCACGGGCTGGTCGATGAGGCCCTGGATGTTCCAGTCGACGAAGGGCTGGTCGTACTCGAGGACGAGCGAGAGCTTGTCGTCGGCGACCTCGGAGATCTTCGAGTCCTTGATGCCCTCGGTGCTGGCGGCGGTGTCGAAGTAGCGCGTGCCGCTGACGACGTCACCCGACTCGGGGTCGGTGGTCGCGTCGTCGAAGACGCCGCCGTTGGCCGCCCAGCCGAAGATCAGGTCGTCGGTCGTGATGGGCTCGCCGTCCGACCACACGAGGCCGTCGTTGAGCGTGTACTTCACCTGGAGGGGGTCTTCGCTGACGACCTCCATCGTTCCGAACGACTCGTCGGGAACGACCTCGTACGTGTCGCTGACGGTGAAGAAGCCGGCACGCGTCAGGTAGTTAACCTTGCCGTTGATGTCGAGGTTTCCGTTGGAGCTCGTCGAGTTGGTGCTCGTGAACTCGTTCACCTCGGCAACGGTCACCGCGGTGTCGGTGGTGGTGGGCTCCTCCGTGGCCGGCGGGGTCGTCGAGCAACCGGCGAGGACCATTGCGGTCACGCCGACGCCCGCCGCGACTCCGAGTGCGCGCATGCGCCACGTCGTCTTGTCAGACACTTGTGTCTCCTCTGTGCAGGGTAATGCGCGCGAATCCGGCCTGAACCGGACCTGCGCGCGGATGGGAAAACGATAAGCACCGGTTGTGAGATGGTCAAAACGATCGGCGAAAACGTTACAGAGCCTTAACTCAATCGACGCGGAGTGTGACAATCTGACAAGATGACGCCGCCGAACCGGCCCACAGGCTTGAGGGTTTCCACTACTGTGTCTCCCCTCGCTCCGTACGACCGTCGACGTCTCACGTGGGAGGTCTGGATCGTCCTCGCGATCACGGTCGGGCAGTCTGCGCTGTACTCGGTGCTGTCGCTCGTACGCAAGCTCCTGGCACCCGTCCCGCTCGGCCAGCAGCAGACCCAGGTGAACCCCTCGCGCGACGCGCAGGCGATATGGGATGTCGTCTATCAGCTCCTCGCGGTCTTCTTCGCGCTCGCCCTCGTTGCGCTGGTCGTCTACCTGCTCTGGGAGCCGGGGAGCAACGCGCTGCGCCGCATCGGACTGGACTTCTCGAGGTTCGGCGGAGACCTCGGCCGAGGCATCCTTGTCGCCGCCGTCATCGGTGTTCCGGGTCTCGCCCTCTATGCCGCCGGCCGCGCGCTCGGTGTCACCGTCGCGGTGGTGGCCTCACCGCTCGACGCGGCGTGGTGGACGGTGCCGCTGCTGGTGCTGTCGGCGCTGCGCGCCGGGCTGACCGAAGAGGTCATCTTCATCGGCTACCTGTTCGATCGGCTCCGCCGGTTCGGATGGAACGACTGGGCCATCATCCTGACCTCCGCGGGCCTGCGCGGCGCCTACCACGCGTACCAGGGCCTCGGTGCGATCGTCGGCAACTTCGTGATGGGCGTGGTGTTCGGCTGGTGCTACCGGCGGTGGGGTCGCGTCATGCCGCTCGTGATCGCGCACACGGTGCTCGACATCGTCGCGTTCGTCGGGTATCCCCTGGCCGCCGCGCTGTGGCCCGGCGTCTTCGCCCCCATCCCGACGCCGACGCCGACCCCGACCCCGTCCCCGTCGCCCGCCGCCTGATCCCGGGTGTGGCCCGCGGCGAGATCCCGGTGTGGCCCGCGGCCTGACCCCGGATGTGGCCCGCGGCGCCGGCCGGTCCCCACCTCCCGCGCCAGCCCGGCCTGCCGGCGACCGGCTGCCTCCGCGCGCCGTCGGGCCGCAGCATCCGTCCCCCTCCGCCCCTGCGCCCGCCCGAGCTGACAGCACCGACCCCACTTTCGGCGAGAGTACAGCTGGTCGCCGAGGTGTTGGTTGCTTCCCTACCTCTCGTCCACCAGCATTACTCTCGCCGGAACTGGGGGCGCCGGTGACGCGCGGACCGAGGCGAGGACGGCTTGGCGGCCGCTCCTCCACAGCGGGCGGGGCGACGCGCAGTGTCCACAGAAGGTGGCGTCGGACCACCGGGGCTGCGGGCAGCGGAGCATGGTGGACGGTTGCCGCTGGCCACCTTCGCACGAACCATCAAGCCCAGCCCGTTGGCGCTGCTGCGCCATTCCGATGTGCCCCACCCCGAACGCGGCGTGGCCAAGGGCGAGCTGGTCAAGGTCCGGCATGGCGTCTATGCGGCCGCTGCGTTGTGGAAGTCGCTGGCTCCCTGGGACCGGTATCTCGTCAGGGTAGATGAGCGCGGCGGCGTGGACGCGTGCGCGCCGTCTTCTGCCTGGAGTCCGCGGCAGCGCTGCTCGGAATGCCGATCTTCGGCGATCCGATCGATGTTCATGTGCTCGTGCCGGCGGGACGCGCGTCGAGGCTCATCTCGGGCGTGCGCACGCACCGCTCGAGCGAAGACCGGACGATCGTTGCGACGGGCGGTGTCGCCATGACGGGCCCCGAGGACACCGCGGTCGATCTCGCCCGTCTGCGGCATCCGGCGATCGGCCTCGCGTCCGCGGATGCGGCCATGCGGCACCCAGCCGAGTCGACTGCCGAACGACTGTTGCTGATCAACGAGGCTCGTGTCAGCGGCCGCGGTCGAGACATCGCCCGCTGGCCCCTCGCCCGGGCGAGGCCCGAATCCGAGACCGCCATCGAGTCCGTCAGCCGGGCCGTGATCGAGTGGCTCGGCTTCCCCGCGCCGGAGCTGCAGGTCGCGGGACAGAAGGACCGGGCCGACTTCGTCTGGAAGCTCGCCCGGCTGGGCGGAGAGGCCGACGGCGACCTCAAGTACGACGGGCGATTCGGCGACGCGCGCGAGGTGCTGCGTCGCCAGACCCTCCGCGACAGGCGGCTGCGCACCCACCTCCGCGCGGTCGTTCACTGGGGATGGACCGACGCGACCACCGTCACGCCGTTGCGCGACATCCTGACGGGGTCCGGTCTGCGGCCGATCGCGCCCGAGCAGACCGCGCAGCTCCACTCGCTCCGCCGCCTGCTGGCGTCGCACGCACCGCACGTCGTCGGTGGCCCTTCGCCGACGCGCGGCCGCTGAGCTCGCGAGAGTACACCTGGTGGACGAGATGTTGGTTGGTTCCCTACCTCTCGTCCACCAGCTGTACTCTCGCGGACTTCGAGGGCGGGCGACGCGACCCGCGCGCGGGCGGGCGACGGGCCCCGGTGCGCGCGACGGGCCGCAGGCGTGCGCGGGCGGGCCACGAAGGAGCGACGGGATGCCGCGGGGCGCGGCATCCCGTCGGCTCAGAGGCGCGTCAGGCGAAGGCCTCGATGGGCGGGCAGGCGCACACGAGGTTGCGGTCACCGTAGGCCTGGTCGATGCGGCGGACCGGGGGCCAGTACTTCGTGCGGACCAGGGTGTGGACCGGGTACACGGCGGTCTCGCGCGAGTAGGGGTGGTCCCAGGAGTCCGCGACGACCGACTCCGCCGTGTGCGGGGCGTTCACGAGGGGGTTGTCGGCGGCGGGCCACTCCCCCGCGGCGACACGGTCGGCCTCGGCCTTGATCGCGATCATGGCCTCGATGAAGCGCTCGATCTCGGCGAGATCCTCGGACTCCGTCGGCTCGACCATGAGCGTGCCCGCGACGGGGAACGACATCGTCGGGGCGTGGAAGCCGTAGTCGATGAGGCGCTTGGCGACATCGTCGACCGTGACCCCCGTCGCCTCACGCAGCGGCCGCAGGTCGAGGATGCACTCGTGCGCGACGAGGCCCGCCTCCCCCGCGTAGAGGACCGGGTAGTGGTCGCGCAGGCGCACAGCGATGTAGTTCGCGGCGAGCACCGCCGCGGCCGTCGCATCGCGCAGCCCGGAAGCGCCCATCATGCGGACGTACGCCCACGAGATCGGGAGGATGCCGGCCGATCCGTGCGGTGCGGCCGAGATGGGTCCGCCGTCGAACACCCCGCCCGCGTGGTCGGCCCGCTGCGACAGCGGGTGCGACGGCAGGTACGGTGCGAGGTGCGCCTTGGCGGCCACCGGGCCGACGCCCGGGCCGCCGCCGCCGTGCGGGATGGCGAACGTCTTGTGCAGGTTGAGGTGCGAGACGTCGCCGCCGAGGTCGCCGAAGCGCGCGTAGCCGAGGAGCGCGTTCAGGTTCGCACCGTCGACGTACACCTGGCCGCCGGCGTCGTGCACGGCCTGCGTGATGTCGAGCACGTCGTGCTCGTACACGCCGTGGGTCGACGGGTACGTGATCATCAGCGCTGCGAGCGAGTCCGCATGCTCCGCGATCTTGGCGCGCAGGTCGTCGAGGTCGACGTTGCCGGCCTCGTCGCACGCGACGACGACGACGCGCATGCCCGCGAGCACCGCCGACGCCGCGTTCGTGCCGTGCGCCGACGACGGGATGAGGCACACGGTGCGCGCCGCATCTCCGTTCGCGCGGTGGTAGCCGCGGATCGCCATGAGGCCCGCGAGCTCGCCCTGCGAGCCGGCGTTCGGCTGCAGCGACACCGCGTCGTACCCGGTGACCTCGGCGAGCCACACCTCGAGCTGCTCGATCATCGCGAGGTAGCCGTGGACGTCGTCCTCGGGCGCGAACGGGTGCACCCGCGAGAACTCGGGCCACGAGACGGCGGCCATCTCGGTGGCGGCGTTGAGCTTCATGGTGCACGAGCCCAGCGGGATCATGCCGCGGTCCAGCGCGTAGTCGCGGTCCGACAGCTGCTTGAGGTAGCGCATCATCGCCGTCTCGGACCGGTGCGAGTTGAACACCGGGTGCGTGAGGAACTCCTCGACCCGGTGCAGCCCGGACGGCACGCCCGCGAGAGGCGCAGCATCCGTGAAGGGAAGCACCCGTTCGCCCTGCTCACCCGCACCGAGGAACTCGTTCTCGGGCAGGCCGAAGGCCCACGCGACCGCGGCGAGGTCGTCGGCGGTCGTCGTCTCGTCGACCGAGACCCCCACCGTCGCGTCGTCGGCCCAGAACAGCTGGAACCCCCGCGACCGCGCGCGCTCGATCACGCGACGCGAGGCGCCGGGGGTCGCGACGCGGATCGTGTCGAAGAACGAGTCCGACCGGAGCGACAGCCCGTACGACCGCAGGCGGTCGGCCAGCGCCGAGGCTTTGCGGGCGACGTCGGTCGCGATCGCGCGCAGCCCGTCCGGGCCGTGGTAGACCGCGTACATCGAGGCCATGACCGCGAGCAGCACCTGCGACGTGCAGATGTTCGAGGTGGCCTTCTCGCGACGGATGTGCTGCTCGCGCGTCTGCAGCGCGAGGCGGTAGGCGGGGTGGCCCGCGGCGTCCTGCGAGACGCCGACGAGGCGGCCAGGCAGCTGCCGCTCGAGTCCCTGGCGCACGGCCATGTACCCGGCGTGCGGACCGCCGAAGCCGAGCGGCACGCCGAAGCGCTGCGTCGTGCCCACCGCGACGTCTGCGCCGAACGAGCCCGGCGAGCGCAGCAGCGTGAGCGCGAGCAGGTCAGCGGCGACCACGACGAGCGCCCCGGCCACATGCGCGGCGTCCACGACACCGGACGGATCCCACACGTTGCCCGACGCGCCCGGGTACTGCACGAGCACGCCGAACAGCTCGTCGGGCAGCGTCGCGCCCCGGGCGAGGTCGAGCTCCACGAGCGAGATGCCGACGGCCGCCGCGCGGTGCGCCAGCAGCGCCTTCGTCTGCGGCAGCGCATCCGCGTCGACGACGAACACGTTCGACGAGACCTTCGACGCGCGCCGCGCCACCAGCATGCCCTCGACGACGGCGGTGGACTCGTCGAGCATCGAGGCGTTCGCCGTCGCGAGCCCGGTGAGGTCGGTCACCATCGTCTGGAAGTTGATGAGCGCCTCGAGCCGCCCCTGCGAGATCTCGGGCTGATACGGCGTGTACGCGGTGTACCACGAGGGGTTCTCGAGCACGTTGCGCGAGATCACCGACGGCGTGAGCGTGTCGTAGTAGCCGAGCCCGATCATCGGCCGCGCGGTGCGGTTCTGCGAGGCCAGCACGCGCAGCTCGGCGAGCGCCTCGGCCTCGGTCGCCGCGGGCGGGATGTCGCTCGTGGCACGGGGCCTGGCATGGATGGATGCCGGGACAGCCGCCTCGACGAGCGCATCGACGCTGTCGTAGCCCAGGGCGTCCAGCATCGTGCGCTGGGCCGCAGCATCCGTTCCGATATGACGGTCGGCGAACAGACCCGTCATTCGGCGCCGCCCGTGAGCGAGATGTACGCGTCGCGGTCGAGGAGATCGGCGACGGCCGCCGGGTCGACCGTGAGCTTGACGAGCCAGCCGGCGCCGAACGGGTCGGCGTTGACGAGGCCCGGGTCGTCGACGACGGCGTCGTTGACCTCGACGACCTCGCCGGTGAGCGGCGCGTAGAGCTCGCCGACGGACTTGGTGGACTCGATCTCGCCGACGACGGTCGCGGCCGTCACGGCGCTGCCGACGGCGGGCAGCTCGACGAACACGACGTCACCGAGCTTGTCGGCGGCGTACGAGGTGATGCCGACGGTCGCGACGTCGCCGTCGAGGGCGACCCACTCGTGCTCGGCGGTGTACTTGAGGGCGGTGAGATCTGTCATTTGTTCCTCCGGTAGAAGGGCAGGTCGGTCACGGTCGCGGGGATGCGGGTCCCCCGCACGTCGATGAAGAGCTCGGTTCCCGGTGCGGCGAGCGCGGGAGAGACGAACGCCATGGCGATGGGATGCTGCAGCGTCGGGCTGAGCGCGCCGCTCGTGATCTCTCCCACCGGGGTGTCGGCGTCGGCGCTGTCGAACACGGCGTATCCGGCGCGGCCGGCACGGCGGCCCTGGCCGGCGAGGCCCACCAGCACCGGGGCGTCGGAGGCGATCACCGCGCCGAGCCCCGCCTTGCCGACGAAGTCGTCCTTGTCGACCGCGACGACGCGGCCGAGGCCCGCCTGGGCGGGCACGATGTCGAGCGAGAGCTCGTGGCCGTACAGCGGCATGCCGGCCTCGAGGCGCAGCGTGTCGCGCGCGGCGAGGCCTGCGGGCACGAGGCCGAGCGGCTCGCCCGCCGCGAGAAGGGCGTCCCACAGTGGCGCGGCGACGCGGTTCGGCACGAGGAGCTCGAACCCGTCCTCCCCCGTGTAGCCGGTGCGGGCGACGAACAGCGGCTCGCCGTCGAAGGTGCCCGCCGACCATGCGTAGTAGCCGAGGTCGGCGAACGCGGGGGCCACGTCCGCGACGCCCGCGGTGACCTCGACGATCGCGCGGGCGGCGGGCCCCTGCACGGCGATCAGCGACAGCTGGTCGGTGACATCCTCCACCGTCGCCACGCCCGAGACGCCTTCGATGTGGAGGAAGCTCCCGACGCCCTCGCCCCGCTCGGCGAGGAAGGATGCCGCGACCGGCGCGCGCTGGGCACGCTCGGCGAACGCCGTGGCCACAGCATCCCGGTTCCCGGCATTCGCGATCACCAGGAAGCGGTCGTCGGCGAGGCGGTACACGATGACGTCGTCGACGATGCCGCCGGACTCCGACAGCACGAGCGAGTACTTCGCCTTGCCGACGCGCATCGGCGAGATCGCCCCGGCGAGCGCGTAGTCGAGGAAGTTCGCGGCGTCTGTTCCGGTCACGAGGAACTCGGCCATGTGCGAGATGTCGAAGAGACCGGCGCCGGTGCGCACGGCATGGTGCTCGGCGAGATCGGAGCTGTAGCGCACCGGCATGAGCCAGCCGCCGAAGTCGGTGAAGGAGGCGCCGAGCGCCTCGTGGCGGTCGTGCAGGGCAGTCGTGCGGAGTTCTGTCATGAGTTCTCCCGGTCGCGGACGGGCAGACGCCGGAAAGGCGCCTGTGAACTCCCCCTCTGTCATGGGCCTGAGAGCTTCGCCGGATGCGCAGCATCCGGCTTTCTCCTTCGGCGGACGCGAACGTCACTCTCCAGAGTCGGCCTGCCCGAACGGTACGCGTACCTGAGAGATTGGCGGGGAGGCTTGCTCCTTCGGTGCTCGGCGATCGCGCTGCCGAGGCTCTCCCGCCCGGGTGATGGGCCGTTATTGACTTGCGGAGCAAGCATAGCGGTCGGTGCCGTCAGCCGACGCAGGATCCCGTCGACACGGTGCTGGTGAGCGAGGGCGCCTGATCGGTGACCGGGGTGAGCTCGGCCATCGTCATCGCGTAGCCGACGTTCTCGTCGTCCTCCGCGCGCGCGAAGACGACGCCGGCGACCTCGCCGTCGCCGGTCAGCAGCGGTCCGCCTGAGTTGCCGGGGCGCACCACGGCCTCGAGCGAGTAGAGCTCGCGCGGATTCCACGAGCTGTCGTACACGTCGGGCACGTTGGCCGTGCCCACCGACTGCACGCTCGCCGGAACCATCGTGAACGGGCCGCCGTAGGGGTACCCCTGCACGACCGCCGCGGCGCCGGCCGCGAGCGTCGGCGAGAACGGCAGTGCGGCAGCGCCGAGGTCGTCGACCGCGATCACCGCGAGGTCGTCGATCGGGTCGAAGTACACGATGCGCCCCTCGCGCGCCGCGAGGCCCGGCAGCTCGACGATCGGGGTGTCGACGCCGGCGACCACGTGCGCGTTCGTGACCACCCGGTCCGGGGCCACGACGAAGCCGGTGCCCGACGATCCGCGCCCGCAGGCGTACGCGTTCCCCGAGACGCGGGCGACGGATGCTGCGGCCCGCTGCAGTTCGGGATCATCCAGCGCGACCGGCGGTGCGGGCTCGACGGTACCGGGCCCGAGCAGCAGGCCGAGGCCGGGCAGGCCGTCGTCGAGCACGGCGCCCCGCAGCTGCGCGAGGGCCGCGGCGATCGGATCGGGCGTCGCGGCCTCGATGCCCCGCAGGATCGCCGAGGACGCCACGGCCGACGAGATGACGGGGATGCCGGCGACCGCGATCGCCGGGGCGACGAGCGCGAGGGCGAGGATCGCCGCGACGACCGACGCGATGCCGCCGAGGAAGCGCTCGATGCCGCGGAGCTTCAGCCGGTCGGCGCCCGAGCGCAGCGCGGAGCCGATCGCCGCGCCGACCGCGGCGCCGGCGAACACGAGCCCGAGCGCCGTCACCAGTACGGCGGGGCCGCGCCAGACCGGCGACGGCACCCAGGCGCTCACCAGCGGGGTCAGCCAGAACGCCGCGAACGCGCCGGCCGCGAGCCCCGCGAGCGTGCCGATGCTGGCGAAGAAGCCCCGCTGCACCCCGGCGACGCACGCGGCGATCAGCAGCAGGATGACGATCACGTCGACGACGATCATCCCCACCCCTTCCGCCCGACGGGACCCGTCTCGTCAGGCTACGCATCGAGGCTGGGAGACGACCCCCATGGGCCGCCCGGGCGTGTCGGGACAGCCGGCGTGGCGGAAGCGGGTCAGCGGCGCTCGGCGGCGAGCTCCCGGCGGACCTCGTCCCGCAGCATCCCTTGATTCTCGGGATCCGGCGCTGCGCCCAGAAGCGTCCGCGTGTACTCGTGCTGCGGGTCGAGGATGACCGTGTCGGCGGGCCCCCGCTCGACGATGTCGCCGCGGTACATCACCAGGATCTCGTCGGAGAAGTGACGTGCCGTGGCCAGATCGTGCGTGATGTAGAGCACGCCGAGGTGGTCCTCGCGCTGGAGCTCTGCCAGCAGGTTCAGCACGCCGAGGCGGATCGAGACGTCGAGCATCGAGACCGGCTCGTCGGCGATGATGAACTGCGCGCCGGGAGCGAGCGCCCGGGCGATCGCGACACGCTGGCGCTGACCGCCTGAGAGCTCGTGCGGCCGGCGCTCGGCCATCGTGTCGCTCGGCGTGAGCCGCACGCGGTCGAGCAGCTCGAGCACGCGTCTGCGCACCTCGGCCTTGCCCATCCCGGGATTGTGGATGCGCAGCGGACGCTCGAGATGGTGCTCGATCGAGTGGAACGGGTTCAGCGACGCGAAGGGATCCTGGAAGACCATCTGCACGTCGCCGCGGTACGCCGCGACCTCGCGGCTGCGCCCGGTGGCGGGGATGCCGTCGAGCAGGATCTGCCCGCTCGTGGGCGTCTCGAGCCGCGCGAGCATCCGTGCGATGGTCGACTTGCCCGAGCCTGACTCCCCCACCAGCGCGATCGTGCGGCCCGCTTCGAGCGTGAACGACACGTCCTTCACCGCGTTGAGCGTCGAGAACTTCAGGCCGTTGCGCAGCCGGAACTCCTTGACCAGGTTCCGGGCCTCGAGCGTGCGTGGCCTGTCGACGCTGGGACTCTGGGCGCTCATGCAGCCCCTCCTTCGACGGAGATGGATGCTGCGCCCAGCGTCGCCGAGATCGGCTGGTGCCCGGTGCGCACGAAGTCGCCGCGGTCGCCGCGCAGGCTCGGGAAGCTCGACAGCAGCTTCTGGGTGTACTCGTGCTGCGGTCGCCGATAGATCTCGGTGGCGGTGCCGAGCTCGACGATCTCGCCCTGCAGCATGACCGCGATGCGGTCCGAGATCTCGATCAGCATCGGCAGGTCGTGCGTGATGAAGATCACCGCGAACCCGAGTTTCTCGCGCAGGCGCATGATCTCGCGGATGATGCCGCGCTGCACCACGACGTCGAGCGCGGTGGTCGGCTCGTCCATGATCATGACCTGCGGGTCGAGCGCGAGCGCCATCGCGATCATGACGCGCTGCCGCATGCCGCCCGATAGCTCGTGCGGGAAGCTCGAGAGGCGCTTCGGATCGACGCCGACGAGCTCGAGGAGCTCTTCGCTCCGCCGCTGCTTGTCGCGCTTGGACATCTCGGGGCGGTGCGTCGTGAACACGTCGAACAGCTGCGCACGGACGTTGATGACCGGGTTCAGCGAGTTCATGGCGCCCTGGAACACCATCGAGACCTTGTCCCAGCGGAAGCGACGGAGGTCTTCGTCGGCGAGGCCGACGATGTCGATGTCCTCCCCGGAGCGGTCGTGGAACACGATCTCGCCCGCCGTCATCAGCGCCGGCGGCTTGAGCAGCCGGTTGATGCCGTACGCGAGAGTCGACTTGCCGCACCCCGATTCGCCGGCGAGGCCGAGGATCTCGCCACGGTGGAGGGTCAGCGAGACGTCCCGCACCGCCTTCACGGGCGGGTCGACCTCGTACTCGATCGAGACGTTCCTCGCCGTGAGGACGGCGTCGGCGTTCATTCCTCTGCTCCGTTCGTGATGTGGGCGGAATCGACACCCCGGCCGGCGCGCCTGGCCTGCCGCACCCGCCGCGCGTTCTCGGGCGCGAGCCGCAGCTTCGGGTTGATGATCTCGTCGATCGAGAAGTTGATGAGCGACAGTCCCGCACCGAGCAGCGCGATCATGAGGCCCGGCGGGACGAACCACCACCAGGCGCCCGTGCCGAGCGCCTGGCCGCTCTGCGCCTCGTTGAGCATGGTGCCCCACGTGATGGAGCCGGTGGGCCCCAGTCCGAGGTACGACAGGCCCGCCTCGCCGAGGATCGCGAAGATGATGGCGAAGAGGAACTGCGCCGCGAGCAGCGGCAGGAGGTTCGGCAGGATCTCGACCCGGATGATGCGCGCGGTCTTCTCGCCGGCGACACGGCTGGCGGCGACGTAGTCGCGCGATCGGAGCGAGCGCGCCTGGGCGCGCAGCACCACCGCCGACCCCGCCCAGCCGGTGATGCCGAGTACGACCGCGACCATGAGCCAGCTGCGACCCGGCACGTAGGCCGCGATCACCATGACGAGCGGCAGGCCGGGGATCACGAGCATGATGTTCGTGAAGAGCGACAGGATCTCGTCCCACCAGCCGGCCTTGTAGCCGGCGATGATGCCGAACACGATCGAGAGCACCAGGGCGATGACGCCCGCCACGATGCCGACCATGAGCGAGCCCCGGGCACCCCAGGCGAGCTGGGCGAGCACGTCGTAGCCGAGCTTGGTCGTGCCGAGCAGATGCTCCGCGCTCGGCGGCGACAGCGCCGGGTTGTCGGAGTCGCGCGGATTCTGCGTGAACAGCGGCGCCAGGACGGCGAAGAGCACGATCCCGCCCACGATGATCAGGCCCAGAGCGAGCTTGAGCGACATCCGCGGAAGGAGCTGACGGAACCCGCGCCGCGCGGCGAGCGCCTCGTCCCGGGCTGCCTCGACCTCCGCATCGGCGGGCGGCGTCATGATCGCGCCGGGCGCGATGATGGCGGGGTCGATCGTGCGATCGGACATCGTCTCGGGAACGTCGTACTCGGTCAGCGACGGTTCGGTCACGTCGGCCCTCTCAGACATTGTGGCGCGCCCTCGGGTCGATGAATCCGTAGACGATGTCCATGATGAAGTTCGCCGCGAGCACCGCGATGGTGATGACGAGGAACACGCCCTGCATGAGCGCGTAGTCGCTGTTGCCGATGGCCTGGATCATCAGCTTGCCGATCCCGGGATAGGTGAACACCTGCTCCATCACGATGGAACCGGCGACGACGAACCCGAGCGCGATGCTGAATCCCGCGATCGACGGAATGGCCGCGTTGCGCGTCGCGTAGGTGCGGAGGATGCGCATCGGCCTGAGCCCCTTGGCCTCGGCCGTGACGATGTAGTCCTCCGACACGGTCGACACCATCATGTTGCGCATGCCGAGGAGCCAGCCGCCGACCGAGCTCAGCACGATCGTGAGCGCGGGGAGGAACCCGTGGTAGACGGCGCTGCCGATGAAGGCCCAGCTCCATTCCGGGCCGTCCGGGAACTCCCACACGTCGTAGCCGCCGAAGATCGGGAACCAGCCGAGCGCGACCGAGAAGATCGCGACGAGCACAAGGGCCAGCCAGAAGTAGGGAATGGACTGCAGCACCGTCGTGAACGGCACGAGATGGTCGACCCAGGTGCCGCGTCGCCACCCGACCCAGGCGCCGATGCCGACGCCCAGGACGAACGAGATGACGGTGGCGAGGCCGACCAGGATGACCGTCCACGGCAGCGCCGCGGCGATGAGGTCGGTGACAGGGGCCGGGTACTTCGTGATGGAGACGCCGAGGTCTCCCTGCAGCATCCGTCCCCAGTACGCGATGTACTGATCCCACATCGACGAGTCGTCCCCGCCGAGGAGGGCCTTGATGTTGCGGACCGTGGTCTCGCTGAGCTCGCCGCCGGCACGCTGCATCTTCGCGAGGAGGATGTCGGCGGGGTCGCCGGGCAGAAGCCTCGGCAGGAGGAAATTGAGGGAGATCGTCGCCCAGAGTGTCACCACATAGAACGCGATCCGCCGCGCGTAGAACTTCATCGCAGCCTGCTCCTCCGTGCCGCGGCTTCTGCCCGGTCGTGCATTACTTCACCGGCTCCAGGTGCTGGAGGATGTAGCCGGCCGCCACCGAGCCCCAGGCGGGCGGGAAGGCGTACAGGTCGTCCTCGGTCGGCCAGCCCGTGAAGTCCTTCGAGTTGTAGAACGTCTGGGTGGCGTTGATCACCAGCGGGATGTACGGCAGGTCGCGCACGATCTCGGCCTGCAGGGTGGCGTACGCCTCCTGCTTCGCGGCCTCGTCGTTCGTGGCGGCCGCCGCCGCGACCGCCTCGTTCACGATCGGGTTGTCGTAGCGGCTGAAGTTCCAGCGGCCCGCGGGGACCTCCTCGCCGACCTGCGAGGTCGACTCGCCGGCGAACCAGTCCTTGTAGATCTGGAACGGGTCGGCGACCGATGTGCCGATGACGCCGCCCATGATCAGCTGGTACTGGCCGGTCTGGCGCGCGTCCGAGAACTCCTGCCACTGCACGGTCGAGGCGTTGACCTTGATGCCGGCCTCGGCAGCCTGCTCGCTGATGAGCTTGGCGGCGTCGTTGTAATCGGTCCAGCCGTCGACCGAGATGAGGCTCAGCTCGATCGGCGTGCCGTCCTTGCCGTAGAAGCCGTCGCCGCCCTTGGTGTAGCCGGCTGCCTCGAGGATCTCACCGGCGGCCGAGACGTCGGGCGACTGCGGGCTGACCTCGTTGGCGGGGTCGGCGACCCACTTCTCGTCGCGCGGCAGCAGGGCGAAGGTCGGCGAGATGTCGCCGGTCAGGCCGACGAACGCCTTCTCCTTGATCGTGCCGCGGTCGATCGCGACGTTGAGCGCCTGGCGCACGGCCACGTCGGTCTGGGGCCCGGTGCAGCCGAGCTCCGCGTTCGCACAGGTGTAGAGCACGGTCGGGTCCTGCGGCGTGTTCAGCATGCTGATGACGCCGTTCGAGGTCACCGAGTCGGGGTTCGGCACGAACATGCCGGTCCAGTCCAGCTCACCGGCGGTGAGCAGGTCCTGCGCGGACTGGTTGGCGTCGATGCCGATGTACTGCACCTTCTTGATCGCGGGCACTCCCTCGTCGCGGAAGTTCTCGTTCGCGACGACCGTGTACGAGGCATCCGTCACCTTGTCGACGACGTAGGGTCCGGTGCCGACCGGCTCCTCGTCGGTGAAGGTCGTGTAGTCGTCGACCTCCGACCAGATGTGCTCGGGCAGCATCCACGTCGTGCCGAGGATCTGGAACTCGTTCGTGAACTGCGGCGTCTCGTAGGTGAGGACGAGCGTGGTGTCGTCCGGAGCCTCGGCCGAGATGAGGCCGTCGCGGTGGTTCGGCTCGTAGTTGAACGTGAACGCGGCGTCCTCGGCGGTGAAGTCCTCACCGTCGTTCCACTTCACGCCGTCCTTGAGCGTGACCGTGATGACGGTGCCGTCCTCGTTGTATTCGAAGCTCTCGCCGAGCATCGGCGCCGGAGCGTCGTCGGCGGTCTTGTTGTAGAAGAACAGCGGCTCGTAGATCGGGCCGAGCGCGGCGTGCAGGACGCTCGGCGCGAAGGGGTTGAAGTTGGCCTCGATGGGGGTCTGGCTACCGGCCCAGACCCGCAGCGTGCGGCCCTCGGAGTCGCCACTGTCGTCGCCGCCACCGGCGCAGCCCGACAGGCCGATACCGAGGATCGCGGCCCCGGCGACGGCGATGAGCGCCGCTCGGCGCTTCGCATTTCGAATCATCGTTGGTTCTTTCTCTCTCGTGCGGCATTGCAGGGAGGGTGGTGCGCGGGCACCGGCGCATTCATTAAGTACTGAGTCCTAACAAATGTGTGTTAGTAAACCTAACAAACATTCCGTCGTCGGCGCATCCCGAGAACCCGCTGTGCACGTCACGTCTTCACAACGGTTCGCGCACGCCGCTCGGTCGGGGCCGCGGTGTTACGGCGGGGGTTTGGCTTCTGGTCAGAGTGACACTATGATCGAACCGACAGTTAGAGTCACTATGACCAGAACAGCTCCCACACCCCAGTCCCCCACCGCCCCGGCCGACACCGACGCGATCCGCGTGGCGGTGTCGACGGTGATCTTCACGCTCCGCCGGCTCCCCGGCAGCGACGCCGTCCAGGTCGTACTCCCGCTGGTGCGCCGCACGCGCGACCCGCACGAGGGCCAGTGGGCGCTTCCCGGCGGATGGCTGGCTGCGACGGAGGGACTGGATGCCGCGGCATCCCGGACGCTCGCAGAGACGACCGGGCTGGCACCGAGCTATCTCGAGCAGCTGTACGCCTTCGGTGCTGTCGACCGGTCACCGACGCGCGTCGTCTCGATCGTCTACTGGGCCCTGCTGCGCGCGGACGAGATCACCGACGGCACCGTCGAGAACGTGGAGTGGTTCGACGCTGCGGCACTGCCGCAACTGGCGTTCGACCACAACGAGATCGTCGACTACGCACTGTGGCGCCTGCGCAACAAGGTCGGCTACAGCCGCATCGCCCACGGGCTGCTCGCCGACGAGTTCACGCTGGCCGACCTGCGCGAGGTGTACGAGGCGATCCTCGGCCGGCGTCTCGACCCTGCGAACTTCCGTCGTCAGGTCGAGAACTCCGGCACCCTCATCCCCACCGACCGCTTCCGCACCGGAAGCCACCGCCCCGCGCGGCTCTACCGCTACAACCAGGACGTCGAGCTCGCCGACCGCGGCCCGCTCGATGCTCCGCACTGACCCACCCGAACGAAAGCGCACGCCATGTCCGCCGTGAACATCACCCTCCAGCGCCGACCCGAGCTCGACGCCTCCGTCGACCACGCGATCCAGGCGATCGTCGCGGGCGCGACGGTGGGCGAGACCTGCAACACCGATCTCGCCGCCGGTCCCTGGGACTTCGACACGCGCCCCGGGTACGGTCCCGGGTCGTCGATGGGCGACGTGATCCCGACCGGGTCGCCCCGTCAGGGAGAGCTTCCCCGCGAGTACCGGGAGGCGTCCGAGGCCGAGCTCGACGAGCGCATCCGCGCCGCGAAGGCGACGCTCGGCGACCGCGTCGTCGTGCTCGGGCACTTCTACCAGCGCGAGGAGGTCGTCGTGCACGCGGACTACGTGGGCGACTCGTTCCAGCTGGCGAACGCGGCCCTCGAGCACCCCGACGCCGAGGCGATCGTGTTCTGCGGCGTGCATTTCATGGCCGAGACCGCCGACCTGCTGTCGCGGCCCGAGCAGGCCGTGATCCTCCCCAACCTCGCAGCCGGCTGCTCGATGGCCGACATGGCCGACATCGACCAGGTCGAGGAATGCTGGGAGCAGCTCGCCGACGTCTACGGCGACATGGACGCCGTAGACGAGGACGGCCTCGTGCCCGTCATCCCCGTCACGTACATGAACTCCTCCGCCGCCATCAAGGGCTTCGTCGGACGCCACGGCGGCATCGTGTGCACGTCGTCCAACGCACGCACGGTGCTGGAGTGGGCGTTCCAGCGCGGGCGCCGCGTCCTCTTCTTCCCCGACCAGCACCTCGGCCGCAACACCGCGAAGGCGATGGGGGTGCCGCTCGAGCGGATGCCGATGTGGAATCCGCGCAAGCCCCTGGGCGGGGCATCCGCCGACCAGCTCGCCGACGCCCGCGTCATCCTGTGGCACGGCTTCTGCTCGGTGCACCGCCGCTTCTCGGTCGACCAGATCGACAAGGCGCGCGCCGAGCACCCCGGAGTGCGCGTCATCGTGCACCCGGAGTGCCCGATGGAGGTCGTTGACGCCGCCGACGAGGCCGGCTCGACGGACTACATCCGCAAGGCGATCGAAGCCGCGACCGAGCCCACGACGTTCGCGATCGGCACCGAGGTGAACCTCGTGCAGCGCCTCGCGGCCGACCACCCGCAGCACGCGATCTTCTGCCTCGACCCGGTCGTGTGCCCGTGCTCGACGATGTACCGCATCCACCCGGGCTACCTCGCGTGGGTGCTCGAGGGGCTCGTCGCGGGCGACGTGCGCAACCGCATCACCGTGCCGGCTTCGGTCGCCGACCCGGCACGCGTGGCGCTGGAGCGCATGCTGGCGGCCAAGCCCCCGGCAGCGCCCGCGGCCGCGTGGGAGAACGCGTCATGACGACGACCTCCGGAACGACAGACGTGCACGCGATCGTCGTCGGCTCGGGCATCGCGGGGCTGCTCACGGCCCTGCACGCCGTCGAGCACGGCTGCCGCGTGACGCTCGTCACGAAGGACGTGCTCGAGCACGCGAACACCCGCTTCGCCCAGGGCGGCATCGCGGGCGTGATGTTCGACGACGACGCGGCCGACGACCACGTCCGCGACACGCTCGTCGCCGGGGCGGGGCTCAGCGACCCCGCCGCCGTGCGTGTGCTCGTCGACGAGGGTCCGGCGCGGATCCGCGAGCTGATCTCGCTCGGCGTCGCGTTCGACCGCGACGAGGCCGGCGGCTTCGTCAAGGGTCTCGAGGCCGCGCACTCGTACCCGCGCATCCTCCACGCCGGCGGCGACGCCACCGGCACCGCGATCGAGAAGGCCCTCGTCGCGCGCCTGCGCGCGAGCGACGTCGCGGTGATCGAGCACGCGTTCCTCGTCGACCTGGTGGTGGAGGACGGTCGCGTGAGCGGAGTCGACCTGATCGTCGGAGAAGTGGATGCTACGCCCGGACGCCGCGAGATCATCACGTCCGACGCAGTCGTGCTCGCGACGGGCGGGGCGGGCGAGCTGTACGCCCACTCGACCAACCCCGAGGTGGCCACCGGCGACGGCATCGCCGCCGCGATCCGCGCCGGCGCCGAGGTCACCGACCTCGAGTTCTTCCAGTTCCACCCGACGGTATTGGCCGTAGGCGACTCGTTCCTGGTCTCCGAGGCCGTGCGCGGCGAGGGCGCGACCCTCGTGGACGAGCACGGGCGCCGCTTCGCGTTCGACGCGCACCCCGACGGCGAGCTCGCCCCGCGCGACGTCGTCGCCCGCGCGATCGCGCACCAGATGGAGGCGCAGGACGGCCGCCCGGTGTTCCTCGACGCGACGCACATCCACTCGGAAGACCCCGCCGAGCGCGCGGCCTTCCTCTCACGCCGATTCCCGACGATCGACCGCGCGGTGCGCGAGCGAGGGCTGGACTGGGCGCGCGAGCCGATCCCCGTGACGCCGGCCGCGCACTACCTGATGGGCGGCGTCACCACCGACCTCTTCGGCCGTTCCTCCCTGCCGGGTCTGTATGCCGTCGGTGAGGTCGCGCGCACGGGCGTGCACGGCGCCAACCGCCTGGCCTCGAACTCGCTGCTCGAAGGCGCCGTGTTCGGCGCGCGTGCGGGCGACGTGATCGCCGAGGACGCGGCATCCGGAATCTGGCCCGAGATCCCGCGCACGGCGGCGCCC
Organism: Microbacterium sp. NPDC056044; assembly: GCF_042267145.1. Classification (NCBI taxonomy): domain Bacteria; kingdom Bacillati; phylum Actinomycetota; class Actinomycetes; order Micrococcales; family Microbacteriaceae; genus Microbacterium; species Microbacterium sp. NPDC056044. The sequence goes on along the minus strand of NZ_JBHJWZ010000005.1, from coordinate 489,763 downwards.
GAGAGCGCCGCCGGCCCGGGATGGCGGCTCGGTGGTCGTGGGCGACCGCTGAACCGCGAGGATCTGCAGGCGATCATGTGGGCTCACGCGGGCCTGGTGCGCGATTCATCCGGCCTGCGGCTCGCGGCGGCGGTGCTGGAGAGCTGGCGCGACCAGGAGCGTGCGCCGGTCACCGAGTCGGAGTTCGAGGACGAGAATCTGCTGACCGTCGCCACCGCCCTCGTGGATGCCGCGTTGGCGCGTCGAGAGTCGGTGGGCGCCCACTTCCGCTCGGACGAGAACCCGCCGCGCGTCGACGATGTCGTGGCGGGCCAGGCCGCGATGGCGGACGTGCTCGCCGCGAATCCCTATCCCCCCGACTCGATGCCCTCGCGCTGGTGGAGCGACGACATCTTCCGCGAGTACGCGACGAAGGCGAGAAGCTGATGCTGAACAGATCGACCATCGACCGTGTCGTGGCCGCTGCCCTCGAAGAGGACGCGCCGTGGGGCGACCTCACCAGCGAGGCGCTGATCCCCGAGAACGCGGTGGCCCGGGCCGACCTCGTCGCGCGCGAGCGCGGCGTGTTCTCGGGTGGCGAGGTGTTCGAGGCGGCGTTCCGGCTCACCGACCCGACGATCGACGTCGAACTCGTCGTCGAGGACGGCGAGTGGTTCGAGCCCGGCGCGGTGCTCGCCGTCGTGACCGGCCGCGCTCGCGCCGTGCTCACGGCCGAGCGGATCGGCCTCAACTTCGCCCAGCGCATGTCGGGCATCGCGACGCTGACCGGCACCTATGTGGCCGAGGTCGCGCACACCGCCGCCCGCATCGTCGACACCCGCAAGACGACGCCGGGTCTGCGGGCCTTCGAGCGCAAGGCCGTGCGCGACGGCGGCGGCCGCAACCACCGCCACTCCCTGTCGGACGCCGTCATGGCCAAGGACAACCACCTCGCCGTGCTGGCGCAGAAGGGCGTCTCGCCGACGGCCGCGCTGCTCGCCGCGAAGGACCTCCTCCCCCACACCACGCACATCGAGGTCGAGGTCGACCGGCTCGAGCAGATCGAACCCGTGCTCGCGGCCGGGATCGGCACGATCATGCTCGACAACTTCTCGCTCGACGACCTCCGCGCGGGAGTCGCCCAGGTGGCGGGCCGCGCGACGGTCGAGGCCTCCGGCGGGGTCTCGCTCGAGACTGTGCGCGCGATCGCCGAGACCGGCGTGGACGTCATCTCGGTCGGCGCGCTCACGCACTCCGCTCGCGCCCTCGACCTCGGGCTCGACGTGCGGATCGACGTCGCCTGACCCCACGGAGCCCCCGATGAGCATGCTCTACCTCGACAACGCCGCGACCACCCCGGTGCGGCCCGAGGTGCTCGAGGCGATGATGCCGTACCTCACTCGCTGGTACGGCAACGCGTCGAGCCACCACACCGTGGGCGAGGCGGCGGCGGATGCGCTCGCCGACGCCCGCGCGCGCGTCGCCCGCGTGCTGGGCCTCCGCGCCGGCGACATCGTCTTCACGTCGGGCGGCACCGAGGCCAACAACCTCGCGATCAAGGGCATCGCGGTCGCGGCGGCGCTCAGCCGGGAAGACCGCCGCGCGCACGTCGTCACGACGCCGATCGAACACGAATCGGTGCTCGAGTCGGTCGACTACCTCGAGCGTGTGCACGGGTTCGCCGCGGCGCGCGTGGACGTCGACGAGCACGCGCGGGTGTCGGCGGATGCTGTCGCCCAGAGCCTCCGCGACGACACCGTGCTCGTTAGCATCGGCTACGCGAACAACGAGGTGGGGACGATTCAGGATGCTGCGGCCCTGGCCGCCGTCGTCCGCGAACGGCGCATCCCGCTTCACCTCGATGGCGTGCAGGCGGCGGGCTGGCTGTCGCTGTCTGCCGACGAGCTCGGGTACGACGCGATCTCGCTCGCGGGTCACAAACTCGGAGCCCCCAAGGGCACCGGTGTGCTCGGCGTCCGGGGTCGGATCCCGCTCGAGCCCCTGCTGCACGGCGGAGGGCAGGAACGGGGTCGGCGCAGCGGCACCGAAGACGTGGCGGGGGCCATCGGGTTCGCCACCGCGCTGGAGCTCGCCGAGACGGAGCGAGTCGAGGCATCCTCTCGCGTGTCAGCCATCCGGGACCGCTTCATCGCACGGGTGCTCGAGCGGGTCCCGTCCGCGCGCCTCACCGGCGACCCGGTGCACCGGCTGGCCGGCACCGCCAGCTTCACCTTCGCCGGCACGAGCGGTGAGGCAGTGCTGCTCGAGCTCGAGCGCCGCGGCGTCGTGTCGTCGAGCGGCTCGGCGTGCGCTGCGGGAAGCGACGAGCCCTCGCACGTACTCGTCGCGATGGGCGTCCCACCGGAGATCGCGCAGACCGCGGTGCGCTTCACCTTCCCCCGTTGGCTGAACGCACCGCTCGATGCCGTCGCCGACGCGGTCGAGGCATCCGTCGCCGCCGTGCGCTGAACCGGTTCCCGACACAGAATCGGATCCGCACCTGCGGACGCGCCCGCGACACGCCGCGCACCGCGGCGCCGCGCGCGGCGTGTCGGCCCGGCCATCCGCTCCTGCGGATCCGATTCTGTGTCGGCGCGCACCCGCGGCCGGCGGAACCCGGGCTGCCCGGGCGACCATAGGATCGGGAGGTGCCCTCCGCCGTGACCGTCATCGTCCCCGGCTACGACGTGGCCCTCTACGCCGCCGAGGCGATCGACTCCCTGCGCGCGCAGACGCGCGACGACTGGACCGCGATCCTCGTCGACGACGCCTCGACCGACGAGACCGGGGCGCTGTTCGACGCCGCGGCCGCGGCGGACGACCGGTTCCAGGTCGTGCATCACGCCACGCAGCGCGGCCTCGGCGCCGCGCGCAACTCGGCACTCGACCTCGTCCGCACCCCGTTCGTGGGATTCCTCGACGCGGACGACCGGCTCACCACGACCGCGCTCGAGCGGCTCGTCGGCACGGTGTCGCAGAGCGGCAGCGACTTCGCGCTCGGCGCGTACGTGCGCCTGCGCCCCGACAGCGCCGGAGGGTACGAGGCCGGCAGCGTGCAGCCCTGGGTCGCCGCCGCGACCGATCCCGCCCGCGTCGGCACGACGCTCGCGCAGCACCCCGAGGCCTCCGGCAACATCGTCGCGTGGTCGAAGGTGAGCCGCACCGAGCTGTGGCGGCGCACCGGCCTGCGCTTCCCCGAGGGCAAGGCGTACGAGGACCAGATCGTCGCGCAGCAGATGTACACGCGCGCCCGCGCGTTCGACGTCATCCCCGACGTCGTCGTCGAGTGGCGCGAGCGGGCCGACGGCTCCTCCATCACCCAGCACAAGGGCGAGCTTCCCGTGCTGCGCGACTACCTCGAGGCTCTCTCGGGCGGAATCGCCGTGCTGGATGCTGCGGACCAGCCGCGGGCCGCAGCATCCCGTGTCCGTCTCATCCTCGCGATGGACCTGCCGCCGCTCGTCGACCTCGCCCGCGACCACGTCGACGACGCCTACCGCCGGGAGCTCGGCGCGTTCGCGCGCACCCTGGCTTCCCGGGCGGACGGAATCCCGCTGTCGGAGCCCGCCGCCGTCGCGCTCGAGGCCGCACGCCTCTGGTGAGGCCGGCGTGACGCCGGCGCAGGGGCTCAGTCCTCGCGCCACTCCGGATCGCCGACACTGCCGCGGCCGGCGGCGAGCACCTCTTCCGAGGTGAGCACCGGCGCATCGGGCGGGCTGTCGGCGCGCCGATCGGGGTGGTCGGCGGGCGGCGCGGAGTCCTCTGCCTCGAGGATGCGGGTGGTCGCGAGCTGCTGCGCCGCGAGCTCGGCGTACAGCCCGCCCTCGGCCAGGAGCGACGCGTGCGTGCCCGATTCGACGATGCGCCCCGCCTCGACGACGTGGATGACGTCGGCGGCGATCACTGTCGACAGGCGGTGCGCGATCGACAGCGTCGTGCGGCCGCGGGCCGCCGCGTCCAATGCCTCTTGCACGACACGCTCCGACACCGTGTCGAGGGCCGACGTCGCCTCGTCGAGGAGCAGCACGGGAGGGTCCTTGAGCAGCACCCGCGCGATCGCGATGCGCTGCTTCTCGCCGCCCGACAGCCGGTACCCGCGCTCGCCGACGATGGTGTCGTAGCCCTTCTCGAAGCCCTCGATCACATGGTGGATGTTCGCCGCGCGGCAGGCCGCCTCGAGCTCCGCATCGGTCGCGCCGGGCTTCGCGTAGCGCAGGTTCTCGCGGATCGTCGCGTGGAACAGGTACGTCTCCTGCGAGACGATCCCCACGTTGTCGATGATCGACTCCTGCGTGAGGCGGCGCACGTCCTCTCCCGCGAACAGGACGGACCCGCCGGATGCCTCGTACAGCCGCGGCGTCAGATACAGCACTGTCGTCTTGCCGGCGCCGGAGGGCCCGACGAACGCGACGTGCTGACCCGGCTCGGCGGTGAACGAGACACCCCGCAGCGTCGCGCGGGCGTCGGCCGCGGCATCCGGATACCGGAACTCCACGTCTCGGAACTCGATGCGCCCCAGCGGGCCGGGGGCGTCGGCGACGTCGATCGCGTCGGGCGCCTCGCGGATGGCCGGCACCAGATCGAGGTACTCGAAGATGCGGGCGAACAGCGCCGACGACGTCTGCAGGTCGAGCGAGACGCGCATGAGCCCCATGAGCGGCATCAGCAGGCGTGCCTGAACCGTGGTGAACGCGACGATCGTGCCCGCGGTGATGGCGTCGGTGCCGCCGCCGATCAGGTAGCCCGACACCAGGTAGATGATCGCCGGGACGCTCGCCATGATCACCTGGACCACGGCGAAGAACCCCTGGCCGCTCATGGCGCGCCGCACCTGGAGTCGCACCTGGTTCACGTTCTCGTCGGCGTAGCGCGCCGACTCGGTGCGCTGGCGGTTGAAGGACTTCGACAGGAGGATGCCCGAGACGCTCAGGGTCTCCTGGGTGATGGACGTCAGCTCCGACAGGGACTCCTGCGTCTCGCCCGCGATGCGCGCGCGCACCTGGCCGACCCGGCGCTGGACGATCACCAGGAAGGGCATCAGCACGACGGCGATGATGGTCAGGCGCCAGTCGATGAGAATCATCGCGACGAGCGAGGCGATGACCGTCACCGTGTTGCCGAGGATGCTCGTGACGGTGTTCGTGAGCACCCCCGAGACACCGCCCACGTCGTTCTGCAGACGCGATTGGATGACGCCGGTCTTGGTGCGCGTGTAGAAGCCGAGCTCCATCGACTGCAGGTGGTCGAAGAGCTTGACCCGCAGGTCGCCGGTGACCCGGTTGCCGACCGTCGAGGTGAGCCAGGTCTGCACGACGCCGACGGCCGCCGAGAGCAGGAAGAGGGCGATCATCGCCAGCACGAGCTGCCAGAGCAGCGTCAGGTCGGGGCCGCTCCTGTCGGTCGGGAACAGCGCGTCGTCGAAGACCCGCTCCACGAGCAGCGGCGGGATGACCGCGATGCCCGCGCCGACGACCACCAGCACGCCGGTGACGACGATCGACCACTTGTACCGCTGGAAGAGCGCGACGACGCGCCGGCCCAGATTCGGGATCTCCGGCGCCTCGGCGTTCGCCCGCCGCTGTGCCGCGGTGTCGACCGGGCGGAAGCCGGGGTGTCCGCCACCCCCGCCGCGCATGCTCATTCCGCCAGCCTAATGAGCGCCGCCGACGCTAGGCTCGTGCCATGACCTCGACTCCGGACCGACCCGAACACGACGGCAGCGACCTCGCGGAACTCCGCGAGGAGATCGACGCCCTCCAGGCGATCCCCCACGAGGAGGTCGTGAACCCCCTCCCGAAGAACCTCGAAGAGCGCGAGCCCGAGGCCGAGCCGACCGACGCGATCGGCTCCGAGAAGTGGGACGACGAGGAGCCCGGGCGCTCCGGCCGCTGACCGCACGGGTCGCCTGATCGCCGGCAACCCGTTCCCCGCAGCGGGAATGGGATGTCGGAACCTGTGGTTATCTTGGAGGCTTGCCATCCTCGGGTGGCACATCGCTGTCCATCCGAGCCTCGAGGAGACGACCTATGGCCGCCATCGAAACGACCCCCGGAACCGGCAGCATCCCCGCTGTATCGGGCGGTTCCGCCGCGGGTGCCACTCTCAAGCTCCGGCCCGAAGAGAGCCGGGTCATCTGGCTGCTCCTCGGCGCCGCGTTCGTCGCCATCCTCAACGAGACGACGATGGGCGTGGCGATCCCGCACCTCATCACCGACCTCGGCATCACCGCGCTCGCCGCGCAGTGGCTGACGACGGCTTTCATGCTGACGATGGCCGTGATCATCCCGATCACGGGCTTCCTGCTACGCCGCTTCACCACGCGCACGATGTTCGTCGCCGCAATGGGGCTCTTCTCGGTCGGCACGCTCATCGCGTTCCTGTCGCCGGGATTCCCCATGCTCCTCGCCGCCCGCGTCGTGCAGGCATCGGGAACCGCGATCATGATGCCGCTGCTCATGACGACGCTCATGACCGTCGTGCCCGCCGCCATCCGCGGCCGCATGATGGGCCGCGTCAGCATCGTGATGTCGCTCGCCCCGGCGATCGGCCCGACCCTCGCGGGCGCCATCCTCAACAACTTCGAGTGGCGCTGGATCTTCGGCATCGTGCTGCCGATCGCCATCGTGGCGCTCGTCGTCGGCGCGCGCTGGATCCACAACCTCGGCGAGACCACGCGCGCCCCCATCGACGTGCTGTCGGTGATCCTCTCGGCCCTCGGCTTCGGCGGTCTCGTCTTCGGCCTCAGCCAGCTGGGCGGCGGCGGGCACGGCAGCGGGGCGGATGCCGCGGCCGCGAGCGCCGCGTCGACCACGACGCTCATCGTGTCGCTGGCCGTCGGCGTGGTCGCGCTCGGCTTCTTCGGCTGGCGCCAGGTGGTGCTGCAGCGCAAGGACGACGCCCTGCTCGACCTCCGCGTCTTCCGCAGCGCGAACTTCTCGCTCTCGATCGCGCAGATGGCGATCATGTCGATGGCCTTCTTCGGCGCGATCACCGTCGTCCCGCTGTACCTGCAGGACGTCCTCGGCGTCGACCCGCTCACGACGGGGCTCATCGTCCTGCCGGGCGCACTGGCGATGGGTCTCGCGGGCCCGGTCATCGGCCGCATCTACGACCGCTGGGGCACGACGGTGCTGCTCGTCCCGGGCGCCGTGATCACGAGCGGGATGCTGTGGTTCTACACGACCTTCGGCCCCGAGACCCCGGTGTGGCTGATCGCCGTGGCACAGACCGTGCTCTCGATCGGTCTCGCACTGTCGTTCACGCCGCTGTTCACAGCATCGCTCGGCTCGCTCGAGCCGAAGTTCTACTCCTACGGTTCGGCGGTCGTCGGCACCGCGCAGCAGGTCGCGGGCGCCGCGGGCATCGCGCTCATGTTCGGCGTCATGGCTGCGGCCACGTCGGCCGCGACGTCCTCGGGGGCGGACGCCGTCGCCGCAGGCGCCGCCGGCACGCATGCCGCGTTCCTCACGGCCGCCTTCCTGTCGCTGCCGCTCCTGGTGGGCGCGTTCCTCATCCGCAAGCCCGCCGACGCACCGATGGGCGCGCCCGCCGGTCACTGATCGAGGTATCACCCGGATGCCCCGCCCCTCGACAAGGGGTGGGGCATCCGCGATTCTGGATGCGCCCGAATCCGACGGGAAGGCAGCACCATGATCGTGAGCACTCCGGACATCGACAGCGCGACCGGCCACGTCGCCGAGATGTACGGCGGCGACCTCCGCGGAGACGGCGTCGTCTTCGGCCACACCCGCGCGATGGCGATCAATCCCGAGGCCCATCAGGCCTTCGAGGCGCTGGTCCGCGCGATCGTGCCGTCGATCGGCATCCGCAACTACGAGCTCGCAACCCTCGGCGCCGCGCGCGCGATCGGGTCGGATCACTGCCTCCTCGCGCACGGACGCAAGAGCCTCAGAGCCGGCGTCCTCGACGAGGATCAGCTCGCGCGACTCGCACGTGACGGCGCGGACGCCGAGCTCGACGAGACCGACTTGGCGGTGGTCGCATACGCCGAGAAGCTGTCGACGGATGCCGCGGCCATGACCGATGCCGACACGCAGCGCCTGCGCGACCTCGGGTTCACCGATCGGCAGATCGTCGACATCACGCTCGCCGCCGCCGTGCGGAACTACTTCAGCCGCGCGCTGCTGGCCCTTGCTGTGCCCGTCGACGACGTGCCCGGGCTCAGCCCCGCGCTGGTCGCGGCGCTGCTCGCGCCCGCGCAGGCCGCGCGCGGCGACGTCAGTGGTGGATGACGGCCTTCAGCAAGATGAGCACTCCGCCGAATGCGGCGGTGATGAGCGCACTCAGGATGCGCGGCAACCAGTGCGTGCTCCAGCGCGCGACGGCGATCCAGCCCAAGGCTCCCAGCATGACCGTGTTGACGATGAGCGCTGCCCACAGCGCCGTGGCGTCTTCGACGACGCGGGTCGCGCCGAGCAGCAGGATGATGAGCGGCGGCACCGACGCGAGGAGCATGCCGCCCGACTGATGCGCGGACGCGCGGAGGCTGGCACGGAGTCCGGCGTGCCCGTCGGTCGCGGCAAGGCGACCGAGCGTGCCGGCGAAGACGTGGGCGGCGAAGAACACGATCACGGTGACCGCGACGGTCACGAGCGCCTCCCACGAGGTGCCCTTCGCCGAGACGACGATCATGCCCGAGACGAGGATCAGTCCGTAGATCGCCTCCTCGGACATGAGGATGCGGCCGACCCGCGGGGTGATGTGCAGCTGTTCGTCGGTCATCGCCGGCGTCTGGTGGTGAGGACCGCGCGGGGGATCAGTCGATGCTGCAGCTGCCGCCGCCGCAGCACGAGCCCTCGGACTCGACAACCGTGAGGAGGTTCTTCTCGTCGGGCACCGGGGCCAGGGTGATCGGCGCGGGCTGCTGCGAAGTCGTCATGGGGACCATGCTACCCACGGGAACGGGGCAGCGGCCGCCGCAGCCTTCGGCACCCTGACGCTCAGAGCGGCACTCCCCCGTTCTGGCACGTCGGGCAGTACTGGGCGGTCGTGCTCGAGAACGTCAGGTCGCGGATCGTGTCGCCGCACACCGGGCAGGACTCGCCCGTGCGGCCGTGTACGCGCATCGCGGCCACCTTGTGCGCCTTGAGCTGGTCGATCGGCACGCCGAGACGGGCGTCGATCGCCCCGCGCACGATCGTCAGGGTCGCGTCGAACAGCCGATCGGCGGCCGCTGCGTCGAGAGCGGCCGCGTGGCTCACCGGCGACACCTTCGCGAGGTGCAGGATCTCGTCTGAGTACGCGTTGCCGATCCCGGCGAGAGACTCCTGCTCCTGGAGGATGGCCTTGATCTGCTTGCGGCGTCCGCCGAGCGCGGCGTCGAACTGATCGCGGGTGAACGCGTCGTCAGCCGGATCCGGACCGAGCTTCGCGATCGCGGGGACCTCCTGGGCGTCGCGGACCACGAACAGTCCGAGCGACACCCAGCTGCCGGCATCCGTCACCTGAAGACCGCGGTCGCCCGACAGCTCGAAAGTCGCCAGAGCCGGCGGCGCGTCGGACGGCAGCTCGAGCGCCGCGGCCTCGGCGTCGCCATCGACCCAGCGCATCCAGCCGTGCCGACCGAGCGACACGACCAGGCTCGCGTCGTCGAGCACGAGTTCCACGTGCTTGCCGTGCCGCCGCGCGCCGGTGATCGTATGCCCGGCGATGCCTGCCGGGGGCATGGCGCGCGTCTTGACGGTGCGGAACTCGAGTACATCGACTTCACGGACCTCTCGCCCGGCTGCCTCTTCAGCGAGGAACCGCGCGAGAGCCTCGACCTCCGGCGACTCAGGCATGGCCCCATCCTGCCACCGGGCACCGACACGCGGGCGGGCCCCGCCCCCGGATGGATCAGGCGTGCGCAGGCGGGCGGTGCGGGATCGGCGCCGGCTTGAGCGCGCCGAGGCTGCGTGACTGCTCGAGCATCTGGATCGCCGCACGGAACAGGCTCTCGAGCGTCGCGAACCTCGCGGATCCGAGGCCGACCGACACCCACACCGCCTCGTATGCGCCCGAGTCGAGCTGTTCGACGTACGCGATGACGCTCGCCACCTCGCTGCGCGCGACTCCCCGGTCGCACAGACGCCACGCCCGGTCCGCGAGAGGCGTCAGAACCAGCTGGTGGATATCGTCATGTTCCATACCCGGAGCCTGCTCCCCCGCCGCCGCACTCGCGTAGGGGGTTGACAACCGTCGAGAGCAGATGCCCGTCGGGGCGCGCGTCAGGCGCGGCTTCGGACCGCGTCCAGCAGACCGTCGCGTGCACGGGCGAGGAAGGCGTCCTGGTTCTGGCCCACGCCGTGCAGGTAGAGTTCGTCGGCACCGGCCGGCACGAGGTCGGCGAGGCGCGCCGCCATCTCCTCCTCGTCCGACGAGATGAGCACGCCGTTTTCGAGCGCACGCGCGTCGCCGGGATCGGCGAGGCGGTCGAAGTCCTCGGGTTGCATGAGGTCCCACATGAGCTCCTCGGGCGCGGTGGCCTGCCGCCACTGTTCCGCGGCGATGCGCCGCGCCTCGTCGTCGGAATCGGCCAGGCTCACGTGCACCTGCACAGCGCACGGACCGCGCCCGCCGGCATCGCGGTACGCGGCGATGATGGCGCGGATCTCGTCGGGGTCATGCCCCACGGTGATGAGTCCGTCGGCCCAGGCGGCCACTGCCGCGGCCGTCGGCTGCGACGCCGCCGCGGCTCGCAGTCGCGGCGGATCGGCGGGACGCGACCAGAGGCGCGCGTCGTGCACGCGCACGAGCCCGTCGTGGTCGACGCGCTCGCCCGCATGCAGCCGGCGGATCACGTCGACGACCTCGCTGAGGCGTTCCTCGCGCCGCGGCTTGGGCGGCCAGGTGTCACCCGTGACGTGTTCGTTGAGCGCCTCGCCGCTCCCGAGCGCACACCAGAACCGCGAGGGGAACATCTCCGCGAGCGTCGCCATCGCCTGCGCCGAGATCGCGGGGTGGTAGCGCTGGCCGGGCGCGCTCACCACACCCATCGGGAACCGGGTGGTCGCCATCGCCGCGCCGAGCCAGCTCCACGCGTGGCCGGACTCGCCCTGCGCGAGGCCCCAGGGGGCGAAGTGGTCGGAACACATCGCTCCGTCGAAGCCGGAGCGTTCCGCCTCCTGCACAGCGGCCAGCAGGCGCGACGGCGGGAGTTGTTCGTGCGAGGCGTGGTAGCCGAGGAAGACCATCCGCCCAGCCTGCGCGGCGGTCCGCGAACCGCCCATGTCGTTGCGGGCGCACCGTCGACGTGCTACGGATGCCGCTCCCGCGAGCGCGGCCGCCGGACCGCGTGATCACGCGGCCGGCTGCGCCACCCGTTCCGGGGTCCGCTCGATGGCGGGCGACTCCGTCACCGGCGCAGTGAGAAGGTGTATGTCGTCGAGCTCGACGAGAAGACCGGCGTTGGAGCTCGCCTCCGCGGCGAGCCGCGTCAGCAGCGCGTGGTCGATGCGAGGTTCGTCGGCGCTGTCGAAGGTGAAGCGAAGCGGGATGGACGGATCCAGCCAGACCGACGATCGTCCTGACCCGTCGGAGTGCCGCCACGACATCATGAAGCTCTCGTTCCGGCGCAGCTTCGTCGTGACGATCAGCTTGACGTGAGCAAGCAGATGCTCCGGTATGCAGATGGGGGTGCCCTCGGCACCGTAGACGAGCTCAGTCATGGGGACTGCTCCTTCCGGAGGCGTATCACCATACTAGTTCGATAACGAACTTTTCGATAGTGAGAATTTTGTCCGTGGAAGTTCAGAATATTAAAGTTCGTGATCAGAAGGTTTCGCTTCCGAGAGTTTTGTGGTCGAATAAAACCAATCCCCCGCCCAGACAGCCGGGCGGGACGCGACGAGGGAGCGTGCTCGTGACGGAGATCACGGTGGCGTCGGCGACGACAGCCGACGGGCATCGCGCGGATGTGGCAGGCGTGCTCGAGCGGCTGCGGCTCGCCGAGGCGAAGCTCGCCCGTCGGCGCGAGCAGCAGACCGGCATGAACGAAACCGACCGCGCAGCGATGCGCTACCTGCTCGAGCGCGTCGACACGGAGGACGTCACACCTTCCATGATCGTGCGGGCGCTGCACCTCTCCCCGGCGTCTGGCACAGCCCTCATCGATCGCCTCGTCGCACGCGGGCTCGTCGTCGCCGAGGCTCACCCGCACGATCGGCGCAAGAAGGTCATCCGGCCCTTCGACCGGAACATCGATCCGGATCACCTGGACCCGCTCACGATGCAGCTTCGCGGCCTCGCCTCGGAGCTGCCCGCGAGTGACGCCCGCGTCGTCGCAGGCTTCCTCGAGGACGTCCTCGCGTTGGTCTCGAGGACGGCCATCCCCGCGAACTGACGCGGGTCAGAGCGTGGCGGCCGCGAGCCGCTGCCCGATGTGGTCCAGCGCGTCGCGGAGCGATCCGAACTCGCACACCCCGGCGGCCCCGTCGGCCGACAGCACATAGACCCGCTCGTCCTTGCACTCGACGTAGGCGACGACGCGGTGCGGATCCGTGGCGCCGGCCGACGGGTCGCACGCCACCCACGCTCCCGACCCCACCCACAGCAGCTCGGGGCGACGGGTCTGGACGGCGGTAGTCGATGCCTCGATCATGGCGACCTCCTGGCTGGGGTGTCCGCGCCTCGTCGCGCGTCATCGTCAAAGATCCTCGCCGAAGGGCGCGGTGCGGAGGGGCTTGACGGAGGGCGCGGGATCTGCCAGCGGTCCGCTCGCCGCCGAGCGATCTAGGCTGACCGGATGCGGGAGTTCTTCGGCGGGGTCGGCCTGCTCGGCCGCGGCTTCGCCCAGTGGCGGCGCCGGCCGGGCCTCATGGCGCTCGGCCTGGTTCCCGCTGCGATCGTCGGCCTCCTGTTCCTCGGCGGCCTCGTCGCGCTGAGCGCGTCGCTGCCCGCACTCACCGAGGCGATGACGCCGTTCGCGGACGGCTGGCCCGGCGTGTGGGCGACCGTCTTCCGCATCGCGGTGGGCACTGCGCTGCTCGGCGCCGCCCTCGTGCTGGTGGCCGTCACGTTCACGGCGCTCACGCTGCTCGTCGGCGACCCGTTCTACGAGCGCATCTGGCGAGCGGTGGAGACGGACGCCGGCTCTTCGCGGTTCGAGGGCGACTACGGCTTCTGGCGCTCCGTCGGCGACGGCCTCTCGCTCATCGCGCGCGGCATCGGCATCGCGCTGGTCGCCGCGCTGATCGGCCTCATCCCGCTCGCCGGCGCCGTGGCGAGCACCGTCTTCGCCGTGCTCTGCACCGGGTGGCTGATCGCCGACGAGCTCACCTCGCGCGCGCTGACCGCCCGCGGACTGACCGGACACGCGCGCAGGGAGCTGCTCCGCCGCAGGCGCTGGCGTGTGCTGGGGTTCGGCGTGGCGACGCAGCTGTGCTTCCTGGTGCCGCTCGGCGCCGTCGCCACGATGCCGGCGGCGGTTGCGGGCGCCACTCTGCTCGCGCGGGCGCTGCTCGATGCCGCTCCGGCCGCCCGGCCTCAGCCGTGACCGGCGGCGCCGGGGCGCAGCATCCATGTCATTCGTTCGAAGCCCGCTCCGCGGCGACCTCGATGAGATGAGGGATCGCCCGGTCGATCATGGTCATCGTCGCCGTCAGCGAGATGCGGAAGTGGTGCGGCTGCTCGAACAGGGAGCCGGGCATGACGTACACGCCGCGCTCCTCGAGGGCGTCGCAGAAGGCCTGGGCATCGCCGCCAGGCGCCTTGCCCCACAGGTAGAACGTGCCCTCGGGCCGGGTGACCTCGTAGCCGGCCCCGGCGAGCGCGCCGTACATCCGGTCGCGCTTGCGCGTGAGCTCGTCCAGGTCGAGCGAGAGGTGTTCGAGGTCGGGCACCGAGTACTGCATCACCGCGTCGGGGAACCCCCAGCCGATGGCCAGCCCGAGGGAGAAGAGCGCGCCACGAAGCTCGTCCCGCTCCGCGGCCGGGATCAGCGGCGACAGCGCGAGGTAGCCGAGGCGTGCGCCGGGGGCGAGCAGCACCTTGCCGTAGCTGTAGTCGATCACGGTCCACGGGTAGAAGGCCGCGGGGCTCGTGAACGCGATGCCGTCGAAGCGGATGCGTCGGTACGGCTCGTCGGACAGCAGCCAGATGCGGCGCCCGTGCGCGCGCGACGCCTCGTCGAGCACCGCGGCGAGCGCCCGCCACGCCGACGGCGGGTAGACGCGACCGGTCGGGTTCGCGGGAGAGTTCACCACGACGATCCGCGTGCGGGGCGTGATGGCGCGCGCGATCGCATCGACGTCGAGATCGAACGTCACGGGCGCGAGCTCCGCTCCGACGGGGACGAGGTTCGCGGCGTGCAGCATCGGCGCGTAGCAGAACCAGCCGGGCACCGGGATCACGACCTCGTCGCCGGCATCGGCGAAAAGCGCGAGCGCGAGCGAGATCGCACCGAACGCGCCCTGCGTCATGGCGATGTCGTCGGGCGCGAAGTCCATCTGCAGCTCGCCCGACAGCGCGGCCGCCACGACCTCCTGCGCGGACCGCTCGCTGCTCTTGTACGCGAACCAGTCGACGCTGCGCGGCTCGGCGTGCGTGCGGATCGCGGCCGGCAGAGCGGGCAGCGCCATCTCGTGCGGATTGCCGAACGCGAAGACCAGCGCCTCCGGGTCGGTGGCGACGACCTGCATGCGTGAGAAGTAGGGGCCGATGACGTCGACCGCCGCCTTCGCCGCCTTCGCCCGTGCCGACATCGCCATCGCAGTCACCTCTCGCCCCCGTGCCGATCCGTGATCCGCCCAGGATCCCAACTGCACGGTGGCGCGTCAATCACACCTCGCGTCAAGCCCGTGCACAGTTGTTCCCCACCTGCCGGATGCTACCTTCGCCCGGGCGCGACGAGCGGAGGACGAATGAACGACGACGCTGAGCTGGGGCTCGTGCTCGGCGGCGGTGGCGCGTTCGGCGCCGCCCATGTCGGCGTGCTCCAGGTGCTGGCCGAGCGACGCATCCGTCCCGGCATCGCGACCGGCACGAGCTCGGGGGCCCTCGTCGCCGCGGCGTACGCCGCGGGGCTCGAGCCGCACGCCATCGAGCGTGCCGCCCGCACCTTCCGCTGGAGCGCGATCGCGCGCTGGTCGCTGACCCCGCGGTGGGGTCTGCTCGACACCACCGCGATCGTCGACGCCGTGCCGCGCGCGCTCGGCGAGGACCCGCACATCGAGCACCTCCCCCGCCGCTTCGCCGCCTACGCCACCGACCTGCGCACGCGGCGCGGGGTGATCCTCGACGAGGGACCGCTCAGCGCCGCCCTGCGGGCGACGGTCGCGGTGCCGGGCCTTCTTCCCCCGATCCGCCGAGGCGATGCTCTGCTCGCGGACGGCGGCATGATCGACAACGTGCCGGTCGCCGCGGCGCGAGCACTCGGAGCGACGCGCGTCATCGTGGTGCGGCTGCACGCGAAGTGGGAGAACGTGCGCATGATGCGCACCGTCACCCGCACCGCGGAGCTGGCCGCCGATCCGTCGGTCGTGCTGATCCAGCCCGAGATGGAGGGCATGGCGCAGTGGCGCATGACCGACGTGCCGCGCCTCATCGAGGAGGGTCGCCGGGCGGCGACGGCGGCATTGGATGCTGCGGCCCAGCGCGATGCGGCCGGCCGGGGTGCGACGCTCGTCACGGAGTAGCCGCCGCCGGGTGCTCCGTCACATCCGTGCGTACCGAGCACGGGCGAAGCAGAACACGCCGTAGACGATCAGCCCCACGGCGACCACCCACAGGATGACGGACCCGAGCGGCAGCCCCGCCAGGCTGTGCAGGGCGCCGTCCAGTCCGCCCGCCGCCTCGGGATCGTGCGTGAACGCGGCGACCACGAACAGCACGCCCGTCACCGCCACGGCGATGCCCTTCGCGACGTAGCCGACCACACCGAACGTCACGATGCCCTTGCGTGCGACCCCGTGCGGCAGTTCGAGGCGCTTCTCGAAGGCGCGGGTGAAGCCCCGCACGATGAAGGCGATCCCGATCGCGAGCACGATGAGCCCGATCAGGATGAGCACGAACAGGCCCCCGGGGCTGTCCATCAGCCGCGCGCTCAGGGACTGCGAGGACTGCGAGGAGTCCGAGCTTCCACCGAGCGCGTAGACGAGCGCGGTGAACGCGATCGCGAGGTAGGCGACGGCCGTGCCCGCGTACTTGACGCGGTACCCCCACTTCTTCTTGCTGTCGGCGTTCCTCTCCAGAAAGGCCTCGGCGACCTGCCATACGGCGAGCGCCGTGAGTCCCAGCACGATCGCCCAGAGGAGGAGCACCCCCGCGGGGGTGTCGCGGATGGCCCGCATGGCGCCGCCCTGGTCCGCCTCCCCCGCGGCGCCGGTGGCGACGGAGATGGCGATGCCGCCGATGACGATGTGCACGACGCCGAGCACGACGTAGCCGATCCGGGCGATCGTGCGGAACACGGGTGAGTCCGTCGCGGCCCGCGCGGCGCTTTTCGCAGTGGTCATCGGCGAAGCGTATCCCCGGCGGGAGCGTGCGAGCCGGGGCTTGAAATCCGGCGTGGAACCGTGCTCAGCCGCCCCGCGCAGGCGATGCCATGGCGCGCCGGACACGGTAAGCCTGCATCGCGCTCCAGACCAGCGTCGCGACCGCCACGCCCTCGAGCATTCCGGCGACGACATCGCTCAGCCAGTGTGCGTGCAGGTACGTCCTGCTCCACATCATGCCGAGCACCCACAGCGCCCCGAGCAGCCAGACGTACCGGCGCCTGAGCAGCAGGCCGAGGGTCACTGCGATCGTCGTCGCCACGGCGGTGTGGCCGGACGGGAACGACGTCGCGACGCGCTCCGCCAGCGAGTCCTCGGGCCGCACCCGGGCGATCACCGCGGCCATCGGCGCGCCGATCGCGACGACGACCACGATCGCGGTCGCGAGGGTCGCAGCATCCCATCGCCGTCGTCGCCCCCAGAAGATCGCGACCATGACGATGCCCGCCACGATCACGCCGGCCGTGCCGCCGACGATCGCGGGCACCCACGCCACCACGACGCCGGCATCCGTGAGGGTGGCGACCATCAGCCCATGCCACCAGACGTCGGTGGCGAGAGGATCGTGCCCGCCCAGCGCGACGACGCAGCGCAGCACGACGAAGGCCACGGTCGCGAGCACGCCGACGACCAGGACGATCGCGCGGTGCGGCTCGGGGTGCGGCAGGGACAGATGCGCCGTCGGCGAGGGAGATGCTCGGCCGCCGCCCTGCTCTTCACGCTCGCCCACGGCCTCATTCTCGATCACCGCTGCCGTGGGACTGCGGCTCTTGCCCCGGGACGCCCGTCGGGCTAGTGCCCTCGACGCCCATTGACGCGGACGCCCGCCACTGCTCTGATGAGCGCATGGAGGCGATCGTCGACGTCGACTACGTGGTCGTCGGGGCGGGGGCGATGGGGATGGCGTTCACCGACGCCCTCACCGCGGCCGCAGACGACGTGTCGGTCGCGATCGTCGACCGCCGTCACGGCGCCGGGGGCCACTGGCTCGACGCCTACGGGTTCGTCCGGCTGCACCAGGCGTCGGCCTTCTACGGCGTCGCATCCACGCTGCTCGGCGGGGGCCGGCTGCAGGACGACGGGCCGGAGCGAGGGCTCCACGAACGCGCGAGCGCGGCCGAGGTGTCGGAGTACTACGCCCGCGTGATGGCGCGCCTCGTCCGGTCGGGCCGGGTCGCCTTCCACGCGCGGAGCGAGTATCTCGGCGATCGCCGGTTCGTGTCGCTGCTGAGCGGCACCCGCTTCCACGCGCCTCGCGCGCGGGTGGTGGACGCACGGTACCTGTCCCCCGACATCCCGCTCCTCACCCCTCCGCCGTTCGCGATCGAGGACGGCGCCCACGTCGTGGCGGTGAACGACCTCGTCCGCATCGCTGAGGCCCCCGGCCACTACGTCATCGTGGGCGCGGGCAAGACCGCGACCGACACGTGCGTGTGGCTGCTGCAGAACGGCGTGACCCCGGACGCGATCACGTGGGTGCGGCCGCGTGATCCGTGGCTGCTCAACCGTGCCGTCGTGCAGCCCGACCCCGCGATCTTCCTCGGCATGGCCGCCGACACGATGGCGGCCGCCGCGGCGGCGACCGACCCGGACGACGTGTTCTTCCGGATGGAGGAGGCCGGGATCATGCTCCGCTTCGATCCCGCGGTCACCCCGACGATGGCGAAGACGCCGACGCTCGCCGTGTGGGAGCTCGACCTCGTCCGCACGATCGACGACGTGGTTCGCCGCGGCCGCGTGCAGTCCGTCGGGCGCGGACGCCTGACGTTCGCCGACGGCGAGGTGCAGGTTCCCGCCGATTCGCTCGTCGTGCACTGCGCGGCGGAGGGGCTCAAGTACCCGGGCCTGAAACCGATCTGGACTCCGGAGGCGATCACGCCGCAGCCGGTGCGGGTGGGCTTCCCCTGCTACGGGGCGGCGCTCACCGGTTACGTCGAGGCGACGCGCGACGACGACGCCGAGAAGAACCGCGTCTGCCGCCCGTCGCCGTACTCCGACACGCCTGCCGATTGGGCGACGATGCAGACGATCGGCGGCGACGCGTCGCTGGCGATGTCGAGGGAGAGCGACCTGCGGGCGTGGTCGAACACCACCTCGCTCAATCCCGCGCGTGTCCCGCCGGAGCGGGCCGAAGACCCGGCCGTCCTCGCGGCCGCGGCGCGCTTCAAGGAGAACATCGGCGCCGGACGCGCGCGTCTCGCGGAGTTCGCGGGGATCGCGTAGCCGGTGCGCGGGGATCCGGGCGTCAGTCCCAGTCGAGGTACTCCTCGACGATGACCGCGGTCTCCACCGGGTGGGTGAGCGGGAAGAGGTGGCCGGCTGCGTCGAGCGTCTTGACGCTCGCCCGCTCGGGTGCCGTCGTCTGCAGTCGCTCGCCGTTCACCGGCGGGGTCACGTCGTCATCGGCGCCCTGGATGATCAGCACCGGGATCACCGGGGCGAGCGCGATGTCCTCGTCCTCGACGCCCAGCAGCAGCAGTCCGTTGACGCGCTCCGGGTGCGCGGCGACCAGCGTGCGCGCGACCGTGCCGCCGCGACCGTGCCCGCCGACCCACGTGCGTGCGAGGCCGAGCTCGTCGATGACGGCGATGACGTCGTCTGCCTGCTCAGCCGTCGTCGCCGCGTCGACGTTCGTACGGTAGCCGACACGGATGATGTGGAATCCCGCCTCCTCGGCGAGGTAGTGGCCCACCACGCCCAGCGCATCCTGGCCGGGCTCGGCGATCAGCACCAGGCCGATGGGCCCGTCGCCCTCTACGATGTAGGGGATCGCGCGTCCGTCGGGCTCGAAGATCTGCGTGGTTTCGGTCATGGGAAGCCTTTCCGGGAAGCTGTCGTCAGACGTTGAAGCGGAACTCGACGACGTCGCCGTCCTGCATGACGTAGTCCTTGCCCTCGAGGCGGGCCTTGCCCTTCGAACGAGCCTCGACGACGGAGCCCGTCTCGACGAGGTCGTCGAACGAGATGACCTCGGCCTTGATGAAGCCCTTCTCGAAGTCGGTGTGGATCACGCCTGCGGCCTGCGGCGCCTTCCAGCCCTTGCCGATGGTCCAGGCGCGGGCCTCCTTCGGACCGGCCGTGAGGTACGTCTGCAGCCCCAGCGTGTCGAAGCCGATGCGCGCCAGCTGGTCGAGGCCCGACTCGTCCTGCCCGGTCGACGCGAGCAGCTCCGCCGCGTCCTCGGGATCGAGGTCGATGAGCTCCGACTCGATCTTCGCGTCGAGGAACACCGCCTTGGCCGGCGCGACCAGTGCCTCGAGCGAGGCCTTCTTCGCAGCATCCGTCAGCACCGCCTCGTCGACATTGAAGACGAAGATGAAGGGCTTGGCCGTCAGGAGGCCCAGCTCCTTGATCGGCGAGAGATCGATGCCCGAGGCCGACAGCAGCACGCCGCGCTCGAGGGCGTCCTTCGCCTCGACCGCCGCGGCGAGAACCGAGGGATCGAGCTTCTTGCCCTTGACCTCCTTCTCGTACCGCGTGATCGCCTTCTCGAGGGTCTCGAGGTCGGCGAGCTGCAGCTCGGCGTTGATGGTCTCCATGTCGCTCTGCGGGTTGACCGCGCCGTCGACGTGCACCACGTCGTCGTCGGCGAAACCGCGCACGACCTGGGCGATGGCGTCGGCCTCGCGGATGTTCGCGAGGAACTTGTTGCCGAGCCCCTCTCCCTCGCTCGCGCCGCGCACGATGCCCGCGATGTCGACGAACGACACCGCCGCGGGCAGGATCCGCTCCGAGTGGAAGATCTCGGCCAGCTGGTCGAGCCGCGGGTCAGGCAGGTTGACCACGCCGATGTTGGGCTCGATCGTCGCGAACGGGTAGTTCGCCGCGAGAACCTGGTTCTTGGTCAGGGCGTTGAAGAGGGTCGACTTGCCGACGTTCGGGAGTCCGACGATTCCGATGGTGAGAGCCACGGGCATCCAGTCTAGTTGGCGGCGTTGCCCGCCCCGACGCCGGGCGCGATACTGAGCGCGTGGACGAGTGCTGCGCGCCGCGCGTGCCGGACGGCTACGACCGGGAGTTCAACGCGCGGTTCGCCCGGCGGCTCGCGCAGCAGTACCGGCGCGACGGCCTGACGCCGAGCGCCGCGCTGGTGCTCGACTTCGCGACCTCGATCGGCCTGGAGGGCGCCTCGCTGCTCGAGATCGGCGGCGGGATCGGCGACATCCAGCTCGAGGCGCTCAAGCGCGGCGCCGCGCACACGACCAACGTCGAGCTCTCCGCCGCGTACGAACCCGAGGCCGTTCGGCTGCTCGACGAGGCGGGACTGCGCGATCGGGTGACACGGATGCTGGGGGTCGATCTCGCGGGGACGCCCGAGGCGGTCGAGCACGCCGACATCGTGGTGCTGCACCGCGTCGTGTGCTGCTACCCCGACTACGAGCGCCTGCTCGGCGCCGCGGCCGGACGCGCGAGGCACGCCGTCGTGTTCAGCCATCCGCCGCGGACGGTGTTCGCCCGCTTCGCCGCGCGCGCCATCAACACGGTGTACGCGGTCACGGGCAATCCGTACCGCGCCTACGCGCACCGACCGGACGCCATGATCGCGGTGCTCAGCGGGCGCGGGTTCGCCCCGCGCTACCGCGAGGCCACCGGCCCGTGGCGGGTCGTCGGCAGCGTTCGGGAGTGAGCCGGCGCGGGGTTCAGGGACGGATCGCGCGATAGGCGTGCGTCACGTACGGCAGATCGACGACCTCCGCACCGGTCGCCTCGGTGATGCGGCGCTCGTCGAACAGCGTGCCCACCGCCGCGAGGATCGCCGTGCGTTCGACCTCGGAGGCCGTAATCACGTAGCTGCGCGAGGCGACCATGTCGAGCAGCGCCGCACGCGTGAGGGTGCGGGTCCACGTCCACGACCGGCGCTCGAGCCCGTCGAAGGGCGCCGCCACCCGCGGCCCGTCGCCGGCGAGCATCTCCTCGGCGTGGCTGCCGTGCATCGCCGCCGTGAGGCGCGCCACCCACGGGTCGGACTCGTCGCGGATGTTCCACACGAGCCCGAGCGCCCCGCCCCCGCGCAGCGTCCGCCCCGCCTCGGCGGAGGCCGCGACCGGGTCTACCCAGTGCCACGCCTGGCCGAGGAGCACCGCGTCGACGGAGGCGTCGGGAAGCGGCATCCGATCCCCCGTCCCCACGAAGGTGGGAACACCGTGGACGTTCGCGCGGAGCGTGGCCAGCATCTCGGCGTCGGGGTCGATGGCGACGACCTCGGCCCCCGCCTCGACGATGGTGCGCGTGAGCTTGCCGGTTCCCGCGCCGACGTCGGCGACGCGCACGGCGCGGCCGGGCTCGCGCACCGGCGCGAGCATCCAGTCCACGGCCTCGCGCGGATAGTCGGGCCGGCCCGACTCGTACGCGCCCGCGGCGGCGCCGAACGACAGCGACATCTCTTCGCGATCAGCCATGGTCCGACCCTATGACCAGGCGGCGCGCTCGGCGCGCCTTCCGCCCGCGCGGGCGGCGCCGGGTGAACCTGGGGATGTGCCTCTGGACTTCACCGCGATCGACTTCGAAACGGCGAACTCCAGCAACGCCTCGGCCTGCGCGGTCGGCCTGGTGCGGGTGCGCGACGGCGAGATCGTCGACCGGACCGGCTGGCTGATCCGCCCGCCGGCCGGGCACGACGTGTTCTTCGAGCTCAACGTGCGCATCCACGGCATCCGGCCGGAAGACGTCGTCGACGCCGCACCGTGGAGCCGCCAGCTCGCCGACATCGTCGCGTTCGTGGGAGACGACGTCCTCGTCGCGCACAACGCCGGCTTCGACATGGCCGTGCTCAAGCGCGCCTGCGACGCGACCGGCGACGAGTGCCCGCCGTACCGGTACGCGTGCAGCCTGCAGGTGGCGCGCCGGGTCTACAAGCTCGAGTCGTACCGGCTGCCGTTCGTCGCCGCCGAGGCGGGGTTCGCCGACTTCCCCCACCACAACGCCACCGCGGACGCGATGGCGTGCGCGCACGTGATGATCGACGCCGCACGCCGCGTCGGCGCCGACGACATCGACGCCCTCACCGAGGCGGTCGGCGTGCGGGTGTCGCAGATCGCGGTCGCCGACGCCCCCGCGGTCTCGTTCGCGGTCGCGTAAGGGTCGCGCACGCGGTCGCGTCGGGCGAGCGCGGATGGATGCTGCGGCCCGCCGCGGCGGCGATGTCGGAGGCATCCGGCACCCTGGTGACATGGACGCAGTCGTGATCAGTGTGGTGGTGATCTTCTGCCTGCTCGTCGGCGCGGTGGCGGGATGGGCGGCAGGCCTCGCTCGTGCCGCGGCACGCGCCGCGCGCGAACACGCCGACCTCACCGCGCGCCTCGCGGGCTCCGAGGCCGCGCGGCAGGGCGTGCAGGCGCAGCTCGAGCACCAGCAGCTGCTCTACCGCGACCTCGCGGGCCAGGCCCGCCACGACCAGGCGGCGCGCGAGGAGCGCGAGCGGCGCGAGCAGTCGGTGCTGCGCGCGCTCGCGCCGGTGCAAGAGACGCTCGCGGCGATGCACACCAAGGTCGACGACCTCGAGCGCGACCGGCACCTGCAGTTCGGCACGCTCGCCGAGCAGCTGCGGCGCGCGCACGAGTCCGACGAGGCGCTGCGCGCGACCACCGAGTCTCTCGCGAGCGCCCTGCGCTCGGGCAGCACGCGCGGGGTGTGGGGCGAGACCCAGCTGCGGCGCGTCGTCGAGGCCGCCGGGCTCACGCGGCACGTCGACTTCGACCTGCAGGCCTCGATCACGTCGGACGCGGGCGCCGGCCGCCCCGACATGGTGATCCGCCTGCCCGGCGACAAGGCCATCGCGGTCGACGCCAAGGTGCCGCTCGACGCGTTCCTCGAGGCGAGCGCGATCCCGCTGACGGCGCAGGGCGCCGAGGCGGCACGGCGGCGCACCCTGCTCGACAAGCACGTCAAGGCCGTGCGCGCGCACGTCGATGCCCTCGCCCGCAAAACCTACTGGGCCGGGCTCTCGTCGAGCCCCGAGTTCGTGGTCTGCTTCGTGCCGAGCGAGTCACTGCTCGCCGCCGCCCTCGAGGAAGACCCCTCGCTGCTCGACTACGCCTTCGGCAAGCGCGTCGCACTGGCGTCCCCGGTGAACCTCTGGGCGGTGCTCAAGACCGTCGCCTACACGTGGACCCAGCAGGACGTCTCGCAAGAGGCCCGTGCGCTCTTCGACCTCGGCAACCAGCTCTACGAGCGGCTCGGATCGCTGGCGTCGCATGCCGACGACCTGCGCCGCGCGATCGAGCGCACGGTCGACAGTTACAACCGGTTCGCCGGCTCGCTCGAGACGCGAGTGCTGGTGAGTGCGCGCAAGTTCCCCGGCATCGATGCGACCAAGCTCGACGCCGTGAACGAGCCCGGCGCCATCGAGAAGAGCCCGCGCCGCCTCACCGCGCCGGAACTGCTCGACGGGACGCTCCCCGGGCTGGACGACGCGCGCGCGTCCGCCGTCGGCGAGGACGCCGAGACGCCGTCGCTCACCACGACCGCAGAGCTCGGAGAGGTACGCGCGCGCATCGCCTCACCGAACGAGTGAGGGTCAGGCGCCGCCGGGGACGAAGCTCAGCAGCACGATGACCGCGGCGGAGACGCCGACGAACGCGCCGATCATCCACCACGCGCTGATTTCGTGGCCTTCGTCACGACGGACCCGCAGCAGCACGTCAGGACGACGGGCCGGATCGATCGCGTTGGCGACCACTGCTTGCGCGCCCGTCTGGGGCGACGACGGATCGGCTGAGTGCGCAGACATCGTCAACTCCTCGAGTAGGAAACACGAACGTGTCCCCATCGACACCACACAAGATTCTGCCAGAGTTCCCTCGAAGACCGGTCACGAAACGGTCACGGCAGCATCACGTGTCGCGCCTGCGAGGCGCCGCGGGCCGTTGTCGCGTCAGAGCCACTTCGAGACGAGATGCTCCGACGAGATCCGGCGCAGCGTGCCCGATGCCCCGCGCAGCACGACGCTCTCGGTGTACACGTAGCCGCCCTCTCGGCGCACGCCCGCGACGAGCGCACCGTCGGTGACGCCGGTGGCGACGAAGATCGTGTTGTTGCCCTTGACCAGGTCGTCGGCCTCGTACACGAAGCCGTCGAGCTTGAGTCCCGCGTCGATGCCGCGCTGCTTCTCGGTGTCGTCGCGCGGCCACAGGCGGCCCTGGATGTGGCCGCCGAGAGCCTTGATCGCGCAGGCCGTGACGATGCCCTCCGGGCTGCCGCCGACGCCCACGCACATGTCGGTGCGGGCGTTGTGGCGCGCCGCGTTGATGCCGCCGGCGACGTCGCCGTCGCTCATCAGGCGGGTGCCGGCGCCGGCCTCGCGGATCTCTTCGATGAGGCGCTCGTGGCGCGGGCGGTGCAGCACCGAGACGACGAGCTCGTCGACGGGCTTGTCGAGCGCCTTGGCGAGCCGGCGGATGTTCTCGCCGATGGGCAGGCGGATGTCGACGACGCCGACGCCTGCGGGGCCGGTGACGAGCTTGTCCATGTAGAAGACGCTGGAGGCGTCGAGCATCGTGCCGTGGTCCGAGACCGCGATGACCGACAGCGCGTTGTTGCGGCCGGCTGCGGTGAGCGAGGTGCCGTCGATCGGGTCGACCGCGACGTCGGCCTGGGGGCCGCGGCCGTTGCCGACGCGCTCGCCGTTGAAGAGCATGGGCGCTTCGTCCTTCTCGCCCTCGCCGATCACGATGGTGCCGTCGAAGTTGACGGTGGTGAAGAACGCCCGCATCGCGTCGACGGCGGCGCCGTCCGCCGCCTCCTTCGCGCCGCGGCCGATGAACGGCACCGCGCGGATCGCCGCCGCTTCGGTGGCCCGCACGAGTTCGAGTGCGAGGTTGCGGTCGGGGTGGAGGGGATTCATGTCCGCGGTCAGGCTCACCATGCGGTCAGCCTATGCCAGCATCCCGCCCGATTCACGGGAATTTCACGCGATGGCAAGCGAAGGAATCGCCATTCTTTCCAGTGGTGCAGGGACGGGGTTTTCCCGGGATCGGCCGGGTGGCAGCATCCATTCGCTCTTCCTGCCCTTGGGTAGAGTTTGCGGTGAAGCCCACTCGATCAAAGGGAGCACTCATGCCCGTCGCCACCCCGGAGCAGTACGCCGACATGCTGGACCGCGCGAAGGCCGGTGGCTTCGCGTATCCCGCCATCAACGTCGCCAGCTCGCAGTCGATCAACGCGGTCCTCCAGGGGCTCGCCGAGGCCGGCTCGGACGGCATCATCCAGGTGACGACGGGCGGCGCCGACTACTTCGCCGGCCACACCGTGAAGAACCGCGCCGCCGGCGCGCTCGCGTTCGCGAAGTTCGCCACCGAGGTCGCCAAGAGCTACCCGATCACGGTCGCCCTTCACACCGACCACTGCCCGAAGCCGGCGCTCGCGGACTTCGTGCTCCCCCTCATCGAGGCGTCGGAGGAAGAGGTGAAGGCCGGCCGCAACCCGATCTTCCAGTCGCACATGTGGGACGGCTCGGCGGTCCCGCTCGACGAGAACATCGAGATCGCGAAGGACCTGCTCCCCCGTCTCAAGAACATCAACGCCATCCTCGAGGTCGAGATCGGCGTCGTCGGCGGCGAGGAGGACGGCGTCCAGCACGAGGGCTCCAACGAGGCGCTCTACACCACGGTCGCCGACGTGACGAAGGCCGTCGAGGCACTCGGCCTCGGCGAGAACGGCCGTTACATCTCGGCCCTGACCTTCGGAAACGTGCACGGCGTGTACAAGCCCGGCAACGTCAAGCTCCGCCCCGAGCTCCTGGGCGAGATCCAGGAGGGCATCGCCGCGAAGTTCGGCACCGGCGCGAAGCCCCTCGACCTCGTCTTCCACGGCGGCAGCGGCTCGACGGACGAAGAGATCGCGCTCGCGGTCGCCAACGGCGTCGTGAAGATGAACGTCGACACCGACACCCAGTACGCGTTCACGCGTTCGGTCGCCGGCTTCATGTTCTCGAACTACGACGGCGTCCTGAAGGTCGACGGCGAGGTGGGCAACAAGAAGGCCTACGACCCGCGCGCGTGGGGCAAGATCGCCGAGTCCGCGATGGCCGCCCGCGTGGTCGAGGCCACGAACCAACTCGGCTCGGCCGGCAAGAGCCTGGGCGCGTAAGCAGCGGAATCGACGGATGCCTCGGCACCGGCCTCGCGGCCGGTCCGGGGCATTCGTGCTTTCCGTGGCGGAGAGGCCGAGCCACGTCATCCCGTATGCGGGCTGTGCGCCCGGGCGATGTCGGAGGGTCGTCGTACTGTCATGGGTAGTAGATCGAGCTTGTGCCCACTTTCGTTCGGTCTTCCGTCGCACCCGTCTGGGTGCTGTTCAGCGGGAGCATCATGGGCCAGCGAGTCGGCAGTGACGACGCGGCCTGGAGTGCGCTGGATCGGGTGGTCGCCGAGATGCAGTCGACCCGGTCCGAGATCGCCCGGTTGCAGGCGGAGGAGTCGCGGCTGCTGACGGATGCTGCGGACATCGTCCGCGCCCGCGAGCAGGCGCGGCGGGCGGCGGGCCGTAAGAGCCCGCACGATCTGCCGCTGCGGGAGGTGTCGGCCGAGCTCGGCGCCGCGATGCGGCTCAGCGATCGGACGGTGCAGGCGCGGATGTCGGCGGCCAGCACGCTGCGCGACGGATTCGCCGCGACCTTCACGGCGTTGGCCGAGGGGCGGATCGACCTGGCGCACGCGGCGGCGATCGTCGACGCCGGGGCGGTGATCGCCGATCCCGAGATGCGGGAGCAGTACGAGCGGATCGTGCTGGACGCGGCCGGGTTCGAGACCCCGCACCGGCTGCGGGCGATCGCCCGGGTGGTCGCGGCCCGCATCGACCCCGACCTGGCCGAGGAGCTGCGCCGCCGCGCGGTCGGGCTGCGTCACCTCCGGGTCATCGATATCGATGACGGCATGGCGCGGCTGCTCGCCGACCTGCCCGCCGTGCTCGCCCACGCGATCTACGACCGGCTGACCCAGATGGCCGAGGCCGAACGCGCCGCCGAACGCGACGACGCGGCCGAAGCCGCCGCGGAAGCCGCGCGACCGGATGCGCCGACCGACGACGACGCGACCGAGCCGGGAGCGCAGGATGCCCCGCAGCTCACCACCGGCCCGCAGGCCGACGCCCGGTCATTGGACGAGCTGCGCGCCGACATCTTCGCCGACCTGGTCCTCACCGCCTCCCCGTCCGGCCACGGCGACGGTGACGCGCTCGCCGCCATCCGCGCCGAGGTGCAGATCACCATCCCCGTGCTGACCGCCGCCGGCACCAGCAACGAACCCGCCCTGCTCGCCGGGTACGGCCCGATCGACGCCACCACCGCCCGCGAACTCGCCGCCGCCGCCGCCGGCTGGGACCGGGTCATGTACCACCCGCACAGCGGGATCCCGCTCGCCGTCGACCGCTACCGATCCTCCGCAGGCCTCACACGATTCCTCCGCGCCCGAGACGAACGCTGCCGGTTCCCCGGCTGCCGACGCCGACCCTCGAAATCCGACATCGACCACACCGTCGACCGCGCCCTCGGCGGCGACACCACCGACGACAACCTCGCCCACCTCTGCCGACGACACCACACCCTCAAACACGCCACCGCATGGCGCGTCCGCCAACTCGGCGACGGCATCCTCGAATGGACCAGCCCCACCCAGCGCCGCTACCTCGACAAACCACCAGCCACCGTGCAATTCGTCCCCTCGCCGATCTTCGACAAGTACCTCGCCGCGCCCTACGACGGCCGAGCACCCTTCTGACAGGCGTCCGCAGCGGTTCCGTGTCGAACGCGTGCATTGCCACGACGCATGAAAGCCGCCGGAATGGCGAGCATCACGCCCTGTAGGTGGATGTGGTGATCCCAGCGCGGACGCGCCCTACTCCCCATCGCTCCACCGAACTGGCGCGAAACTCGCTCGGAGGAGGGCAGCCTATGCGGGGTCGATGTAACGGTCGAGGAGCCCCGGGGCGCCCTCGGGGCGGTGCACGACGACGATCTCGTCGCCCGCCTGCACGCGCCCGCCCTGGATGACCCGCAGGTACGGGCCGAGGCGTCGCTCGTTCGAGAAGCGCTTGACCCAGCCGCGCGCGTCGTCGCCGCCGACCCAGCGCGCGAACGTCTGGCAGGGTGTGCGCGGCATCGTGACCTCGACCTCGACGCGGTCGCCGATGCGCCACCGCTCGCCGATGAGCGCGGCGTTGACGTCGATCCCTTCGACCCGCAGGTTCTCGCCGAACCAGCCGGGCGGCAGCTCACGACCGAGCTCGGACTCCCAGAACGCGGCGTCCTCCTCGGCGTAGGCGTAGAGCGCCTTGTCGAGTCCGCCGTGGTGCTTGCGGTCGGCCTGCACGTCCGCGTAGACCCCGTACGGGCCGACACGGACCGCTCCCTCGACCGCGCCTTTGTCGATCGCGGTGACGCCGACCGAGCCGGCGTCGGGACGCAGCTGTCGGACGGCGCAGACGGCGACCAGGCGAGGCATCCGCTCATCCTAGCCACAGGGCTCTGCTGACAGGCCCGCTGCGGTCACTCCCCCGGCGACGCGGCGGGCTCGCCGCGCAGCAGCACGCGACCGTCCGAGACGGCGCGCACCTCGATCGAGGCGATGTCGTCGCGGTCCAGCGCCGTGCCGGCGTCGAGGTGGGCGGTCGTGCCCGGACCGGCGCGCCAGGACGACAGCTCGCTGGTCGTGCCGTCGGTCGAGGTGACGACGAGCACGTACGGCCACTCTTGGTCGGCCGTGTAGGGGTCGCGGCTGGGCGGGTAGTGGCAGACCATCGCGATACGGGTCCCCCATGCCACGTCGGTCAGCTCGACTTTCGCGGTCAGCGGCACATCGGTGACGGCCTGGAGGGCCACGACCTCTTCGGGCGGAGTCGCCGGCGCGACCGCCGCCGTCACGGCGAACGCGACCACGACGGCGATCGCCGCCGCCGCGGCGAGGCCGCCGCCCCACGCGATGAGGCGACGGCGGCGCGCGTCGCGCGTGCCGCGGACGACCATGCGCTCCCGGGCGGCGGGGTCGGGGCCGTCCTGGTCCGAGGGCTCGAGCAGCGCCTCGGCGCGCTCGGGCAGCACGCGTGCGAGCAGTCCCATCGTGGGCGCGAGATCCGCGATGGCGTCGCGGCACACCGCGCAGGTGTCGAGGTGAGTCTCGTAGCGGCGGCGTTCGTCCACGCTGAGCGCGCGCACGACGTATGCGGCGTCCCAGTCGGCGAAGCGGGCGTGGTCCGTGGTCATCGCGTCACCCCCTTCTCCTGCAGGGTGAGGCGAAGGGCGCGCAGTCCGTAGTGGAGGCGCGACTTGACGGTGCCCTCCGGGATCTCGAGCTCGTCGGCCATCTCGGCGACGGAGAGACCCCGGTAGTACGCGCGCACGACCACGGCGCGGTGGTCGGTCGTGAGCGTCGCGAGCGCCTCCTCGACGAGGATCGCCTCGAACAGCGCGTCGGTGGCATCCGGTGCGGTGCGCTCGGGCACCTCGGCGACGTCGATCTCGCGCCGGCGCCGCGCACTGCGTGCCTCGTCGATCACGAGGTGGCGCGCCACCGTGAACATCCACGAACGCGTGGTCGAGGGATCCTGCTCGAGGATCTTGGGCGTTCGCCACGCCCGCAGCAGCGTCTCCTGCACGATATCGTCGGCACCGGCGCGATCGCCGGTGAGATGCACGACATAGCGCCAGACCGGCGCCGCATGTGCGTCGTACAGAGCGGCCAGGCGCGTGGCATCGCGTCCGGCGGGACTGTCACGACGGTCCACGCTGTCGTGCGGCATCCATCACCTCCCGCAGGAGACACGAGACACGCCACCCGCGGGTTCACGTGAGTCCGCAGCGCATCCGCGTCGTCACCTGCGAGTATGGCCCCGCCGTGACGCGACCGCACGGCGCGCGATCCGCGCGCCGCAGGAACTCAGAGTCGTGTGCTGTCGAGCAGCGCCTGCCAGACGGCCGGATCGTTCATCAGCGGAGCGACCATCAGTCCACCGGCGGTCAGCGAGAAGACGATGCCGCCCACCAGCGGGATCCACCACGTCAGCCGGCCGCGCCGCATGTTCCAGACCGACAAGGCGGCGGTGAGGCACCAGCCGATCACGAGGACGACCGCGGCCGCGATCGCCCACGGCTTGCCGGCGGCGGGATCCGAGAGCTGCGCGTCGACGCCCATCACCCCGAGCATCGTGTCGGCGTAGGTGCCGTAGTCGAGGAACGCGGGTATCGAGGCGATCACGTTGACGAGGCCGTACGCGAGCAGAGCGAACGTGATGATGCGGTCGATGGGACGCTGACGCTTCTCCGCGACGACAGGAGGAGAAGGGATGCCGCCTGCCGGCGCATCGGTCATGATCGGCGCGATGGCCTCCACCTGCCACGACGCGGGTTCCCGGATGCGCGACCGCTGCTCCTCGGGCGTCGCGTACTCGCCGTACTGGGGACGCGGGGGTCGCGCCCGGGGGTCGGGCTCGGCGTTCGCGGGGGCGTCGCTCACGCGCGGCTCCGCCCGCCCAGGGCGCGATCGTCGCGCTTGCCTGCGAGGTCCTGCCGGAGCTCCTTCGGGAGCGAGAACATCAGGTCCTCCTCCGCGGTGCGCACCTCTTCCACCTCGCCGTAGCCGGCGGAGGCGAGGTCCTCGAGCACCTGCTGCACGAGCACCTCGGGCACCGACGCGCCGCTGGTCACGCCGACGGTCTCGACACCGTCCAGCCACGACTGCTCGATCTCGTCGGCGTAGTCGACGCGGTAGGCCGCCTTCGCGCCGTACTCGAGCGCGACCTCGACGAGCCGGACGCTGTTCGACGAGTTCGCCGATCCGACGACGATCACGAGGTCGGCGTTCTTCGCGACCTTCTTGATCGCCACCTGACGGTTCTGGGTGGCGTAGCAGATGTCGTCCGACGGCGGGTCCTGGAGCTCAGGGAACCGGGCCCGCAGGCGCCGCACCGTCTCCATGGTCTCGTCGACCGACAGGGTGGTCTGCGACAGCCACACGACCTTCGACGGGTCCCGCACCTCGATGGTGTCGGCCTCGTCGGGCGAGTTCACGATGGTGACGTGGTCGGGCGCCTCACCGGCGGTGCCCTCGACCTCCTCGTGGCCGACGTGGCCGATGAGGAGGATCTCGAAGTCGTCGCGGGCGAAGCGCACGGCCTCGCGGTGCACCTTCGTCACGAGCGGGCACGTCGCGTCGATGGCACGCAGGCCTCGATCGGATGCCGCGTTCACGACCGCGGGCGACACCCCGTGGGCGCTGAACACGACGTGGGCGCCGGCGGGGACCTCGTCGACCTCTTCGACGAAGATCGCCCCCTGCTTCTCGAGCTCGGTCACGACGTGGATGTTGTGCACGATCTGCTTACGCACGTACACGGGCGCGCCGAAGCGCTCGAGCGCCTTCTCGACGGCGATGACGGCGCGGTCCACGCCGGCGCAGTAACCACGCGGAGATGCCAGGAGCACCCGCTTCTGTCCGGCCCCGGCGATATCCTTGAGCGGTTCGCGCCGCCGCGGGATCCGCGGGACGGGCATGCTCACAGGGGCCTGACTCGGTCGGGTCTGTCCCGGGGTGCTGATGCTCACCCCATGATTCTACGGGCGGGCTCCTGAGCGGGGCCTCCGGCGGGAACCCCGCGCCCGGGCACGAAAGGACCGCATGACGAGTTTCCAGCCCGCCGCCGTCCCCGGCGAGCCGCCGCCGCCCGACTCGGTGCCGCCGCGCGACTCGACGGCGCAGGCCCCGACGTCCGTGGCCCGCCTGAACGACACGATCCGCGGATTCGTGCAGACGTGGGGCTCGGTGTGGGTCGAGGGCGAGATCACGGGGTGGAACCAGCGCGGCGGCAACGTCTTCGGCCGCATGAAGGACCTGGTGACCGACGCCACCATCTCCTTCCGCATCTGGTCGTCGACCCGCGAGCGGCTGCCCGGCGACCTCAAGGTGGGCGACCACGTCATCGCCTGCGTCAAGGCCGACTACTTCGTCAAGAACGGCGACTTCAGCTTCGGCGTCTCCGCGATGCGCCACGTCGGACTCGGCGACCAGCTCGAGAAGCTCGAGCGCCTGCGCGTGCAGCTGCGGTCCGAGGGGCTCTTCGATCCAGCGCGCAAGAAGCCCCTCCCCTTCCTGCCCCACCTCATCGGCCTCATCACGGGCGAGAACTCCGACGCCGAGAAGGACGTCCACCGCAACGCCGAGCTGCGCTGGCCGCAGGTGCGATTCCAGACGAAGTACGCCGCGGTGCAGGGCGACCGATGCGTCCCCGAGACGATCGCGGCTTTGAAAGCACTGGATGCTGCGCCCGACGTCGACGTGATCATCATCGCGCGCGGGGGCGGCGACCCGCAGACCCTGCTCGGCTTCAGCGACGAGCGGCTGATCCGCGCGGTGGCCGCAGCATCCACTCCCGTCGTCAGCGCGATCGGCCACGAGAACGACCATCCGCTCCTCGACGACGTCGCCGACCTGCGCGCATCGACGCCGACCGACGCGGCGAAGCGCGTCGTGCCCGACGTCGCCGAGCAGCGCGCGCTCGTCGGCCAGCTGCGCGCCCGCATGAACACCCGACTGACGCAGCGCATCTCGCACGACATCGCCCAGCTCGAGCAGCTGCGCTCGCGCCCGGTGCTGCGCGCACCGGAGTCGCTGCTCACCACGCGCTCGCACGAGGTGGAGCTGCTCGCCGCGCGCGGCCGCGACCGGATCGACCGGTCGCTGCGCGTCCAGGAGCAGCGCACGGGCGAGCTCCGGGCGACGCTGCGCGCCCTGTCGCCGGCGTCGACCCTCGCGCGCGGCTACGCCATCGCCCACCTCGCGGACGGCGTCATCGTCCGCGACGCCGCCCAGGCGCCGGCATCCACCCCCGTCGTCGTCACCGTGGGGCGCGGATCGTTCGCGGCCCGCTCCGACGGCGAGATCACGGAGGGCGACGGCCGGGGCGTCACGGGGGCGGGCGACGTCGCCGACCCCAACTAGACTGGGCTGCATGACTGAGACGAGCGGCGCCCTCGCGGACGTCGCGACCCTCTCGTTCGAGCAGGCACGCGACGAGCTCGTGCGCGTCGTCGCCGAACTCGAGCAGGGCGCCCCGACCCTCGAGCACTCCCTCGCCCTGTGGGAGCGCGGCGAAGCCCTTGCGGCCCGCTGCGAGGAGTGGCTGCTGGGCGCCAAGCGCCGGCTCGAAGCCGCTCGGGCCTCTGCGGACCGCGCGCAGGGCGAGGCGCTCTGATGGCACGCGAACCCCGCATCGTCGCCGAGCTCGGGCGTCCTGAGACCCCCGACGAGACCGCCGACCGCAAGGCCGAGTCGTCGCGCATCTACCGCTCGAGCCAGAATGTCCGCAATCTCATCGCGGCGCTGCTCGCGACGCTCGCCGTCGTCATCGTCATCATCGCCGCCGTGCCGCGCGGCACACCGCCGCCGCGCGAAGCGATCGACGTCGCCGCCGTCGCCCAGGGCGTGGCGGCGTCCGAAGGCCGCACCGTGATCGCCCCGAAGATGTCCGACGCGTGGATCGTCAACCGCGCCGGCATCGAGGGCAACGGCGGAGTGCGGGCGTTCACGGTCGTCTACGCCCCCGCCGACGAGAACGCCCGCGGGTTCCTGCGCGTCGCGCAGGGGTTCGACGCCGACGCGGCGTGGGCGGCCCGTGTGCTGTCAGGCTCCGCCCCGCAGGACACCGTGACGATCGACGGCATCACCTGGGACCGCTACGAACTCGACCCCGGTCGCACCGGGAACATCTCGGTCGCGCTCGCGACCGACGCCGGCACCGACACGGTGCTCATCTACGGCGCCGCGGGCGAGGACGCCCTCGAAGAGACCGCCCGTTCCGTCACGGAACAGATCACCGCATTGCGCGACGCCGACAGCACCGAGGAGAACCCGTGACCCAGCCGCTGCCCGACAAGGTGTGGAACGAGATGGTGCGCGGCAACGCCCGCTTCGTCGCGGGCGAGCCGCATCACCCGCGCCAGGATGTCGACCGCAGGGCCGAGACGGCCGCCGGGCAGCGGCCGCGCGCCGTCCTCTTCGGCTGCTCCGACTCGCGGCTCGCGGCCGAGATCATCTTCGACAAGGGTCTCGGCGACCTGTTCGTCGTGCGAAACGCCGGCCAGGTGGTGGGCGAGTCGATCGTCGCGAGCCTCGAGTACGCGGTGGCGATGCTGGACGTCCCGCTGATCGTGGTGCTCGCGCACGACAGCTGCGGCGCCGTCCGCGCCGCGATCGACAGCACCGCGATCGACGCCGCACCCCTCCCTCCGCACATCTGGCGACTCATCGCGCCGATCGTTCCCGCAGCCCGCCACGTCGCGGCCGAGACCGGAGTCTCGCAGGCGGACGAGATCGACGCCGAACTCGTCGGACGCGAGCACCTGCGCAACACGGTCGCCGACATCCTCCGCTCGTCCGAGCTCATCAGCACCGCCGTCGCCGAAGGACGCGTCGGCATCGTCGGCGCCAACTACCGACTCGCCGAGGGCGTCGCCGTGCCCCTCGTCGCCGTCGGGCTCGACGCCGCCTGACCCCCTGATCTCTGCCAAGACACCCCCCTGTACCGACACGTGAGGAACAACGACGTGACCGACATCGAGTACCGCATCGAGCACGACACCATGGGCGAGGTGCGCGTGCCCAAGAACGCGCTCTACGCCGCGCAGACGCAGCGCGCGGTGGAGAACTTCCCGATCTCGGGCGACCGCCTCGAGCCCGCCCAGATCGTGGCGCTCGCGCGCATCAAGAAGGCCGCCGCCCTTGCGAACAAGGAGCTCGGCACGCTGGACGGCACCATCGCCGATGCCATCGCCGGCGCGGCCGACCGCATCATATCCGGCGAGTTCGCCGACCAGTTCCCGATCGACGTCTACCAGACCGGCAGCGGCACGTCGTCGAACATGAATATGAACGAGGTGCTCGCGACCCTCGCCACGCAGGCGCTCGGCGCGACCGTGCACCCGAACGACCACGTCAACGCGTCGCAGTCGTCGAACGACGTGTTCCCGACGTCGGTGCACATCGCCGTGACGCAGGAGCTCATCGACGACCTGATCCCCGCGCTCGACCACTTGGCGGTCGCCCTCGAGGCCAAGGCCGACCTCTGGAAGAGCGTCGTGAAGTCCGGTCGCACCCACCTCATGGACGCGACGCCCGTGACCCTCGGCCAGGAGTTCGGCGGCTACGCCCGCCAGATCCGCCTCGGCATCGAGCGCGTGCAGGCAGTCCTCCCCCGCGTCGCGGAGGTCCCGCTCGGCGGCACCGCGGTCGGCACCGGCATCAACACCCCGCTCGGCTTCCCGCAGCGCGTGATCGAGCTCATCGTCGCCGACACCGAGCTGCCGATCACCGAGGCAAAGGACCACTTCGAGGCCCAGGCCAACCGCGACGGCCTGGTCGAGGCATCGGGCGCCCTCCGCACCATCGCGGTCTCGCTCACCAAGATCAACAACGACCTGCGCTGGATGGGCTCCGGCCCGAACACGGGTCTCGGCGAGCTGCACATCCCCGACCTGCAGCCCGGGTCGTCGATCATGCCCGGCAAGGTCAACCCCGTGATCCCCGAGGCGACGCTCATGGTGTGCGCCCGCGTGATCGGCAACGACGCGACCGTCGCGTGGGCCGGCGCCTCCGGCGCCTTCGAGCTCAACGTCGCCATCCCGATCATGGGCAGCGCCGTGCTCGAGTCGATCGAGCTTCTCGCGAACACCTCGCGCGTCCTCGCCGACAAGACGATCGACGGTCTCGAGGCGAACGTCGAGCGCGCCGCCGCGTACGCCGGCATGTCGCCGTCGATCGTCACGCCGCTCAACAAGCTCATCGGCTACGAGGCCGCCGCCAAGATCGCCAAGCACTCCGTCGCGAAGGGCATCACGGTGCGCGAGGCCGTGATCGACCTCGGCTACGTGGAGCGCGGCGAGCTCACGCTCGAGCAGCTCGACGAGAAGCTCGACCTGCTCTCGATGACGCACCCGGGCTGATCCGCCCGCCCCATGCCGCCAGCCGTGCGTCGGCGGGATAATCGGGTCATGGCCCGAACTCCCCGCCCGGTACCCGCGCGCGTCAGGATCCTCGCCGCGATCCTGGCTGTCGCGTGCGTAGGACTCGCCGTCGTGGGCAGCGTCACGTTCCTGGTGCAGCGCGAGCAGGCCCTGGCAGGCGTCGACGAACGTCTCGAGGCGCAGGTGAAATCGCTCCAGGCGGTCGCCGATGACAGTGTCGCCGACTCGCCCGGCGGCGCCCCCGCCGCGACAGACGAACTCGACCGAAGCGAGTTCGACTCCGTCGACCAGTACCTCAACGCCGTCGTCGCCCGGTTGGTCCCCGCACGCAACGAGGCCTCGCTCGCGCTGATCGACGGCACGCCGCGCTGGGTGCCCGCCACGCTGTCGGGCTTCGACATCTCCGAGAACCAGCAGCTGATCGACCGAGCCGTCACCGAGACCGCGAACGGCTCCCAGAAGCTGGGTACCGCGGTCACCGATCAGGGATCGCTGCGATACATCGCGATCCCGGTGCGAATGGCCGGCGACCCCCAGCAGGGGCTCTACATCCGCGCCGTCAACCTCGGCGACGAGCTGCAGCCGGTCACCTTCGCCATGACCACCTACGTCATCGCTGCCGTCGCGGTGCTGTTCGCGATCGGCATCGTCGGCTGGTTCGTCACCGGCCGACTGCTGTCGCCGATCCGCCGCCTCCGCGAGACGGCGGACGCGATCTCGATCACGGATCTCTCCCACCGGCTCGAGCCCCAGGGAAACGACGACATCGCCGATCTGTCGCGCACGGTCAACTCGATGCTGGACCGCCTGGAGGACTCCGTCGACGGGCAGCGGCAACTCCTCGACGACGTGCGTCACGAGCTGAAGACCCCCATCACGATCGTGCGGGGGCACCTCGAGCTGATGAACCCGCAGGATGCCTCGGACGTGGCGTCCGCACGCGAGATCGGCATCGCGGAACTCGACCGGCTCACGCGGCTCGTCGAGGACATCGACCTGCTCGCGACAGCCGAGGCGGAGTCGTACAGCCTCGAGACGGTCGACCTGGCAGCGCTCACCGAGCGCGTGGCCGAACTCGTCGCCGTGATCCCCGGCCACACCTGGACGATCGAGGCCACCGCCGAGGGCGACACCGTCGGCGACCAGGATCGCCTGCTGCAGGCGTGGCTGCAGCTCGCCGACAACGCCGCCAAGTACACGCCGGAGGGCAGCCCCATCGAGGTCGGCAGTGCCCACTCCGGCGACGGTGCGCGGCTCTGGGTTCGCGACCACGGTCCCGGCATCCCGCCCGGTGCGCGTGCCCGGATCTTCCGCCGCTTCGACCGCGCGCACGTGAAGCGCTCCGTCGGCGGGTCGGGCCTCGGCCTGGCCATCGTCGACGCGATCGCGAAGGGCCACGGCGGCCACTGCGTCGTCTCCGACACGCCGGGCGGCGGGGCCACATTCACGATCCACCTGCCTCCGACGGAGGCCGAACTGCCGGCACCGGTGCGTGCCGGAGACGTGCTGCAACGGGAGGTCGCGGGATGACCAGGATCCTCATCGTCGAGGACGAGCCGCGGATCGCCGCATTCGTGAGTCGCGGCCTCGAGGCGGCCGGCTACGAGACGCTCGTCTTCGAGGACGGCCCCGAGGGCCTCGAAGCCGCGCTGCGCGGCGACGCCGACCTCGTGCTGCTCGACGTCGGCCTTCCCACGATGGACGGCTTCGAGGTGCTCCGCGAGCTCAGGGCGCGTGGTTCCGCGGTGCCCGTGATCATGCTCACGGCGCGATCCAGCACGCGCGACACGGTCACCGGTTTGGATGCCGGAGCCAACGACTACGTGCCCAAGCCGTTCACCTTCGAGGAGCTCCTCGCCCGCGTGCGCTCGCGCCTGCGCGAGAGCGTGCCGCAGGCGGGCGTCGCGATCTCGCACGGGGACGTGGTGCTCGACATCCTCGCGCGGCGCGCGACTGTCGGCGGGCGTGAGATCGACCTGTCGGCGCGCGAGTTCTCGCTCGCCGAGCAGTTCCTGCGCAACCCCGGGCGTGTGCTCAGCCGCGAGCAGCTGTTGAGCCGCGTGTGGGGGCTCGACTTCGATCCGGGTTCGAACGTGGTGGACGTGTACGTGCGGTACCTTCGCGGGAAGCTCGGCGCCGATCACATCGTCACCGTCCGCGGCGCCGGCTACCGCTGGGAGTAGCCCTGGGCCGACCGGCCGGGCCGCCGGGCCATGGGCCGGCGAGCCCACCCGTTGCGCAGCGCCGCGGACCGCGCACGGCAGGAAGAAGCCCCCGGTGCTGGGGGACACCGGGGGCTGTGAAAGGCCGGACTGGGGGATCCGACCGTTGTCAGTCGCGCTTTTCTGGGGAGTAGCGCGACCGGTCTTTCTTCTCGTCGCTGGCGGCGCCGTTGCCGTTACCGACGTTCGTTCCCGCGTGAGCGGGTGGTCTTGAACCGGTCGAGTCCTGACCGGACTGCTTCTGCTCCGGGGCGGGAGCGGAGGGAGGTGCCTGGACGATGCTCTGTCGCCGGGTGGTGGAATCGCTCCAGTCCCCCGACTTGTTCCACTTGCCCCAGTCGTCCTGCTCGTCCTGATCGCGGGTCTCGCGCTCGAGACGGGCGATCAGCGCGTCGAGCCGGCCGCTCGACCAGCCGTGAGCTTCCGCCCAGCTGCGCAGCGCCTCCCAGGTTCCCGCCGCCTTCGCGGCAGCGATCGCCGCGTCGATGTCGTCGGGCGCGGCGGGGGCCGGGGCCGGCGCCGCGGCTGCGGGCGGCGCTGCCACCTCGGGGGCGGGCGCGGGCGGCGGTGCCGGTGCGGCGGGCACGGTAGTGCCGGTCGACTCGGACGGCGCGACGTCGACGGGGGCGGGGGCGGGCACCACCTCCGGCTCCGTCGCGGGGACGAGGGCGTCGGCGGTCGCCGCCGGCGTGGGCCGGGCGGTGGGCGTCGGGTACGCCGCAGCGGGGACGATGACGTGCTCGGCGCCCACGGTCGTGCCCTCGGAGTCCACCAGGGCCGCGGTGTTCGCGAGGGCGACGGCGGTCACGACGGCGACGCTCGCCGCGACAGCGGCCATGCCGCCGATCACGAGCCCCGTGCGTGTCTCCACGTCTCGCCTGCCCTCCGTGTGCGCGGAATCGTTTCCCCTCATCCATGGTGACAGACCGATCGCCCGGTGAGCGCCGTCGGCGATGAGACTTTCCTCATGCTCAGACCGTGCAGCGGACCAGGATCCGAGATCCCGGCCCGCTGCACCGTCGGGTGGACGCGGCGCGTCTCAGGCCAGTTCGCCGGCCTCGAGGAGGTCGGTGACGAGCGCCGCGATGGCCGAGCGTTCGGACCTCACCAGCGTCACGTGCCCGAAGAGCGAGTGTCCCTTGAGCGTCTCGATGACCGACGCGACGCCGTCGTGACGGCCGACCCGCAGGTTGTCGCGCTGACCGACGTCGTGGGTCAGCACGACCCTCGAGTTCTGCCCGATGCGGCTGAGCACCGTCAGCAGCACGTTGCGTTCGAGCGACTGCGCCTCGTCGACGATCACGAACGCGTCGTGCAGCGACCGGCCGCGGATATGCGTCAGCGGCAGCACCTCGAGCAGTCCGCGTTCGACCACCTCGTCGAGCACATTGGTCGAGACGACCGAGCCGAGGGTGTCGAACACCGCCTGGCCCCACGGGTTCATCTTCTCCTGGGCGTCACCCGGGAGGTACCCGAGCTCCTGCCCGCCGACGGCGAACAGCGGCCGGAACACGATGATCTTCCGCTGCTGCTGCCGTTCCAGCACCGCTTCGAGAGCCGCGCACAGCGCCAGCGCCGACTTGCCCGTGCCGGCCCGGCCGCCGAGCGACACGATCCCGACCTCGGGGTCGAGCAGCAGGTCGATCGCGATGCGCTGCTCGGCGGAGCGCCCGTGGAGGCCGAAGACCTCGCGGTCGCCGCGGACCAGACGGTACTCGCCGTCGCCGACGACGCGACCCAGCGCCGAACCCCGCTCGGAGTGGATGATGAGGCCGGTGTTCACCGGGAGCCCCTGCACGTCCTCGCTCGACGCCACTTCGCTCTCGTACAGGTCGCTGATGTCGTCGCCCGAGACATCGAGGTCGGCGATGCCGGTCCAACCGGAGTCGACAGCCTGCTCGGCGAGGTACTCCTCGGCGGTGATGCCGAGCGAGGCCGCCTTGACCCGCATCGGCAGATCCTTCGAGACGACGGTCACCTCCTGCCCGTGCTGGGCGAGGTTCATCGCGATGGCGAGGATGCGGCTGTCGTTGTCGCCGAGGCGCATGCCCGAGGGCAGCACCGTCGCGTCGGTGTTGTTGAGCTCGACCCGGAGCGTACCCCCCTCTCCGACCGGGACGGGGAAGTCGAGGCGTCCGTGCTCGACGCGCAGTTCGTCGAGGTGGCGCAGCGCCTGCCGGGCGAAGTAGCCGATCTCGGGATCGTGCCGCTTGCCTTCCAGCTCCGTGATCACCACGACGGGGATCACGACGCTGTGTTCGGCGAAGCGGAAGAACGCCCGCGGATCGCTGAGCAGCACCGAAGTGTCGAGCACGTAGGTCCGCAGATCCTGATCGGATGCTGCGACCTGCTCGAGGTCCTGACTGCGCTGCTCGTGTGGTGCTCGTGTGGTCACAACCCACTCCCGCCCCGGGTGGTTCACCCGGCAGTCACGAGTCGACCGGAGTCACGAGTCGCGATCCTGAGGCCGACTCGACCGGGCTCCTTGCCCGATGCGCTCACGCTACGACCGCGCGCCGACATCGGACGCGCCCGACACGCAAGAACTTCGTTACGTGTTGGTGAACGGATGCCGCGGGCCGCAGCATCCGTTCACCAGACGCGTGCTGACGAGAAGGCGGCGAGCGCGTCGCCGAACAGGCGCAGCGTGTCGGCTCCGGTGCCGACGTGCGGTGAGACCCGGATGCGGCCGGCGCGCGTCGTGACGGTGAGGCCGTGGTTCGCCAGCGATGCGGCGAGCGGAGCGGCGTCCTGCGGGGCGGGCTCGAGCGTCACGATGCCGGCGTGCCGCCCGGGCTCGCGGGGCGTGACGACCGGAACCTCATAGCGGTCCGCGAAGAACATGACGTCGGCCGCCCGGGCGGCGAGCACGGACTCGATGGCGGCGACCCCGACGTCCGCCACCTCGCGCAGCGCCGTCGCGAGACGCGCGGCCGCGAGCGTGTCGGGGCTCGACACCGAGAAGGCCTGCGCGGACGCGGCCGGCGCGGGCACCGCATCGACCGGCAGGTCGCCGTCCACGCCGCGGAAGCCCGACAGCACCGGCGCGATGCGCTCGAGGGCGCGTTCGCCGAACCAGGCGAACCCGGTCCCCCGGCCGGCACGCAGCCACTTGTAGCCGTGCGCGCACACGACGTCGGCGGCGAGGTAGTCGGCCTCGACCATGCCGAAGCCCTGGATGGCGTCGACGATGAGCAGGCGGTCCCCGATCACCTCGCGGATCGCCGACAGGTCTGTGCGGTAGCCGGTGCGGAAGTCGACCAGGCTGACGGCGACCGCCCGGGTGTCGTCCGAGAGCGCCGAGCGGATCGCGTCCGGCGTCATGAAGCCGTCCGCCGGCTCGACCCACTGCAGCTGGACGGACCCGAACGCCTCCGAGGCGCGCGTGGCCGCCACGGTGAGGCTCGGGAACTCACCGCGACCCAGCATGAGCCCCCCGGCGAGCCCGTAGATCGCGTGCATCAGCCCGTACGTCGTGGACGGCTGCAGCACCACCTGCGCGGCATCCGTGCCGATCAGCTCCGCAACCAGTTCGCGGGCCTCGCGCACGTGGTCGGCGACGAGCTCGATGCTCGTGCGCCGGCCCGAGCCGAGCAGCTCGGTGTCCCCCTGCGCCTCGCTGCGGACCGCAGGCGAGAGCGGACCGAATGCCGCCCAGTCCAGATACCCCGGTTCCCCATCGAACGACGCCAGATATGAATCCAGATCCGTCACGCGGATCATTCTGACAGAGGTGCGAACGCCGGTGCGAGCGGCGTTCACCCGCCGTAGCGGCGGTCCCGCGAGGCGAAGTCGCGGATCGCGCGGAGGAAGTCGACCTCGCGCAGATCCGGGCCGAGCGCCTCGACGAAGTAGAACTCCGAGTGGGCCGACTGCCACAGCAGGAAGTCGCTCAGCCGCTGCTCCCCCGACGTGCGGATGACGAGGTCCGGGTCGGGCTGCCCGCCGGTGTACAGGTGCTCGCCGATCTGCTCGGGCGTGAGGCTCGCCGCGAGCTCTTCGAGCGAGCCGCCGTGCTCGTCGTGCTGGGCGATGATGCTGCGCACGGCGTCGACGATCTCGCCGCGCCCGCCGTACCCGACGGCGAGGTTGACGTGCATCCCCGCGTTGCCCTTCGTGCGCGTCTCGACGTCGGCGAGGACCCGTCGCAGGTCCTCCGGCAGCCCGTCGGCGCGGCCCACGTGCTTCACGCGCCAGTCCCGCTCGTGCGAGAGCTCGTCGGCGAGCTGGGCGATGATCTCGATGAGATCCGACAGCTCGCGCGAGTCGCGCTTTCGCAGGTTGTCGTTCGACAGCAGGTAGAGCGACACGACGCGGATCCCCACGTCGTCGCACCAGCGCAGGAACTCCTTCATCTTCGCCGCGCCGGCGCGGTGGCCGTGCGCGGCGGAGTCGTACCCGAGCTGCTTGGCCCAGCGACGGTTGCCGTCGATCATCATCGCGAGGTGGCGCGGGACCGACGCCGGATCCAGGCGCCGCCGGAGTCGGTTGATGTAGAGCCGGTAGAGAGGGCCTCTGCCCTCGTTCGTCTCGCCGCGCGCCACACGCCTACGCTACCTCGCGCGCGACCTCGGCCCTAGCGTGGGACTCGGTCCCACGTATCGTGGCACTCGGCATGTTCCGCTCCCGGCATGCGGCCCCCTCTACGCTTAGCACATGAGCCGCCGTCGCAGTCTCCCCCGGGCCCCCGAGGTCCCCGTGCTGCCGCTGATGGACGCCGCCGCGGTCGACGCCGCGACGCCCGACATCAAGCCGTCGTGGCGCGGCTGGATCCACGCGGCGACGTTCCCCGTCGCGATCGCGGCCGGCATCGTGCTCATCGTGCTCGCGCAGGGGGCGCCCGCGAAATGGGCGTCGGCGGTCTTCATGGCGACGTCGCTCCTGCTGTTCGGCAACTCGGCGCTGTACCACCGGTTCAACTGGAAGCCGAAGACCAAGGCGATCCTCAAGCGCATCGACCACGCGAACATCCTGCTGCTGATCGCGGGCACCTACACGCCGATCGCGGTGCTGGCGCTCCCGCCCCAGCAGGGAGCGCTGCTGCTCGTCCTGGTCTGGAGCGGTGCGCTCCTCGGCATCCTCTTCCGCGTCTTCTGGATCAACGCCCCGCGGTGGCTCTACGTCGCCCTCTACCTGCTGCTGGGCTGGGCGGCCGTCATGTACATCGTGCCGCTGTTCCAGGCGAGCGCTACCATGATGATCCTCGTCGCCATCGGCGGGCTGCTCTACACCGGCGGCGCCATCGTCTATGCGCTCAAGCGCCCCAATCCGTGGCCGGGCCACTTCGGCTTCCACGAGATCTTCCACGTGTGCACGGTGCTCGCGTTCCTCTGCCACTGGACGGCGTGCCTCATCATCGCGCT
This sequence comes from Microbacterium sp. NPDC056044, assembly GCF_042267145.1. Lineage (NCBI taxonomy): Bacteria > Bacillati > Actinomycetota > Actinomycetes > Micrococcales > Microbacteriaceae > Microbacterium > Microbacterium sp. NPDC056044. The sequence continues at coordinate 445,764 of NZ_JBHJWZ010000005.1, read as the reverse complement.
GCACCCGTACTCCCCGTCGCTGGGGCTCGCGGGTTGATGATGGCGGATGCTGCGGGCCGCAGCATCCGTCACCCTCATCGTTCGGGGGCGTCAGGCCTTGGGCGGCGTCGCGGCGTCCCCGCGGTCGTCGTCCGCCGCCGGGTCGATGCTCTGGTCGTCGACCTCGGTCGCCTCGGCGGCGCGCGCCGCCTGCTCCTCGGCGTCGAGCTGCTCCTGGATGTCGGCGCGCACGCGGCCGCGGCGGATGCGGCGCATCATGTCCCAGATCAGGAAGATCACGACGATCGCGATGAGCGCGGTGAAGAGGAATCCGATGACGCCGGGGCTCACGAGGTTGGGATCGACCGCGGGTGTGGGCGTCGGCGTCGGGGTCGTCGCGGCGGGAAGGATCCCGGCGATCGCGTGCTGCATGGGTTCCTCGCTCTGCCCGCGTGGCGGGCGGTGTCGTCGGGGGTGCGCGCGAGCGCATAGCCTGGAGTTCCAGCCTAATCTTCCGATCCGACCCGACGAGCCCGAAGGAGCGGCGTGACCACCGAAGACATGCTCGATGAGCGCTACGGCCGCCGCCGCTCCCCCGCGCGTGGATGGATCATCGGTGTCGGCGTCGCCGTCGCGGTCGCCGCCGTCGGCCTGTTCGGCTGGACGACGGTGCAGAGCTCGCTGAACTCGGTCGAGGCGAACACGACGTCGTTCGAAGTGGTCGACGAGCACTCGGTGACGCTCGGGTTCCAGATCAGCAGTCCCCCCGGCGCCGCGGTCGCGTGCGCCATCGAGGCGCAGGACCAGGAGCACGGCGTGGTCGGCTGGCGGGTCGTGGAACTGCCGGCGTCCGAGCTGCATGCGCGGGCGTTCCGCGAGGCGATTCCGACGACCGCGCTCGCCACCACGGGCTTCGTGAACCAGTGCTGGGTGCTGCCCGGGTGAGTTTGTCCGAACAGGCGCGGTGACGTAGTCTGACGGGAACATCAGTGAAATCGCGCCCTGGCCGTGAGCCGGGGCGTTCGGTTTATGCCCGCGCCGGTCTGGATGGCGGCGGGCCCAACGAAGGAGTCAGCCGTGTCCACCGACGCCCCCGTGACCTTCCTCACCCAGGACGCCTACGATCGCCTGGCCGCCGAGCTCGAGCACCTCTCGACCACCGGCCGCGAGGAGATCGCGAAGCGCATCGAGGCCGCGCGCGAAGAAGGCGACCTCAAGGAGAACGGCGGCTATCACGCCGCCAAGGACGAGCAGGGCAAGCAGGAGGCCCGCATCCGCACCCTCCAGCACCTGCTCAAGACCGCGACGGTCAGCGAGGCTCCCGAGAGCAACGGCGTCGTCGAGCCCGGCACGGTCATCACCGCGATCGTCGCGGGCGGCGAAGAGGTGTTCCTCCTCGGCAACCGCGAGATCGCCGTCGGCTCCGAGCTCGACGTGTACAGCGAGGCCTCGCCCCTGGGCGTGGCGATCCTCGGCCGCAAGGAGGGCGAGAAGACGTCGTACACCGCGCCCAACGGCCGTGAGATCGCCGTCGAGATCGTCAAGGTCGAGACCTACAACGGTCAGTGACCCGCGGCGGCCTCCGAGAGCGCTCTGAGGCCGCCGCACCCGGCACGCTAGTCCGGGACCACTGTGGGCGTGTAGCCCGCGTTCTCGAGCACCGTGATGACGCGGGCGCGGTGCTCCTCGCCGCGCGTCTCCACGCTCAGCTGCAGGATCACCTCGCTGATCTGGATCCCCTGCCCGTGGCGGGTGTGCAGCACCTCGATGACGTTCGCTCCCGCGATCGCCAGGAGCTCCGACACGCGCGCCAGCTGGCCGGGCCGGTCGGGCAGCGGGATGCGCAGCGTCATGTACCGGCCGGATGCCGCGAGCCCGTGCGCGACGACGCGCTGCAGCAGCAGCGGGTCGATGTTGCCGCCCGAGAGCACGGTCACCGTCGGGCCTGTCGCAACGACCTTGCCCGCCAGGATCGCCGCCACGCCGACGGCGCCCGCCGGCTCGACGACCTGCTTGGCGCGCTCCAGCAGCACGAGCAGGGCTCGGGCGATGTCGTCCTCGGACACCGTCACGACCTCGTCGACGAGGTCGCGGATGATCTCGAAAGGCAGATCCCCCGGCCGCGCGACGGCGATGCCGTCGGCGATCGTCGGCGACGTCGGGATCTCGAGCGGATGCCCGGCCTCGAGCGACGCCGGGTACGCGGCGGAGTTCTCGGCCTGCACGCCGATCACCCGCACCGTGCGGCCCTCCGCGGCGGCGCGCGCCTTGACGGCGGCGGCGACGCCGGCGATGAGCCCGCCCCCGCCGATGCCGAGGACGACGGTGTCGAGGTCGGGGACCTCGTCCATGAGCTCGAGGCCCAGGGTGCCCTGACCGGCGATGACGTCGTGATGGTCGAACGGGTGGATGAAGACGGCCCCGGTGCGCTCGGCGAAGTCCGCCGCGAGGCGCAGCGGCGTCTCGACCGTGGAGCCCTCGAGCACGACGTCGGCGCCGTACCCGCGCGTGGCGAGCAGCTTCGGCACCGGCACGCCGAGCGGCATGAAGATCGTCGCGTGGATGCCCAGCGCCTTGGCCGCGAGCGCCACGCCCTGGGCGTGGTTGCCGGCGGACGCCGCCACGACGCCGCGCGCGCGCTCCTCGGCGGTGAGCCGCGACAGCCGGTAGGTCGCCCCGCGGATCTTGAACGACCCGGTGCGCTGCAGGTTCTCGAGCTTGAGGTGCACCGGAACGCCGAGCACGTCGGACAGGTGCTGAGAGGCGTCGAGCGGCGTGTGCGCGATGACCCCCTCGAGGGTGGCCGCGGCATCCGCGAAGTCCGCGAGCGTCGGCACGGCGGACGCAGGCGACGGGGCCCCGGGCGACGGGGCGGCGGGCACGGACTCGGCCGCCTGGTCGGCGGAAGACATGGCGGTGGTCACGAACGGACTCTCCTCGGCCGGGGGACGGTACTCCAGATGAGGTCCCCGGTGGGTCTGGCGCCGGTCTCCCACGCGCGTTCGGCAAGGTAGACCGCGACGACGTTCACGAACGCGGCGAGCGGCACGGCGAAGAGGGCGCCCGGGATGCCGGCGATCATGGCGCCACCGGCGACCACGAGCACCACCGCGAGCGGGTGGACCTTGACGGCCGAGCCCATGAGGAGCGGCTGGAGCACGTGCCCCTCGAGCTGCTGCACGCCGAGGACGACCACGAGCATCCACAGCGCGATCCAGGGGCCGTTGTAGACGAGCGCGAGGAAGACGGCGACCGCGCCGGTGACGACGGCACCGACGATCGGGACGAATGCGCCGAGGAAGACGAGCACGGCGACCGGGATCGCGAGGGGCACCCCGAGCAGGGCGGCGCCGAGGCCGATGCCGACGGCGTCGATCGTCGCGACGAGCAGCTGCGTGCGTGCGTAGTTGACGACGGTGATCCATCCGGCGCGGCCGGCGCCGTCGGCGGCGGGTCGGGCCTTCTTCGGGAACAGCCGCAGGGTCCAGCGCCAGATGCCCGCGCCGTCGGCGAGCAGGCACAGCAGGATGAAGAACGCGAGGACCCCGCCGGTGACGACGTGGCCGATGGTGGAGCCGATGGCGAGCGCGCCCGACCACAGCAGCTCGGCCTGCTGCTGCAGGAACGTCCAGCCCTGTGCCAGCAGATCGTCGATCTGCTCCTCGCTCAGGTGCAGCGGGCCGTCGATGAGGTACTGCCGGAACTGCTCCACTGCCGCGACGGTGCTCGCCTGCACCGAGTCCCATTGCTGCATGATCTGCCACACGACGAGCCACATCAGCCCGCTGACGATCGCGATGGTGCCCACCACCGAGATGACGATGGCGAGCCACCGCGGCACGCGGCGCCGCAGCATCCAGGCGAACGCGGGCCACAGCAGAGCGGTGATGAGGATGGCGATCAGGAGCGGGATGACCAGCAGCTTCAGCTGGATGACGAGCCAGACGCCGATGCCGATCGCCGCCGCGACGACGATCAGGCGCCACGAGTACGCGGTCGCGACGCGGAGGCCGCGCGGCACGGCCGCGGACGTCTCGGTGGAGACGATCCTGCTGCGGTCGCGGACGGCGTCGAAGATGGAGCCGCGGGGCTTGTCGTCGGAGCCGCTCATTGGCCCAGTCTAGGCGCGGCGCATTCCGCGCCGGTCATGAACGGCGGCGGTGCGATGTCGGCGGCCCGGGCTACGCTGACGCGCGTGAAGTCCTCTCTCAGCGCCGCAGAGGCGCGCCGCGTGGCTCTCGCCGCCCAGGGGTTCGCCAGGACCCGCCCCGCCGCCGCGGGCACGCGGCAGCTGAACGGCGCGCTGGCGCGCATGGCGACGCTGCAGATCGACTCGGTGAACGTCTTCGCCCGTTCGCACTACATGCCGCTCTTCTCGCGTGTCGGCGCCTACGACACCGCCGCCCTCGACCGTCTGCTGTTCGACCGCCGCTCCCCGTACGTCGAGTACTGGGCTCACGTGGCAGCCTTCATCCCCGCGGCCGATTGGGGACTGTTCGACTTCCGCATGCAGGCGCTGCGTGCGAAGTACAGCAGCAAGCCGGGCGGCTGGTTCGACGCGAACCGCGACATCGTCGACTGGATGCGCGACGAGCTCGCCGACCGCGGGCCGCTGCGCCCCGCCGAGATCGAGCACGATGCGAAGGAGAGCGCGCGCGGGCCGTGGTGGGACTGGGACGTCGTCAAGCAGGCCCTCGAGTACCTGTGGATGTTCGGCGAGGTGGCGATCGCGGGCCGGCGCGGCTTCGAGCGGAGGTACGGGCTCGCCGAGCAGGTGATCCCGCGTCACGTGCTCGAATCACCGGTCCCCCGCGACGAGGCGATCCATGAGCTCGTGCGGCGCGCTGCCCGCGCCTACGGGGTCGCGACCGCCGCCGACATCGCCGACTACTGGCGCATCGCCGACCGCAAGGCGGTGACGACCGCGCTCGGCGACCTGGTCGACGCCGGCGAGCTGCAGCCGGTGTCGGTCGAAGGGTGGACCACCGCCGGGCGACCGGCGAAGGCGTGGCTGCACACCGACGCGGTCGTGCCCCGCAAGATCGACGCCGCCGCGATCCTGACGCCGTTCGATCCCGTGGTGTGGTTCCGCGATCGCGCCGAGCGGCTCTTCGACTTCGAGTACCGCATCGAGATCTACACGCCGGCGCCGCGGCGGCGCTACGGCTATTACTCGCTGCCGGTGCTCGTGGGCGACGACATCGTCGGCCGCGTCGACCTCAAGGCCGATCGCGCGGCCTCGCGGCTGCTCGTCCAGTCCGCGTGGTGGGAGCACGGCAGGCCGCTCGACGCGGCACCCCGCCTCGCCGACGAGCTCCGGCTCGCCGCCGCCTGGCAGGGGCTCGAGTCGATCTCGGTATCGCGCTGGGGCGACGCCACCGACGACCTCGCGCGGGTCATGCCCGAGGCGGCGCGCCACGAGGCGGGGCCGTCGGAGCCGGTGCCGCTCGCCGCCGACGAGCCCGGGGGCGAGGCGCGCGACCTCGACGTCGAGGAGCTCGTGGGCTGATCCGTCCGTAGGGCGGATCAGGCGCCCGCGCCTACGATCTCGAGCCCGAGCCAGCGCGCCAGGTCGTCGATCTCGTCGCCGACGGCGGTGCGCACCTCTTCGGAGAACGGCTCGTCCTCGTGCACGGCATGCACGCGGAGCACGCCTGCCTTGCGATCAGCCTTGGCATCGAGCTTGCCGACGAACCGGTCGCCGTGGAGGATCGGCAGCGCGAAGTAGCCCCACCGGCGCTTCGCGGCCGGTTTGTACATCTCGAGCAGGTACTCGTAGCCGAAGAGCTCCTCGAGCCGGCGCCGGTCGAACACGGCGCGGTCGAAGGGCGACAGCAGCGCCGTGCGCCCGGCGAATCGGTCGACGACGGCCAGGGCGCCGGGATCGACGCGCCACACGCCGTCGACGCCGTCGACCACCGCCTCCTCACCGATCTCGCCGACATCGATCGGCTCGAAGGGCTGAGCGACGCCCTTGACCCGCGCGATCCCGAGCGACGCGAGACGGCGCTCCGCGCGCTCGCGCGCGGCCTCCGCGTCGGTCAGCTGCGGAACGTCGGCGGGGTACACGCGGTCGGCCACGTCGAACAGGCGGCCCGCAGCATCCCGCGACGACACCGCCGCCTCGCCGCACAGCACGAGCATCTCGAGGAGCTGCATCGCGTTGCGGTTGTTCGTCCAGCCGGACGACCGCCACGACACCTGCGCGGTGTCGGGGATCTCGGCAGCCCGCAGCGGCCCCTCGGCACGAAGCCGCGCCAGCACCTCGCGGCGGAAGACGTCGTTGGCCGCCAGCCACTCCCGCGCCTGCGCCGACCCGGGGCGGCGCCTCATCTCGGGCAGGAGCAGCGCGAGGTCGGTCATGGCGCGGAAGAAGCCGCCCCACTCGAAGACCGCGCGGTCCTCCTCGAACAGGCGCACGAAGTCGGCCGGCTGGTAGGGCCACCCGAGCCGGCTCCACAGGATGAGGTCGGCGCTCGGTGCGATCGCGGCGGTCGGCTCGATGTTGACCACCGTGAGCGCGTCGATCGTCTCGACGATGCCCGCCGGCCGCGCGACCGTGAGCAGTTGCCCGTGCAGGGCGATACGGCGCGCCTGTTCCCGCGTCAGACGGTGGACCATCCCCCGACGTTACCGCCGGCGCACGACACGGTTCGCCCGCTGGGCCTCAGAACTGCACGCGGGGCGGTTCGGAGATCGCGGCGCCGTCGATGACCTCGAAGAACTCGCGCTCGTGGAAGCCCAGGTTGCGCGCGAACAGGTTGTTCGGGAAGACCTTGATCTTCGTGTTCAGCTCGCGCACCCCGCCGTTGTAAAACCGGCGCGATGCCTGGATCTTGTCTTCGGTGTCGACGATCGACTGCTGCAGCTGCAGGAAGTTCTGGCTCGCCTGCAGCTGCGGATAGGCCTCGGCGACGGCGAACAGCGACTTCAGCGCCTGCTGCAGGTGCCCCTCGGCGACACCCGCCTCAGCCGGGCCCGTCGCCGACAGCGTCTCGGCCCGCGCCCTCGTCACGTTCTCGAAGACGGCCTTCTCGTGTGCGGCGTAGCCCTTCACAGCCTCGATGAGGTTCGGAAGCAGGTCGGCACGCCGCTTGAGCTGCACGGTGATGTCGCTCCACGCCTCGTCCACTCGCACATTCAGCTGGACGAGGGAGTTGTAGGTCGCCCAGAGATAGATGCCGACGATGACGACGAGCGCCACCACGATGAGGACTGGGATCAGCCATTCCATTGCCGAGGCTCCGTTCGATAGTGACCTCATCCTACCGACGCGAAACCCCCTCGCATGTGGGGTATTCCCCGACTCTCAGCCTTTATGCACCGAGCACACGATCCAGGTAGGCGTTGCGGAACAGCCGCTCCGGGTCGAGCCGGTCGCGGAGCGCCGTGAAGTCGTCGAAACGCGGGTAGCGGGACCGCAGCTCGTCGGCGCCGAGCGTGTGCATCTTGCCCCAGTGCGGACGTCCGTCGAAGCCGAGCATGATCTCCTCGACGGCCTCGAAGTACTCCGTCGGATCCTCACGCCAGTACCGGTGCACCGCGATGTACCCCGAGTCGCGGCCGTGCGCGGTCGACAGCCACCGATCGTCCGCGGCGGCGACCCGCACCTCGACCGGGAACCCGACCCGCCAGCCGCGCTCGTCGATCAGCGCGCGCATCGCCTCGAAGGCCGGGCGGAGGTTCTCGACCGGCACCGCGTACTCCATCTCGCGGAACCGCACCGAGCGGTTCGTCGCGAAGACGCGGGCCGAGGCATCCGTGAACTCCCGATTGCCCCAGATCCGCGCCGAGAGCCGGTTGATCGGCGGCACGAGGGCGGGGACCGCCGCGCCGGCCGCGCACGCGAGCTGGTGGACTCCGGTGCCGACGAGCGTGTCGTCGATCCATTTCCCGACCGCAGGGATCGGATGCCGCGGTGCGCTCTCGGGGAGCCGCGTATTCGTCTTCGTCATCGCGCGGTCGGTGTGAGGGAACCAGTAGAACTCGAAGTGATCGGCCGCCGCCGCGCGCTCGTCGAGGGCGCCGAGCACCTCCTCGAGGTCCTCGGACTGCTCGACCGCGTGCAGCACGAAGGCCGGCACGCACTGGATCGTGACCTCGACGAGGATGCCCAGCGCACCGAGACCGAGCGCGACCGCCGGCACCAGCTCGGGATTCTCGTCCTCGCTGACCGTGAAGAGCTCGCCCGACGCCGTCACCAGGGTCGCGCCCACAACCTGGCCCGCGATGCCGGTGAACCGCTCGCCGGTGCCGTGGGTGCCCGTCGAGATCGCGCCGGCGATGGACTGCCGGTCGATGTCGCCGAGGTTCTCCATCGCGAGGCCGAACGGCGCCAGCAGCCGCGGGACCTCGTGCAGGCGCGTGCCCGCGAGGAGCGTCACCCGGGCACGGTCGACGTCGACCGACACGAGCCCGCTCAGGTCGCGCAGCTCGAGCAGTGCGCCGGGTGCCACCGCGATGCCGGTGAAGCTGTGCCCGGCGCCGACCGCCTTGACCGGCATGCGCTGCGCCGCGGCCGCGACGACCGCGCGCTGCACCGCAGCGACCGTGCGCGGGAACTCCATGCGCTGCGGCCGCACGGACTCGGTGCGGCCCCAGTTGCGCCACATGCCGCCCGGGCGGGTCACAGGAACGCCTTGCCTTCGCCGCGGTAGGTCGCCACCTCCCCCACGCGGGTGTCGCCGTCGACGAGGTGGTAGCGGTCGACGCGCTCGGCGAGCTCGCCGCTCTTGGAATGCCGGAACCACACGCGGTCGCCCACCCGGAGGTCGCGGGCCGCATCGCCGCGCAGCGGCGTCTGCACCTCGCCGGCGCCCTCGCGCGGCGCCATGCGCAGGCCGGCGGGCCACACGGCGCGGGGCTGACGCGACTCGAGCGCGGGCCCGGAGGCGATCCACCCGCCGCCGAGCACGGTCGCGACGTCGGGAGCGGGCTTGCGCACGACCTCGAGCGCGAACGCCGCGGCGGGCGCGGGGTCGAACGCGCGGTAGCCGTCGAACAGGTGGCCGGCAAGCAGGCCGCTGCCGGCCGTGACCTCGGTGACGGACTGATCGGATGCGGTGAGCTCGAGGGAGCCGGTCCCGCCGCCGTTGACGAACTCGAGCGGGGCGATGTCGCGCAGCGACGACACGATGGCGCCGCGGCGCTCGAGCAGCTCGGCGGCGGAGCGGCGCTGCATCCAGCGGATCATGGCGTCGCCGGAGCCGGTCGCGTCGCCCTGCCCCGCGATCTGGGCCTCGTACATCATGAGGCCCACGAGCCGGAAGCCGGGGCGCGCGGCGATCGCACGTGCGAGCGCGGCGACCTCCGCGGCCTCGTGCACCGGCGAGCGGAGCACGCCGATGTGACCGAGGGCGGGTGCCCGCCACGAGGCGTCGGCGTCGATCGCCACGCGGATCTCTGGCCGCGTGCCGGGCGCGGCGACGGCGTCGACGAGGTCGAGCTGCGCAAGGTCGTCGACCATGAGCGTGATCCGGGCCGCCGCGGTGTCGTCGGCGACGAGCGCCGCGATCGCGGCGCGGTCGGCCGTGGGGTAGCCCAGCACGATGTCGTCCATCGCCTCGGCGAGCCACAGCGCCTCGGGAAGCGTGAACGCGAGCACGCCCTGATAGCCGGGAAGCGCGAGGACGGCGTCCAGCACCGCCCGCACGCGGACGGACTTGGTCGCGACGCGGATGGGCACGCCGCCGGCGCGCACCACGAGGTCGAGGGCGTTGTAGCGCAGCGCCTCGGCGTTGATGGCGGCGACGGGGCCGCTGACGTCGGCCAGGGCATGGGTCATGGCGTCCCAATAGGACGCGGGGCGGTCCCACGGCTTCGTCGCCGTGGGCATGGACAGCAGATCGAGACTCATACGGCTCGCTTCGGGTGCGTGCGCATCGCCCCAGCCTAGAGCGCCGGGGGCGGTATCTCCGACCGGCTGTGGACGGCCTCGTACCCCCGGTGGGATTCGAACCCACACTTGAGCGAGTTTAAGTCGCCTGCCTCTGCCGTTGGGCTACGGGGGCGGATCGCGTGCCGAGAGAACGCGAATGCCGCAGGCTCATCTTCTCAGACGAACCTGCGGCATCCGTTCGACGTCAGTTGGCGGCGACCTTGTCGGCGTCGGCCGCGGCCTTCGCCGGTGCCTTGCGCGCCGGCGCCTTCTTGGCGGGCGCGGCCGCCGGAGCGGCCTTGTCGGCGGGCGCCTCGACCGGCTGCGGCGGACGCGGGCGCGCGGCGAACTCTTCGAACACGTAGCGCGGGTTCTGGACGGTCGACAGGTTCACCATGTCGCGGCCGAGCCAGAAGTTGTTCCACCAGCCCCACAGGACGCGCCACTTGCGCTCCCACGACGGCATGGCCAGGCCGTGGTAGCCGCGGTGGGCGAGCCACGCGATCCAGCCCTTGAGGGCGATGTTGCCCGACTGGAACACGCCGACCCACAGGCCGAGGCCCGCGACGGCGCCCAGGTTCTTGTGGATGTACTGGCGGGGCACCTCGCCGCGGAGCACCGCGACCAGGTTCTTCGCGAGGAGCTTCGCCTGACGCACGGCGTGCTGGGCGTTGGGCACGCAGTAGCCGCCCACGCCGCCGCCGGTGAGGTCGGGCACGGCCGACACGTCGCCGGCGGCCCAGGCGCCCTCGACGACCTCGTCCTCGGTGCCGACGCGCAGGTCGGCGCGGGTGCGGATGCGACCGCGCTCCTCGACGGGCAGGTCGCCGCCGCGCACGACCGTCGGGTTCGCCATGACGCCCGCGGTCCAGATGATCAGGTCGCTGGGGATGGTCTCGCCGGTCGACAGCTCGATGTTTCCGCCCACGGCGCCCGTGACCTGCGTGTCGAGGTGCACCGAGGCACCGCGCTTCGCGAGGTTCTTGAGCACCCACTCGCTCGTCTTCAGCGAGACCTCGGGCATGATGCGGCCCATCGCTTCGATGAGGTGGAAGTGCGTGTCGTCGAACGTGAGCTGCGGGTAGCTCTTGACCAGCGAAGAGGCCAGCGAGCGCAGCTCGGCGAAGACCTCGATGCCGGCGAAGCCACCGCCGACGACGACGACGGTGAGCAGACGGTCGCGCTCGGGGCCGGCGGGAAGCGTCGACGCCTTGTCGAAGTTCGACATCAGGCGGTCACGGATCGCGACGGCCTCTTCGATCGTCTTCAGGCCGATCGCGTTGTCGGCGATGCCGGGGATCGGGAAGGTGCGCGAGACGGCGCCGGCGGTGACCACGATCTGGTCGTAGGCGAGCTCGTACGGCTCACCCGCGATCGGCGTGATGGTGGCGACCTTCTGGGCGTGGTTGATGCCGGTCACCTTGGCGGCCACGATGTTCGTCTTCTTCAGGTGACGACGCAGGGCCACGACGGAGTGGCGGGCCTCGATCGAGCCGGCGGCGACCTCGGGGAGGAACGGCTGGTAGGTCATGTAGGGCAGCGGGTCGACGATCGTCACGTCCGCTTCACCCTTGCGCAGATGCTTCTCGAGCTTCCAGGCCGTGTAGAAGCCTGCGTATCCGCCACCGACGATGAGGATCTTGGGCACGGTGTTGGTCACGGTTTGGAGTTCTCCTCCTGTGTCAGCGGCTCGGCGCGCGGGACGCCAATCGGATGCGTCGGACAGCAGCGGTGACGCCGAGCGCCACCAGTATAGCCGTCGTGGTGACCAGCAGGAGCGGGAGCGTGCCGTAGATGACGGTGTCCCGATCGGGAAGGAGGGGCGACACCGTGCGGGTCGCGGGGTCGGCGTCGGGCAGCGCCGGAACCTCCACGGGAGCGGCCGGCTCCTCCGGCAGTGGCGCGACCGGCGCTCGGCGATACAGGCGGACCCAGTCCTCGAGACTGCCCATCGGGTTGGCGGTCACGCTCGGGACGCTCGCCGTGACGGCGGCCGCAGCATCCACCAATCCGTAGCCGTAGAGCAGGTCCGGCACTGCCGTCGCGCCCGCCGCGGGGTGGGCGGTCTTGATGATGCGGTTGATGACGTTGTTCGCATCGAGCTCGGGGTGCGCCGCGCGCACCAGGGCCGCGATACCCGCGACGATGGGGGCGGCGCCGCTCGTGCCGTCCCAGGACACCAGCGTCGAATCGGCCGACACGCCGATGAGCTCCTCGCTCGGCGCCGAGACGCCGATGGTGATGCCCTGCGTCGACGCCTCGACGCTGGCCTTGCCCGACCGGTCGACGCCGCCGACGGTCAGCACGCCCGGGATCGTCGCGGGAGCGCCGACGCGCGTCGTCCCGCTCCCCCGGTTGCCCGCCGCCACCACGATCACGACGTCGTGCTCGAACGCGTACAGGAACGCGTCGTCCCAGCTCTCGGGCCAGTCCGGCACGTTGGTCGTCAGCGACATATTGATGACGTCCGCGCCGTTGTCGACCGACCAGCGGATGGCGTCGGCGATCTGGTCCGAGAACGGGCGCTGCGCCGACGACCCGAACGCGACCGACACCGACAGCAGCTGCGCCTCTGGGGCCACGCCGATCATGCCGGAGTCCGGGCCGGTGCCCCGGCCCGCGGCGAGCGAGGCGACCCAGCTGCCGTGGTCCTTGTCGACGGCACCGACGGGCGTGCGCCCATCGGGCGAGCCGGCGCCCGAGACATCCGTGCCGCCGGCGACCGCACCGGCGAACGCCACGGGTCCGCGACCGATCCCGGTGTCGATGACCGCGATCTTCACGCCGGCGCCGCGCGTGGTCTGCCACGCCTTCTCGACGCCGTAGTCGCTCAGCCAGTACTCGGCGTCGCGCACCGGGTCGCCGGCCGTGCCGGCTTGCGCAGCCGGCGGGGCGGCCGTCGCCGCCGCGGGGGCGGCCGTGACGAGGGTCATCGCGACCGCGGCCGCGCCGACCCCGGCGACCAGGCGCCGGATCATCCGCCCGTTCCCGGCTCTGCGCAGACGCAGCGCTCGGGCGACCACGACGACATCGCCAGCGCACGATCGCCGATCGGGTTCACCCCGGGCCCCGCGGCCAGCGCGTGACCGGCGAGGGCGTGCAGGCACTTCACGCGCGTCGGCATGCCGCCGGCGGAGATGCCCGCGATCTCTTCGACCTCGCCGAACTCGGCGCGGTCCCGGAGATAGGCCTCATGCGCGCGCAGGTAGGCGGCGGCCACCTCTTCGTCTTTGGCGAGCTCGTCCTGGAGCCCGCGCATGACGTGGTCGGCTTCGAGCACCGACATCGCGGCCGTCGCCGCAGGATGCGTGAGGTAGTAGAACGTCGGGAACGGCGTGCCGTCGGGGAGCCTCGGCGACGTCGCGACGACGGTGGGATTGCCGCACACGCAGCGGGCGGCGATGCCGACGACGCCGCGCGCGGGACGACCGAGCTGTTCGCGGAGCACGGCCAGGTCGGCGTCGCTGACAGGGGGGTACGGCGGGGTCGTCACAGAGGTGCTCCTTGGTCGGGCTCAGATTACCGGCGCCACCTGGGATGGTCCTGGACCGCGCCGCGGACGGACGTACCGCCGCGCTCCGGGCGCAGCGACGCTCACGGCGTCGGGACGGTCACGGTGTCGGGACGGTCGTGGGTTCGGGTTCGGGGTCGGGCACGCCGACGGTCAGCGGTGCCACGGTCTGCGCGAGCCCGGCCTCGGTGACCGAGCGCACGAGCTTCGACATCCAGTCGGCATCCGCGGCCTGCAGCTCGTCGCTCACGGGGCCCTGCTCCTGCGGCGCGAGCTCGGGCGGAAGATCGTCGTCGACGAGGTAGACGACCTCACCGGGCTTCACGTAGTAGAGCCGCTCGCGCGCCTGGGTCGTGATGTAGGCGGGGTCCTGCCAGCGGTCGCGCTGCGATTCGAGCTCGGCGACCTCGTCGCGGCTGAGCTGCACCGACGCCTCGAGCGCCACCACCTGCTGGCGCTGATCGACGTAGGTGCCGATCGTGGGCACGAGCACGAACGCCGCCAGCACGACCAGGCCCAGCATGATCACCATGAAGCCGGAGAGACGGATGCCGCCCAGCCACGCCCGCACGTCGACCGGGGGTCGCGCGCTCACCGGGCGGCGACGCGGCGCGCCGGCCCCGGGGGTACGAGAAGAGGGAGCCGTCGTCTTGACCACGGCTCCCTCCTCTCGTCTCAGAACGCTGTCAGCGCATCAGCCCTTGAAGCGGGGGAACGCTCCGCGGCCCGCGAACACCGCGGCCTCGCCGAGCTCCTCTTCGATGCGCAGAAGCTGATTGTATTTCGCGACGCGCTCGCTGCGGGCGGGCGCGCCGGTCTTGATCTGACCCGCGTTGACGGCGACCGCGAGGTCGGCGATCGTGGTGTCTTCCGTCTCACCCGAACGGTGCGACAGCATCGAGCGGTAGCCGTTCTGGGTGGCGAGCGCGATCGCGTCGAGCGTCTCGGACAGGGTGCCGATCTGGTTCACCTTGACCAGCAGCGCGTTGGCGACATCGAGGTCGATGCCCCGCTGCAGGCGCTCCGGGTTGGTGACGAACAGGTCGTCGCCGACGAGCTGCACCTTCTTGCCGATCTTGTCGGTGAGGGCCTTCCACGCGTCCCAGTCGTCCTCGGCGAGGGCGTCCTCGATGGTGACGACGGGGTAGTTCGCGACGAGGTCCGCGTAGTAGTCGGTCAGCTGCTCGGCCGACCACGACTTGCCCTCGACGGTGTAGACACCGTCCTTGAAGAACTCCGTCGCGGCGACGTCGAGACCGACGGCGATGTCACGCCCTGGCGCGAAGCCCGCCTTCTCGATCGCCTTGATGAGGAAGTCGAGACCCTCGCGGTTGCTGGGGAGGTCGGGGGCGAAACCGCCCTCGTCGCCGAGGCCGGTCGAGAACCCGGCGGCCTTCAGCTCGCCCTTGAGGACGTGGTATACCTCGGTGCCCCAGCGCAGCGACTCGCCGTAGGTCTCCGCGCCGATCGGCGCAAGGAAGTACTCCTGGAAGTCGATGCCGTTGTCGGCGTGCTCGCCGCCGTTGATGACGTTGAACAGCGGCACGGGCAGCACGTGCGCGTTCGGGCCGCCGAGGTAGCGGAACAGCGGCAGGTCGGCCGAGTCGGCGGCGGCCTTGGCGACCGCGAGCGAGACGCCCAGGATCGCGTTCGCGCCGGTGCGCGACTTGTTCTCGGTGCCGTCGGTCGCGATGAGGATCTCGTCGACGAGACGCTGCTCGCTCGCCTCGACGCCCTCGATCGCGGGGCCGAGCTCGTCGATGACGGCCGCGACCGCCTTCAGCACGCCCTTGCCGCCGTAGCGGCTCTTGTCGCCGTCGCGCAGCTCGTACGCCTCGAAAGCGCCGGTCGACGCGCCCGAGGGGACGGCCGCGCGCTGGACGATCCCGTCGTCGAGCAGCACCTCCACCTCGACGGTCGGGTTTCCGCGCGAGTCGAGGATCTCGCGGGCTCCTACAGCCTCGATCTGTGCCACAGGGGGTCTCCTTGCTTGGTGGAGGGTGGTTCGTCGGAGCGTCGTCGGTCCGCCCCCGAGTCTAGTGATGACGGATGCCGCGGCCAGAGGCATCCGTCATACGATCACGGCGATCGCGATCCCGTCGTAGCCCTTCGCGTCGAGCGTCTGGATCGCGGTCGCGTCGAACCGGGGGTCGCGGCCGAGCATCTCGAGCCCGCGCTGCACCCCGATGATCTGGGGATTCTCGGTCGCCGGGTTCGCCACCTCGCCGCCGCGGACCGTGTTGTCGACCATGACGACCGTGCCCGGCCGGCCGAGCCGCGCCGCCCAGTCGAGGTAGATCGTGTTCGACTCCTTGTCGGCGTCGATGAAGACGAGGTCGAACGGCTCGCCGCCCTCGAGCGTGGGCAGCACGTCGGCGCCGCGACCGAGCCGGATCTCGACCTTGTCGCCGACGCCGGCGCGGTCGAGGTTCGCGCGGGCGAGCTCGGCGTTGCGGGGCTCGGCCTCGATCGTCACGACCTGACCGTCGGCGGGGATGCCGCGCGCGAGCCAGATCGTCGAGTACGCGCCGAGCGTGCCGATCTCGAGCACACGACGGGCACCCGACATGCGGGTGAGCAGGTGCAGGAACTTGCCGTTGACCGGCGCGACCTCGATCGCGGGCAGTCCCGCGTCGTTCTGGTCGGCGACGGCCTGATCGAGGCCGGGGTCGTGGCCGACGAGCAGCTCGGTGAGGTACGCGTCGACGCGACGCCAGGTCGCCGGGGTGAGCGCGGTGTCGGGAGTGGGATCGGCCATGTGCTCAGCCAATCCGCCCGGCCGCCCGGCCGTCAACCCTTCTGGTGTGCGCGTGCGGCGACGGCGACGAGGAGCGACGCCGCGGTGCCCGCGTCGTCGACCGTCACGACGAACTCCCGGCCGTTGGTCCGCAGCACGCTCACGGCCCCTCCCGCCCGGGTGACCACGCCGAAGCGCCCGGGCCGCCAGCGCCAGCCCCATCCGCCGAAGTCGAGCATCGGATCCACCACGACGGCCTCCGCGGAGCGGATGTCGGCGGCCGGCACGTGGAAGCGGGGAAGCCCCGAGAACGCGCGCACGGTGAGCCCGCGCGCATCGACCACAACGCGGTACGCGACGCTCGTGATCGCGAGCACCGTCACCAGAACGCCGCAGCCGAGCGTGATCGCCGCCCCGGCACCGCCCTCGACGAGGAGGAGCCAGATCCCCAGACCGAGGACCAGCGCGCTCGAGCCAAACAGAACGGCCACGCCCACGCGCCCGACCCGGGTGGTGCGCACCCACACGACCTCTTCGGTCCTGCCCAGCGGAAGCGGCTCCGCGGCCGTTGCGGCCGGCCGCGCGACGGTCGCGGGCAGCAGCCGCCAGGCGATCACGCATGCGATGAGCGCCACGAGACCTGCCGCCAGCAGCGGGACCCAGATCGAGGGCGCCGCGGTCGCGTCGTCCAGACCGATCTGCATCAGCGTCGCGACCGTGATCATGACGACGACGAAAGCGGTGGTGCCGAGCGACGTCGCCCCGAGGAAGCGGTACGACGCGCCGCGGCTCTCCCAGCGCGGGTCTACCGTGCTCTGCAGCCGCGCCGCGCCCGCGATGATGAGCGGCATCAGCAGGCCCACGGCCGCCGTCACGGCGGCCGGCATCCACACCGGCCCGAACCCGTCCGGCTGCCCGGCCGCGTTCCAGTGGACCGCCACGGGGTCGGGCAGCACCGGAATGGCCAGCAGCTGCATGAGGACGGCGACCCCGGTCAGCGCGATGGGCGCGGTCACGGCGACCGCCCGGAAACGGCGGGCGGTGCGGCCTGTGCGGGTCATCGGGTGCCTCCTGCGGTGGTCGGGGCGACGGCGGGGACGGATGCCGCGGCCACCGCGCCGGCGCGGAACTGGCGCATCAGCACGATGACGAGCACCACGACCGCGATCACCACCCACGCGACGATGCCGAGCGGGCCGACGATCGCCATGTCGGGAACGACTCCGGCGGCCGTCAGCACCAGCAGCAGTCCGGCGACGGCGTTGAGGGAACCGTGGGCGAGGACCGCAGGCCAGAGCGAGGCGCTGCGCAGCCGCAGCCAGCCGAAGAGGACACCCCAGGCCACGCAGCCGCCGACCATGAACAGCACGCCCACGACGTCGGGGCGGGCGAAGTTGTAGCCGAGCAGGATGATCGGCGCGTGCCACAGCCCCCACACCGCTCCGGTGATCACGAGCGCCGGCCACGTGCCGAGCGGCAGCAGCGCGGTCTGCAGCCAGCCTCGCCAGCCGAGCTCCTCGCCGAACGCCAGGAAGCTGTTCACGACCGCGCCCACCGGGATCATGACGAGCTGCAGCGCGACCAGCAGGCCGACCGGCGGCAGCGGCGTCCCCGCCGGCGCGGCGGCGGCGAGCTGCGCAGCGAAGCCCGAGAACTCCGCGAGGTCGAGGCGCACGAGTCCGAGGGCCCCTGCGAGCAGCGTCGTGGCGACCACGATCACGATCGGCAGCACCAGGCCCAGGGCGAGGAAGAGCAGGAACCGGCCCGCCGGGCGCAGCGGCCACATCCCGAGGAAGCGCAGCCGCGCCGTGCGCGGCGTGCGGAACGCGAAGACCACGATGACGGTGGCGATCGCCGGCGTGAGCATCATGACGGGCAGCAGGAGCGTCGTGAGGGGCGACGCAAGCCCGTCGCCGAGCCACAGGGGAAGGGCGACGAGCCAGGCGAGGCCGAACGACAGCAGCACGAAGGCGATGACCGCGGGCCACGCCACCGTGCGCGGGGTGCCCGAAGCGGTCTCGGGGCGCGGTGGGCGGTCAGCGAGCGGTGCGTTCGTCATGGGCGGCGATCTCCTTCACGAGGGCGGCGAGTGCGTCGGCGGGGAGCCCCGCCGCGCGCGCCCGCGCGACGAGGTCGTGGATGTCGTGGTGGAGGGCTTCGAGCGTCGCCGCCTGCGCGGTGATGACCGCGCCGCGTCCGCGGCGCAGCTCGACGAGTCCCTCGTCGCGGAGCTCCTGGTACGCGTGCAGGACGGTGTGGACGTTGACGCCGAGCGCGCCGGCGACCTCACGGGCCGCGGGAAGCCTGTCACCCGGCGTCAGGCGGCCGGCTGCAGCATCCGCTCGCACCGATGCCGCGATCTGCGCGAACAGCGGGGCGTCGCTCTCGGAGTCGATGCGTACCAACACACGTTAATTCTATGACAAGTAGAACAAAGACGGGCGCGGTTTGTGAGGATCGTGCAACCGAATGCGGTTCTGGAAGCGACGTCGGCCATGCTGAGCGCATGCGTGTGACCCCCCGACGCCTCGCCATCGGCATGAGCCTGTGGATCCCCAACCTGTTCAGCGGCATCCGGGTGCGCCGCTTCGCCGGCGACTGGACCAGCGCCACCGTGGAGCTGCACGTCAACGTCTTCACCCGCAACTACGTGAAGACGGCGTTCGGCGGCTCGATGTCGGCGATGACCGATCCGTACTACTTCATGCTCGTGATGCACCAGCTGGGCCGCGACTACGTGGTGTGGGACACCCGCGGCGAGATCGAGTTCGTGAAGCCCGGTCGCGGCGTGCTCACCGCGCATTTCGCGGTGCCGCGCGAGAAGGCGGAGGAGCTCCGCGAGCGCGCCCGGGGTGGAGCGAAGGTGCTCGAGTGGTTCGAGACCGACATCACGGACGCCTCGGGAGAGGTCGTCGCGCGCGTGCGCCGCGAGGTGTACGTGCGCGAGAAGAAGCGGGTGACCTCGGCGGCAGCGAGAGGCGCGTAGGCGCGCGGCCGCCCGCGCGCACTCAGCGGTCGGCGCGGTAGTCCGTCGCGGTCAGCCCGAGCACCGCGCGGAAGTCGTTCGCCAGATGAGCCTGATCCGCATAGCCGAGCTCGGCGGCGATCTCGGCGAGCGGGGCGGCAGGATCCTCGCGCACGCGCTGCGCCGCCTCCTGCAGGCGCCGGCGGCGGATCATGGCGGCCGGCGAGACACCGACGATGCGGTGGGCCAGACGCTGCAGGGTGCGCACCGACACGCGCAGGCGCTCGGCCGCGTCGTCCAGCCGGAGGATCGCCGGGTCGCCCATGAGCAGGTCGGCCATCGCGTTCGCCAGTCGTGCATCGGACGTCGGCGGCCCCACCCGCGCCACGAGCCACGCCGACATCGCCGCGGCCGCTGCGTCGAGGTCGGGCATCGCCCCGGACACGTAGCGTGACAGCTCCGGCTCGTCGAGGACGATGTGCGCGTCGACGAGCGCGCCCGGCGCGTCGGACAGGCGGGCGTACGCGGCGGGCTTCAGCAGGGCGCCGACGGCCCAGCCGCTCCCCCGCAGCTCGCGTTCCGAGGCACGGGTCGTCGCGCCCCACAGCGTGACGGTGCCCGCCTCGACCACGAGGTTCGCGGCGGGGTAGCCGAGCACGGGCTGCCGCGACACGACCCCGTCGGGAAGATCCCACTCCGGGATCCAGAACCATTCCACGAGAGCGGATGCTGCGCCCTCCGGCGCGATCCGGGTGAAGCGCGGCAGGCGCTCCGGGTAGAGCACCCCACGCGTCGGATCGGTCACCCCGACACGGTAGTGCGCGGCACCGACACCCTGGAACCGAGGGTGTCGCGAATCTTCAAGACCGCAGCATCCGTCCCCCGCGAGCATGGGCGCATGACCACTCAGCACACGACCGGCGTGACCGGTGCGCACACGACCGACGGCCGCCCGAACGGCGCGACCAGCCTCACCCCGTTCCTCGCGATCCGCGGGGCGAAGGAGGCGCTCGAGTTCTACCGCGACGTGTTCGGCGCCCGCGTGACCGACGTCACCGAGTTCGACGGGCTCGTCGTGCACGCCGGGCTCGACTTCGGGCTCGGCATCCTGCAGATCGGCGAGCCGTCCCCCGCCTACGGGCTCGTGCCCGCGCCGGAGGGCGACGACGACTGCTACTCGATCGGCATCTATGTGCCCGACGCCGATGCGGTGACCGCGCGCGCGGTGGCGGCCGGCGCGACGGTGCGGGAGGAGCCCTCGACGTTCGTGTCGGGCGACCGCTACGCGAGCGTGCGCGACCCGTTCGGCGTGCGGTGGTCGATCATGACGCGCGTCGAGGACCTGTCGGAGGACGACAGCGCCACGCGCGTCGCTGAGTGGGCCGCGTCGGTCAGCTCGGGCTGACCGCGTCGTCGCGGGCGGCGGCGAGCTCGGCGAGGAGCGCGGGCAGTAGGGCCTCGGCGGTGCGACGGTAGCCCAGGGCGCTCGGGTGGAACCGGTCGAGGCTGAACATCTCGTCGGGCTGGGTCACGAAGAACGGCCCGACGGCGCGGCCGAGCGACACGGCGCGTGCCCCGGTGCGGGCCGCGGCGATGGCCTGCGCGTCGGCGAGCTGCCGCGACAGGCGCGAGCCGAGAGCCCGGAGCGGCTGCGGCACCGGGCGCAGCGCCCCGAGGTCGGGACACGTGCCGACGACGACCACGGCACCGCGCGCCCGCAGCCGCACGATCGCCTCCTCGAGGTGGGCGACCGACGTCGACACCGGCACGCGGTGCGTGATGTCGTTGCCGCCGACGATGATGACGGCGGCATCGGGGCGGTAGTCGGCGGGCAGCGCGTCGACCTGCGCCGCGAGCACCGACGACTCCGAGCCCACGATCGCCGCCGTGCGCAGACGCACCGGCCGTCGCTCGGCGCGCGCGAGACCCTTCGCGAGGCGGGCGCCGAGGGTGTCCTTGCGGCGTTCGGCGCCGAGCCCGGCGGCGATCGAGTCGCCGAGCACGACGAACTCGAGCGGCGCGCCGTCGAAGCGGCGGGCCCACACGCGGTCGGCATCGAGCGCCTCCTCGCCGAGCGGTTTGCCGATACGTCGCCGCGCGACCGCGGCCTGGCGCTTGAGCACGGCCCGGCCGCCGAGCAGGACGATGCCCGCGCCCAGCGCGACGCCCGCGGTGCCGATGACGACGGAGCGCGGCGCGATCTCACGCGAACGAGCCATGCCCACATGCGACAACAGCCGGGTGAACGGATGCCGTCACCCCGGTGACGACCCGGTGCGCTGCCGCCCTGCCCTGCCCTGCCGGCCGTGCGACGCCGTGCGATGTCCGGACTTCGCAGGATTCTGACGCGGACGGGCTGCGAAGTCCGGACCGCACCCCCTCCGCCTGGCATGCCGGCACTCCGGCCAGTCCTGCGAAGTCCGGACACCGCAGCATTCTGACGCGCGCGGGCTGCGAATTCCGGACCGCAGCCCGGACACCGGCTACGACGCGGAGAGCTCCGCCACGGCGGCGGCTACGCGGCGCTCGCGGGTCTCGGGGCGCTTGGCCTCCGTGACCCCGCGCGCGAGCTCCTTGCGACGGCTGAGCGTCAGCGCGTCGAACGCGGCGCGCGCGCCTGCGGCCTCGAGCGCCGCGGCCAGGTCGTCGGGCACCTCGACCTCGCGCTCTGCGGTGTCGAGGTCGATCGTGGCGTCGACCTCGTCGCCGATCTCGACCCCGAGCTCGGCGCGGACGGCCTTCGAGAGCCCGACGAGATTGCGGCCGTCCATCACGCCGAGCCGCACGCGGGCGGTGCGCCCGCCGATCCCGACGACGACCGCGGCGCGCTTTCCTCCGCCGAGTTCGGCGACCTGCTCGTCGGTGAGCTCGATGGCGGTCGCCGGCCCCATCGGCGCGAGCACGGTGTGGATCTGAAGCGTCATGGGGCCCATCCTTGCGGGTGCGACCGGGCCGCGGGAACCCCGAACCCGCCCGTTCTCGGCCGCGGGCTAGAGTTCGCCCGTGACGTCCCCCGCACTGCAGCGCCGCCTCGGACTCGGCGACGCCGTGTTCATCGGACTCGGCTCCATGGTGGGAGCCGGCGTCTTCGCGGTGTGGGCGCCGGCGGCGGATGCTGCGGGCACGGGCCTGCTCGTGGGCCTGGCGATCGCGGCGGTGGTCGCCTTCGGCAACGCGACCTCGTCGGCGCAGCTGGCCGCCGCCTACCCCACCTCGGGGGGAACCTACGCCTACGGACGCGCCGAGCTCGGCCCGTGGTGGGGGTTCGTCGCCGGCTGGGGCTTCGTCATCGGCAAGATCGCGAGCTGCGCCGCGATGGCGCTCACGTTCGCCGCGTACGCCGCTCCCGCGGGCTGGGAGCGCCCCGTCGCCATCGCCGCCGTCGTCCTGCTGACCGCCGTCAACTGGTTCGGCGTCACCCGCACCGCGGGCGCGGCCCGGGTGATCGTCGTGATCTCGCTCGGCGCACTCGCCGCGGCCATCACCGCGGCGTTCTCGGCGGGTGCGACCCCGGACTGGTTCACGTCCGAGGCCGTGTGGGCGGGCGGCGGCTACGGCATCCTGCAGTCCGCGGGGCTGCTGTTCTTCGCGTTCGCCGGGTACGCGCGCATCGCCACGATGGGCGAGGAGGTGCGCGACCCGCGCCGCGTGATCCCGCGCGCGATCGTGATCGCGTTCCTCGTCGCGCTGGCGGTCTACGCCGTGGTCGCGGTCGCGGTGCTGAGCGCGCTCGGCCCGGATGCCGTCGCCGCGTCGACCGAACCCGTCGCCGACGCCGCCGCGCTGTCCGGCTGGGCATGGATCGACGTGGTCGTGCGCATCGGCGCGGCGGCGGCCTCGCTCGGGGCGCTGGTCGCGCTCATCGCCGGGGTGAGCCGCACCGCCTTCGCGATGTCGCGCGAGCGCGACCTTCCCGGCTTCCTCGACGCCGTGCACCCGCGCTGGCACGTACCTCACCGCGCCGAGCTCGCCGCGGCCGCGATCGTCGTGCTGCTGGTGGCGTTCGTGGATCTGCGCGGCGCCATCGGCTTCTCATCGTTCGGGGTGCTGCTGTACTACTTCGTCGCGAACGTCGCCGCCTTCCGCCAGCGTGGCGACGCGCGCCGCTACCCGGTCGCGCTCCAGGTCGTCGGCGGGATCGGATGCCTCGTCCTCGCGGTCACACTGCCCTGGCAGTCCGTCGTGGCCGGCGTGATCGTCGTCGCGATCGGCGTGGCGTATCGGACGGTCCGGCTCCGCCGCAGGATCACTCCCCCGGCGTGACGGCCGGGATGCCGCGGTCGCGGACCAGGTAGATCCAGGGGAAGGCCCGGCAGCCGACCTCCCAGCCGTCGGCACGCTCGGCCACGAGCGAGGCGCGCCACAGGATCCGGCGGTGCTCCCACTGTGTCTCGGTGCGCACCATCCGATGGGCGAGTGTGCCGACCTCGACCGTGCGCCAGCCCGCGCGGCCCGCGAGCTCGAGCTCGGCCATCTCGTCGAATGCCGTCACAGGGCCGAGCCAGCGTTCGGCGGCCAGGTCGCCGACAGTAGCGCGGGATGACCCGGCACCGCCGCCGAAGCGCTGTTGCGCGGCCTGGCGCGTCATACCGAGTTCCGAGCCGATCCGCGCCCAGCTCGCGCCGCCCGCCCGCGCGGCAGTGACGGCGCTCTGCAGGATCGCTCGCACCTCGCCTTCCGCGCGGGCGCCGGCCGCGACGAGTGCGAGGTGCTCGTCGTCGGTCAGCGCCTGATCGGGGCCGATGCCCGCGTCCGCGAGCACCGCACGCCCGATGGCGTCGGCGAGATCGCTCACCCGCGTCCGTCCCGGCTCGGCAGCCACGTGCCGCGCGACGACGGCCGGCGCAGCCCGTTGGCGTAGCCCCAGAAGTACATGCCCACGGCGGCGAAACCGATGCCCACACCGATGACGGCGCCGCCGCCGAAGCCCTCCCAGTCGAAGCCGATGCTGAGGACCACCAGGCCGAGACCGAGGACGATCGAGACGATGGCCACGGTGACGATGCGGCCGGGCGTGGCGGAACCGCGGGATGTCGAAGTGCTCATGCTGTCAACCTAGCCTTGACACGGCGGGGCGTCAAGATTTCATTGACATCAGCCGAGCGGCTTGACCTCGAGCGCGTCGGCGGTCGCACCGGCCGACACCGTCGCGAAGGCCGTGTAGCCGTCGGATGCCGCGCGCTCGAGGAGCGCCTTGAGGTTCTTGGTCCGCTGCTCCAGGCGCACGCGCGAGCCCTGGCGCACGAGCGCGGCCTTGAGGGCGAGGAGCTCCCCCTCGGGCACGTCGCGGTCGTGGACGAGGACGACGGCCGGGGCCGCAGCATCCGTCCGCTCCGCCACCAGGTCGACGATGCGCTCGAAGCCGATCGAGAACCCGACCGCGGGCACGTCCTGCCCGAGGAAGCGGCCGATCATGCCGTCGTAGCGGCCGCCGCCGCCGAGCGAGTAGTCGACCGAGGGGTGCGCGAGCTCGAAGATCGTGCCGGTGTAGTAGCCCATGCCGCGCACCAGGAACGGGTCGAAGACGAGCGGGATGTCACCGAGGAGCTCGCTCGCCGAACCGCGGGCCGCCGACACCGCCGCGCCGATGCCGACGAGGTGCGCGACGATGTCGTCGGGCGCGCCTTCGGGCAGCGCCTTGCGCACCTGGCGCTCGCCGTACGGGTTGTACTCGAGGGTCATCGGGCGGCGGAGGAACGCCGCGAACGCATCGACGGCAGCGACGGTCGCGCCGCGCTCGCGCAGCTCGGCGACGATGCCGTCGGGGCCGAGCTTGTCGAGCTTGTCGATCGTGATGAGGACGCCCGGACGCTCGTCGGACGTGAAGCCGAAGCTGTCGAGCATCCAGTCGAGGACGCGACGGTCGTTGATGCGGATGCTGCCGCCCTCGAGCCCGAGCGCGTCGAGCGTGTCGAGCGTGGCGACGGCGAGCTCGGCCTCGGCGCGCGCGGAGGCGTCGCCGATGATGTCGATGTCGC
Organism: Microbacterium sp. NPDC056044; assembly: GCF_042267145.1. NCBI lineage: Bacteria > Bacillati > Actinomycetota > Actinomycetes > Micrococcales > Microbacteriaceae > Microbacterium > Microbacterium sp. NPDC056044. The sequence goes on along the minus strand of NZ_JBHJWZ010000005.1, from coordinate 420,717 downwards.
ACTGCACGAACTGGCGGTAGCGGCCCTTCTGCGGGCGCTCGGCGCGCCACACCGGCGCGATCTGGATCGAGCGGAACACCGACGGCAGCTGTCCGCGGTTGGTCGCGTAGAACCGGGCGAGCGGCACGGTCAGGTCGTACCGCAGGCCCAGGTCGGTGAGGGCCGCCGGGTCGTCGGCCGCGCCGCGGATCGCGTCGGCGTCGAGCCCGCGCTTGAGCACGTTGTAGGCGAGCTTCTCATTGTCGCCGCCGATGCCCGCGTGCAGCCGCGAGTACTCCTCCATGACCGGGGTCTCGATCTCATCGAACCCATGCGCGCGGTAGCGCTCGCGGATGACGGCGAGCACGCTCTCGCGACGGGCCTTTTCAGCGGGAAGGAAGTCGCGCATGCCGCGCGGCGGATTGACGGATGCCACGCGCCTATCTTTCCAGGTCGAACCCGGCGCTCCCGTCCCCGGCCCCCTCCCACCGCCGTGCCCGCCGCCGTGCCGCGGTGCTCGAATCAGGCGATGGTGCGGAATCAGGCCGATTCGGCGGTCGTCGGGCCTGATTTCGCCTCATCGCCTGATTCGGGCACAGGCTGGGGGGACTCGGCGGCGCGGATGTCGCGCTCGAGCCGCCGCAGGCGCTCGCGGAGCGCGCGCTCCGCGTCCCACCCGTTGGCTCGGGCGGTGGCGACGAGCGCGAGGAGCGCGTCGCCGAGCTCGGCCTCCGTCGCGGGATCGGGCGCCGGTTCGGTCCCGGCACCTCGCCGAGACAAGGGATCCGCGCCGAGACCGGGGACGTCGCCCCCGGTCTCGGCGGGAGTCCCCTGGTTCGGCGAAGCCGCCGTGGCCGGCGCGGGGTCGATGTTGACCTGGGCACCCTTCGACAGGAGCTTCTGGGCGAGCGCGAGGCTCGGCATCCGTTCGCTCACGCCGTCGAGGACCGAGCGGCGCTGGTGCTTCTCGGCGGCCTTGGCGGCGCTCCAGTGGACGAGCACCTCCTCGGGCGTGGTCGCCACGGCGTCGCCGAAGACATGGGGATGCCGCCGCACCATCTTGTCGGTCAGCCGGCGTGCGACGTCGTCGATGTCGAAGGGGTCCTCCTCGTCGCGCGAGGCGATCTCGGAGTGGAACAGCACCTGCCAGAGCAGATCGCCGAGCTCTTCGCGGAGCTCGTCGCGCGAGCCGTCCTCGACGGCGTCGATCAGCTCGGCGCTCTCCTCCACGAGGTACGGCACGAGGGCGCGGTGGTCGATCTGCTGCGTCCACACGCAGCGGTCGCGCACCGCGCGCATGACGTCGGCCGCCTCGCGGAGCGGGTCGGCCGCGCCCGGCGAGCCGGGTCCGGTCACGTCGTCACGGGTGCTGCCGCCGTCCGGCGTCGATAGTGCCATGCCCGCCACGATACGAGCCCTGCGGCCACGAGGAGCGAAATCACCGAACCTGCGAGCACCCCGAGCGTCGCCTGGTCGCGCAGCGCCGCCGCGTCGGAGAACGCGAGCTCGGAGAGAAGGAGCGACACCGTGAACCCGATGCCGCCGAGCGCGCCGGCGGCCAGCAGGTCGGCGAAGGCGAGCGGCGGCGCGCTCCCCCGGTGCCCGATGCGCAGCGAGAGCCACCCGAACAGCGAGATGCCGACGACCTTGCCGACCGGGAGCGCGACGAGCACCCCCCAGAACGCGGGCGACAGCTCGGACAGCGGCACCGACGGGATCGGAACGAGCGCCGCCGAGAACGCGAACACCGGGAGCACGATGACGTTGACCCACGGCTCGAGCTCGTGCCGCACGCGCAGCGCGGGCCGCTGCGCCATGGCGAGCCCGAGCGCCACGCCGGCGATGGTCGCGTGCACGCCCGAGAGGTACACGAGCACCCACGTCGCGATCGCGAGGAGCACCAGCACGACGGCGATCGGCACCCGGGCGCGCGTGTCGAGCTGCCGGCTCAGGATGCCGAACGCGACGACCGCGACCGCGGCGCCGGCGAGCGCGGCGATGTTCACCCCGGCCGTGAAGAGCACGGCGATGAAGACGATGCCGACGATGTCGTCGAGGATCGCGAGGGCGAGAAGGAACACCCGGAGAGCGGACGGCAGCCCGCGACCGAACACCGCGAGCACTCCGAGCGCGAACGCGATGTCGGTCGCCGTCGGGATCGGCCAGCCCGCCGTGGCGTCGGATCCCCAGGCCATCGCGGCGTAGATCGCGATCGGGACGAGCACGCCGCCTGCGGCGGCGATCGCGGGCTGCAGAGCCTTGCGCGCCGAGTTCAACTGACCGGCGGTGAGCTCGTACTGCAGTTCGACGGCCACGACGAAGAAGAAGACCGCGAGCAGCCCGTCCTTGATCCAGTGCGACAGGCTGAGCTCGAACACGCCCGGGATGCCGAGATACGCGTGCATCGCGTCATCGACGGCGGCGCCCCACCCAGAGTTGGCGACGAACAGGCCCAGGGCCGCCGCGAGGAGCAGCACGATCGCGGGGAAGCGGGCGGAGCGGAGAAGCGACATCTGGCCTCCGAGAAAGGGATCACGGGTCGACGAGGACGTGCCGACCAGACTTCCCGGCGCTCCACCGTCAGTGTAGCGAGGCGCCCCCGCGGCACCGGCACCGCCACGGACGCCCGAGCGTCACACAGCGTCCGTCGTGACTTCGGGGAAACACCGCGCGGTTAGCCTGGAGAGATGCGTGAACTCACCCACACCGAAGCGATCGACCTCGTCGGGCGGTACGAGGCGGAGCAGGCGATTCCCGAGCAGATGCGCGGCGACGTGCGCATGCTCGGGACGCTCCTCGGTCAGGTGCTCAAGGAGAGCGGGTCGCCCGGACTGTACGAGGACGTCGAGCGCCTGCGCACGGCGACCATCCAGGCGTACACCGACGAGACGCCTGAGGCGTTCGCCCGCGCCGCCGCCATCGCCGAGTCGTTCACGATCGCCCGCGCCGACGAGGTCGCCCGGGCGTTCACCGCCTACTTCCACCTCGTGAACCTCGCCGAGGAGCACCAGCGCGTGCGCGTGCTGCGCGAACGCGACGGCCGCCCCGACCGCGAGCAGGCCACCGACTCGGTCGCCGCCGCCTTCGTGCGCCTGGCCGCCGAGGTCGGCGACGACACGGCCCTGAAGCGCCTGCAGGGCATGCGGTTCCACCCGGTGTTCACCGCGCACCCCACCGAGGCCCGGCGTCGCGCCGTGTCGACGAGCATCCGCCGCCTCGCGACGCTCCTCGAGGAGCACGACGCGTCGCTGCGAGGCGGCGCCGACGAGCGCCGCGCCGAGCGCCGCATGCTCGAGGAGATCGACACCCTGTGGCGCACGGCGCCGCTGCGGCCCGAGAAGCCCGCGCCCACCGACGAGGTGCGCGCGGTCATGGCCGTGTTCGACGACACGCTCTACACCGCGGTCCCCCACGTCTACCGCCGCGTCGACGACGCACTGCAGGGACCCGCCGCCGGGGGTCGCGCGCCCGTCGTGCGCCCGTTCGTGCGCGTCGGCTCGTGGGTCGGCGGCGACCGCGACGGAAACCCGTTCGTGACGGCATCCGTCACCCGCAAGGCCTCCGCGATCGCCAGCGAGCACGTCCTGATCGGCCTGGCGCGCACCACCAGCCGCATCGGCCGCACGATGACCCTCGACGCCTCGACCACGCCGCCGAGCGATGCCCTGCTCGCGCTGTGGCGGCGCCTCAAGGCCGCCGACGAGGACGCTGCGAAGGACATCGCCAAGCGCTCCCCCGACGAGCCGCACCGGCGCATCCTGCTGCTGATCGCCCGCAAGATCGAGGCGACGCGCGCCCGCAACGCCGACCTCGCGTACCGCGACCCCGAGCACCTGCTCGCCGACCTGCGGGTCGTGCAGGACTCGCTCGTCGCGGCCCACGCGCCGCGCCAGGCCTACGGCCATCTGCAGCAGCTGCTGTGGCAGGTCGAGACGTACGGCTTCCACCTCACCGAGCTCGAGGTGCGCCAGCACTCGGCGGTGCACGCCAAGGTGCTCGCCGAGCTCGAGTCGGGTGCCCCGCGGAGCGAGCTCGCCGAGGAGGTGCTCGACGTCGTGCGCACGGTCGGGTTCCTGCAGGAGCGCTACGGCCCGCGCGCCGCCGGCCGCTACATCGTGTCGTTCACGCAGTCCGCCGAGGACCTCGCGAACGTGCACAAGCTCGCCGCGTACGCCGTCGGTCCCGACGGCACGCCGCCCGTGCTCGACGTGATCCCGCTGTTCGAGACGTTCGCCGATCTGCAGGCCGCGCCCCGCATCCTCGCCGAGATCGTCGAGCACCCCGAGTTCGCCGCACGCCTGGAGGCCACCGGCCGGCGCCTCGAGGTCATGCTCGGCTACTCGGACTCGTCGAAGGACGTCGGCCCCGTCGCCGCCAACCTCGCGCTGTACGAGGCGCAGGCGAAGATCGCCGCATGGGCCGACGAGAACGGCATCGAGCTCACGCTCTTCCACGGCCGCGGCGGCGCCCTCGGCCGCGGTGGCGGTCCCGCGAACTCCGCGATCATGGCTCAGCCGCCGCACTCGGTCGACGGCCGGTTCAAGCTCACCGAGCAGGGCGAGGTCATCTTCGCGCGCTACGGCGACCCCGCCATCGCGATGCGCCACATCGACCAGGTCGCCGCCGCGATCCTGCTCGCCTCGTCGCCCTCGAACGAGGAGCGCAACCGCGCCGCCGCCGAGACGTACGCCGACGTCGCGGCGACGATGGACGCCGCCTCCCGCGAGCGCTTCTTCTCCCTCGTGAAGGCGCCCGGCTTCGCGCCGTGGTTCGCCCGCGTGACGCCCATGGAGGAGATCGGCCTGCTGGCCCTCGGCTCGCGCCCGGCGCGCCGCGGCCTGTCGGTCGAGTCCCTGGAAGACCTTCGCGCCATCCCGTGGGTGTTCGCGTGGACGCAGGCGCGCATCAACCTCGCCGGCTGGTTCGGCCTGGGCACCGCGCTCGAAGCCGTCGGCGACGAGCCGCTGCTCGCACGCGCCTACCAGGAGTGGCCGCTGTTCCGCACGCTGATCGACAACGTCGCCATGAGCCTCGCGAAGACCGACGACCGCATCGCGCTGCACTACCTCCAGCTCGGCGACCGCGACGACCTCGCGACGCTCGTGCGCGACGAGATGCGCCTCACCCGCGACTGGGTGATCCGCATCACCGGCGGCACCGAACTCCTCGGCAACAAGCCGGTGCTGCAGCGAGCGGTCAAGATGCGCAGCCCGTACGTCGACGCCCTGTCGCTCCTTCAGCTGCGGGCCCTGCGCGCGCTGCGCGAGGCCCCCGAGGGCGCGCCGGTCGACCCCGAGCTGCAGCGCCTGCTGCTGCTGTCGGTGTCGGGCGTCGCGGCAGGCCTCCAGAACACGGGCTGAGCCGGGCGCACCGCGCGTCGCAACCGGGATCGGTCCGACCCCGGCGTACCGTGGCGCGCATGGCACGGATCGTCGTCGCCGAAGTCTGCCCCTGGTGCGGGTCGCTCGATGTGCGGGCGGCCGAACCGCGGTGGTTCCGGATCGAGTGGGAGCGTCGGGGCCACCTCGACGACGGCTGGGTCGACCGCCTCGAGTTCTGCTGCCGCGATTGCGGCCTCGCCTGGGAGTGATGTCGGGAATCACGGATGCTGCGGGCCGCAGCATCCGGTCTCGCCGTCGTCTGTGCGGGGTCGCCGCAGTCAGTCGACGCGGCGGTCGTCGGCGTGCCGGGCGAGGCTGCGGCCGTAGCGCTCGGTGAGCTGCACCATGAGGTCGGGCGTCTCGCGGTCGAGCCCGAAGACGTAGCCGGGGAAGTCGAGCTCGCGCTGCGCGGCCCAGATCTCCTCGTGGCGGTCGGGCGGCAGGATCTGCACCGGGTCGCCGATGGCGACCCACCCGATCGGCACCGTCGATTCGGCGGGCAGCGTCGTGCGAAGGTGCACGACGGCGTTGATGCGCACCTCGCTGCGCGCGCCGATGTGCGCGCCGTTGAAGACGCGCGTGCCCGTCGCGAGGAAGACCTCCTCCTCGACGACGGCGCCCGAGACGCTCGCCATCGGGCCGACGAGCACGTGGTCGGCGATGTGCACGGGGTTCGTCGAGGTCGCGCGGATGAGCGCGTTCTCCATCACGATGACGTTCTCGCCGAGGGTGATGGCGCCGCCCTCGGCCGTGATCACCGCGCCGTGCAGGATCTGGCACTCGGGGCCGATCTCGACGTCCCCGCTGATCACCGCCGTCGCCGCCACGACCGCGTCCGGATGGATGCGGGGCTGTGCCCCGAGGTGCTCGAACCGCATCGTTCCTGCCTCCCGCCGTCGTGGATGGGGCCAGCGTAGCCCGCTGTCACACGTCCGATCGACGCCGCGACCGTAGGTAGGGTGAAGAAGCGCCGCCCCCCGGCGTTGCTCCACCTCGGGAAAGCTCCACCATGACTTCAGCGCCTACGACCACGCCCGCCACCGCTTCGCTCGCATCGACCGACTCCATCCGGCTCGTCCTCGACACCGTCGAGGCCCGCAACCCGAACGAACCCGAGTTCCTGCAGGCCGTGCACGAGGTGCTCGAGTCGATCGCGCCCGTGCTCGAGGCCCACCCGGAGTTCGTCGACGGCGGGATCCTGGAGCGCATCGTCGAGCCGGAGCGTCAGATCCTCTTCCGCGTGCCGTGGGTCGACGACTCGGGCCGGCTGCAGGTCAACCGCGGCTTCCGTGTGCAGTTCTCCTCGGTGCTCGGCCCGTACAAGGGCGGCCTGCGCTTCCACCCGTCTGTGGACCTCTCGATCATCAAGTTCCTCGGCTTCGAGCAGATCTTCAAGAACGCGCTCACCGGCCAGGGCATCGGCGGCGCGAAGGGCGGCAGCGACTTCGACCCGCACGGCCGCTCGAACGCCGAGATCATGCGCTTCTGCCAGTCGTTCATGAACGAGCTCTACCGCCACCTCGGCGAGCACACCGACGTGCCCGCCGGCGACATCGGCGTGGGCGCGCGCGAGATCGGCTACCTGTTCGGCCAGTACCGCAAGGTCACGAACCGCCACGAGTCGGGCATGTTCACCGGCAAGGGCGTGCAGTGGGGCGGCGCCGAGGTGCGCACCGAGGCGACCGGCTACGGCGCGGTCTTCTTCGTCGAAGAGATGCTCGGCGTGCACGGCGAGACGCTGAACGGCAAGCGCGTGGGCGTGTCGGGCTCGGGCAACGTCGCGATCTACGCGATCGAGAAGGCCCGTCAGCTCGGCGGCACCGCGGTGACCGCCTCCGACTCCTCGGGCGTCGTCGTCGACGACGCCGGCATCGACGTCGACCTCCTCCGCCAGATCAAGGAGGTCGAGCGCGCCCGCATCTCGGTGTACGCGGCCCGCCGTCCCGGCGCCCGTTACCTCGAGGGCGCCCGGCCATGGGAGGTGCCGGTCGACGTCGCGATCCCCTCCGCCACGCAGAACGAGCTCGGCGCCGACGACGCCCGCGCGCTCATCGCGAACGGCGTGCGCGCGGTGGCCGAGGGCGCCAACATGCCCTCGACCCCCGAGGCGATCGAGTTGTTCCAGTCCGCGGGCGTGCTGTTCGGGCCGGGCAAGGCCGCGAACGCGGGCGGCGTCGCGACCTCCGCGCTCGAGATGAGCCAGAACGCCGCGCGCCAGCGCTGGACCTTCGACGACAGCGAGGCGAAGTTGCGCGCGATCATGGCCGACGTGCACGACGCCGCCTTCCAGGCCGCCGAGCGCTACGGCCGTCCCGGCGACTATGTCGTCGGCGCGAACTCGGCGGGCTTCGAGCGCGTCGCGCACGCCATGCTCGCGCAGGGCGTCATCTGACCGCTCTCACCGACCGCTGACGGGCCGGGGCACTCTTTCGAGGCCCCGGCCCGTCGCCGTCTCAGCCGTTCGCCGCAGGCGGGGCCGCGGCATCCGTCTCCGTCTTCTTCTCGGGCCACAGCTGATCGATCAGCTGCGCCACCCACGCGATCAGCTCGTCGTCGCCCAGCGGCTCGCCGCCCGCCGACGGCAGCGGCACGACCATCGCCTCTCCCCCGGCGACGAGCTTCGCCTTGGGGTGCAGGCGCTGCAGGCGCACGCGCATCGAGTCGGGCAGGTTCGCCGGCGCGACGCGCAGGTTCGGCCCCATCGCGACGACGTCGGCGAGGCCCGCCTGGCCTGCGCGGCGGCGCAGCCGGGCGACCGCGAGCAGCCCCTCGACCTCGGACGGCGGCTCGCCGTAGCGGTCGGTGAGCTCCTCGATGACGAGGGCGATCGCGTCGGGATGGGCGGTGACGGATGCTGCGGCCGAGAGCTTCTGGTACGCCTCGAGACGCAGCCGCTCGCTGTCGATGTACGACTCCGGGATGCGGGCCTGCACCGGCAGCTCGAGGCGCAGCTCGGTGGGCCCCTCGGTCTCTTCGCCGCGGAAGGTGGCGACGGCCTCGCCGATCATGCGGAGGTACAGGTCGAAGCCGACGCCCGCGATGTGTCCGGCCTGCTCGGCGCCGAGGAGGTTGCCGGCGCCGCGGATCTCGAGGTCCTTGAGCGCGACCTGCATGCCCGACCCGAGGTCGTTGTTCACGGCGATCGTCTCGAGGCGGTCGGCCGCCGTCTCGCTGAGCGGCTTCATGTCGTCGTACAGGAAGTACGCGTAGGCGCGCTCGCGCGCACGGCCCACGCGGCCGCGCAGCTGGTGCAGCTGGCTGAGGCCGTACTTGTCGGCGCGGTCGATGATGATCGTGTTGGCGTTCGAGATGTCGAGGCCGGTCTCGATGATCGTCGTCGAGACGAGCACGTCGGCCTTGCGCTCCCAGAAGTCGTCGACGACCTGTTCGAGCTGGTGCTCGCCCATCTGCCCGTGGGCGACCGCGATGCGAGCCTCGGGCACGAGCTCGGCGAGCTCCGACGCGACGCGCTGGATCGACTGCACGCGGTTGTGCACGTAGAAGATCTGCCCCTCGCGCAGGAGCTCGCGGCGGATCGCGGCGGCGATCTGCTTGTCGTTGCGCGGACCCACGTACGACAGGATCGGATGCCGGTCTTCGGGAGGCGTCTGCAGCGTCGACATCTCGCGGATGCCGGTGACCGCCATCTCGAGCGTGCGCGGGATCGGCGTCGCGCTCATCGCGAGGATGTCGACGTTGGTCTTGAGCTTCTTCAGCGCGTCCTTGTGCTCGACACCGAACCGCTGCTCCTCGTCGATGATCATGAGGCCGAGGTCCTTGAAGATCACCTTCTCGGTGAGGATGCGGTGCGTGCCGATCACCATGTCGACAGTGCCGTCGGTGAGACCCGCGAGCGTGTCGCGCGCCTGCTTGTCGGTCTGGAAGCGCGACAGCGGCCGCACCTTGACCGGGAAGCCGGCGAAGCGCTCGGTGAACGTCTCGAGGTGCTGCTTGACGAGCAGGGTCGTCGGCACGAGCATCGCGACCTGCTTGCCGTCCTGTATCGCCTTGAACGCGGCGCGGACCGCGACCTCGGTCTTGCCGAAGCCGACGTCGCCCGACAGCAGCCGGTCCATCGGGATCGGCTTCTCCATGTCGGCCTTGATCTCGTCGATCGTCTGCAGCTGGTCGGGCGTCTCGGCGAACGGGAACGCCTCTTCGAGCTCGCGCTGCCAGGGCGTGTCGGGGCCGAACGCGTAGCCCTTCGCCGCCATGCGCGCCGAGTAGAGCTTGACGAGCTCGACCGCGATGTCGCGCACCGCGCGGCGCGCCTTGCTCTTGGCCTGCGCCCAGTCGCTGCCGCCCATCTTCGACAGGCTCGGCGCCTCGCCGCCGACGTAGCGCGACAGCAGGTCGAGCTGGTCGGTGGGCACGTAGAGCTTGTCCCCCGGGTAGCCGCGCTTGGACGGCGCGTACTCGAGCACGAGGTACTCGCGCATGCTCTTGACCGCGTTGCGGCCGCCGCTGGACACTTCGCGCTGCTGCAGTTCGACGAACTTGCCGATGCCGTGCGTCGCGTGCACGACATAGTCGCCCGCAACGAGCTTGAGCGGGTCGACGACGGCCTTGCGGCGCGACGCGAGCTTCTTGACGACGCGCGTGTCGCCGCCGATGGTGCGGCCGTAGAACTCGGACTCGGTGAGCACCGCGAGCTTCGCGTCTGGCGCCTCGAAGCCGCGCTCCAGCACGCTCACGACGACGTGCGCGACGCCCGGCTCGGGGGCGTGCAGCACCTCGTCGACCTTGCGCGCCGCGATGCCCCGCTCGGCGAGCACATCGCGCGCCCGCTCGACGAGTCCGGTTCCGGATGCCGCGACCACGACACGCCAGCCGTCTGCGAGCAGTGCGCCCACGTGGTCGGTGGCGCCCTCGACGTTGCCCTGGAACGACGGCACGGCCGAACCCGGCACCCGGATGACGGCCGCGGCCTCGAGCGCGACGTCGATGTCTTCGTCGAGGAGGCCTTCGGCCGCGGCATCCGCCTCTCCCGAATCGAAGGCGCTGAGCGTCCACCAGACGCCGCTGCGCTCGCGGGCCGCGGCTTTGAGCTCGGGGAGCGTCAGGAAGTCGCCCGCGCCCAGGTCGATCGGCGTGCTCGCGCCCGCCGTCGCGGCGCTCCACGCGGCCTCGAGGAACTCGCGGTTGGTCTCGCCGAGCGTGAGGGCGCGAGTGACCGCCCGCTCGGGGTCGACGAGCGCGACGGCGGCGCCTGCGGGCAGATAGTCGGCGAGCGTCACGAGCCGGTCGACGACGGCCGGCAGCAGTGATTCCATGCCCTCGACCGGGATGCCCTCGGACATCTTCTCGAGCATGCCGGCGAGGCCGGGGAATTCGTCCTTGAGCTGGCGGGCGCGGCCGCGGACGGCCTCCGTCAGCAGCAGCTCGCGACTGGGAAGCAGCGTGACCGCGCGCACCTCGCCCGGCAGCGACCGCTGGTCGGCGACCGAGAACGCGCGCATCTCGTCGACCTCGTCGCCGAAGAACTCGACGCGATACGGATGCGGGGCCGTCGGCGGGAAGACGTCGAGGATGCCGCCGCGCACGGCGAACTCGCCGCGCCGCGACACCATGTCGACGCGGTGATACGCGAGCTCGACGAGGCGGGTCGACACGTCGCCGAGGTCGTGGCCACGGCCGCCCACGACGAGCTCGATCGGATCGACGTCGGTGAGTCCCGCGGCGAGGGGCTGGATCGCTCCCCGCACCGACGCCGTGATGACGAGGGGTGTGGCCGCATCCCAGCGGGCGATCCGCGTGAGGATGTCGAGGCGCGCGCCGACCGTCTCTGCGCTCGGGCTCAGCCGCTCGTGCGGCAGGGTCTCCCACGCCGGGAAGTGCAGCACCTCGGCACCGGGCAGCAGCGCACCGAGGGCGGGGCCGAGCGACTCGGCCCGGCGCCCGGTCGGCGCGACCAGCAGCACCACCGGCGGCTTGCCGGCGGTGCGGCGGCGCTCGAGCAGAGCGGCGAGGAGCGGAGCGTCGAGTCCTTCGACGAGCGAGAAGTCGGCATCGACGGATGCTGCGGCCAGCGCGTCCCGGAAAGGCTCAGCCTGTTCGAGGGCGCGCAAAATCCCGGGAACTGTCACCGCACGAGTCTACGACCCACCACGGACACGGGTCTTCGCCGCGGGCGACGAGGACTCCGCGTGGGGGCAGGACGGGCTCCTAGGATGAGGCTGTGAGCCAGCCCGACGCGTCCCGCAACCCGCCCGCACCGCCTGCGGCCTGGGCTCCCCCCTCGGCCGCGCCGTTCGGACCGCCGACGAGCGACGCCTCCGCGCCGGGGCAACCGGTCGGTGCGGCGCAGGGGTGGTCCGCTCCCCCGGCCGGCGCGTATGCGCCTCCCGTGGGGTACGCGGCCCCCGCAGGCTATGCGGCGGCGCCGGCCGCAGCATCCGTCCCCGCCTACGGCGCGCCCGCGCCCGCTCCCGCGAAGCGCGGCAGCGGGCTCGGCGTCGTCGCCCTCGTCCTCGCGCTCGTCGCGACCGTGGGCGCCTCTCTGGTGGGCGCCATCGCGAGCTTCAACGTCGGGCTGGGCGCCGGGCGCGAGGTCGCCACGCGGCCCTTCACCGGCGACTTCGACTGGGGCGTGCTGGCACCGGTACGCGACTGGGTGCTGCTGGGCGAGGTGTCGTTCTGGGTCGGCACCGCGCTCGGGCTGTGGGCGCTCATCCAGGGGATCGTCGCGATCGTCCGAGGGCGCGGCCGTGGGGCCGGCATCGCCGCCGTCATCGTCGCCGCGATCGGACCGATCGCCTTCGGCGCGGTGGTGCAGGGCTTTCTGACCGCCGGTCTCGCCGCAGGGTCCGGCGTCGGCGGCTGACAGCCCGGGCGTACTCCCCTGCTCAGACGCGGGGGGCGTGGTGCTTCTGCTGGGTGGCGAGCAGCCCCTCGGCCACCAGCTGCTCGACCGCGTCGGCGGCGTCGCCGACGAGGATCGGCAGGTTCTTGCGCTCGGTGGCGCCGAACGGGTCGAGCACCCAGTCGGCGGCGTCCTGGCGTCCGGGCGGGCGCCCGATGCCGACGCGCACGCGCGGGAACTCCGCCGTATCGAGGGCCTTCGCGACATCGCGCACGCCGTTGTGGCCGCCGTGCCCGCCGCCGATCTTGAGCTTGATCGTGTCGAACGGGATGTCGAGCTCGTCGTGCACGACCACGACATGGTCGGCGTCGATGCCGTAGAACTTCGCGAGCCCGGCGACGGGTCCGCCCGAGACGTTCATGAAGGTGTTGGGCTTCGCGAGGATGAGCTTCGGTCCGCCCGGACGCAGCCACGTCTCGACGACGCGGGCGTTCGCCTTGTGCGCCTTGAAGGACTCGCTGCGGCGGCCGGCGAGCTCGTCGACGACGAGCTGTCCGACGTTGTGCCGGGTGAGCTCGTAGCGCGGGCCCGGGTTTCCGAGCCCCACGATCAGCCACGTGTCTGCCATGTCATCCATCCTGCCCGAGGCCCTGCGCGTCGGCGGCGCAGGCCCGTGGTGAAAAAAGCAGCGAGGGGGCGCGGCATCCGCACCCCCTCGCCGGAAAGCGATCCGATCGCTCGGCGTCCGATTACTCGGCCGCGGCCTCCTCCGAAGCCTCCGACTGCTCGGCGGCGATCTCGGCGTCGGCCTCGGCGATCTCCTCCTCGGCGGCGATCGCCGCAGCCGGGACGGCGATGGCGACGACGAGCAGCTCCGGCTCGGCGACCAGCGCGGCGCCCTTCGGGAGCTTCAGGTCGGCGGCGGTGATGTGGGTGCCCTCTTCGAGGCCCTCGACATCGACCTCGACGTGCTCGGGGATGTGGGTCGCCTCGACCTCGAGCGCCACGGTCTGCGCGTCGAGGTTGACGATGGTGCCGGCGACGGGCTCACCGAGGACGACGACGGGGACGTCGACCTGGATCTTCTCGCCCTTCTTCACCACGAGCAGGTCGATGTGCTCGATGATCTGGTGCACCGGGTCCTTCTGGACGTCCTTGACGAGCGTCAGCTGCTCCTTGCCGTCGAGGTCGAGCTCGAGCACCGCGTTGGCGCGGCGGATGAGCAGCGAGACCTGGTGGCCCGGGAGGGCGACGTGCACGGGCTCGGTGCCGTGCCCGTAGATGACGGCGGGGATCTTGCCGGCGGCGCGGAGGCGGCGGGCGAAGCCCTTGCCGAAGCTCTCGCGGAGCTCGGCCTGGACCTTGGTGTCGGGCTCGTTCGACATGGTGTTCTCCTTGCGGGCGCGGGGCCCTGTGTGAGGCGGCGCGTGGCCGCTCCGAATCGGCCTGCGCGGCGGCGGGCCCGGGTATTGGGGATGTCTTCGACTCGAACGCGCGCGCGTGAGGAAAGCCCGGAAGGCCGGCATCACCGCGTCGATCACGGATGCCGCAACCCGCCGCTGTCGACAGGCGCGAGGCATCCCTCGCCGAAGTTCAGGCAAGAGTCTATCAGCGCCCCCGCTACGATGAGGAACGCCCCTGCTTCCCGCCCACACGGAGGACCCCATGGACTACGGCTTCTGGAGCCACGCTCTTCTCTGGCTCATCGGCGCCATGGCCGCCGTCGGCGCCCTGGGCACGGTGCTCGCGTTCTGGAGCCTCGGCCGTCAGGGCTACCGCAAGGACTGAGCGTCACCCCTGGCGCCGAGAGTCACCGGTCGCCGGGAATCTCCGCGAGCTCGCCGTCGACGGCCTCGCCCATCGCTGCTTCGGATTCGCCGACGATCCGCGACATCGCCTGGAACGCAGCATCCGCCTCCCCGCCGGCCACCGCGAAAGCGACGTCGCGGTGCCAGCGCACCGCGTCGGGGTTCGCCTCGTGCGGCATCAGCGCGTGACGTGTGCGTCCCTCGAGCACGGCCTGCACGACTCCCCCGAGCACCCCGAGCATCGGGTTCCCCGACGCACCGAGAAGCGTGCGATGGAACCGCACGTCGGCATCGAGGTACTCGGCCTCGGCCGCCTGCCGGTGATGGCCCGCCATGCTCAGCGCGGCGGCCACGAGCTCCTGACGCTGCGCGTCGGTCGCGTGGACGGCCGCCAGGCGCGCCGCGAGCGGCTCGACGGCACCGCGCAGCTCGTTCAGCTCCTGCAGCTGCCGCGCGCGGCCGGGCCCGTCGAGCCGCCACGCGATGATCTCGGGGGCGTAGACATTCCATTGCCCGACAGGCAGCACCTCGATGCCCGCCTTGCGGCGCACCTGCACGAGCCCCAGGGATTCGAGCACCCGCACCGCCTCGCGCGCGGCCGAGCGAGAGGCGCCCGAGGCCTCCGCCAGATCGGCGGTCAGCAAGCGCGAACCCGCGGGGTATGCGCCGTGCACGATCGCCGCGCCGAGGCGCTCCACGAGCGAATCGTGCACGGGGCTGCGGTGCGGAGTCTCGGCCATGGTCCGATTGTGGCGCACGAACGCTGATCTCATCCGACATTCAGATGCGGATCGATGCTTTATGTCGGACTTATTGACTTCCAGAGAGGATCACGTCAGACTAATCGGCGTACGTGGTCGTGATCGGGAAGGAGAGATCGGATGCCGTCGACTCCACCGATCCTGGTGCTGATGGGCCCGTCGGGCACGGGCAAGTCCACCGTCGGGACGCTGCTCTCCGACCAGCTCGGCTGGTCGTTCCAGGAGGGCGACGACCTCCACTCGGCGGCCAACGTCGAGAAGATGCGACGCGGAGAGCCCCTCACCGACGAAGACCGGCTCCCCTGGCTCGGGCTCATCGCCGCCTGGATCGACGAACGGCGCGCCGCGGGCGAACCCGGGATCGTCACGTGCTCGGCCCTGAAGCGCAGCTACCGCGACATCCTCCGCCGCGACGACGTGGTGTTCGTCAACTTCACCGGAGACACCGCTGTGGTGCGCGACCGCATGATGCGACGCGAGGGCCACTACATGCCCCCGGCGCTCCTCGACTCCCAGTTCGCGACGCTCGAAGCGCCCGGGCCCGACGAGCGGGCGATCGACGTCGACGTCGCGCTCGCACCGGAGGACCAGGTGGCACTCGTCATCGCAGCCCTCGACCTCGAAGGTTCGTGACGACCCGGCCCAGACCGACACAGCCCCCGGGCTAGGCTCGTCATGTCAGCCGCGAGCCGCGACACCCGGACCCGCTCACAACGGACCGCAGCGCCGCGTGAGCACTCGGCCATGCCGTGTAACACGGACGCGCCAGACTTTAGGCTGAAAAGACGACTTGACCCCAGGAGTGCGTGTGTCTTCCCACAACCCTTCAGCGCCCGGCAACCCGAGCCAGACCGAGATCTCGACGGATCAGGACCAGGCTCCTGACGAGGCGACGCAGGCTCACGAGGCTGCTCCGGCGCCCGAGGACGTCGCCCGTCCGACCCCGGAGCCCGGAGGACCGGAGTCCGCCGCGCTCGCGACGGCGAACATCGGCGTGGTGGGTCTTGCGGTGATGGGCTCGAACCTCGCCCGCAACCTCGCCAGCCGTGAGGGCAACACGGTCGCGGTGTACAACCGCAGCCGGTCCAAGACCGACGAGCTGACTGAGACGCACCCCGAGGCCGGATTCGTGCCCGCGTTCTCGTACGAGGAGTTCGCCGCGTCGCTGCAGAAGCCGCGCGCCGCGATCATCATGGTCAAGGCCGGCCGCCCCACCGACGCGGTCATCGACTCGCTCGTCGAGGTGTTCGAGCCGGGCGACATCATCGTCGACGGCGGCAACGCGCTGTTCACCGACACCATCCGCCGCGAGAAGGCCGTCCGCGAGACCGGCATCAACTTCGTCGGCGCCGGCATCTCCGGCGGCGAGGAGGGCGCGCTCAACGGCCCGTCGATCATGCCCGGCGGCTCGGACGAGTCGTGGGTCACCCTCGGCCCGATCCTCAAGTCGATCGCCGCGGTCGCCGAGGGCGAGCCCTGCGTCACGCACGTCGGCCACGACGGCGCAGGACACTTCGTCAAGATGGTGCACAACGGCATCGAGTACGCCGACATGCAGCTCATCGCCGAGGCCTACGACCTGATCCGCCGTGGCACCGGCAAGACCCCGGCCGAGATCGCCGAGGTCTTCGCCGAGTGGAACGGTGGCGAGCTCGAGTCGTACCTCATCGAGATCACCGCCGAGGTGCTCCGCCAGGTCGACGCCGCCACCGGCCAGCCGCTGGTCGACGTCATCCTCGACCAGGCCGGCGCCAAGGGCACCGGCGCCTGGACCGTGCAGACCGCACTGTCGCTCGGCGTCCCGGTCTCCGGCATCGCCGAGGCCACCTTCGCCCGGTCGCTGTCGTCGCACCCCGAGCAGCGCGAGGTCTCGCGCGACCTGCCCGGCCCCGAGGAGGGCCTGAAGGTCGACGATGCCGACGCGTTCATCGAGGACGTGCGCCTCGCGCTGTACGCGTCGAAGATCGTCGCCTACTCGCAGGGCTTCGACGAGATCCGCGCCGGCGCCGCCGAGTACGACTGGACGATCGACCTCGGCGCCGTGTCGAAGATCTGGCGCGCCGGCTGCATCATCCGCGCCCAGTTCCTCAACCGCATCGCGGACGCCTACGACGCCCAGCCCGAGCTTCCCGTGCTGCTCACCGCGCCGTACTTCGTCGAGGCCCTCGGCCGCGCGCAGGGCGCCTGGCGCCGGATCGTGTCGTCGGCCGCGGGCGCGGGCATCCCCGCACCGGCGTTCTCGTCGTCACTGTCGTACTACGACGGACTGCGCGCCGAGCGCCTGCCCGCCGCCCTCATCCAGGGCCAGCGCGACTTCTTCGGCGCCCACACCTACAAGCGCATCGACAAGGAAGGCACCTTCCACACGCTGTGGTCGGGCGACCGCACCGAGATCGAGGCGGAAGACACGCACTGACGCCCTCGCGCAGACGTACCCGAAGGCGGATCCCCCTCGCGGGGATCCGCCTTCGGCGTGTCAGCCGGCGTGACCGTTCGGGCCGGGCTTCACGTTGTGGTTGCGGCAGAACACGTTGCCCGGGTCCCACTCGCGCTTGACGGCGGCCAGACGCGCCATCGTCGCCGGCGGATACATGCGCTCGGCGAACGAGGCGTCGGTCGAGACCGTGAAGTTGCCGTACACGCCTGACCCCTTCGCCTCGATGTCGTCCCACTCGGTGACGACCTGCGCCCTCGTCTGGTCGTCGAGCATTCCGGGCACGTCGAAGGCGCCGGCCATCGCGAACCACGTCGCGTCGCGCGCGGGGAACGCCGAGTCGTCCTGCGAGACGTCGCCGTACGCCCCGCCCAGCGAGCGCAGGAACGCGACGGATGCCGGGTGGCGCTCGCGGAAGGCGACCAGCTGCTCGATCGTGTCGTCGTCGAGCACTGGCACCAGCGTGTTGCCGCCGACGAACCCCGGCATCGGCTGCTCGGGGTCGAACTCGGGCGCCTCGAGCAGCACGTCGGGGTACTCCTCCACCCCGAACTCGCGTTCGGTGACGCCGGGCGCCTGCGCGAGCGGCGCCAGCGCACGGCGCGCGGCCTCTTCGTCGGTGCCGATCCACACCGCGGTGATCGAGGCGCCCGCGGGCGCGCTCGGGTCCATCGCGGGCACGTCCATGTACGTGACGGTGAGGTCGCGAGGGGCGTCGGCCATGAGGTCGCGCAGCGCGCGGATGACCGGCCGCGCGTCGCCGTCGATCCCGTACACCGCGAGGACGACGCCGTCGAGCGGATGCGCCTCGAAGTCGAACCTGGTGACGACGCCGAAGTTGCCCCCGCCGCCACGGAGCGCCCACAGCAGCTCGGGATGCGAGGCGTCCGTCGCCTCCACCACGTCGCCGCGCGCGGTGACGAGCTGCGCGCCCACCAGCTGGTCGCAGGCGAGGCCCCACGCGCGCACCATCCAGCCGATGCCGCCACCGAGGGTGAGGCCGCCGACGCCGACCGACGCGGTGTCGCCCGAGCTGATGCCGAGCCCGTGCTCGGAGAGGACGTGCGCGACCGAGCCCCACTGCGCTCCCCCGCCGACGCGCACCCGCGTGCCCTCGACCTCGACGCGATCGAGGGCCGAGATGTCGAGCGTGAGGCCGCCGGGCACCCCGCCCCATGCGCTGTGGCCGCCGCTGCGGATCATGATGTCGAGCCGCTCGGCCGAGGCGTAGCGGAGGGCGCCGCGCACGTCGTCGACGGTGGCGGCACGGATCACGGCGGCGGGCTCGCCGATGCCGGAGTGGAAGCGGCGGGCGGACTCCCACTCGGAATCGCCCGGACGGATGACGGTGCCGACGGAGCCGGCGCTGAGGTCGTCGTTGCTCATGACGGCCAGGCTAGGGGGCAGCGCCGACATCGGCCAGGGTCGCCCGCATCGGGTCCGCTCGCCGCGTCGGCATGTCGCCGGGCGGGCGTAGGCTCGCGACCGTGACGAGCATCCTCTACATCGGCGGCACCGGAACGATCAGCGCGGCGTGCGTACGCCGCTCCGTCCTGCTCGGGCACGACGTCGCGGTCCTCAACCGCGGCAGCGCCCGGCGCCCGCTTCCGCCGGAGGTCGAGCTCATCGAGGCCGACATCCGCGACCCCGCGGCCGTCCGCGCCGCGCTGGGTGATCGCCGCTTCGACGTGGTCGCCGAGTTCCTCGCGTTCGCGCCCGCGCACATCGCCACGGATCTCGCCCTTTTCGAGGGGCGCGCCGGGCAGTACGTCTTCATCAGCTCGGCCTCGGCGTACGAGAAGCCGCCGCGCCGGCTGCCGGTGACCGAGTCCACGCCGCTGCGCAATCCGTTCTGGCAGTACTCGCGAGACAAGATCGCCTGCGAGGATCTGCTCGTCGCGGCCCACCGCGAGCGCGGTCTGCCGGTGACGATCATCCGCCCCTCGCACACGTACGACGAACGGATGCTGCCCACCCTGGGCAAGTGGACCGACATCGCCCGCATGCGCTCGGGTCGCCCGGTCATCGTGCACGGCGACGGCACGAGCCTCTGGACGATCACGCACGCCGATGACTTCGCCGTCGCGTTCACCGGGCTGCTCGGCAACCCCGCCGCGATCGGCGAAGCCTTCACCATCACCGGCACGCACGCGCCGACCTGGAACCAGATCTACGGCGGGCTGGCCGAGGCCGCGGGCGTCTCGTCCCCCGACCTCGTGCACGTC
This sequence comes from Microbacterium sp. NPDC056044, assembly GCF_042267145.1. Taxonomy (NCBI): domain Bacteria; kingdom Bacillati; phylum Actinomycetota; class Actinomycetes; order Micrococcales; family Microbacteriaceae; genus Microbacterium; species Microbacterium sp. NPDC056044. The sequence continues at coordinate 401,327 of NZ_JBHJWZ010000005.1, read as the reverse complement.
GCGTCCGACACGATCGCCGCGTTCGAGCCCGAGCTCGGCCCGACGCTCACCGGCGACAAGGCACACTCCATGGTGTTCGACGTGTCGAAGGTGACGGGGCTCGTGCCCGAGTTCCGCACCACGATCACGTTCGACGAGGGCGCACGCCGCATCCTCGCTTACTACGACGCACACCCCGAAGCGCAGGTGGTCGACGAGGGCCGCGACGCGCTCTTCGATCGCATCGCGGCCCATGCGCGCTCGGCGGGCTGACCGCCCGCCGGAGTGACCGCAGCCGGGCTGACCGCCCAACGAATTGGCCGCTGCCCGGCTGACAGTCGACCCCAAGCCCGAGCCCGACCCCGACCCCGCGTCAGCGGGTGATGTCGCGCACCGTGCCCTTGTCGAGGCGCAGGCGGCGACGGGCGCGCCGCGCGACGGCCGAGTCGTGCGTCACGACGATGAGCGTGAGCCCCTCGTCGTTGAGCGCCTGCAGCACCGCGAGGATCTCGTCCCGCATGCTCTCGTCGAGGTTGCCCGTCGGTTCATCGGCCAGGAGTACGCGCGGGCGCTTGACGATCGCCCGCGCGATCGCGACGCGCTGCTGCTGACCGCCCGACAGCTCGCCGGGGCGGTGGTCGGCGCGTTCGGCGAGCCCCACGTGCGTCAGCGCCTCCGTCACCCGGGCCGCGCGCTCCTGCGTCGGCAACCCGAGCGGTTCGAGCGCCATGTCGACGTTCTCGTGCGCGGTCAGGGTCGGGATCAGGTTGAATCCCTGGAACACGAAGCCGATCTCGTGGGCGCGGATGCGGCCGAGCTCGCGGTTGTCCGCGGTCGCGATGTCGATCTCGCCGAGGTGCACGGATCCGGCGGTCGGACGGTCCAGCGCCCCGAGCAGCTGCAGCAGCGTCGACTTGCCGCCACCGGTCGGGCCCTGGATCGTGACGAAGTCGCCCGCGTCGATCGTGAGGTCGACGCCGGCGAGCGCCTTCACGACCCGGCCCTTCTGCGTGTAGGTGCGGGTGACGCCGGCGAGGCGGTACTGCGCCGGGGACGCAGCATCCGGAATCGAATTCGGCTCGGTGTGGATCATGGTCATGACGTGCTCTCCCGTCGGTGGGGTGGGTGCGGTCGGTGCGGTTCGAGTGGGACTGGTGTCGGACATCGGATGCCTCAGCCGACCGATCGCAGCGCTTCGGCGGGGCTGAGCCTGGCTGCGCGCCAGCCGCCGAAGGCGCCGGCGACCAGCCCGCCGAGGACGGCGATGCCGACCGCCGCGGCCACGACCCACAGCGTGACCGGCGCGGTGAGTACGATGTCGGCGCCTGCCGACTGCAGGGCGTTCCCGAAGACACCGCCGCCGCCCATCGGGCCGCCCTGGCCGCCGCCGGGGCGGAAGCTGTCGGCCGACGGCGCGGTCGAGATCGTCGGCGAGATGAGGTTGATCGCCACGATGCCGGCGAAGCCGATGACGAGGCCGATCACTCCGCCGATCGCGCCCTGCACGACGGACTCCCCCGCGACCTGGCCGACGACCCGGCCGTTCGACCAGCCGATGGCCTTCAGCGTGCCGAACTCGCGCGTGCGGCGCGAGACACCCGAGATCGTGAAGAGCACCGCGAGCACCAGCGCGACGGCCAGCACGATGAGCGAGAGCCACGTGCCGAGGTTCGTGATGAGCGCCGACGCGCTCGAGAGCGACCCCGACACGGTCGAGGCGAGATCGGCCTGCGAGCTCACGGTGGCGTCGGGCAGCTCCTCCTGGAGCGCGGCCTGGACCGACGCGATCGCGTCGGACGACTCCGCCTGCACGTACACGGTCGACACGACGTCGCCGGCGCCCGAGAGCTCCTGCGCGACGCCCAGCGGGATGTACACGTTCGAGGCGGTGTCGGCCTCGTCCGAGGTCGAGGCGACGATGCCGACGACCTCGAAGTCCTGCCCGCCGACGTCGATCGTGTCACCCACCGCCAGGCCGGCCGTCGAGGCGTAGGTCGCGTCGAGCACGGCCACGTGCTCGCCCTCGTCGGAGTCCGCGAGCGCGCGCCCCTCCGAGACCGAGACCGCCGACAGTGGACCGACGGCGTCCGCCGACGGGTCGATGCCCAGCACCGTGAACGAATCGACGCCGAACGAGCCGCCGCCGAAGCCGCCGCCCCCGCCCTCGCCCTGCTGCGGCGGCTGACCCTGCGTCGCCGCACCGGAGTCGCTCGACTCGTCGGGACGCTGCGGCAGCTCCCCCGAGAACGTCATGTTGGTGAGACTGAGAGCGGCGGATGCTGCGCCCACACCTTCGATGCCGGTCACCGTGTCGAGGGTCGAGGCGTCGAGCGTCGACCGCATCGGCTCGGTCACGAGCCGCGACTGACTGAGCTCGGTGGTGCCGTCGTCGGTCGTCGATCCGCCGTCCTCGCCGAAGTCGAAGCGGGCGGGGCCGCCCTCGCCCGTCTCCGCCTGGGCGCCGGTCACGGTGAGGTCGGTGCCGACGCCGTACACGGACTCGAGCGCCTGCGCCTGGGCGGCGCTCACCCCGGCGGCGAGCGAGTTCACGATCATCACGAGGGCGATCGCGATCGCGAGGCCGGCGGCCACGATGATCGTCTGCTTCTTGCGGCCGGCCAGCTCCCGCCGCAGATAGGTGAAGTACATGGGTCTCCTCTTGGCGGGCGGAATGCCGGCCGTCGCTGCGACGCTACGAAGCGGCGTGATGCGGCATCCCTGTGCGGACTATGAGTCCCTGATGACCGTGAGACGACAGACGGCGGACGAGACCCCGGGTGAACCCCACGGTCTCGTCCCGCAACTGTCGTCTCACCGAGGAGAGGTGGCCGATCTCACAGCCGGCGCATAGCGCGCTCCATAGGAATCGCATAGGTACGCGTCCACAATGGGACGCATGACCAATCCCGCACCCGCCCTGCTGCGTCCCGACGGCACGAACCTCCGCGTCCTCGTGGTGGACGACGAGCAGATGCTCACCGACCTGCTGTCGATGGCGTTGCGCATGGAGGGGTGGGACGTCCGCACCGCGGGCTCCGGCTTTGAGGCCCTGCAATCGGCGCGCGAGTTCGAGCCCGACGCGATGGTGCTCGACGTGATGATGCCCGATCTCGACGGCATGGCCGTGCTGCAGCGGCTGCGTCAGGCGGGCGACGACGTGCCGGTGCTCTTCCTCACCGCGAAGGACGCCGTCAGCGACCGCGTCGCCGGGCTCACCGCGGGCGGCGACGACTACGTCACCAAGCCGTTCAGCCTCGAAGAGGTCGTGGCGCGCCTGCGCGGACTCATGCGCCGTGCCGGCACCGCGCACGCCGCCGGCGCCGAGCCGATCCTCCGAGTCGGCGACCTGACCCTCAACGAGGACAGCCACGAGGTCGAGCGCGCGGGCACCGAGATCGAGCTCACCGCGACCGAGTTCGAGCTGCTCCGCTACCTCATGCGCAACCAGCGTCGCGTGGTCTCGAAGGCCCAGATCCTCGACCGCGTCTGGAACTACGACTTCGGCGGCCGCTCCAGCGTCGTCGAGCTCTACATCTCGTACCTCCGCAAGAAGATCGACGCCGGTCATGAGCCCCTCATCCACACCGTGCGCGGCGTCGGCTACATGATCAAGGCGCCGCAGTGACGCACGACACGACCACCCCCACGACGAGGGGGACGGATGCCTCGACCGGCGCGATCGCGCAGGTCGAGGCATCCGTCATCCCGGATCGGGAGGAAGAACTCCCCCGGCGCGCGCCGTGGACGCTGCAGCGCCGGCTCATCGTCACGGTGGTGGGGATCACGTCGTTCATCATGGTGCTCGTCGCGGTGGCGACCAGCGCGATCCTCGGCGGCGTGCTCGAGTCCCAGCTCGAGGCGGAGGTGAAGTCCGCGCAGCAGAGCGTGGAGTTCATGCGTGGCCCGATCGGAGCCGGCTACACGGCGGAGCAGGTGCTCGAGCAACAGCCCGCGCCCCGCCCCGGATTCTTCCTTGCCGTGGAATCGACGCCCGGTGAGCCCACGGCCGCTGTCGTCGATGCCCAGGGCGAGGTGGTCGCACTCACGGACGACCAGATCAGGTCGATCGCGGAGAGCATCAAGGGCCAGAACGGCCAGTTCGTCGTGACCGTCGATGGGCTCGGCACCTATCGCATCGAGGGTGTCCCGCTGGGCAGTGCCTTCGCGATCGTGGGACTGTCGCGCGCCGGCGTCACAGAGACCCTCACGCGCATGCTCATCACCATCGCGCTGCTCACCGTGGGAGGTCTGCTGCTGCTCTCGGTGGCCACCGCGTGGACGATCCGGCGAGGCCTCGCGCCGCTGCGCGCCGTCGCCGACACGGCGGGCCGGGTGTCGGTGCTTCAGCTCGACCAGGGCGAGGTGTCGATCGCCGAGCGCGTGCCGGTGCGGCAGGCCGACCCGCGCACCGAGGTCGGCCGTGTCGGCGCCGCGCTCAACACGCTGCTCGACCACGTCGATGAGTCGCTCACAGCGCGTCAGCGCAACGAGGAGCGCATGCGCAGCTTCGTCGCCGACGCCAGCCACGAGCTGCGGACGCCGCTCGCGTCGATCCGCGGCTACTCCGAGCTCTCGCTCACCGCGCTCAGCCGCGGCCAGGGCATGGCGCTCGAGACGACCGAGGCGTCGCTCGAGCGCATCCAGGCGCAGTCGCTGCGCATGACCTCGCTCGTGGAGGATCTGCTGCTGCTCGCCCGGCTCGACGAGGGCCAGGAGCTCGTCTACGGCACCGTCGACCTCACGCGCCTCGCGATCGACGCGGTCGGCGACGTCACGCCGACCGGTCCCGACCACGAGTGGGTGCTCGAGGTCGGCGATGAGCCCGTGCTCATCGCCGGCGACACCGGGCGCCTGCACCAGGTCGCCGCGAACCTGCTCGCCAACGCGCGCACGCACACACCGGCCGGCACGACGGTCACCGTGAGCGTGACGCGGGACGGCAAGGACGCGATCCTGCGCGTGCATGACGACGGCCCCGGCATCGATCCGTCGATCAAGGACGAGCTCTTCGAGCGCTTCTCCCGCGCCGACCGCTCGCGTGCGCGCCAGACCGGCGGCACCGGCCTCGGCCTCTCGATCGCCCGGGCCATCGTGGATGCGCATGGCGGCAGCATCCGTGTCGAAAGCAGCCCCGGCGACACGACCTTCGAGGTGCGGCTCCCCGCGCGCCCGGCCGACCCCGCGTCGTCCTGACCCCTTCCCGGTCGTCCCGCGGCACCTCCCCGTTTTCGCGAGAGTACAGCTGGTCGCCGAGAGGTAGGGAACCAACCACCCTCTCGTCCACCAGAAGTACTCTCGCCGGCGCGAGGCGCCAGTCCCGGGGCCAGGCCGCGGCGTCGGGCGAGACGCTGGGCCGTGACGCCCGGTCGTCCCGCGGCACCCCCGGTTTCGCCGAGAGTACAACTGGTCGCCGAGGGGTAGGGAACCAACCACCCTCTCGTCCACCAGAAGTACTCTCACCGGCGGGAGACGGCGGGCCGGGACGCCGGGCCCCGACGCTGGGCCGAGACGCAGGCGACGCCAGCGCGGGGCGGGTCAGTAGCCGCTGAAGGCGTCGGTCGTGATCGAGCGGGCCTTCTCGAGGGCGGGGGCGAGCTCGGCGATCAGGCCCGCAGGACCTGAGATGTACGCGTGGCGCGACGCGATGTCGGGGACCACGCGCACGAGCCCCTCGGCGTCCAGGCGCACGCCCTGCGCCCACACCCAGTGGGCGGGGAGGTCGGCGGGCCGGTCGCGCGTGAACACCACGACGCGGGCTCCGGATGCCTCGATCTCGTCGCGGTACGCCAGCTCCGACGAGTCCGACGCGACGTAGACCAGGACGACGTCGCGATCGATGCCCTTCGCCGTCGCCTGGCCGAGCTGCGACACGAACGGCGTCACGCCGATGCCGGCAGCGACCATCAGGATCGGCGCGGCGTCGCGCTTGGGGAGCAGGAAGTCGCCCCACACGCCGGTGATGGCGAGCTCGTCGCCCGGCGAGACCTGAGCGAGCGCCTTCTTGTACGAGCTCAGCGCCTTGGTGGTCTTGCCCTCCTTGAACGCGACCTTCACGAACGGCAGGTCGGCCGGCGCCGACGCGATGCTGAACTCGCGGCGCGTGCCGCGCGCGTCGGGGTGGCGGTGCGGCACCTCGAGCTCCAGGTACTGGCCCGGAAGGAACGCGAGCCGGTCATGCACGCGGAACGTGAGCTCCTGCACGGTGGGCGTCGGTTCGGAGCGCGCGACGAGCGTGAGCCGCACCGCCGTGCGGACGGCGAACGCGAAGGCGACGAGGTTGCCGACGAGGAGCGCGCGCTCCTGCCCCAGGGTGATGTCGCCGACGGCGATCGGCCAGCCGGCGAGCACCCCCACGACCCCCGCGACGACGAACTGCTGCCAGCGGCGGGGCGGCAGGGTCAGGGGCTCCGACAGCATGAACGCGCCGAGGAACAGGAACGGCGACGACCACAGCACCGGCCACAGCAGGTCGAGCACCTCGATCTCGAGCCCGGCGTCCTGGTACTGCGCCGACGTGCGGATGACCGCGACGGCCACGGCGACCACGAGGAACACGAGGATCACGCGCACCTTCTCGGTGCGCACCAGCACGGCGAGGCCCAGCAGGATCACGGGCGCGGCGAGCGCGGGCGTTCCCACCCACCATGCCGACGCCCCGAGGTCGGGCCACGCGAGGCTGAGCAGCGTCAGCACCGTCGCGCCGACGGCGGCGGGGTTGAAGATGTGCCGCCCGCGCCACGCCAGCACGTACTTCGACAGCGAGGCGACGGCCGCCGCGATCGCGATCCCCAAGAGCGGGAGCAGCTCGACCGTCGGCCGCAGCACGAACAGCAGGATGTGCGCCGTGATCAGCGACGATTCGAGGCGCCACGGGAGGTTGAGCACGCGCTGGGCCGCAGCATCCACTCCCACACACACCGCGGAGAGCACAGCCAGGGTCACGATCAACTGCAGGGGGTCGGGCCCGATGAGGCGCTGCTCGACGGGCAGGGCCAGATCGATGAGCGACAGCAGCAGCGCGACGCCGGCGAGCGCGGCGAGCGCGAAATACACGAGGCGGTACATCGACATGCGGCCGAGCACCGCGAAGACGCGGTTCCAGAGGGCAGTGAGGCCGGTCATCGGGTCACACCGCCTGGAGGGGCTCGAAGCGGCCCGCAGGCGGGAGGACGCGGATGCTGTCGCCGGGGCGTACGACGCCGCCCGCGAGCACGACCGACATGACGCCGGCCAAGCGTACGGTGGCACCGTTGTCGTCGGCGTAGACCAGTTCTTTCATGAGCCCTTCCGAGAGTCCGTTGATCTGCGCGCAGGGGTTGCGGAGCCCGGTGATCTCGATCACCGCGTCGTCGCCGAGCTCGAGCAGCGTGCCGCGTGCGAGGCCCAGCAGGTCGATGCCGGACGTCGTGATGTTCTCGCCCAGCGCGCCGGGCGTCACGGCGTGGCCGCGCTCGGCGATGTCGTCGAACAGCTCGGCGTGGATGAGGTGCACCTGCCGGAGGTTGGGCGTCGTCGGGTCCCGCTTGATGCGCGAGAGGTGCTGCACGGTGGCGCCGGCGTGCGCATCGCCTTCGACGCCGATCCCGGCGATCAGGGTGATGCTCTCGCGCGTCGGTTTGCTGAAGCGATGCGCGTCGTCGCGCGAGACGGCGACGACGTGTCCGGGGAGGGGCTCGGTCACCCCTAAACGCTATCTGCTCGCACGAACAGGTCGGCGCGGCAGCCGGGCGACCACTCGACGCGGCCGTCCGTGGTCATGCGCACCCACTCGGCGCCCCACTCGTGGGCGAGCCGCGGGCCGCCGTCGAAGAACAGCGCGGTCGCGATCGCGTCGGCCGTCATCGCGTCGGGCGCCACCGCCCACGTCGCCGCGATCGTGCGCACAGGCTGCCCGGTGCGCGCGTCGAGCACGTGATGCAGCGTCGCGCCCGTCGCCGAGGGCCACGCGCGCCGGTTGATCGCGGAGGCGCAGAGCGCCGCATCCGCCACCTCCCACACGCCGATCGCGCGACGCGGATCGAACGGATGCTCCAGCCCGATGCGCTGCGGACGCCCCCGCACGGCGAGGTCGCCGCCGGCGTCGACGGTGATGTCGCCCGCCTCGGTGTGCAGGAGCACGTCGAGCACGAGGTCGACGAGGCGCCCCTTGCCGAGCGCGCCGACGTCGATCAGGGCGGGCTCGCTGAGCGCGAGGCGACCGCCCTGCCAGGTGAGCCGCTCGCGCCAGTCGTCGGGCGCAGCGATCGGCCCCGCATCGTGGAACGTGTAGTGAGCGTCGTAGCCGAGCGACGCGAGCGATGCGCCGACGAGCGGATTCACCGCTCCCCCGGTCGCGTCCGCGAGGGTCGCGAGTGCGTCGAGCATCGCGACGGCGTCGGGCGGAGCCGGGATCGACCCGCCGGCGCGGGCGAGCGCGCTGACCTCGGAGTCCGGCCGGAACCGCGACCACGTCCGGTCGAACGCGTCGATCCGGGCCGTCACCTCGTCCTGCACGGGACCGGGCAGCTCCCGCTCGGTGACGATCTCCCACGTCGTGCCGATGGCGTCGAAGCGCCACGACGCCGCCGCGGTGCTCACGGGCTAGTTCGCCGCTTCGGTCTTGATCGCGTCGATGGCCTTGTTGAAGCCGCCGCTGGTGAGCGACGAGCCGGCGACGCGGCTGACCTGGATGTCGTCGATGTCCTGCCCGACGACCACGTCTGCGATGCCGCCGATGAACTGGCCCTGGTACTGCTCGGACTCGCGCTTCTGGGGGTCGCCCGTCACCTCGACGGCGGTGATGATGTCGTCCTGGAGGGTCACGGTGACGCTGATCGTCTCGACCGACTCGGGCGTCGCGTACGAGCCGTCGGCTGTGTACGTGCCGTCGGCGTAGGCGCCGGTGCTGGTCGAGCCGGTGTCGTTCGAGGAGGAGCCGGAGTCGCCCGACGACGATCCGGAGTCGGTCGTCGTCGGCTCCTCGGCCTCGGAGGCGGTCGCGGCGCAGCCGGAGAGGAGCGCGATGCCGGCGACGGCGGTGAGGGCCGCGCCGGCGCGGACGGGGCGGGAAGCGAGTGCGGTGCGGATCATGATGGTCCTCCTGGCTCGGGTCGGGCTCGTGACGTCGACGCGATTCATGCGCCTGACTGGATCCTTTCAACCGCTCCTATGAGCCGCCTTTGAGCGAGGCCGTAGACCGTGATGAGCCACGGCGCGCACGCAGCACCGCCTTCAGCACCTCGACGGCGAGGAAGATGCCGATCGACACGACGATCGGAAGGATCCAGGATGCTGCGGGCAGCGGTCGCGACTCGAACAGCACGTTCATGAACGGCACGTAGGTGTAGACCAGCTGCAGCACCACGAGCGCGAGCGCCGACCACCACACCACGCGGTTGCCGCGCAGCACGTCGATCGTGAGGCTCGAGCGCGTCAGGAACCGGCAGTTGAAGAGGAAGGCGAGCTGCCCGAAGGCAAGCATCAGAACGGCTTCTGTGCGGGCCACCTCGAGGTCGGCTCCCGCCGCATACACCCCGTAGAACACGCCCATCGCCGCGCCGCCGATGAGCAGCGACACGATGAGGATGAAGCCGAGCTCGCCCCGGTTGATGATCGGTCCGCCGGTGGCGCGCGGTGGGCGTCGCATGATGCCGCGCTCGGCCGGCTCGTAGGCGAGGGCGAGCGAGAGCGTGACGGCGGTGACCATGTTCACCCACAGCACCTGGACGCTCGTGAGCGGCAGCGCCAGGCCGAACACGACCGCGACCAGGATCACGAGCGACTGCGCGCCGTTCGTCGGCAGCAGGAACACGATCGACTTGCGCAGGTTGTCGTAGATGCGCCGGCCTTCGGCGATCGCGCTGCGGATCGTGGCGAAGTTGTCGTCGGCGAGCACGAACTCCGCCGCTTCCTTCGTGGCCTCGGTGCCCTTGATGCCCATGGCGATGCCGACGTCGGCGCGTGTCAGGGCCGGAGCGTCGTTGACGCCGTCGCCGGTCATCGCGACGACCTCGCCGTGCGACTGCAGCGCGCGGACGATGCGGATCTTGTGCTCGGGACTCGTGCGTGCGTAGACGTCGACGTCACGCACCACCTCGCGCAGCTGCTCCTGGCTGAGCGCCTCGAGCTCGGCACCGGTCAGCACCTCGGCGTCGGCGCCGGCCAGGCCCATCTCGTGCGCGATCGCGAGTGCGGTGCCCGCGTGGTCGCCCGTGATCATCTTCACGCGGATGCCCGCGGTGTGGCAGTCCGCGATCGCCTCGATCGCCTCGGGCCGGGGCGGATCGACGATCCCCCACAGGCCGATGAACTCGAGGTCGACAAGGTCGTCGAGCGCGAACTCCTCCGTCGTCGCGCGCACCGGCTTGCGGGCGGCCGCCAGGACGCGCAGGCCCTGCCCGCTGAGCGCCGCGACCGCGGCGTCCCACCGGGCGAGGTCGAGCGGCTCCGATCCGTCGGCGCCGCGCTGCGTCAGGGAGCGCTCCAGCAGCCGGTCGGGCGCGCCCTTGACGAGGATCGCGCGCGACACCTCGCCCGCATCGCCACCGGATCGCGCGCCCTCGTTGAGCGTCGCCATGAGCTTATTCGCTGAGTCGAACGGGATGACGGCGACCCGGCGCCCGCCGGCGCTGCCGACGCCGCCCTTGATCGCGACGGCCTTGAGCGCACCCTCGGTCGGCTCACCGACGAGGCTCCACGTGCCGTCATCACCGCGCACGATATGCGCGTCGTTGCACAGGGTCGCGATGGCGAGGATCGCGGCGAGATCGCCCCGGGGCGCAGCATCCATTTCCCCACTCGTCGGCACGATCTCGCCCTCGGGGGCGTAGCCGAGTCCCGTCACGTCGTAGTCGGCGAGCGGCGTGATGATGTGGCGCACGGTCATCTCGTTGCGCGTGAGCGTGCCGGTCTTGTCGGAGCAGACGGTGGTGACCGAGCCGAGCGCCTCGACCGCGGGGAGCTTGCGCGTGATGGCGTTGTGGCGGGCCATCTGCTGCACGCCGATCGCGAGGGTGATCGTCACCAGCGCGGGAAGGCCCTCTGGGATCGCCGCCACAGCGAAGCCGATGGCCGCCGAGACCAGCTCGTCGTACGGCATGCCGTGCAGGAAGCGTCCGATCATCATCATGACGGCCGCCATGCCGAGGATCACGACGGTGAGCACCCGGCCGAAGCTGTCGAGCTGGCGCGTGAGCGGCGTGGCCAGCGCGTCGGCCTCGTCGGCGAGGCTCTGGATGCGGCCGAGCTCGGTCGTCGGGCCGGTCGCGGTCACGACGCCCCGGCCCTGCCCGGCGCTCACGATGGTGCCCGAGAAGGCCATCGAGCCGCGGTCGCCCACCCCGGCGTCGGCGTCGACCGGGTCCGTCGTCTTCGACGACGGCACCGACTCACCGGTGAGCGCGGCCTCGTCGATCCGCAGCTGGTGCGCCTGCAGCAGCCGCAGGTCCGCCGGGACCTTGTCTCCGGGCATCAGGCGCACGACGTCGCCCGGCACGAGGTCGGCCGCCGGCACCGTCACCCAGCCGCCGTCGCGCCGCGCGCTGGCGTCGGCCGACAGCATCCCTCGGATCCCCGCGAGCGCCTTCTCGGCCCGCCCCTCCTGCACGTAGCCGATCACCGCGTTGATGATCGCGACCACCATGATCACCCAGAAGTCGAGCCAGTCCCCCATGAGCGCCTTGATGACGGCGGCGCCCAGCAGGATGTAGATCAGGGTGTCGTTGAAGTGCGACAGGAACCGCAGCCAGCCCGGCTTGCGCGCCGGTTCGGGCAGGCGGTTGGGGCCCGCGATGTCGAGCCGTTGCGCCGCGTCAGCGGTGGTGAGTCCGCCGGCGTCGGCGTCGAGATGCGTCAGCACGTCGTCCAGGGGCAGCGCCCACGGCCGCGCGACCGTCAGCCGCGCCTCATTCGGCGGTGCGGAATCCAGCGGCTGCGACATCCTTGCTCAGTCCCTCCGTCGCCGCCGAGCCGGTGTGTCGACCCGCTGCCGGCGTCAGGCGGCCCCGTCGAACATGCTGGTGACGGAGCCGTCCTCGAACACTTCGTGGATCGCACGTGCGAGCAGCGGTGCGATAGGCAGAATCGTAAGCGTCGGGAAGCGCTTCTCGGGCGGGATCGGCACCGTGTCGGTGACGACGACCTCGTCGATCGCCTCGCTCTGCAGGCGCTGCGCCGCGGGATCGCTGAAGATCGCGTGGGTCGCGGCCACGATGACCTTGACCGCGCCGTTCGCCTTGAGAGCCTCGGCGGCCTTGACGATGGTGCCGCCGGTGTCGATCATGTCGTCGACGAGGAGGCAGACGCGTCCGTCGACGGCGCCGACGATCTCGTTGACGGTGACCTGGTTCGCGACGTTCGGGTCGCGGCGCTTGTGGATGATCGCCAGCGGTGCGCCGAGGCTGTCGGACCACTGGTCGGCGACGCGCACGCGGCCGGTGTCGGGCGAGACGACGGTGAGGCGCTCGCGGTCCTCGGCGCTCAGGGTGTTCTCGAAGTACTCGAGCAGCACGGGCTTGGCGAACAGGTGGTCGACGGGGCCGTCGAAGAAGCCCTGGATCTGCGCGGCGTGGAGGTCCACGCTCATGACGCGGTCGGCACCGGCCGTCTTGAAGAGATCGGCAACCAGGCGGGCGCTGATCGGCTCGCGGCCGCGGCCCTTCTTGTCCTGCCGGGAGTACGGGAAGTACGGCGCGACCACGGTGATCCGCTTCGCCGACGCGCGCTTGGCGGCGTCGAGCATGATGAGCGTCTCCATCATCCACTCGTTGACCGGCGGGCCGAAGCTCTGGATGAGGAACAGGTCGCAGCCGCGGATCGACACCTCGAAGCGGGTGAGGATCTCACCCGACGCGAACGTGCGGTACTCGGTCGGCACGAGCTCCGTGCTCAGCTGTGCGGCGACCTCTGCCGCGAGCTCGGGGTGGGAGCTTCCTCGTGCGACCACGAGGCGCTTCTTCGTCTTCGCGACGAGTCCCGGGGCGATGTCGTTCGCCCGGTCGAGCTCAACGGTCTTCTTCTTGCGCGCCATCGTCCGCCTTCTGTGCGCTGCGGGCCTTGGCGGCGACATCCGCCGCTCCGGTACCCGGTCTGTTCTTCTCGACCCACCCCTCGACATTGCGCTGGGGGGCGACGCTGAGTGCGAGGGCGCCGGCGGGGACGTCCTTTCGGACGACCGCACCTGCACCGGTCTTCGCGCCGTCTCCGATCCTAACGGGCGCCACGAAGACGTTGTGCGAGCCGGTGTGCACCTCGTCGCCGATCTCGGTGCGGTGCTTCGCCAGGTCGTCGTAGTTCGCGGTGATGGCGCCGGCGCCGAGGTTGACGTGCTTGCCGATCGTGGTGTCGCCGATGTACGACAGGTGCGGCACCTTGCTGCCCTCGCCGATCGTGGAGTTCTTCGTCTCGACGAACGTGCCGATCTTGCCCTTGTCACCGAGGTAGGTGCCCGGGCGGAGGTAGGCGAACGGGCCCACGGTCGCCTTCGCGCCGATCACGGCGAGCGTCGCGTCGGTACGGGTGACGGTGGCGTCCTCCCCCACCTCGCAGTCCACCAGGCTCGTGTCGGGGCCGACGATGGCACCCGACGCGATCACCGTCGCGCGCAGGATGTGCGTGTTCGGCAGCACCGTGACGTCGGGCGCCAGCTTCGCGTCCACGTCGATCCACGTGGTCGCGGGGTCGAGGATCGTGACGCCCTCGAGCTGCCAGCGTCGCACGGTGCGCGCGTTGAGGATGCGGGCGGCCTCGGCGAGCTGCACCCTGTCGTTGACGCCCAGGGCGGCCGCGGCGTCCGGAGCCGTCTGCGCCGCCACGAGCAGGCCGTCGCCGCGCAGCAGCGCCACGACGTCCGTCAGGTACTTCTCGCCCTGCGCGTTCGCGGTGCCGACGAGTGCGAGCTCGGTGCGCAGCGCCTGCATCTGGAAGACGTACACCCCGGCGTTGATCTCGGTGACGGATGCCTCGTCCGCCGTCGCGTCCTTCTGCTCGACGATGCGCGACACGGCGCCGTCGGCGTCGCGGATCACACGGCCGTAGCCCGTGGCGTCGTCGAGCGCGGCGCTCAGGACCGTCGCCGCGACCGCGCGGTCGCGGTGCGTGCGCACGAGCGCCGCGAGCGTGTCGGCCTCGAGGAGCGGCACGTCGCCGCTCAGCACGAGCACGTCGCCGGCGAAGTCGCCGAGCGCGTCGAGCGCCACCTCGACCGCGCGGCCGGTGCCCGGGATCTCGTCCTGGTCGACCACGACCACGCCCGGCACGGCCTGCACCACGGCGTCCGCGACGAGGTCGCGCTCGTGGCGCACGACGACGACCACGCGCTCCGGCTCGAGCGCGATCGCGGTGTCGAGCACGTGCCCGACGAGCGGCCGGCCGCCGATGCGGTGCAGCACCTTCGGCGTAGAGGACTTCATGCGGGTGCCCTGCCCTGCGGCCAGGACGATGACGGCCAGAGCGTTGTCGCGGGTCGTATCGGTCATGCTCCGCCGCCAGGACTCGAACCTAGACCTCACAGCTCCAAAGGCTGTCGTGCTGCCATTACACCACGGCGGACCGCGGCGCTTCCGGGTGCCGGGCGCCGCCCGACAAGTCTGCCAGATGCCTCGTGCGCGCCCGCGCGCGGTCTCGCTCGCGCGCACGGATCGTGCGTTGTCTGCGAGGGCGCGGGGACGCAGCATCCATGTCGGAATAATGGGGGCATGACGGCGCAGAGCGACGAGGTGGACCGCATCGTCGAGGCGTGGACGACGCAGCGCCCCGACCTCGACTTCTCTCCCCTCGGCGTGCTGTCGCGCGTCGATCGGCTGTCGCGTCACCTCGACCGCGCGCGCCGCGACGCGTTCAAGCGCAGCGAGCTCGAGCCGTGGGAGTGGGACGTGCTGTCGGCCCTCCGCCGCGCGGGCGAGCCGTTCCAGCTGAGCCCGAAGCAGCTGCTGCAGCAGACTCTCGTCTCGAGCGGCACGATGACGAACCGCATCGACCGCCTCGTCGGGCGCCGGCTGGTGCGCCGCGAGTCCGACCCCGACGACGGCCGCAGCATCCTGGTGACCCTCACCGACGAGGGCAAGATCCGGGTGGATGCTGCGATCACACGTCTCGTCGATGCTGAGGCGCTGCTCCTCGACGCCCTGTCACGCGCCGACCGCGACCGCCTCGCCGCCCTGCTTCGCAAGCTCAGCCTCGGCTTCGACGCCGCGGACTGACGCGAGCTCAGCCGATCTGCTCGGTGAGCTCGAACCAGCGCTCCTCGACGCCGTCGCGCTCCTTCTCGAGCTCGCCGATGCGGGCCATCTCGGCGCCGAGGCCGACGTAGTCCGACTGGTCGTGGTCGGCGAGCGCCGTCTTCGCGGCGGCGATCTGCGTCTCGAGCTTCTCGAGGCGGCGCTCGAGCGACGCGACCTCCTTCTGCGCGGCGCGCAGCTCCTGCCCCGACAGCGCAGGCGTGCGGGATGAGACGGATGATGCGGCCGCAGCATCCGCCCCCTTCGACGTCGCGGGGCCGGCGGAGCGCTCACGTTCGCGCAGACGCAGGTACTCGTCGACACCGCCGGGGAGGTGGCGTAGGTGGCCGCCGAGGATCGCGAACTGCTGGTCGGTGACGCGCTCGATGAAGTAGCGGTCGTGCGAGACGACGAGGAGCGTGCCGGGCCACGAGTCGAGGAGGTCCTCGATGGCGGCGAGCATGTCGGTGTCGAGGTCGTTCGTGGGCTCGTCGAGGATCAGCACGTTCGGCTGCTCGAGGAGGATCAGCAGCAGCTGCAGGCGGCGCTTCTGACCGCCGGAGAGGTCCTTCACGGGCGTCGACAGCTGTGCCGAGGCGAAGCCCATGCTCTCGAGCAGCTGGCCGGGCGTGAGCTCCTGCGCCTTCGAACCGCTGCCGAAGGTGTAGGTGGTGCGCAGGCGCGAGATCACGACACGGACCGGGTCGTCGAGGTGCTCCTCGAGCTCGTCGAGACGCTGGGTGAGGGTGGCGACCTTCACGGTCTTGCCGCGCTTCACGCGACCGACGGTGGGCTCCACGTCGCCGGCGACGAGCCCCAGCAGGGTCGACTTGCCGGCGCCGTTCACGCCCAGGATGCCGGTGCGCTCGCCCGGCGCGATGCGCCACTCGACGGGGTGCAGCACCTCGCGGTCGCCGTACGAGACGCCGGCGTCGAGGAGGTCGACGACATCCTTGCCGAGGCGCGAGACGGCGAGCGAGCGCAGCTCGGTGGCATCGCGGATCTCGGGCACGTCGGCGATGAGCACGTTGGCGGCGTCGATGCGGAACTTGGGCTTCGAGGTGCGCGCCGGCGCCCCGCGGCGCAGCCACGCGAGCTCTTTGCGGGCGAGGTTCTGCCGGCGCTGCTCGATGACGGCGGCCTGGCGGTCGCGCTCGACGCGCTGCAGGATGTACGCCGCGTAGCCGCCCTCGAACGGCTCGACGATGCGGTCGTGCACCTCCCACGTGGTGTTGCACACCTCGTCGAGGAACCAGCGGTCGTGCGTCACGACCAGGAGTCCGCCCTGGTTCGCCGGCCAGCGGCGCTTGATGTGCTCGGCGAGCCAGGCGATCGCCTCGACGTCGAGGTGGTTGGTGGGCTCGTCGAGGAAGACGACGTCGTGGTCGCCGACGAGCAGTGCCGCGAGCGACACGCGACGGCGCTGCCCTCCGGAGAGCCCCGCGACGGGACCGTCCCACGCGAGATCGCCGAGGAGGCCCGCGATCACGTCGCGCGTACGCGCGTCGCCGGCCCACTCGTGATCGGGCCTGTCACCGACGACGGCCTCGCGGATCGTGAGCGCGTCGTCGAGAGTGTCGGCCTGGTCGAGCACTCCGACGCGCACCCCGCCGCGCACCGTCACACGGCCGCCGTCGGGCTCGAGGCGGCCGGCGAGCATCGCCAGCAGGCTCGACTTGCCGTCGCCGTTGCGACCGACGACGCCGATGCGGTCGCCCTCGTCGATACCGAGCGAGACGCGGTCGAAGACGACCTTCGTCGGGAACTCCAGGTGCAGGGCCTCGGCCCCCAGAAGATGTGCCATGTTCCCTCAAGGCTAGGCGACCCACTGCGCCACCCGGCGTCATACCGCGGACGCGATGAACGGCACAGGTTAGGCTAGGCATACCTAGCACGCGCGCGGACCCCACCTCTGCCGCATCGCCGCGCCAGGAGAAAGCCCCCCTCTATGACCGCGACTGCGCACGCCCTCGGCCTGTCCCTCCTCGGAGGGGCCCCCGACCACACCGCGCTGATCGCCGACGGCACGCGGATCGACTACGCGGAGCTGCGCGATCGGGTGCAGCGGCGCCGCGAGGAGCTCGGCGAGGTGCGCCGGCTCGTGATGATCGCCGCGGGCAACGCCGCCGAGCCGATCGTGACCTACCTCGCCGCGCTCGAGGGCGGGCACCCGGTGCTTCTGGTCTCGGGCGAGGACGACGGGGCATCGCGCGCCCATCGCGCCTCGCTCATCGCCCGGTTCGACCCCGACGTCGTCGCGCACGACGGCGGCTCGGGCTGGACGCTGGACGAACGCCGCCCCGGGAGCCGTCACGAGTTCCACCCCGACCTCGCCGTGCTCTCGAGCACGTCGGGCTCCACGGGCTCGCCGAAGCTCGTGCGGCTGTCGGCCGAGAACGTGCGCAGCAACGCGGCGGCGATCGCCGAGTATCTGCAACTCTCCCCCGCCGACCGTGCGGCGACGACCCTCCCCCTCCAGTACTGCTACGGGCTCTCGGTGGTCAACAGCCACCTGCTCAGCGGGGCGAGCCTGCTGCTCACCGACCGCTCCGTCGCCGACGAGGAGTTCTGGGTACGCGCACGCGCCCACGCCGTCACCTCGTTCGCGGGCGTGCCGTACACTTTCGAGCTGCT
Organism: Microbacterium sp. NPDC056044; assembly: GCF_042267145.1. NCBI lineage: Bacteria > Bacillati > Actinomycetota > Actinomycetes > Micrococcales > Microbacteriaceae > Microbacterium > Microbacterium sp. NPDC056044. The sequence continues at coordinate 383,520 of NZ_JBHJWZ010000005.1, read as the reverse complement.
CGAGGCACGGGGCTTCGACGGCGACGACCTGCCGTCGCTGCGCTACCTCACGCAGGCGGGCGGACGGATGACGCCCGACGCCGTGCGGCGGTTCGCCCACCTCGGCCGCGAACGCGGGTTCGAGCTGTTCGTGATGTACGGGCAGACCGAAGCGACGGCGCGCATGGCCTACCTCCCGCCCGACCTCGCGATGACGCACGCCGGCGCCATCGGCCGGCCCATCCCCAGCGGCGCGTTCCGCATCGATGCGGAAGGCGGCGCCCAGTCGGGTGAGCTCGTGTACGAAGGCCCGAACGTCATGATGGGCTACGCGCACGGCCCCGAGGACTTCGCCCTCGGCCGCACCGTGACCGAGCTCCGCACCGGCGACGTCGCACGCCTCCGCACCGATGGGCTGTACGAGATCGTCGGCCGCATGAACCGCTTCGTGAAGGTGTTCGGACTGCGCCTCGACCTTGATCGCGTCGAGAGCCTCCTCGCCGACGAGGGGATCGAGGTGCGCGCGGCGAGCGCCGACGAGCGGCTGCTGCTCTTCGCGACCTCCGACCGCGCGGCCGCCCGGGCGCGGGAACGCGCCGCCGCTCTCACCGGCATGCCGGCACGGGTGATCGGCGCGTACGCGGTGACCGAGTTCCCCCGCACCTCCAGCGGCAAGCGCGACTACGCGGCGCTGGTGCGCTTCGCCGCGGTGCACGACCGCACCGCCACCGCGACCGAAGCGGCACCCGCCGAGCCGGCAGCGGTCACGCCTGAAACGGTGCGCGACCTGTACGCGACCCTCCTCGGCGAGCCCGACGCGGGCCTCGACGACACGTTCGCCGGCCTCGGCGGTGACTCCCTGAGCTACGTCGAGGTCTCGCTGCGCCTCGAAGACATGATCGGCGCGCTCCCCAGGGACTGGCCGACGCGCACCCCGCGCGAACTCGCACCACCGCCCTCGCACACTCCTGTCACGAACGGGGGGACGGATGCTGCGCCCGCAGGCGCTGCGGCGGCGCGTGCGGCACGTCCCTGGCGACGCCCCTTCACGTGGACGCGTCTCGAGACGCCGGTCGTGCTGCGAGCGGCGGCGATCTTCCTCATCGTCGCGACCCACGCCGACCTCCTCGCGCTGAAAGGCGGGGCGCATCTGCTCCTCGCGGTCGCCGGCTACAACCTGGCGCGATTCCAGCTCGCGCCCGTCGCGGGCACCGCGCGCCTCAAGCGCCTCGGACGCAGTGCCCTGCAGCTGGCCGTGCCGGCCGTGCTGTGGATCGGCGCGGTCGCGCTCGTCACCGGCCAGTACGCGCCCACGACCGTCGCGCTCGTGAACAACTTCGTCCCCGGCGACGGCCGGTGGAACGAGCAGTGGCAGTTCTGGTTCCTCGAGGCGATGCTCTGGTCGTTCGCAGGCGCGGCGGCCCTCTTCGGTATCCGCCGCATCGAGCGGCTCGAGCGCCGCGCGCCCTTCGGGTTCGCGTTCGTCGCGCTGGCGGTCGCGCTCGCCGCCCGCTTCGCCATCGCCGGCCCCACCGCGGAGTTCGTGGAGCGCTATTCGGCCCCGGTCGTGCTGTGGCTCGTCGCGCTCGGCTGGCTGGTGGCGCGCGCCGACACCACCGCCCGACGCGTGGTCGTGTCGGTGGTCGCGGTCGCGGCGACGTTCGGCTTCTTCGGCGAGCTATGGCGCGAGGCGATCGTGGCGGGCGGGGTCCTCGCCCTGATCTGGGTGCGGGCCATTCCGCTCCCCCGCCTCGCGGTGCCGCTCGTGGTCACCGTCGCGAGCGCGTCCCTGTTCGTGTACCTCACACACTGGCAGGTGTACCCGCCGTTCGAGCAGAGCGCGCCCTGGCTCGGGACGCTGCTGTCGTTCGTGGTCGGCGTAATCGCCTACCGGCTGTACGTGAGCGCCGGCGACCGCGTCGCCTCCGGCTGGGCGATGCTTCGCCGCGGGACGACCCCGCTCAGCCTGCGGCTGCGCCGCGCGTGACGATGCTGCCCGTCGCGGCGGACTCGCCCGACGCGGCGTAGAGCACCACGCCGCCCTCGACGATCACGCGCACGGCCGTGCCGGGCGCGAACGCGGCGGCGCGGTGCTGCGGCACCCGGTACATGAGCTCGGCCTCGAACTCGCCGGCGCCGACGCGCAGCCGCAGGTCGGCGGTGGATCCGGCGGGGCGCACCGCGACGACGGTGCCGTTGGCCACCGGAGCGAGTGTCGCCGCCGCCCCGTGCGCGGCGGCTGCCACGCGCAGCTGCGCCGGGCGCACCATCGCCCGCACGCGTTCCGCGCCGCCGGAGAGGTCGTGCCGCACGGCCAGCCGGCCGAACCCGCATTCCACGCCGTCGTCGTCGGACCGGGCGGGCACCACGAGCGCGTCGCCGAGGAACAGCGCGACGCTCGCATCGATCGGTGCGTCGTAGACCGCCATCGGGTCGCCGGACTGCACGAGGCGACCGCCGACGAGGACACCGACCTGGTGCCCGAACGACAGCGCCTCGTGCTGATCGTGCGTCACCAGCACGGCCGTCACGCCGCTGCGCTCCAGCACGTCGACCACCGCGTCGCGGGTCGCGGACCTCAGGCCCGTGTCGAGCGCGCTGAACGGCTCGTCGAGCAGGATCACGCCGGGGTTCTGGGCGAGCGCGCGCGCCAGGGCCACGCGCTGCTGCTGACCGCCCGACAGCTCGTGCGGCATGCGTGTGGCGAGGTCGGGGTGCAGCGACGCGAGCTCGAGCAGCTCGCGCACGCGGTCCGTGCGGCCCGCGCCGCGCGGAAGCCCGAACGCGATGTTGCGGGCGACCGACAGGTGCGGGAACAGTGCGCCGTCCTGCGCGACGTAGCCGATGCCCCGCCGGTGGGTGGGCACGGTCCGGCCGTGACCCGACAGCTCGCGGTCGCCGAGGCTGATCGTGCCGGCATCGGGGTCGACGAAACCGGCGACCAGCCGCAGCAGCGTGGTCTTGCCGCTGCCCGATGCGCCGACGAGGGCGAGGCGCGTGCCGCGGGGAACCTCGAGCGAGACGTCGCGCAGCACCTCGGTGCCGCCGTAGGCCTTCGACACGCCCTCCAGCCGCAGAGTCATCTGAGGGTCCTCCCCGTCGCGTGCGTGAACATGAGCGCGACCGCCGGCACCGACAGCAGCACCAGCAGCACCGCGTACGGCGCGGCGGCCGGGTAGTCGAGAGAGGATGCTGCGGACCAGAAGCTCGTCGCGACGGTGCTGGTGCCGGTCGGGGCGAGCAGCAGGGTGGCTGTGAGCTCGTTCGCCGCGCCGAGCGCCACGAGCGCCGCGCCCGCGCCGATCGCGGGGAGCAGCAGCGGCACGGTGACCCGCAGCCGCGCGGCGGCGGGCGGCACGGCGAGGGCGCGCGCGGCCTCCTCGAGAGACTCGGGCACCTGCGAGAGCCCCGCGCGCGGCGGGACGAGAGCCCGCGGCAGGAAGATCACGACGTAGGCCGCGACCACGGTGAACGCCGTCTGGTAGAGCGCCGGCGCAAACGCGAGCGTGACCGCGACGAACGCGAGCGCCACGATGATCGCAGGGAGACTGCTCGCGAGGTACGCCGCGCCCTCGAGCAGCCGCGACAGCCGGCCCGGGTAGCGCACCGCCAGCCACGCGAACGGTAGGGCGACGGCGATCGTGACGGCCGCGCCCGCCAGCGCGAGACCGAGCGTCTGCACCGCCGCGATGCCGACGTCGTCGAAGGCCGTGGCATCCGCCCTCATCAGCCACCGGACCACGCTCGTCAACGGCACCACGAGCGCGCCGGTCAGCACCGCCGCCACCGCTGCGAACGCCGGGACCGACAGCCGTCCGAGCGCGAGGGTCTCAGCGGGGTGCGGCGAACCGCCGCCGACGCGGGCGTAACGGGCGCGGCCCCGGGCCGCCGACTCGGCGCCCAGGAGGATCAGGCACAGCAGCGCCAGCACGAGGCCGAGGGCGGCCGCGTTGGGTCCGGCGAACATGCTCTCGTAGGCGACGACGATGGCCGTGGTGAACGTGTCGAACCGCAGGAAGGCGAAGGCGCCGTACTCCGCCAGCAGGTGCAGCGCGACCACGAGCGCCCCGCCGAGCACGGCGAGACGCAGCTGCGGCGCGACGACCCGGAAGAAGACCGCCCACGACCCCATGCCGAGCGAGCGCGCCGACTCTTCGAGCGCAGGGTCCAGGCCCCTGATCGCGGCGAGGGCGGGCAGGTACACGAGTGGGAAGTACGCCAGCGTCGCGACGAGCACCGCCGCCCACAGCCCGTTCATCGACGGGATGGCGCTGGCCCAGCCGTAGCTCGCGACGAACGCGGGGATCGCGAGCGGCGCGGCCAGCGCGGCCTTGAAGATCCCGCGCCCCGGGAGCGTCGTGCGCTCGACCAGCCAGGCTCCGCCCACGCCGAGGACGACCGTCGCGGGCACCCCGATCACCACGAGCAGCACCGTGTTGACCAGCAGCTCGGCGACCTTCGGACGGAAGACGAGGGCCGACAGCTGCTCCCACCCCATCGCGAACGCCGCCTGCACGACGTAGCCGATCGGGATCAGGGCCCCGAGGGCCAGCACCGCGACGACGACGACGAGCCCGGCGGGCGGGCGCTTCTCGTTCGTGCCGCGCGGGGGTGTCCGGGTCTGGAGCTGGGTCAGAGGAGTCCGGCTTCCGTCATCAGCTCGATGACCGCGGGACCGTTGAGGGTCGACGGGTCGATCACGGGCGCGTCGAGCTCCGCGAGCGGGGGCAGCTCGGGCTTGGCCGCCACGTCGGACGCGACCGGGTACTCGAAGCTGTAGCCCTCGCCGAGGATCTTCTGCCCCTGCTCCCCCGCGATGAACGCGAGGAACTGCTGCGCCTCGTCGGCGTGGGGCGCGTTCTTCAGCACGCCGCCGCCCGAGATGCTGACGAAGGCACCCGGGTCCTGGTTGCCGAAGTAGTGCAGCTTCGTGTTCGCGCTGTCTTCGGCCGCGGCATCCTGATCACGGAACCAGTAGTAGTGGTAGATGATGCCCATCGGCACCTCGCCGGCGTTGACCGCCTTCATGGTGACGATGTTGTTGCGGTACTCGACCGCGTTCTCTGCCATGCCGTTCAGCCAGTCCCGAGCGCCCTCCTCACCCTGGGTCGCGAGCACGGCCGACACGATCGCCTGGAAGTCGGCCTTCGCGGGCGCGGCGCCCCACTTGCCCTTCCACTCCGGATCGGCGAGATCGAGAAGGGATGCCGGGAGCTCGTCCTCCGAGATCAGCTCGGGGTTGTAGACCAGCACCGTCGAACGGGCGGCGATCCCCGTCCACAGACCCGACCCCGGACGGAACTGCTCGGGAACGAGGGCCAGGGTGGCCTCGTCCACGGGCGCGAACAGGTCCGCGTCTTCGACGAGCGACATCGCCGGCGAGTTCTCGGTGAGGAACACGTCGGCCTTGGAGGCTTGCCCCTCCTGCACCAGCTGGTTCGCGAGCTCGCTGTCGTCGCCGTTGCGGAGCACGACGTCGATGCCGGTCTCCTTCGTGAACGCGTCGGCCCACTCCTCGGTGAGCTGCTCGTGCTGCGCGTTGTACACGACGAGAGCGTCCGGATCGGCGGCCTTCTCACCGGCGGCGCCACCGGCGCACCCGGCGAGGGCGAGGCCCGCGAGCACGACGGGGACGACGAGGACGTGGCGCAGGCGCGCGGAAGGGCGAAGGCGTGAAGGCATGGGGAACCCCTCGAGAACAGACAGGTAAGGCTAGCCTAAAGCACCCGCCGTCCGTGTTTCGTCCGGTTCCCGTCCCCCCGTCGCTGCGGGCTGCTCAGTACCAGATGCTCAGGCGCGGCGCCGTGTGCCAGCCGAGCACGCGCGTCGCCATCGCGAGAGCATCGGATGCTGCGTCCGCGCCGCCGGTCACGCTCACGCGTCCGGCCGCGGCCAGGGTCGCGAGCGAGACCCCGCCCAGGTACGTGGCCGACAGCTCGGCGATGCCGAGCGTCACCGTCGCCGCGTCGGCGGCCTCGCCCTCACCGAGGAGCCGCACGCGGGCGGCGCCGCGCTCGTCGGCCTCGAGGAGATAGCGGCCCGCGGCGATGCCGAGCGGGTCGGAGACGTCGAGCACCAGCGTCCCGGGACCGCCGTAGCGACGGGTCTCGAGCGCCGCGACGACGTCGAGGATCCGCACGTACTGGTGGTCGCGCACGGTGACCTTGGCGGCACGCTGGTCGGCGATCATCCACAGCAGCGGCTCGGAGGTCGACAGCTCGCCCGCGTGCACCTCGGCGACGAGGTCGAGCTCGAGAAGGAAGCGCCACAGCGCCGCATACGCGTCGTCCGTCTCGGCGAGGAGGTAGTGGACCGAGACGGTCGCCTTCGTGAAGTCGTCGTGGTTCTCGCGGACGGCGTACACCGCGGCGCCGCGCACCTCGCCGTCGGCATCGGCATACTGCACGGCGCGCTTCTCACCGGTCTTCTCGGCCGCCGGGTTGGTGCCGGCGAAGCCGTCCCAGTGGCCTCCGGGCACGTCGATCTCGCCGGCCGTGCGGTGCCGTACCCGCTCGTGCAGGGCCGGCATCAGCTCGCGCACGCGGTCGCGGCCGATGAAGTCGATGCGCCCGGCCGGCTGCGGACCGATCCATGCGGCGCGCTTCGTCTCGATCGTCCACGAGGTGCCGGCCGCCGCCGGGGCGAAGCCGTAGCGGCCGTACAGCGGCGACTCGCTCACGGTGAGCATCGCCATCGGGATGCCCGACGCGTGGGCCGCGCGCAGTTCGCCCTCGAGCATCGCCCGCGCAATGCCCTTGCGGCGATGCGTCGGCGCGACGGTGACCGCCGAGATCGCGCACGACGGGATCATCGCCTCTCCCGGCACCGTCAGCTCGCCGAGCCACGACGCGATGGTCGCGACCGGCGCGTCCACCGGCGACTGCGGGTCGTACACGCCGGTGAGCCGGCGGTAGCCGCTGCGCTCGCGCGCTGCCGCGACCTGCTCCGCGGAGCGCTCGCCGTCCTGGAAGCCGCGCGCGACGGACTGCAGCCAGCCGACGTACTCGTCGCTGTCGACGGCGATGCGCTGGTACTCCAGTCCGTGGGCGGCCAGGCGCGCGGCGGATTCGCCGTCGACGGGTCCCGCGCGGAAGGCGCCGCGCTCGGTCTCGCCGACGCGGCCGTAGGTCTCGGTCGTGCTCATGGGATCTTCCTCTCCACGCCCGCGAGGGCTCAGGGCGGTATGCGGCCGACGGGCCGTGTCAGGTGACCACGCGGGCGCCGGAGACCGGCCCGTGCACATGGAGCGCCTCGTAGCCGGCGGCCGACAGCGTGATCTGCAGTTCGAGCGCCGACTCGGGGTCGACGGTCAGGAACGCCAGCGTAGGGCCGGACCCCGACACCATGCCCGCCAGCGCTCCGGACTCCTCGCCGAGCTCGAGCACGTCGCGCAGCTCGGGGCGCAGCGACAGCGCCGCGATCTGCAGGTCGTTGCGGGTGTGCTCGGCGAGTGCGATGGGGTCGGCGGCCCGGAGCGCGTGCAGTACGCCCGGCGCGACGGCGGGTACCCGGGCGCCCGACACGATGTCGGGCCGCGCACGCAGCTCGTCGAGGTGCGTGTACACCTCTGGCGTGGACAGCCCCGCCTCCGACGGCACGACGACCCAGTCGAAGCGTCCCTTCGCGAGCGCCGGACTCAGCTCGTCGCCGCGGCCGGTGCCCACGGCTGTCCCGCCCATCAACGCGAAGGGCACGTCGGCGCCGAGCCGGGCCGCGAGCTTTTGCAGCTCGGCGGTGCCGAGCTCGGCCCCCCACAGCGCGTCGCACGCGACGAGGGCGGCCGCAGCATCCGCCGATCCGCCGCCCATGCCGCCGGCGACCGGCACGTGCTTCACGATGTCGAGGTGCACGCCGCCCTCATGGCCGATGCGCTGCGCAACGAGCCGCGCCGCACGCACCGCGAGGTTGCGGTCGTCGGCGGGCACACCCGAGACGTCGACGGTGCCCGAGATCGACACCGTGAACTCGTCCGAAGGCGACGCCCAGACGTCCTCGTACAGCGACACCGCCTGGTACGCCGACGCCACGTCGTGGTAGCCGTCGTCCTGCACACCGCCGACCTCGAAGAAGAGGTTGAGCTTGCCGGGTGCCCGCACACGGACGCCGTCGGCGGCGAGGGCCTGGCTCACCGGTTCGCCGATTCCGCCCAGAGGTCCACGTCGATGCCGTCCGACAGCGCGTCGATGCGCTCCTCCTCCTCCATCGTGAAGGCCGGGCCCTCGAGCGCCTTGAGGTTCTCGTCGAGCTGCGCCGGGCGCGAGGCGCCGATGAGCGCCGACGCCACCACGGGGTCGCGCAGCACCCACTGGATCGCCATCTGCGCGAGCGTCTGCCCGCGCTCCTTGGCGATCACGTCGAGCGAACGCAGCGTCGCCAGGCCCTTCTCGCTCAGTGATCCGCTGGGCAGCGAGCCGCGCTGCTGCGCGCGCTGGGCCGAGCCGTCGCCGAGGTACTTGTCGGTGAGGAGCCCCTGCGCGAGGGGGGTGAACGCGATCGCGCCCATGCCCTCCTGCTTCAGCACGCCGGTCAGGCCGTCCTCGACCCAGCGGTTGAGGATCGAGTACGCCGGCTGGTGGATCACGAGCGGCGTGCCGAGGGAGCGAGCGACGGATGCTGCGACCGCCGTGCGCTCGGCGCTGTAGGACGAGATGCCGACGTAGAGCGCCTTGCCCTGCCGCACCAGGGTGTCGAGGGCGCTCACGGTCTCCTCGACCGGCACGTCGGGGTCGACGCGGTGCGAGTAGAAGATGTCGACGTAGTCGATGCTCATGCGCTTCAGGGACTGCTCGGCGCTCGAGATGAGGTACTTGCGCGAGCCGCCGTTGCCGTAGGGGCCGTGCCACATGTCGTAGCCGGCCTTCGACGAGATGATGAGCTCGTCGCGGTACGGCGCGAAGTCCTCGCGCATCATGCGCCCGAAGTTCGTCTCGGCGGTGCCGTAGGGCGGGCCGTAGTTGTTCGCGAGGTCGAAGTGGGTGATGCCGCGGTCGAACGCATGGCGCAGCAGCGCCCGCTGGTTGTCGAACGGGATGTTGTCGCCGAAGTTCCACCAGAGTCCGAGCGACACGGGCGGCAGCGTGAGGCCAGACGTGCCGACCCGACGGTAGTCGGCTCCGACGTAGCGGTCGGCGGCGGCGGTGTAGGGGCGGTGGAGGTCTCCGCCGCGGGACAGGTAGCGCTCGTCTTCGGTCACCGGTCCAGGCTAGCGAGGTCGGCCCATGCGCGCAGGAGGTGGAGGCGCGGCACACCGGCGAGCCCCGTGTCAAGGGTCTACGTCCGAAACGTCGCCGTAACGGACGCTCCTTATCGTGGCGACAGGCGCAGTCCGAGCGCGACGCCCACCGAGCGAGAAGGAGGACGGCATGACCCTGCTGTCTGTGCTGCCCCCGGCCACCGACCCGTGGAGCGTGCTCGTCGCGCGCACCGACGTGGTCCTCGAGCGGGGCATCCTCCACCTCGTGCACGACGACGTCTCGCCTCACGATGCGCGCGAGAGCGACCTGCTCCTCGTGGCCGACGCCCTCGAGGCCGCCGGCATCGCGTTCCTGCTCGTCCGGCACGACCGCACGGTGCCCGCGCTGGTCGTCGACGTGCGCCATCGCGCGGAGGTGCAGACGGCGCTGTCCACGGTGTGCACGCGCGAGCCGCTCTACGTCAAGGGCAAGGGGCGCGCGCCGCTGCTGGCGTGCGACGCGGCAGACGTGCCCGACGCGCCCGCGGCGGTGCGCGTCTACCGCCCGCGTCTCAGCCGCTCGGGCTCGCTGCGCTACGGCCCCTCGCTGGGCGTGCATCTGGAGTTCTGGCGCTTCGGCGACGACATGATCGAGGCACCGCGCGACAACGACTTGCTGCGCCGTCGCACCGCCACCGAGGACGTCGCGTACGCCACGGTCGAGCGCTACGGCCGCCGGTGGCGCACCGTCGAGGGCATGTTCGACCCGCACCCGCTCGAGGTCACCGAAGACATCGACATCGTCTTCTCGTGGGTGGACGGGTCGTCGAGCGACTTCCGGCGCCAGCGCGCGGCTCAGCTCTCGGAGTACGTGGTCGGCGAGGGCGATGACGGACCTGCTCGGTACCGGCACGTCGATGAGCTGCGTTACGCCCTGCGGAGCGTCCACATGTACGCGCCCTGGATCCGGCGCATCTTCATCGCCACCGACTCCCCCGCGCCCGCGTGGCTGATGGATCACCCGAAGGTGACGATCGTCCGCAGCGCGGAGTTCTTCGCCGACCCCTCGGTGCTGCCCACGCACAACTCGCACGCGGTCGAGGCTCAGCTGCACCGCATCCCCGGCATCGCCGAGCACTTCCTCTATTCGAACGACGACATGTTCTTCGGGCGGGCGGTGCAGCCCGAGCTGTTCTTCTCGCCGGGCGGGATCACGAAGTTCGTGGAGTGCGAGGTCCGCATCGGAGCCGGCGATCCCGCCCTCCACCGCAGCGGCCACGACAACGGACTGAGGGTCAACCGCGCGTTGCTCGGGGAGCGGTTCGGCCGCACGATCGTGCGCGACCTCGAGCACTGCGCGGCGCCGCTGCGCAGGAGCGTCATGGCCGAGCTCGAGCAGACCTTCCCCGACGACTTCGCCCGCACCGCGGCATCCCGTTTCCGGTCAGCGACCGACGTCTCGGTGACCAACAGCCTGTACCACTACTACGCGCTCCTCACCGGCCGGGCGATCGCGACGCGGGCGCCGCGTGTGCGGTACATCCAGACGACTGTCGCGGCGGGGCTGCGGCGGATGGAACGGCTCGAGGAGCGCTGCGACGTCGACATGTTCTGCCTCAACGACGGGGGCGAGGTCGAAGTCCCCGAAGAGGTGCGCGTGCGTGCGATCCGCAGCGCCCTGGAGCGCATGTTCCCGGTGCGGGCGCCGTGGGAGCGCGACGAGTTCAGCGCCGCACGGGAATCGGCTCGGTCGGCGCATCCTTCCGCACACCGCTGAAGGCCGCCACACCCGCCGCCAGCAGTCGCCGCTGCGCCTCTGCGGCGTCGATGTGCTCGAGCGTGCGGGGCGCGTCGACTGGCACGACCGAGTGCACGACCGTGTCGTCGTAGACGTGGACGAGGTTGAACGCCTGCGCGCCGTCCTGAGGGCGCGTGCCGCCCACGGGCACGGTGAGGTCCTGGGCGTAGCAGGTCGACGACGCCACCGACACCGGGATGCCGGCGAACGTCGCGAACGTCGAGTAGTGCAGGTGACCGGCGATGATCGCCCGCACGTCGCTGCCGCGCAGCACCGCCGCGAGCTTGCGCTGGTCGTGCAGCTCGACGCTCGCGGCGAGCGGCAGCACGCTCGGCACGGGCGGGTGGTGCATCGCGAGGATCGTCCCGAGCGGGGCGGGTGTCGCCAGCACCTCGGCGAGCCAGGCGAGCTGCTCGTCGCGCAGCTCACCGTGGTGGTGGCCGGGCACGCTGGTGTCGAGCGTGATCACGCGGAGGCCGTCCAGCTCGTCGACACGGTCGACGGGACGCGCGTCGGATGCTTCGTCGTAGAGGCCGGCCCGGAACGCCGCGCGATCGTCGTGGTTGCCCATCACCCACAGCACGCGCGTTCCGATGCGGTCAGCGAACGGCTCGACGAGCGCACGCAGCGCGGCGTAGGCGCCCGGTTCACCGAGGTCGGCGAGGTCGCCGGTGACGACGATCGCGTCGGGGCGGATGCCGCTCGCCTCGATCACGCCGATGGTGTCGGCGAGCCGGTTCGCGCCGTCGACCACGTCGAAGAGGCGCGGCGTCGAGGGCGCACGCAGGTGCGTGTCGCTGAGGTGCAGCAGGATGCGTTCGGGGGCCGGATACTCGGCGGTGCGCATGTCGGGTCACTCCGGTCCGCCGGGAGGCGAGGTGCCGTGTAACCGGACGGCGGACGCTCGAATGTTACCGGCATGTTTCGGGAGTTGCCCGACGACGCGGTGAAGATCCGCTGAATTTCAGCTGTCGGCGGCGCTCTGCGCCGCCTGCGCGATGCGCACGTAGTCCTCGATCGAGAGGTCCTCGCCGCGTGCGGTGGGCGCGACCCCCGCGCTCTCCAGAATCACGGATGCTGCCGCCGCCGTACCGCCGAGCACGCCGGCCGTCGCCTGCCGGAGCATCTTGCGCCGCTGCTGGAACGCAGCATCCACGATCGCGAAGGTGCGCTTGCGCAGCTCTTCGTCGCCGCGCGGCTCGGCGGCGCGATGGAAGCCGACCAGCACGCTGTCGACGTTCGGGACGGGCCAGAAGACCTGGCGCGACACCGTGCCCGCCAGGCGCCACGGCCCGTACCAGGCGGCCTTGACGCTCGGCGCGCCGTAGACCTTGGAACCGGGCGGGGCGGCGAGCCGCTCCCCCACCTCGGCCTGCACCATCACGACCCCGCGCTCGAGCGACGGGAAGTTCTCCAGGAAGTGCAGCAGCACCGGCACGCTGACGTTGTACGGCAGGTTGGCGACGAGCACTGTGGGGTCGCCGGGGAGCTCCGTGACGCGCAGCGCGTCGGCGTCGACGACGGTGAGCGCGCCCTCGGCGACGCCGTGCGCGGCCGCGGTGGCGGGAAGGCGCTCGGCGAGCCGGTGGTCGATCTCGACGGCGGTGACGGATGCCCCGGCCTCGAGGATCGCGAGGGTCAGCGACCCGAGACCCGGGCCGACCTCCACGACGCGATCGCCCGGCTGCACCTCGGCGACATGCACGATCTTGCGGACGGTGTTGGCGTCGACGACGAAGTTCTGCCCGAGCTTCTTGGTCGGCGTCACGTCGAGTTCGGCGGCCAGCGCGCGGATCTCGGCCGCACCGAGGAGTGTCACGGGCATGCGTTCACTGTACGGCGTGCGCGTGCGCAACCTCGGATCCGCAGGTGCGGATCTCCGGCGCGACACGCCGGTTCCGGATGCTGCCACCAGGCGTTTCTTCGCCCGGATCCGCTCCTGCGGATCCGATTCCGTGCGCCGCGCCCCCTGCCGCATTGGCGACCCGAACGCTAGCGTGACCAGCATGAACTCGACCGGATCGATTCCCGCAGACGCGTTCTCCCTCCGCAGTCCCTACGGACGACGAGCGATCGGCCTCTCGGTCGCGGCCGCCGTCGGCGGGTTCCTGTTCGGCTTCGACTCGTCAGTGATCAACGGCGCCGTCGACTCGATCTCGAAGGACTTCGGGCTCAACGACGTCATCACCGGGTTCGTCGTCGCGATCGCGCTGCTCGGCTGCGCGGTCGGTGCGATCATCGCCGGCAACCTGTCGGACCGGTGGGGGCGCCTGCGCGTCATGTTCATCGGCGCGATCATGTTCTTCGCGAGCTCCATCGGCGCCGGCCTCGCGTTCTCGGCGTGGGATCTCGCGTTCTGGCGGGTCATCGGCGGTCTGGGCATCGGCATCGCCTCGGTCGTGGCACCGGCCTACATCGCCGAGATCGCCCCGCGGCAGGTCCGCGGCGGACTCGCCTCGCTGCAGCAGCTCGCGATCACGATCGGCATCTTCGCGGCGCTCCTCTCGGACGCGCTCCTCGCGAACGCGGCCGGCGGCGCCGACAGCACGCTCTGGTTCGGGCTCGAGGCGTGGCGGTGGATGTTCCTCGTGGGCGTGATCCCGTCGGCCGTGTACGGCATCCTGTCGTTCACCGTCCCCGAGTCGCCGCGGTACCTGCTGTCGAAGGGCCGCGTCGACGAGGCCCGCACGATCTTCGCGCGACTCATGCCGCCCGCCGACCTCGACCAGACGATCCGGGAGCTCGAGACCGCGATCGAGACCGACCGCAAGAACTCCGGCGTCTCGATCCGCGGTCCGGTGCTCGGCCTTCAGCGCATCGTGTGGGTCGGCATCATCCTGTCGGTGTTCCAGCAGTTCGTCGGCATCAACGTGATCTTCTACTACTCGACGAGTCTCTGGCAGTCGGTCGGCTTCGACGAGAGCGACTCGTTCACGATCAGCGTGGTGACGTCCATCACGAACGTGCTCGTCACGCTCATCGCGATCTTCCTGGTCGACCGGGTCGGGCGGAAGCCCATCCTGCTCACCGGCTCCGTCATGATGACGCTGTCGCTCGGGCTCATGGCCATCTCGTTCCTGTTCTCGACGACCGACGCCGAGGGCGCGGTGGTGCTGCCGGCGCCGTGGGGCCCGATCGCGCTCGTCGCGGCGAACGTGTTCGTCGTCGGGTTCGGCGCCTCGTGGGGACCGCTCGTGTGGGTGCTCCTCGGCGAGATCTTCCCGAGCCGCATCCGCGGCAAGGCGCTCGGTGTCGCCGCCGGCGCGCAGTGGATCGCGAACTTCCTCATCACGATCTCGTTCCCCGCGATGTCGTCGTGGTCGCTGCCGCTCACGTACGGCATGTACGCGCTGTTCGCGGCGCTGTCGTTCATCTACGTCGCCTGGCGCGTGCCCGAGACGAAGGGCATGGACATCGAGCAGACCGAGACGCTGTTCACGCGCCCCGGACGCGGCAGAGGGGCCGCGGCCCCCGCTCCCGCCCCCGAGTGAGACGACAGTCGAGGGACGAGACCCCGGGTGAAGCCCAGGGTCTCGTCCCGCGTCTGTCGTCTCGCCCTCTGCCCTCTTAGGATGGCGGGATGCCTTCGCTCGGGGAATTGATCGCACCGCGGCGCCTCGGGACGGACTTCCGGTGGCTGCTCGCATCGTCGTGGACCAGCAACCTCGGCGACGGCATCGCCCTCGCCGCCGCGCCGCTGCTGATCGCGTCGCTCACGTCTTCTCCCGTGCTCGTCGCCGCCGGCGCCATGATGCAGTTCCTGCCCTGGCTCCTCTTCGGCCTTCTCGCGGGAGCCGTCGCCGACCACCACGACCGGCGCCGCCTCGTGATGCTCGCCAACGGGCTCCGGGCGGTGGTCGTGACCGTGCTGGTGGTGTTCCTCGTCACCGGGCAGGCCACCGTGTGGCTGGTGCTGGTCACGGCGTTCCTCTACGGCACGGCCGAGGTGTTCGCCGACTCGGCCGGCAGCACCCTGCTGCCGATGCTCGTGAAGCCGGCCGACCTCGGCATCGGCAACGCCCGCATGCAGGCGGGCTATCTCGTCGCGAACCAGCTCGCGGGGCCACCGCTCGGTGCCTTCCTCTTCGCGATGGGCTCGTTCTGGCCGTTCGTGCTGCAGGTGCTGTGCGTCGCGTTGGCGGTGCTGCTCATCTCGCGCATCGCTCGTACGCCGGTGCCCGAACACCCCGACTCCGGCCGCGGCACGAAGGCGCACGCCATCCGTGAGGGCCTGCAGTGGCTGCGCCACAACGCCCCGGTGCGCACGCTCGTCATCATCATCCTCGTCTTCAACGTCACGTGGGCGGCCCCCTGGGGCGTGCTCGTGCTGTACGCCACCGAGCACCTGGGCATGGGCCCCGTCGGCTACGGCGCCCTCACGACGGCCGCCGCGCTCGGCGGCATCATCGCGATCTTCAGCTTCGGCTGGCTCGAGAAGCACGTGTCGTTCTCGACGCTCATGCGGGTGTGCCTGTCGCTCGAGGTGCTCATGCATCTCGCCTTCGCGCTGACCACGGTGCCCGCGGTGGCCTTCGTCATCATGTTCGGCTTCGGCCTCTACGCGTTCGTCTGGGGCACGATCTCGACGACCGTGCGCCAGCGCCTCGTCCCGATGGAGCTCCAGGGCCGCATCGCCTCGGTCAACATGGTCGGCGTCTTCGGCGGCCTCGTGATCGGCCAGTTCATCGGCGGCGTCCTCGCCCAGCTCTTCGGGCTCACCGCCCCGTGGTGGTTCGCCTTCGGCGGCTCGCTCATCACGCTGCTGCTGGTGTGGCGCTCGATCTCGCACATCGCCGCCGCGAAGCCCGTGCTCGATGCGGACGAGGCCGAGCAGATCGCCGAAGAGGACGAGCCCGGCGCCGGCGGCAAGCCCCTCATCGACTGACCGTCGCCAGGACGGACGAATGGATGCTGCGGCTCAGGGCGGGGCGCTACGCCCGGACGAGCGCGGCCAGGCGGTCGCCGAGCTGCTCGAGCCGCGGGGTCCACGGGCCCGCCATCTCGCCCGCCGCGCCGCGCCGCAGCGCCTCGGCGAAGGGCACCCACGCGCTCTCGCACACCTCGGCGGGGTCGAGCGCGAGCACCGGGTCGCCGTCCACGCGTGCGATGTAGACGTCGAACAGCGCGGTGCGCTCCGTCAGCCGGCCGACGAGGCGGAGGTCGGAGGTGCCGACGAGGATGCCGGTCTCCTCGTGCAGCTCGCGCACCGCCGCCTGCGCGCTCGTCTCACCCGTCAGTGCGCTCCCCGCGGGGAACTCCCACGTGAGAGCCCAGTCCTTGACCGCGGCGCGGCGGGTCAGCAGCACGAGCCCGTCGCCGCGCACGACGCACACCGACGCGACGATGTGGAAGAGCCCCTCGGGGAACGTCGGGTCGCCCCGACGGTGCGTCCGCCCGATGGGTGTGCCCGCAGCATCCAACAGGTCCCACAGCTCGTCGTCCACCGCAGCCCCCGCGTCCGCTCAGTCCTCGAACGCCCCGTAGACCTCGAGCGTGTTCGCCGCGATCTGCGCGCACAGCTCGTCGACGTCGACACCGAGCTCGGCGGCCATGAAGCGCACCGTCACCGGGATCAGGTACGGCGCGTTGGGGCGGCCGCGATGCGGGGTGGGCGTGAGGAACGGGGCATCCGTCTCGACCAGAATGCGCTCGCGCGGGATCACCGCGAGCGCGTCGCGCAGGTTCTGCGCGTTGTTGAAGGTGACGTTGCCGGCGAACGAGAGGTAGTACCCGCGCTCTCCCGCGATACGCGCCATGTCGGCGTCGCCCGAGAAGCAGTGGAACACCGTGCGCTCGGGGGCCTCGACGCGTTCGAGCGTCTCGAGGACCGCCTCGTGCGCGTCGCGGTCGTGGATCTGCATCGCGACGCCGTGCTTCTTCGCGAGGGCGATATGCGCCTCGAAGCTCTCGAACTGCGCCGGCCGGCCGTCCTCGTCGGTCCGGAAGAAGTCGAGCCCCGTCTCGCCGATCGCACGCACGCGCGGCTGCGCGGCGAGCTCGTCGATGACGCTGATCGCCTCATCCAGCCGCCCGGCCGCCTGGTACGCGGGTGCCTCGTTGGGGTGGATGGCGACCGCCGCGAGCACGCGGGGATGGGATGCTGCGGCCCACGCCGACCAGCGGCTCGAGTCGATGTCGCCCCCGGCCTGCACGACGCCGATCACGCCGACCTCGCCCGCCCGCGAGAGCTGCTCGTCGAGCGACAGGCCGACGCCGTCCTCGATCTCGAGATGCGCGTGGTTGTCGTACACCGGCACTGCGAGCGGCTCGGGCGCCGCGGGATACGACACGTCGCGCGATCCCTTCTCGCGGGTGCGCACGTACTGCGACGGGTCGGAGCCCGCCGCGGGGTACGGCACCGGCGGTGTCGCCATCAGACCGACTGCTCGACGCGCGGGAACAGCGGCGCGAGGCCGTTGACGCTCGTGCCCGGCTTCAGCACGCCCCAGTCGCCCGCCTCGCGGATCGGCTGGTCCTGCAGACGCCCGATCGACTCGGCGGCGCCGAGTGCGATCCAGAGCTTCTCGGTCGACACCGGCATCACCGGCGAGAGCAGCACGGCGAGCGCGCGCAGGCCCTCGGCCGCCGTGTACAGCACGGTGCCCAGGCGCTCGCGCTGCGCGTCGTCCTTCGCGAGCGCCCACGGCGCGTTCTCCGTGATGTACAGGTTCAGCGCGTCGACGATGGTCCAGATCGCGTGGATCGCCTCATCGATGCGGAACCGCTCGATCGCGGCGTCGGCGTGGGACGCAGCATCCGCCACCGTCTTTTGGATGTGCAGATCGGCGTCGGTGTACGCGCCCGCCGGGGGCACGACGCCCTCGAAGTACTTCTCGATCATCGCGGTCGTGCGAGACGCGAGGTTGCCGAAGCCGTTCGCGAGCTCGGCCTGGTAGCGGGCCGAGAGGTCCTCCCACGAGAACGAGCCGTCCTGGCCGAACGCGATCGCCGACAGGAAGTAGAAGCGGTACGCGTCCGAGCCGAAGACGTCGGTGATCTCGGTCGGCGCGATGCCGGTGAGCTTCGACTTCGACATCTTCTCGCCGCCGACGAGCAGCCAGCCGTGGGCGAAGACGCCGCGCGGCACCTCGAGTCCCGCAGCCATCAGCATCGCGGGCCAGATGACGGCGTGGAAGCGCAGGATGTCTTTTCCGACGATGTGGTACGCCGGCCAGCGGCGGGCGAACTGCTCGGGGTCCTCGCCGTAGCCGATCGCGGTGGCGTAGTTGAGGAGCGCGTCGACCCACACGTAGATGACGTGCGACTCGTCCCACGGGAGCGGGATGCCCCAGTCGAACGCCGAGCGCGAGATCGACAGGTCCTTGAGGCCGTTCTTCACGAACGAGACGACCTCGTTGCGCGCCGACTCGGGGCGCACGAAGTCCGGCACCGTCGAATAGAGCTCGAGGAGCTTGTCCTGGAACTCGCTGAGCTTGAAGAAGTAGTTCTTCTCCTGGAGCAGCTCGAGCGGCTTCGAGTGGATCGCGCAGACCTTGAGGCCCTCGAAGGCACCGGTGCCGTCGACGATCTCGGACTCGGGCTTGAACTCCTCGCAGCCCACGCAGTACAGCGCCTCGTACTCGCCGGCGTAGATGTAGCCGCGGTCGTAGATCGCCTGCACGAACTGCTTCACGCGCTCCTCGTGGCGGGCCTGCGTCGTGCGGATGAAGTCATCGTTGGCGACATCCAGCGTCTTCAGCAGCGGGAACCACGCCTCGGTGACGAGCTTGTCGACCCACTCCTGCGGCGTGACGCCGTTCGCGGACGCGGCGCGCATCATCTTCTGGCCGTGCTCGTCGGTGCCCGTCAGCATCCAGGTGTCGTCGCCCGCCTGACGGTGCCAGCGCGCGAGCGTGTCGACCGCCACGGTCGTGTAGCCGTGGCCGATGTGGGGCACGTCGCTCGGGTAGTAGATCGGCGTCGTGATGTAGAAGGACGGGTGGCCGGAAGTCACCCGACGAGTCTAGTCAGCGCGGATGCCTCGGCCGCCGCTGTGACCGGACGCCGCCGTCCGCACGCCCGGAGGCGGCCGAACGTAACACTCGGGCGGGTTGTTTCGGACGCGCCGCCCCCGCAGTCCTCGCGCGTCAGGCGCTCTCGCGGACCACCAGCGTGGTCGGGAGCGTGAGCGGCGCGGGGCGACCGCCGTCGATGACCTCGAGCAGCAGCGAGACCATGCCGTCGCTGATGCGATCCCACGGCTGACGCATCGTCGTGAGTGCGGGTTCGTGGGTGGCGGCCAGCCCCGAGTCGTCGAATCCCGCGACGGCGATGTCGTCGGGGACGCGCAGGCCCGCCTTGCGGAGGGCGGTGACCGCGCCGGCGGCCATCAGGTCGCTGGCCGCGAAGACGGCGTCGATGTCGCGGCTGCGCTCGAGCAGGCGTGCCATCGCGAGCGCGCCGGACTCCTGGCTGTAGTCGCCCTCCTCGACGAGCACCGGGTCGAAGTCGTCGCCCATCGCCTCCTCGAAGCCGACGAGGCGGAACTTGCCGCCAGGCGTGTCGTGGGGGCCGGCGATCATCGCGATGCGCCGGTGCCCGCGCTCCTGCAGATACCGGGTCATCTCGCGGGCCGAGCCGATCTCGTCGACTGACACCGTCGGCACCTGCGCCTCATGGCCGAGGGGGATGCCGCAGCACACGGTGGGCACGCCGGCCTCGAGCAGTTCGTCGACCAGCGGATCGGACTCGTGCGACGAGATGAGGAGCACCCCATCGACATGACCGGCGCTCACGAAGTGTGCGACGTTCGCGCGTTCGGCCGGGGTGCCGGCGACCAGGAGCACCAGGGTCATCGAGCGCTGCGCAAGAGCCTCGGCGGCGCCGCGCAGCAGGAGTGCGAACGTCGGATCCTGGAAGAGCAGGTGCTGAGGCTCGGTGAGGAGGAACGCGAGCGAGCCCGCACGACCGGTGGCGAGGCTCCGGGCCGCGTGATTGGCGGTGTAGCCGGTGCGGCGGATGGCGTCCTCGACGGCGACGCGCGCGTCGGGCGAGACCCAATGCCCGCCGTTGATCACCCGAGAGACGGTTCCGCGTGAGACGCCCGCAGCCGCGGCGACATCGCGAATCGTCGGTTTGCGCCGCACGGACGTCGTCTCCTCCACGACGAGCGACTCTACCCCCGTGCGGACGCGAATGACGCGCCGACACGAAGGAAACTGTGACCGGTCACAGTTTCGTAACGCTTCCGGCCCGAGCCTGCGCCGAGGCATCCGTCCGGGTAAGACTGTGACCGGTCACAGCCGTTGCTGCGACCGACTCGCCGAGCAGGACGACCCTGCACCGACCCGATGGAGCGTCTATGACCTCGTCCGACCGCTGGCCCGAGATCCGGGGCATCGCCTACGGCGGCGACTACACCCCCGAGCAGTGGCCGCGAGAGGTGTGGCACGAGGACGTCGCCCTCATGCGCGAGGCCGGTGTCAATCTGGTCAGCGTCGGCATCTTCGCCTGGGCCCTCATCGAGACGAGCGAGGGAGTCTTCGACTTCGCGTGGCTCGACGAGCTGCTCGACCTGCTGCACGAGAACGGCATCTCGGCCGATCTCGGCACGCCCACCGCCTCTCCCCCGGCGTGGTTCTTCGCCGCGCACCCCGACGCCCGCGTGGTCTCGCGCGACGGTGTCACGATGGGCTTCGGCGCGCGCGGCATGGCCTCGCACGCGTCGCCCGCCTACCGGGAGGCGATCGTGCGCATCGCCTCGGCGCTCGCCGAGCGCTACGGCTCGCACCCCGCGGTCGTGATGTGGCACGTCCACAACGAGTACGGCGTACCGGTCGGCGAGGACTACTCCGCGCAGTCGGTGCGCGCCTTCCGCGGCTGGCTCCGCGAGAAGTACGGCACGCTCGACGCGCTCAACGCGGCGTGGGGCACCACGTTCTGGGGTCAGCGCTACGGCGAATGGGACCACATCGGCGCCCCGGCCGCGGCGCCTTCCGTCGTGAACCCCGCGCAGCGTCTGGACTTCGCGCGCTTCACCGACGCGCAGCTGCGCGGCTGCTTCGTCGCCGAGCGCGACGCGATCCGCGCCCACGCGACGCAGCCCATCACCACGAACTTCATGGCGAACCAGAGCTGGACGACCGACCTGTGGGCATGGGCCCGCGAGGTCGACATCGTGTCGGACGACCACTACCTGTGGGCGGCCGATCCCGAGGGCGAGATCGGCCTCGCGATCGCGGCCGACCTCTCCCGCTCGGTCGGTGGCGGCACACCGTGGATCCTCATGGAGCACTCCACGTCTGCGGTCAACTGGCAGCCGCGCAACGTCGCCAAGCGACCGGGCGAGATGGCCCGCAACTCCCTCACGCATCTCGCGCGCGGGGCCGACGCCATCCTCTTCTTCCAGTGGCGCGCGTCACGCTCGGGCGCCGAGAAGTTCCACTCGGCGATGATCCCGCACGCCGGAACCTCCTCCCGCGTCTGGCGCGAGGTCGTCGACCTCGGCGACGCGCTCGGACGCCTCGAAGAGGTGCGTGGCTCGCGGGTCGCGTCGGACGTCGCGATCCTGTGGGACTTCGAGTCGTTCTGGGCACAGGACCTCGAGTGGCGCCCGTCGGCCGACGTGTCGCACGCCGACCAGATCCGCGCGTTCTACGAGCAGCTGTGGCGCGACAACATCACGGTCGACTTCGCCCTGCCCGGCCAGGACCTCTCGGCGTACAAGCTCGTCGTGGCGCCGGCGCAGTACCTGCTGAGCGCCGCGGACGCCGCGAACCTCACCCGCTACGTCGAGGCCGGCGGCACGCTCGTCGTCTCGTTCTTCTCTGCCATCGTCGACGAGAACGACGCCGTGCACCCGGGCGGCTTCGTCGCACCGCTGCGCGACGCGCTCGGCGTCGTGGTCGAGGAGTTCCTTCCCCTCCGCGAGGGCGCTCGCCACACGGTCGGATGGACCGGCTCGACCGCGGAGACGCTCGTCGCGGACGCATGGCAGGAGGACCTCGTCCTGCACGGTGCCGACGTGAAGGCCACGTATGTCGACGGTCCGGGCGCCGGCAAGGCGGCGATCACGCGTCACGCGCACGGCACCGGGCACGGCTGGTACATCAGCACGCGATTGGATGCCGCGGGCCTCGGCACCGTCATGTCGGACGTGTACGCCGACGCCGGCGTCGCCCCCTCGGGCCACCCCGAAGGCCTCGAGGTCGTCATCCGCCGCGGCGACGACGCGGACTACGTCATCGCGATCAACCACCGCGACGCCGACGCCTCCCTCGCAGCATCCGGTGTCGAGCTCCTCAGCGGCGCGGACGTCGCCGGCGAGCTCGTCGTGCCCGCCGGCGGCGTCGCAGTCGTCCGCACGCCGCACACCCCCTGAACCACCCGAACCCTGCAACACCACATCACCGAAAGGGAAACCATGCGTAAGCAGATCGCACTCGGAGCGCTGGCGCTCACGGCAGCGGTCGTCCTCGCCGGCTGCGCCGGCGGAGGCTCGTCCGACACCTCCGACGACGCGGCCGACAGCAGCGCCGAGCTCGTCGTCTGGACCGACGAGGAGCGCCAGACGGCCGTCAAGGACGCGGCCAAGGCCTTCGAGGAGGAGACCGGCGCCACCGTCAAGATCGTCAAGAAGAACTTCGAGGACCTCCGCAACGACTTCATCGCGCAGGTGCCGACGGGCGAGGGCCCCGACATCACCGTCGGCGCCCACGACTGGCTGGGCGCGCTCGTCGCGGCCGGTGTCGTCGACACGATCGACCTCGGCGACAAGGCGTCGGAGTTCGAGCCCGTCGCTCTCGAGGCCATGACCTACGACGGTCAGCTGTACGCGCTCCCCTACTCGCTCGAGACGATCGCGCTCGTGCAGAACGTCGACCTCGTGGGCGCCGAGGCCCCCGCGACGTGGGACGACATGATCCAGAAGGGCCTGGCGTCCGGCGCCGAGCGCCCGTTCGTCATCAACACCGCCGGCGAGACCGGTGACGGCTACACGATGTACGGCTTCCAGACGTCGTTCGGCGCCCCTGTGTTCGTGCAGGACGCGTCGGGCTCCTACACGACCGAGGTCGGCATGGGCGGCGCCGCGGGCGAGGCCTTCGCGTCCTGGCTCGGTGCGAACGGCACCTCTGGCACCGGCTACATCTCGACCACCGTCGACTACGACATCAACAACGAGCTGTTCAACAGCGGCAAGGCGCCCTACACGATCCAGGGTCCGTGGGCGATCAGCGCCTACACCGACGTGAAGAACATCGCCGTGAACCCGATCCCCTCGGCGGGCGGCGAGACGGCCGCTCCGTTCGTGGGCGTGCAGGGCTTCTACCTCAGCTCGCAGTCGAAGAACGCGCTGCTCGCGCAGGAGTTCCTCGTGAACTACCTCGGCACCGAGGAGGCGCAGCGCGCCCTCTACGAGGCCGACCCCCGCATCCCGGCGTGGTCGACGCTGGCCACGGAGGTCTCGTCCGACCCGATCATCGCGGGCTTCCTCGCGTCGGCGCAGAACGGCGTCCCGATGCCGAGCATCCCCGAGATGGGCTCGGTGTGGGACCTCTGGAACGCGGCGCAGTCGCAGATCATCAGCGGCGCCGACCCCGTGTCGACGTGGAACACGATGGTCGCCGACGTCCAGGCCGCGGTCGAGGGCTGATCCCGGCCTGCTGAACCCGGCCACCGACGCGGTGGCCGACATGCTCCGGGAGGCGGGTGAGTGCCTCTCCCCGCCTCCCGGATCCCATCCTCTTCCCGGATCGACCCCGTCGATCCCCCTCACGCCCGGCGATGAGGCCCCGTGACAGGAGCAGACGCATGACGGTGGACGCCCCCACCCTCCCCCAGGCGCCGGCACAGACGCCGCCGCCCGAATCCCACGCCCGCCGCTGGCGCGGCCCGGGCTGGGGCTTCCTGGCGAAGCTCGCCCTGATGGCCCTCGTCAACGCCTTCGGCGTGATGACCCTGCTCAGCGCGTTCCGCGTCGAGTCGTGGGTCGTGTTCTCGGCGACGCTCGTGCTGCTCCTCGCCGCCGACATCGTCTACTTCACCAAGCGCGCGCTGCCGCTCAAGTACCTGCTGCCGGGCCTGGCGTTCCTGCTCGTCTTCCAGGTCTTCATCTTCGGCTACACCGCGTACATCGCCTTCACCAACTACGGCACCGGTCACGCGGGCACCCAGGAGCAGGCGGTCGAGGCCGCGCTCATCCAGGGCGAGCGCCGCATCGAGGACTCCCCCACGTACCCGCTCTCCGTCGTCGAACGCGTCGGCGAACTCGGCTTCGCGATCGTCGACGAGAACGGCGACGTGCTCGTCGGCTCGGCCGAGCAGCCTCTCGAGGAGGCCCGCGGCGGCGAGGTCGGCAGCGCCGGCGCTCCCACGGAGGTCCCCGGCTGGAACGTCGTGCCGCGCGCCACGGTCATCACCGACGCCGCCCTGCAGGAGCAGATCGCGAGCCTGCGCGTGCCCGTCTCCGAAGACCCCAACGACGGCTCGGTCCGCACGCGGGACGGCTCTTCGGGCGCCGTCTACGAATCGACGCTGGTGTGGGATGCCGCGGCCCAGACCATCACCGACACCACCACCGGCACGGTCTACACCGCGAACGACAAGGGCCTCTTCGTCGCCGAGGACGGCTCGGCGCTGCCCACCGGCTGGTACGTGAACGTCGGGTTCGACAACTTCGTCCGGCTGTTCACCGATCCCGCGCTCGCGCAGACGCTGCTGTCGGTCACGCTGTGGACGTTCGTGTTCGCGACGCTGTCGGTGGTGCTGCCGTTCGCGCTCGGGCTCCTGCTCGCGCTCATCTACAACGACGCCCGCCTCAAGGGCCGCCGATTCCTGAGGACGCTGTACATCCTCCCCTACGCCTTCCCCGCGTTCATGTCGGCGCTGCTCTTCCGCGGCATGTTCAACGCCGAGTTCGGCGTCATCAACGACCTGTTCTTCTTCGGCGCGAACATCAACTGGCTCGGGGACCCGTGGCTCGCGCGGGCGGCCGTCATCTGGGTGAACCTGTGGCTCACGTATCCGTACTACTTCCTGGTGTGCACCGGCGCGCTGCAGGCGCTCCCGCAGGACACCCTGGAAGCGGCATCCCTCGACGGCGCCGGCCGCTCGCGGCAGCTGCGCTCGATCATCCTGCCGCTCGTGCTCGTGGCCACCGCGCCCCTGCTGATCTCGTCGTTCGCCTTCAGCTTCAACAACTTCACCGTCATCTACATGTTCAACAACGGCGGCCCGGCGATCCCCGGCGCCCCGTACGCGCTCGGGGCCACCGACATCCTGATCTCCGCCATCTACGACATCTCCGGGGTGTCGGGCGGCGCCGCGGACTACGGCCTCGCGAGCGCGCTGTCGATCCTCGTGTTCGCCGTCGTCGGGGGCATCTCGGCGATCGCGTTCCGTCAGACCCGCAAGCTCGAGGAGTTCCAGTGATGTCCACCGCCACCGATGTCGCCACGGGACCGACCACCCGCACCCCCGGCGCGCCGCGCGACCGCCGCTCCGCGCGCCGACGCCGCTGGCTGCTCGACGTCGGCTGGAAGTACCTGCTCGCCGTCGTCGTGATCTTCTACGCGATCTTCCCGCTCGTGTACGTGCTGTCGGCGTCGCTGAACCCGAACGGCACGCTCGCCGCGAGCAACGCCCTCTTCAGCGTCGTGGACCTGTCGAACTACGCCGCCCTCGGCGAGACGAGCTTCTGGACGTGGGCGGGCAACACCCTCCTCATCGGCGGCATCGCCTCGGTGGGCGCCGTGCTCATGGGAGCGGCTGCCGCATACGCGTTCTCCCGCTTCCGGTTCTCGGGTCGCCGCGCGGGGCTCACCGGACTCCTCATCATCCAGATGTTCCCGCAGGCGCTCGCGTTCGTCGCGATCTTCCTGATGCTCCTGGGCCTCGGCGAGGTCGTGCCGGCCCTCGGCCTCAACTCCAAGATCGCGCTCATCTGCGTGTACCTCGGCGGCGCGCTCGGCGTGAACACGTTCCTCATGTACGGCTTCTTCAACACCGTGCCGATCGAGATCGACGAGTCCGCCAAGATCGACGGCGCCTCCCACGCGCAGATCTTCTGGCGGCTGATCTTCCCGCTCGTGACGCCGATCCTCGCGGTCGTCGCCCTGCTCGCCTTCATCGCGGCGTTCGGCGACTACATCATCGCCAAGATCGTGCTGGTCTCAGAGGAGAACTGGACCCTCGCGGTCGGCATGTACCAGTGGGTCTCGAACCAGCTCGCCTCCAACTGGGGTCTGTTCGCGGCGGGCGCCGTGATCGCCGCGATCCCCGTGCTCGTCCTGTTCCTGTCGCTGCAGCGCTACATCGTCGGCGGCCTCACTGCGGGGTCCGTCAAGGGCTGACCCTCAGCCCACCCCGCCAGATCAACGTCGATCGGAGAACTCACGTGTCTCACCACCCCCGACCCGCGCGCCTCGCGGCGGTCGCGGCATCCGTCGCCCTCGTCATCACCGGGTTCGCGGCGGCGCCTGCCGCCGCGAACGACGGCCCCGTCGAGGCCGGCATCACCGTGCCGAAGGTCGAGAACCTTCCCGCGGACTTCATCAGCGGCGTCGACGTGTCGTCGGCGATCGCGCTCGAGGAGTCCGGCGTCGTGTTCCGCGACGCGGCCGGGCAGCCCGCCGACCTGTTCGACGTCCTCGCCGCCGCCGGCGTCACCGATGTGCGCGTACGCGTGTGGAACGACCCGTTCGACGCGGCCGGCAACGGCTACGGCGGCGGTGACAACGACGTGGCTCACGCCGTCGAGATCGGGAAGCGGGCGACGGATGCCGGACTCGGCGTGCTCGTCGACTTCCACTACTCGGACTTCTGGGCCGACCCCGCGAAGCAGCAGGCTCCCAAGGCGTGGGCGTCGATGACCGTGGCCCAGAAGGCCGTCGCCGTGACGGACTTCACGACGGATGCGCTCGAGGAGCTCGAGACAGCCGGCGTCGACGTGCAGATGGTGCAGGTCGGCAACGAGACCAACAACGCCGTCGCCGGCGTCAGCGGGTGGGACGGCATGGCGCAGATCTTCTCCGCCGGATCGGCGGCGGTGCGCGCGGTGTTCCCCGACGCCCTCGTCGCGGTGCACTTCACGAACCCCGAGTCGAGCGGGCGCTACGCCGGCTACGCGGCGAACCTCGCGTCGCGCGGCGTCGACTACGACGTGTTCGCGTCGAGCTACTACCCGTACTGGCACGGGTCCGTCACGAACCTCACGGCGGTGCTGAAGAACGTCGCCGACACCTACGGCAAGAAGGTCATGGTGGCCGAGACCTCGTGGGCGTACACGCTCGAGGACGGCGACGGCCACGGCAACGTCATCGACCTCCCCGCGGAGGCCACGCAGTACCCGGTCAGCGTGCAGGGGCAGGCCGACGCCGTGCGCGATGTGATCCAGGCGGTCGCGAACGTCGGCGCCGCCGGCATCGGCGTCTTCTACTGGGAGCCCGCATGGCTGCCCGTCGGACCGCCGTCCGCCCTCGACGCGAACAAGGCCCTGTGGGAGGCGCACGGGTCGGGCTGGGCCTCGAGCTACGCCGGCGAGTACGACCCCGAGGACGCCGGCCAGTGGTACGGCGGCTCCGCGTGGGACAACCAGGCGCTGTTCGCGCACGACGGCACACCGCTCGAGTCGCTCAACGTCTTCGCCTACGCCCGCACCGGCGCCGTCGCGCCGCGCGAGGTCACGGCGGTCGGGCCGGTGAACCTGACGGTCGCCGAGGGCGATGCGGTCACCCTTCCCGCCAGCGTGACGGTGTCGTACAACGACGGCTCGTCCGAGACCCAGCCGGTCACGTGGTCCGACGCCGCGACCTGGATCGACGGCCCCGGCACCTACAAGGTCTCGGGCCTCACCGCGTCGGGCCTCGCGGCGACGGCAACGGTCGTGGTCGCGCAGAAGAACCTGCTGCGGAGCCCCGGCTTCGAGGGTGACAACGGCGCCTGGACGAAGACGGGCACGGGTCTCACCATCGGCGCGTGGGACGACCCGCGCACGGGCGAACGCTCCGCGCACTTCTGGGCCGCGAACGCCTACTCCTTCAACCTGTCGCAGCGCGTGGACGGCGTCCCCGCCGGATCGTACGTCGTGCGCGGCGCACTGCAGGGCGACGGAGAGGATGCCACGAGCAGCGTGCGCCTGAGCGTCTCGAGCGCGTCGGGCGAGGCATCCGCCCCATTCTCGATGGACGGGTGGCGCAACTGGTCGGTGCCGACCACCGCACCGATCGACGTCCCCGCGGGTGGCAGCGTGACCGTCACGGTCACCGCCGCCCTCCCCGGCGGCGCGTGGGGCACGATCGACGACGTCGAGCTGGTGCGCGCCACGCCGACCGGGGTCGACACCACCGCCCTCGCCGCGGCCCTCGCGGACGCCGAGTCCGTCGACCTGTCCGCTCACACGCCCGCGACCGCGGACGTGCTGCGGGCGGCGATCGAGCGGGCGCGGATCGTGCTGTCGGCGGACGCCCCGTCCGGCGCCGCCGTGGACGGTGCGACGACCGCCCTGGCCGAAGCGGTCGACGGGCTCCTGGTGCTCGACACCGCGAGCAGAGCTCCCGGACGCGGCGTCCTGTCGCACGACAACGGCTGGGACACCGGTCTCAAGGACGGTGCCTACGCCGTGCGCATGAACCTCTGGTGGGGTGAGAACGCGACGAAGCTGCGCGTGTTCGAGAACGGCGAGCGCATCGCCACGGTGGCGCTCGCGTACGGCGGTGTCGGCGCGCAGTCGGCCGAGATCCCGGTCAGCGGGAAGAAGAACGGCGTGTATGTCTACACCGGCGAGCTCGTGAACTCGAAGGGCACCACGGCGCTCCAGTCGGTCACCGTCACGGTGACCGACGCGTCTCCCGCGAAGCCCGTGCTGAGCCACGACAACCAGGACGGCGACGGCACGTACACCGTGACCGCCGACCTGTGGTGGGGCACGAACGCGACGAGCTACCGCTTCTTCGAAGGCGACACCCTCGTGAGCGAGGGCACGCTCGCCGCGGCGACGCCCGGCGCCCAGCGCGCGACGCTCGCCGTCACCGGCGCCGCGCGCGGCACGCACACCTACCGCGTCGTGTTCGCGAACGATGCGGGCGCGACGACGAGCAAGGACCTCGTGGTCACCGTGCGCAAGTGACCACGCGTCGGCAGCGCTACCCGCGGACGGAGAGCGCGGCCTGATAGAGCTCGCGGCTGGAGTGTCCGGTGAGCCCGGACACTTCGGCCGCGGCCTCCTTCAGCCGCATGCCGCCGCGCACCAGCTCGAGCACCTGCGTGACGGCGTCGGGGAACGCGACCCCGCGCGCGGGCGCCCCCTCCACGACGATCACGAGCTCGCCGCGTACGCCGGCCTCGGCCCACGCCGCGAGCTCGGCGAGCGGGCCCCGCGCGACCTCCTCGTGGAGCTTCGTCAGCTCACGGCACACCGCGGCCCGACGATCGGCGCCGAACCCGGCGGCCATGTCGGCGAGCGTGGCTGCGACACGCGACGGCGCCTCGAAGAACACCATCGTGCGCGGCTCGGAACCCAACGCGCGGAACGAGGCCGCCCGCTCCCCCGCCTTGCGCGGGACGAATCCCTCGAACGTGAAGCGGTCGGTCGGCAGCCCCGACACCGCGAGGGCCGTCACGACGGCGCTCGGGCCGGGGATCGCGGTGACGTCGACGCCGGCCGCGGCGGCCGCCGCGACGAGGCCGTAGCCGGGGTCGCTCACGGTCGGCATGCCGGCGTCGCTCATTACGAGCACGTCCTGTTCACGCGCGAGTTCGACGATCTCGGGCGCGCGCTCCTTCTCGTTGTGGTCGTGCAGCGCGATCAGGCGCGGCCGGTTGGCGATCCCGAGGGCGGTGAGCAGCCGCTGCGTCGTCCGGGTGTCTTCGGCGGCGACGATCGTCGCCTCTTCGAGGGCCTCGACGAGCCGCTTCGAGGCATCTCCCAGGTTGCCGATCGGGGTCGCCGCGAGGATGATCACGCCCTCAGCCTAAACTTGACCGGGTGACGGATGCCCCGCGCCTCGAGGCCGATCAGCCTGCCGCGCCGCTCCTGCGCCCCGAACGACCGAGCCTGTACGACCGGTTCGCCCGCCGGCTGAACGAGGACGCGCGCGCTCGACGGCTGTACCGGTGGCTCGGCCCCGCCATCGTCCTGGTCATCGCCGCCGTCCTGCGTCTGTGGAATCTGGCCGCGGCGCACGACCTGATGAACCAGTTCGACGAGACGTACTACGTCAAGGACGCCTGGACGCTGCTCAACCTCGGGTACGAGGCATCCTGGCCCACCGGCGCCAACGAGAGCTTCCTCTCGGGCGATGTGAACGTCTTCACCACCAACCCGTCGTTCGTGGTGCATCCGCCGCTCGGCAAGTGGATCATCGCGCTCGGCATGGCCGTGCTCGGCCCCGACTCGGGCTGGGGCTGGCGCATCACGACGGCGCTCCTCGGCATCGCGTCGGTGCTGGTGCTCATGCTCATCGCGAAGCGCCTCACCCGTTCGACGACGTTCGCCGTGGTCGCGGGCCTGCTCATGGCCGTCGACGGCCTCGCCATCTCGATGAGCCGCGTCGCACTGCTCGACACGTCGCTCACGTTCTTCGTGCTGCTCGCGTTCCTGTTCGTGCTCCGCGACCGCGAACGCACGATGACGCGCATCGCCGAGACCGTCGCCGCGCGCTACGACGGGGACGCACCGCCCTCCTGGGGACCGGTGCTGTGGAACCGGCCGTGGATCATCGCCGCGGGTGCCGCGCTCGGCGCAGCCAGCGCCGTGAAGTGGTCGGGCGCGTGGGTGCTCGCCGGTCTCGGTGTCTACCTGGTCGTCACGGACGCTCTCGCCCGCCGGCGCGCGGGGGTGCTGTTCTGGCCGACGGATGCGGTGCGCCAAGGCCTCGCGACCTTCACGCTGTTCGTCCCGGTCGCCCTCGTCGTCTACGTCGCGTCGTGGTCGGGGTGGCTGTTCACCTCAGGAGGCTACGGCCGCCAGGCCGGCAGCAACCCGCTCGAGAGCCTGTGGCTGTACCACGTCGCCATGTACAAGTCGACGGCGGGGATCACCTCGGGACACGCCTATGCCAGCCCGGCGTGGCAGTGGCCCCTGCTGTGGCGCCCCACCGGCGTCTACTACCACCACGATGCGCTGGGTGTGAACGGCTGCACGGCGCCGAGCGGCTGCGTCGACGTCATCTCGACGATGCCGAACCCGCTGATCTGGTACGCCGGCGTCGCTGCCGTGCTCTACCTCGCGTACCGCTTCGTGGTCGCCCGCGACTGGCGCTACGCGCTGGTGCTCACCGGGATCGCCGTCACCTACCTGCCGTGGCTGTTCCTGCCGCAGCGCACGATCTTCCAGTTCTACACGGTGCTCATCCTGCCGTTCATGCTGCTGGCGCTGACGTTCGCCCTGAAGGACATCGCGGGCCCGCCATCGGCCGGCTCCTATCGGCGGCTCACGGGGCAGCGTCTCGTGCTCGTGTTCCTCGGCGTCGCGCTCGCCCTGTCGGCGTTCTGGTACCCGATCATCTCGGCGATGACCGTGCCCTACGACTTCTGGCACATGCACATGTGGATCAACAGCTGGGTCTGACCCGTTCTCAGGCCTCGAGATCGGCGACCTCGGTGACCGGGAGCCGGCAGGCGAAGTCCCGGCAGTCGTACGCGGTCGGACGCCCGTCGCGCGCCGTCTTCTCGGCGAACAGCTCGAATCCGGCCCCGGCCCATTCGCGCGCCTGTTGAGGCGACACAATGCTGACGACATCGGAACGGATGCTGCGCGCCGCCGTCGCGAGCGCTGCCCGGGGGTCGTCGGTGACGACGACGACCTGCCGCGGCGGCCCGGCGAGGCCTGCCGCGACACGCAGCAGCGCGCCGTACGCGAGCGGCTGCGCGAGGGCCGCCGGAGCGTGGGCGGCGACGAGCCGCTCGGCGATCCCGCGGTAGGCATCCCCGGCGCCCAGCACCCAGAGCGCGGCGGCGGCCTCCGCGACCGATGCGGCCCCGGACGGCTCGTCGGCGTCGGAGGCGGCATCCGGTGCTCCGATCCCCTGCTGCGACAGCACGGGGTCGCCGCCGCCCGGCACGGCGATCCGGCCGTCGGCGCCGACGCAGGCGTCGACGAGCTCCCGCGCCCGCACCGCGTACGCGACGTCGCCCGTGGCGACGGCGAGGGCGAGGAGGCCCGCGGCGAGCTGGCCGTGGTCGGCGAGCGTGGCGTGCGCCCGCGACGGCACCTCGTCGAGCGAGGCGCGCAGCAGGCGGCCGTCGGCGGCGACGTTCGTCTCGAGCACGGCGTCCGCCGCCCATCGGGCCGCTTCGATCCAGGATGCCTCGCCCAGGCGCGCGCCGGCGCGCGCGAGCGATCCGATCGCGAGGCCGTTCCAGCCGCTGACCACCTTGCCGTCGACGGCCGGCGGCTCGAGACCGGCACGGTCCGCGGCATCCCGTGCGTAGTAGCCGCCCTCGCTGCGGGCCCCGTCGATCCAGGACTCCGAGTCCTGCGCGGCGCCGAAGCCGCCGGCCGGCTGCTGGAGCACGTCGCG
Organism: Microbacterium sp. NPDC056044; assembly: GCF_042267145.1. Classification (NCBI taxonomy): domain Bacteria; kingdom Bacillati; phylum Actinomycetota; class Actinomycetes; order Micrococcales; family Microbacteriaceae; genus Microbacterium; species Microbacterium sp. NPDC056044. The sequence continues at coordinate 351,113 of NZ_JBHJWZ010000005.1, read as the reverse complement.
CAGGAAGCCGGCGATGCCCCGAGCGACGTCTTCGCGGGCCGGTTCGGTGTCCATGGCGACGTCGAGGAGCTGGGCGTTGTCGGTCAGCATGCGCTCGTAGTGCGGAACGGTCCAGTCGGGCCGTGTGGCGTAGCGGAAGAACCCGCCCTCGACGGTATCCCTGAGCGGTGCCGCGGCCATCGCGGCGAGGGCGCGGTCGGCGGCGACGGATGCCTCGGCCGCATGCTCGCGGACGACCCGGGTCTGCAGGAAGCGCAGCGCCGTGGCCACCGGGAACTTCGGCGCGCCGGCGGCGGGATCGCCGAACCCGCCGTGGACCGGATCCTCCCGCGCGGCGAGCGCACGCGCGGCGTCGGCGAGGTCGGCGGTGGTCGGCGACGACGCGTCGGCGCCGGGCGCGGAGTCACGCACCTCCGCGAGCGCGCCGGCGACAGCATCCGCCGTCTCGTCGATCTGGTCACGCCGCTCGGTCCAGGCCTCGTGGACCGCCGCGAGCACCTGCCGGAACGCTGGCATGCCTGCGCGCGGCTGCGGCGGGAAGTAGGTGCCCGCGTAGAACGGCCTGCCCTCGGGCGTGACGAAGACGGTGAGCGGCCAGCCGAGGCTCGGCGAGAACGCCGACGCCGCCGCCATGTAGGCCGCGTCGACCTCGGGATGCTCCTCGCGGTCGACCTTGATCGACACGAAGTCCGCGTCGAGCTCAGCCGCCGTCGTCTGGTCCTCGAACGACTCCCGCGCCATCACATGGCACCAGTGGCACGTCGAGTAGCCGATCGACACCATGACCGGCACGTCACGGCGCCGCGCCTCGGCGAACGCCTCCTCGCCCCACGGAAACCACGCGACCGGATTGCCCGCGTGGGCTCTCAGGTACGGGCTCGTCGCTTCCGCGAGGCGAGGGTTCACGGCATCCGCTCCTCCCGCTCGTGAGCGGTCAGTTGACCTCGTCGGGGTGCGCGCTGACGCGACCCGTGCCGTCGCCCGGCTCCATCGCGTCGATGGCGGCGATCTCGTCGGCGCTCAGCTCGAAGTCGAAGACGTCGAGGTTCTCCTCGAGACGCTCGCGGCGCACCGACTTCGGGAAGACGATGAAGCCCTTCTGCAGGTGCCAGCGCAGCACGGCCTGCGCCGGCGTCTTGCCGTGCGCCTCGGCGGCGGCCGCCACCGGCGCCGCACCGAACAGGTCGTACTTGCCCTGGCCGAGCGGGCCCCACGACTCGATCTTCACGTCGTGGGCGGCGGCCCAGCCGGTGATGTCGCGCTGCTGGTGGGCGGGATGCAGCTCGATCTGGTTCACGGCCGGGACCACGCCGGTGGCCGACACGATCTTCTCGAGGTGCGGCACGAGGTGGTTCGAGACGCCGATGCTGCGCGTGAGGCCGGCGCCCCGCAGCTCGATGAGCTTCTCCCACGCGTGCAGGTAGTTGTCGCGCGCCGGGGTCGGCCAGTGCACGAGGTACAGGTCGACCTGCTCGAGCCCGAGCTTGGCGAGGCTCTCGGCGATCGCGGCGTTCGGCTCGTCGCCGTCGTGACGGTCGTTCCAGAGCTTCGTGGTGATGAACAGCTCGTCGCGTGCGATGCCGCTGGCCGCGATGGCCGCGCCGACGCCCTCTTCGTTGCCGTAGATCGCGGCGGTGTCGATGTGGCGGTAGCCGACCTCGAGCGCCTCGGCGACGGCCCGCTCGGTGTCGGCCGGCGGCACCTTGAAGACGCCGTAGCCGAGCTGAGGGATCGTGTTGCCGTCGTTCAGGGTCACGCTGGGGACTGTCATGGTCTCCAGCCTAGAAGTCGAAGTCGTCGTCCGGGTCATCGGCCGTCTCGAGGAGAGAGAAGGTGATCTCGATCGGCACGCGTGGCGGAGCGATGTCGTCTGGTGAAGCCAGCTGCGCGAAGACGGTCCGGGCTCCGCGCCGGCCCCGCCGCGGTGGTCGCCCCGGACCTTTGAAAGGAACCGCGCGATACTCCGGCAGCACGGCGAGCGGGTCGCGCTTCTCGCCGGCGTCGGCGTCCCAGCCGACGGCTCTCGAGACCTTGTGTATGAGATCGGCCACCACGCCCTCGAGCGTCTCGAACCCGCGACGGCTGAGGCGGTACCACCGCCAGCTCTCGTCGGCGCGGACGTCGACGCAGCCCGCGTCACGGAGGAGTCGAAGATGCTTCGATACCGCGGTGCGACTGATCCGGAACTCTCTGCCGACGACATCGGCCAGTTGGCCGGACGTGTGCTCGCCGCTCGCGAGAATCTCGATGATCCTTCGCCGCGCGGGTTCGGCGAGCGCTTCGAACGGGTGCATGTCTCGACGGTAGGTCCGCGAGGCGCTGACCGCGGGCGCCCTCGGGCGATCTGTCGATGACTCGGGTGCACCCGATGCATGTGGAGGAAGGGCCGGCGCGCGCGGCCGGCAGACATACTCTCCAGGGACCATTGAACTTCCGGTTCACACAGCCCATCGTCGGGTGCCGCTGCGCGTCTCATGTCATTCGCCGGAGAGGAGCGGGCGCGTCTCCACGTTCTGGCACGTCGGACCGGGGCAGGGTCGTGTGAACCGGAAGTTCAATGCCCTCTGGTGGACTCCGGTGTCCTGCGACACGACAGCCGCAAGGACTGTGTGAACCGGAAGTTCAACGCCTTTCTGAGAGTAGGTGTGCGCGGGGATCGCGTCCGGGGCGACGACAGGACGCGATACGATCGAAGGCTATGTCTGGGCCCGAACCTGTGATCTCGTACCCGCCGGAGCTCCCCGTCAGCGCCGCGCGCGACGAGATCGCGCGCGCCATCCGCGATCACCAGGTCGTGATCGTCGCCGGCGCGACCGGGTCGGGCAAGACGACGCAGCTGCCGAAGATCGCGCTCGAGCTCGGGCGCGCACGCATCGCGCACACCCAGCCCCGCCGCATCGCCGCCCGCACGATCGCCGAGCGCATCGCCGAAGAGCTGCAGGTGCCGCTCGGCTCGACCGTCGGCTACAAGGTGCGCTTCACCGACAAGGTGTCGGAGGACACCCGCATCGCGCTGATGACCGACGGCATCCTGCTCAACGAGATCCACCGCGACCGCCTGCTCCGCCGCTACGACATGGTGATCGTCGACGAGGCGCATGAGCGCTCGCTCAACGTCGACTTCCTCCTCGGGTATCTGCGGCGGATCCTGCCGAAGCGCCCGGACCTCAAGGTCGTCATCACGAGCGCGACGATCGACCCCGAGAGCTTCGCGAAGCACTTCGCGCAGCCCGACGGCACCCCCGCCCCGATCATCGAGGTGTCGGGCCGCACGTATCCGGTCGAGATCCGCTACCGCCCGCCGGCACGCCCGGCGAAGGGCGAGGACGAATCCGACGACGTCGACGGCATCACCTCGGCCCTGCGCGAACTCGACCGCGAATCGGCCGGCGACGTGCTCGTGTTCCTCCCCGGCGAGGCCGAGATCCGCGACGCCGCCGATGCCGTACGCGGCATGTATGCGAAGGATGCTGCCCCGACCGAGGTCCTCCCGCTCTACGGGCGTCTGTCGGCGGCCGAGCAGCACCGCGTGTTCGAACGGTCGCAGGTCGCCGGCATCCGTCGACGTGTCATCCTCGCGACGAACGTCGCCGAGACCAGCCTCACCGTGCCCGGGATCCGGTACGTCGTCGACACCGGCACGGCGCGTATCTCGCGCTACAGCAACCGCAGCAAGGTGCAGCGCCTGCCGATCGAGGCGGTCTCGCAGGCCTCCGCGCAGCAGCGGTCAGGGCGTGCCGGCCGCACGAGCGACGGCATCGCGATCCGGCTGTACTCCGAGGAGGACTTCGACACCCGTCCGGAGTTCACCGAGCCGGAGATCCTGCGCACGAGCCTCGCGTCGGTCATCCTGCAGATGCTGTCGCTCGGCTTCGGCGACATCTCGTCGTTCCCCTTCCTGACCCCGCCCGATTCGCGCGGCGTCAAGGCCGCGCTCGACCTTCTGGTCGAACTCGGGGCCGTCAAGACCGGTCGTGATCACCCGACCCTCACCGACCTCGGCCGCGAGATCTCGCGGCTGCCGATCGACCCGCGCTTCGCCCGCATGCTCGTCGAGGCCCGCCGCACGGGCGTGCTCCGCGACGTGCTCGCGATCGTCGCGGGGATGTCGATCCAGGATGTGCGCGAGCGCCCCGAAGACCGGCGCGACGAGGCCGACCGCCTGCACGCGCGGTTCACCGACCCGACGAGCGACTTCCTGAGCCTCCTGAACCTCTGGAATCACCTACAGGAGAAGCAGGCCGAGCTCGGCTCGAGCGCGTTCCGGCGCCTGTGCCGGGCCGAGCACCTCAACTACGTGCGGGTGCGCGAGTGGGCCGATGTGCACCGTCAGCTCAGCGCACTGGTGAACGCGCCGAGGAAGCCCGAGCCGGGCACCGCCGACCCCGACGAACTGCATAAGGCGATCCTGTCGGGCCTGCTCTCGCACCTCGGCATGCTCGACGAGCGCACCACGTCGAGTACAGCGGCCCGCGGTCGCACAGCCTCGGACCGCGCCGAGCAGCGGCGCGGCGCCGAGTACCTCGGCTCGCGCGGCACGCGGTTCGCGATCTTCCCGGGCTCGGGCCTCAAGAAGAAGCGGCCGACGGCCGTCATGGCCGCTGAGGTCGTCGAGACCAGCCGTCTGTTCGCCCGCACCGTCGCCGCGATCGACCCGGCGTGGGCCGAGCCCCTCGCGGGCGACCTCGCGAAGCGGTCGCTGAGCGAACCGCACTGGTCGAAGGCCTCGGGGGCGGCGTCCGCCTACGAGAAGGTCACGCTCTTCGGCCTCGAGATCGTGCCGAAGCGCCGGGTGCAGCTGGCCCGCTTCGACCGGCCCTTCGCGCGCGAACTGTTCGTGCGGCACGCGCTGGTCGAGGGCGAGTGGGACTCGTCGCACCTCGACAAGAAGCTCACGGCATTCGAGCGCCGCAACCTCGAGCTGCGGCGCCGGCTCGAGAAGATCGAGGAGCGCGAGCGCCGACGCGACATCCTCGTCGGCGACGAGGCCGTGTTCCGGTTCTACGACGCCCGGATCCCCCGCGACGTGTTCGACGCGCGCTCCTTCGAGGCGTGGTGGAAGGATGCCTCGTCCCGAACGCCGCGCCTCCTCGACATGACCGAGGCCGACCTCGTCGACGAGGCGTCGCGCGGCGACGAGCGCGACTTCCCCGCCCGCTGGACCCAGGGCGACCAGGTGCTCTCGCTCGCGTACCGCTTCGAGCCCGGCGCCGCCGACGACGGTGTGACGGCCGTCGTGCCGCTGGCGCTGCTCGCGCAGCTGCGCCCCGACGGCTTCGACTGGCAGGTGCCCGGCATGCGTGACGAGCTCATCACTGCGCTGCTGCGCTCGCTCCCCAAGTCCATCCGCCGTCACGTCGTGCCCGCCGCGGACTGGGCTGCCACGTTCTCCGCCGACCTCGCCGGCCAGGGCCCCGAGGGCAACAACGGGCTGCCGCCGACACCTCTGCGCGACGCTCTGGCCGCGCGCATCCAGCGCGTCGCGAGTCAGCCGGTGAGCGCCGCCGACTTCGAGATGGAGCGGGTCCCGGGGCACCTGCAGGTCTCGTTCCGCGCCGTCGACGAACGCGGACGCGCCGTGGGCTCCGACCGCGACCTCGCCGCGCTGCAGGCGCGGCTGGCCGACCGGGCACGGGCGTCGGTCTCGCGATCCCTCACCGCACCCGCGCGGGGCGGCCGTCCGTCGAACGCCCCCACGCCGCGCGGCACGCCTACGCCCGTGTCCGCCGACGGGGCGCGGCCCGAATCGACGTTCGCCGAGCGCACCGGCCTCACCGACTGGACGTTCGGCGACCTGCCCGACGTCGTCGACACGAAGGTCGCGGGCGGCGTCGTCCGCGGCTACCCCGCGATCGTCGACGAGGGCGCCTCGGTCGCACTGCGCATCGAGTCCACCCCCGATGCCGCGGCCCGTGCGACCACCGCCGGCGTCCGGCGTCTCGTGCTGCTGTCGGTCGCCTCGCCCTCGGCGTATGTGCTCGAACACCTGACGTCTGCCGAGAAGCTCGCGCTCGCAGCATCCCCGTATCCGTCCGCGAAGGCGCTCATCGAAGACAGCAGGGTCGCGGTCGCCGACGCCGTCATCGCGCGCACCGCTCCCGATGCGGTGGTGCGCACCCGCGCCGGCTTCGAGGCGGTGCGCGACGCCTTCTCGGGCGCGGTGGTCGACGAGCTGTTCCAGACGGTGTCGCTGACCGCCCGCATCCTCACCGCCGCGCGCGACGTGGAGCGCGCCATGCGCGACGCGAACTCGCTGACGCTGCTCGGCGCGCTGAACGACGTCAAGGGGCAGCTCGCCGGCCTGGTGTTCCCGGGCTTCGTGTCGCGCACCGGCACCGCGCGGCTCGCGCAGCTGCCCCGGTACCTGCGCGGCGCGCTCGACCGCGTGCGGACCCTCGCCGACAACCCCGGCCGCGACCGTCAGCGCATGACCGAGTTCGAGCGCGCGACGACGGTGTTCGCCGAGGCCGGCGGCGTGATCCCCCCGGCGGATGACGCCCCGGGACCGCTCGTGCACGCCCGGTGGCTGCTCGAGGAGTACCGTGTGAGCCTGTTCGCGCAGTCCCTCGGCACGGCCGAGCCGGTCTCGCTGCAGCGGATCCAGAAGTCCCTCAAGGAATAGCCGCCTCAACGACAGGAGTTGCCCCCGTCATGACCACCGCGATCGCGTATACCGAGTTCGGGGGCCCTGAGGTCCTGCACGAGATCCCCGTTCCCGAGCCGGTGGCGGGACCCGGCCGGCTCACGATCCGTGTCGCGGCGGCCGGGGTCAACCCGATCGACGGCAAGCTCCGCTCGGGCGTGCGCCCGTCGGCGGCGATCACCGAGCCACGGCGCGTGGGCGGCGACGGCGCCGGTGTGGTGACCGCCGTCGGTGACGGCGTCGACGGCTTCCGCGTCGGCGATTCCGTCGTCTTCGCGAGCGCCTTCGGCTCGTACGCGACAGACATCGCAGTGCCGGCGGAACACGTCTTCGCCCGCCCGCCGCAGGTGAGCGCGGCCGAAGGCGCGGCTCTCGGCATCCCCATCGGCACGGCGTACCAGGCGCTCCGCTCGCTCGCCGTGGGCAGCGGCGACACCGTGCTCGTGCACGCCGGATCGGGCGCCGTGGGCCAGGCCCTCATCCAGTTCGCCGTGCTGTGGGGCGCGACCGTCGTCGCGACCTCGTCGGAAGGCCGCTTCGACCGCGTACGCGAGCTCGGCGCGATCCCGGTCGCGTACGGCGAAGGGCTTGCCGAGCGCGTGCGCGCGGCGGCTCCGCACGGCGTGACCGTCGCCATCGACGCGGCCGGCACCGACGAAGCCCTCGACACCTCGCTCGAACTGGTCGCCGACCGTCAGCGGATCGCGACGCTGGTACGGGGACGGGATGCTGCAGCCCTCGGCATCCGCGCCTTCTCCGGCGGTTCCCCCGAGCCGCTCACCGCGCAGCAGCAGACCTGGCGCACCGAGGCGGTCCCCGTCGCGCTCGCCCTCATGGCGGCGGGACGCTTCGTGGTCGAACTCGGCCCGTCGTTCGCGCTCGCGGACGCCACCGAGGCGCATCGGCTGCTCGAGGCGGGCGTCTCCGGCAAGATCACCCTCGTCCCGTGACGGCGCCGCCGCGCCGGTCACACGGTGCCGGTGACCTCCGCAGGCGCCGAACCGGTCGCGATCGGGCGGCCCGGCGTGTTCGACCACTGGCTCCACGAGCCCGGGTAGATCCTCAGCTCCAGCCCGGCGAGTTCGGCCGCGAACACGGCCTGCGCGGCCGTCACCCCCGACCCGCAGTACGCCGCGGCGGTGACGCCGTCGCCGACGCCGACCGTGGCGAACAGCGCGCGCAGGGTCGCAGCATCCCGGAACCGCTCCCCGTCCATGTACGCGCCGGTCGCAAGGTTCACGGCGCCCGGGATGTGTCCGGCGACCGCATCGATCGGCTCGACCTCGCCGCGGAAGCGCTCGGCGGCGCGCACATCGATGAGCACGCCCGACGCGGCGAGCGCGGCGGCGTCGTCGATGGACAGCACGTGTTCGGCGATCGGAGTGAGCGAGACCTCGCCGGGCTCAGGGGTGACGGGTCCGGACTCGAGCGGCAGGCCGGCGGTGACCCAGGCGGCGAGGCCGCCGTCGAGGATGCGCACGTCGGCGACGCCGGAGCGGGTCAAGAGCCACCACGCGCGCGACGCGCCGAGCGCGCGGTCGTCGTCGTAGACGACAACGGTGTCGCCGTCGTCGATGCCCCAGCGACGCGCGGCCGCCTGCAGGGATTCGCGCGGCGGGAGCGGGTGCCGCCCCTCGTCGGCGCGGCCGTGCTGCGACAGCTCGGTCTCCATGTCGACGTACACGGCGCCGGGCACGTGGCCCGCGAGGTGCTCGGCGCTGCCGTCGGGTCGGTCGAGGCGGTAGCGCACATCGAGCACGTGCACGGCGGCGGTCCGGAGGAGTTCGTCGAGTTCTGCGGGGGTGATGAGCTGCGCCACCCGACCATTCTCGCGTGCCCGCGCGCTACTGCCTCCTGACCGGCGCGGGACCGCCCCCGCAACAGTTCGACACACGAAGCACCGCCCGAGGCACCGCGGCTCGACAATGGTGGGCATGCCTGAACAGACTCGTCCTGCTGCCCCTCGCTCCTTCGCGACGGCGCAGGTGCAGGCCGGGTACGACTCCGGCATCGCCGAGAACACCGCTGTCCCGTCGATCCACCAGTCGAACGGCTTCGAGTTCCGCTCGCTCGCCGAGGCCCGCGACCTGTTCGCGCTCCGCAAGGACGGCAACATCTACAGCCGTGCGGCGAACCCGACGGTGCTCGTGTTCGAGCGCCGGGTGGCCGAGCTCGAGGGCGGCATCGCTGCGGCGGGCGTGGCCTCGGGCCAGGCTGCCGTCGCCGTCGCTCTGCTTGCTCTCGCGAAGCAGGGCGAGCACATCGTCGCCGCACGGCAGCTCTACGGCGGCACGATCGACCTGCTCCAGGACACCTTCGCGGACTGGGGCATCGAGGTGACGTTCGTCGACCAGGACGACCTCGACGCGTGGCGCGCCGCCGTCAGGCCGACCACTCGTGCGCTGTTCGCCGAGTCGATCTCGAACCCGATCGCGCAGGTGCTCGATCTCGGCGCCGTCGCCGCCGTCGCCAGGGAGGCCGGCGTGCCCCTGGTGATCGACAACACCGTGGCGACCCCCTACCTGCAGCGCGCGAAGGACTTCGGCGCCGACATCGTGGTGCACTCCGCGACTAAGTTCCTCGGCGGTCACGGCACGTCGCTCGGCGGCGTCGTCGTCGACCTCGGAACGTTCGACTTCACCGCAGAGCCGGCGCGCTGGCCGCAGCTGACCGAGACCTACCCGCGCGTGCCGGACGGCAGCCTCGTGGAACGCTTCGGCAAGACCGGCTCGCCGTACATCGCGCTGGTCAAGACCAAGTACGTGCACGACCTCGGCCCGTCGCTGTCGGCGTTCAACGCCTTCCAGCTGCTGCAGGGCCTCGAGACGCTCGACCTGCGCATGGAGCGCCACACCGCGAGCGCGCTCACCGTCGCCCGGTTCCTCGAGACCCACCCCGCCGTCTCGCGCGTGCACCACCCCGGTCTCGAGTCGAGCCCGTGGCACGGGCAGGCGCAGACCTACCTTCCCGACGGCGCGAGCTCGGTGTTCGCGTTCGACCTGCCCGCGACGGGCGACGGCGAGGCCGACTTCCGGCTCGTCGAGGAGTTCATCTCCCGCCTCCAGGTGATCCGCCTCGTGGCCAACATCGGCGACGCGCGCAGCCTCGTCGCCCATCCGTCGTCGATGACGCACAGCCACATGTCGCCGACGCAGCTCGCCGAGGCGCACATCGGCCCGACGACGGTGCGCCTGTCGATCGGCCTCGAGGACGCCCGCGACCTCGTCGACGACCTGGCCCGCGCGCTCGACCACATCACGCTGACCGCCGACCGCGGCGAGCTCGCACAGGCCGCGACGGGCTAGTCGTTCGGGCGTCGGCGCCGTCACGCCGCTAGCCTCGTGTCATGACCTCGCCCTCCTCCCCTCGATGGGGGATCCTCGGACCGGGCGGCATCGCCCGAGCCTTCACCAGCGACCTGCGCACCGCCGGGCTCGACGTCGCCGCCGTGGGTTCACGGCGCCGCGAGACCGCCGAGGCGTTCGCCGCCGACTTCGCCATCCCGCACGCCCACGGTTCATACGAGGAGCTCGTCGCCGACCCCAACGTCGACATCGTCTACATCGCCACGCCTCATCCGGTGCACGCCGAGAACGCGCTCCTCGCCCTCGAGGCGGGCAAGCACGTGCTGGTCGAGAAGGCGTTCACCCTGAACGCCGCCGAGGCCGCGGCGGTGCGCGATGCCGCCGCCGAGCGGGGCCTGCTGGCGATGGAGGCGATGTGGACGCGCTACCTCCCCCACATGGTCCGCATCCGCGAGCTCGTGGAGTCCGGAGCTCTCGGCGAGATCCGCGCCGTCACGGCCGACCACACGCAGCGGCTGCCCTCCGACCCGGCGCACCGCATCAACGCGCTCGAGCTGGGCGGCGGCGCACTCCTCGACCTCGGGATCTACCCGGTCTCGTTCGCGTGGGACATCCTCGGCGAGCCGCTCTCGATCGCCGCGGCCGCCCGCATCGGCGATGCCGGGTCCGACACCGAGGTCGCGACGATCATGACGCACGCGTCGGGCGCGCTGTCGACGTCGATCTCGACCTCCCGCGGCGCGGGGCCCAACACCGCGACGATCATCGGCACCGACGCCCGCATCGACATCGACAGCGTCTGGTACCAGGCGACGTCGTTCCGCCTCGTCGGACCCGACGGCACGGTCATCGAGGAGTACCGCTCCGACATCGACGGCCGTGGCATGCAGTACGAAGCGCTCGCGGCCGAGCGGTACCTCGCCGAGGGCCGCACCGACTCCGATGTGCTGCCCATCGACGAGACCGTCGCGATCATGGCCACGCTCGACGAGATCCGCGATCTCGTCGGTGTCCGCTACCCCGGTGAGGAATGACATGCCCGACCTGCTGAGCCCCCGCGTGGCGGTGTACCTCGACTTCGACAACATCGTGATGTCGTGGTACGACCGCGTGCACGGCAAGAACTCGTACTCCCGCGACCGGCAGAAGATCGCGACGGATGCTGCGGACCCCGAGATCGCCGAGCGCCTGGCGGCCGCGACGATCGATGTGGGCGCCATCATCGACTACGCGACGTCGTTCGGCACCCTGGTGCTCACGCGGGCGTACGCGGACTGGTCGGCCCCGGTGAACGCCGAGTACCGGTCGCAGCTCGTGGCCCGTGCCGTCGACCTGGTGCAGCTCTTCCCCGCCGCGGCGTATGCGAAGAACGGCGCCGACATCCGTCTCGCGGTCGATGCCGTCGAGGACATGTTCCGTCTCCCCGACCTGACCCACGTCGTCATCGTGGCGGGCGACTCCGACTATGTGCCGCTGGCCCAGCGCTGCCGCCGCCTCGGCCGCTTCGTCGTGGGCGTCGGCGTGGCCGGGTCGACCGCGAAGTCGCTCGCGGCGGCCTGCGACCAGTTCGACTCGTACGACGCGCTCCCGGGCGTCGCGGCGCCGCCGTCGGGCAAGAAGGACGCCGAGCCGCAGCGCGCAACCGGAAGCCGGCGCGCGAAGCGCGTCACCGTCGACCCCACCGAGTCCCTGCTCGAGCGCGCGCTGCGCCTGGAGAGCGACAAGGAGGGCGTCGAGTGGCAGCACGCCTCGGCGGTGAAGAGCCTCATCAAGCGGCTCGACCCGTCGTTCAGCGAGAAGGCGCTCGGCCACAAGAGCTTCTCGGAGTTCGTGAAGGCCCACCCCGGCGTCGCCGAGGTCGACGAGTCGGGCAACATCGTGCTGATCCGCCTCGCCGCCGACCGGCGCTGAGTCAGGCGGGGGCGACGCGGGCGGGAGCCACGCGACCGAGGAACTCGAGGAGTCCGGCGTTGAAGGCGTTCGGCTGTTCGATGTTCGCGGCGTGCCCGTCGCGGGCGATCACCGCCGACTCGCCGTGGGGCGCGAGCGCCGCAGCGGCCGAGGCGTGCGAGCTCGGCCAGAACTCGCTCTCGGCCCCCGCGACGAACAGCACCGGCACCTCGGTAGCCGCGATCGCTGAGCGCCAGTCCGCTCTGGCGTGGTCGTTCAGCAGCGCGAGCTCACCGGGCGTGAGTTCCCGTTCGGCGCCCTTCATCGCTCGCAGCAGTCGTACGAGGCGCATCCCCCGCCGCCACAGCGGTATGCCCTGCCCGGTGCCGGGGATGCCCTCGGCGAAGTAGGTGTCGATGTTGTCGGCGGCGTAGCCGTAGAAGCCGTGCAGCCAATCGGGCGTGTTGAGCATCTGGGGCGTCTGGTCGACGCTCACCACCGCGGCGACCCGGTCCGCTCCCTCCTGCGCGAGGTACGACCAGATCGTGCTGGCGCCCATCGACCCGCCGACGAGCACCGCCTCGCGCAGGTCGAGCGTCTCCACGACGTCGCGCACGTCGCGTCCCCGCCGGGCCATGTCGACTCCGGATGCCGGTCGCTCGGCGTTTCCGTGACCGCGAAGATCGACGGCGACCACGCGGTACCCGGCGCCGGTGAGTGCGGGCAGCTGATACTGCCAGCTGGTGGCCGCAGCCTTGAACCCGGCGAGCAGCACCAGCGGGCGCCCGGCGGGATCACCGGACTCTTCGTACTCCAGCCGGACGCCGTCGTCGGCGCGGATCGCGGCCATGTCACTCTCCGTTCGGGAACGCCTTGCCGGGGTTGAGGATCGTGTCCGGGTCGAGCGCGTCCTTGATCGCACGATGCAGGCGCAGCACCGCGGGGCTGAGCTCTGCCGCCGCGCCCGGAAGCTTGAGCAGCCCGACGCCGTGCTCACCGGTCACGGTGCCGCCGAGCGCCCGGCAGTCGTCGACGATGCGGTCGAACGCGATCTTCGCGCGGGCCTTGGCGTCGTCGTCACCCTCCGGCGCGATGATCAGCGGATGCAGGTTGCCGTCGCCCGCGTGGGCGATGTTGGCGATCACGACCCCGGCGTCCGCGGCGGCCGCCTCGATGCGCGCGAGCATCTCGGGAACGGCCCCGCGGGGCACGCACACGTCCTCGGTCAGCACGGGACCGAGTCGTTCGAGCGCCGGATACGCGAGGCGACGTGCCGTGAAGAGCCGGTCGACCTCGTCGGGGTCGGCCGCCCGCTCGACGCGGCTGCCGCCGGCGGTGCGGAACAGCTCCGCGATCGCCGCGGCGAGCTCTTCGCCGCGGGCACCGGCATCGTCGACCTTGGCCAGCAGGAGCGCTGACGCCTCTTCGGGCAGCTCCCAGCCCTGCCACTCGGCGACGGCGTGCAGGCACGTGCGGTCGATGAGCTCCAGCGCCGAGGGCACGATGCCGGCCTCGGTGACGGCGGCCACCGCGCGCCCGGCATCCGTCAGTGTGCGGAAGTAGCCGACCACCGCGCGCTCCTCGCGTCCGCCGAGCGGACGGAGCTTCAGCGTCACGTCGACGACGATCCCGAGCGTCCCCTCGGAGCCGACGAAGAGTCCCGCCAGGTCGTAGCCGGTGACGCCCTTCGCCGTGGTGCTCCCGAGCTGCGCCACACTCCCATCGGCGAGCACGACGGTCATGCCGAGCACGTAGTCGCGGGTCACGCCGTACTTGACGCAGCAGATGCCGCCGGCGTTCGTCGCGACGTTGCCGCCGATGGTCGAGATCGCCTGGCTCGCGGGGTCCGGCGGGTACCAGAGTCCCGCTCCGGCGACGTGGCGGCGCAGATCGTCGTTGAGCACGCCCGCCTCGACCACGGCGTACCGCTCCGCGACGTTCACCTCGACGATCCTCGTCATCCGCTCGAGAGAGAGGACGAGGCATCCGTCCGTCGCATTCGCTCCCCCGGAGAGGCCGGTGCCGGCGCCGCGCGGCACGATGGGCACGCGGTGCGCGGCTGCGATGCGCACTGCCGCGACGACATCGTCGAGGGATGACGCGAACACGACGGCGGCGGGCAGCCCGTAGTCCGCCCACTCGGCGTCGTCGTGGCTCAGTCGCTCGCGGGTCTCGTGGTCGCTGGCGACGGCGTGCGGGGGCAGGGCGGCGCGGAGCGCCTCGACGACGGTGTGCATGGCGTACCGATGCTAGTGCGTGCCTCGAGCGGGCGGTCCGCGACGCCACGTGATCCCACAGCCGACCTGGGAAATCAGGGGTGGGATACAGTGTGAGCGTGGCACGCCGTCAAGCCCCGCCGGGCTCGCAGACCTCGCTCCGCGAGGCCAATCGCGCGCGTGTCATCGAGTCGCTCAAGCGCCACGGCCGTCTCACCCAGATCGAGCTCGCCGGCAGCACGGGCCTCTCGCCCGCCACGGTGTCGAACATCGTCAAGGAGCTGACGGCGTCGGGCCTCCTGCACACGTCGTTCACGACGAGCAGCGGCCGCCGGGCGACCCTCGTGTCGCTCGCCCGTCGCCTCGGCCTCGTCGCCGGCGTCCACTACAGCTCGCGGCACCTGCACCTCGCGATCGCCGACACCGCGCGCACCATCGTGACCCAGTCGTCGCTGCCGCTCCCCCTCGACCACCGCCACGACTCCGAGCTCGACCGCCTCGCGCTGCTGCTGGGCGACATGATGGAGTCCCTCGGCGGTTCCATCGGCGACCTGCTCGGCGTCGGGCTCGCGCTTCCGGCGCCCATCGATCCGCGCACCGGCATGGTGTCGACGCCCGGCCTGCTGCGCGGCTGGGAGAACGTCGATGTCGCCGAGAGCCTCGCGATCCGCATCGGGCGCCCGGTGCACGTCGACAGCGAGGCGAACCTCGGCGGCCTCGCCGAGGCGCGCGAGGGCAACGGGCGCTCCGCGGCGTCCTCCGTGTTCATCCGCGTCGGGCACACCATCAGCGCCGGGCTCGTCGTGAACGGCGACCTGTTCCGCGGGGTCAACGGCAAAGCCGGCCAGATCGGCCACGTCACCCTCGACGAGAACGGGCCCATCTGCCGCTGCAGCAACCGCGGATGCCTCGAGACCTACGCCGGCGGCCCCGCGCTGCTGTCGCTCTTCCCGCCGAGCGAGGGCATGCACCGCCTCGGCGACCTGCTGCACGCCGCCGAACTCGGTGACGGCGCCGCACGCCGCGTGATCGCCGACGCCGGCCGCCACATCGGCATCGCCGCCGCGAGCCTCTGCAACCTCTTCGACCCGGAGCTCATCGTGGTCGGCGGCGAGCTCGGCCAGGCCGGCGAGATCCTCATGGCCCCGATGCGCCATTCGCTCGAGCGCACCGCGCTCGCCTCCGCCGACGGACTGCCCGAGATCGTCGGCGCCTCGTTCGGTGAGTGGGCAGAGACGCGCGGGGCCATCGCGATCGCCCTCGACCACGTCACGGTCGACGCCCAGCTTCCGACGGCGCCGTCGCTGCCCATCACCGCATAGGCTCGTCCGATGCCCCGTACGCGACTGGATCGGCCGCGACGGCGCCCGAGCGGGCGTCGCGCGGCGGCCGCAGCATCCACCGTCCTTCTCATGGCAGCGGTGCTGTCGGCCTGCACCGGCGCTCCTGCGCCGGGCGCCACCCCCTCGGACGACACGATCGCCCTGCTGCTGCCCGACGCGAAGACCGCGCGCTACGAGACGTTCGACCGGCCGATGTTCGAGGCCCGCGTCGCGGAGCTCGGCGAGTACGACGTCCTTTACGCGAACGCCGACCAGGACGCCGCGAAGCAGCAGCAGCAGGCCGAGTCGGCGCTCGCCGCCGGGGCCGGGGTGCTCGTGCTCGACCCGGTCGACGCCAATGCGGCCGTGAGCATCGTGAACTCGGCCAACGCGAAGGGCGTGCCCGTCATCTCCTACGACCGGCTCATCGCCGGCGGCGACCTGGCCTACTACATCTCGTTCGACAACGAGAAGGTCGGCGTGCTGCAAGCCGCCGCGTTCGTCGAGGGCGTCGATGCCGAGCACGAGGGCAGCGGCATCCTGATGGTCAACGGATCCCCCACCGACAGCAACGCCGCGCTGTTCAAGCAGGGCGCGCACAGCATCATCGACGACAGCGGCCTGCGGGTGCTGGCCGAGTACGACACTCCCGGCTGGAGCCCCGAGAAGGCGCAGGAGTGGGTGTCGGGCCAGATCGCGCAGCACGGCGGCGCCATCGCGGGCGTGTACGCCGCGAACGACGCGACCGCCGGCGGCGCGATCGCGGCGCTCCGGGTCGCGAACGTGCAGCCCCTCCCGATCGTGACGGGCCAGGATGCCGAGCTCTCGGCGATCCAGCGCATCCTGACCGGCGACCAGTACATGACCGTCTACAAGGCGATCAAGCCGCAGGCGGAGCTCGCGGCCGAGGTCGCGGTGAAGCTCCTGCACGGCGAGAAGGTCACGGCCCCGCTCGAGATCCAGGGGACGCCGGCCACACTGCTCGACCCGGTGGCGGTCACGATCGACGACATCATGGACACGGTCGTCGCCGACGGCTTCTGGACGGTCGAAGACATCTGCACCCCGGCGTACGCGGATGCGTGCGAAGCGGCGGGCATCGGGTAGGGTCCTGACTCTGACAGGGGTCGGCTGGGGATCGATGAGGACGAGGCGAGGATGTCGATGACGCACCCGCGGGCGGGACGCCCGCGCGAACGCGTGCTGACGATGCGCGGCATCGGCAAGCGCTTCGGCGCCGTCAAGGCCCTCACCGACGTCGACTTCTGGGTCAACGAGGGCGAGGTCGTCGCCCTCGTCGGTGACAACGGCGCCGGCAAGTCCACGCTCGTGAAGGTGCTGGCGGGCGTGCACCCGCCCGACAGCGGCTCGATCGAGTTCGACGGCGAGCCTGTCGGCATCGACTCCCCCGCCGACGCGCAGGAGCTCGGGATCGAGACGATCTTCCAGGACCTCGCCCTGTGCGACAACCTCGACGTGGTCGCGAACCTGTGGCTGGGCCGCGAGCTGCGCGACGGCGCGACCCTCGACGAGGTCGACATGGAGCAGCGCACCTGGACGCTGCTGCGCGAGCTCTCGGCGAAGATCCCCTCGGTGCGCGTGCCCGTCGCCTCCCTCTCGGGCGGCCAGCGCCAGACCGTCGCGATCGCCCGGTCGCTCATCGGCGAGCCGCGCGTCGTGATCCTCGACGAGCCGACCGCCGCCCTCGGCGTCGCGCAGACCGCAGAGGTGCTGAACCTCATCGAGCGCCTCCGCGAGCGCGGCCACGGCGTGATCCTCATCAGCCACAACATGGCCGACGTCCTGGCCGTCGCCGACCGCGTCGTCGTGCTGCGCCTCGGCCGCAACAACGGCGTCTACAACGTCGCCGACGTCACGAGCGAGACGCTCATCGCGGCCATCACCGGTGCCGTCGACCACTCGACTCTGCGGCGTGCGCCGGAGCGGATGGATGCTGCGCCCCCGCCGCCGTCCGCAGAGCCGGCGGCCGACGAGCCGCCGCTGGACGAGCACACCGCCGGCGGCACCGTCATCCGCATGCCCCGCGCCGGCTCGCGCCGCACCCCTCGTCCCCGCGGGGACGGGGCCCGATGAGCCGCCACGGCGACGAGCGCCTCGTCGAGTCCGCACCGCAGGAGCGGCTGCTCAGCGGCAGCGGCATCCGTCACGCCGTCGAGGCGTTCGCAGCGCGCGTGCGCGGCGGCGATCTGGGGGCGATCCCCGTCGTGCTCGGCATCGCGGTCATCTGGACCGTGTTCTCCCTCCTCAACCCGGTGTTCCTCTCGAGCGAGATCCTCGTCAACCTGACCATGCAGTGCGCTGCCGTCGGCACGATCGCGCTCGGCGTCGTGCTCGTGCTGCTGGTCGGCGAGATCGACCTCTCGGTCGGCTCGGTCTCGGGCCTCGCTGCCGCGGTGCTCGCCGTGACGTTCGTGCAGCTGCAGTGGAACCTCGTGCTGGCGCTCGTCGCGGCGATCGGCATCGGCTGCCTCGTGGGCCTGGTGTACGGGTACCTGTACACCCGCTTCGGGCTGCCGAGCTTCGTGATCACGCTCGCGGGGCTCCTGGGTTTCCTCGGGCTTCAGCTCTGGGTGCTCGGAGAGACCGGATCGATCGCGATCCCGTTCGACTCATGGCTCGTGCAGTTCGCGCAGCAGATGTTCCTCCCGGCGTGGGCGTCGTACGTCGTGGCCGTGCTCGCGGTGGCGGCCTACGCGTGGTCGCTCGTGCGGCGGGCGCGGCGGCGGGCCGCCGCGAGCCTCGTCAGCCAGAGCTACGGCGAGATCGCGCTCAGAAGCAGCGTGCTGCTCGTGTTCCTGCTCGTGGCGACGTGGTACCTCAACCTCGACCGGGGTGTCGGCGTCATGTTCCTGTTCTTCCTCGCGCTCGTCGTGGCGATGAACTTCGCGCTCACCCGCACCCGCTGGGGGCGCGCCGTCTACGCGGTCGGCGGGTCCGAAGAGGCCGCGCGTCGGGCGGGGATCCGGGTGGACCGCATCTACCTCTCCGTCTTCGTGATGTGCTCGACGCTCGCCGCCGTGGGCGGCATCCTCGCCGCCGCACGACTCGCGTCGGCCAATCAGAGCTCGGGCACCGGCGACGTCAACCTCAATGCGATCGCAGCGGCCGTCATCGGCGGCACGAGCCTGTTCGGCGGCCGCGGATCCGCGTTCTCGGCCCTCATCGGGATCGTGGTGATCCAATCGATCTCGTCGGGGCTGACGCTTCTGCGTCTCGACTCCTCGGTGCAGTTCATGGTCACCGGCGTCGTGCTCGTGCTCGCGGTGATCGTCGACTCGCTCTCGCGCCGCACACGCGCGGCGACCGGTCGCGCCTGAACGCGACACGTCGCCCGCTGGCTTCACTTGGCGAACACTCTCAGCGGGAGCACAGGTTCTCAACCCCCTCCGGCGATGCGGAAACGGGTGTTTTCGGGCCGTTCTGACGCATTCTGCACGGTAAACGCTCTCTAGCGATCTTCACCAACGCTGTGCACCAGCCCTTGCCCGTGGCGTTGCCAAAGCGTTATGTTCAAGACTTGACGATAAGAATCCGTGTCGTCGATGATCTCATCAGCGCGATGAACGCCAGGGACGATCCTGGGGACTCGCCCGCTTCAATGACGAAAGGCAAGAGATGAAGAAGTCTTCGATCCTCGCCGTGGCCGCCCTCGCGGGCGCCGCCGCGGTGATGCTGGCCGGCTGCTCCAGCGGCAGCGGCAACGGAGGTTCGACGGACGGCGGAGGCGATGCCGCCGCCGACCGTGCGTGTGTGATCCTCCCCGACGCCGAGTCCTCGAACCGCTGGGAGGACTTCGACCGCAAGTACCTGCAGGAGGGCCTCGAGGCCGCCGGCTTCACGACCGACATCCAGAACGCGCAGGGCGACGTCAACAAGTACTCGACCCTGGCGGACCAGCAGCTGACCAAGGGCTGCGGCGTCATGCTCCTCGTCGACTACCAAGGCGCAGCCGAGGGCGTCGCCGAGAAGGCCAAGGCCGAGGGCATCCCGGTCATCGCCTACGACCGTCCGTTCACGGGCGCCGACTACTACGTGTCGTTCGACAACAACGAGGTCGGCAAGCTCGAGGGTCAGACCGTCCTCGACGGCCTCAAGACCGCCGGCAAGGACCCGGCGACCGCGGTCGTCGTGTACATGGGCGGCGACCCGACCGACGGCAACGCCAAGATGTTCCATGACGGCGCCGTCGAGGTCATGGAGGCTGCGGGCATCAAGGCCGCGGCGGAGCCTCCGGGGGTCTGGGACCAGGAGAAGTCGGCGACCAACTTCGAGCAGGCGCTGACCTCGCTCGGCGGCAAGGTCGACGGCGTCTGGTCGGCGAATGACGCGAACGCGGCGGGCGTCATCTCGATCCTGCAGAAGAACAACCTGACCGGCGTCGCGCTGTCGGGCCAGGACGCACAGGTCGGCGCCCTGCAGTACATCCTCCAGGGCTGGCAGACCGCCACGGTCTACAAGCCCGTCAAGGATGAGGCCACCGCCGCCGTCGACACCGCCGTCGCCCTGCTCAAGGGCGAGAAGCCGACGGCACAGGCCAAGCTCGATGACGGCACGCCGTACATCCAGGTGACGCCCAAGCTCGTCGGACCCGAGCAGGTCAAGGACGTCATCGCCGCGGGTGACGCCTCGTACGACGACGTGTGCACGGCCGACGTGATGGCCGCCTGCGAGCAGTACGGAATCACCAAGTAACTCCGTCGCCGCAGCGGGGGCGTCGCGTCGACAGGCGCGACGCCCTCGCCGCACACCAGGGGCGATCGGCCCCACGCGGTACACGCAAGGAAGCGAGCATGTCAGACACCATCACCACTCCCGCCGTCGCCGTCGGCGCAGAGCCCATCATCGAGCTGGTCGGCGTGAAGAAGTCGTTCGGCCCGGTCAGCGTCCTCAAGGGCGTCGACCTCAAAGTCCACCCCGGCAAGGTGACCGCCCTCGTGGGCGACAACGGCGCCGGCAAGTCCACCCTCATCAAGGGCCTCGCCGGAGTGCAGCCCTACGACGAGGGTGAAGTCCTCATCGACGGCCAGCACCGCGACCTGCACGCGCCTCGTGACGCCTCCGGTCTCGGCATCGAGGTCGTCTACCAGGACCTCGCGCTGTGCGACAACCTCGACATCGTGCAGAACATGTTCCTCGGCCGCGAGGAGCTCTCGTACGGCACGTTCGACGAGGGCCGTATGGAGAAAGAGGCCTCCGACACGCTGCGCTCGCTCTCGGTGCGCACCGTGAAGTCGGTGCGTCAGAAGGTCTCCAGCCTCTCCGGCGGCCAGCGGCAGACGGTGGCGATCGCGCGCGCCGTGCTCAAGAAGGCGCGCGTCGTGATCCTCGACGAGCCGACCGCGGCGCTCGGCGTCGCGCAGACCGAGCAGGTGCTCAACCTCGTCAAGCGGCTGTCGGAGCAGGGCGTCGCCGTGATCCTCATCAGCCACAACCTCGCGGACGTGTTCGAAGTCGCCGACGACATCGCCGTCCTGTACCTCGGCCAGATGGTCGCGCAGATCCCGACGTCCTCGACAACCCGTGACGACGTGGTCGGCTACATCACCGGCACCAAGACACCGAGTGGCGTGAACCTCATCGACACGTCCACCCTGCGCACCGAGGGAGCAGCGGAATGACCAGCAGCGTGACCCGGACGGAAGCCGGGCCCGACCCCATGGCCGGAGACATGATCGGCAGCGGCGTCGAAGGCGGCGTCGGCGACCAGGTGCGCGGCTGGTGGCAGCGCGTGCGCGGTGGCGACATGGGCGCTCTGCCCGCGATCGGCGGCCTCGTCGTGCTGACCGTGCTGTTCGCGATCCTGAGCCCGTACTTCCTCACCGAGCGCAACTTCGCGAATCTGCTCAACCAGGCCGCTCCCCTCGTGATGCTCGGCATGGCGCTCGTGTTCGTGCTCCTGCTCGGCGAGATCGACCTGTCGGCGGGCGTCACCGGCGGTGTGGCAATGGCGGTCTTCGTCGTCCTCGCCGTCACCTTCCACGTTCCGTGGCCGCTCGCGCTCCTGGTGGGGTTCGGCGTCGGCTTCGCGACCGGTGCCCTGATCGGCTTCTTCGTCGCGCGGGTGGGCATCCCCTCGTTCGTCGTGACGCTGGGTCTGTTCCTCGGCTATCAGGGCCTCGCGCTCCTCATCATCGGCGACGGCGGCCTCTACCGCGTGCAGGTGCCGGAGCTCGTCGCGCTGCAGAACGGCAACCTCCCGGTATGGGGCGGCTGGGTGATGCTCGCCGTCATCCTCGCGGTCTCGGCGGCGACGTCGTTCTGGGACCGCGTGCGCCGCACGCAGGCGGGTGTCGCGAATCGGCCGATTTCGCTGGTGTGGATCAAGCTCGGTGTCATCGCGGTCATCGGCGGGGCGTTCGTCTACATGCTGAACCAGAACCGCGGTGGCGCGCTCCACGCCGTCGAGGGTGTTCCGATGATCGTGCCCGTCGTGCTCGTGATCCTGTGGATCGGGACGTTCGTGCTCGACCGCACGAAGTTCGGACGCTACATCTACGCGACCGGCGGCAACGCCGAGGCGGCCCGCCGGTCGGGCGTCAAGGTGCGCTGGGTGAAGTGGTGGGCGTTCGTCATCTGTTCGGTGCTCGCCGTGGTGTCGGCCCTGTTCAGCGTCGCACGCGTCGGCACTGTCGACGCGACGGTCGGTCGTGACATCGTGCTGTCCGGTGTCGCCGCAGCAGTCGTCGGCGGCGTCAGCCTCTTCGGCGGGCGCGGTCGTCTGATGCACGCGGCGATCGGTGCGCTCGTGATCGCCGTGATCACGAACGGCCTGGGCCTGCTGAACCTGCCCGCCGGCATCAACCTGCTGGTGACGGGCGGCGTGCTGATCCTCGCCGCGACGGTGGACGCCCTGTCGCGTCTGCGTTCCGGCGGCGGCAGGATGTAGCGACCTCGCGCAGCGAGAAGGCGCCGGGCGGAAGCATCCGTCCGGCGCCTTCGTGTGCGTCAGCTCCGTGGCGATCGCTGGGCGATGACCTCGTCGACCCACGCCGGCACGAGCTCGCTCGCGAGGCCGGCCCGCGCCTCATCGAACGGCACTGCGGGGTCGCTGGGCTCGAGGTTCAGCTCGACGGTCCGCGCCCCGAACGCGGCCGCCAGTGCGACGTATCCCGCGGCCGGATACACCTCCCCCGACGTGCCGATCGAGACGAACACGTCGCACGCGACGACGGCCTGCTCGATGCGATCGAGCTCGTACGGCATCTCGCCGAACCAGACCACGTCGGGGCGCAGCATCCGTTCTCCGCATTCCGGGCACGGCGGGTGGTCGATGAGGTCGGTATCCCACGCGGGGCGGGAGCCGCACGCGAGGCAGAGCGCGCGGCGCAGCTCGCCGTGCATGTGGACGAGGTTGCGACTCCCGGCGCGTTCGTGCAGGTCGTCGACGTTCTGCGTGACCACGAGGAGGTCGTCGCCGATCGCGCCGTCGAGGCGCGCGAGGGCGCGGTGCGCGGCGTTCGGAACCACCGATGCCACGGCCCGGCGCCGCGCGTCATAGAACGCCTGCACGGTGTCGGGGTCGCGCTCGAATCCCTCCGGCGTCGCGACGTCTTCGATGGCGTGCCCTTCCCAGAGCCCGTCAGCGCCGCGGAACGTGGGAACGCCGCTCTCGGCCGAGATGCCCGCGCCGGTCAGCACGACGATGCGGTTCATCGCGCGGTGCCGGGCGCGACGTGCGAAAGCACCCGCTCCCAGACGTCGCCCAGGACGAGCCGCGTCTCGAGCTCATCCGTCCTCGGCACCATCTCGACGCGGGCCGACGGCAGGTGCTTCTTGAACCACTGCGCCGCCCCAGACGGAGCGGTCGGATCGGCCTGGCCGTTCATCAGGAGTGTCTTGGCCGCGATGCGATCGAGGGTCTCGGCGACCTCGCTCGCGCCGAGCTCGGACTCGGGTCGGGGGACGGCGACGAGCGCCAGCCTGTCGACGCCCTCGCCGAGATGGGCCGCGACCAGGATCGCGAGCTCGCCCGCCTCGCCGACTCCCACCAGACCCACCGGGCGCCCGTGCGACTCCTCAGCGATGAACCGCGCGATGACGCTCGCGGTCGCCTCTGCAGGGGTCGCGCCGCGGTACGCGGCAGGGTCGTCGATGTCGTCGACGGTGAGCCCCACCGCGACGATCCTCGCGTCACGCCGTGCGGTGGCATCGGGGCGTGGATCCGACAGGGTCGAGACGCCCGAACGCAGCAGCACGACCGTGCGCTCCGCCCCGGGCGCCCCGAAGCTGCGGTTCTCGTACGAGGCGTCGGGCGCGGGTCCCTTGGTCATGTCGAAATCCTACGTTCGGCTCGCGGCGGGCGTGCGGCGCCCGCTCGTCCGGCATCGGTGAGACGACAAACGACCGCCGAGACCGCGGGTCGTCCCCAAGGTCTCGGCGGCCGAACTGTCCTCGCGCCAGCGAGCGCGCGTCAGGCCATCAGCGGGATGGCGCCGACCAGCACGCCGACCGCGAGCATCGCGAGCGACACGATCGTGGCGCGCCACAGCACCTTCTTGTGGTGGTCGCCGAGGTTCACGCTGGCGAGCGACACCAGGAGGAGGATCGCCGGCACCAGCGGGCTCTGCAGGTGCACCGGTTGGCCGGTGATCGAGGCCCGCGCCATCTCGACCGGGGCGATCCCGAAGTGCTCGGCACTCTGCGCGAGCACCGGCAGGATGCCGTAGTAGAACGCGTCGTTCGACATGAAGAACGTGAACGGGATCGACAGGATGCCGGTGATCACGGCGAGGAACGGGCCGAGCGAGGCCGGGATCACGGTCGTGATCCAGGTGGCCATGGCATCGACCATGCCCGTGCCGTTCAGCACGCCGACCAGCACGCCCGCGGCCAGCACCATCGACACCACGCCGACGATGCTCGGGGCGTGCGCGACGATCTCATCGGCCTGGCTCTTGAGCTTTCGGAAGTTGACGACCAGCGCGATCGCGGCGCCGACCATGAAGACGTACGCGAGCGGGAAGATGTCGAGCACCAGCAGCACCATCACCACGATCGTGAGCGCCAGGTTGAACCAGATGAGCTTCGGTCGCAGCGTCGCGCGGTTCGGGTCGAGCATGGTGTCGGCCATCGCGGTGTCTTCACGGTCCACCACCGCGGTCGCCGCGGGCACGCCGCCGCGACCGCCGGCGAGGGTGACGATGTTGCCGGTGCGCAGCGTTGCACGCGCTCCCGGCTTCATGTCGGCGCCGCGGAAGATCCGGGGGCCGGCGAGCGAGCCGCCGTCGCCGAGGCGCGAGGCGTCGATGCTGCCGATGCGCTTGCGCTCCGAGAGGCCGAGGAACCACGAGAACGTCAGCGCGATGACCAGGCCGGCCGCGAGGGACGGCAGCATCGGCACGAAGATGTCGGTCGGCTGCAGGCCCAGCGCGGTCGCGGCGCGCACGGTCGGCCCGCCCCACGGCACGATGTTGAGCGTGCCGTTCATGAGGCCCGCCACGCACGTGAGCACGACCGGGCTCATGCCCAGGCGGAGGTAGATCGGCAGCATCGCGGAGGTGGTGATGATGAACGTCGTGGACCCGTCGCCGTCGAGCGACACCGCTCCCGCGAGGATCGCCGTGCCGAGCACGACCTTCGCCGGGTCGTCGCCCAGCAGTCGCGTGATCGCCCGGATGAGCGGGTCGAACAGCCCGACGTCGATCATGATGCCGAAGTACATGATCGCGAACATGAGGAGCGCCGCCGTCGGGGCCATGCTGCCGATGGCGTCGATGATCATGTCGCCGAGCCCGAGCCCCGCGCCGGCGAACAGGCCGAAAACGGTCGGCACGAGGATCAGCGCGACCATCGGCGTCAACCGCCGCGTCATGATGAGCGCCATGAAGACGAGCACCATGGTGAACCCGAGGGCGACCAGCACCCATTCGGGCGGGACGAAGGCCGTCGCGTAGCCTTCGTCGGCCTCGGCGGCCTGCAGGAGGAACGGTGCTGCCGCGTTCATGTCGACTCCTTCGTCGTGGGGTGCGTCAGGTCTCCGCACCGTTTCGCGGTGCGTCTGAGAGAGGTTAGGGTCGAGCCCCGGACGTGCGCGCGGTAAGTCGCATTCCCGCACGTTGTGCGCGTAGCGTGTGTTCTGCGCATTCTGCTCACGCGCGGTCCGCTCACTCACTCCCGGGAGGTGGCATGCGCTTCGCGACACGGCTGCTGCTCGTGCAGCTGGCGACGGTCGCCGCCGTGGTCGCCGTGTGCGCGCTCGTCTTCGGATGGCTGGGCGTGCGCCAGCTGCGCGCGGAGTCCGAGGCTGCCGCCCTCAACATCGCCCGCACCGTCGCGGAGGACCCCGCCGTCAAGTCCCTCGTCGCCGAGTTCTCGGCGGACCCGGGAACTCCCGATGCCGCCGACCTCCGTGACGGTCCGCTGCAGCGGATCGCCACCGATGTCGCGGACCGCACCGACGCGCTGTTCGTCGTGATCACCGACGACCACGGCATCCGTCTCGCCCACCCGAACCAGGACCTGCTCGGCCAGGTGGTCTCGACGCCCTTCGCCGAGGTGCTCGAGGGCAACGAGGTCGTCGACTGGGAGGTCGGCACGCTCGGCGAGTCCGCCCGGGCGAAGGTGCCCATCTACGCCGAGACCGGAGGCGCCCCCGCCGGCGAGGTCAGCGTCGGCTTCGAGCGTGCGAGCGTGTTCGACGACCTCCCCGCGCTCCTCACGACGATCGCGGTCGCCGCGGTGGGCGGCGTCGCCCTGGCGACACTGGCGACGCTGCTCCTGCGACGGCGCTTCGAGCGGCTGACCCTCGGACTTCAGCCCGAGGAGCTCGTGGCCCTTGTCCAGAACCAGGCCGCGGTGCTCGAGGGCGTCGGGGACGGCGTGGTCGCCCTGGATCCCGACGGCGTCGTCCGCGTGTGCAATGAGGCGGCGGAGCGGATGCTGGGACTCGACGATCCCGTCGGCCGCCGGTTCGACGAGCTGGCGTTGCCGGAGGACGTGCTCCGGGCCGTGCGCGAGGGCGCGACAGCGGTGGAGGCGGTCGTGGGCGACCGTGTGCTGTACCTCGACACGCGTCCGGTGCGCCGCGACGCCCGCGCGCTCGGCGAGGTCGTCGTGGTGCGCGACCGCACCGATGTCGAGGCTCTCGCCGGGCGACTCGAGACCGTCCGCGCCATGACCGAGGCGCTCCGCGTGCAGCGCCATGAGTTCGCCAATCGCCTGCATGTCGCATCCGGGCTGATCGACGCCGACCGCGTCGACGAGGCACGCGCGTTCCTCGGCGACCTCACCGAGCGCGGGGCGGTCGACTTCGCCGTGGCCGGCCTCGAGCGCGTGCCCGACGCGTTCCTCAAGTCGCTTCTGGGCGCGACGGGCGCGGCGGCGCGTGAGCGGGGCGTGGGCGTGCGGGTCTCCGACGACACGCTGCTGCTCAGCGAGGTCGCGCTGCCGGAGGACGTCGCGGCGATCCTCGGCAACCTCGTCGGCAACGCGGTGACCGCGGCGGTGGCGGGCGACGAACCCCGCTGGGTCGAGGTCGCGCTGCTCGGCGACGGCGACGAGTTGGTGGTCACGGTCGCCGACTCGGGCCGCGGCATCCGTCCGGTCGGAAGCGATCCGTTCCGCCGCCCCGGCTCTCGCCCGGCGGACCCGGGACTCGGCGACGCGGTGCACGGGCACGGCTTCGGTCTGCCGCTCTCCCGCGACCTCGCCCGCCGGCACGGTGGCGACGTGTGGCTCATCGACGCCGGCGGCCAGGGTTCGGGCGCCGTGTTCGGGGCGCGGCTTCCGGGCGCGCTGCGCATCGACGCCGCTGTCCCTCGAGAGGAGAACGCATGAGCCAGCCCATCCGTGTGCTCGTCGTCGACGACGACTTCCGCGTCGCCGGACTGCACCGCGACGTCGTGGCCTCCCGCGCCGGCTTCACCGCGCTGGACCCCGTGCATTCGATCGGGGCCGCGCGCCAGGCCGTGCGCGCCCACGCCCCCGACCTGCTGCTCGTCGATGCGTTCCTCCCCGACGGCGACGGCGTCGAGTTCGTCGCGGGCGTCGACGTGGACGCGTTCGTGCTGTCGGCCGCGACGGATGCTGCGACCGTGCGTCGTGCGCTGCGCGCAGGCGCTCTCGCGTACGTGACGAAGCCGTTCGAGGCCCGCGTGCTCGCGGAGCGCCTCGACCGCTACGCGCGCATGCGGAACCTCCTCACCACCGACCGCCCGCTCGAACAGGAGCAGATCGACCGCGCCCTGACGATCCTCCACGGCTCTGCGGAACCAGCCACCGTCGCCCGATCGGCGACGGAACAGCTCATCCTCGAGGGCCTCGGCGACGACGAGGCCTCCGCGGCCGAGGTCGCCGACCGGGTGGGCATCTCGCGCGCGACCGCGCAGCGCCATCTCGCCACGCTCGCCGCGCGCGGACAGGTCGAGGTGCGGCTGCGCTACGGCACCACGGGAAGACCCGAGCACCGGTACATCGCCGCCCAAGGATGACGGGGGCGGCGGTGGGCGCGGCCGTCACCCTCGCAGAAGGGCGCGGAGCGACTCGATCGTGTCGGCCTCGTCGGGGCGCTTGTCGGGGCGGTAGCCCTTCACCCGCGCGAAGCGCAGCGCGACACCGCCCGGGTACCGCGTCGACCGCTGCACGCCGTCGATGGCGATCTCGACGACCGTCTCGGGGCGCACGTGCACGGCGTACGCCGAGCGGTGGGTCTCGATGGTCGGGAAGTGCTCGGTCTGCCACTTCAGCGTCGCGTCGGTGAGGCCCTTGAAGGTCTTGCCCACCATCACGAAGCCGCCCGGTTCGCCGAAGGCGCCCTCCGGATCGCGGGCGCCCAGGTGCAGGTTCGACAGCTGCCCGGTGCGACGGCCCGATCCCCATTCGACCGCGAGCACGACGAGGTCGAAGGTGAGCACCGGTTTGACCTTGAGCCAGCTCTTGCCACGCCGCCCGGCGGCGTAGGGAGCGTCGAGCGCTTTGACCATGACGCCCTCGTGGCCCGCGGCGAGCGCCTGCTGTGAGAACTCCTCCGCCTTCGCGGGGTCGTCGGTGACGACGCCCGGCATGCGGGCGTCGCCGACGGCTCGATCGAGCAGCTCGAGCCGCGTGGCCAGCGGCTCGTCGATCAGGTCGCGGCCGTCGAGATGCAGGATGTCGAAGAACCACGGCCTCAGGACGGTGGCCGCCGCGTCGTCGCCCATCGACCCGAATCGCGACATGGTGTCTTGGAACGGCCGCGGCCCGCCGTCCTCGTCGAGCGACAGCGTCTCGCCGTCGAGGATCACCCGCTCGGCGGGCAATGCCCGCACCGCTTCGACGAGTTCGGGCACACGGTGCGTGATGTCGGCGAGGCTCCGCGTGAAGACGCGGACGTCGTCGCCGTCGCGATGCACCTGGATCCGCGCGCCGTCGAGCTTGTATTCGACGGATGCTGCGCCCCCGAGCGTCTCGAGCGCCTCGGTCGTCGAGCCCGCCGTCGCGGCGAGCATCGGCAGCACGCCGCGCCCCACCTCGAGCCCGACCGCGTCGAGTTCGGCGGGCGTGCCGGTGAGCGCGATGCGCGCCGTCGCGCCCAGGTCGCCGGACAGCATCGCGGCCCGCCGCACGATGGGCGCTGCGCGCTCGGAACCCTTGGCGATCGCGTCGAGGAGCACGCCTTCGAGGGCGCCGGTGCGAAGCTCGCCGATCATGACGCGTGCCAGGAAGTCCCATTCGTCGGCGGTGGCGGCAGTCGCGAGCGCGTCGAGCTCGGCGCGCCGGGCGAGCACGGAGCCCGTACCATCGGCAGCGGCAAGGCGGCTGAGCGACGCATCGACGTCGAGCACCGTCAACGTCGGCTCGTCCGTGTGGGTGACCTCGAGTCCCATCAGGCTGCGCCACCCGACACCGAGGCGTCCCTGCCGCGGGCTGGCCGTGAGGAACCCGATCGCGGGCCCGATCTCGTCGGGCTCAAGTTCACGCAGCAGCGCCGAGAGGACGGCGACCTTGGCCAATCGCGACGACGTCGCCGCGACCTCGCCCGTCGCGGTCACCAGCTCATTCAGCAGCACATCGGCATTCTGGCACCGGCCCCCGACACGTGTCCCCGGCGCGCGGGCATCGCAGACGCCGACCGCGATGCCGAACGCGTGCGGTTCTTCGCCAAGGGGCAGCCGTGCCTCCGGTCGTCGCCCCTCGGCAAGCGCTACGGCTGGGGCATCCACCACGACGACCAGGGTCGCGTGGCGCTCTATCCCGTCGAGTCCGACGAGTACCGACGGTTCGCCGACGACGCCGCACTCGCCCACACGCAGGCGATGCGCAGCGCCCGCCGCTAACGCGGGACGAACCGATCGCTCGTGCTCCACAACGCCCACGCGACGAGCAGCGGCTGCAGCAGGAGCCGGACGAAGCGCGCCCGATCGGTGCGCATCAGCGGCGCCGAGCGGCCCGTCCGCCATTGATGGACGTTGCCCGGGAAGACGGCCACGAAGAACCCGGCGACCGCCCAGCCGACGCGGCGACGCTCGGCGGGGAGTGCGACGAGCGCACCGCCGAGCATCAGTTCGACGACGCCCGACGCGACGACGATCGTGTCCTTGTCGGTGTGAAAGAGCCGCGTCGCCCAGTCCGGGATGACGATGCGGTAACCGCGTCTGCCCCACGTCAGATGCGACGCGCCCGCGGCCACGAGCAGCGCCGCGAGCGCCCACCGGGCGACGGCGCGCGTCACGCGGCGGCCTCTGCGACGGCGTCGATGAAACGCAGGTGGTCGTCGGCGCCGCCCGACGCCGTGATGACGCGCAGCACGACCTCGTCGACGGCCACGCGGTACGCGGCGATCCGGTCCTGCAGCTCACCCGGCCGGATCAGGGTGTCGCCGGCGCGGAGGTCCAGCCGCGCGAAGTTCGCGGCATACACGGGGTACCGGGCGTAGCGGGCCGCCTCTTCCTCGAGGGCCGCGACCGCCGCCGGGTCGGTCGCGGTGCGCACGTACAGCGCGACGTGTGCCGACGGAGCCGCCAATCGAGCCCGCGCCGCCTGTTCCGCCGCGACGCCGGGGGTGAGCCAGCTGAGCAGGAGTCCGTCCGAGGCCTCCGCCCCCGCACGCCGCATCCGCGGACCGAGCGCGCCGACCACGACACGCGCCTCGGTGCGCGCGCGGAGGGCGGTGGCAGCATCCGTCACGCTCTCGATCGCTCCGGAACGCAGCTGCCCCGCGCCGATGCCGAGCACGAGGCGGTCGGCGGAGAGTGCGGCAGCGCTCTCGAGGATCTCGTCGGGACTGCGCCGGTCGATCGGCAGCACGCCTGTCGCGAGCCCGAGCCGCTCCGTCGTGCCGGCAGCGGCCGCGAGCACTTCGAGGGCGTCGTCGCCCGGTGTGTCGTTGACCCACAGGGCGTGCAGTCCTGCGCTCTCCGCCGCTGCCGCGACGCGCGCGCCGGCCTCCGCGCCGGCCGCGGCAGCGATCCCGATCGACAGCGCCGCCGTCATGCTGCGGCCGACCGCACGAGTCGGGACACCTCGGCGGCCGCGCGGTAGAACTCGGCGATGTCGCCGCGGGACGCGGGCAGCAGCACGACGTCGTCGACGCCCGCGTCGAAGAAGCGCTGCGCTCGACCGGCGACCTCCGCCGGGTCGCCCCACAGCGCCCGCTCTGCGGGGTCGGGCTTGTCGCCCACGTCGGCGACGACTCGCGCCTCGGCGTCTGCGCCGAATGCCGTGACGACGTAGGCCACGACGTCGTGGTCTCCGGTGCGGCCGGCCGCCGCGCGTGCCTCGCGGATCGCCGCGGTCGCGACCGCGTACTCCTCCGCCGTGTGCCCGCTGTCGAGCACCGTGCCGTCGGCGACCTCGCCGCTCAGCCGCAGCGTCTTCGGGCCCTCGGCCGCCGCGTACACGAGCGGCGGCGCGACCGGCGGGTAGTCGAGGCGCACGTCGGTGAGCTTCACGTAGCGGCCGTCGGCGCTCACCGCGTCGCCGGCGAGCAGGCCGCGCAGCGCCGGCACGTACTCGCGCATGAGCGTCAGCGGCGAAGCGACCCGCGCACCCGCCTGCCCCATCCAATCGAGCACGCCGTGGCCGACACCAGGTAGCAGCCGCCCGGGGAACAGCCGCTCGACCGTGGCGATCTCCATCGCGGTGGCGGCGACGTTCCGCAGCGGCATCGGCGCGATGCCGATGCCGATGCGCAGCGCCTCCGTCCACGCGAGGGCCGCGCCCACCGTGGCGAACGCGGACTGCCGGAAGCAGTCCTCCCAGATCCACAGCTCGCCGAGGCCCGCCGACTCGGCGGCGAGCACCGCATCGCGGAACTCGTCGGGGCTGTGCGTGTACGGGTTGAAGATCGCGCCGATGCGGGTCATGTCACCCACTCTGTCAGGACACCCCGACACCGAGAAGCACGTACGCCACCTGGATGCGCGAAGAGGCGCCGAGCCCGAAGGCTCGGCGCCTCTCGGCACACGGTGTCGGATCAGGCGGCCACGGCGAACGGCGAACCTGCGACCACCGACAGGGCGCCGGCCGTAGCATCCACCGTCACCGTCCCGCCGTCGACGAGCGCACCCGTGACGAACAGGTCTGCGATGCGGTCGTCGACCTCGCGCTGGATGAGCCGGCGCAGCGGCCGCGCGCCGTACTCGGGCTCGTACCCGTTGTCGGCGAGCCACGCCACGGCGGAGTCCGTCACGACCAGCGACACCTCGCGCTTCGCGAGCCGCGCGTCGGACGCGCCCAGCAGCAGGCGGACGATCGACTGCAGCTGCGGCTTTTCGAGCTTGCGGAACAGCACGATCTCGTCGATGCGGTTGAGGAACTCGGGGCGCATCGCCTCGCGCAACTTGCCGAAGACGCGGTCGCGCAGATCCTTCTCCGACCCGAAGCCGGTCGTCCCTCCCCCGTCGGCGAGGAAGCCGATCGCACCGCCGCGCGACGCGAGGAACTCCGAGCCGAGGTTCGAGGTCATGACGACCACCGTGTTGCGGAAGTCGACGGTGCGCCCCTGACCATCGGTCAGACGCCCGTCGTCGAGCACCTGCAGCAGCAGGTTGAACACGTCGGGGTGCGCCTTCTCGATCTCGTCGAACAGCACGATCGAGTACGGATTGCGCCGCACGCGCTCGGTGAGCTGCCCGGCCTCGTCGTAGCCGACGTATCCGGGAGGGGCGCCGACGAGACGCGACACGGTGTGGCGCTCGCCGAACTCGCTCATGTCGAAGCGGATGACCGCGCCCTCGTCGTCGAACAGCGACGCCGCGAGTGCCTTCGCGAGCTCGGTCTTGCCCACGCCGGTCGGGCCGAGGAAGAGGAACGACCCCACCGGGCGACGGGCGTCGCCCATGCCGGTGCGGTTGCGCCGGACGGCCTTGGCGACCGCTGTCACCGCGTCGTCCTGCCCGATCACGCGGTCGTGCAGCTCGTCCTCGAGGGACGCCAGGCGCTCGCGCTCGGTCTCGGTCAGGCGGTTCACCGGGATGCCGGTGGCCCGGCTGATCACCGCGGCGATCTCGGGCTCGTCGACGATCGCCTCGGTACGCACGGCGGCACCTGCGGCGGTGGCACGCTCGAGGCGGTCCTGCACCTCGGCGATCTGGTCGCGGATCTGCGACGCCTCCTCGTAGTGCTCCGCCGACACGGCGGCGTTCTTGTCGGCCTCGAGGGTCGCGAGGCGCTCGATGAGCCCGCTCACGTCCACCTTCGACCCCAGCCGCAGCCGCAGTCGCGCGCCCGCCTGGTCGATGAGGTCGATCGCCTTGTCGGGCAGCACCCGCTCGGTCAGGTACCGGTCGCTGAGCTCGACGGCGGCACGCAGGGCCTCGTCGGTGTAGACGATGCCGTGGTGCTCCTCGTACGCGGACTTGAGGCCGCGGAGGATCAGCACGGCGTCCTCGACGGACGGCTCGCCGACGCGCACCGGCTGGAACCGGCGCTCGAGCGCGGGGTCCTTCTCGATGACGCGGTACTCCTTGAGCGTCGTCGCGCCCACCAGGTGCAGCTCGCCGCGCGCGAGGCGGGGCTTCAGGATGTTGCCCGCGTCCATGCCGCCGTCGCCCGCACCGCCGGCACCCACGACCGTGTGCACCTCGTCGATGAAGACGATCAGGTCGCCCTTGAGCGCCGAGATCTCGTCCATCGTCTTGGTGAGGCGCTCTTCGAAGTCACCACGGTAGCGCGTGCCCGCGAGCATCGCGGGCAGGTCCAGGGCGATGACGCGCTTGCCGAGCAGCTGCTCGGGCACGGAGCCCTCGACGATCGCCTGCGCGAGCCCCTCGACGATCGCGGTCTTGCCGACGCCCGCCTCGCCGACGAGCACCGGGTTGTTCTTGGTGCGGCGGCTGAGGATCTCGATCGTTTGCTCGATCTCGTCGGCGCGGCCGATCACGGGGTCGAGTTCGCCCGCGACGGCGCGCGCCGTCAGGTCGGTGCCGTACGTGTCGAGCATGGGGGTGTCGGATGCTGCGCCCTCCGGTGCAGCGGCGGTCTGCGTGGTCTCGCCCGGCGTCACGGTCTCACGCGCGCCCTGCATCAGGGCCTCGGCCGTCACACCGGCGCGTGCCAGCACCTGGCCGGCTGGCGTGTCCTGCGCGAGCACGAGCGCGAAGAAGAGGTGCTCGGGGTCGACGTACGTCGAGCCGGAGGAACGGGCGACCTGGAACGCGTGGAACAGCGCGCGCTGCACGGACGAGGTCACGACGGCCCCGTCGACGTCGGCCGCCGCCGTCGCGGCGGGAAGCCGCTCTTGTGTGGCACGTGCGATGGCGTCGGCATCGATGCCGAGGCGCTCGACGGCATCGCGCGCCGGCGCCTCGGTGACGAGGACGCGCAGGACGTGGAGGGCGTCGAGCTCGTGCTGGCCGCGCTCGAGGGCGAACTTGCCGGCGCGCTGCAGCAGCTCCTGCGTGCGGGCGCCGAGGTAGCGGCTCAGATCGATCGAGCGCTCGGCGCGGGCACGCTCGCCCGCGAGGTAGCGCGCCAGGAACTCGTCGAACGAGCTCGCGTCGTCGCCGGCCTGGGGGGTGAAGTCTTCGGGCATTCCATCTCTCCTGAAACTTGAGTGGAGGGGTGTCAAGTTTCGAACTTGACACAGGCATTGTCAAGTTCAACCCTTCTCCTGCCCAGGTATTCCCCAGCGGCGGATGTCGCACCCCCGGCGTAACGTTTTCGCCCAGGGGGACCCGCTTCACCAGACGAGAGGGAACACGATGGACTGGAAGATCGAGCTCATCCACGTGCCGGTGTCGGACGTCGACCGCGCGAAGGAGTTCTACGAGCGGATCGGCTTCCATGCCGACCACGACCAGACGCCTGTCGAGGGGCTCCGCTTCGTGCAGATGACGCCGCCCGGTTCGGCATGCTCGATCGCCTTCGGCACCGGGCTCGGCGGCACCCTCGAGCCCGGGCAGCAGAACACCATCCAGGTCGTCGTGCCGGACGCCGACGAGGCGCTCGCGCACCTGCGGGCGAACGGCGTCGAGGGGCGCGGTGTCGACGAACAGGACTGGGGCCGGTTCGTCCAGTTCGACGACCCCGACGGCAACACCTGGACGCTGCAGCAGCTGCCGGCGTGGCGCTGAGCCGCAGCATCCGTCATCGGCGACGCCCGATACGCGACTCGGCCGCCCCGCCTCCGAAGAAGCGTGGCGGCCGAGAGTGCGGTCGTCAGTGACGGCCGCCCGGCGGGCCCACGATGAGGAGCACGACGAACAGGAGCACGACGGCGAGGGCGATCAGCGCTCCCAGCACCCAGGGGTGGCGCAGGAACCACCGCAGAAGCCGGTCGTACCAGCTGCGATCGCGGGGGTCGTCGGCAGCCTCGAGGCGCCACGCTCCCGCGAGGCGGCCGCTGCGCTGCAGCCAGATCTCGGTCGGGATGGTCGCGTACGGGATGACGGCGCTCACGAGCGCCACCACCGTCGGGCCGACGCGCCAGCGGTTGTTCAGTGCGACGAGGATCACGGTCGCGGCATAGGACAGGAAGATGAAGCCGTGGATGCCGCCGCCGATGGTGACGCCGAGCGCCCAGCCGGTCGTCGCGCGGAGGATGAGGCCGGTGATCAGGAGCGTCCACGTGATCGCCTCGAGGATCGCGAGGGCGCGGAACAGAGTGTGGGGATTGCGGAACACGCCTTCAGTCTAACTGAAAGCCCTTCAGCCTTCCTGAAGGTTCGCTGGCCGCAGCACTCTACGCTTCCCCGGGGGCGAGTCCGAAGGGCTGTTCGTGCAGCCCTTCCAGCGCTGACGCGAGCGCCGGTGCCCCCGCGGCGAGTCCCTCGTCGAGCGCCGCGAGTCGCTGCTCGGCCGCCTGCAGCACCTCGCTCCCCCGCTCGGTCACGCGCAGGTCCGAGGCCGCACCCGCGTGTTTGGTCGCGTCCGCGACGAGCCCGTCGGCGACAAGCGTCTGCACGGCGGTGTGCGCCGACTGCACGGTGATCTGCGAGCGGCGCGCCAGTTCGCTGAACGAGATGCCCGGCGTCGCCTCGATGTGGGCGAGCAGCCCGTACTTGCGGGTGGTGAGACCGAGGTCGCGCAGCTGTGCGCCGAGGTGCGCATCCCACACCGCGGCCACGGTCAGCAGCGAGATGACGGGACTGATCGGACGGTCGGGCACCGTTGAATGCTAGTCCCGCTGCCGCGGGAGGGCACGCGTTCGGCAGCGGTTCCCGGAACGGGACGCCGCCCGCCCGGCTACCGTGGGACGGTGACCTTCTCGCTCGACGGCCTGCGCCGGTGGCCCGACGTCGAGGCCCCGGACCTCGTGGCGACGGATGCTGCGGACCGGCTGCTCCTCGACGAATCCGCGTCCGCCCGCGCAGGCGTCGACGTCGGCGAGCTCGTGGTGATCGGCGACGGCTACGGCGCACTCACGCTGGGCGCGGCGGCGGACGGCGGTCGTGGCATCCGCGTCCATCAGGATCCGCTCACCGGCGAGCGCGCGCTCGCAGCGAACGCCGAGCGCTTCGGCCTGCGCGACGCCTTCGTGTCGCTGCCGCTCGAGCCCGGACTGGTGCGCGGTGCCCGCATCGTGCTGATGCGGCTGCCGCGCTCGCTCGACGCGCTGCGCGACATCGCGGGGCTGATCGCTGCGCACGCGGCGGACGACGTCATCGTGTTCGCGGGAGGCCGCGTGAAGCACATGACAGTCGCGATGAACGACGTGCTGCGGGAGCGGTTCGCCCGGCTCGACGTGACCCTGGCGCGCCAGAAGTCCCGCGTTCTCGTCGCCCGGGAGCCGCAGGATGGCCGCGACCCCGTGCCGAGCCGGGCGATCCACGACGGGATCGTCGTCTGCGCCTACGGCGGCGCCTTCGCGGGAACGTCGATCGACATCGGCACCAGGTTCCTGCTCGAGCACCTCCCCTCGCTCGCCGACGGGACGGCGATCGACTTCGCGTGCGGAACCGGTGTGATCGCGGCGGCGCTGGCGCTGCAGCATCCATCTCTCCGCGTGAT
The DNA here is from genome assembly GCF_042267145.1 of Microbacterium sp. NPDC056044. Taxonomy (NCBI): domain Bacteria; kingdom Bacillati; phylum Actinomycetota; class Actinomycetes; order Micrococcales; family Microbacteriaceae; genus Microbacterium; species Microbacterium sp. NPDC056044. The sequence continues at coordinate 314,350 of NZ_JBHJWZ010000005.1, read as the reverse complement.
CGCGTGCGACCAGTCCGCGGTCGCCGTCTCGTCCGCCCGCGCGACGGCGGAGGCCAACGGTGTGGCCGACCGCATCGAGGTGGTCCGAGACGACATGCTCGGAGCACAGCCTGACGCGAGCGCGTCGTTCATTGCGCTGAACCCGCCGTTCCACTCGGGAGCGGCCGTGCACGAGGGCATTGCGCCGCGGATGTTCGCCGAGGCCGCCCGCGTGCTGCGCCCCGGCGGCGAACTCTGGACGGTGTGGAACTCGGGCCTGCGCTACCGCCCGGCGCTCGAGCGCGCGGTCGGCCCGACGCGGCAGGTCGCGCGCAACGCCAAGTTCACGGTGACGGCGTCGGCGCGTCGGTGAGATCGCGCGTCTACTCGCCGGCGTCGGGGGTCGACTCGGGCTCGGGCGTCGGTCCGAACAGCGCCCAGGCGCCGTCGCTGCACTCGTAGAACTGCACCGACGCGGTGTCGATGAACACATCGCCATCAGCCGTGCAGGTGTCCTCTTCGGGTGCTGCGGTGCCGAGCATCACCTGCGTGCCGGGCTCACCGGGAGAACCCGTCGGCCCCTGAGCCCCCTCAGCGCCCTGCGCTCCCTGCTCGCCCTGCGCGCCGGCCGGACCCTGCTCGCCGGTGAGATTCTCAGCCGCGGACGCCCGGATGTTCCCCACGAGGGTCCACTCGCCGTCGTTGAAGAGGTACACGTCGGACGTGTCGATGTCGATGTACACGTCGCCCTCGTACCCTTTGCCGCTCTCGGGAACTCCGGTGCCGGCGCGCACCGCGGATCCTGCGGGAAGGATCTCGGCGAGCGCGTCCTCGTACTCCGGCGACAGGGTGGCCGACGCGGACGGCTCCGGCGCCGGCGCGGGCTCCGCCGTGTCGACCGACCGCGCGAGCCAGGACCCGAGGAAGGCGGCGAAGAACGACAGCAGCACGAAGCCGAGGCCGAACCAGACGAGCGTGCCCCGGGTCACGGGCGGTGCCGCCGGAGCGGCGGCGGACACCGACGCAGGTTCCGTGGTCGGGTCCACGTCGTCGTCCACGGTATTCCCCTTTCACCGCGTGCATCTTCGGCGCCGGGCTCCCACAGCCTCGGCGTCGTGACTCAACTGTAGAAAGGCGGGCGCTCCGTGTCACCTGTTCCGCGGGAATTGGTCCGCGCATGCCGACGGCGCCGGGATGACCGGGGGGCCGACGCGAGAATGCCGGCGCCCCCGGTAGCCGTGAGCTCGGGACCCACGGCCGGGGTGCCGGACCGGGGCTCCGGCGCTATCCCCCAGTGAAGAGACAACGCCCTAGGGAATCTATTACGCGAGTTGGGGAGCTTTTCTGGAAAATCACCTCGTGGGCGTGAGCACGGCCGCGCGATCGAAGGCGCCGCGGAGGGTGTGGACCGCCTGCGCGATCGCGGCGGTGGTCGCCGCCGACGAGCGCAGCGGGTTGAGCATCATGAAGTCGTGGATGGTGGCGTCGTACCGCACGAGCGTCGTGGGCACGCCCGCCTCGATGAGCTTGCGCCCGTAGGCCTCGCCCTCGTCGCGCAGCACGTCGTTCTCGTCGACGATGAGCAGCGTCTCGGGCAGCCCCTTGAGCTCATCCGTCGGGGCCTGCAGCGGTGACGCGGTGACATCGCTGCGCTTGTGCAGGTCGGGCAGGTAGTTGTCCCAGAACCACGCCATCGCGTCCGCGCGCAGGTGGAACCCTTCCGCGAACTCGCGGTAGCTGGCCGTGTCCTGCCGCGCGTCGGTGACCGGGTAGTACAGCGACTGGTGGATGAACGCGACGTCCCCGCGCTTCTTCGCGAGGATCGCGAGCACGGCCGCCATATTGCCGCCGACCGAGTCCCCCGCGACGGCCAGGCGCGCAGCATCCAATCCCTTCTCCTCACCGTGATCGGTGATCCACCGCGCTGTCGCGTACGCCTGTTCGATGGCGACGGGATGCTGCGCCTCGGGCGATCGCGTGTACTCGACGAACACGATCGCAGCGTCGGCGCCCGTCGCGAGGTCGCGCACGAGGCGATCGTGCGTGCCGGCGTTGCCGAGCACCCAGCCCCCGCCGTGGACGTAGAGCACCGCGGGAAGGAGCCCTTCCGCACCGACCGGCTTGACGATGCGGACGCGGACGTCGCCGACGGCGGCGGGCACGGTGATCCACTCATCCTCGACATCGGGGAGCTCGATGGGCCCCGCCTGCACGTCGTCGAGGAGCTTTCGCGCCCCGTCGACACCGCGTTCGACGAGGGTGGGCGGGGCAGCGGCGGCTTCGGCGAAGGCGCGTGCTTCTGGTTGCAGGATGTGCTCGGTCATGTCGATGCTCCTCCGCGGGTGCGGTTGATGTCGGTCGGACTCGGCCGGCATGCACCGGCTTGAACAGGAAGACCGGGCGAGGTGCGCGGGTGTGACACCGATTCGCTGATCGCCCACCACGGCACCGGTGTGTCACGGATCGGATCTCTGCGCGGTCATTGCTGACGGGCGACCGCGGGCGATGCCCGACGCGGTCGGCTCTTCGCGGCGACCGCGGGCCGCAGCATCCGATCACGAAGGAGAGACCTATGGCGAACATCTCAGAGACCACCGATTCGGACCTGCGTGGAAAGGTCGCGCTGGTCACGGGTGCATCATCGGGAATCGGGCGGGCCACGGCGCTCGCGCTGTCGGGCGCAGGGATGCGCGTCGCCGTCGGTGCCCGCCGCACCGACCGCCTGAGTGCACTCGCCGACGCCGCCCCGGGCGAGGTGATGAGCGTGCCGCTCGACGTGACGAGCTATGACTCCGTCGCCGTGGCGATCGCGCAGGTCGTCGAGCGGTTCGGGCGGCTGGACGCGCTCATCAACAACGCCGGCCTCATGCAGAGCGGCATGATCCTCGGGGCCGACGTGCGCGAGTGGGAGCGCATGGTCGACACGAACCTGCTCGGCTCGATGTACGCCGTGCACGCGGCGCTGCCGCACCTCATCGAGACGCAGGGCCACATCGTGCAGGTCTCATCGACGTCCGGACGCATCGCATCCCTCGGCAGCGGTGTCTACGCCGCGACGAAGTTCGGGGTCAGCGCGTTCACCGAATCGCTGCGGCAGGAGGTGACGTCGCAGGGTGTGCGGGTCACGCTGATCGAGCCCGGCTTCGTCGCCACTGAGCTGACGAGCCACATCACCGACGAGACGATGCGCCAGGCCGCATCCGAGATCGCCGACTCGATGCGCACGCTCGAAGCCGACGACATCGCCGAGGCCGTGCCCTATGCACTGCGGCAGCCTGAGCACGTGTCGGTGAACGCCATCCTGATCCGCCCGACCGACCAGGTCCGGTAGCGGCATCCCTCAGAAACACGAACGCCCGCGGAAGGGCTCAGTCTGCCCGCTGAAGTCGGATGGCGGTGCAACAAGCCCAATCGCTCTCTATGCGCTCGGTTGGGGATGCGATGTCGAGTCGAGAACAAGCTGGAATCGTCCGGGGCCCAGACCCCCACCAAGGTGACGCTGATCCCCCGTTCATATGCGCACCGTCTACCGGGTAGTACCGGGGTGAGGGGCCGATGGTTCACTGACGGATGTCGCAGTGCGCGGCGCGCACCCCCACAGTGGCGCCGGGCAAGCCTCTTGCCTCTGGCGCAACTGCGACATCCTTGCCATCCAGCGCCACGCCCCCGGGCTGCGGCACCCCCACGGATGACACATCCGAAGGATGTCGGAACTCCCGTCCCTGCAACCGCCCGAGAACGTCGGTTCCAGACAAATCCGACATCTTCGGTCGTACGTGGCGCCCCGTGAAATGAGCGAACGGCTCGGCCGCGACCGGTGCTATAAAAAGCGTGTGCCTGGGGGCACGACACGCTTGAACGCGCAATCGAATGGGGAACCTGTGTCTGGATCCGACCTGTCTTCCGCCCCGGCCGCAGGCCAGCAGAGCGACTCAGTGGAGAAGTTCGCTGCCGACCTTCGTAGACTTCGCCTGGACGCGGACAATCCGACGCAGGCCAGGCTCCAGGCGGAGACGGGTATCTCGCGCAGCGTCCTCTCAGATGCCTTCGCAGGCCGGCAACTCCCTTCTGCACGGACCGTCGACGGAATCGTCCGCGCCTGCAACGGCGACATCGACGTCTGGTTGAGCAGGCGGGATGCGCTTGCGGGAATGAGCCGCGACAGCCAGGTCGATGCTGTCGCGAAGAGCACCGGCAAGCCGCGCGTGTCGGTGACCCGCGGCACGGCAATCGCGATCGGCGTCGGAGCGTTCGTCATCGGGGTTATCGCTTCAGCCGCGACCACGCTCGCCGTGTCCCCGCTGCTCGCGCCTCCTGCCGCGGTCGCTGAGGAGGGCCCCGCGATCCATGTGTCGACCGGTGAGGATCCTGCGGCAACCGAGTGTGTCGAAGACGCGCGCGTTGCCACCGGCGACACCCGCGCGGACAACTCCCTGCTCGAGATCGTCTGGTCAGACAAGTGCCAAGCGGGCTGGGGACGGATCACCCGCTACGACGGCCTTTACCAGGGCAACACCGTCACAATCGCGATCTATCCGGAGACGGCCGCAGACGGTCCGGACCGTCAGGAAGCGACCGAGCACGACGTCCAGGGCGCGTACACCACCCTCGTCGTGCGGCCGAGCGCGGACACTCTGCTGTGCGCTGAGGGCAGCTACACCGTCGACGGCAAGCGCATCGATCTCGGCGACCCCCTCTGCATCTGAGCGGGCCAGTGCGCTAAGCCAAGACACGCCGAAGACGGCGATCGTCGGTCAGTGACGACATATCTGGTCGACGACAGCATCTGCCGTCCGGCAGCAGTTCGCGGCGGCCTGAACAGACCGCGTCACGTCACGTCGAGCTCCTCGGCAACGACCTCGCCCGGCCGGCGGCATCGATGAGTGGCCAGATGTCGTCGGGCCATGCGTCCGTGTCCCAGCCGTGCTCTCGCATATCGGGATAGACGCCGGTCGCGACATCGTGGTCCACGAACCGGATCACATCCACGCTCACGCCCTGCGCGCGCATCAGGGCGATGCTGTGATCCATCAGCCCCTGCGTGTGGGATAGCTCGGGACTGCGCTTGAGGGTGCAGTTGACGTACACGGCGCGGAGGTCGTCATAGCTCGCAGGCGGGCTGGTCGCATCGGTCATGGCGCCGACGATCACCCGCAACGTGCGACCCGTCGAGTTGCTGAAGGTCAACCACGACGGGCTGTTCGCCGGGACGCGCGTACGGACACAGCTCCTATGGCCAGCAGGATCGTTCCGAGCGTGACCAGTGGCCAGAGCGCACCGCCGCCGGTGGCGGGCAGTGGCGCCTCGACCACGACGACCGCCTGTGCGGAGGCGGTCGGCTCACACGTGGGTCCCGCCGCGTCGACCTGGAGGGCAGGCGTGTCCTCGCACAACGGTTCGCCGGTCGGATCGGCGGCGGTGCCGGAGACGACCACAGTGTTGGTGGTGGTCACGTCGACGGTGGTTCGGCAGGTGAAGATCCAGGTCTCATCGAGAGAGTCCTCGAAGATGCTGGTTGGGGTGTCCAGCAGACCATCTCCGTCGAGGTCTCCGGATTCGTAGGTCACGGGTGCGCAGGTGTCATCTGCGATCCGTTCAGCGACGTCCACCAGAGGTACGTCGCCGGGGTTTCGGACCTCATAGGTGTAGGTGACAGCGCCACCCGGGGTGGTGATCGTCGGGTCAGCTGTCTTGGTGACCGCGATCTGCGGGTTGAAGGTCTGCACGTACTCGGTGTCGAATGCGAAGACCGGCAGCCGGAGGCCGAACGTGGTTCCGCCGATCGCGGCGACGCCGGCGAGGTTGGTGGTCGGCGCCGAGATCGTCGAGGCGCACTGGTAGGTCCACACCTCCGGTGGATCGCGGTCGAGGAGGTCGTCCTGGTTTCCGCCCGTCTTGCTGACAAGTGTCGGTGTCGCACACGAGGGCTGTGCCGGGAGCGCGATGTCGCCCAGCACGACCTCTGCGAGGACGTCGTCGGCAGCGACCGGGCTCTGCCCGACGTTCGTCACTTCGAAGCTGTACGTGACCTCGGTCCCGACGAGGACGAGGTTGTCACTCACGGACTTCACCAGGTCGATGGCGGGATCCAGCACCACGACCTCTGCCGTGTCGGTGGCGATGTACACGTTGCCCAGCGGGTCGACGCCCGCTACTCCGACCTCGTTGATGTCGGAGGTGTCAGGCGCTTCCGGAAGCGGGACTTCTCTGGTGCAGGTGTACTGCCAGGTTTCCGCCGCGCCGGAGTTCGCGCCGTCCAGGATGCCGTTCCTGTTGACGTCTCCGATGTTGAAGGTCTCATCGGGGGCGGCGGCGGGGACAGGCTCGAGCGGCGCGCACTTGTCGTCGCTCGGTCCGAGGACATCGAGGCCGACACCCCCGGTGTTGGCGACGTCGAAGGTGTAGGTGACGGAGCTTCCCACGCGCACGACGTCGGCCGAGGCGGTCTTGGTGATCGAGATGCTTGGCTGGATCACGAGGACCTGGGCGATATCCGTGTCGGTCTGCACCGGTCCCGTCACGACGGGATCCTCCGGGATGAACGGCGTGCCCGAGGCGGTTGCGGTGTTGGTGACCAGCCCGGACTCCGCGCCCACGGGCGGAGGCGTCGCCTGTGAACGACTGAGGGTGGTCTCGCAGGTGTAGACCCACACTTCGTCGACATCGAGGACGTCGTCACCGTTGGTGTCACCATCGACCAGTGTCAGTGGCGTGCACCTGTCGTCACTGGTGGTGACGTCCTGCAGCGGCACCGTGCCGGTGTTCTCGACCTCGTAGAGGTATTGCGCCGGTCGCACTTCTGGAACGTCGGGGCCGCTGACGGGTTCTGCGGAAGGGTCGAGGACCACCGGGACCAGCGCGGATTTGGTGACCTGGATGCCCGGTTGTACGACGTCGACGACGGCCACGTCTCGTCGTGTCAGCACCGCCCCCAGCGGGCTACCGGCGTCGACAGGCTGGGCGACGATGGTCGCGATGTTGATCGTGTGCTGGGTGATCGCGGACGCACAGCTGAACTGCCAGGTCTCCCCTGGGTTCAGCAGAGTGTCTGTGTTCACGTCGCCGACGTTGAAGCCGTCGACGTTCACCTGCGTCACCGGTGCGCACCGGTCGTCGCTGACCCAGCCGGGGTTGCCGGTGTCGTTGCGCAGATCGGCGGTGCCGTTATTGGTGGCGGCGTAGGTGTAGTTCACCGTAGTGCCTGGGAACACGATCGATTGGTCAACGGACTTCACCAACGTGAGTTCAGCGTCGAGGACAGCAACCTCGGCGTAATCCACATCGCTCACCGTCGGGTTCGGGTCAGGGAACACGGCACCCGTAGTCGGATCGACCGGCACTCCCGTCACTGTCGCGGTGTTCACGACGCTGGTGGTCGGTGCCGCGGAGCACGAATAGCTCCACGTCTCATCGACATCCAGGACATCATCGTCGTTACCGGTGACGTCATCACCGCGCTCTGGGGCTTCGCAAGGCGGGGTGTTGTCGGCGAGGATCACCGACTCGAGCGGTGTGTTCCCGAGGTTGGATACCTCATACGTGTATGTCACGGTACTGCCGGAGACGATCTCCACCGCCTTTCACCGTCGACGAGCTTCGTGAGCGCGATCCTCGGGACGAAGACGTCGACGTCATCGGTCGCGGCGTCGCGGACGACCGTGCCTGCGGGGTCGATGCCGGTGACGGTCGCGGTGTTCACGACGTTGACACCGGCGGTGAGACGACTGTTGGAGGTCCGCATCTCGCGGTCGCAGTACGCCTCCCACTGCTCCCCTGGATCGAGCAGCACGTTGCGGTTCAGGTCGCCGACGTTGAAAGCCTGGTTCGGGGGCGCCGCGAAGACCTGCTGCACCGGCGCGCACTTGTCGTCGGCGATGGTCGCGATGGTCAGCGGCGTGTTACCGGGATTGGTGAGCGCGTAGCTGGATCGGACGACGGCGGCGGGTGTGAGGTCGCCACGCACACTGGTCGGGCTGTTCACCTTGGTCAGCTCGATATCGGGCTCATAGTCGAAGGAGTTGTACACCGAGCAGGTGCCGATCTCGTTCCCGATTCCAGTGAGTGAGAAGGTCGCGGATCCGCCGGCGTCAGTGAGTTCACCGGTGACCACCCTCGAGTCGCCCACCACGTCCTTGAACTCGCATCGGAAGTCGTTGTTCGGGCCGGGTCTGCCGGGACTGAACCCGGATTCGAGCAGCTCTTCGACGAGCGCCGAGGAGACGGCGTCCTCGACGGTGGGCTCCCACTGGAACTGGGCGAAACCGCCTCCCGTGGTGGTCACCGTCGCGTCGGGTCCGGTGGCACCGGTAGGGAGCACCCAGTCGAAACCGCCCGAAACGGTCGGAGTGACGGTCATGTCCCAGCCGTCGGCGGGCAGGTACGTCGATTCTGTCGGGGACTGGGCGAACTTGCGGATCGTCAGCGACGGTGAGCACAGCTCCAGCACCAGGCCGCGCACGACAGCCGCGAGATTGTCGAAGTCGGCGATCAGCGCGACGTCGGTGGTCTCGATGTCGAAGTCGTCGATGGTGCGCGCCACGTCCGGGCCGGAGATCTGGGTGAGCCGCTGCACACTGGCCTGGTTCTGCAGTGCGGCGCCGACGCCGAGGGCGAGCATGCGCGCGCCGGTCTGTTTCACCTGGTTCGCGCGGGTCACTGCCCGGTCGAGGGTGATCGCCTCGACCTGCGAGGTGCGGTCGGTGCCCACGCCCACGTCGGGCGGAGGTCCCGGGCTGAACGGGTCACCCGCCTGGTTGAAGTCGTATGCCGTCGGGTCGCCGTCGGTGACATAGACCACCAGGTCGCCGGCATCCGTGGACGCCTGAGCAAGGGACTGATCCCAGTTCGTGTACTGGTTGCTCGAATTGGCCGACTGCCAACTGCTGGCCGACGACGGGTTGCCGCTGTTGTAGCGCTTGATCTCCACAGACGACGGACGCGGCGGAATCGGGTTGTAGTAGCCATTGATCGCGTTGCGGAACACCCCGCCGGTCAGAAGACTCGCCGACGTCACCGTCGCGCGCGCTGCCAGCTGCTGCGAGAGACTGGCGAACTGGATCACCCGCGCGGTGGACCCCGTGTCGGCGAACCCGTCGAGGAACGCCTCCGCTGCGGCGCGCACCGCTGACACCGCGTTGGACTGCTGCACCGAGCCGCTCGCATCCAGCACCAGCGTCACCCCGAGCCCGCACTGCGTCGGGATCTCGGGATTCGGCAACGGGTCAGCGGCGACGGCGGCGGTCGGCGTCAGGGCGACCAACGCGCCCCCGACCAACAGAGCCGCCAACGTCCCCGCGACAGCGCGACGTAACGGCTTCCTTGTCCGTTCCATGCGGACACTCTGACACCAACCGGCAACGACCGCCACAACAGAAACGTCGGTTCAGCCCGCGACCGACGTGACATCTCTGCGTTGCGGAAGCCGCTGTCCTGTTGCTCGCGTCGGCCGGGGTCAAACCTCGACACCACAAGAGGCGTCGTTGAAGCGCCACCCACAACTGGCCGGACGTCCACCTCGGGGACGCACTGGCCGCGCCACGGCGATGATGTCCGAACCCGCGATTCTGTAGTTGCGTCCTTACGAAGTGACTGGCAGCTCCCCGCAGACGATCATGCGACGGACGCTGTGTCCGGACAAGGGCCGCGAGCACCGCGGCCCGCACTGTACGGGACGCCGAATCGGACAACACCCTACCCAAATAGTGAACCGAATATTGGCTCTAATCAGGTGTTTATCTCAAAAGTCCCAGTCCTCGCCCCATAGGCGACGAATCCCGGAATCTCGCGGGTTCTGCAGCACAGCTTCTTGCTCGTGCCGCCTGCGTGCACTTGTGGCGATCTCGGATGAACCTTCAGCCGCGGTCGATCGAGTGGCGCGAGAAAAGGCTAATCGATCCAAGGCGTCGACTGGGGTGGGTGGACCCCACCCTGTCGCCTCGGCTCGTGCCCATGCGGGGTCCACGGAAGAGTCACCCGCGGATCGCGCGAACGGGCTCGCCGATCGGCCTCGTCGACTCACCGAAGTTCGTGACCGCCGCAACGACCGACCAACTCGATTTCCTCGACTCGCTCGCAGAGGATGCGACTACAGCTGGTTCGCCCTCCTCGTCCATGACAGCTGCCTCGCCGACGCCGGTGGACGCTCATGGACAACTTCGAGTGGATCTTCGGGTACGGCCCAAGGCTCTGTCTTCACGAGGTGGATCCTGGCGTCGGCGCCGGGGTCGTCGAACGCGGCGCCGACGCTCGCGACGACGGTGTCGAGCCGACCGAATCGCCGCGCCACGGCCTCGACGAGGTCGGAGAGAGCCGCGGCATCCGTCACATCCCATGCGACGCCGATCGCGTCGGCGCCCTGGCCGACGAGGTCCGCCGCAGCACGCTCCGGCTCGAACGAGGTCAGGCCGGCGAGCACCACGCGCGCACCCGCTGCGGCGAGCGCCTCGGCAGCCGCGCGGCCGATGCCGGTCGCGGCCCCCGTGACCACGGCGACCTGACCCGCGCACGAGAAGAGCCGCGCGGGTGCGAGCGGCGAGGATTCCATGTGCTCATCCTCGCGCGCGAGGCGCCGGCGCGGGTTCGGGGATTCCGATGCGCGGCATCAGCGGATGCCGGTTCCCGCCGGCGTCACGGCGGGCTAGCGTCGCGTCCATGACCAGGTATCCGGGGCTCGAAGGACGCACGATCGTCGTCACCGGGGCGGGAGGCGGCCAGGGCGCCGCACATGCGCGCGTACTCGCGGAAGCGGGAGCACGCGTCATCGCCACGGATGTGATGGATGCCGCCACCGCCGCCACTTCGGGCGTCGAGTACCGGCGGCTCGACGTGTCGGACGGGCGCGACTGGGCCGCGCTCGCCGCGTCCCTGACGGAACTCCTCGACGGCGAACCTCTCCGCGGCCTCGTGAACAACGCCGGCATCACGCATCGTGCGCGGCTTGGCGCCGTCGAGCGTGCGGACTGGGATCGGGTGCTCGCGGTCAACCTGACCGGGCCGATGTTCGGCATCCAGGCGCTCGCGCCGCTCATGGGCGCGGGCTCGTCGGTCGTGAACATCGGCTCGTCGGCGGCGCTCAATGCCCACTACCCCGTGGCGTACACGACGTCGAAGTGGGGGCTGCGCGGCCTCACCCATGTCGCGGCAACGGAGCTCGGGGCGCGAGGCATCCGGGTCAACGTCGTGCACCCCGGCTTCATCGAGACGCCGATGACCGCGAACGCACCCGAGGCGATGCGCGCGGCGCAGCTCGCCCTGACCCCGCTCGACCGCCTCGGGCAGGCGGACGAGGTCGCCGAGGCGGTCGCGTTCCTGCTGTCGGACGCCGCGTCGTATCTCACCGGAGCGGAGATCCCCGTCGACGGCGGTGCGACGTCGTCGGCGGGGGCCAAGTTCATGGCCGACCGCATCGCCGGCCGCTGACCCTTCAGGACCCGAGCGGGGTGCGGCCCTTCGCCCCGGGCGGCGCGCTCGGCGCCCGCGAGGATCTCCGAGTTGAAGAACTCCTGCTGCAGGATCACCGCGCCGTCCTGCACGCGGATCAGGTGCACGAAGGACTGCGGGTAGGGCTCCCCGAGGAACCGCGCCTCGTCGACCATGCGGCTCGTCACGAAGAACAGCCCGGCGTCGACGCAGTCGTGGATCACGAGGTCGGTGTGCACCACGCTCTCGAACATGCCGGCGTTCGCGTGGGTGTTGGCGACGATGTCGTCGCGGCCCTCCCACCGCGTCTTGGGCAGCTCGGACGGTGCGAACGGCAGCTCCTTCACGCCGTCCGGGTGCCACAGGGCGATCCGCTCGGCCGGGTTGTCGAGGTTCGAGGTGAAGAACGCCTCGACCACCGCGCGGTTCGCGGCGCGGGCCGCAGCATCCGTCATCGGGCGACCTCCTCGACCCGCGCCGCGTCCAGCTGCTCGACGAGCTTGCGGGCGCCACGGACGGCGATCGCGACGCTCATGAGCGTCGGGTTCATCGTGTTGGCCGTCGGGATCAGGGCGTTCCCGCCGACGACGAGGTTGTCGTAGCCCCAGACGCGCGAGTACGGGTCCGCGACCGACGTGCCGTCGTCGGCCGGCCCCATCCGCAGGGTGCCCATGTAGTGGAGGCTCGAGCCGTTCGGCAGCAGTCGCGGCTCGGCGACGAAGGCGCCGAGGGCGGCGCCGGCCCGGCGGACGCGCGCGGTGGCCTCGTCGAGCTCGGGCTGCTCGGCATCCGTCAGCGCGTACTCGATCGTCATGTTCGGGAAGCCGCGGTAGTCGAGCTCGCCGTCGTCGAAGGTGACGCCGTCCTCGACGCGCGGGTGCTTGCGCACGCCGTAGCCCATGTTCACGTAGCCCCAGCGGTTGCCCGCGGCGGGGTGGGAGGGGTCGAGCTGGAACGGCGGGTTCTCGGCGTACATCACCTGGAGCGAGAAGGGGTGCCCCGGCTCCGAGAACGGGATCCGGTTGACGGCCGCGACCGGGTCGGCCGCGTTCTGGGCGCGACGCGCGAGCTCGGCCTCGAACTCGCCGTCCGTGATCAGGGCGCTCATGCGCTCCTCGTCGAGGGCCACCGTCGTGATGACGACGTGGTGCTCGGTGAGGTAGCGCCCGAGGGCGCGGGGACGGATGCCGCTGGCCCAGAGCAGCTGCGGAGAGCGGAAGGCGTCGGCGGCAACGACGACGACATCGGCCGGGAAGAACGAGACCTCTTTCGTGCGGAGATCTTCGATGGTCACTCCGGTGGCCACGCCGTCCTCGGTCTCGACGCGCCGCACCAGCGTGAGATCGCGCAGCTCGAACCGCGCCGACTCCGGGGTGCCGGGCTCGATGAGCGGGCCGAGCACCGTGTTCGCGCCCGCCCACACCATGGAGCCGTCGGGCTGCGGGTCTCCGGCGACCGGCAGGGTGCCCACGCCGTAGCCGGCGGGCAGCTCGGCGCCGAACTCGTCGGTCAGGAGCGACCGGATCGCCGTCCCGATGGCCGAATCCGCGAACGCCGCCTGCTGCGCGTGCAGCAGGCCCTCGGCCGTCGAGATCAGATCCTCCCACTCGGTGTCGTCGATGAAGTCGACCTTCTCGCTGAAGGCCGGCCGCGGGATCGCACAGGTCCAGTGCGCGCCCTGGCCGCCGACGTTCGTCGCGGCGGCCGCCGCGGGGAAAGTGGCGGCGTGCGCGGATCCCGGCCCGCCGAAGTCGAGGAGGTGCGTCCCCTGCCGGGCCGTGAACATGCCCTCGACGACGACACCGGCGGGGATGCCGAGGCTCTCGCGGAACGCGCCGGACTGCGGCCCCTGCGACATCTCGCGGGCACGGGCCTTCTCGTCGGGGTCGGCGATGTTGCGGACGCTCTCCCCGGGGATCGCGGTGAGCTGCGGACCCGCCTCGAACATCACGACGCGCGCGTCGGGGCTGGTCTCGAGGATGACGCGGGCGTACGCGGAGCCGATCGGTCCGGAGCCGACGATGGCGACGGTGGGGGTGGACGACATGGGAGTACCTCTTCTGGTCACGCGGTGAGGGGTTCGGAACTGGGTGCCGGTGCGGGCTCGGACTCGGACTCGTCCGAGAGGCGACCGGCAGGAAGGAGCACGGCGGCGACGACGCCGGCGGCGTAGGTGACGGCGAGCGCCGCGAACACGGGAGCGAAGACGCCGCTGTAGATCCCGGCGACCTGGTTCTGCACCACGGCGGACGCGTCGTGGACGAACTGCGGCGTCAGGGTCGCGGCATCGAGCGACGACGGGAGCAGCGCCGCAACGCCGAAGCCGATCACACCGCCGATGATCGCGGTCGCGACGGTCGAGCCGACCTGGCGCACCAGGTTCACGGTGGCCGTCATGCTGCCGGTGTCGCGACGCGGCGCCGCGCTCTGCACGACCGCGATGACGAGACTCATGAACGCGCCGGTCCCGACCCCGACGACGGCCATGAGGATCATCGGCACCCACAGCGGCAGGCCCACCGGGAGAACCGACATGGCGAACAGCCCGGCGGCGCTCAGCACGGTGCCCACGATGCAGTAGACGCGGTAGTGGCCGGTGCGGCTGACGAGCCACCCGGTCGCGAGATTGCTCACCAGCATCCCGAACACGGTCGCGATGGGCACGAGACCCGACACCGTCGCGCTCGTGCGGTAGGCCATCTGGATGTACGTGGGCAGATACGCCGTGATCGAGAACAGGCCGATGCCGATGATGGCCGACAGCACTGTGCCGACCGCGATGGTCCGGTCGGCGAAGAGCCGCAGGGGAACCAGGGGTTCGGGCGCGCGCAGCTCGATGAGGAAGAACGCGGCGAAGGCCATGCCCGCCACGACGAAGGCGACGACGGATGATGCAGCCAGCGCGGGATCGCCGATCCACGTCACCGCGAGCACCAGAGCGACCATCGCGATCGCGAACGAGACGGAGCCGCCGACATCGAATCGGCGCCGGCCGAAGCCGGGCAGATGCGGCACGGCGACGAGGGCGAGCAGGAGGGCGGCGACGCCGAAAGGGATGTTGATCCAGAACACCCAGGACCAGCCCCAATAGTCCGTGATGAGCCCGCCGAGCACGGGGCCGACGAGGATCGCGACGGGGAAGGCGGCGCCGATGATCGCGAGATACCGGGGCCGCTCGCGCGGGGTGGTGACACGGGCCACGATCGTCTGCGACATCAGGTGCAGGCCCGCCGAGCTCATGCCCTGCACGACCCGGGCGCCGATCAGCTGCGGCATGTCCTGCGCGAAACCGCACGCGAGCGACGCGACGAGGAACAGCACGAGAGACACCAGGAACACGGCGCGCGGCCCCACCGCGTCGCCGAGCTTGCCGAGCACCGGCAGGAGGACGGTGCTCGCCAGCGTGTAGCCGACGACGACCCACCCCATCTGGGTGAGTGCGCCAAGTTCTCCTGCGACGGTCGCGAGGGAGGTCGACACGATCGTGTGGTCGAGGGCTCCGAGGATCGCGACCGTCAGAAGGGAGGCGATCAGGAGGCGAAGCCTCCACGGTGACATGCTCATACGCGTTCTGGCCCGTACGACCGGGCGATCGACGCGACGGGGTGTGCCCCTGGGCGGCCTCGCCACAGGGAACGGGCCAGCGGGGGCCCCGACGTCACTGTCGATTCTAGCCATGCTTTAGTCGAAAAGCAACTAAAGAATCAGGACCGCTGCCTTGCACGGGTGCGGGAGCGCGCCGCGGGGAGTGTGGGCGCGGGCAGCGCCGCGCCCACGGTCCCGACGAGCTCGCCGATGCCCTCGACGGTCATGCGCACTTCGTCGCCCTCGCGCAGGGCGGGGATCGTCGAGCCCCTGCCCCACAGCTCGCCGAGGCACCCGCCGTTGCCGACCGTGCCACTGCCGAGCACGTCCCCCGGGACGACCCGGGAGTTGCGCGAGGCGTACGCGACGAGCTCGGCGAACGGCCAGCCCATGTTCGACACGAGGTCCTCGCCGACGAGTTCACCGTTGATGCGCACCTCGGCGCGGATCGCGAGGAAGCCGTCGGCGTCGACGTACTGCTCCAGCTCGTCGGCCGTGACGATCCACGGACCGAGACTGGTGCCGAAGTCCTTGCCCTTCGCCGGCCCGAGGCGCACCTTCATCTCGCGCGACTGGATGTCTCGCGCCGACCAGTCGTTCATGATCGTGTAGCCGAAGATGCGCGAGGCCGCGTCCGCCGCGGTCAGGTTCGCCTCGCCGACCCCGGGGGCGTTGCCGACGACGACCGCGACCTCGAGCTCGAAGTCGAGGCGCTCGGTGACCGGCGGGGCGACGGGCTCGTCCGGGCCGAGGATCGTGTGCGGATTCGTGAAGTAGAACGTCGGCGCCTGGTACCACTGGGGCACGACCTCGCTCTTGCCGTCGACCGACGCGCTCACGCCCTCGACGTGCTCCTCGAACGCGACGAAGTCACGGACGGAAGCCGGCACCACCGGCGCCAGCAGGCGCACGTCGGCGAGCGCCGTGCCGGGCTCACCCTTCACCCGGCCGAACGCGGCGTGCGCAGCATCCACCCCCCCGGCGAGGATGTCGGCAACGGTCTGGCCGTCGGGGAACGGGACGACGCGATCGGCGACGACGAACCCCTCGAAAGGCTCGGGGACCGCGGAGCCGGCCGAGGCGCGGTCGATCCAGCGCGCGATCCTCATGCGGACACCTTCGTGCGCAGCAGCTCCTCGGCGTTGCCGGCGAGGATGCGGTCGGTGATCTCGGCCGGGAGGTCGGCGGAGCGCACGAACGCGACCGGATCGTCGAGTCCCATGTCGAACGGGAAGTCGCTGCCCAGCACGACTCGCGAGCCGCCCGCGACCTCGACGAGGTGTCGCACCGCGATCGGGTCGTGCACGACGGTGTCGAACCACAGCTTCTTCAGGTAGCTCGACGGCTCGTGCGCGCAGCGCCGCGCCTCGGGCCGCACCTGCCACGCCCGGTCGGAGCGGCCGATCGCGAACGGCAGGTAGCCGCCGCCGTGGGCGACGACGATCTTGAGCCCCGGGTGCCGGTCGAGCACTCCCGCGAAGATGAGGTGCGACAGGGCGACGGCGTTCTCGGTCGGCTGCCCGACCGTGTTCGAGAGGTAGAAGCGGTCGAGGCGCTCGTCGAGACTGCAGCCGAACGGGTGCAGGAAGATCACGCAGCCGAGCTCGGCGGCGCGCGCCCAGAACGGCTCGAGCCGCTCGTCCGACAGCTCCACGTCGCCGGCGAACGACGAGATCTCGACGCCCGCGAGGCCCCGGCCGAGCACGGCGTCGTCGAGATACTCGACGAGGTGCGCCGGATGCTGCAGCGGCACGACGCCGAGGCCGACGAGGCGGTCGGGCGCCTGGGCGACGTGCTCGGCGATGAGCCGGTTCGTCTCGCCTGCGATCCAGCCCGACAGTCCCTCGTTCGCCCACGGGTAGAAGTGGTTCGGCGAGACGCTGACCCACTGCCGGTCGACGCCCTGCTCGTCCATCGCCGCCAGTCGCGCGTTGACGTCGGTGAGCTTCGGGATCCGGGCGCCGATCATGGCGCCCGACGCCTGCAGGCTCTCGACGCCGTTGCGCCGGCGCTCGAGATCGGCGGCCGCGGCGACTTCCTCAGGCGCGCGGCGCTCGACCTCGGCGTGCAGCGCGGGCAGCAGCAGATGCGCGTGGACGTCGGCGATCATGCGGGCACCGCCATCTGGTGGGCGACGCCGAACATGAGCCCGGCGACGTCGGCATCCCGGACGCCGTCGAGCTGCCACTGGCCGAGCTGCACGGATGCCTCGACCACTGCCTTCGCGCGCGGCAGCCGGCGCGCGTGGAACTCGTCCCACAGCGCCGCGTCGACGGCGTCGCGTCCGGCGAGCAGCTCGGTGAGCACCAGCGCGTCCTCGAGGCCCTGCGCCGCGCCCTGCGCGATCGTCGGAGGGCACGAGTGCGCGGCATCGCCGATGAGCACGACGCGACCGCGGTTCCACGTTCCCTCGACGATGTGCTTCGTGAACCACGTGTAGTTCGCGTGCGCCCCGCCCTCGAGGTCAGCGCGGATCGAGTTCCACGGGCCGTCGTAGGCACGCGACTCCTCGAGCATGATGCGGGTGGCGTCCTCGTCGGAGATGTCGAAGCGGTCCTGCGCCTTCTCGACGAGGAACGCGTACATCGTGTCGTCGCCCGTCGGGGTGTAGCCGGCGATGTAGACCGGACCGCCGTAGTACAGCTCGCTGCGGACGACCTCGGCGGGCCGCGAGACGAACGAGCGCCAGATGCCCATGCCGGTGGGCTCCGGCTTCGTCTCGATGCCGATGAGCCCTCGGACGGCGGAGTTCAGGCCGTCCGCTCCGATGAGCAGGTCGTAGGTGCCGGCCGAGGCGCCGTCCACGAAGACCTCGACACCCTCGCCGCCCTGCTCGAGACCCGTGACCTTGGCGCCGAAGCGGACGTTCGCACCCGCCTTCTGCGCGTGGTCGAGGAGGATGCGAGCCAGTGCGGGCCGCGGCATCCCCATCGCCGCCGGATAGTCGGGTCCGCCGGTCTTGACGTCCGGAAGCTCGGCGACGATCGGCGCCCCCGGCCCGGGCGCGCGCAGGTTGAGCCCCTCGAAGGGGTAGCCGGCGGCGCGGATCTCGTCCCACGCGCCGAGCGCGTCGAACACACGCAGGGCGTTGCCCTGCAGCGAGATGCCGGACCCGAGCGCGCTGAGCTCGGGCTTCGCCTCGAAGACGTCGACCTCGACGCCGGCCTTGGCGAGCTGGATGGCGGCGGCGAGTCCGCTCACGCCGCTTCCGGCGATCGCGACCTTGTTGACTGCGGTCATGTCAGAACCTCTCTGTTCTTTGTCTTCGGGGGGATTACAGAATCGCGACGGGGTTGATCGGCGAGCCGACCGCCCCCGTGATCGGCAGCGGTGCCGCCGACAGCAGGAAGTCCCAGCGCCCGCGCGCCGCGCACGCGTCGGCGAGGGCGTCGAGATTCCACATCTCGCCGATCGTGAGTCCCATGTTCGGGATCACGACCTGGTGCAGCGGCTGGAAGGCCGGCGCGTCGAACTCGTTGGGCCTCACCTCGAAGCCCCACGTGTCGGTGGCGATCGCAGCGATCTCGGTGCTGTGCAGCCACCCGGCCGTGGTGAGCGACAGACCCGGCGCCGGGCCGCCGGCGTATTCGCCCCAGCCGTCGCGGCGGGTGCGCGCGTACTGGCCGGTGCGCACCAGCACGATGTCGCCGCGGCCGACCCGGCTCGAGGCACCCTGCGCGGCGATGGTCGCCTCGAGGTCGGCGACGGTGATGGCGTACCCGTCCTCGAGTTCGCCGGTCTCGGGTCGCAGGTGGCGGCCGACGTCGAGGAGGACACCTCGCGAGACGATGACGGATGCCGCGTGCTCGATGCCCGTGACGAGGTCGCCGTCGCTCGTGACGACGTCGCCCGCGCGCCGGCCGTTCCAGGCGTTGCCGTGGTCGAAGATGTGGCCGAGTCCGTCCCACTGGGTGGAGCACTGCAGCGGCATCGCGATCACGTCGTCGGCGCCTCCGATGCCGTGCGGGAAGCCCTGATTGCCGCGCTCGGCGTCGGTGCCGGTGTCCGTCATGGTGTGCACCGGGTTGGTGCGCCGGCGCCACCCCTGCTGCGGGCCGTTCGTGTCGAACGCCTGCGCGAGCGAGACGACCTCGCCGTCCTGCACGAGGGCGGCGGCCTCGACGCGCTTCGCGGCATCGATGAAGTTGAGCGTGCCGAGCACGTCGTCCTCACCCCAGCGTCCCCAGTTGCGGAACGCCTCGGCGCGGGCCGCGATCTCCGCCGCGGGATCTGCGCGGTCGAGATCAGCAGGGTCAGCCGAGGGCGCGGTCATGGCGCCACCCCCGGTGCGGCGTCGGTTGCCCGCCGCGACGGCCGCGCGCTCACGGGGGGCGCCGCGAGCTGAGGGCGCGGCGCGCGCACCGGAGTGCTGACGGTCGGCTGCCCCGGACGGATCTCGACCGTGGTCGTGCGCCCGTGTTCGACGATCTGGACGGTGATCATGCGGCTGCTCCTTCCCTGACGCACCGCACGGCCTGGGTTCCGAGGCCCGAGATGGACCCGGTCATGACGTCGCCGTCGCGGAGGAACCTCTTCCAATGCTGGCCGTTGCCGGCGGGACTGCCGGTGAGGAGGACATCGCCCGGGAGCAGCGGCATGGTCTGAGAGGCCCCCGAGATGAGCGCGGGGATGTCGAACAGCAGGTCGCTGGTCGAGGCATCCTGCATCACCACTCCGTTGAGCTCCAGGCGCACGTTCAGGTCTGCCCCGTCCACGAACGGCGCCGGCACGAGGAACGGGCCGGTCGGCAGGAAGCCGGGCGCGTTCTTGGAGCGGTACCAGTCGGTGCCGATCTCCTTCATGTCCTTGCGGAACACGAGGTCGCGCGTCGTCACGTCGTTCACGATCGTGTACCCGGCGACATGGTGCAAGGCGTCCTCGCGCGAGACACGGAACGCCTCACGGCCGATGACGACGGCGAGCTCGAGCTCCCAGTCGTGCACATCGCTGTATCCAGGGAGCGTGAGCGGCACGTCGTCGCCGACCACACACGCCGGAAGGCCGATGAAGAAGTACGGCTCGCCGTTCGCCTTGCGCTCGTCCATCATCTCGGCCGCGAAGTCGCGGGCCTGTTCAGGCGTGCGGTCGGTGTTCTGCGTCAGACCGGCAGCCACCAGCTCGATCACGTGCTGACGGTAGTTCGCCCCTGTCTGGAGCACCTGGCGCGGTTCGACCGGCGCAATCAGGATCACCTCAGCGAGCGGCATCCATCCTCCGTCCGCCTCTTTCAGCGCACCGAGGCGCTCCCAGTCGGGTGCAGAGAGGAACGCGTTCAGGTCGGGGGCACCGAGCTCGTCGGGTCCGAGCGGCCGGATGCGGCCGTCCGCGACAAGGCCCACGCGCGCGCCGGCGCCCTCGCGGTATCGAGCGAGGGCGTACGGGGCGTCGAGGCCGGCGGTCGGGTCGTGGTGTGTCATTGCGGGTTCTCGCTCTCCATCGTGCGGGAAGTGGTGCGGGGAGGAGCGGGATCGGCTCCGCTCCTCCCCGGGTCTGTCAGCCCTGGCCGTGCTTGGCGTACGGGTTCAGCAGGGCGTCCTTGATCTCGTCCGGAACGCCCTCCTCCGTCGCCGACGGGCCGTCGGCGGGCGGGAAGGACTCCGTCATCGACATCGGCATGGCGCTGTTGCGGTAGAAGTTGTTCGATCCCTGCGACGGCTTCCACGTGTTGGCCTCCCAGTCGGGCACGTAGTTGCGGTAGCCGCCGGTGTTGAGCTCGATGCGCAGGCTCGAGGGCTCGCGGTAGTAGAGGAAGTTCTGCTCGCCGATGCCGTGGATCGACGGGCCGTACTCGATCGGGTAGCCGTTCTCGCCGAGGACGTCGGCCGCGATGAGCAGCTCCTCGCGGGTGTCCACCCAGAAGGCGTAGTGGTTCACGCGGCCGGCGCGGGTCGAGCCGTCGAGGACGACGCCGAGGTCGTGCGACTTCTCGTTGGTCGTGAGCACCGAGAACACCGAGATCGGGGCCTCGTCGAGCTGTGTGCGAGCCATGAAGCGGAAGCCGAGCACGTCGACGTACCACTGGACGAACGCGTCGACGTCGCTGGTCGCGATCGTGACGTGGTCGAGCTGGCGCGGGGCGCCCGCGACCTTGCTGCGACGCGAGGGGCGGTCGGGGTAGATCGACGCGGCGTCGCCCTCGGTGTCGTGGTGGCGCGTGACGTCCCAGTGCAGGGTCAGCGAGTGGCCCCACGGGCCGGTGAACTGGTAGGCACGGCCGATCTTGTGGACGTCGATCCACTCGCCCTGGATGCCGGCGGCCTCGACGCGCTTCGCCGCCTCTTCGAGCGCCTCGGGGCTCGACGTGCGCCACGCGGCGGTCACGAGACCCGGCTCGTCGCCTGGCACGACCACGACCGAGTAGGCGTAGTAGTCGCCCCAGCAACGGAGGTAGACGGCGCCGTCGACGCGGTCGACGACGGTGAGGCCGACCTGGTTGACGTAGAAGTCGACGGATGCCTCGACATCCGGCGACGTGATGGCCACATACGACAGATGTGACAGAAGCTTGATCATCTTCGATCCCTTTCGGTGAGTCATCGGGGTGATCCCGTCAACCACTTTCGCCGAACTCTGGCATATCGAGGAATCCCATATCGGCTATCCCTCGGATCACCGACGTTTATGCGGGACGCGCAGAAAGCAGCGCCACGGAAAGACCCGTGTCATGGCGCAGATCCGCGAGATCGGAGGGCCGCTCGGCCGTGCGCACCGCCGAGATCGCGCGGCGCAACGCGACGCGCTCGGAGCTCTCGAAGCGCGCGGGAAGGATGCGTCGACCCGTGGCATCCGTGACGGCCACGACGGTGTCGAGATCCGCGTCGACCTCGACGCGTGTCGCGGCGATCGAGGTGATCCGCAGGCGACCGGGGGACGGTGCGCCCGGCTGCAGGGCGACGGCGATCGACACGGCAGAGCCCAGCCCGGATTCGAGGAGGGCGAGCACGCGGCCACCCCACGACTCCGTCGTCCGTGGTGCGAGCGGCGTGCCGGCGATGACCCGCGCCCACCCGATCGCGTCGCGTAACGCCGGACCGAGCGTGCGCGCGGGCGCATGGCACTCGACGACGAGCGCGCCGGGAGCCGGGAGCTCCTCGATCGACGCGCCCGCTGCGGCGACCATGTCGGCGCGGAGCAGCGGGCGCTCCACGACCACGGGGACGGCTCCGGCGAGCGAGGCGAGGGCATCGAGCGCCTCGATCGGGCCGACGGCAGGCCGCGCGACGACGACGGCCGCCGCGCCGGCGGTGATCGCGTCCGAGGCGACCACCCACCACGCGTCGGCCCCGGGGACGACGACGACGGCGCCCTCGACGTCACGGCTCGCGACTGCACTCTCGGGCAGCTCGGCCACCGCGACGCGGTAGGCGTCGAGGTCGGTGCGAACGGGCGTCGTCATGCTGCGGCTCCGATCAGCTCCGCCGCGGCGTCCGCCAGCCCCAGGGCGTAGCGGGCGTCGTCGAGCAGTTCGTCGTACTCCACCGGCAGGCCGGCGTCGAGCAGCTCCGCGAGGGCGCGCCACTCCGCGACGTATCCGTCGGCGGGATCGTGTGCGTAGATCGTGTCGCGGCCGTCCGCCGCGCGCACGCGCACCCGCGCTCCGCCGGCGTGCACGAACGGGGGCGGGAAGCTGACGTCGAGCCGATCGGAAGCCGTCGCGACGGCGATGCGCCAGAGCGTGTCGGCGCCCTCCGGGAGCATCACCGTCGTGAGCTGGACCGGGACCCCGCCGGCCACGAAGCCGACCGCGTACCCGAGCGGGGGCAGCGCCCGCGCGAAGACGACGCGCTCGAAGCGCGGGACGAGATCGCGCACGAGCGGCAGATCGTGGATCGCGAGTCCGGTGAGAAGCTGACGCACGACGCCGGCCGCCACCTCGGGGCGCGTGAGGTCGGGCCCGCCCCGCCCGCCCGCCGCGACGGGCAGCTCGGTGACGAGCTGGTGATACCGCGTGTTGGGCGCCAGCGCGAGCTGGACGGAGATCGAGATGACCGGCCCGCCCGACGCCGTGAGGTGATGTTTGGCCCGGCCCCACGCCGGGTCGAAGTAGTGATTCGTGCCGACGATGAGTGGCACGCCGGCGCGGCGGCACGCCTCGACGGCCTCTTCCGCCTCGGCGACGGTCGTGCCGATCGGCTTCTCGCAGAACACCGCGCGCTTGCCCGCGGCGACGGCCGCGATGATCTGCGCCGCATGCTGGGCGGGCGGGCTGCAGATCGCGACGACCTCCGCCTCCGGATCCGCCATGATGGCCTCGGCGCCCGTCGACGATCGGGCACCCACGCGCGCCGCGAGTGCGGCCCCCCGGCCGCTGCCCCCGTCGGCGACGTGCACGACGCGGAAGGCGTCGCTCAGGCGCGCGAGGGTCGGAAGATGCAGTGCCGCCACTCCGGGACCCGCACCGATGATGCCCACACCACGAGCCATGGACGCCTCCTTACTTCGGCTGGAAGCGTACCTAAGTGTGAAGTCGTTTGACTATAGATGTCACGATTTCCGTGTCCAATGCGCGGTGTTATGTAAGAATCGACCATGGCCAGAGAGTCCACGCTGCGGTTCGGCGCACAGACCGACGAGATGACGAGCCTTCTCCGCATCGTCAACATGGTTCGCACCGGCGAAGCCGCAACCCGTCCCGAGATCGGCCGCGTGACCGGTCTGGGCCGTGGCGTCGTGACCCAGCGCGTCGACCACGCGATCGAGATGGGCTACCTCGCCGACGGCGAGTTCGGCCCTTCGTCGGGGGGCCGCGCACCGCGCACCCTCCGCTTCCGCGGCGACGCCGGACGCATCGTCGTCTGCGCCCTCGGTGCACTCCACATCCACGTCGGCGTCGCACTCCTCGACGGCGACGTCATCGATCAGGAGCATTCGCCGTGGGACATCGCCCGCGGCCCCGCGGAGACGCTCGACAAGGCCCTGAGCATGATCGACGAGGTGCTCGCGCGCACCCCGGACGTGCCGGTCTGGGGCATCGGCGTGGGCGTGCCCGGGCCGGTGGATTTCGACAGCGGCCGCCCGGTCGCACCGCCGATCATGCCCGGCTGGAACGGCTTCGACGTGCGGCGCCGCTTCGAACAGCGCTACGACGCCCCCGTGTGGGTCGACAACGACGTGAACCTGCTCACGTTCGGGGAGCGCGCCCGCCGCGACGACGACCGCCTCGATCTGATCTACTGCAAGATGGGCTCCGGCATCGGCGCCGGACTCCTCTCGCACGGGCGCATCCACCGTGGCGTCAACGGCGCCGCGGGCGACATCGGTCACGTGCGGGTGCGGGATTCGGATGCCCTCTGCCGCTGCGGCAAGATCGGATGCCTCGAAGCCGTCGCCGGCGGATGGGCGATGATCCGCGACGCCCTCGCCGAGATCGAGGCCGGCGCCACGGGTGTGCTCGCCACCCGCGTCGCCGACGGCGAGGAGCTCACGCCCGAGCTCATCTCGATCGCGGCCGAGAACGGCGACGCCCTCGCTATCCGGCTCGTGCAGCGCTCGGCCCGCGTCGTCGGCGAGTCGATCGCCGCGCTCGTCAACATGTTCAACCCGTCCGTCATCGTGATCGGCGGCGCCATGGCCGGCGCCGGAGAGCTGCTGCTGGCCGAGGTGCGTCAGCGCGTCTACGAGCTGTCGCTCCCCCTCGCCACGCGCGACCTGACGATCGCGCAGTCCGTCAACGACCGGCGCGAGCCGCTGCGTGGCGGTGTCGAGATGGTGCGCGAGCAGCTCTTCGAGGTGACCTTCCCCCGCTGGTTCGGCGACGGGCGGCCCACGGTCGTGGCGATCCGCGGTGCGCTCGAAGCGGTGGCGTAGGGCTCTCGTCATTCGCCGACAACTTCTTCCAGAAATCGACAAAAGCGTGTAGCTTCCTGTCTGAAGCCGGCTCTTCCGGTGCCGACACAAGGGAGTGAACACGATGGCGTTGCCGCTGCTGCTCGACGATGCGCTCGTCGCGACGGATTCGGGCTTCGCCCTGCGCGTGAGCCTGCCGTGGATCCGGTCGATGCCCCTCGCCGCCGTGACCGACATTGCGGTGCAGGTCGACGGGGTCGCCGTCCCCGTCACGGTCCGGCGCGATGAGCGCGAGGTCGAACCCGACGCTCTCCGGGCCGAGCAGGGCTGGTGGTTCATCCAGGACCGGCTCGAACTGCGCGGCGAACGGATGCTGCCTCCCGGCGCCCACGACATCTCGGCGTCGTTCGTGCTCGTGGTGCCGTACCTCCAGGCCGGGCCGTCCGGCCCGCTCGCCCTGCCGTTCCGCGCCGAGCGCGCGCTGGAGCTCGGGGACGCAGCATCCACTCGCCCGCACTCGACCACGGACATCGTGACCGTCGAGGACCGGGCCGACGCTCCGCGCGACGACGTTCCCGCCGAGTGGGCCGTCTCAGCCAGTGCGTTCAACTGGACGCCCGAGGTGATCCGCGCCGAACGGACGGCCGACGACATCGCGATCGGCGTCGTCGCGGACGGCGTCGCATCGACCATCGAGATCGAGGCGGGTCAGGTGTGGCGCTCGTTCCCCGAGCCGTCCGACGCGGAGGTGGATGCGTTCCGCGAGCGTCTGGCCGCGGCGGGCGGCGCCGTGACGATCGTCGGAGCGAGCCTCGACGACTGGATCTCGCCGACGCGCCGGCGCACCGAGCAGGAGCGGCTCGCGTTCCTCGTGCCGCAGCTGCGGGCGGCCGCACGGCTCGGCGCGCGCGGCGTGCGCGTGCCGTTCGGTCAGGCGGAGCCTGAGCTCCTGCGCCTCGCCCAGCCGGTCCTGCACGAGTTGGACGTGGTGCTCTACGAGGAGATCCAGGGCCAGCAGACGCTCGACCAGCCCGCGGTCGCGGCCAACTTGGAGCTGCTGCAGGGACTCGATGATCCCCGCATCCGCGTGCTCGTCGACATCAGCCTGCTCATGCCCTCGCTGCCGCCGTCGTACCTCGACGAGCTCCGCCGGGGCGGCGTCGACGACGAGCTGGTGCACCGCCTCGAGACCGAATGGCGCGCGCCCGAGACCCACCAGGCCGTGATCGCCACGCTCCGGGAGGGACGCGTGCCGCCCGCCGTCCACACGCTCTTCATGAATCTGCTCGTACGGTTCGGTCGGTCGGGCGTCGCCGACCTCGAGCCGATGCTGCCGCTCACCGCCGGCGTGCACCTCAAGTTCTGGGATCTCGACGACGCCGACGGCCGCGTCTCCGCGCCGATCGCCGACATCGGGGCGGCCCTGCGTCGCACCGGCTTCACCGGCACCCTCACCAGCGAGTGGGGCGGCCACGAGTGGCTCGACGCCGATCCGGCGGCGACGACCCGCGCGCACCTCGCGCTCGCGCAGCGCGCCCTGTCGGCCGTGGGCACGGCCCGCTGACCGCGGGTCGCTCGACGACGCGAAGGGGCCGGACGCGACGCGTCCGGCCCCTTCGTCGTCCCGCGACTCAGCCCTCGTGGTTGTAGTACGGCCACGGCAGGAAGCGCCGCTCACCACGACGATCCGGGCCATCGAGCGTGATCTCGCCGATCGCCGCCCACTCGACGCCGCGCGGGAACATGCGGATGAACTCGATGCGGCGGAACGTGTCGATGTCGTGGCCGATCGTGATGGTGAACGACCGGCCGGCGCCGTACTCGTTGATCCAGGCGATCGGCTGATCCGTGTTCATGCCCGGAAGCGCAGCGATGCCCTCCGGCGGGATCGCGACCGGGTAGTGCGACATCGGCCACATCGGCGCCTTCTCATACGACTCGAGGTCGTCGTAGGTCGTGAGGAGCACCTGGGCGCCCTCGGCGATCTCGACGCCGGTGAGGATGTCGTCGCCGGTGACCGTCCACCGGGCGCTGATGCCCTCGGTGATCGCGTGCCGCGGCTCGACCGTGTCGAGCTGCGCCTCGCCCCACGGCCGGGGCCGCAGTCCCCCGGCGACGGTGAGGCGGGAGCCGCGCATGACGTTGTACTCGTCGGGGTAGCCCCAGTCGTCCTCCTGCGCGGCGGACCCGTGGAACCACACGATGCCTTTGCCGTCGTCATGGACGAACTTCAGGAGCGCAGCATCCGTCTCCGCTCCGAAGCCGACCGCCTTCTCGTGGTAGCCGTCGCGACCTTCGAAGACGACGATGACGACGTCGTACTTGTCGATGATGTCGGCGCCGAGTCCGCGCGGATCCTCGACGATGCGGACCCGGAAGCGCCCGGTGTCTTCGAGCAGGGTCGTGAGCCACTGGTTGTGCTGGCGGAAGCTGCGGAACTCGTTGTCGTGCTCGCGGGTCATGTGACCCGACAGGATGAGCGCGTTCAGGACATCGGTCATGCGGAACACTCCTTCGTGCAGGGCGTGCGAAGGCACGCCGAAGGGCGCCCCGGCGGATCCGGGGCGCTTCGGTCGAGGCCTAGTCGGCCTTGGTGGAGAACGCGGCGTCGAAGGCGGCCGCGGGCGGGGTGATGGCGTTGAGCTTGCGGACGAACGCGATGGCCTCCGGGGCGCCCTGCAGGCGGTCCATGCCGGCGTCCTCCCACTCCACGGAGGTGGGGCCGTCGTAGCCGATCGCGTTGAGCGCGCGGAACAGCGGCTCCCACGGCACCTGGCCGTGCGCGGTCGACACGAACGTCCAGCCGCGGCGCGGGTTGGCCCACGGCAGGTGCGAGCCGAGCACCCCGTTGCGGCCGTCGAGGTTGGTGATCGACTCCTTCACGTGCACGTGGAAGATGTGCTCCGCGTAGTCGAGCACGAACGCCACCGGGTCCAGCTGCTGCCACATGAAGTGCGAGGGGTCGAAGTTGATCCCGAAGCTCTCCCGGTGCCCGATCGCGTCGAGCGTCGCCTTCGTCGTCCAGTAGTCGTAGGCGATCTCGGACGGGTGCACCTCGAGCGCGAACCGCACCCCGACCTCCTCGAACACGTCGAGGATCGGGTGGAACCGGTCGGCGAAGTCCTGGTAGCCGGCGGCGATCCATTCGTCGGACGCCGGCGGGAACATCGCCACGGCCTTCCAGATCGACGAGCCCGTGAACCCGGTCACCGTCTTCACGCCGAGCTTCGCCGCGAACCGCGCCGTCATCTTCAGCTCTTCGGCGGCGCGCTGCCGCACGCCCTCCGGTTCGCCGTCGCCCCACACCCGGTCGTTCAGGATGTCGCGGTGCCGCTGGTCGATCGGATCGTCGCACACCGCCTGTCCGGCGAGGTGGTTCGAGATCGTCCCCACCTTCAGGCCGTTGCGCTCGAGGATGTCGAGGCGCGACTGCACGTAGTCGGCGTCGTCCCACCGGGACACGTCGATGTGGTCGCCCCAGCACGCGATCTCGAGACCGTCGTAGCCCCACTCGCCCGCGAGCCGGGCCACCTCCTCGAACGGCAGATCGGCCCACTGGCCGGTGAACAGGGTGATCGGACGAGGCATTGCTATCCCTTCACGGTGACGTCGGCATTGACGGAGACCCAGACGGAGTCGTGGGCCGAGCTCTCCTCGACGGCGGCGAGCACCCGCTGCACCGACAGCCCCTCGTCGAACGATGGGTGCGGGTCGGTGCCCTCGGCGATCGCCGTCACCAGGTCCACGACCTGGTGACTGAATCCGTGCTCATAGCCCAGCATGTGTCCGGCCGGCCACCACGCCGCGACATACGGATGCGACGCTTCCGTCACGAGGATCCGCGTGAAGCCCTGCGTCGACTCCGGCGCCGTCCGGTCGTAGAACCAGAGCGTGTTGAGGTCTTCGAGGTCGAAGCGCAGCGCGCCCTTGTCTCCCGACACCTCGATCGACAGGTCGTTCTTGCGCCCGGTCGCGAACCGCGACGCCTCGAACGACACCAGAGCCCCCGACTCGAGGCGCCCGGTGAACATCGCGACATCGTCGACGGTGACCTCGCCGTAGGCCTCGGCCGCGGTGCCCGACCCCTTCGACAGGCTCAGGGAGCGGTTCTCCCCCTCGAGCGGGCGCTGCTTCACGATGGTGTCGACGACGCCCGAGACGGCCGTCACGTCGAGCCCCGTCACGAACTGCGTCATGTCGATGATGTGCCCACCGATGTCGCCCAGCGCCCCGGAGCCCGCGTGCTCCTTCTGCAGACGCCACGCCAGCGGCATCTCGGGATCGACCAGCCAATCCTGGCGATACGCCGCGCGCACATGCGCGATCTTACCGACGGCGCCCTGCGCGATGAGGTCCCGGAGGAACGTCACGGCGGGCACGCGGCGGTAGGTGAATCCGACCATCGAGCGCACGCCACGAGCGGCGGCGCGGGACGCGGCGTCGGCCATCGCCTCGGCCTCCTCGACGGTGTTGGCCAACGGCTTCTCGCACAGCACGTGCTTGCCGGCCTCGAGCGCCGCGATCGCGATCTCGGCGTGCGAGTCGCCCGGCGTCACGATGTCGACGATGTCGATGTCGTCGCGCGCGATCACCTCGCGCCAATCGGTCGCCGACTCCGCCCAGCCCCACTGGGCCGCAGCATCCGCCACCGCCTTCGCATTGCGGCCGACGATCACGGCCATCTCGACGTCGTCGGGCAGCGAGAACACGTGCGGCGCCTGCCGCCAGCCCACCGAGTGCGCGGCGCCCATGAAGCCGTAGCCGATCATGGCCACGCGGAGCGTCATGCGAGCACGACTTCACGCTCGACCGGCACACGGTTGGTGACGTAGCGGCCGGGGCCGCCGTCGACGCCGGGCATGATCTGCATGTAGAGCAGGCGCATCGTGAGGACGACCTCGACGGTGAGCTTCTCGCCCGCGGCCGGCGGCGCCAAGGCGATCTCGACGTCGGGCCGGTCGGCGACGAACCAGAGCGTCTCGGACTGCTCGGGCAGCTCGTCGATCGTGTACGAGCGCCCCTGTAGCACGAAGCGCAGGTCCTCCCTCGGCACGGGGACGCCGTTGACGGATGCTGCGACATCATCGACCGCCGAGAGCCAGAGGCTGCGGTACCAGGGCAGCTGCACCGAGACCGCGATGCCGTCGTCGGTGCGGCGGACGTCCTTCTCGGAGAAGAGCGAGTTGTGGGTGGCCATGGCTGTTCCTTTCGCCGGCCTCAGACCGCTGCGCCGGAGCGGGAGGCGACGGTCTCTTCGATGGCACGGCGCATCAGCGCGTGCTGCTTCTTCACAAGGTCGATGGGGTCGGCCTCGCCGAGGTCGGAGAACGCGTGGCCCTCCCACTCGCTCGAGAGGTAGCCCTGATAGCCGCCCTCGACGAACTGGCGCACGATGCGCGGGATGTCCATCGCCGGCTCTTGGCCGTCGGCGCCGATGTCGTAGAACTTCGCGTGCACGTGGAAGATCTGCGGCATGATGTCGAGCCACTCCTCCGGCGGCACGAGCCCGTGCATGTTGAACGCGAGGCGCGTGAACGGACCGGCCTTGAGGAAGTCCCACCCCTGCGCCGTGAGGTAGTCCTCGAACTCCTGGTTGCGCACGTGCATCGGCAGCGGCTTGTGCCAGATCTCGTCCATCACCGGGAAGTACTCCTCCGGCATGTCCATCTGGCGGAGGGTGCCCAGCAGGCGCGGCGAGAGGCTGTGCATCGTCGACGAGAAGTCGGCGGTGAAGCCCAGTCGGTCGCTGTCGAGCTCTTCGTAGAGCTCGCGGATCTGCAGCACCTTGGGACTGTTCGGGCCCTCGGGCGCGTGGATCTCGTAGCCGAGCCGCTGGTCGTACTTCTCGGCGAGCGGCAGGAGGCTCCGCAGCAGCTCCTTGCCCGCGGAGCGGATCACGACCCTCTTGAAGCCCAGCGTGTGCGCGGTCTTCAGCTGCCGCGCGAGGAAGTCGTGCTCCTCGTCGGGCGTCATGTCGCGGTCCTTGCGGCGCCCCATATCGAGGTTCGTGCCGACGGCGCTGGGCTCGAGCTCGTACTTCTCGAGCGAATCGAACCACAGCTTGACGAAGGCGTCGTCGACGTCGGGGTAGGTGCGCAGCAGCTGTGCGATGTTGAACTCGACGCCCGGGCCGATGCCGTTCTCGGCGACGGCGGCGATGAGCGTCTCGGGCGTGTAAAGGCCTGCGGCGAACTCGCTCGTCATCGAGTAGAGGGTCGTGCCCAGACGGATGCCGGTGCCGGCGATGTCGGCGCTCATGCCTTCGCTCCCTCGGTGCTGGGCAGCCACTGGGCCAGCTGCAGACGTGCGGCCGCGGCATCCGTCACCATGCGCGAGCCGGCTGCCTGCGCAGCCGAGCGCTGCACAGCCTGCTCACCGGCGATGATGTCGAAAGGCGACTGCCAGTGGTTCCAGTGCCAGCCCTCGTACTCGCTCGAGATGGCGCCGTTGTAGCCGTTCTCGACGAGCAGGGTCACGAGGTCGCGCACCGGCACCGAGGGCTCTTCGCCCCTCTCGTCGATGCCGAAGAACTTGCCGTGCACGTGCGTGATCCACGGCATGATCTCGAGCCAGTCGTCCACGCGTGCCGGGCCGAACAGGCCGGTGCCGTTGATCGCGAAGTCGATGCCGAGGTCGGGGCGGCCGTTCTGCGCGGCGAGGCCGATGAAGCGGCCGAAGCGCTGGCCGTGGTCGGCCTGGTCGACGGGCGGGCCCTGCTCGTAGAACTCGTCCCACAGCTGGACGACCTTGCCGAGGAGCTCCTCCGACGCGCCGCGGCGGCGGTAGGCCTCGAGCAGCGACGGCGCGAAGCCGGTGACTGTGGCGCCCCAGTCCATCGTGAAGCCGAGGAACGGCGAGCCGACCTTCTCGTAGCGGTCGCGGAGGGCGAGGATGCGCGGGTGCGACGCGTACTGGTCGGCGTGCACCTCGAGGGCGAGCGTGACGCCGTACTCCTCGGCGATCGGCGCGAGCGCCTCCATCGAGTCGGGCTCGATCGAGATCTGCACGCGCGCGATCGGGAAGCCGAGCTTGGCGGCTGCCGCGATCTGGCGGCGCATGTACTCGAGCAGCTCGTCCTGCGTGAGCAGGCGGTCGCGGTGGATGCCGATGTCGGCGTTCACGGCGAGCGAGGTGGTGACGAGGCCGGTCTCGTCGACGAGGTCGCGGAACCATCCGGCGAAACGGTCGTCGATCTCGGGGAAACCGCGGAAGCTCGAGAAGCCGATGATCTCGAGACCCGGGCCGTAGCCGTCGGCGGCGACCTTGCGGATGAGGCCCTCGAGGTCGTACTCGCGGCCGTGGAAGGCGCGCGTGAAGCTGTACAGCGTCACGCCCTGGATGGGCGAACCCGGTCCCTGAGCCTGTCGAAGGGCGGTCATGCCGCCACCGCCTTTCGTGCGGTC
Organism: Microbacterium sp. NPDC056044; assembly: GCF_042267145.1. Lineage (NCBI taxonomy): Bacteria > Bacillati > Actinomycetota > Actinomycetes > Micrococcales > Microbacteriaceae > Microbacterium > Microbacterium sp. NPDC056044. Next base: position 282,179 of record NZ_JBHJWZ010000005.1, on the reverse strand, counting down.
ATGGTCTTGGCGTCGTGCTCCTCGATGTGGAGCACCTCGTTCTCGCCGATGACGATGTACGGGATGTAGAGGGTGAGGCCGACCTCGACCTTGTGCTCGGCATCGCCGGCGAGCTCGAGGTCGCCCGAGAGCACGGCGGAGTCGGTCGGGAACCACCAGTCCTGGGTGTTCGGCACGAGCTCGTCGAAGGTGAAGGTCTGGCCGTTCATCCCCCAGCGGAGGGAATCGGCCGGCACCTCGACGCCGTCGACGGTGAGCGTGGCGCGGCCGATGCACGAGGCGGGCAGGGCGCGGTACCACGGCAAGCGAACCTCGACCGAGACGCGGGCGCCGTCGGTCGTGAGCGTTCCCTGCTCGATGATGCGATCGGGGATCACAGAGTCCTCCTTGACACTTACTTCTTGTTTCTACACTCTAATGTCGGATTTAGACATAAGCAAGAGTGCGAGCGATGTGGCGCGCTCCGCGCACCCCGAGCGCGACCGACGTCAGCGTGGGGTTGCACGCCGTCGCGGTCGGGATGACGCCGTTGCCTGCGACGAACAGCCCGGGCACGCCCCATACCTCGCTGTCGGGGCCGCAGACGCTCTGGCCGTCGTCGGTCTCGCCCATGCGGGTCGTGCCCTGGTAGTGCAGCGAGGCGCCGAGCGGCATCGTGAACGGCCGGTCGCCGATCGGCTCGCCGACAGCCTTCGCGAGCTCGACGATCTCCGCCCGTGCGCGATCGAGCACGGCATGATCACGGTCGGTGAGCGTGTAGTGCAGGCGCATCGCGGGCATCCCATACGAGTCCTGCTCGGTGTCCGAGAACTCGACGCGGTCGTCCCACTGCAGATCCTTGGCGCAGAACAGGCCGAGCCCGACGATCGATCCGGGGATCACAGGGTCGTCGTCCGCGAGCGGCACCGGCGAGGCGTCGAGCTGCATGATCTGCCCGTGGAACGGCATCTCGTCCGTGAACGGCACCCAGCTGACGCCGCTCTGCTCGGAGAGGGCTCCGGATGCTGCGATCCCGTCCTCTGCGGGCGGCTCGACGTCGCGCAGTCGCGAGGCGTAGACCACCTGCGTCTGGTCGTTGAGCATGCGGCCGAGCGCGGCGGGGCGCACGCCCGACGCCCACAGCACCTGCGGGGTGCGCAGCGCATCGGCGGCGACCACGACGGCGCGGGCGCGCACCTCGTGCACCTCACCGGTGCGGAGGTCCCGGACCTCGACGCCCGCCGCGCGTCCGTCCTCGACGAGCACGCGCGTCACGAGCGACTCGTCGAACAGCGAGAACCGTGGGTTCGCACGTGTGGCGTCGCCGAGCACGACGTCCGAGCCCGACCACACCAGCCGGCCGTCGTCGCGCCGGTGCACCGCGAGCGGCATGCGCTGCACGCGTGCGGCCTCGTTGCGGCCGTCGTCGACGACGGCGGCGAGCCGGTCGCGCACGAGCGCGGTGAACGGCGCCGCGTCGAAGGCATCCGTCGTCACGCCCAGGAGCCGATCGCCGTCGGCGAGCAGCTCGTCGAGGTCGTCGAGGAACGGGATGCGCTCGCTCCCGCCGGGCCGCGGGCACGCGCCGGTCCAGTGGGCCGCCATGCCGCCGACGTTGCTCGAGAACGCCGCGACCGGAAGCCCGTCCTCCCCGTCGACCTGGTAGCCGTCGGCGAGGAGGTAGGTGCCGGGGCGCGCGCGCCGCTCGCCCGACTTCACCGCGCCGGGCGAGTTCACCGTCGCCGCGCCCGCCCCGGGGCCCTCCGAGCGCTCCTGCGCCCGGGCGCGGAGCCCCGTGTCCTCGATGTTCTTCACGTGCGCACCCGGCGGGTCGGAGACCGTGGGCCCGACCTCGAACATCGCGATCGACGCATCCGGCGCCTCCTCGCTCAGGATGCGCGCGTACGTCGCACCGGCGGGACCGCTGCCGACGATCGCGACGTCGACCGAGGCGGGGTAGCGGCTCATGCCGTGACCGCCAGCTCACGGATGAGGGCGACGGATGCTGCGGACTCGACGGTCGGGTAGTACTCGAGGCCGACCGGCCCGTCGTAGCCGTTGGCGCGGAGGATGCCGAAGCGCTCCGCCCAGTCGAGGTCGCCGGTGCCCGGCTCGCCACGGCCGGGGGCGTCGGCGAGCTGGACGTACTTCACGAGGTCGCCCGCGTTGGCGAGCTCGACGGTCATGTCCTCGCCCTCGACGGCCGAGTGGTAGATGTCGTACAGCACGCCGAACCGCGGCGACGCGACGCCGCGGGCGACGTAGACCGCCTCGGCGGTGCGGTCCAGGAGCGAGCCGGGGTGGTCGACGCGCACGTTGACCGGCTCGAGCACGAGCGTGATGCCGGAGCCGTCGATCTGCGCGACGGCCCTCTGGTAGATCTCGATGAGCTTGTCGAGCTGCACCTGACGCTTCCAGCCGCCGAAGCCCGTGCCGCTGCCGACGACGATGCGGGGGCAGCCGAGGTCGGTGGCGATCGCGACGCCCTCGTCGAGCTTGCGGAAGAACTCCGAGTGGTCCCACGGCGGGATCATGAACTGCGTGCGCGGCTCCGCGAGCTGGGCGGTCAGCTGCGTGCCGGTCTCTTCGAGCGCGGCCTTGAGCGCCGGCAGATCCTTGGGCGTCGCCGGAGCGTCCACCCCGGTGGGGCCCCACATCTCGACGGCGTCGAACCCCGCCGCGGCGGCCGCGCGCACGCGGTCGTGGTAGTCGCCGGCCTCCGTGAAGAGGAGTTCGATGTTGGGTGCAAGCTGATACATGGGTGAGCCTTCTCTCGGTCCCCGAGCGCGTCGAGGAGTCAGAACATCGGGTGGTCGTGGACGGCGTGCACGGGGACCTGCTGCAGCACGTCCCAGTGCTCGACGATCCGGCCGTCCTCGAATCGGTAGATGTCCGCGACCGCGGCGTCCGCAGCGCCGGGTCGGGAGGCTTTCACGTGCACCATGGCGAGGTCGCCGTCCACGAGGATGCGCTGGATGTCGAACGTCGCCTCGGGCGATCCGTCGAACTTCGGGGTGAGCATCTCAATCGCCGGCGCGGGGCCGTCGCCGATGGTGGGGTTGTGCTGGATGTAGTCGTCCGAGACGAGGAAGGCGAACGCATCCGCCACACGCTTCTGCGTGTAGAAGAGGTCGACGAACGTCTCGAACGCCGCGCGGTTGTCGGCGCCCACGGCGGATCGGCCTCTCAGCCCTTCAGGCCGCCGGCGAAGCCCTGGATGAACTTCTTCTGGGCGAACATGTAGAAGAGCAGGATCGGGATCATCGAGATGATCACGACGGCGAAGATCTTGTTCCACGCCGATACGAGACCGCCGACGTACGTGTACATCGCGACGGGCAGCGTCTGGGTCGTCGAGCCGCCCAGGAAGATCAGCGAGTTGAAGAAGTCGTTCCAGACGATGAGACCCGCGAGGATCGCGACCGTGCCGGTCGCCGGTGCCATGAGCGGCAGCACCACCCGGAAGAACGCCTGCGTCGGCGAGGCTCCGTCGATGACGGCCGCCTCCTCGTACTCGGTCGTGAGGCCGCGGAAGAAGCTGGCGTAGAGGAACACCGACAACGGCAGCAGGATGCCGATCCACAGCAGGATCATGCCGATCGCGTTGCCCGTGAGGCCGACGGTGCGCGCCCCGATGTAGAGCGGCACGGTGCCCAGCTGAGCCGGCAGGATGATCGCGATGAGCACCAGGTAGAACGTCAGGTTTGTCCAGGCGCGGGTGCGACGGGTGATGACGTAGGCGGCGACCGAGCCGAACAGCACCAGCCCGAAGATGGCGCCCGCCGTGATGATCGCGCTGTTGAGGATCGCCATGGGGATGCTGTTGCGTCCGCCGGTGGTCAGGACCTCGATGAACGCGTTGAAGTCGAGCGACTGCGGCGGCGCCATGGCGCTCGTCGTCAGCGCCTCCTGGTCGGTCTTGAACGCGGTGGCGATCAGGAAGTAGAAGGGCAGCAGCCCGATGATCGTGATGATCCAGATGAGGACTTCCCGCACCGCGGTGAGCTTGGTGTAGCGGAACATGTCAGGCCTTTCGAGCGGCGTCGCGGTCGCGCGTCGCGTACTGCTGGAGGATCGCGAAGACGAGGATGATGACGGTCAGCACGAGCGCGAGCGCCGAGCCGAAGCCGAACTGGCCGAGCGAGAACGCCTGCTTGTACACCTGGGTAGCCAGGGTCTCGGTGGCGCCGGCCGGACCGCCGGCCGTGAGCGCGAGGATCTGGTCGAAGATCCGCAGGCCCTGGATGATGCCGAGCGTCGTCGCGATCGCGATGGAGGGACGGATGCCGGGGACCGTCACGTGCCAGAACCGCTTGAAGACGCCGGCGCCGTCGAGCGCGGCCGCCTCTTCGAGTTCGACCGGCACCGAGGCGAGGCCGGCCAGGTAGATCACCATGACGAAGCCGGTCTGCTGCCAGACGACCGTGAGCAGGATCGCCCAGATCGACCAGGTGGGGTCCGCGAGCCAGACCTTCTGCATCTCCTCGAGGCCGATCGCGGCGAGGAAGCCGTTGAGCGGGCCGTTGAACTGGAAGATGAACTTCCAGACGTACGCGACGGCGAGAGGGCTCAGCACGACGGGCATGAAGAGCAGCGTCCGCAGGATGTAGCGGGTCTTCAGCGTGCGGTTGATGGCCAGGGCGAAGCCGAGCCCGAGGATGTTCGTCAGGATGACGGAGCCGAACGCCAGGAAGAGCGTGTTGATCACGGCGCCGACCATGAGCGGGTCGTTGAAGATCCGCACGAAGTTGTCGAGGCCGATGAACTCCCAGTCCCCGAGGCCGGTCCAGTTCGTGAAGGCGAAGAAGCCTCCCGTCAGGGTGGCGACATAGTGCACCGCGATGACGAGGATGATGGCCGGAAGAGCCCACCACCAGTGCCCGTAGCTGATCAGCGGGCGGCGGCCGCCGCGGGGGCGCGGCGTGCGTCGGGCTTCGGGTGGCACCGTGAGGGTGCGCGTCGCGTCTCGCTCGATCGTCACTGTCATCTACTCTCTGACCTCGTCGTCATGCGCCCCTTCACCGGCGGCGTCACAGCCACTATCACACACTTGTGTCGGAAGCACACATTAGTTCTGGCAATACCGGATATAAGTGGTTCAGCACCCCGCCGCAGCCGGTTCCTCGCGCAGGATGAGGAACGTGGCCGAGTCATCGTCGAGCGCGCCCGAGGGCCTCTCCTTCCTGTGGCAGGACTTCGTCGACCCGCCGGACGAGGCGCGCCCGCGCGCCTGGTGGCACTGGATGGACGGCAACATCGATCCCGCCGGGATCGTGCGGGATCTGACCTGGCTGCACGATGTCGGCGTGCGCGGGGTACAGCTCTTCGACGGCGGCATGGGGGTTCCCCTCGTCGTGCCCGAACCGGTGCGGCTGGGAACGGACGCCTGGCACGACGCGATCCAGACGACGTCGCGCACGGCGTCCGCCCTCGGCCTCGAGCTCGCGGTGGCGACGTCATCGGGCTGGAGCGCCTCGGGCGGTCCGTGGGTGGGCCCCGGCGACGCCATGAAGAAGCTGGTGTGGTCGGAGTGCGTCATCGACGGCGGTGAGCGCCGCACTGTCGAGCTCCCGCCGCTTGCGGCGGTCGCCGGCACGTTCCAGGACTCGCCGCGCCCCGGCGCGGACTCCCGCGAGCCGTGGGCGGTGGACTGGCGAGTGGTCGCCCTGCCGGCCGTGCCGGCGCAGGAGGCGCTCCGGCCGGACCGGGTGCACGGCTCCGCCCCCGTCGACGACATCGACCGGCTCGTCGACGGCTCGTTCGACGGCGCCGTCTCGCTCCCCCGGGATCCCGACGCGTGGTCGTCGGCCTGGCTCGAGCTCGACTTCGACGAGCCCGTGACGGCCTGCTCGGTCACGCTCGGCTTTCCCGGGCCGCACGGGTTCGGCGCCGCGCCACCGCCCGAGGCGGTGCTGCAGGTGAGCGACGACGGCGACGCCTACCGCGATGTCGTCACGCTGCCCGCCACGACGGTGCCGGCGAGATCTGCGACGTTCGCCCCGGTCACAGGCGGCCGCTTCCGGCTCGTGCTGTCGGGCGCGAGCGCCGCCGAGGCTCTCCCGCCCGTCGCCGACGGTGTGCGACTCCCGCCGGTGCTGCGCCGCAGCGACGCCTTCCTCGTCTCCGAGTTCGCGCTGCGCTCCGGCGCGCGTGTGCACCAGGCCGAGGTGAAGGCCGGCTTCGGCGTCGCTCCCGACTACTACGCGATCGACACGACTCCCGCACCGGATGCTGCGTCGCCGGCTCCGTCCGAGATCCACGACCTCACCGCCCATGTCGACGGCGACCGCCTCACGTGGGACGCTCCGCCCGGGCGCTGGCGCGTGCTGCGGATCGGGGCATCCCTCACCGGCCAGACCAACGGACCGGCGCTGCCCGACGCCACCGGACTGGAGGTCGACAAGCTCGACGGCCGCCGCGTCGCGGCGTACCTCGAGCGGCATCTCGAGCGGTTCACCCCCGGCCGGTACGACGCCCTGCTCAGCGACAGCATCGAGGCCGGGGCGCAGAACTGGACCGACGGGATCCTCGAGCGCTTCCGCGAGCTGCGCGGCTACGACCCGACGCCCTGGCTGCCGACGCTCGCGGGGTATCTCGTGGGCGGAGCCGAGGCATCCGATCGATTCCTCTACGACTACAGGCGAACGCTTTCGGAATTGCTCGCGACCGAGTACTACGGAACCCTCTCCGCCGAGGCGCACCGCCGCGGCATGACGTACTACGCGGAGGCGCTCGAGGACGGGCGGCCGCAGCTCGGCGACGACCTGGCGATGCGGGCGCACGCCGACGTGCCGATGGGCGCCATGTGGACGTTCGATCCCGAAGCCGGTCCGCGGCCGACGTATGTCGCGGACCTCAAGGGCGCAGCATCCGTCGCGCATGTGCACGGCAGGCGGTGGACGGGCGCCGAGGCGTTCACGAGCTTCGACCGCCCGTGGGCCTCGTCGCCGCGGAGCCTCAAGCACGTCGCCGACCTGCAGCTCGCGCTCGGCGTGACACGCTTCTGCATCCACACGTCGCCGCACCAGCCGGTCGCCGCGCCGCCGCCCGGCATCGCACTCGCACCGTTCCTCGGGCAGGCGTTCACACGGAACGAGACCTGGGCGCAGATGGCGCGCCCGTGGATCGACTACCTCGCGCGGTGCTCGGCCGTGCTCTCGTCCGGCGAGCCGGCGGTCGACATCGCCGTCTTCGTCGGCGAGGAAGCGCCGGTGACGGGCCTCTACGACGCCGGCTTCGACACGACCGTGCCGGACGGCTTCGACTTCGACTACGTCGGCGCGGACGCGCTGGCGCTGCTGCGGGTGGAGGACGGGGAGCTCGTCGCGCGCGGCGCGCGCTACCGGGTGCTCCACCTCGGCGGCTCGAGTCGGCGCCTGACGAACGAGACGCTGCGCCGGATCGCCTCTCTGCTCGATGCGGGAGCGACCGTTGTGGGCGTGCGGCCCGAGCAGTCACCGTCCCTCGCCGACGACGATGACGAGTTCACGCGGCTGTGCGACGAGATCTGGGTCCACCCGCGCGCCCGCGGCCGCGTCATCTCCACGACGGATCTCGGCGCGGCCCTGAGCGCGCTCGGCATCTCGCCGCAGCTCGAGGTCGTCGGCGCGCGGCTCCGCACCATCGCGCGGGTCGTGGACGGGCAGCGCGTCACGTTCCTCGCCAATCCGAGCGCGGAGAACGTGACCGCACGGATCATCGTGCCCGCCGAGGTGGCGGCACTCAGCGCGTGGGACCCGGTCGCACTTCGCACCGCGCCACTGGTCGACGTCGGCGCGGGCGGTGACCGCCGGTCGTTCGAGATCGCGCTGGCGCCGTTCGGCTCGGTGTTCGTCGTGCCGGGGGGTCCCGGCCCGACGGCGGCCAGGGGGACCGTCGACCGTCGCACGATCGAGGGCGCGTGGACGCTGGAGCTTCCCGGCCGTCCGCCGGTCGCGCTGCCCGACGGACCACGGCTGTGGACGGACCTCGACGACGAGGCACAGGCGTTCTCGGGGACGGCGGTCTATCGCACGCGGTTCACGCTGACCCGGCAACCGGACGACGGGCGGATCACCCTCGAGCTCGGCCGCGTCGGCGACATCGCCCGAGTGGTCCTCAACGGCGTCGAGTGCGGGATCGCGTGGACAGCGCCGTTCCACGTCGACGTGACCGCGGCGGTGCGGGCCGACGACAACACACTCCAGGTCGAGATCGCGAATCCGTGGCGCAATCGACTCATCGCCGAGGCATCCGTCCCGACCGGCGAGATCTTCGCCCCGATGACCGAAGTGTTCGAGACGGACGCCGCACCGCTGGCCGCAGGCCTTGCAGGGCCCGTGGTCCTGCTCGTCGAGATGATCCCCTGATCTGGGTGAAATCGGGGATCACCGAGGCAATTGCCGCACATAAGCATCGCTAATGTCGGAAACCTACATATCGTGCGACGCTTGATGTGCGGCCCCGAGGCCGAGCCAGCAACCCGAGCTGGCGACAACGAAGTCACGAAAGGGTCGAAATGCCACAGCACACAGCCTCCCGGCCTCTCCGGTGGTCGCTTCTCGCGGCTCCCCTCGCCGGGGTCCTCATCCTCGCCGGCTGTTCCGGCGGCGGCGGCGACAGCGGCGGAGACTCCGGCGACTCCGCCGACAAGGGGTTCACGCTCATGGTCGCCGAGGCGAACGACGCCGACAACTACTACGAGCAGCTCACCGACATGTACACCAAGGAGACCGGTGTTCCGGTCGAGGTGATCCCGTACCCGTCGGACGCCTACAACACGCAGGTCACCACGCAGCTCCAAGCCGGCAACGCCGCCGACGTCATGATCCTCGCGCCCGGGACGGGCCAGCCGATCTCGGTGGTCACGCTCGCCGAGGCGGGCTTCCTCGAGCCGCTGGACGACACCAGCGCGGGCATCATCCCCGCGGGGAGCGAAGCGCAGTACACCGTCGACGACAAGGTCTACGGCCAGCCCACCGCGCTCGCCCCGGTCGGCCTCATCTACAACTCCGCCGGTGGCGAAGAGGTCGGCATCGACGAGTACCCGGCGACCTACGACGATCTCCTCGCGGCCTGCCAGACGGCCCGCGACGGCGGCAAGACCTTCACGGTGCTCGCCGGCGGCGTGCCGTTCAACACCGGCCTGTTCGCCCAGCTCATCTCGGCCACCCGGGTCTACGAGGGCACCCCGGACTGGAACGAGCAGCGGGCCGCCGGCGACGTGACCTTCGCCGACAGCGACGGGTGGCAGGAGACGCTCAACGACATCGTCGAGCTCAATGACACCGGCTGCTTCCAGGACGGCGCCGCGGGAGGAACGTTCGACAACATCACCGCCGGCATCGGCGGCGGCACCGCTCTGACCGCAGCGACGCCCGGTTCGGCCGCGGCCTCGATCGGCGGCGCCACCGGCCTCGACATCACGGTCCAGGCCTTCCCGCCGGCCGAGGGGCAGGAGCCCTTCACGCTCGCCTCGGCGAACTACGCCTGGGCGATCAACGCGAAGGCTGACGACGCCGTGAAGACCTCCGCGCAGGAGTTCCTCGACTGGGCTGCCCAGCCGGAGCAGGCCAAGACCTACGCCGACCTGGCCGGCTACGTGCCGATCACCGGTGTGACCGCCGACGACCTGCTCCCGAGCTACGCGCCGATCGGTGACCTGCTCGAGTCGGGCGCCTACACGGGCCTGCCGAACGCCAGCTGGCCGAACCCCGCCGTCTACGACGCGCTCGGCGTCGGAGTGCAGGGCCTCCTGACCGGCCAGAAGACGGTCGACCAGGTGCTCGCCGACATGGACGCTGCGTGGGGCAACTGACCTGCTGAATCCGCAGTGAACGATGCCGCCCGGGGCCCGCGCCCCGGGCGGCATCGTCATGATCCCCGACCGAATCTCAGCCGTACGCGACCCCGCGTGCCGCGACCTCCGAAGGAGCACGACGTGAACCGATCCGCCCGCGTGCAGCGGCTGCTCGCCGAGATGACCCCGGCCGAGAAGCTCGGCCAGCTGCAGATCGTGTTCCGTCCGCGGCACGACGACGCCGCGGAGCTCATCCGGGAGGGCCTCGGCTCGATCTTCTGGCCCCGCTCGGCGGCGGCGACCAACGCGCTGCAGCGGGTCGCGGTCGAGGAGACGCGCCTCGGCATCCCCGTGCTCGTGGGACTCGACGTCATCCACGGCCAGCGCACGATCGCGCCCGTCCCGCTTGCGCAGGCCGGGAGCTTCGACCCTTCGCTCGTCGAGGAGCTCGCCGCGCTCGCGGCCGCCGAAGCGCGCTCGGGCGGTGTCACGTGGACCTTCTCCCCCATGGTGGACGTGTCACGCGATCCGCGCTGGGGCCGCGTGGTCGAGGGGTTCGGCGAGGACGTCCACCTCACCGCTGTCATGGGCCGCGCGATGGTGCGCGGCTACCAGGGCGACGACCTCGCCGCCTCACACGCGATCGCCGCGACGGCGAAGCACTTCGTCGCCTACGGTCAGCCCGAGGGCGGCCGCGACTACAACACGGTCGACGTGTCGGAGCACCGGCTGCGCAACACGTATCTCGAGCCGTTCCGCGCGGTCGTCGACGAAGGCGCAGCCTCGGTGATGGCGTCGTTCAACACCGTCGCCGGCGTGCCGATGCACGCCAACCGGCGGCTGATGACCGGGGTGCTCAAGGACGAGTGGGGGTTCCCCGGCGTCGTCGTCGGCGATGCCGAGGGCGTGCGCAATCTGATTCCGCACGGCATCGCCGAGGACCTGACGGATGCCGCGTCCCGGGCGTTCCGCGCGGGGCTCGACGTCGAGATGGGCGGTGCGCCTTCGGACGTGGCCGACGCGCTGCTCTCAGCGATCGACCCCGCGCGCCTCGACGACGCCGTCGCCCGCGTGCTCGCGCTCAAGGAGTCGCTCGGTCTCTTCGACTCTCCGTACGCGAGCGAGCCGGACGAGCTCATCGCCCCGACCGGCGCGGGGCGAGCGCTCGTGCGGCGCGCCGCCGCGCGGTCGTCGGTGCTGCTCAAGAACGACGGCGCCCTGCCGCTCTCGGCGCCCGCGCGCGTGCTGCTGACGGGCCCCTACGCCGACTCGACCGATCACCTCGGCGCCTGGACGCAGTCCTTCGGCGCCCACGCCGGCTCCATCGCGGACGAGTTCGCGGGCCGTCGCCCTGACGTCGATCTGCGGGTCGTCCTCGGCGTCGACTTCCTCGGCGAGGACGCATCCGGCATCGCCGACGCCGTCGCGGCCGCGCGGGCCAGCGATGTCGTCGTGGTGCTCGTCGGAGAGCCCGGCGCGCTGTCGGGCGAGGCCGCCTCCCGCAGCGACCTGCGCCTGCCTGGCCACCAGGAGCAGCTGATCCGCGAGATCGCCGCCACCGGCGTTCCGTTCGCCGTCGTCCTCGAGACGGGACGCCCGCTGGTCGTCTCGGACTGGATCGACCTCGCGGGGACTGTCGTCGTCGCCTGGCACGGCGGCACCGAGGCAGCGGCCGCGATCGTCGACGTGCTGCTGGGTGACGCCGATCCCGCCGGGCGCCTGCCGATGTCCTGGCCGCGGTCGGTCGGGCAGATCCCGATCCACTACGCGCACGAGAGCACCGGTCGCCCCGCGACGAGCGGCGGATCGCTCACCACCGAGACCGCCGACATCGGTCTGCACGGCCCCGCGAACGTGCAGGACAAGTACACCTCGAAGTACCTCGATCTCGAGCTCGGCCCGCAGTTCCCCTTCGGCCACGGCTCGGGCTACGCGACGTTCACGCACGCGCCGGCCACACTGTCCGCGGCCTCGATCATCGGCGCCGAGCTCGACGCCGGCGCGACGCTGTCGCTGTCGGTCGAGGTCGCCAACGCGTCGGCGCGCGCCGGCGACGAGATCCTGCAGGTCTACGTCGAGGACGTCGTGGCCAGCGTCGCTCCGCCGGTCCGGCGGCTCGTCGCGTTCGAGCGAAGGACCATCGAGCCCGGCCGCACCACGGTGTTCGAGTTCGAGATCGGCCGCGATCAGCTGGGCTTCTGGGCTGTGGATGCTGCGCCCGCGGCGTTCATCGTGGAGCCCGGCCTCTTCCGCCTGCACATCGGCGCCACACTCGCCTCGACCCAGGCCGTCGAGCTGCGGGTCGTCTGAGTCAGCGGAGGGGCCGGTACCGGACGTCGCGGAACCGCACCGTCCCCGCGCCGGCCGCGTAGAGCGCCGGGCGCAGGCTCAGCAGGTCGCCCATGGTGTTGGCGTGGTACCCCGATGTCTCGTAGCGGATCGCGTGACGCACCCAGTCCCCGCCGGGCTCGCGGTACCAGCCCGTGACGATGTGCTCGTCGTTGCGGATCCGCAGCTGCAGACGACGCGCCTCGGGCGCCGGCTCGCGCCAGTGCGTGACGTGCCCGCCCGAGTAGCTCCGCATCCGTTCCTCGTCGATCCCCATGCCGCAGAACAGCCGGTCGTTGAAGAACAGCAGCAGCCCGCCTTCGGCCCCGTCGATCTCGACGTCGACCTCGACCTCGTACGAGTGGTCGCCGACGACGAGCGCGAGCGGCGACGTGTCGCCCGGCCCCGTTCCCTTGCCCGCGAGCACCAGACCGTCGTCGAGCGTGAGACGCGCGGCCTCCCCTGGCGAGGGGGCATGGAAGGTCCACCGCTCACCGAGACGCAGATGGGCGAAGTCGTCGTCGAACCCGCGGGACGGGGAGGGGACGGATGCCTCGGCCGGGGCATCCAGCTCGCCTCCGATGTCATCCAGAGCGGCGGCCGGCCAGCCGTCCTCGGTCCACGCGATGGGCTCGAGCAGGATCTGGCGACCGAGCGTGCGATAGCCGTTCTCGTACCCGTGCGAAACCATCCACCAGCTGCCTTCGCCGGTGGAGAGGATCGTCGCGTGTCCGCGCGACCACCACTTCTCGGAGGCGTCCTCGGTGCGGGCGACGGGGTTGTGCGGACTGTTCTGCCACGGCCCGTGGACCGATCGGGACCGCGCGACGATGACCATGTGCCCCGTCGGCGGACCGCCGGTACCGCCGACGGCGCTCACGAGATAGAACCACTCGCCGCGGCGGAAGAGCTTCGGACCTTCGAGCGCGTACGCCTCGGTGATCCACTCGTCCGGGTAGCGCCAGCCGTCGTAGACCTGCTCCAGCTCACCGACGGTCGCAAGGCCGTCGTCCGTCAGGGCGATGCGGCGGATGCCGTTGACGAAGAGGTACCGCTTGCCGTCCTCGCCGACGACATGGCCCGGGTCGATCGCCCACCGGATGCCCAGGTCGATCGGGTCCGACCACGGGCCTTCCATCGAGTCGGCGTGGATGACGAAGATCGCGGGCGCGTCGAGTTCCGACCAGGGCGCGGGGATGAACGGGATGTAGATGAAGAAGCGTCCGTCCACCTCCGCGATGTCGACCGCGAACGTGCTGCCGAGCGGCTCGGCGAGCGCCGAGCCCGCGTAGGTCCAGTTCACGAGGTCGGGCGACCGATAGAGCAGGAGCCCCGGCGCCGACTCGAACGACGAGTACGTCATCCAGTACTCGTCGCCCACCTTGATGACGGCGGGGTCGGGGCGGTCTCCGCCGAGGACGGGGTTGATGAAGGTGGGCCGCTCAGCCATGGGTCGCGCTCCTCGCCACATCGCGCTGCGCCGCGATGATCCTGTCTTCGAGGTCGTCCGTCTCGTCGCCCAGGCCGTGGGCGTCGATGTACTCGACGGTCGCGGCGAGGCCCTGCTCGACCGTCACCGATGGGACGAACTCGGGGATGTCACGCTGCAACTTCTCGGCGCTGAAGAGCATGTTGTGGGCGAACACGCTCGTCGCGAAGAGGAAACGCTGCCGGTCGACCGTCTCGAGCACCTGCGCGGGCACGCCGACCTGCTCGACCTCGCGTCCCACGACGCGCATCGCGGCCGCGTGGAACTCCTCCCACGTCGTGTGCTGCGGGTGCACGAGGTGGTACGTCTGACCGACGCAGTGCTCCTTGCCCAGCGCCCCGACGAACGCGAGCGCGGCGTCGTCGACGTGGAGGAGGTGGTGCGTCGCACGCCCGTCGCCGACTTTGATGATCGGCTTGCCGGCGCGCATCCGTGACACCCAGGTGCTGTCGATCCCGATCTGACGCAACGCGCGGCGTGGGCCGTACGTCGTCGAGGGGCGCATGATCGTCACGGGGAACCCCGAACCGTAGTGGGCCTCGAGCAGGACGCGCTCGGCGTCGGCCTTCGCCGCGGCGTACGGCACGGACGGCCTCGCGGGGTGGTCTTCGGTCACCGGCAGCCAGTCGAAACGCTCGCCGAGCACCGTCACCGTCGAGGTGTGGACGACGTGCCCGACGTCGCGGAACGCGCGGATGCTCGACCGCACGTCGGCCGGCGTGAACGCGATCACGTCGATCGCTGCGTCGAACCGGCCCGCCTGGACCGCGGACTCGAACCGCTCCTCGTCGTGGCGGTCGACGACGATCGTCTCGACGCCTTCCGGGGGCACCGCGGTTGCGCCACGATTGACGCACGTCACGTCATGCCCCTCGTCGAGAAGCCGCCGCACGATGCTCGTGCTGATGTTGCCGGTTCCACCGACCACCACGACCTTCATGACCGCGCCTCCGCGGCGAAACGCAGAGCGAGGCGGGCGAAGAAGTCCGCGAACAGCAGCCGGGTGTCGATGGTGTCGAACAGGGTCAGCGGCCGGGGTGCGGGATGCGGCCGGTACGTGCCGTCGTCAGCGATCCACGGAGCGTCCACGACGCGGAACGAGCTCGACTCCGTCGCACCCGTGCTGATCAGCACCGGCGGGCTGTCGCCCATCGGCCAGATCGCCCCGATCTTCGCGAAGTCGGGCGGGTTGTCGAAACAGCTGTAGAGCCAGGCGCCGAACTCGCCGGCGGCCTGCAGTTCGCGCTCCAGCTCCGCGATCGACATCAGGCACTGGCGGTAGACGTGCTGCGGCACCTGCGAGATGCGGATGCCCGACTCGTTGAAGACGAACTGGGCAGCCGCGACATCGAGCATGAGGTTGTACTCCCACGCGCCGTCCGGATGCGCGCCGCCGCCGATCCAGACGAGCTCCGCCCGGTCCGCGAGGGAAGGGTCGGCGCGCAGAGCCGAGGCGATATGGGTGAGTGGGCCGCCGGCAGCGATCACGAGCGGCAGCGGGTCGGCCCGTAGCGATTCCTCGAGGATGACGCGGGCGCCGTCGGTGGGCGCGGTGAGCTCGGCGAACGGCACCTGCACGTCGTCCGAGGCAGGGGGCGGATCGGCGATGCCCAGGCGACGCATCAGCTCCCGCGCGGCGTCGCGGGCGGGGCTCCCGTCGGGGTACGGCATTCCTTCCATCGCGATCGAGGTGCAGGTCACGCCGACGACCGGCGCAGCCTCCGAGAGGAAGTGGTGGGCGAGTGCGAGCAACCCGTCGGGGTCGCCCGCGAAGTCGTTGTCGACGATCACGCGCGCCCGCGCTGTCACGGGGATCCGCCGGTACTCGCGCCGCGAAGACTCGGTGTGACTCATCGCTTCCTCACCAGACTCGGAGCAGGGTGACGCGCGCGGCCCCGACGCGATCCACCGGAACGACCTGGAGATGCTCGTCCCCATTGAGGACGCGACCGGGTGCGATCCGGCCCTCGTCGAGGAGCAGTTCGACGACGGCGTCGACCTCCACCGATCCCTGAAGTGCGGCGAAGTCGAGCTTGACGCCCTGGCCGATGACGACGAGTTCGTCATCGGCCACGGCGAAGACCAGCGCGAACGGCCTCTGCTCGCCCGGCGTCGGCACGGGCTCACGCGGAAGCGTCTCGTCGGGGACGGGGAGGGCCTCCTCGGGAAGCTGCACGCCCACATCGAGGAGGAAGTCGCGAACGATGTCACTCAGCCCGCGGGCGCTCACCGTGAGGTCTCCGACCGTGGTCTCGGCAGGAGGGGCACCCCGCTCCACCACGACGGCGCCGATCCGTCGGGCTCGCTGAGCCTCGGCGATCTCCGGCTCGAAGGCGCTGAGGTGCGCAAGCATCGCGGCGACCTGACCCTCGGGGTTGGCTCCGTCGATGCCGAATCCCGACCAGCCGACCGCCCGATAGGTTCCGATGGCGCGGGCGAGCTCGCCCGCCCGCAATCTGCTCTCCGGCACGAAGAACGGCTGTGAACCGTTGGCGTAGGTCCGCATCGCCGCATCTGCGTCGTCCACGTAGATGTCGGGGCCGACGAGCGAGAGGGAGGCTGCCGCCGCGCGCCACACGTCGATGACGCGACTCGAGGGTCCGCCGCTCGGCCACTCACCCGGCTCATCCTGCCCGGGCTGCGGTCCCAGCCACGCGTTGGCGTACATCGGAATCCGCTTGACGGCCTGACCGCGCTCGGCGAGGTGCTGCACGTACGACGCGATCGACCACGCCATGAAGACCTCGTCGGCGCCCGAGCCGTCACCGAACACGTCGCCCCACGTACCCGCCTCACGCCGGCCGGCCTCCGCCCAGAGCGTGCGGAGCAGTGACCCCTCCTCGCCCTCGCGGGCGGCGGCGATCAGCGGGGCCGGCACGTCGCGACGCCAGGCATCCTCGGCGAGGTCGCTCCGGTCGCGGCTGTCGCGCAGGATCCCCGACTCGTTCTCGACCTGGACCAGCGCGACGACATCGGTGCGGTCGACCTCGGCGAGGTGGGCGATGAAGGCTTCGAACGCGGTGGCATCGGCATCGCGGAGCGCCTCGCTGAAGACCGAGAGCACGGGCGTCGGCATGACACCGGAATAGTGGAAGGCGCTCCCCCGGGTCTTGGCGTGCACGACGGCGCGCGGGAAGCGGGTCTGGTCCGCCCGCACCCACCGCGGCGCGTACGTCGACGTCGCGTTCTTGAACGCGCCGAACCACAGCAGCACGAGCTGCAGTCCCCGGCTGCGGGCTTCCTCGATCATCGTGTCCACGAGCGCGAAGTCGAACTCGCCCTCGCGCGGCTCGGTCAGCGCCCAGCTGACCGGCGCGAGCACGGTGTTCGCGTGCAGGTCCCGCGCGTGGGCGAAGGACTCGCGGATGGATGCCGTCGACGAGCTCGACGAGTTGTGCACCTGGCCGCCCAGCAGAAGGCGGAGCTCGCCGTCCTTGCGCAGACGCAGGTCTTCCCCGAACGACCAGGCCGAGCGCTCGCTCTCGGCGCTCATTCCGCTCCGCCGATCCAGTCCGCGATCGCCTCGACCGTCGGCAGGGCCGTCGGGTCGGCGGGCTCGTCGATGTGGCCGTGGTCGGCGCCGGCCTCCAGGCGGAGGGTGACGTCGATCCCCGCAGCATCCAACTGCCGCGCGAAAGCCTCACCCGACGGACGCAGATCGTCGGATTCGCACACCAGCACGAACGCCCGCGGGAAGCCGTCGACCGAACCGAGAGCGGCGAAGGCGTGCGGATCGCCGAGCGCCTCGACGGACCCCGCGAAGTTCAGTGCGAGGGCACCGTGCGGGGAGTCGGGATCGAGTTCCGCCGAGGCCGCCGGGCCGTTCGGGTGCACGACCGGGTAGACGAGCACGAGCCCGGCGGGCACCCGATCGCCGGAGTCCCGCAGCCGTGCGACGGCGCCCGCGGTCAGGTTGCCGCCCGCGCTGGCTCCACCGAGGTAAAGGCTGTCTGTGCCGAACAGCTCCTCCGCGTGCGCGACGGCGTGACGCCACGCGGCGAGCACGTCGTCCGAGGGTGCGGGGAAGTGCACGTCCCCGAGGCACTTGACGTAGTCGACCGCGAGCACCGGGATCCCGCGCGCCGCGAGCTCGAGCGCGACCCAGTGCGACTCCGGCATGTCGAGGTGGCCGCCGATGAACGCGCCGCCGTGCACCCACACCAGGGCGCGACCGGATGCCTCGGCCGAGGCATCCGTGTACAGCCGCGCCGGCACCGCGCGGGCGTCCCCGTCGATCGAGACGTCGCGCGTCTCGACGTTCGCGAGGCGGGGGAAGCGGCGCT
Source organism: Microbacterium sp. NPDC056044 (assembly GCF_042267145.1). Taxonomy (NCBI): domain Bacteria; kingdom Bacillati; phylum Actinomycetota; class Actinomycetes; order Micrococcales; family Microbacteriaceae; genus Microbacterium; species Microbacterium sp. NPDC056044. The sequence continues at coordinate 264,322 of NZ_JBHJWZ010000005.1, read as the reverse complement.
TCAGCGACTCCGTGTCGATGTCGGGGCGCGGGTCGGCCGGCTCGCCGTGCTCGCGGAACATCCGGAGCACTTCGGAGAGCGGCAGCGTGCGGAAGTCGACCTCGGTGTCAGACATGGGCCGCCTGCACGGCGCGCATCGAGGCGCGGATGAGGTCGTGCTGCCTGCGGACGAGGAGCAGCGGGTCGACCTCGCCGAGCTCGGCGAACGCGTGCCCCTCCCACTCGCTCGACCAGTAGCCGCGGTAGCCACCTTCGACGAAGACGCGGACCAGCTCCGGGTAGTCGATGGCGGGCTCCTGCCCGTTTTCGTCGATGTCGTAGAACTTGGCGTGGACATGCTTGATCTGCGGCATGATGTCGGCCCACTCGCGCGGGTCGACGTGGCCGTGCATGTTGAAGGCGAGGTGCGCGAACGACCCGAGGCGGCCCGGGTCGAAGTCGCGGGACTTCAGGTAGCCGATGAACTCCTGCTGCCGCTCCTGCATGGTCGCGTCGGTGGCCCAGATGCGCTGCAGCTCGGCGAGCGCGTCGTCATCCAGGCCCGCGCGCTGCACGGCACGCAGCAGCGTCGGCGACATGCTGTGCATCGTCGACGAGAAGTCCGCGACGAACCCGAGCAGCGGCGAGTCGAGCTCGGCGTAGGTGTCGCGCACCTTCAGGATCGACTCGGCGTTCGGCCCCATCGGCGCGTGGATCTCGTACGCCAGCTGCAGGTCGAGGCGCTCCGCCACCGGCAGCAGCCGGCGCAGCAGCTCGGGCTTCGCAGACTGGATGCGCACCAGCGGGAAACCGAGCTTCTTCGCCCCCTGGAACATGAGCTCGCTGAACTCGAACTCCTCGTCCGGCGTCATGTCGCGGTCGCGCCTGCGGCCCATGTCGAGGTTCGCGCCGAACGAGCTCGCGTCGAAGCCGTGCTTGTCGAACGCGGCGCGCCACTGCGTGACGAACTCGTCCGACACGACCGGGTAGGTCGGCAGCACCTGCGACGCGACGATCTCGATGCCCGGGCCGATCCCGAGCTCGGCGACGCGGTCCAGCAGCCCGTCGAAGTCGTACCAGCCCGCACGGAACTCCGCGCTCGCGGAGTAGAGCGTCAGGCCGAGCTTGAAGGGGTCGTCCTCAGCCGCGGGCGGCGGAGGCGCGATGTCGGTCGCGGTCGCCAGGGGCGCAGCATCCGTGTCCGTCACTGTCAGCGTGAAGGACTGGCGCACGATGTTCGGCACGTACATGCCGGGTCCGCCGTCCTGGCCGGGCATGATCTGCATGTACGGCAGGCGCAGCTCGCCGAAGATCTCGACCTGGTGCTGCTCGCCGAGGGCGACGGGCTGGTCGAGACGTGCGACGAGGAGCGGATGCTGCTGCAGGAACCAGAGCGTCTCGCTCTGCTGCGACAGCTCGGCGATCGCGTAGCGCGTGCCGTCGATCTCGAAGGCCAGCTCGTCCGTGGGGATCTCGACGCCGTCGACGGTGAGGCGGAGCGTCGAGACGGACGAGAGCCACAGGCTCCGGTACCAGGGGATGGTGAGCTTCAGCGCGAGGCCGTCCGAGTGCGGGCGGAGGCTGTCTTCGGCGATGAGTCCGTTGGGCATGGTTCTCTCCGGTTTCGGGCGGTTCGTCAGAGGGTGGAGGCGATGGAACGGATGAGGGAGTGCTGGCGGCGCACCTGCTCGATCGAGCGCCAGGGGATGCGGTCACCCTCGTACTCGCTCGAGAGGTAGCCCGTGTAGCCGGCGTCCTTCAGGGCGCGGAGCACCGGCTCCCACGGGATCTGCTGGTCTTCGAGGTTCTCGTCGATGTCGTGGAACTTCGCCTGGATGAAGACGACGTACTTCGCGATGTCAGCGATGTCGGCGGGGTCGACCGCGATGCCGTCGAGGAACGCCGGGCGGCGGCCGGGCAGCTCGCCGGGCTTCAGCGGGATGGGGCGGTCCTGGAAGATGCCGGTGTCGAGCAGCAGCCCGAAATGCTTCGTCCCGGTGCGCTCGATGAGGCCGATGTAGTCGTCGACGACCTCGTGCTTGATCGGCGTCGGCGAGTGGATCTCGGGGCAGATGACGACGTCGAGCTCGGCCGCGAGGTCGAGCGAGCGCTCGACGGACTCGGTCCAGATGGGGTGCGGGATGAGGTCGCTCGAGACGACGCCGATCTTCGGCCGCACGAAGCGGAACCCCAGCCGCTTCGCGAGGCGGAGGTCTCGCTGGAGCATCGCGGCTCCCTGGGCGGCGGTCAGATCGCGCGCGTTCGCGCCGCTCGAGTGCAGGCGCGTGTCGATCCACGAGCCATAGTTCGTCGGCTCGAGGGAGTACTTCTCGAGCAGCGCGAACCAGCGGTCGATCCACTCGGTCGTGGGCTCGGGGTACCGCTCGATGTGGCCCTCGCCGAGGATCTCGACGCCGGTCGCGCCGACGTCGGCCACGGCGGCGAGTGCCGTCTCGAGGTCCATCACCGTGCCGTAGTCGGTCATGAAGCTGTAGAGGCTCACGCCGTACTTGAAGGGGCCGCCGTCCTCGGAGGAGGTGAGAGTGATGTGCCGCGAGACTTCGTACGTCGAGGGCTGGTGCTCCTGGGGGATGTACGACATGCGCAGGCGCAGCTGGATCGAGACCTCGTGCGTGCCCTCGGGCAGGCCGCCCGGGTGCGGCACCGTGACGATCGCGGCCTCCTCGAGCGGCCAGCGCACGCCCTCCGAGTCCCACAGCTCCTGCAGCGAGTAGGTGCGACCGGCGAAGGTCCACAGCGGCACGTCCGCGGGGACGTCGACGAGGTTCCCGACGCGGACCGCGACGCCGTCGATGAGGGATGCGGCCATGCCGCGATACGACGGCATGCGCAGACGGAACTGGAAGCCGGTGGCCTCACCCCCTTCGCGCACATTGCGGAAGCCGACGGACTGGATGAGATCTCTCTCGAGAAGCATCGATGCTCGCTCTCTGGGTCGGGACCGCGCTGTCGCGGGCCGGGAGTCCCTTCGAGAGTATCAGCGTTAGGCCTGATTGTGACATAAGTAAGTGTGATGCGCGCATAATCGCGACGCCGCCCGCACATCGTTGCGAACGATGCCACCTCCACGCCACATAGATTGCACGGATACACTGGGCCGAGGCATCCCGAACCCGGAGGAGCACACCGTCGTGTCCGATCAACCGCTGCTCTCCCGGCTCGATCTGAACCTCCTGGTCGCCCTCGACGCGCTGCTCACCGAGCGCAGCGTGACGCGCGCGGCCGAGCGGCTGCACCTGAGCCAGCCCGCGCTGAGCGCCTCGCTCGCGCGGCTGCGCACGCATTTCAACGACCAGATCCTCGCCCGCCGCGGCAACACCTACGAGCTCACCCCGCTCGCCTTGCGCCTCACCGAGCACACGACGACGGCGCTCGAGGCCGCACGCCGCGTCTTCGAGAGCCAGGCGACGTGGAGCCCGAGGGACTCGACCCGCGAATTCTCGATCTACGGCTCCGACTACGGCTTCGCCACCATCGGCAGCGAGGTGTCGCGCCTCGCGGCGGAGGCCGCACCCGGCGTGCGCTTCCGCTTCATGCTGCACAACCCGGCCATCGTCGACGACGCCCTCAACCGGCTGCGCTCCGCCGACGGCATGGTGATCCCGCATGGCTACCTCGTCGACCTCCCATACGCCGATCTCTGGCGGGACGGCTGGGTGGTCGTGGCCTCCGACTCGAACGAACAGGTCGGCGACGAGCTCACGATGGACGTCCTCGGCGCCCTGCCGTGGGTCTTCACCTACCAGTCGCGCACGGCCTTCACCTCGGCGGCCCGCCAGCTGCAGCAGCTCGGCATCGAGCCGCACATCGAGGCGGTCGTCGAGAGCTTCCTCGCGCTGCCGCACTTCATCGCCGGCACCAACCGCCTCGGCCTGATCCAGGCTGGGCTCGCCCACGTCGCCGAGTCCGTCCCGGGCGTGCGCACGCTGGAAGCCCCGTTCGACGCGACGCCCGTCGTCAACGCCCTGTGGTGGCACCCCGTCCACGGCCGCGACCCCGAGCACGCCTGGATGCGCGGCATCTTCGAACAGGCCGCGGCATCCGTGTCGAATCGCCCGACGGCCGGCCTGAGCGTGCCGGCCTGATCCCGCCCCAGATCTAGCCGAGCACCCGGCGGACGCTCCTTGTTTGAGGCAGCGCCGCAGTCCCTACTCCCGGGAGACCGCTCCGAGACCTCGTCCTTGGGTCGTCGCCTCGACGGCTTCGCTAACGGTCACAACGGCGCTGTCGGCGACGTTCGAAGTTCCGGCCAAATGCGCGCTCGCTTTGGCCTCGCTTTCAATCGTCGCCGACAGACGCCGAGGGAAGTCGGGTCAAACTTTCGGTTCTGCGCAACCCGCACTGCAGGAGCGCTCAATCGGGTTTTCTACATCAGAGATCCTGCGTGAATATGGGCTCTGATCAGGGGTTTTTCTCAGAAGTCCCAGTTCTCGTCGGCCGACGCGTCCAGGCCCGGAATCTCGCGGATTCTGAGGCACCGCTCTTGGCTCGTGCCCTCTGCGTGCCACTTGGAACAGAAAGCCGCTTCAGCACGGCGTCCGCGGTTCGAGCGGCAACGCAATAAGGCTAATCGATTGGAGCGGTGGCGCCTAGCTGCTCAGGCGTCCACCCGCTCAAGTCGCGCTGCGGGCGCGTAGCCTGGACTCCTCGGCCGGGGAAGGGAATCCCAATGGCCAGAGGACGAGCACCGCGACTTTCGAGAGAAGCCCTGCTCAACATCGAATTGTCAGCATTCTGCTCACGTCACAGGTACACGGCTGATCCAGGGCCAGTGGTCGAAGAGCTCCGCAGGCGCGCCGGCGACCGGACCGACATTCTCGCTGAGGTCGCCGGGCTGTGGTCGGGCTTCTACCGTGATGAGCACACGCAGACCCTCGCGGATGCCCTGACTGAGATCGAGGACGTTGGCTATTGGCTTGAACTCGGTCGGCGGCGACGCGGTCTGCAGCCGCACCAGACTCCGTGAACCATTGGCGCAACCCGCGCAGCGATCCGCAAACGGGCATCGCGCGAAGGTGGGACCTGCGCGGGCACGCGGTCCCATTAGCGGGATGAGTGAATCGAAACTACGCTGGCGGTCGCATGGCCCAACACGCCAGTGACGCACGGATGCGCTACGTGTTCGGGCACTTGTCACGAGTTCAGTTCACGGCTCGATCGGTCGTACGCGGTCACCGTAAGCGGTGTACAGAGCCTTGTTGTGGGCGTCTCCTTCGGGGAGGTTGGCGGACACGAAGACGGGCACGGTGCCATTCCGGGATTGCAGTTGCCGGCTGACCCCCTCCGCGAGCATCTGAGCGATGAGGATGCCTGTGAGGTTCGACACGGCGCCGATGCGGATGCCGTCGCCGAGGTCGATCGTGGCATCACCTGCCGGTGCGCAGTTGTCGATGACCACATCCGCGAAGCTGGCGAGGTTGCGCCCGGAGCGGTCGCGCGTCGCGACGAGAGTGTTGTGCGCACGGGAGGTGATCGCGATGATCGCGTGGCCGTTGCTGCGCGCGAGTTGCGCCATCTCGACGATCGCGGCGTTGATGCCGGAGTTGGAGACGATGACGAACGCGTCGGCCGGGTCCGGTGAAGCCAGTTCGTAGATCTGCGCCGCCAGGCCGGGCTGTCGCTCGTAGGTGGGGTCGAGGATCTCCTCGGCCGCGACGTCGCCGAACAGGACCAGGTCCTTGACTGCCAGCATGCCGACGGCGGCGAGTCCGCCGGCGCGACCCGCGAGCTCCAATGTGACAGCACGCGAATGTCCGGTCCCGAACGCCTGGATGATTCCGCCGGTCGCGATGGCGTCGACGAGGATGCCGGCGGCCCGGTCGATTGCTGGGCGTTGCGTGTCGAGCACCGCTTTGATGTGATCGAGCGCGACTCTGGGGTATTGAAGGGCGGTCATGGTGTTCCTTCGGCGACAGGTGTGAGGGATTCGAGCTCGAGCAGTTGAGTCAGTGCGGCTTGGACGACCATCTCACCACTGCCGTGTTCGACAGGGCTGACTACCGTCTCGTAGCTGACTGGTGCGTCTCGGTCAGGGAGGTACCCGAGGTACCCGTTGGTGTATCCGAGGACGATGACGTCGCCGCCAGTGTGCTCAGCGCGGATGCGTTCGCCGAGGTCGAGGTAGAGCTCGGCAGGGAGGGCGACCAGGCGTACCGATCCCAGCCTGATCGCTTCGACCGTGATGTCGTGCCTGTCGACCTCGACGGCCGATCTCCGCGCGGCCACCAGTGTTATGCCTTGGTCCAGGACGGCCTGCCGCCGGTCCGCGAAGGGGTCAGACGGCGCACCTGCCGACGACACGCGCGCTGGCACTGCTCGCTCGTTCGACGGGAGCGACAGCGTCCGGGCGATGGGCAGATCGAGGGTGTCGTCACCAGGCGTCCGGGCCGCCCATTCCGCGACGGCGGGGCGGAGTGCGGCGGCGATACCGGCGGCAAGCCGGTCGATCTCGGCGAGATCACGCCCCCGTCGAGTCGTGCGTGTGCTGATGTCACCGGCAGCACCTGTCGCCGCGACCACCCAATCCGCATCAGCCGCGAGCTCACGGCGCACGCCGCCGGCCAGGTCGGCGCTGGCGAACCTGTTCTCCGCGCCGAGCACGGTCGGGTGCACGGGTGTGACGACGAGAATGCCGAGACGCCGGTCTTCGCGGGTCCCACCCAATCGTTCGAAGACGAGGGCATCGACCGGCACGACCGGGCTGAGTGCCGGAGGGATGTTCCGGCGGCCGCCGATGTCGCTGACGTGGGTCCGTACGGCGCGCGCGTGGGCGGGCTGTTCACCTGCGATGGCGTGCCGCGTCGCCTCGTGCGCGGCCTGCACGATGCGAGCCGCCAACGTTTCGGGTGTCGATGCACCCCCGGGGAAGCAGCCGGCTTCTGGAGTCGAGTGGGCGTGGGTGGCGGAGAGCCAGAGGGCGGACACGCCGAGGTCCTGGACTCGCGCGCGGACGCGTTCGACGAGGTCGGTGTTCACGCAGACGATGTCGACGACGACGATCACCATCCGCCGACCGTCCTGGTGGATGCTGAGTGCGTGGACTTCTAGAGGTTCGAGCGAGCCGAGCGCGCCTCCAGAGCGGTCCGCGTAGCCGCCGAGCGGTTCGCCGGGGATCACTGGCAGAACCGTCTGCCCATGACCGACGGTCAACACGTCGGCACCGTTTTCCAGCCGTCCAATGCCCGCCGGTATGCCGAGACCTCAGGCGCCCCGCCGGCCGCTCGAGCGAGGCGGATTCCTCCGGCCAGTGCATCGCCCAGCGGTGTATCCAGCACGAGGCCGGCCTCGTCGAGGCGCGCGGCGACGAGACCGCGCAGCATCGCGTTCTCGTGTAGCAGTCGCCCGGTGTAGCTGATCGGTTGCAGCGGGGCATGCGCGGCGGCGACTTCGATCGTGGCGGCCAGATCCTGCGCGGCGTCGGCGAGGATTCCGGAGGCGATCTCGTCGCCATCCTTGGCTGCTTCGGAGACTCTGACGGCGAACGATGACACGAGCACCACCGTGGATTCCGCGCGATAGAACCGCTGGAGTGCGGCCAGCGACGTGTCGCCGCCCAGCGCCGTTGCGAAGTCGTCGGTGAGGCGGGTTGCCGGCCCCACCCGATCCCGTGCGGCCGCGGCCGCGCGCATCCCCGCGAGCCCGATGGCGTGTGCGCTGCCTCGGTCGCCGAGAGTGGGCCCCCAGCCGTCGAACGAGTACGACTCGCCCGCTTCAGAGATGGCCAGGACGATGGTCCCGGTACCGGCGCTGACCACGGTGCCGGGGCCGGCCACGGCTCCGGCGTGGGCCAGCAGGGCGTCATCTACGAGCGTTACCGGCGCTCTGAGCGTGCTTTCCAGCGCAATCCGCAGCGCGCGGCGCTGGTGCGGGTCGCCTGGGATTCCGGTGAGCCCGACGGTGACCGCGTCCAGGCGGTCAAGCGCGGCGCCAGGCATGCGGCTCCGGGCGTCGGCGACGGCGCCGGCCACGGCCGCGAGGACGGCGGCGTCGTCCTCAGACACCCCCGCATAGACGAATCCAGGGCCACTCCCGTCGACTTCGCCGTGCTCCGTCGAGACGCGGATGCGCAAGCCCGACTTTCCGCCGTCAATGGCGGCCACGACGGTCATTTGCTGATTCCCGCGGTCAGCCCCGACATGATCTGCTTCGATGCGAACGCGAAGACCAGCGCGAGCGGCAGCAGCGCGATGATGAGGCCGGCGAACAGCGTGCCTCGGTCGGCGGAGTACTCACCGAAGAACCTCGTCAGGCCGACCGGGATCGTGTACTTGTCGGTGTCGCGCAACAGGATCAGCGGGTAGAAGAAGTCATTCCAGGTGGGTGCGAACTGAAAGATGGTGACCACCGCGAGAGCGGGACGCACCAGCGGGAGCATGACCGACACGAAGATCCGGCCGTCGTTGGCTCCGTCCAGCCGGGCCGCTTCCTCCAGCTCCACCGGGAGCCCACGCATGAAGCCCATCAGCACGAACATGGTGAATGGGATGCCGCTCGCGGCATAGAGCAGGATGAGGCCGAGGTGGGTGTCGATGAGCCCGCCGGCTTGGAACATGTAGAAGATCGGCAGCAGTCCGAGCTTGGCGGGAACCATCAGCCCGGCGATGAAGAACGCGGCCAGGAACGCGCGGCCACGAAACTTCCGGCGGGTGATCACGAACGCTGCGGCGACGGAGACACTGACGCAGAGTGCGACGGAGCAGATCGTGATGAACACCGAGTTGATGAAGTAGGTGCCCAGCGACGCCGACTCCCACGCTCGGACGTAGTTGGACAGGTCGAAGCTGGTGGGCAGCGCGATCGGGTTCTGCAGGATCTCGTTGGTCGGACGCAGCGACCCGAGCACCACCAGCAGGATCGGTCCGAACGCGATGGCCGCGTACAGCCACAGCACCGCCTGCACCCCGATCTTGGTTCCCAGCTGCGAACGCTTCCGTGCGCGCTGAGCGGGTTCCCGGACTCGTTCCGGTGCGGGAGTGCGCTGGGCGCGCGGGGGCTGGAGGGTGGCGGTCATGAGACCTCCCTGCGTCGAAGGAATCGTTCAAGTGCGATGGCCACGCCGAACACCAGCGCGAACATCAGGACCGCCATCGCGGACGATTCGCCGATGGCGTTCGTTCCACCGTCGAAGGCGAGCCGGTAGTACAGGAGCCCCAGCACGTCCATGGACCCGGACGGGCCGCCCCCGGACCCGCCCAGGGCGTAGACCAGGTCGAACAGGTTGAAGCAGCCGATGAAGGTCAGCACGGTGATGATGCCGACGGCCGGCATGATCAGCGGGAAGCGGATCGACCAGAACAGGCGGCTGGGTGACGCGCCGTCCAGCGCGGCGGCTTCTTCGAGTTCTTGCGGGATGCCGCCGAGAGCTGCCCCGAAGATCAGCAAGGGTCCGCCGATCCATTGCCAGGCGTTGATGAGGATGAGCACGGGTAGTGCGGTGCCGGGCTGTCCGAGCCACGGCAGCGCCAGGGCATCCAATCCGATCGCTCGGAGGCCGGCGTTGATGGGCCCGAAGGTGGGGCTGAGCAGCATCGCCCAGAGGTATCCGACGATGAGTGGACTGAGCAGGTACGGCGTGGAGTAGAGGGTCTGGAACAGTCGCTTTCCGGTCGTGGTGCGGTGCAGCAGCACCGCGAGCCCCAGGCCGATGGTGTTCTGCACGAGCATCGTGCCGATGAAGAATAGGACGTTGTGCCAGAACGCGGCACCGATCTGCTCGTTGACGGGGTATCGGGTGAACAGTTCGATGTAGTTCCCCAGCCCGACGAACGCTCCTGCCGTGGTGCCCTTCCAGTCGAACAGGCCGTACACGAAGGCGGTGAGGATCGGGACGATGACCAGCACCGTGTACAGCACGAGTGCGGGGCCGCTGAACAGCGCGATCCAGCCGAAGGAGATGTGCTCGGGCGAGTAGCGGCCCCGCACTCGTGTCCGCGTCATGAGCGCGGAGTGAACCACTGGTCGACGCCCTGCTGGATCTTTCCAGCGGCGCCGGCGGCATCGATCTCACCCAGGATCAGGCTGGAGAACGACGACGAGGCCAGGTCCCACGCGGTCGGCGTTCCGCCCGAGAAGTACGCGTAGGTGATGTACGGGCTCGGCTCCGCCGCGTAGCCGTCCACGGCTTCGGCGAGCAGCTCGTCCGTCGGCGTCACGCCAGGCACGGGCGAGATCTGAGCGAGCTCGTCGCTGAACATCTGGCCGAATTCCGGGCTCGCCATCCACTCGACCAGTTCCAGCGCGGCTTCCTTGTTGTCGCTCGCGTTGGACACGCCGAATGAGCCGTCGACGTATCCGGGCACCGGTGTCCCGCTGCCGTCGGGGGCGGGCACGTTGAAGATGCCGAGCTCGAGGTCGGGGTTGGCCTTGCGGAAGTTCGCGAGCTCCCAGATGCCGCCCGGGAACGCCGCGGCCTGCCCCGACGTGAACAGGGCCTGCGCGTCTTCGTAGCTGGTGCCCTGGATGCTGTCACCCCAATAGTCCTGCGTGCTCGTCCAGGCGTCGACCGAATCCACCCACGGCTGGTCGGTGAACGTGGCGTCGCCGTCGAGCATCTTCTCGAGGTAAGGGGTGCCGCCGTAGGTGCCGGCGCCGAAGATCTCCTGCTCGATGGGGAGCATCCAGGTGTCGGTGACCGTATTCGCCAGCGGGGTGACGCCGCTGGCCTTGATCGTGTCGAACGCCTCGACCATCTCGTCCCAGGTCGCCGGCTCGTCGAGGCCGAGATCGTCGAAGATGGCGGTGTTGTAGATCACGTGCAGCGTCTGGATCGCGAACGGCACGCCGTACACGGCGCCGTCGGAGACGCCGCGCGCCCCGTCGAGCACCGAGGGGGAGAACTCATCGAGCCCGTCGATCTCGTCATCGAGTGCGACCAGGTCGCCGGACTCGACGCGCGGCTGCAACAGACCGTACGAGCGCAGCTGCGCGACGTCCGGACCGGACGCGTCTTTGAGGCCGGTGGCCAGGATGGTGTCGTACTCGGTGTTCAGGTACGGCACGTACTCGACCTCGACGCCCGGGTGTGCCTCTTCGAAGGTCTTGAAGATCTCCTCGTAGGTGGTGGCATCTTCCTGGCGCCACCCCCACACGGTGATCGTGGTGTCATCGCCGGCGGCGTTGCCGGCTCCTGCGCTGGGCGCGCAGGCGGTGATCGCGAGAGCGGCGACGGCGAGTGCGCCGGTAGCGAGGGTGACCCTTCTGATGTTCAACATGTGTTCCCCTTGGTGAGACGGCCACCGGGCTGGACCGGGGTCGTCGTGTGGTGGGTGATGCTCGGTGCGCTCAAACTAATACTGGTCTATACCGATTGTCAACGTTCCGGTATAGACCAATCTGGCACGGAGTCGCCTTAGGATTGCTCACTACGCGCGGTCGATGTCGCCGCGCGAGAGAGGTGACAAGACGTGGCACGCGCACGGCATTCGGACGGGCGCGACGAGATCGAAATACTCGCCGGCTTGGTCGTCGAGGAGTCGGGCGAGTCGGGCAAGGGTGAGCAGATCCGCCAAGCGCTTGCGGCGTTCGCCGCCTCCTCGCGCCCCGACACCCTGCTGCCCTCTGAACGGGTGCTCGCGGAGCAATTCGGCGTCGCGCGGATGACCGTACGCGGCGCGATCGACAGCCTGGAGGCCGCCGGGCTGGTGCGACGCGAGCCGGGCCGCGGCGCCTTCGTCCAGCACCCCCGACTCACCCACTCAGAGATCTTCCGATCCTTCACCGAAGACATGCGGTTCCGGGGCATGGAGCCCGGCGCCCGCGACTTCAGCTCCCTACTGGAGCCCGCATCCGCTCGGGTGGCGGCTGCCCTGGACCTGACCGAGGGCGACCCTGTCATCCGCATCGAGCGTGTCCGCACGGCCGACGGCACGCCGATGGCGCTGGAAACCACCAATCTTCCGCACGCCCGCTTCCCAGATCTGCTCGAGCGAATGACGGAGAACGACTCGCTCTACGAGCTGCTCGCCAGTGTCTACGGGGTGCGACCCGAGAACGCAGAACAGACCGTCGCGATCGACCGGCTGTCCGCCGCTGACGCGACGCGACTGGACACCGAGCCGGGCGAACCCTGCTTCGCCATCGAGCGCAAAGCCCACGACACCATGGGCAAAGCCGTGGAGTTCGGCCGCTCGCTGTACCGGGGCGATCGCTACGTCATCGAGATGCACGTGGGGCGCGCCGCCGACAGCTAGCCCGAACCGGACAGTTGACAGAAGAAACCGTCCTAGACCAGTATCGCCACCAGTGCGCCGCCATCGGAGCGGCCCTGGTCAGAAGGGCGATCCACGGTGAAGTTCTCCCGTCAACTCCCCCGCACCCTGCGGCTGTCCGCGGTCGCGGTGGTGGTCGCAGCCACCGTCACCGCCGGCCTGGTGGCCCCCGCCGAGGCCCATGAACCAGTCCTCGCATCGACGTCGGCGACCGGACCCACGATCCGGCCGACGCCGATGCAGCTGACCAGCAGCGGTCAGCAGGTGACGCTGCCCGCCACGGTCACCGTCGTCGCCCCGGCGAGCGCGGATCCAGCGGCGGTCGCACTCACCCGGTCGCTGCTCAGCGACGCCGGCACCGCGACGACCGTGTCGGCCACCGACCCCGGCACCGGTGCGACGGTGTACGTCGGCGGCCCGTCGGAGAACGCGGCGAGTGCGGCCGCGCTGAGCGCACTCTCGGTCAGCGGGCCCGCAGGTCTCGCCGCCGAGGGGTACGTACTGGCTGTCGGCACCGACACGCAGTCCCGGATCCGTGTCGTACTGTCCGGGATCGACAAGACCGGGACGTACTACGGGGCGCAGAGTCTGCGCCAGGTGATCACCCCGGGCAGTGGCGGCGCAACCATCTGGAAACTCACGGTCCGCGATGCGCCGGCGTTCAAGATGCGCGGCGGCATGCAGTCGTTCTACAGCCCGCCGCTGGACCCGCCGTGGACCCTGGCGCAGGAGAAGTCGCACATCGAATTCCTCGCCCGCAACAAGATGGACACCTATTTCTACGGGCCGTCGGCGGACGAGATGACCGGCCACTCATGGTCGACGCCCTATACCCAGACCCAGCTGGCGGCCATCGAGGAAGCCGTCGATCTCGCCGCGGCACGCCATGTGGAGTACATCTACCGCATCTCACCGCAGGCGCCGACGAACCTGTCCAACGGCATCTGCTTCACCGACCCGAATAGCTTCCCCACGCTGCAGGCCCGGTTCGAGCAGCTATGGGGCATCGGCGTGCGTCGGTTCACCGTGGCGTGGGATGACGTCGAACTGGAAGAGAAGTTCAACTGCCAGGCCGATAAGGACCACTACAACTCCGGCGCCTACGGCAACCTGGACCAGGCGATGGCCACCGCGCACGCGGAGATGGTGAACAAGGTGCAGGCGTGGCTGGACACCAAGCCGGGCGCACGGCCACTCCTGGTCGTTCCGACGGAGTACTTCGGCAACAGCGTGCGGGACTACCGCACCCGGCTGGTGCAGCTCATGACCCCGAAGGCGACGATCTACTGGACGGGCCCGGCGGTGATCTCGCCGACGATCACGCAGACCGATTTCAACTCCGCGAAGACCGCGTTCGGTCAGCGGCCGATCGCCGTCTGGGACAACTACCCCGTCAACGACTACGCCGACCGATTCAGCGCCGACCGCCTGCTGCTGGGACCTGTCGAAGGTCGCGCCGCGAGCCTCGCGAATTCCAGCGAGGGCATCACCTTCAACGCCATGCACCAGGGCGAGTTCTCGCAGCTTGCCCTGTTCACCGCAGCTGACTTCGCGTGGAACCCGACCGCGTACAACGCAGCCGCGTCGTGGGAGGCATCCCTCGCCGCTCTCGGCAGGACTCGCACGGCCGCGCTGCGCGCGTTCGCCGAGAACAACTACGCGTCCTCGCTCAGCGCGACCGAGTCCGCCGGCATAGTGGCGAAGATCTCGGCGTTCCGCAGCGCGTGGCAGTCCAACACCGGACTCGCTACCGCGGCGACGAACCTGACCGCAGCGTTCACCGCTCTCAAGAACAGCGTGGTCACGCTGCGCGAACCGGGTGCAAATCAGCTGCTCGCGACGGAGGGCAAGCCGTGGCTGGACAAGGCCAGCCTGTACGGCCAAGCCGGAGAGCTTGCGGTGGCAGCGCTGGTCGCGGAGAAGGCCGGGGACACCGCGACGATGAACCAGAAGCGGGCACTGCTGACGCCGCTGATCGCTCAGATCAGCGCAAGCACCGTCCGCATCGGCGTGGGCGTGCTGGATCCCTTCCTCTCGTTCGCACTGGCTCGCGGGACCGAGCTCGGAGATCTCTCCGGCACCGGACGTTCCGACCTGCTCGCGGTGATGGCCAACGGCACGCTCAACGCATACCCCAACGTGTCCACCACGAGCGGACAGTCCAACCAGGACGGCGCCACCGTCTTCGGTGCCGCCGCCAACGTCGGATCCGGCTACAGCACTGCGCGGCTGCCGATCGTGGGTGAGTTCTGCGGCGACCGGCGGCTCGACATCCTGCAGGTGGAATCGACCGGCGTGCTCCGCTACCGCGGCAACACCGGAGTGTTCGCATCCATGTACGGCACGCCCGTGCAGGTGGGTCAGGGCTGGCAGGGAAACCTGATGCTCAAAGCGACCGACCTCGATGCGGACGGACGCGCTGACCTGCTGGGTGTACTCGCCAACGGCGACCTGATGGCATACCGCAACACCGGCTGCACCAACAACGTGCCCGCGTTCGCCCCCACCGGGGTGAAAGTCGGTCAAGGCTGGTCGTCGTCGCAGCTGCCGATCCTGGGCGACCTGTGCGGCGACGGAGACACCGACATCCTCACGATCGACGGCGCCGGCAATCTCCGGGCGTTCAACAACAACGGCAGCTTCACCGGGTCGATGTTCCAGAGCACAGCCCTCATCGGCTCCGGCTGGGACGGCACGCTGCAACTCAACGCCGTGGAACTGAACGGTGACGGGCGAGCGGACCTGCTCGCCGTGCTCAGTGACGGTGGCCTCTACGCCTACCGCAACACCGGATGCAGCAACGGCATCCCCACCTCTGACGCCCGGGTCAAGGTCGGCGCCGGGTGGACGGCCACCAACCTTCCGGTCGTGACCGATCTCAACGGAGACTCGCAAGCAGACCTGCTCTCGGTCGACGCCGGCGGCCTCCTGCTCGAGAACGTGAACACCGGGGTCTTCACCGGGAACATGTTCACGCCGGCGAACCGCGTCGGTCAGGGCTGGCAGGGAGCGCTGTTCATTCTCTGAACTCACGATCGGGTGTGGCTGCTCGCAGCCACACCCGATCCAGCGCGTCCGCAAAAGCGAACGAGCGGGCAGCAGCCAGGCCACTCCACGCACCGGATCCCTGATCGGGCATTGCACGATGATGGGGCGTTCGCGCGCAGCAGCGATGTCCAAGCGGGCGACGCGGGATGGCCGCACGCGCTGAGGGTGCATACGCACGACGTCGGACCGTGGCGCGGGCGGGTTGTTTCTACCGCGAGGCTTGTAGTCGGGAGGCACGTGCCCGCTGCTACCTACTCCGGTGCGGGAGCGTCCAGATCATTCACCGTGATCGCATCCGCGGACGCCTCAATCGCGAACAGCGGCGGGTCGTCCCGCCCTTCGATTGCATCCAGTCTGAACATGTCGAGTTGGGTCTGACCGGTGTCGACCTCGTACTGCAGGAACTCCGCGATACCGTCGCGCACGTCGTCGGGTACATCGACGACCAACGGGATCGTTGTCACGAGCAGATCAGCCATACGTACCTTGCTCTGAGTCTTGCCGGTGCCGGATCGCTCGGGCAGGTCGACGGTCACGCGACCGGTTCGGGAGCCCGCGATTGCCTGGGCCACCTCAGCTGAACCCCCGAACGTCGCTGACACACCGCGCAGGCGTTCCGTGCTGATCGCGCCCTCGTCGTTCTTGACGCTGATGTGGTCGGGGCCCGAGTGGATGCTGACTTCGACCAGGTCTGTCTGCCGGGCGCGCTCGATGAACGCGTCCACGGACACCGCCGCCGCCGCTTCCTCGTCAACGTCGTTGAGATCCGTCTTCGCGCTTCCGAGCACCGCGAACAACTTCGGGGCCTCGAACGTGATGTGTCGACCGCGCTTGCTCCAGCGGAAGCGCGCTCCGGCGACAGCCTCGTCGAGTCCGAGCGGATCCGGCTTGACGATCGTGGCGCGTGCGGAGATGACGTCGAGGTTTGCTTGGATGAGGCTCTCCACGTTCGCAGAGGCGCCTTCGAAGTCGAGGCCCTCCAAGTCAGCCAGCGTGAGCCCGCGACCTACTCGCCGCCAGAAAGCGCGGTCATCGGTCCGCATGTATTTGACGAGGTAACTCAGCGACTCCATATTTAGCCGCCCCGACACGTCCGCTTGGCCCGGGAAGGTCGACAGCGAACCCTCGCTCCCCTCCCAGACTGCCTGCAACACGCGGTTCATCCGCCACGCCTGCTGCCCCTGCAAGCGGTCGCCAATGGTCTGCACGGCCCTGGCAGTGCCGTCCGATTCCACCTCAGCTGCCGCGACGAACCCGCGCTGCACCACATCAGCGAGTTCAACCGCCTCGTCACCGACGAACGATCCCCGCCCGCCCTGCGCCAGGGCATTGCTGAGCATATTGGCCGTTGAGTCGCTCTTCTTACGGTCGATCAGCTTCTCCAGGGCGGCGGGCTCCGTGAACATCGCGTCGCTTTCCGCTATCACCTCGTCCACATGTGGCTTAGCTTCCACGGACTCTGATGGTGTGAGGCCAAAGATTAGCGGGTCGGTGGAGTCGATGAGAGCCACGTCATCCACGAGGGCTTCGAGGTCGTAGGCCATGCGGAGGTAGACGCGGCGAGAAGTCGAGTCCGGCCACGTCAGGATGAAGTCGGGCGCGAAGGTGTGGTTGAAGTAGTCGGTTCGCTTTACGCGTGCGGTCGAGTCGAGCGCTGTCAGCTCCTTGGCCACAGCGTCTTTGACCCGGAGGATCGACGCGCTAGGGGAGGGGTCGAACAGGCCATCGTGAATCAGGGCGGCGAAGGCGGACCCGTCGGCCATCACTCCCCCCTCCTGGTCTCGTACGCCTCGATGACACTGCGGTGCTCCTTCGAGATGACGAGGGTCTCCTGCTTCTGCGAGAGCACAACCAGCCACAGTCTGCTCGCCACTGCCGACACCACGTCCTCGTTTACGAGAGGTGCCGCCATGGCCTCGTTGTCGGTGCCGAACACCCTCTCGTGGTGTTTGAGGACATGGGCACGTACGTAGTCCGCGGTTGTCAGCTTCGGCCAGTCTGTAATCGAGTGGGGGCTCCACGCGATCCACATGAAGTGGTCCGCTCGGGCAGGCATCTTGTCGTACGCCACGTAGCACTGCGCAAGGAACTTTGAATAGTGCTTCGGGAGGTCACTGGGTTCGGCGTAGTTCTTCGATTCGGCGAAGAACTCCTGGCCGTCGTACTCGCCGTACTTGAGTGTGCCGCCGAGGTCGAAGGAGAAGTTCTGCCCACCGTGCGGCCACGCGAAGGTCAGTTTGGCAACGGCGGGCGGGTTGGGATTGACCCACTGCGCGTTGACACGCGTGGTCGACTCGAGCCACCGCTTCGCACGCTGGGCGCCGTCCGCCCCCTTGGCCTGAGCCGACTCTCCTTCGATTCGGGTCATGCCCGTACATTAGCGAATTCTCATTCAGTGCCATGCATTGCGACACGAAGGCACGACCCGGCGGGTGCATTGGTGCTATCCCGGCGAGCATGCAGACCAACTCGAGCAGTGCTCGCATCACTTCGCGGCGCTCGTGAGTGAGATCGGACAAATGTGTAGCTGGTGAAGCCCTGGTACCGCGCGTCACGTGCCGCAGATGCTATCGGCGGCGATGCGACGCGCAGCCCGGCGATAATCTCGGGGCATGCCCCGAGCCAGCAAGAAGCTCATCTTTCGACCGCTCATGGTGATCGCGGGCGGGCTGGCGACGGCGTTAGCCCTCATACTCCCGGTGATTCAGATCGGCGGCTGGATAAGCGAGGAGGCCGTCTGGATCCTCTGGGCGACGATCGCGTCGCTTGTCGTCGCGATCGTTTTCCTGGCTGCTCGCCTTGCGGCTGTGACCGAGAACGTGGCCTCCGCATTGGATGAGGTTGTCGCAGGGGGTAAGAGGGCCGAGGACTTAGCGCAGGAAGTCGAGGAAGCCAGAGCCGCGCTGGATGCCTTCCGATCGACGGCACGACTGGAGCAGGCTCCCGACCTGGGCCCGCTCGATCAAGCCCTTGCCGACCAGCTCTATGCGTACGCGTCCAATCCGAAGCTGCTGACGACCCTCGGTTCGTTCTTCCCATATCAGATTCCAATGGAGCCGGTGGGGCTCATCGATGAGCTCGCGGAGCTTCCCATGACGCGGACGGCGCATGACGGAGAACTGAACCGGCACTTAAGTGCGCTTGCGGAAGCCGCTGAGCTCTGGCGCGGAAGGTTCCACAGAGTGGCCTCGGCTGACGGTGATTTCTACAGCACAAGGTTGCGCCATCACGTTTCAGAACGGGCCTATCAGCAGAACGCCACGATGACGGACGAGCTTGGCGATGCCGGATTTGATCTGCACGAGAAGCTCCTCGCGTACCAGAAGTACTACGCATCGCTGTAGCCCTGGCCAGGCACCCAAGGCCGCATAGGACACCAGCGCTTCTGCTTGGGCCATCCCATGCGGCTCAGAATGTTCAGCAGAGTCCCTTGCTCCCCACCGTTCGAGACCTCTTTCGGCAGGTCGCGGCCGCAGGAACACAACCCGAGCATGCGTGACCGGAGGCTAGTCGCCCATCGCTAGAGAAAATCGAGCAGTGACGGTTGGGCCGCGACGCTCCGTAATCGCCAACGCCAGCTCAGCTTTCGCGGCTCATGGCCCCGGTGCTGGTGACGGCTGCCGCGAGCTTCACGGTCTTACTCGACCGGCGCATTACCGTGCAGTTGGAAGAAGCGACTCAGGCCTGTGCCTCCCGGTCGCAAACGCGCACTGCGCGGGCCGCCGGTTATCATCCCGCTAAGGAGGCACCTTGGACATCGACCCGACCCTAGTCAATTTGCTCGTTTCATACGCGGCGAATGTCGGCGCCGACGCAACCCGTTGGGTCGCGGGCAAGTTCCGCCGCCGTGGTCAGGAGACCCCGGCCGAAACTCTTGCTTCGCTCAATCTGTCGGTGCAGGCGCAACTCACAAGTAACGGTGTCGCTGACACAGACGCCGAGAAGATTGCCTCGTTTCTACTCGAGACACCGATTCTCGGCTACCTCTTCATGCTGGTGAACGCCGCCCAGACTGGAGACTATGCCGGCCTGCCAGAGGAGGAGATAGCCGCTCTCCTGATGCTCGAAGCGGGCTTGTCAGAAGAAGCTGCACCCGCGGCGGCAGACATCGTGGCCGCCGTGCTCGGGGCAAGACCATCCCGTGCGCCCAACGGGCGCCGGGCAGCGCGGGGTTCCCGGAGTCGTCCTCTATCTGGAATCCAGCTATTTGGCGCGCAGGAGGCAAAGCGCCGGATGCTCGCCGGCATCGGTAGTCCCAGCCCGGTGGAGATACTGGAATACTCGGTGGCATTTCGTCGGGAAATGCACCGCAAGTATAGTCGCATCCAGTTGCAGCACCTCGACAACGGAACCGAGCAGCGGCTGGAGGATCTGTACGTGGAGCCGGATCTCCGCGTTAGGGAGTTCGATTCGCGAAATGAGTCCACAATTAAGCCGGCTCAGCTGCTCACGTCATACGGACGAACGGTGGTTCAAGGAGCGGCTGGGAGCGGCAAGTCAACCACAATCAGGCGCCTTGCCGCAGACGTCGCCACTGGCGTGAACACCGATCTTGTCCCGATAGTGGTTGAGCTGCGGAAATACTCGGCACAGCAGACGCTTGCGCCGCAGATCTTCCTCGATCACATCAAACAATCCACAACGCAGTTGATGCAGCAGGCGCCGCCCGCTCACTGGCTCGAGTACCTGCTGGTCACGGGTCGGGCCGTTCTCTTCTTCGATGGGCTTGACGAAGTGCTAAACGCCGGTACCCGAGCAGAGGTACGCGACGCAGTGCTCGCATTCGCGCAGTTGTTTCCCGCAACATCGATCTTCGTCACCAGCCGCTATACCGGGTACGACCTAGCGCCGTTCGATTGGACGGAGTGGGTTCACGTGGGCGTCGAGGACCTTCGAGAGGACCAGGTTCGCGAGTACGCCACGCGCTGGTTCAGCCTGAAAAGCGTAGCCGAGGATGCGGCAACTCGCGCAAGCAGCTTCGTCGAGGAGAGTCGCCGGTACGCGGCGGATCTCCGTGTCAATCCCCTCATGCTTAGCCTTCTGTGCAGCATCTACTACGCCCGAGGTGACATCCCACGCACGCTCCACGCTCTCTACGAGCGCTGTGCGGACATGATTTACCAGCAATGGAACACTATGCGGGGTATCGACGACCATCGAGCGTGGGACAAGGACGTCAGGCCGGTCCTTTATCAGGTCGCTCATTCGGTGCTCAGCAATGATGAATACATGAGCTTCGGCATTCCGCATGAGGAGCTCGTGACCGAAATCCGGCGCGCGTTCATCAGCAACGGTGCCCCGGATCCCGAGGACGCGTCGCGTCGCGCGCGAGAAGCCGTGCAGCTGTGGGCAGGTCGAGCTTGGATCATCACCACGGTGATGACTGACGAAGCCGGCCGCCTCCGTTATGGGTTCGTCCATCAATCCTTTCTGGAGTACTTCGCCGCGGTTTACGAAGTCCGCCGAGTCGACACTCCGGCTGAGCTCTACGCCAATCTGCGAAGTCGGCTCATCGAACTGAACGGTTGGACAGTCACCCAGATCGCTGTCTCGGTGATCGATGCCTGGAGGGATCACGGCGGCCAGCGCTTTCTCGCGGCCCTATTGGACGACGCGCAGGAGGCCTGTGATCTGGACGCATTCGCGCTGTTGCGGCTTGGTATCTCCCTCGTCTCGGTCGTGCCGATCCCACCGGACCAGCAAAGTGTCCTGGCGGACACTGGCGTTCGCTTTGTTGCGCGTTCGATCCTTCTGCCGGCGGGCGACTCCGCCGTCTACGCGGCCAATGAGGAGAACTCGTACAGAACTCGAGGCGCCGCTGACTTCGACATCGAAGAGGACGAGCCGAGTAGCGTCCCGACCGTGGAGCTCGGAGTGCGTGAGTCCGTGACCCTTCCGACCACTCGATCTGGTGTCGTGGCGAAAGACCTGAGTGCGTTGGCGAAGGACAACTCCTCGGCAGCGACCCTCATCACCGCGGCGACCATTCGTTGCATTGAAGACCAGAAGGATGAGGTCGTCACCGCAGCCCTGCTCCAGATCGCGATCCTCGCGTCAGAGAAGGTGTGGACCAACCCCTTGACGAAGCGGGCCAAGATCGCGCTGGCAACGCACGACCGCCACTGGGTCGTGAGCTGGATTGCCGCCCAGCTCCACATCATTCCCTTGGAGGATGCGGTGCAAGTTGTTCCGTGGCACGCGACGCTCCTGGTGCAGGAGTTGATCCTGACTGACGAAGTCGACATTTACGGCCCCGAGCCGTTCGGGCCGATCTTGAATGATTGTCTTGACGACGACGACTCGTATCGCTTGCTTGAGCGCATTGGTGCGTCACACAGTGACCGCTTGGCCAGAGGTATTCCGCTTCCAGCGGTCCGAAGGGACCTAATTGAGCGGAACTTCGTCTTCAGAGAACCTCCGAGCGACTGGCGTCAAGCGCGCGATCCCGACTCGTGGAGCGACGCATTCCTAGTGAGCTTCGCAATGATCGGCCGGCTGGCATCGATCGCATGGAAGAACGGGCACGCGCTAGGGGAGTCTCTAGATCAGTCGGGACGCCCGATCGCGATCCAGATCGCTGCCGCCTCCCTCGGGT
Source organism: Microbacterium sp. NPDC056044 (assembly GCF_042267145.1). NCBI lineage: Bacteria > Bacillati > Actinomycetota > Actinomycetes > Micrococcales > Microbacteriaceae > Microbacterium > Microbacterium sp. NPDC056044. Next base: position 242,473 of record NZ_JBHJWZ010000005.1, on the reverse strand, counting down.
GGGGGGCCGTGGACGAAGACGAGTTAGCGGCAGTTACCGAACCTCATCGATCGGCGATTCGGAGCATCCTGGCAGGTCCGGGTTTGACTTCAGACTAAATACGAAGCGTGACCGCGATGCGGCCCGGTCTCTGAGCGACCTCGTGCCGGGCGACCAGTCGGTGTCTGCACCAACTTGCTGCAACTCAATGGACGTTAGCCGGTGGGTACCCGCGCAATGTTGTCGAGTACGCAGCGAGGCGTGACCCCGACGCCGCGTGCGCGATGTGCGTACGTGAGCGGGCGCATGAGTGACCGCGCTGCTGACGCAGGCAGTAGGTGATGACCGCGACAAGCGCGCGTCGAACGCGAGCGTGCGAGCCTCTGCAACGGCCAACGGCTCGCGCCCGTCACGGCTTCTCGACGTTCACAACGAGCGGGCTGTGAAGGCCTCATCGTGGACAGCGCGCAGAGCACGACGCCCTTCATCCGTATCCATATCCTGCAGCATCGTCTCTTCGAGTAGTTGATCGTCGTTGAGTTCGATGACGCCATGCAGATACCAATAGAAGAGGGAGACGCCAGGCGTCAGCTCGCGGAACCGCCCATCCTCGTCAACTGCGGGATCGTCTTCATCCGGATAGGGCCTCGCTTGGGTGAACCAGGCGACCGCAAACGCCACGAGAGCTTCAAAGTGATCCTCGATGGCGTTCCCGACGGCCTCGGTCGTTTCGAGCCCGAGATCGATCAGTTCGCCGGCTCGCTCCTCGGCGTAGTCGTTTGCGATTGTGGCCGACAGACTCGCTCCGATCGCGTCAGCTATGGCGCGGTCAGCGCGTGCGATGGCGCTGTCCCCCGTGGCGAGCGCCCTTATCGAGTCGCGATCGACTGAGACTTCTACTCCGCTTTGGACGGCATCGGTAACTGTGGCAACATGCTCCGCCACCTTGACGGCCAGATCGTCGAAGCTATTGTCTGCGCTTTCGAGTGCCCCGGCAAGAATGGCGAATTTGCGGCGAAGGTGCGAGGGGATGCCCGGTTCGTACTTATAGCCCAGATCATGCTCGATCTCGGCCCAAGCATGTTGCAGGATGGACCGGACCTGCACCTCGAAACGAATATCCCGGTACGGCCCCCACTCGGTTAGGTCCGAACGAGGGGGCTTCAGAGTCAGCACTAGGTGGTACGACAGGTAGCCGAATCTGTCCGGGTCCAGGGTTGCAAGCTTGTCGACGGAACGCGACTCATCTACTTCGAAGTTGTCGCGCAGAACCTCCACCACTGTGTCTACGCCGCTCGCCAGATAGGTGATCACGCGAAGACCGAGCATGTCGTGGAGGTCGTTGTAGCTTCGGTACCTCCCACCGCTCTTGCCGATCTTCTTACTTGCGCTTGCCTCCGCCTTGAGCCGGTAGCGGACGTCCATGATCGGAACGCCGTCGAGCGCACCGACGAGCTCACGTATGAGTTGCGCAACCCGCGGGCCCATCGGCTCAAGGACAGCGGAAAGTCGCCTGTAGTCTTCGGGGTCGGGCAGCCTCACTCGCTCACCTTATCGACCCTCGTCCACGAGCCCTCACCTCCAAGTCGCGATGGCGACTTGGTCAGGGCCCGGGGGTCAAGCGATGGCATCTCGAAGCGGCGATCTGTGTCCCCCCTACGGACCCAATAGGCGGTCGCCCAGCGCGCGACGCGTTCACGGCGTCCGGCTTAGGGCCGATATTCGTCCCTGCGAGGCGGAAAGGGTTCGGGCGGAAGCATCGTCTGTGCATTCATCTGCTCGGGCGGTTTGGCCACCGATAGGAAGAAGCCGAGGGCCTTCACGAGCGTGTCGCCGATCACCGCGGCCACCCGCCAAGCCGGGGAACGATCGCGATCGGTCATGTCGCAAGCATCCATCATCGGGATGCCGACCGTCTAGCGGTCGGCGAAGTAGGAGGGCGCGATTGCCGGTCCGTATGCGAGCGCCTGTGTGGCCCCGCGCGGATGTGAACGCGGGCTAGGTGGGCTTTTCGGCGGAAGCTGGGAGCGGCCAACTCGGCTCATACCGGACTGATCGATGAGTCCGACCGCCCCTAAGCACCACGCGTCTACGCGCTTGATCCGCGAAGATGAATGGCGAGCGTCTGACGAGTCGGGTCGACGACCCGGATCCCAGGGCAGCGTGTTCGCCCTGGCGGAGCCGGCGCTATTCCGCCCCTGCCTCCGACAGCAATCTCCTGATCGTCTTCGCTCCTACTTTGTCGGCGCCACGGAGCTGTTCTGCGATCTGCTCGTCGTCGGCCACGAACCTCCGCCGCGTGTCTTCCAGGTCAGCGAGCAGCTTTCGTCCCCGAATGTAGGTGCTCATCCTCTCCTCGTACCGGTCCCGTGAGCGTTGCGCCAGCAAGTCGGCGTCAGCGATGGAGCTCCGCAGCTGGCGGCGTTCCGCCGTCGTCCCGGCATCCGAGATCAGGTGTCGGCGGCCCTCATCCGCGAGCCGTGAGCTCCTGCCGGCCAGGATCAGGTACTCCGCGGCGTCCATCAAGACGTTGTGCAGGAGTTCTCTTCCGCGGCCAACTCTGTAGTCAAGGTCGGCTCTGTACGCTCGCCGCTGTCGGAGAGATCGACGGATCTTCGGACTGAGTGCTGCTCGAAGAGAAACGCCGCTTGCCAGCGTCGCAGCTGCAACCACCTTCTGGATGGGCGTTACTGCCACGAAGAAGAATGCGTTGCCGATCGCGATGTACGCCCACCGCACCTCTGCGCCGTTGTCTTCGATGGCTCTCCCGGGCTCTCGCGTCAGCGCGACGAGCGCGTTCCCCAATGTGAGCAGTAGCGCACCCCACGTGGCGAACAGCCACATTCCCCAAAGGAAGCGGGTGACTGGCCGAGCCTGGGACTTCTTGCGGCCGAACCGGCGAGCGATCATCCTCGCTTCGAGCACGAGTGCGATCCCGAGTACGGGGACGAGTTGAGCAATCGCAGACCAGAACGCCGTCATCTCGCCGTAGGTATCCGCCACCAACGCAGGCTATCGGGCGCGCTCTCGCGTGTTCGGCGCTATCGCCCGGTGCTGCAGCGATATCGCTCGATTCAAGTCGGTTGGGTTATGGCTAGCATCCGTGTGTCGAGCGGGCGGCCAGTGCACCTGGTCGATCGAAGTGCCTGAGAACGGCGCCAGCGCCCGGTTCGCGGTCCTCTAACGCGCAGATGGTCCGAACGCGCCAGCCGCGAAACAGCCGGATTGCAGCGTCCTCGGGCTCGCGCGTATACCTGGCCCTGTGAGGTTGACCATGGAGGTTCCCCAATCGCACGTACACGCCCCTCCGGGTTCCTGCGATCACCGGCCAAGTCCTCTGGCGTGGACCGCACGCGCGTTGACCGACCCATGTTGCATGTTTTCAGTCGGAGTAGACACTGACCTGCGTGTTCGACGCGATGTCGTGAAGTGCCGCTCGATCAGTTGCTTCATCTGGTCCGCGTCGACGCTGCGCCGGGCGAGCACCAGGACGATTTCGCGGGCTTCCTGCTGAACGCGGCGCCGCAACTCGAACTCCACGTCGTAGGGCTCCTGCCCCCGTATTCGACGGGCGATCGAGTCCAGTTCAATCTCGTGACGAAGGCGATCCTGCTGTGCGCGGTACAACCGCGTGGCAACCTCCGGAAAGAATGCTCGTGCGAGATCTCTCGCCTTCGCAGCTCGCAACCGCCCTTGAAGCTCTTCCCCGGCCGCACAGAGTTCCTCACGGCTCATAACTCGCCGCCGCGCTTCAAGCACTGCAAGCTGCGCACGTGTCGGGCGGCGGAAGACCGACTCACCCTCGCGCCGCAGGCGCCGCAGTTCTGCCGAGGATCGGCGACGGCTGAAGAACGCTTGACTCGTCCGGTCATTTGCCCGGCGTTCGTTCGAGTACGTGCGCTGAGATCGGCGCGCCGGCAACCCCAGGCTCATCAATCGACTGCGCAGCCGGCTAGCTTCCCGTCCGCGGGCTCGCTGCTGATCGAGATTCGCCTGGTACCAACGCCGGTAGCCGTCGGGATCGCTCGTTCGCCGCCGCTCCGCAGCGATGCGCTGTTTCTCACGGACCGCCTCCGCATTCCGGTCATGCCATCGCTCAGATGCGCGACGCTCCTGCTCAGCAGCGCGTTCAGGGTGACGTTCTCGGAACCGAGCGCGGTGTTCCCTGACCTTCTCCGGATACTCGAGCCGGAAGCGGCGGGCCCGCGCACGCTCTGCCTCGCGATGCTCGGCATACCAGACGCGCCCTTGCTCCCGACGCTGCTCGACGAAGCGTCGTCGCTCAGCAGCGTTACGCGCCCACTTCCGGTTGTGGGCGGCTGCCCTCTCAGGATTCGCCGCCTTCCACGCACGGCTCGCCGCGAGCATCTGCTCACGGTGGGCCTCGTAGTACCGGCGGCCAGGCATGAACTATTCGCTGTCTTCGACCAGCCCGTAAACGAACTCGGTGAGCGCTTCGCGGTTTCCCGTCGGGTCGATGATGACCCGACTCACGATGTCGACAAGCGAGTCGCGATCGCCCTCAGCGAGTTCCCCTGCTTCTTCGAGCACCCACGAGACGTCATTCGCAAGCCGATAGTCGGGGTCATCGGCGTGGATCTCGGGATAGTAGAGCACGGCGAGGATGCCTGCTTTCTGGACGATCTCGTCTGCCGCATCACGGTTCATAACTAATGCTCTCAGGCTTCCGTTCTCGGGTCCCAGCGACTCAGCGAGGCTCACGCGGTGGACCCCCGCCAGAGGTCTCGCACACCCAGCGGGATGCCGCGTCGTCAGTGAGGTGCGCACCGCGGCCCTGCGTGAGCGCGCGGGCAAGGAGAACGTGGCTGTCGGTCCGCACGCGCGACCGCAGCCTTCCGTACTCGGCGGAAGAGATGCCCGGGGGTGAGCCACCGCCGTGCGACCAGAGTTCCGGAGCGCCGGACTCGATGATCAGTGCATAGCTCGAGTGGATACCCGTGTCACACGCTCGAGCGGGACACCTTCGCTCATCACAGCCGCGCGGGTCATTCGATGGATCTGGGCCTCACGCATCCGCACGCGCATGAGGCACACGAGACTCGCAGGGCCGACCGCGACGAACTTGAGCGCGTTCCACAGGAAGAGGAGAACGAGGAGGTTCAGCCAGCCGGGCGCGCCCTGCTCGACGAGTCCCACACAGAGCGCGGCTGCCACGAGGTACACGCCGGCAAGAAGCATCGCCGGCATCCCCCACTTCAGACCGCGCCGTGTGAAGACCGCGTAGAGAAGGATGTTCGTCGGCATGAACCGGCGCAGAAACGCGCGGAAACGGATGCCGAGCATCCAGATGACTCCGAACATGCGGCTGCCCTCCATGCGTTCGGCAACGAGAACCTGGAAGGACTGGCCGAAGGCCTGTCATACCGCCGCAACGAGCGGTGGCGCGTGAGAGGTTGCCTGATGAAAGAGTAGATCCGGCAGCGGACAAAGGAAAGGCCACGGGGCCATCACCGGCTCGGCGCCCCCATCTCACGTGCACGATCCCGCGTGCGAGACACCTGGTCAGAGCGCCGTGCCAGACGCTGCGCAGTTTCGATCGCAACACGCGCGCAAGCAGCATCCCAATCCTGAACGCTGCTCGTCGGAACGCCACCGAGTGGATGATGGCCAGTAACCCCGTACCTGTCGCGATACGCAGCGACGACACGGACCTGGCGTATCCACGGCGCACGGGACGAGCCCTGCGGCTCGAGGCCGAGTGCGTCGAGCCACTCCTGGCGTCGCGCAAGAGCGCCCTCTGTGAGCTGTTGGGCTCGGTGCTCAATGAGCGCCTTTCGTTCGTCCAGCGCGCGACGCATGTCGGGTGCCATCGGGCCAAGCGCCTCTGGGATGAGGCCGGCGATCGCTCGTAGCGCCTTCCGCCCGAACCCATGATGCGCCTCGGGCGCTGTCGCCTTCTCAAGGCGCGACAGCAGCGCGGCCGCGACATCGCCGACCCCATCGAAACCTCGTGACCGCACGAGCGCCGGCATGAGTTGCTCCACATCGTGGTGGTCGGCCTCGGCACGGCGAAGCGCAGCTGTCAGTGGACCGAACGCGTCCGAATCGATCACCGCCGAGGCCTCAGCGCTCCCGAGGCCGGCATTCCTGATCAGGGCAACCCAGCGGTCGTGCTGGGCTGCGGCTGCAATGGTTTCGTATTCCGCGGCAAGCTGTGCGACAGAGCCCCAGCGGTCCTGTTCGGCGCTAATCGTCTCGTGGGCAGACAGTTCTGCACCGACGTGCTGGACCACACCGTGAAGCACAGTCCGGGCGGTCACATCGTTCGGATCGCCCGGGTGCGGTCCGGCGTGGACCGCCTCTGGTCGGTCGACGGCGACGTAGGCAGTGTTCGCTTCGCGTCCGCGCGTCATGGCGACGTAGAGGCTCTCCCGGGTCATTCCTGATCGCACGAGCACGTGAGACGTATCCGTCGTGATGCCTTGCGCTCGGTGCGCCGTGAGCGCATAGCCGAGATCGACGTGTGCAGCGACATATGCGGATGGTAAGGCCACCGTCGCTCCCCAAGTTCGACCTGCTCGGCGCACGCGCATCCCGCCGTCACGGCGCAGCGCAATGACAATCCATCTGTCCCCGTTGCGTACCCACGTTCTTCCTGCGCGCAGGGTGCGGTCGTTGCGACGCGTGACCACGATGTCACCGATCGCAGCCGCGCTTCCCCCGTGCAACGAGACTTCGTCAGGTCCCGTGACCTCACCATCGAGGATCCGCTCGGCACGGGCGCGCACGTTGAGCGCTGCAACGGCGTCATTGGAATCCGCAACGAGGACGCTTGACTTGCCACGACGCAGGTCCTGACGCCATTGCGCGTACGCCGCGTCGATCATCGCGTTTGAATCGCCTTCAACGACCCGGTCGTGCTCCGCGTACGCATCAATCGCATCGTCATCGCCGTCGCGCAACTGAACGGATGCATCCTTCTCCCAGGCGTGGAGGAACCGGTGGATGTCGACGAGCTCGGGCACGTCTTCCCGATCGTGAGCGAGCAGAGCGAACGCGCCGCCCGCATCGACGGCCTGAAGCTGCGCGTGGTCGCCGACGAGCAGCACTTTCGCCCCGGCATCCGCGGCCATTGCCGTAATTCGATCCAGTGAGAGCGTGCCCGCAAGCGATGCCTCATCGACAATCACCAGTTGGCCCGCGGAGAAGACGTCGCCGTTGATCAGGTGATTGGTCCACCACTTGGCCGTGTTCTCGGTCGGGATGCCGAGTTCCTCAGCCAGCACATGCGCCGCACCGGCCGATGGTGCGAGCCCTACGACGGATCCAGGGCCATAGACGGTCTCCCATGAGTTGCGAAGCGCGCGCATCGCCGTCGTCTTTCCTGTCCCCGCTGCACCAACGAGGAGATCGACGGTGCGGCCCGAGTTGACGATCCGCTCGAGCGCCTCCCTCTGGTCGGAGCCGAGCGCAACGCGTTCTCGCGCCGCAGATGGGGTTTGCATTGTCGTCATACGCGGGGCGGTCGCGGTGCGAGAGCGGTCGAGCAGCCGAGATTCGGCCTCAAGCAAGAGCCTGGCCGTGAACACCGCGCTCTGGCGTGCGCGGAAGACGGAGGAACCGTCGACGCGCTGGAACGCCAACGGGCTCTCAGCGATCTCTGGCGGTGAGAGTCGCAGTGATGCGTTCTCGGCCGCGTCGGCGACGAGCTCGACGACCGATTCGCGATCGGATGCTGTCGCGAATCGCACAGGCATGGTTTGACGTGCAGCCTCAGCGATGAGGTTCCAGCGGCGCCACGTCGTCCGCTTGTCCGCAACTGCGATCATGACGCTCCTGCCAAGGGTCGCTAGATCCTCGGGCGAAACGTCGATTGCGCGCATCAGCATCGGCCGCTTGCTGTGCGTGATGAGCGCGTATGCCCACGCTGTTGCGTCGAACCCAAGCTCGTGCGTTGCACGCGAGCGCCATCCGGCCGTCAGTTCTGCGAGCGAGTGCAGTTGCTTCTCGGGACGCGTCGACAGCGTCGCCTGGGCGCGTAGCTTCATGATCGTTGCCGCGGCGGGACGGTGACCACGCGCTTCGACGAAGGCTGCGATCAGCCGGTCCGTCGCGTCTTCGATCGCGTGTGCCCGTGTGGAGAACTCGTGGACAAGCCCTTCGGAGACACCGGTGATCGCCCACGTCGTATTGCGGTCGCGGCCGAGGTCGCGCGCCTCCCAGTCGATGGCGAGTTCGCGCGCGAGCTCGTCGCTGAAGATCGCCTCGTGCAGTTCGGATAGCGCAACGACGGCTGCATGTATCGGGCGGCCATCCAGCGAACGCCATTTGCCATCGAGTGCGGTCTGCACCTTGTTGCTCACCACGACATGTGTGTGCAGATGCGGATCGCCCGCGCGGCTGTCGAAGTGATCGAAGGCCGTTGCGATGAGTCCGTTCACCTCGACCTGCGCAACCGCCCCGTCCCCAGACGTTGCACCAGTGCGCGTGCCCGCAACCTCGCGTTCCATGTACGCAACGACGTAGGCGACGGCCTGGTGGTGCGCGCGAGCGATGCGCTCCTGCGTCTTCGCATCGGCGACGGCCCACAGCACGCTCGCCGACTTCGGAATTGAGAAGGTGAAGTCGTAGCCCGCCACAGCACGCTGACGGGCGCCGCCAGCCTGCTCATCCTTGCCGTACTGCGGGTACGCGCGGCCGAGCGGTTCGCCGGTGAGCGGGTGCCGACCCATCCCGATCAGCAGCTGCAGCTGAGCTTCGGTGACGGTGTCTCCCCCGCGGATGCTGGAACTCAGTGCGTCGATACCGGCGCCCATCCACCGTCCGGGCGGGGTGCCTTCGGCACTGTAGTAGCGCGTGAGCGGGGTGGAAAGAGAGCGGGCTCCATCGCCAGCCGCCACAGTGCGGAGCAGGTACTTGTAGCCGTCGCCGGCGCTCATCACCCGCATCGAGACCGTCACCGCGGCACCCCCGCTCCTTGCCGGGGAGGTGCGCGCCCTCGATCTGCAAGAGGCGTGGCCGCTCTTGAGGAGCGTACCGAGGAAGGGGACGGGGCTCGGTCAGACCGACGGATTCCGAGACGTCAGCCAATCGGAGACGATCGTCTGCCAACGCTCGGGGTCGGAATTCCAGGTCATCGTGTGGGCCGCGTCGAATTCATTCAGTCGAACGAGATCCGGGCGGATTCCGGCCAGAGTGCGGGCGACGTCAATCGGCGCCGAATCGTCTCGCGTGCCATGAAGGATCAGCGTCGGCTTCGTCAGTTCGCTTGCTCGGGCTATCCAGTTCAGCGCGCCGAGCGGGATCGGCCCCGCGAGTCCGCTGGCACGAGCGAGGGGGGCCAGCGAGAGCCATGGCACCGCAAGCCAGCCCGCAACGGCGGGGAGACCCGCTCGCGCACAGTTGGCCTTCACGGTCGCGATCCAGTCGAGCACGGGCGACTCGAGGACGAGCGCATCGACGTGCACCGAGTGTGTTGGGTGCGCTGCGAGCTGCAAGGCGATGGCGGCGCCCATCGACCACCCGAAGAGGACTATCCGTTTCGCGCCGTGGTCCACGGCGTATTGAACTGCCACCGCGACGTCATCGACCTCGGTGGAACCCAGTGTGGACCGCCTGTTTCCGAGCCAGGGCCCCTCGCCGTCGTTGCGGTAGGTCACCACGAGTGACGTGTAACCGAGCGTGGTCGCCGCTCGTGCCCCGCGAACCGGTCCGGATCGGGAACTGCCCATGCCATGAATGTGAATGGCCCAGACCCCCGAGGACTCCCCTTCGATGAGCCAGGCTGGCGCGTCGCCCACATTAATCGACAAACGCACCTCCCCCGCGTCGAGGTCAGCTTCCGCGGGCGTCATGTAATAGATCCCGCTCCAAGACACGCGATCGCCGATCGCAGGAGCCAGACCGGCCGACAACTTCGTCACACGCCGCGCGACGCGATCCGGCCCTCGTTCCACGACGTCCGCCCCGAGCTGCGCCCATCCACCACCCTCGAACAGGAGAGTGTACGAGCCGCGGGCGACCGTCTGCCGGGTCCGATCGAGAACCACCACGACACCGGCGTCATCGATCTCGACCCCCCGAATCAACAGATCAAAGGTCCGCGCACCTGGCGGGGCGGTCAGCCTGCGAGCAATGGCCGCGCCGACGCCGAGTGCCGATGCGGCCACGGCACCCAGCATCCCTCCCACCATGCTCAACGTGCGCACTCGCCCGCCCCGATCTCTCGTCCACGACGAGAACTTCTCACCGCGCACTTGAGCCAAGCAGATGTGCCTCTGCGCGCTCGAGCAGTTGACGGTCCTCGCTGGTCGGATCAAATTCGACTCGTGGGTCAATCATCGCGTCCCGGATCTCGACCACCTCGCGATGAAGCACGATCTCGGGGTCCTCGAGCCGGATGGCGGTGGCATCCCGCTGCCTGAGTCCCGGTCGAACTCGAGTCGCAGCATCCCAGAGCGGAGTGAGTTGCCGAACGAAGATCTGAGTCTGCATCAGCCTCCTGCGCTCGCCCATGTAACGAAGAGCCGGCTGACCCGCCAGACCGACGCAGAGGAAGACGAAGGTGAGGAGGAACAGCGGAGCATACAAGATGCCGACCGCGACCATCAGATCGAGATTCCCGGCGAGATGAGCAATGTCCATAACGATCACGACGATGCTCAGTGAGACCCCGAGCACAGCTCCGATGATCAAGGAGCCCGCTGGGATCCGCTGAATGCCGGTGCGGAGTCGGAACTGTCGGATCGCGACCGCCGCCATGGCGGCGACGACGATGCCGTAGTAGGTGAACTGAATGATGGAGTACGCCGCCGCGGCCGGTTGGCCGCCGAGGTCGAGCATGAAGTTCGTTGTCGTCGAGCCCGTGTTGATGAGAGCGAAAGCAACCACCAGACCGACAAGTGCGACGACGAGGGTGACCGACCCGAGTGCGATTCGGACCGGAAGCGGCCGATACTCGGTAGCGCGCATGATGCCGCGACCGAGGAAGAAGACGCCGATCATCAAGGCGGCGTCCGCGATGAGGGTCCCGATGTTCGACCCACCGAAAAGCGCGTCGACGGGCGCGTACACGGCGTCAACGCTGAGCGTCATGGCGATTGCGATAGTGATGGCGGCATAGGTGATGCTGCGTTCGGTGCGCCGGCGGCGCAGGATCAGCAGGCTGACGACGAGCGCCCACATCAACACCGCAATGACGGCTTGGATCATCCGAAGATCTCCAAGTACCGCGACTCCGCAAACGCCGACCCACGGATCGCTGCGGCGAGGTGGTCGGCGAGCGACTCGGCGGCGACCTCGCTCTCGCAGTCGAGATCCTGCCTGGCGAGGAGCCGGCGACGCGTATGCGGCGGGATGTCAGGAAGCAGGAGGTCGTCCACGGAGCAGTCGTCGTCATCGCCGTGACCGAGGATCATATGCGCGAATTCATGGAGGACGAACTGCTGCCGATGAAGAACCGAGTCGCTGTGCGCATGGAGCACGAGATCCTCGAGGTCCTTGATGAGCCACAACGCGCAGATTCCGTCATGCTCGCCAAGTTCAGCGAGCTCGACGATCCGAAGCGTTCTCCCGCGGCGCTCCTGGAGCACTCCGACAAGCTCGTCGAAAGTAAAGGCGCTGCCCAGCGAGAGGTCTTCCACGGCCGTCGACACGGCCTGTTCGATGTTCACGTGTCTCACTCCCATCCGGGAGCATGCGCACGGAGGGTCGGCGAGGACCGACGTGGGCATTGCTCAGGTTTGGTTCATTTCCTCATCCAGAAACTTGCTGATCGCTTGGAGCGCCCTCGGCGAGACATCCCCCAACGTTCGAGCGGCGTAAGACTTGACGCGCGCTGCGCGCATCGAGCGGATGAGGTCGAGCTGAGCACTGACCTTCTCCGGCGTCTGTGCGCCTTCGTCCCCGAGCAGGAAAGGCGCGTCCACGTCGAAGAAGGCCGCGAGGCCGTCGACGATGATCGGGTCTCGGACGTACCGGTGTCCGTTGACCATGTACGTCCAGCGCGATCGCGAAAGGCTGGCTCCTCGCGACTCGAGAAATGCCGCGATCTCTGCGTAAGTCGGCTCGGCGCCCGACTCTGCGATGGAGACGTCGAGCAGGAGCCTGAGGCGTTTGGCCAGATCCTGCGCCGCTGCCTTGTTGTCGTCTTCCGTCATTCCGCTGGACCACCCTTCGCCCTCGGGCAAGGCAAGGCATCGTCGCTCGACTAGGTGTCACAACCATCGATTGGGCATGCTCAATGTACTCGTTGATCATGCTCAAGACAATGGTTGCGCATGCTCAAACCGAGTGCTAGACCAGAGTCAGGACAATTTGAGCATGCTCAACAGGAGGCGATGACAGCAAGGATCCCAGATGTGGGGCCAGCGCCCGACCTAGGCCGCTGGCTCTTGAACCGTCGCTTGGAGCTTGTACTCTGAGCCCTCGAGCCTGCACTCTCGCACTTTGATGACCCCGCTGAGGCGGTGCGGTCACGCGAGGTGCCTCATCTGCTCCCCATGGAGCACCTCAGTGTCATGGACGCGCCGCACGGAAGGCGCGTCGTCGCTCAGGAGAGGGTGCTCGTCGTGTCCGACCAGATGGCAAAACCAGACTCCGAATCAAAGCTGAACGAGTTGCACGAGCGACTCGTCCGCTCTGTCGAGGCTCTGATCGAGTCGGACGACTGGAAGCGAGCGCTCGAGTTCGCAGTTCATTTCCGCTCGCGTTCTTTCAACAACACGTTGTTGATCTGGGCGCAGCACGCGGCCGCGTTCGAGGCAGGAACGATCGCCGAGCCCACGCCGACATATGTTGCCGGCTTCAAGCAGTGGCAGGCGCTCGGCCGCAGCGTTTCAGCAGGCCAGCACGGTTACATGATCTTTGCCCCGCGGACAGCACGGTTCGCGACGACCACTCCCCTGGACGCCTCGTCATGGCGTCGGCTCGCGCCACGCGAACGCCCCCGTCCTGACGAAGCGGTGCGATCAGGCATCACCGGCGCACGGACCGCGTACGTCTGGGACATCGCGCAGACAAGCGGTCCACCCATCCCAGAAGCTCCGCGACCCGAGCTCCTTCGAGGCGAGGCACCTGCCGGTTTGTGGGTCGGGCTGGCAACGCTGGTCGAAGACGAAGGTTTCAGTCTGTCGATGGTCGCCGATGCGCCCTCCCTCGACGGCGCCAACGGACGGACAGACTTCTCTCGGAGGCATGTCACGGTTCGGGAGGACATGGATGCTGCCGCGCGGACGAAGACCCTGGCACACGAGCTCGCTCACATCCGCCTGCACGGGCCGGACCACCCAGCGCTCACACACCGCGGCATCGGAGAAGTAGAGGCTGAGTCCGTCGCGCTCATGGTCGCGGCCGCCCACGGGATGGACACGCAGGGTTACACAATCCCGTATGTCGCCGGATGGGCCACCGCTGTTCCTGATGCGGATGCCGTCGCCGTTGTCCAACAGACCGGAGAGCGAGTGCGGCGCGCAGCGGTCGCCATTCTCGACGCACTGCCCACTGAGCAGGTCAGTGCAGGCGACCCTCCCGGCCTGGATCGCCGCGGGCATACGCGGGAACCGGTTCGGCAGGCACCCTCCTCCGCTCCGCGTAACGCGGTGCCAGCCTCAGCCCGGAGCATCGCGTGAGCATCGCCGAGGTGCTGTTGGCCGTAGCGCATATGGACACGCACCGCGCGGCCATCCGATTCGCGGCCTCGGGGGTGCCGGTCTTCCCCTGCGAGCCAGGCGGGAAGCGACCGTTGACCGGGGCAGGATTCCTGGACGCCACACGCGATGTCGACCAGGTCGACGCATGGTGGCTCCGCTCGCCCCATGCCAACATCGGGATGCCCACTGGCACCCGGTCGGGTATCGATGTCGTCGACGTGGACGTTAAGTCCGACGGAACAGGTTTCGCCATGTTCCAGCGTGCCGCAGATGCAGGCTTGCTCGACGGAGAACTTGCTCGCGTTCGAACACCATCGGGCGGGCTCCACGCCTACTTCCCGGCCGGGCCGACTCCGCAGCGCTGTTGGCAGGCTGCTCGCTCCCACATCGACTTCCGCGGCGACGGCGGGTACGTCGTCGTTCCCCCTTCAGTCGCAATCGCCTCGAGCGGTGCGAAGCGGTACAGTCCTATGTCGCTCTCCACTGCTCCAACGCGGCCCGTCGATGCCAGCGCTCTCCGCGACTTCGTCGACCCGCGGCCCGTTCGCCAGATTAACCAGGGCGCTGCCGCAGTCAGCGGCGAAGTCCTCTCGCGGTGGGTCTCCCGCTTGCGAGAGGGCGAGCGTAACCACGGACTGTTCTGGGCCGCGTGCCGAATGAGCGAAGCAGGCGTGATCGCGGACGCCATTGTCGAGGTTCTCGGTCCGGCTGCCAGCGTCATCGGCCTCGAGCCGAGGGAGATCGAGCGAACCGTCTACTCCGCGTGCCGACACACCCACTCAAGCCAGGCCATCGCGGGCGTGAGCACGGTCGGCGACGCCCCGCCGCGATCACAACTGTCGACGTCGATGCGGAGCTTTCCATGAGCCGCGCAGGCGGTGGGATCCGGCTCGCGATGCTGACCGCGGTCGTCGGAACCGTCTTCATCGCGGGTGGCGCCTTTTGGCTGTCGTTCACCTCACTGGCCGACCTCGCCCGGCGCAGCGGTTTACGTGTCGAGCAGGCCTGGGCATGGCCTCTGATCGTCGACGGAATCATCGTCGTGGCGACGGTCGCCGTCGTCGTCCTCGCGGGGACTCGCGCGGCATGGTATCCCTGGATGCTGCTCTTCGCCGGCGCCCTGATCTCCGTCATCGGAAACGCTCTGCACGCCGTTGTCACCGCAACTTCGGAGGTGCCGCTCGTGCTCGCGGCTGCGGTGGCGGCCGTGCCGCCGCTCGTGCTGCTCGCCATCACCCACCTCACTTCGGTGCTTACCCGCCATGCGTCCACAGCGGCGCCCCACGAGTCCGCTATTGATGTCGAGCGCCGACCGGCCCGCGTTGCCGGCGAAGAGCTGGAGCTGCACGCGATCGCCGCGCAAGCTTCGAGCGCACTGGTCAAAGCAGGTAGGGACGATGCGGCGGAGCTCCGCGCATCCGGGTGGTCGAACCGCGCCATCGCCCAACGACTCGGCGTCCATCCTTCGACCGTCGGCCGCTGGCTTCATAACCAACTGCCCGCCGCAGTGGCACAGAACGATCTCGTAGAAGGGAATTGAGCGATGAACGAGACATCGGACATCGACGAGGAGGGCACCCTCAGGCCACTCTCAGAGCGCGAGGCGATGGAGCTGTTCGCGGACGACCAGCACGACCACGTCGGCTCCCATCGTGTACCGCTGAACCGCACCGGCTTCGATCGTGCCGCGGTCGAACAGCGCCTCCGAGAGGACGTCGAATCACGGCCCGGCGTCGCATGGGTTCGTCTGTCGGACCTGATCAGCTCCGGAACCGGGAGAATCGCGGGTCGCGGCATCGACTTTGAGGCGGAGCTCGCGCGCAGGCTGAGGCATCCAGCAGAGGTCGCTCGACAGGCGATCCACAATCGCAGCTCGTCGCTTCCTCCGCTCGATGCATTCGGGCGGAGCCGGTCGCGCGTCGCGCGAGACTCGCTCGGGCGGAGTTGATCAGGGATGTCCTTCTCCGGCGCGGACTCGGCCCCCTCGACAGACGAATTGCACGGCGTGCGCACCTCTCAGCCAGGAGGTGCTCGCATGTCGGAAGCAAGTCACGCCAAGAACGTCACTTTCAAAGACTCGGAAGGTCTTCGAGCGGTACTCGATCGCATGGACACTGCGGACGGCACGGCGTGGCAATCGGACCGTGAGGTCGCCGACCTCATGAGCTACGCGGCATCCCGATACGCCGCCCTCGCTCGCAAGCACGGGCTTGACCCGTGGGAGGCTGCCGCTGCAGCGTTCGATGCTATGCGGGCAACGTCGACTCGGCGTGCGGAAGACCCGTGGGCCATCGTGACACGTGCGGTGCAGGTCACGTGCATCGCCGAGGAACGGGCGCGCGGACTGATGTGTTCCGTCCACCAGGCGCGACGGCCCCGCTACTCGGTATTCCACGACGCCGAGCGATTCAGCGATCGAGAGAACGCCCTGGTCGACTACCACCCCGCGTTCCGAGTTCAACCACCCGACTTCGACGCGCCGGAGGAGTCAGCCGCGGTCGAATCAGCGATGGAAGACGCGATCGCGCTCTTTGCGCTGGTGGGCTGGCCGGCGGACATCGCTCGCGCCGGCGTCGAATACGTGTGCGTACGACTCGCTGACGCCACCTCACGCGCAACTGCTTTCGAGCAGCTCCGCCGAGACCACGCGGCTCGAGCACTGCTCGATGTTCCGCAGACGGCCTGGCGTGCGATGCTCCGTACGCTGCTCGGCAGCCCTGACCCAGTGCAGGAGCACACAGCGGTGGGCCGCGGCATCCTGCTCCGTCTCCTCATCGGTGAATCCCTGGAGTCACTGCTCCATGACGATCGCCTGCTTTCCGGGCTTCTTGAGAACGTGCCCTGCCGACGACCATGAATCAGCAGGGGCACATCGAGCTCGATCGGTCCGTCGACTCCATCCGCGTCGGGTCGCGGCACCGCGCCGACCTCGGTGACATCGACACTCTGGCCGAATCGATCGAGCGGCAAGGACTGCTGCAGCCCATCACGGTCACCCCCGAAGGGGTTCTCGTCTGCGGCGCACGCCGACTCGCCGCCCTCCGCCAACTCGGCGTCCGCAAGGTCAGTGTCTGGGTACGAGCCGGCATCTCCGACCGGCTGACTCAGGTGCTTGCCGAGCAGGATGAGAATGCCCTGCACAAGCCGCTGTCGCCGACCGAGGCGGTCGCGCTGTATCGCGAGTGCAAGGCACTTCTCGCAGAGGAGGCTGCGCGGCGCCAGATCGCATCCCGTTTCAGCACTACAGAGAAGCCCGTTCCGCCTGACGGCGCCGTTACGCTAACGGCACCGTCGAAAAGGAATGATGGCGACACCAGAACCCGGGCCGCGCTGCTCGTCACCGGTCGTCGGTCGTTCACAACGCTGGAGCGAATCGGTCGACTGCAGGACATCGCCGACGACCCATCGCTCCCTGCTGAGGTGCGCCACCACGCACAGGAGGAGCTCGATGCGGTCGAGGATGGCGCACCTGTGCTCCCGGCCTTCCGTCGGGTGAGTCAGGACCAGGTCCTCACCGAACTCGATGGGATTGCCCACTCGGCCGTCGAATCCTCTGAAGCGCAAGGAGCTGCTGTCCATGCAGCGGCGAAGATTCGCGCCGGCGTGGAGCCGTCGTGGGGTGAAGACCCAAAACAGTTCGCCGTGAGAGCACTGGGCCGGTCACAGCGACCCAACGCATCGACCAACACTCCTCAGCGAGCCTCAGCAGCTGAGCTCAAGCGTTTCGTCTTCACCTGGGGTGACCTCGTGGACTGGTGGGAGGATTTCGACCCGTCTGTCATCGCTGCCGGTCTCACGAGAGATGAGTGGCACCGCTTCGAGACAACCCTCGAAGGCAGTCTGCGCTTCGCGGATCGGGTCCGCGAGCTGCGCGACGAACCCCCCGCGACGTCGCAACGCGCGAGCTGATCTCGAGCCGAGGCAGGCCGCGCACACCTCTTCGTCGACAGCTGAATCGACTGGACGGGACATCTCATGCACGCTCAGCGCCGGCGCCGGATGTTCATCGCGATGGTGATGGTCGGCGCCGGCATCCTGGCTCTCTTGATCGCAGTCGGTGTGTACGGGCTCCTCCAAGGACCAGCGTCCGCTCGGACAGCGTCTTCGCCGACTTCAAGCGGAAGGACCGCACCCGCCGCGCCAGCGATCGGCGAACCAAAGACTCCAACCGCGAATACCAGCGCAGCGACTTTCGCTCGCACCGTGGCGCTCACGCTGTTCCGCTGGGATACACGCGGCTCGACAGGGCCGGCGGACTGGGCTCAGGCACTCATCGACGTCGCTGATCCGGAGGAGGCCGCGGGACTCGCCTCAGACGTCCGCACGTACCTGCCCTCCATCGAACAGTGGGAGCAACTCAAGCTCTACGGAACACGGCAGTGGCTCGCGATTCGTTCCGCAGAGGTTCCGGAAGCGTGGGCGACGGCCGTCGCGCAGGCAGCCCCCGGCCAGCTGCCTCCAGGGGCGATCGCGTACACGATCAGCGGCGTGCGGCATCGCGAAGGGATCTGGGATGAGGCTGTGATCGCAACAACATCCAGCGAAGTCACGTTCACTATCTTCTTGGCCTGCCCGCGCGAGGGCGATTGCAGTCTTATGCGTCTGTCCCGCTTGAACGAGCCGCTCGAGTAACACGATGTCGAAGCTTGTCGGCAGCCTTCTCGTCGTCGTACTCATGCTCCCGTCGTTCGGGTTGATCGTGGTCGCGACGCTTCTCAGCCCGGCGCTCACGTCTTGCTCGGCAAACAGCTTGGTCGTCGGACCGATTCCGGAGTCACTGACGGCGCGGACGCGCGACGGTCACTCGATCACTCTCAACAGGCAGCAGCTCAGCCACGCCGCCACGATCATGACAATCGGCGCTCAGACCGTGGGCGTCGGCCGCCCCGGAGTGGTCATTGCGTTGATGGCGGCTCTGACCGAGTCGACGCTTCGGATGCTGTCGAACGCGGTCGCCTATCCGGAGTCGGTAACGTACCCCAACGACGGCGACGGCTCGGACCACGATTCGCTGGGACTCTTCCAAATGCGACCTGCATCGGGGTGGGGTTCTGTCGTCGAACTGATGGATGCGTCTTACCAAGCGCGCGCCTTCTTCGGCGGCCCCTCAGGACCCAACGGAGGGTCGCCGCGCGGGCTCATCGACATCACTGGCTGGCAGTCGCTCGACCCCGGCGTCGCCGCGCAGCGGGTCGAGGTCAGCGCGTTTCCCGACCGCTATCAGAACTATCAGCCCGTCGCCGAGGCGATCCTTGACGCACTCAGCGCAAGACCGTCACCGACCGGCAAACAGGATGGAGTGCGCGTCCCGGAGACGACACGAATTGTGTTTCCGCTTCCGTCTGGCACGTACACCGACACCTCGAGCTACGGATGGCGCACCGACCCGTTCACGGGCGGGCGAAAGTTCCATGAAGGCAGCGACCTCGCCGCCGCAGGTGGCACTCCGATCCTCGCGATTGCCGACGGCGTGGTCACGTTCGCGGGTCGCCGCGGCGGGTTTGGAAACTTGATCATCGTCGAGCACACCGTCGACGGCGAACGCGTCGCGTCTTTCTACGCCCACATGAGGGATCACGGCATCAACGTTGCTGCCGGCAGCACCGTCACTGCCGGTCAACACATCGGTGACGTCGGGTCATCGGGACGCTCGTCGGGCACTCACCTTCACCTCGAGATTCACCCAGGTGGCCCGGCGCATCCCCCAGTGAACGCCGTCGAATGGCTCGCCAAACACCAGGCAGAAGGTGAGTCCGGCGGGACGGTCGTCCCAGCAGATTGCGTCACGACCGCACCATGAGAACCAATGTCTTCCCTGACTTCGGTGCCGTCGGCGGCGGCGCCGCCCAGCTTCGCGACATCGTCGGCGCCTTGATGATGTTCGCGCTCATCGCATCGGTACTCGTGCTGATCGTGTGTGCCGTGACATGGGCGCTGGCGACCGGGTACGGGCACTTTCAGACCGCCGCGCGGGCACGACTCGGCGTGTGGCTCGCATGCGGCACAGCGGTACTTGCCGGTGCGGCTGTCGCTCTCGTCAACTTCTTGCTCGGCGTCGGGGCGGGCCTTTAGTCACCTCGCCACCGGCGGCAGGGTTGGCGCTCCTTCCCTTCGACACCACTCCGAGCGGCGAGGAGCACCCCGTGATCGACATCGACCCGAACGCAACAGGTCTTCCAGGCATCGAGCAGCTGCGCGTCATCGTCGGCGCGGTGATGACGATCGGCCTCATCCTGAGCGTGCTCGCGCTTATCGTCGCGGCGATTGCCTGGGGGTTCGGCGCCAACTCGTCAAACCCCCATCTCTCCTCGCGGGGCAAGCTCGGCGTCCTCGTCTCATGTGGCGCGGCGATCGTCTGCGGTGCCGCCGTCACCCTCGTCAACTTCTTCTGGGGTGTCGGTCAGACCGTCTGACCAGCGCTGCGCGCAACCGAGGCCGAGTGCCATGAGCGTCTGCGATGTGCCGATCGTCGCCACCGTGTGCGATGCGGTGGGCGAGGGCACAGCATCCCTCATCACAGCTCCCTTCGACTGGCTTGCCTTTGCGATGGGGTCGGCCGCTGCATGGCTGTTCGAGGCAGTCTGGAGCGCGTTCGACAGCACAACGCTCGTCGATGTGAAGGCGCCTGGATACGTCGACGTGTTCAACGTGCTGTTCGGGGTCGCCGTCTTCGTCACGCTCATCTTCTTCTGCTTCCAGCTCATCTCTGGACTCATCCGGCGCGACCCCAGTGCGCTCTCGCGAGCAGGGATCGGCCTGGGCAAATCGATCCTGGGCTCGTTCATCGTGATATCGCTCACCGGTCTGCTGCTGGAGGTGACCGACCAGCTCGCGATCGGCATCGTTCACGCGACAGGAAACACGATGTCCGGCATCGGGGAACGCATCGCCCTGCTCGTCGCGGGCCTCGCCACCCTCAACATCGCGACTCCCGGAGTGGGCGCGATCGTCACGATCTTCCTGGCGGGACTCGCAATCAGCGCGGCAGCAATCGTCTGGTTCTCGCTCCTCATCCGAAAGGCACTCCTGCTCGTCGCTATCGTGTTCGGCCCAATCGCCCTGGCGGGTTCGACCTGGGATGCGACGAAGGGATGGTTCGGAAAGTGGACTGCGTTCGTCGTCGCGCTGATCCTCTCGAAGCTCGTGCTGGTCGTCATCTTCCTGGTCGCGGTGGCTCAGGTCGCGGCCCCTATCGATGCGGATCTGGCCTCGATCAGCGATCCGATCGCGGGGATCGTGCTGATGTTCATCGCCGCTTTTGCGCCGTACATCACTTACAAGTTCATCAGCTTCGTGGGCTTCGACATGTACCACGCGATGTCGAGCGAGCAAGAGGCCAAGTCCTCCCTCAACCGACCCGTTCCGGTACCGACAGGACCGATGGCGGGCAACGCAGCTCAGATCCTCAGCGCCACCGGAAGGAGAGGCGCCGCGACGCCGGGCGGAACCGCAGCCGGCGCGGGCGGTTCAGCTGGTGCGGGAGCCTCCTCGGCGGGGGCAGTGGGAGCCGGCATCGCGGCAGGTGCAGCTGTCGTCCACGACACGGCGACAGCGGGACCGAAGGCAGGTGGCGCCATCTCGGGGGCCGCCACAGCTCAGGGTCAGGATGCCAGCAGCTCGGGTCCGACCTCGCAGAACCCGCGCGGCGTCGGTCGTGTGCGTGAGGCTCCGCCCGGAGTCGCGGCGCCGGGGCACCACAACTCGGCACCCCGGCCACCAGTGAGAGTTCCGCCGCGACAAGGAGAGATGCGACCATGACCCGACAGGAACAGGGTTCGAGCTTCCAACCCGTGCCCGTCCAGTTCTCGCGGCTCACTCGCCGCGGCATCCTGCTCGGCCTTTCCCTTCCACAGCTCATCGGCGTCGCCATCGCGCTACTCACGATCGTCGTCGCGCTCTACATCTCGGGAGCCGACGCCGTCATGTGGACAGCGCCGATCTGGGTCTCGGCAACGGTTGCTTCGGCCGTCCCAGTTGGCGGTCGAAAGGTCGTCGAGTGGACGCCGACTATCGCCCTGTGGTGTCGGCGCGTGCTTTCCGGACAGCTCACCTATCGCAAGCGGATCGAGCGACCCCGCCCGGCAGGCACCCTCGCCCTCCCAGGCGACGCCGCGTGTCTCCGAGAATGGGTCGACGCCGAGTCCGGTGCGGTGATGATCCACGACCCGCACGTGCAGACCCTCACCGCAGTGCTCACGGTGTCGCATCCCGCTTTCGCACTGCTGGACCCCGCGGAACAGCATCGGCGGGTCACGGGGTGGGGTCGCGTGCTCGCGGGCGCATGCCGGTCCGGGCGAATCGCGCGATTGCAGGTATCCGAGCGGACGCTGCTCGATTCGGGTACTGGGCTCGACGAGTGGTGGGATCGGCACGGTGTGGACGACGCCGGCTGGGCCGCGTCGACCTATCGGGAGCTCATTGAACGCGCGGGCCCAGCAGGCGAGCGTCACTCGACGACGATCACCATCGCCCTCGACCTCCAGGCAGCGACCAGACCGATCCGCGCCGCCGGTGGAGGGATGCGCGGATCTGCTAGCATCCTCCGCCAAGAGATGGCCGCTCTGACCGCAGCGCTTCGCGCCGCAGATCTTGCAGTCGGAGAGTGGCTTGGTCCGGGCCAGCTCGCCGCGGTACTGAGGTCGGCATACGATCCGGCGAGCAGTCTCAGCCTCGACCGGCATCCGTCAATCGGAAGATCGCTTGCCGACGCAGGCCCCGTTGCCGTCGTCGAAAGCTGGGACCGGCTGCGCAGCGACACGGCGCACCACGTCGTTCTGTGGATCAGCGAGTGGCCGCGGTCGCAGGTGTACCCCGGGTTCCTCTCGCCCATCGTGCTGTCCAACGGTGTGCTGCGAAGCCTGTCCATTCACTACATCCCTGTGCGGTCGGATCGCGCCGCGCGCGACATCCGCCGAAAGAAGACGGAGCTTCTCAGCGACGCCCACCAACGCCAGCGCATCGGACAGACCGAGGATGCCGCCGCGACGGCTGAGTTCGAAGACGTCCTGCAACAGGAAGCCGACCTGACCGCGGGCCATGGCGTACTGCGAACCATTGGACTGATCAGCATCTCCGCTCCGAGCCAAGGGGAACTCGACGCCGCGGTCGCCACCGTCGAGCAGGCCGCGATCCAAGCGTCCTGCGAAACCCGTCGGCTGGTCGGTCAGCAGGCACAAGCATTCGCTGCCGCCGCGCTCCCCCTGTGCCGGCCCACATGAGCCGGCTTCCCTGCCTCAAAGAAGTGATTGGAGAACGTCATGGAACCTCCAGAGACAACCCGCCACGTCGCGGCCACCGCCTCGAGCGCGATGAAGGATCTCGCCAAAGCGACGATCGCCATCGACGACCCCGCCGACCTCTACCCGATCACCGGTGAACTCCTCGGATCGCTCCGCGCGCTCGTTCAGGTCGCCGACCAACTCGCTCACGCGCACATGCATCACCGTGGTCGTGCACGCACAGATGACGGTGACGCAGTCCTGGGCGCGCACGAGGCGGACGGCGCCACGTGGGCGCTGGTGCGAGCCCGCGAGCTCCTCGACGCAGCCGGGAGGGCCGCCGACCTGGCTTCCCAGGAATCCGGCCACATCGCATGGGTTCCCTTGGGGAGGAGCGAGCGATGGGTGAACGTCGTATTCCAGCAAGGTACCGACGTTGACGAGACACTCCATATCCTCAGGCGGTCAGGGACCAAGGCAGCGATCCGCCACCTCGCGCAGTGGGACTACGGCGACGAAACGACGGAGGCCGCCCTCGCCAACGGGTACGTCTATGAGGGGATCCCCAACTGCCCGACCGACCGGGTATCCGAAGACCGAGCATCCGGTTACGCGCTCATCCATAACCCGACCCTGAGGTACGTCTCTCTCCTGCGTCATTTCCCTTCCAGTGCGGACGACGTCGTTGGGGCGTCGCCAGAGATCGAAGCCCCAGCGGCCTCGGCACCTGCGTTCGCGGTTTCGAGGTGGATGCCGTCGCGTCGAAGCGGCAGCCGGGCGGTCGCAAGGAGCGTCTCATTATGAAGGAGGAGGAACAGCTGCACGCCAGCACGCTGATCAACCCGCACGGCGAAGTTCGCCATCAGCGCCGCGGCCGCGAGCGCGCCGCAGCTCGGATCCAGGCTGACGCTCGAAAGATTCACGCCCTCGAGTCGAAGGAACGGTGGGCCACCGAGCGTGCCCAAGCCCGGGCGGCAGCCTATCTTCCTGCTGCGGGTGAGCCGGGGCCGGTGGCACTGCGGACCCCGGGCCGCCTTCGCCTACCCAAGCATCAGGACACGTCCGCGACCCTCGCCGGCCATTACCCGTTCCTCGCCGAAGCCGGCCTGGGTTCAGCCGGCGTCTTCGTCGGCCAGGACCTCTACTCCGGCGGGTCCTTCGTGTATGACCCTTGGGTGCTCTACCAGCGCGGCCTCATCACGGCGCCGAACGTCGTGCTCGCCGGGATAGTCGGGTCCGGGAAGTCATCTCTCGCCAAGTCGCTCTACACCCGCTCCCTCCCGTTCGGGCGCCGCGTCTACGTCCCCGGTGATCCGAAAGGTGAGCACACCGCTGTCGCGGAAGCTGTCGGCGGTCGTGCAATCATCCTGGGCCACGGGCTCCGCAACCGTCTCAACCCTCTCGACGAAGGTCACCGGGCCTCCGCAGTGTCCGACTCGGAGTGGTCAGCACAGGTCGCCGCTCGACGCCGAGATCTGATCGGCGCGCTCGCCGAGACCGTGCTCGAGCGCTCCCTCACCCCGCTCGAGCACACCGCGATTGACCTCGCCCTCACGGACGTCGTGCGCAGCGCCGACGTGCCGATCCTCCCTATGGTCGTCGACCGCATCCTCTCCCCTGCCAGCGCAGCGGACCACGAGCCCCGGCTTGCAGAGGACGGCCGACTCGTCGGACATGCACTGCGTCGACTCGTGGCGGGCGACTTGGCGGGGCTGTTCGACGGTCCGTCGACCGTTCGCTTCGATCCCTCCCTGCCGATGGTCTCCCTCGACCTCTCCCGCGTCGCAGAGAACTCCACCCTCGTCTCCGCCCTCATGACCTGCTCGTCCGCATGGATGGAGTCTGCGTTGGCTGATCCGAGCGGCGGGCAGCGCTGGGTCATCTACGACGAAGCCTGGCGCTTGATGGCGTATCCCGCGTTGCTGCGCCGGATGGATGCCCAATGGCGCCTGGCACGACACTTCGGCATCGCAAACATGCTCGTCTTCCACAAGTTGTCCGACCTCGACAACGTGGGCGACTCCGGCTCCGCGATGCGCGCCCTCGCTTCGTCCCTTCTCGCCAACGCCGAGACCCGCATCGTGTACCGGCAGGAACCCGATCAGCTCGGAGCCACCGCCACCGCGCTCGGTCTAACCCGCACCGAGATGAACTTGCTGCCGACGCTCGGCACCGGCCAGGGCCTCTGGCGAGTCAAAGATCGCAGCTTCGTCGTCCAGCATCAACTGCATCCTGACGAACTCGCGGTCTTCGACACCACCGCCCGTATGACGGCGGCCTGACCGCAGGCGCACCCGACGCTCCTGCCTGACACAAGGAGGAACAATGTCCCACCCGTTCTCCGAAGACCGCCTCGCCCGTATCAGTCTGGCGGCGGCGTCCGAACCCGGCGACACAGTCACCGGCACCCTCATTGCTCGCGTCGGCGCGGTCGAGACCCTCGCGCTCATCACGTCAGAATCACCGCTGCCCACACCGATCGATACCGCCGAGGGAAGCCTCTGGCGGCGAAGGCTGGCGCCGCGGCTCGACCCGGGCCAGGTAGACCGCATCCGCGACGAGATGGAACGACGCGCGCTTACGATGCTCACGATCGAGGATCTCGCCTGGCCGGCCGAACTGCAGCAACTGGGGTCCCAGGCACCACTCGCCCTCTGGCTTAGCGGACAGACCAGCCGCCTCGAAGGCGTCACCGCGAGCCGCATCACTCTTGTCGGCGCCCGCGCCGCGACAAGCTACGGCGAACACATCACGATGGAACTCGCGGCCGACCTCGCCTCCCAAGGGCGGATCGTCTACTCGGGCGGCGCCTATGGCATCGACGGCGCCGCCCACCGCGCCGCCACGATGGCACATCCCGGCTCGACCGTCGCCGTCCTCGCGACCGGTCTCGACCGCGCGTACCCGGTCGGCAATCAACAGCTGTTCGAGCGTATCCATGACTCCGGCGGACTGCTCGTCAGCGAACTGCCGCCGGGCTCTGCCCCCACACGCTGGCGGTTCCTCCAGCGCAACCGCATCCTCGCTGCCCTCACTGGCGCCACTGTCGTCGTCGAAGCAGGCTACCGCTCGGGATCACTCAACGTCGCCAGCCAGGCACACGCTCTCGGAAAGCCGATCGGCGCCGTCCCCGGACCCATCACGAGCCCTGCCAGCGCCGGCTGCCACC
Organism: Microbacterium sp. NPDC056044; assembly: GCF_042267145.1. Classification (NCBI taxonomy): domain Bacteria; kingdom Bacillati; phylum Actinomycetota; class Actinomycetes; order Micrococcales; family Microbacteriaceae; genus Microbacterium; species Microbacterium sp. NPDC056044. Next base: position 216,497 of record NZ_JBHJWZ010000005.1, on the reverse strand, counting down.
GATTGCTTCAGGAAGGAACCGCGACCATCGTCACCGACGCCCGCGACGCCATCGACCTCCTGGACTCCACCAATAGCACTGGGCCCGACCGGCCGTTCAACTTCGCGGCAGCGACCCGTCGCCCGCTTCGCATCGAGACGGACCCCAGCCTGTGACCGCACTCGAACCCCGCATTAGTAGGACGAGACCATGAGGACTCCGAAGGCGTCGGTCAGCTACGGCGACGAGCTCACAAACCTCGGCCTCGGTGTACTCATCGCCGGCGCCGTCCTCGCGGCCCTGCTTCGCGGTGCAGGCTCGGCCGCCGCCTGGCTGACCGGCCTGAGCCAGCCCGCCGGCGGGATTGAGGCGGGGCTGGCTGTGCTGCTCAACCCCGGCGACCCCAGCTTCGCTCTGAAAGCGCCGAGCCTTGATCCGGTTGCCTACTGGATGTGCGCAAGCCTGCTCATCGCCGCAGCGGTCGGCATCAGCATCCTGATCTGGCGACTCGTACGCGGAAGAACTCGCAGAGCCGCCGACCCGCACCGCATCGAGGGAATCGCGGGCCGCGCCGACGTCGCGAAGGCCGCGTCACGAACGGCGCTCATGCACCGCGCTGCCCACCTGCGGCCATCCGTGATGAAGGCGAAAGCGACGGACGTCGGCTACCTCATAGGCCACGCATGGTCGGCCGCGGTCTGGGCGAGCGTTGAGGACTCGATTCTTGTCATCGGCCCGCCGCGATCTGGCAAGGGCGCCCACATCGTCATTAACGCGATCCTCGATGCGCCCGGCCCCGTTGTCACCACCTCCACCCGCCCGGACAATCTCACCGCCACACTCCGCGCACGCGAACGACTGGGTCCGGTCGCGGTGTTCGATCCGCAGCAGCTCGCCTATGGGGTTCCGGCGGGGCTGCGATGGTCTCCGATCCGAGGCTGCGAGAACCCGCTCACCGCCATGATCCGCGCCACCGGACTCGCCGCCGGCACCGGCCTCGCCGCCGGCGGAGTCGAGTCCGGCGGGTTCTGGGAGGCGAAGACCCGTACCGCCCTGCAGTCTCTCCTTCACGCAGCCGCACTCGCGCAACGACCACCCAGTGAACTCTTCCGCTGGACGCTCGACCCCGCGGCCGCATCCGACGCCGTCGCCATATTGATCAACCACGCCCGCGCGGCGACGGGGTGGGCTGACTCTCTGCAGGCGATGCTCGAGTCCGATCCCAGAACCCGCGACTCCATCTGGCAGGGGGTCTCGCTCGCACTCGGCGCGCTCGCCGATCCCCGTGTGCTCGCCGCCGTGTCGCCGGCCGAGGGCGAAGCGTTCGACCCAGAGTCCTTTCTCCGTAGTAACGGCACCCTCTACCTCCTGGCCACCGGTGCCGGCGCCAACAACTCGGCGGCCCTCGTCGCCGCGTTCGTCGAGGATGTCGTCGAATCGGCGCGACGGATCGCCGCCCGAAACCCCGGAGCCCGACTCGACCCTCCGCTCCTTCTCGCCCTCGACGAGATCGGAAACCTCGCCCCGCTCCCATCTCTGCCGACGCTCATGGCCGAAGGCGGCGGCACCGGAATCACCACGATGCCGGTGCTCCAATCGCTGACTCAAGCCCGCTCGAAGTGGAGCGACAATGCCGCGGGCGCGATCTGGGATGCCTCCATCGTGAAGGTCATCCTCGGAGGAGCGTCGAACTCGCGCGACCTCCAGGATCTCTCCACGCTCATCGGCGAGCGCGACGAGACCACGCAGTCGGTGACCGTCGGTGAGCGCGGCTCCCGCTCCTCGCAGCGATCGATCCGCCGGGTCGCCATCATGCCGCCCGACGTCATCCGCACCCTGCCCTTCGGAACCGGCCTGGTCATGTTCCGGGCCGCACCACCCATCGTCACGCGGCTTCGGACCTGGGCCTCCCGGCGGGATGCGAAGGTGCTGCTCGCCGACCGGTCAGGGCTCGAGACGCTGCTGCAACAGCATCCAGTGATCGTGGCAGATCAGATGCCAGTCGAGGACGATCCTACAGAGTAGGAGCGGCGTTCGGTCCGAACCGCCCGCACGGGGCGCCCCCGCTTCGGCTGCGGATCACGCCTCCATCCGAGTAGAGAGCGCCCGGGAATTCGGTCCTCGACGGCACCACGTGTGCACCTTCTGGGTAGAGCGGACCGCCTGGTTCGCCCCTACTCAAGGATCAGCCCGATGGCTCTTCGCACCCAGCAGTCCATCTCCGGCTTCATCGCCTCGGAGCCTCAGCATTCCACGATGGAGAACGGAGACACCCGTCTCTACGTCCGGATCGGTCAGCCGCATTTCCGGCGGAACGCGGATGGTACCTTCACCGAAATGGAGCCGACCTTCCACGACATGGTCGCCTACCGCGCCACCGCCGAACGAGCGCTAACTCGCTTTGCCAAGGGCGACAGCTTTGTCGCGGAGGGCTACACCCGCACGTATCCCATTGAGCGCGACGGGCAGGTCGTTGAGGCAGAGGAGTTCGTGGCCAAGAAGCTCGGCCACGACCTCGCCCGCACGAACTACGACGTCGATCGCTCGCGCCGGTCGGCCACAGCTGAACGGCAAATGCCGAGTCTTGGGGCGTCCCCGATCGGACCGAAGGCTGCGGTCTCAAGCGCCTTGGGCCTCTGAACGATCACGATGTCAGCCAGGTTCGCAGGTTCCGGCGAAGGCTACCCCGATCCACGGCTCGGCGGTGAGTCGATGGAGGACGTCGATGGATCCTCCAGGTCAGAGCCACCTCGCCCGGTGAACTGGAACCTGCTCACCGCCGAAGAAGCCGAGGTCGAGTGGGTGGAGCTCAACCGATGGGTGAACTGGCTGCGCCGAACTTATGGGCTCCCGGCATCCGTCGTCCCACCGTTCTGGCACCGGCATCCAGAGCTGGTCTGGGAGCTGTCGGCGCTGCACCTTCACTGGCTCTGCGCGTACGACCCCGAGCAGCACGGATCCGCGCCGCTCGGCTGGCAGCACGACTTCGCCTCCGCCCGCGAGCGCCTGCACGAGTGGGTGAGCACGTGCGGCACCCGGCTCGACAGAGATCGCCCGACACGGCAGACCTCCTGGCCGGGCGAGCCTCCGCCCGACGTCATCGAAGACATGGTCATTCCGGATCGTGACGAGGACTTCGTGATGTTCGTCCTCGGCGACCTTGAGCGAAGGCGCGAGGCGGTGCGACTCTTCTACTCGAACGTCGGGGGAGGGCGTCCAAGCAGTTTCTGATCCGTAGTCAAGCGGGAACTGCGGTCGATCCCTGATGGGATTGGGATCGATGCCCCGCGCTAGGGGCGAAGTTACACGGCGTGCCCGGATCGCACTCACCGCTCCTCGCGCGAGAACGATGACTGGCGCAGACGGAGGGATTTGAACTCCGTCCCACGACATCTGCCTCGTTCCAGCCCGATCCGCTTCGGCTTTTGCGCAGCACTCCGCAGGACTGCGCACATGAAGTCCAACCAGCTTCGCCCCGGATCCACGCCAGTCCAGCCAACCACGGGCGCGCTACGGGCGCGAAACGGCTGCATGTGTTTCTCGCCGGCGACGGCCAAGACGACCAACGCTCCGTGGGACAGGAGCCAATACCGTCGACCGCGCTTCATCGTGGGAGTTGACCGCAGCATGGTCTCGGAACACCGCAATCGCACCGTCGTCGCCGACTGCCCGCGCTTTCCGATCCGAGCCAAGCGGCACCGGGCCGAGATGCCGTTCAATCAGTGGCGACGAATCCCTCGTGCACCCATCGGTGGACGAGTCCCCGTACGCGACTCGCGCCGCTCCGACGGCGGATATTCCACCCCTGCCTTCCGGAGCATCACCCCGGTGCCGCCTGGATGAGTGTGCTCCCATCGCTGGCGGTCATACGGCCTTCGTGTAACGACCTCGTAAACACCGGCCCCAATAGTCGAGAACCCCTTGACGCGCGCTCGGAGTTAAGTGAGAGTTCTGTCTCAATACGGAAGTTCTTCGCAAACCGGAGTGTCTTCGCAGTTACGCCGAAGGAGCCGCAGTGAGTCAACGCACCCTCGAATCGCCCAGATCGCTGCGGCGGCGGGAAGCCACGCCGACGGCGACGCTGGCCCAGCCCATAAGAAGCGCGTCCGCGCGTCGCCCCCGACGTTCCTGGCGGACGCTCGCCCCCTACGTGTTCCTCGCTCCGTGGATCGTCGGCATGCTGGCGATCACGCTCGGCCCGATGGTCGCGTCGTTCGTATTGTCGTTCACCGACTACAGCTTCCTGGGCGATCCGGAGTGGGTCGGTCTCGAGAACTACTCGCGGATGTTCACCGACGACCCCCGGTTCTGGGCATCGATGGGCGTCACCTTCACCTACGTGCTCGTATCGGTCCCTCTCCAGTTGGCGTTCGCCCTGCTGATCGCGATGGTCCTGAACCAGGGCCTCCGGGGCCTCGCGTTCTACCGTTCGGTCTATTACCTGCCCTCGCTGCTGGGCTCGAGCGTCGCGGTGGCGATCCTGTGGCGCCAGATCTTCGGCGCCGACGGCCTGGTGAACCAGGTGCTCGGCGCATTCGGGCTCGAGAATCTGCCGAACTGGATCGGCACCCCCGAGTTCGCGCTCGGCACGCTGATCACGCTCAACGTCTGGACCTTCGGCTCCCCCATGGTGATCTTCCTCGCAGGGCTCCGACAGGTTCCGACCGAACTGTACGAGGCCGCCGCCGTCGACGGCGCCGGGCGATGGACGAAGTTTTGGCGCATCACGGTCCCGATGATCAGCCCGGTGATCTTCTTCAACCTGGTGCTGCAGATGATCGGCGCCTTCCAGACCTTCACGCAGGCGTACATCGTGTCGGGCGGCTCGGGCGGCCCCGTCGACTCGACCCTCTTCTACACGCTCTACCTGTACCTCAAGGCGTTCCGCGACTTCGAGATGGGGTACGCCTCCGCGATGGCATGGGTCCTCCTTCTGATCATCGGCCTGTTTACCTGGCTCGCGTTCGCGACGTCCAGCCGCTGGGTCCACTACGGAGAGGACTGACCCATGACGACGCTCGCCCCCGCTTCGACGAACCCCGCTGAGACCGCAATGCCAAACGCTCGGCGCAAACGTCGCTCGCGCGCCCTGACGATGAGGAGACTCATCGCCCACCTCGTCATCATCGGCGTCGGCGTCGTGATGATCTATCCGCTGCTGTGGATGGTGTCGAGTTCTCTCAAGCCGACCTCCGAGATCTTCAGCCAGCCGGGCCTGCCGACCACGTGGACGCTGGAAAATTACGCCCGCGGGTGGGATGCGATCGGCTTCCCCTTCGCCCTGTTCCTTGGGAACTCGGCTCTCATCGCAGGACTCTCCGTTATCGGCAACCTGCTCTCGTGCACGTTGGCCGCGTACGCGTTCGCGCGCCTGGAGTTCCGGTTCAAGAAGACGCTGTTCGTCGCGATGATGGCGACCCTGATGCTGCCGTTCCAGGTAATCCTCGTGCCGCAGTACATCATGTTCAACAACCTCGGCATGGTGGACACCTACTGGCCGCTGCTGATCCCCAAGTTCCTCGCTGTCGACACGTTCTTCATCTTCCTGATGATCCAGTTCATCCGGGGGCTGCCGCGGTCGCTCGACGATGCCGCCGCGATCGACGGCTGCGGACCGTTCGGGGTGTTCTGGCGCATCATTCTTCCGCTGATGCGGCCGGCCCTCGCTGTGACCGCTGCGTTCACCTTCATCTGGACGTGGAACGACTTCCTCACGCCGCTGCTCTACCTCCCGTCACGCGAGAAGTTCACCGTCCCGCTCGCTCTCAACGCGTTCCTCGACTCCGAAGGCGCCTCCCAGTGGGGACCGATGTTCGCGATGGCGTGTCTCTCGCTCCTGCCGATCTTCCTCATCTTCCTGTTCACCCAGAAGCAACTCGTCAACGGCATCGCCACGACGGGCCTCAAGTGACCCGCACCAGCCCACCCCTGCACGACCCACGAAAGGAAATCACATGACCCCTCGCAGACTCGGCGTCGCCATCGGCGCCGGCGCACTGACCATGACGATGCTGGCCGGTTGTTCCTCGTCCCCACAGCAGCCCGCGGCGACGCCGGAGCGTCCCGAGAAGGTCGATCTCACCGTCGCGGTCTGGGGCGGCGCCGAACGCGCCGACACCTACCAGCAGGCGTTGGACCTGTTCACCGAGTCCCAGGAGGGTGTCACCGCGACGATGGAGTTCGCGGACCAAGGGCCCTACTTCGAACGGCTCACGACGTCGGCCGCATCCAAGAACCTCCCCGACCTGTTCTGGGTGACCGACACCTACTTCGGACGATACGCCGACGCCGGAGCTCTCCTGGATCTGTCGCCGTACCTCGGCGAGCAGATCGACACCGACGCGATCGGCGAGAGCTGGTTGCCTTATGGCGAGTACGGCGACGGCGTGTACGCGCTGCCGTCGAACTTCAACGGCCAGGGTGTGCTGGTCGACCAGACGGTGCTCGACGCGCAGGGAGTCGAGTGGGATGTCGAGACCTGGGATGACCTCGCGGACCTCGCCACCGAGCTCGCGCGCCCCGGCGAGGGCTACTGGGGCATGACCGATCCGACAGTCGGCACCACGCAGCGCGGCTTCGAGTCGTGGGTGCGCCAGCACGATCAGGAGCTGTACGACGATGAGGGCCAGCTCGGCTTCGACGAAGACGTCCTGGTCGATTGGTGGCGGTACTGGGCCGACCTGCGCGACGCCGGCGTCATCCCGACTCCGGACGTGCAGCTGGAGAGCGAGACGCAGGGGCTCACCAACGATCTGCTCACCACGGGCAAGGCCGCCATCCGTCTGTCCAGCGCGACGCACCTGACCGCCGCCGGCAACCTCCGCGATGGCGGGTTGGCGCTGCACTCCTACCCTGAGCTGAAGGATGCCGCCGAAGACTGGCGGTTCTACACGCCGCTCCTGCTCGCCGCGGCCGCGAACACGCCGGCACCGGGCGTGGTCGCCGAGCTGATGAACAGCCTGGTCACGAGTCCCGAGTCCGGCGAGATCACGAAGATCAGCATGGGCACGCCGACGGCACCGGCCGTGAACGAGGCCATCCTGCCCCTGCTCTCGGAAGGCGACCAGCAGGTCGTCGAATACCTCAACGAGCAGCTCGAGTTCCCGACGCGGCCGTCCCCGACCGTGCCCGAGGCATCCCAGCAGTTCGCCGCCGAGCTCGCCCGCTACTCCCAGGAGGTCGCCTACGGCCGCATGACGCCCGAGCAGGCAGCCACCGCCCTGTTCAAGGACGCCGACCGCATCCTCGGCTGACCAGACCGCCCAACCGAAAGGAACATGCAGATGACAGCATCCGCCACCCGTCCCGCCCTCGCCGCAGAAGGCACCATCACCCTCCCGGCGTCCGCCGAATTCGTCGTGAGCGACGCGGTGCGGCTCGGCCGCACCTACGGCGACTTCACGGTCACCTACGTCGGACCGAACTTCCTCCGCCTCTTCGGCAGCGTCACCGTCGCCGCGCAGCCTGAGCGCAGCGCGCGGTTCCTCGTGCTGGACGAATGGACCGACGACGCCGCGCTCGACGATCTCGTGCGCCCCGAGGGAAGCCTCGCCGACCTGTTCGCCGCACTCGCGCTCGGACCGGAGGGTCCCTGCCGCTTCGTGGGAGAGTCGAACACCGTCTACCAGGAGGCGAACGGCGGCCGGTGGACCCCGCACTTCTACACGCGCGGGAACCGGCTCGGGTTCGGCGCGCTCCCCTTCGGCGACGCCGTCGGCTGGGAGCCGGGCGATGTCTTCCTGGCGGGGGTCCGGCTGTGAGCGGCATCGCGTGGCGCCGGGTCGAGGAGGTCGAGACGACCGAGCTGAAGCCGGGCATCGAGTACAGCCATCGCCTCATCACCGAGGCGGCGCAGGGCTCGTCCTTCAGCTTCCACATCACGAGCATCGCCGCCGGCTTCGAGCATGTCGCACGCGGTGACGGCGAGCATGAGAGCGTGCTCTACTGCCTCCACGGCGGATCGACCCAGACGCTGCCCGACGGCACGGTGCACCAGTTCCGACCCGGCGACGCCGTCTATCTCCCGAAGGAGCACGAGTACCACCACGTCGTCGGTCCTGCCGGCCTGGTGATGGCGGTGTCCTGCACCCCTTCCCGCTAGACCGAGCACTGGGGGCGGTGCGTCTGCCAAGACGCACCGCCCCTTCGCGTGCGCCATCGGGAGGCGCGACGCGCAACCGCAGCACCCGCCCGGACAGACGATGAAAAGCGGTGCATCCGTGAAGATGCACCGCCGTTCACGGTTCGTTGCGTCGGCTCCCGATGGGCCGCGACAGATCAGTCGACCGCGACAGCGCCCAGCCGTTGCTCGACCGGACGGCCGGACTTGTCGGCATCCCAACCCACCATCGCTCCGCAGAACGCCGCGAAGAGTCGGCGACCCGCCTGTTCCTCGGTCATCCCGACGGTGCGGAGCAGGTCGAAGATCTCGCGGGGATCGAACAGGAGGTTCCAGATGAAGAGTGCCTCGTCGCCGGGATCCTGGATGCCCAGTTCCTCGGCTGCCTCCGTGATCGCCGGCAGCAGGGCATCAGCCTGCACGGTCAGGTACTGGGTCGACGCGCGCAGGCGGGCGAGGTAGCCCTGCTCGGAACGTGTGTGGACCATGGCGCCGCCGTGCTTGACGACGAGCCGCACCCAGTGCTCGCAGATCGCCTGCAGCCGCACCAGCCCGTGATCCTCGCACTTGGTGCTGAAGTCGAGAAGCCGCTGGCCGACGTCGAACCGGAACTGGGCGAGGATCTCATCCACCGACCCGAAGTGGCGGTAGGCGGTGGCCGTCGACACCTCGGCTCGCTCCGCGACATCGATCATGCGTACGGAAGAGCCCTTCCGGGCTACGAGATACGCGGCTGCTTTGATCAGCCGCCGGCGGTTGCGTTCCGTATCGCTGCGCATCGCTCCCCTTCGCTCAGGACGATCGTAGTGCGGCCATTGCGGCGGCCATGCGTTCCACGCCCGCCACGATCGCCTTGTCGCCGGCGGCATAGGACAGCCGCAGACGCCCCTCTCCGCTCGGCCCGAACTCGGCGCCGGGTCGCACCGCCACCCCACGCTCGCGCAGATACGCGACCATGTCGACAGACGACAGGTCGGCGTCGTACCGCGGGAAGAAGTAGAAGGCGCCCTCGGGCTCGCTCAGCATGAGCCCCGGAACCGACGCGAGAGCGTCCCGCATCAGCGCGCGCCGCCTGACGTAAGAGTCGCGCATGCGCACCACGTCGGCGGCGCACTCATCGAGTGCCACCACAGCCGCGTCCTGCACGAACGTGTTGACCGATCCATTGAAAGTTCCGTGCACGCGCGTCGCGGCGGCGATGATCTGGGAGGGTCCCCAGAGGTATCCCACACGCCACCCGGTCATGGCGTAGCTCTTGGAGAAGGTCTGGCAATAGACCGTCCGCCCGTCGAGCGCGGGGATCTCCAGCGCCGATGTGAACGGGTCGGCCGTGAAGGTGAGCGTGCTGTACGCCTCGTCGGCGAGCACGATCGTGTCAGTGCCGTCGACCATGTCGGCGAGCGCTTCGAGCTCAGCGCGCGAGTGGACGATGCCGGTGGGGTTGCCCGGGTTGCAGAACACGAAGAGCCGGGCGCCGACGAGGGCGGCGCGAAGGGCGTCGAGGTCCCAGTGCAGGTCATCCGCGAGCGGAACGTGAACCGCGGTGGCGCCGGCCATCGACACCAGGTCGGCGTACAGCGAATAGGTGGGGTCGGGGACGACGACCTTGTCGCCGGGTCCGGCGATCGCGAGGATGGCGGCGGCGAGCCCGGCTGTACCGCCCTGGGTGACCAGGACGTCCGCCGGGTCGGCGTCGCGGCCCCGGAGCGTGCCGATCTCGACGGCGAGACGCTCGCGGAGAACACGCTCACCGGCAAGCGGGGCGTAGTGGGTGCGGCCACGGGATGCCGCGGCCAGCGCGGCCTGGACGATCCGGTCGGGGGTGTCGAAGTCGGGCTCGCCCATGGCCAGCGAGACCAGGTCTGCACTGGATTGCGGCTGCTGGACGCGGCGCGAGGTGGCTTCGACTCGCGCGACCGCGGGAGACGGCGCGAAGGCGGTGCGCGTGGTGAAGGTCTGGATGGTCACGCGCGCGTCTCCTCATCGGGTGCGGTGGCGGGCTGCAGGTGCTGCGGCGCGCCGAGCCAGCGGCTGATCTCGAGATCGACGGAGGTGTCGCGCTGCTTCGTCGGCGCGACGACGATCTCCTGCAGCACGGTGCGCTGCGGCAGGGTGGCCGCGAGGTGGACGGCTCGAGCGACGTCGATCGGCTGCACCATGTTGGCCCGCTCCTCGGCGTGGGGTGGCCGCGCCCGGTTGTCGAGGATCGGGGTATCGGCCTCTCCGGGCAGGACCGTGATGGCTCGCAGGCCTTCGCCCCGGAAGGTGGTGTGGAGGAAGGTCATGAAGTTGCGCACGCCGGCCTTTGCCGCACCGTAGGCCGCACCGCCCAGGAGGTTGGGGGTGGCGGCGGCGAGCGAAGACACCGTGATGATCGTGCCGGCGCCGCGCTCCAGCATGCCGCTCAGCACGGCCCGGCTGAGGAGGAAGACAGCCGTGAGATTGACGTCGATGACGGCGCGCCACTGCTCCTCCGGCATCCACTGCGGGTTGAGGACCGAGGACGAGCTGCCGGCGTTGTTGACGAGGATGTCGACCGGTCCGACCTGCGCAGCGACCCGGGCGATCAGGTCGTCCGCGGCGCCATCGGCGCTGACGTCGGCGACCTCGACGATCGCACGTCCACCGGCATCGGCGATGGTGCCGCGGAGCGACTCGAGCGGCTCTGCGCGGCGGCCCACGACCACCACGGTCGCCCCGCTCGCTGCCAGCAGCAGCGCGGTCTCGCGCCCCATTCCGCTACCCGCGCCCGTCACCAGGGCGACCTTGCCATCCAGTTCTGCCATTCGACTTCTTCTCTCAGCTTCCATCGTTCAGATATCAGATTGCGTTCTCGTATGAGACTACTGTCGCATTTGATCCAAGGGAATGCAACGATCGCGTCGCCGCCACGGGCAGCTCGAGCGAGGCGAAGGCGCTCATCGCAGCCGCCTGCAGGACCGCGAGGTCGGCTTCGAAGGACAGGGCTCTGGCGCGGCCGACCGCACGGTCCACCCAGCGGAACTGCAACGCCCGGCCGGGCCGGACCTGCCCGACCAGATCCTGCGAACGTCGGGTTGCGAAGCCGACGATCGGGTACCCCGCGGTAAGGGTGCGATAGCGGCCGAGAACGATCAGTTCGTCCGAGTGGGGGATCTCGATGGCGCCGATCGGGACGCCGTGGGAGAGGATCTCCCCCACATGCGACGGATGCAGCACGGGGCCGTCGAGTCGGATGCCGACGTGGTCGGAGCGGTTGTTGACGGTGTAGGTCGACTCTGCGAGAAGTTCGCGGATGCCGGGGACATCGTCGGTCTCGGCGCAGTCCACGATCTCGACGACCCAGTCGTGGTCCTCGCTCGCCGGCGTCGGAACGGGAAGCCGGAAGAGCGCGCGTCCCAGGTGAGGCTGGCGGATCGTGGTCACCGCGGTGCGGAGGTCGAGCGAGGCACCTGCGGTCAGCGCCTGGGCGAACCCCATCCGGGGATCGGGTGCGGCGCTGCCGAGGAAGCGACGGGTCTCGATCAGTCCGCCGATCGCGATGTAGGAGCGCGCGGCCGACTCGGCGGTCTCCACCCGGAACGTCGCACCGGCCGGCAGCGCGAGCGGCTGGCGCCCTTCGACGCGGCATCCGTCCATCTCGACGTTCCCGACCGATCCGGTGGCGCTGACCAGCACATCGGTGGAGGCGGCGAACTCGACCGCGCCCCCGAGCGATTCGATCAGAGGGGCGCCCTGCGGGTTGCCGACGAGGATGTTCGCTGTGCGTGCGGCGCCCTGATCGGCTGCGCCGCCGCGGGGCACGCCGAGGCGTTCGGTGGCCGTGCGTCCGAGGTCCTGGACGGTGGTGCGCCAGCCCACCTCGGAGAAGAGGAGACGGGTCTCGGTCATGGTGCGACCTCCAGGAAACGGCCGTCGAGGGATGCGGCTTCCGCCGACGAGATGCGGCGAAAGGCGAGTCGGTCGCCAGGCGCGAACGACACCGGCTCCACGCGGTCGATGTCGACGATCCGCAGCGGGGTACGGGCGATCACACGCCACCCGGTCGGCCCGGGGAAGGGCTGGATGATCGCGTTGCGTCCGGCGATCATGATGGACCCGGGCGGCACGTTGGTGCGGGGCGTCGCCTGCCTGCGCACCGGCGCCGGCACGTCGAGTCCGTCCATCATGGGCGCCATCGCGGCCGCGAGAAGCGAGACCGTGAGGGTGGAGCGCTCGAGGGTCGCGATCACCTCGTCGGGCGTCACGCCGAGCTCCTGGGCCACGTCTTCCAAGTCGGGCGCGGTCTCGGCATCGAAGACGATCGGCACGTCGAGGACGCGCGGCGGCCGTCGTCCGGCATCGCCCGGGTCTTCGATCCTGCCGAGGGCGCCCAGCGTGAAGGCCACCTGCTCGACCGAGGTCGCGAGCGGATCGAATTCGACCAGCAGCGACTCCAGTCCCGAGACGATGTCCTCCACGCCGGGCGGCAGCTCGGTGAGCACCCGTTCGCGGAACTCGCCGATCAGCCGTCGGCGTTCTCCTTCGTCGTGACTGCGAACGGTCACCATGACCGCACCGTCGCCGTACTCGGCGATCGCGAGGGGAAAAGCAGTCATGGTGTGCGCCTCCGTCAGCGGTTGACCAGTGCGGCCTTCTCGGCGAGCACCTCGCGCAGCCCGGTGGCGCGGATGCCCTCGGCCTCCAGCGCCGCGCGCAGCGCGGTGCCGTTCTGGAGCACGGTGGGGTGGTCGCCGTGCAGCAGCACGATGTCGGCGTCGTGCCCGAGCGGCACGGTGTTCCCATCGACGGTCGTCACGGTGCCCTCGCGCACGACCTGGGCGACACGGTCGCCGATGGCCTGGGGGTCATAGATGAGACCGCCCGGGTGGGAACGAGCGACGGGCCAGCCGTCGTCCCCGTACCCGCGGTCGGCGAGGAACACGTACCCGACCTGAAGGTCGCGCTTGCGGGACTCCTCGGCGAGCAGCCCCTGCTGGCAGATCACGATGTACGACGGGTCGTACGCGGCGACCGCGTCGGTGATCGCCCGGGCATGCTTCGCATCGGTCTGCGCGATGCTGCCCATCCGGCCGTGCGGGGCGACGTGGCTGATCGACCCGCCGTGCACCCGCGCGAAGGCGTCGAGCGCGCCGATCTGGTACAGCACGTCGGTGCGGATCTCGTCCTCGGATGCCTCGATCAGGCGTCGGCCGAAGCCGACCAGGTCGGGGTATCCGGGGTGGGCGCCGAGCTCGATGCCGCGACGCACGCACTCCGCGACGGTCTTGTCGATGACCCGGGGGTCACCGGCATGGAAGCCGCACGCGATGTTGGACGAGGTGACGAGGCCGAGGAGCGCCTCGTCGTCGCCGATCGTGTAGTTGCCGTAGCTTTCGCCGAGGTCGGCGACGACGGCTACCGAGTTGACACCCATGGGGTGCTCCTTCCGTGTGGTGCGGATGTTCTGCGTTCGAATCACTCGTCGCGCAGCGGCAGGCCGCGCGTCTCGCGGACGAAGATCAGCGCGACGAGCGTGATGATCGCCGTGATGATCGCGGCGAAGGCGGGCACCATGCTGTTGCCGGTCGCCTTGATGATCTCGGTCATAATCAGCGGCGCACTGCCGCCGAAGATGATCGTGGAGATGCTGAACCCGATGCTGTAGGCGCTGTAGCGGACGGTGGTCGGGAACATCTCGGTGAGGATGGTGTGGATGACCGCGGCCGTACCGGAGAATGCGAGGGCCATGATGATCGTGGCGACGATCGCGAGGCCGAGCTGGCCCGTGGTGATGAGCGCGAACGCCGGATAGGCGGCGACGGCGACGGCGACGGCCGAGGCGGCAAGGACCTTCTTGCGGCCGATGGCGTCCGACAGACGAGCCATCAGCGGGATCGCGATGACGATCGCGACGAGGCTGCACGCCGTCACGACCAGCGCCTGCAGCATCGTGAAGTTGTGCCCTTCCCCGAGCGACGTCTTGAGGTACGTCGGCATGTAGGCGAACAGCAGGTAGTAGCCGGGGCCGTTGAGAGCGGGCAGGAAGATCGCGAGGACGATCGCCGCGAGGGTCTTCTTCGAGGTGAACACACGCTTGAGCGGGTTCCGCTCCACCGAGTTGCGCTCACGCAGCGCTTCGAAGTGCGGCGTCTCCTCCATCTTGCGGCGGATGTAGAACCCGATGTAGCCGAGCGGGGCGGCCAGCAGGAACGGGATGCGCCATCCCCACGCCTCCATGGAGGCGTCGCCGAGGGTGGTGATGAGCACGGCTGAGAAGACGCTGCCGAACATCAGCGCGAGGAACGAGCCGACCGCGATGAAGCTCATCGCGAAGTTGCGGGTCGCGTTGTGGGCGTACTCCCCCACGAACGCCATCGCCCCGGCGACCTCGCCACCGGCTGAGAAGCCCTGCAGCACGCGCAGCAGGATGAGGATGATCGGCGCGGCGATCCCGATGACCTCGTGCGAGGGGATGAGGCCGATGCACGCGGTCGCGCCCGAGATCAGGATGAGCAGCGCGGCGAGCAGCGTGCGACGCCCGAGGCGGTCGCCGAGGTAGCCGCAGATGACGCTGCCGAACGGGCGGGCGATGAAGCTGACCAGGAATCCGATGTTGGTCAGGAAGAGGGCGCCGACCTCCGCCCCGCCCATGATGTTGATCGCCAGATACGTGGCGAGCAGGCCGTAGATGCCGTAGTCGTACCACTCGACGAACGATCCTACGGAGCCGGCGATGGTCGCCTTGCGCACCATCTTCCCGTCGGCGGTCACCACGGCTACCTGCTCAGTGCTGAGCGGAGTGGGTGCAGTCATTGCAGTCTCACCTTCGAAATCGAGCAACTCTCTGCGGTGCCGTTCCATGATACGACGACCGCACTGCGAGGTCTATTGCATCTGAGAATAGAGTTGCATTTCCATTTGGTCAAGCGTCATCCCGGATGAGCTGGGTGGGGTGACGTGCAACGAAGCTAGCTTCCCTTTGTTTCCAGCAGAATTCGGGCAACTGAGAACCTCGAACGCTCTCGGACGGCACTTGTGCATCCATGACGAGTGAGGCATCATCGACTTACGAAACGAGATTCTCTTCGCATTTTGACGATGGAGGCAAGGATGCTGCTCGACTCTCCACCCGCGGTGCAGGCCACCCCCCTGCTCGACGCGCATGCGCAGCTCCGTGGTGCCGTCGACGCCCTCGGCTACGGCGAAGACGTGTTCCAGATGCTCGCCACTCCGCGACGTGAGCTCAGCGTGGCCGTGCCCCTCCGCACCGACGCCGGCGGCATCATGACACTGCGCGGCTACCGGGTGCAGCACAACTTCTCACGCGGACCGGCCAAGGGCGGCCTCCGGTTCAGCCCCGGCGTCGACCTCGACGAAGTCCGGGCACTGGCGATGTGGATGACCTGGAAGTGCGCCCTCGTCGACCTCCCCTACGGCGGCGCCAAGGGCGGCCTCGCGATCGACCCGTCAGAGCACTCGACCGCAGAGCTCGAGCGCGCGACCCGCCGGTACACGAGCGAGATCCTCCCGATCATCGGCCCCGAACGCGACGTTCCCGCCCCTGACATCGGCACCGACGAGCAGACCATGGCATGGATCATGGACACCTACTCCGCCAACCACGGCTACACCGTGCCCGGAGTCGTCACCGGCAAACCGCTCAGCCTCGGCGGCTCCCTCGGCCGAGCCACCGCCACCTCTCGCGGTGTGGCCCTCGTCGCCCTGGCAGCCCTGGAACACATCGGCATCGGCGCCGGTGGCGCCACCGCCTCGGTCCAGGGCTACGGGAAGGTCGGCCGGGCGGCCGCCCGTTTCCTCGCCGAAGCCGGCGTACGGGTGGTCGCCGTCTCAGATCGTTTCGGCGGCATCCATCGCACCGCGGGGCTCGATGTCCAAGCGCTCGAGCGGCACGTCGACCTCCACGGCACCGTGCGGGGCTTCGACGGCGGCGACTCCATCGATGGAGCCGATGTGCTCACCCTCGAGGTCGACCTGCTGGTTCCGGCGGCCGTCGAGGGCGTCATCAACGAGACCAACGCCCGGAACGTGCTCGCACGGGTCGTGGTCGAAGGCGCGAACGGCCCGACCACGACGGCGGCGGATGCGATCCTCGCCGAGCGCGGCACTCTCGTCGTCCCGGACATCCTCGCGAACTCCGGCGGCGTGATCGTGTCGTACTTCGAATGGGCACAGGCGAACCAGACCTACCGGTGGGCGCTCGAGACCGTCGAAGACCGTCTGCGCACCCGCATCCTCGCCGCCTGGACAGAGGTGCTCGACGCCTCGCAGCGCCGCGGCACCAGTCTGCGCCGGGCCGCGATGACCATCGCCGTCGAACGCGTGTACGACGCCCACCGCAGCCGCGGGCTGTACCCCTGACCGTCAGAGAGGACCTGAAGAAATGACCGATACCAACATCACCGTCGCAACCGGTTGGGAGCGTCCCGCCGCAGAGACGCTCGCCGCGTTCGAGCGTCACTCCGTCGCCAACCTCGGCGACGCGCTCGAGCGCCTCGACATCGTCGACGGCGGCATCGCACCGATCTGGCAGGGCGCGCGGATCGTCGGCAGCGCGTTGCCGGTGCTCACCGTCGCCGGCGACAACAAGGCGGTGATCGACGCGCTCGATCACATCCATCCAGGCGATGTCCTCGTCATCAACGCGGGCGGCTACAGCGCTCGAGCCATCCTGGGCGACAACCTGGCGCAGCGGTTCGACCTGTTCGGCGCGACCGGTGCGATCGTCGACGGGTACGTGCGCGACCGCGACATCATCGAAACCCTGCGGTTCCCGGTCTTCGCACGCGGTCTCACCCCCGCCGGTCCCTTCAAGAACGGCCCCGGCCGAATCGGCGTGCCCGTCGCCATCGGCGGCGTCGTGGTCTCCCCCGGCGACATCATCGTCGCCGACGCCGACGGCGTCATCGCGATCCCCCAGGACCGCGCCCTGGAAGCGCTGGCCGCCGCGGATGCCATCGTGGCGCTCGAAGCCGCCAAGGACGCCGAAGTCGTCGAACTGCGCACCGCACGCGAGGCCGCCCGATGAGCGCGAGCACGCTCCGCGTCGTCGTCGCCACCCCGCTCGCCGACGACGACGCCGAACGCATCGTCACATTGGAACCGCGCATCGAGCTGATCCGCGACGCCTCCCTGCTCCCGCCGATGCGTCACGCCGCCGACTTCGCCGGCGACCCCGCCTTCCGCCGATCCAGCACGCAGCAGCGGGCGTTCGAGAAGCTCGTCGATTCCGCCGACGCCCTGTACGGCATCCCGGATGTCGACCCGAGGGCTCTCGCCCGCACCGTCCGGGCGAATCCCGAGCTGCGCTGGGTACAGACCATGGCCGCCGGCGGCGGCTCGCAGGTCCGCGCCGCGCAGCTGGAGCCCCGCGAGCTCGAACGCGTCGCCTTCACCACCAGCGCGGGAGTGCACGGCGGTCCGCTCGCGGAATTCGCGGTGTTCGGCGTGCTCGCCGGCGCGAAGGACCTCCCCCGGCTCGCCGCGCAGCAGCGGTGGCGCCGCTGGACCTCCCGCTGGGCGATGAAGCAGGTGTCCGACATGACGATCCTCGTGCTCGGGCTGGGCGGCATCGGCCGCGAGACCGCGCACAAACTGCAGCTGCTCGGAGCCCGCGTCATCGGGTTCAGCCGCTCCGGTGACGGCGCGCCCGAGGGCACCGTCGGTGAGCGGATCGAGCGACTCGGCGACCACCTGCCGCAGGCGGATGCGATCGTCGTCACCCTGCCCGGAACCACCGCCACCGAGTCGCTGCTGGGCGACATCGTGTTCGACGCCGTGAAGCCCGGCGTCATCGTCGTCAACGTGGGACGCGGCACCGTCATCGACGAACCCGCACTCACCCGCGCCCTCGCCGACGGGCGGGTCGGCTTCGCCGCCCTGGATGTCTTCGCCGTTGAACCGCTCAGTGGCGAAAGCCCACTGTGGGACCACCCGAACGTGCTGGTCAGCCCGCACACCGCCGCACTCGATCCGCGCGAAGAGCGCCGCATCGCCGAGCTGTTCGCCGACAACGCCGGCCGGCTGCTCGACGGCCGGCCGCTGCGCAACGTCGTCGACACCGTCGAGTTCTACTGAGGATCTTCATGACCGCATCACTGTTCGACCTTCACCTCAAGACCGCCCTCATCACCGGGTCCACCCGCGGCATCGGCGCGGCACTTGCCGACGGTCTCGCATCCGCCGGCGCCCACGTCGTCCTCAACGGCACCACGGCCGAGGGCGTCGCACGAGCGGTGGAACAGCTCGGCGAAGCCCACCCCGGGCAGATCTCGGGACGCGCCTTCGACATCACCGACGAAGCCGCCGTCGAGACCGCCGTCGCCGCGATCGAAGCCGAATCGGGACCGATCGACATCCTGGTCAACAACGCCGGCATCCAGCACCGCGAACCCCTGGTCGACGTCGCCGTCGCGGACTGGAACCGCGTCATCTCGATCGACCTCACCGCACCGTTCATCGTCGGACGCACCGTCGCACGGCGGATGCTGGAACGCCGGGCCGGGAAGATCATCAACGTCTGCTC
Source organism: Microbacterium sp. NPDC056044 (assembly GCF_042267145.1). Lineage (NCBI taxonomy): Bacteria > Bacillati > Actinomycetota > Actinomycetes > Micrococcales > Microbacteriaceae > Microbacterium > Microbacterium sp. NPDC056044. The sequence goes on along the minus strand of NZ_JBHJWZ010000005.1, from coordinate 197,895 downwards.
CATCCAGGCCGACCTCGCCCGCCCCACCATCGCCCCCTACACCGCGGCGAAAGGCGGCCTGCGCAACCTCACCCGTGCGATGGCGGCGGAGTGGGCGGGGAGCGGACTGCAGATCAACAGCGTCGCCCCGGGCTACATCCGCACCGAGATGACCCAGGCGCTCATCGACGACCCCGACTTCAACTCCTGGGTCATCGGACGCACCCCCGCCGCCCGGTGGGGCGAAGTGCGGGACCTGATCGGACCCACCGTCTGGCTCGCTTCCGACGCGTCCGCCTATGTCAACGGCCAAGTCATCTTCATCGACGGAGGAATGAGCATTGTCGTCTGAACCAGCAACCCTCGCACCCGCCCAGGTGCCGGCGCTCCTCGCCTACAGCGCGGGCGACGTCCGAGTCGAGAACATCCCCGTTCCGAACGCGGCGGATGACCAGGCCGTCGTCCGCGTCGCCTACGGCGGGATCTGCGGCTCGGACCTGCACTACTGGAAGCACGGCGCCGCCGGGCAGTCGATCCTGCGCGAGCCGATGGTGCTGGGTCATGAGATCGTCGGGGTCGTCCAGACCGCGGCGGCCGACGGCAGTGGTCCCCCAGCTGGTACCCCGGTCGCGGTGCACCCCGCCCGCTACGGGCACTCCCCCGAGCGGTTCCCGAACGAGCGGCCGAACATCTCCGCGGGTGTCAGCTACCTCGGCTCCGCGGCCCGCCTGCCCCACACCGCCGGCGGCTTCGCCGAACGCATCGTCCTGCCCGCGCGGATGCTCCGCGAGCTGCCCGCGCAACTGTCCCTGCGTACGGCTGCGCTCCTCGAGCCGGCCAGCGTCGCATGGCACGCCGTGAGCCGCGCCGGCGACATCGCCGGAAAGCGGGTCCTGGTCGTCGGGGCCGGACCGATCGGCGCCCTCATCGTCGCCACGGCGGTCGCACGCCGCGCGGCCGAGGTCATCGCCGTCGATCTGCACGAACTGCCCCTGCGCATCGCGCGCGAAGTCGGTGCCGCGCGCACGATCATCGCAACGGACGCCGCCGCGGTCCAAGCCGTCGACGCCGACGTGGTCATCGAATCCTCGGGCAGCCACCGCGGCCTGGCGTCGGCGATCGCCGGGGCGACGCGAGGCGGCCGGGTCGTGATGGTGGGACTCCTCCCCGACGGAGATCAGCCGGTGCCGATCGCCACGGCGATTACCCGAGAGCTCGACCTGGTCGGCTCGTTCCGGTTCCACGACGAAATGGGCGAGGTGATCGCCGCCCTCGCCGCCGGGACGCTGAGCATCGATCCCATCGTCACGCACGAGTTCCCGCTCGACGCTGCGCTCACCGCGCTTGAGACCGCCGCCGACGCCTCGTCGTCGGGCAAAGTGCTGCTGAGGTTCTGACATGACACCGTTCGACTGGCACAGGTCTCCAATCGTGGTCGTGATGGGGGCATCCGGCTGCGGCAAGTCCACCATCGGACAGCTCCTCGCCGACCGTCTCGGAGTTCCGTTCGTCGACGCCGACGACCTTCACCCACCGGCGAACGTCGCCAAGATGAGCCAAGGCATTCCGCTGACCGGCGACGACCGCCGCCCCTGGCTCGAGACCGTCGGCTCCGTGCTGCGCCGCCACGAGGGCCGCGGTCTCGTCGTCGCCTGCTCCGCGCTGCGCGTCGTCTACCGCGACATCATCCGCGGCGTCGCCCCCTCCACGTACTTCGTGCACCTCGACGCGTCGTTCGACGTGCTGTCCAAGCGCCTCGTGATGCGCCCCGACCACTTCATGCCGGTCTCGCTGCTGAACGACCAGCTGCTCACCCTCGAACCGCTGCGCGTGACCGAGAGCGGCGTAACGGTCCAGGCAGACCAAAAGGTGGATCGCATCGTCAACGCCGCCGCTCGCGGCGTGAAAGCTCGAAAGGTGTACGCGTGACCCAGACCCGGATCTCGACGGATCAGGACCAGGCTCCTGACGAGGCGACGCAGACGCACCAGGTGGCGCCGGCTCCCGAGGACGTGGCCCGCCCGACCCCGGAGCCCGCGGGGACGCAGGGCACGGCGCCCGGCACGGCGAACATCGGCGTGGTGGGGCTTGCGGTGATGGGGTCGAACCTCGCCCGCAACCTCGCCAGCCGCGAGGGCAACACGGTCGCGGTCTACAACCGCAGCCGGTCCAAGACCGACGAGCTGACCGCGGCGCACCCCGAGGCCGAGTTCGTCCCCGCGTTCTCATACGAGGAGTTCGCCGCGTCGCTGCAGAAGCCGCGCGCCGCGATCATCATGGTCAAAGCCGGCCGCCCCACCGACGCGGTCATCGACGCTCTGGTCGAGGTGTTCGAGCCCGGCGACATCATCGTCGACGGCGGCAACGCCCTCTTCACCGACACCATCCGCCGCGAGAAGGCCGTCCGCGAGACCGGCATCAACTTCGTCGGCGCCGGCATCTCCGGCGGCGAGGAAGGCGCGCTCAACGGCCCCTCGATCATGCCCGGCGGCTCGGACGAGTCGTGGGTCACCCTCGGCCCGATCCTCAAGTCCATCGCCGCCGTCGCCGAGGGCGAGCCGTGCGTCACCCACGTCGGCCACGACGGCGCCGGCCACTTCGTCAAGATGGTGCACAACGGCATCGAGTACGCCGACATGCAACTCATCGCCGAGGCGTACGACCTGATCCGCCGCGGCACCGGCAAGAGCCCCGCCGAGATCGCCGAGGTCTTCGCCGAGTGGAACCAGGGCGAGCTCGAATCGTACCTCATCGAGATCACCGCCGAGGTGCTCCGCCAGGTCGACGCCGCCACCGGCCGGCCGCTCGTGGACGTCATCCTCGACCAGGCCGGCGCCAAGGGCACCGGCGCCTGGACCGTGCAGACCGCGCTGTCGCTCGGCGTGCCGGTCTCGGGCATCGCCGAGGCCACCTTCGCCCGCTCGCTGTCGAGCCACCCCGAGCAGCGGGAGGTCTCGCGCGACCTGCCCGGTCCCGAGGAGGGCCTGAAGGTCGACGACGCGGACGCGTTCATCGAGGACGTGCGCCTCGCGCTGTACGCGTCGAAGATCGTCGCGTACTCGCAGGGCTTCGACGAGATCCGCGCCGGCGCCGCCGAGTACGACTGGACCATCGACCTCGGCGCCGTGTCGAAGATCTGGCGCGCGGGCTGCATCATCCGCGCCCAGTTCCTCAACCGCATCGCCGACGCATACGACGCCCAGCCCGAGCTGCCGGTGCTGCTCACCGCGCCGTACTTCGTCGAGGCCCTCGGCCGCGCGCAGGGCGCGTGGCGCCGGATCGTGTCGGCAGCCGCGGGAGCCGGCATCCCCGCCCCCGCGTTCTCGTCGTCGCTGTCGTACTACGACGGCCTGCGCGCCGAGCGCCTGCCCGCCGCCCTCATCCAGGGCCAGCGCGACTTCTTCGGCGCCCACACCTACAAGCGCATCGACAAGGAAGGCACCTTCCACACCCTGTGGTCCGGCGACCGCACCGAGATCGAAGCCGAAGACACCCACTGACGCCTCGGCGAAGACGTGCGCCTCCCACAGATCCCACACGGGAGCCCGGCCGGATACGACCTCGGTTGTCGTGGGCGAGGTCAGTGCGCGTTCCAGGGCTCGCCTGACTACCTCACGTGCGTGGAGGCTGCCACTGCGAGGCGTGCAGACTTCGCGGTGAGCAGGCTGCCCCCCACACAGCCCCTCCTCCGCGAATCGACGACGACCGCGACCCTGCTAGCCCCAGAACACAATAGCCACCGCACCGGGCCGGTCCACGGCACAACCTGGGGCTACCAGCGCGGATGCCGTAGCAACGCCGCCTGCCCGAACTGGCGCAGAGGAGGAGTGACGTGCACCGAAGCACGTCGCCGCTACATCGCCGAGTACGGGGCGAGACGCGTGAAGGGTGGTGGGGCTACGATTGCTCACGGGACCTCGAACGGCTACCTGCTGGGGTGCCGCGACACACGCAGTTGCCCCGGCGACGCGCGAGGAAAGACCTGCTCAACCGCTCGCGCTGAGTACCGTCGCGATTTGGCGCGGGCCGCGGGCATCCCGCCGCGGCCCGAGTCGATCGACAGCGCAGAGGCTACGCGGCTCGTGCGAAGACTGCTCGAAACAGGTCTCTCGATCCGCCAGATCGCACGAGCGGCGGGGTGCGGGCGGACAACCATTGCCGACGTCGCAGACCCGAAACGATCGAACCGCACCCGAGTCTCCTTGCAGACGATGCGGAAGATCGTCGCCGCCGCTGTCCGGGCCAACATACCGCTGTCCGACGCGGGCGAGCTGTCCGGGTGAAGGTGCCGCCCGACGTCGGGCGGGTGGATGTCCGTGTGTCATCGGTTGGGCATCGGCCGCTCTAGTGGCCCCCGCAGCGCCTTCGTCTCAGGCGGTTCCGCCAGGGATGAGCTGAAGCGATTCTGCGGCGATCGATCCGCGAAACTCGTGGAGGCGATCAGGTGAACAACTGTCGATGCCGTGCAATCTGATGCGATGCCGACGGAACCTCACCGACACGGACGCGGCAACTGCATCCGCAATATATGAGCACGCACGCTAGGCACCGCTTGTGGGTTTCGATGACTGCGCCACTGTTAAGAAACATAATTGACCAAAAGTTCGGATCGCCTGTGCGTCGACCCGAACACCCCCAACGCCGCCGCAGCCCCCAGGCGGAGGCTCTCGAACGGGCTGCCGCACTTCGCGCCCTCTGGGACCAGTACAGCGCCGCTCCGCGGCCGACGAGAGCTTCTTGCGGGCGTGAGTAGCTTCTGGAGGCCACTCACGCCCTGGGTCACCCGCTCCCCTACCGGCGTCGATCCTCGAGCCCACCCGACGAGGCGCTCGGAGCGTGGGGTACGCTATTATTTAAACGCTTCATACTAAAGACCTTCGGGCCGGTTCAAGGAGGAACACGATGTCGAACGAAACCCCTCTCCCCGCAGCAATAGATCCCATGCTGGAATCCGATGCTCCCGGGCAGCGCCGAGTTAGCAAGCGGTTCCTCGCTGCACTTGTGTTCCTCACCATGAGCCAGTCGGTAGCGAGCGTCGGGCTGGTGCTGGTGTCCTGGCCGATCACCATCGCCGCGCTCGCGCCCGATCACAAAGCGCTGTTCCTGAGCGTGATCACCGGGCTGTATGCACTGGTCGTGGTGATTGGCGTTCCCGTCACCGGCATCCTCAGCGACCGTTGCACCTCCAGGTTCGGCATGCGACGGCCGTTCATCGCCGTCGGCGCAGGCATCAGCATCGTGGGCCTGCTGCTCATGGCTTATGCGCACGACATCGGGGCGCTGCTTGTGGGAGCTCTCATCCAGGCGGTCGGAAACGCCGTCGTAGCCGGCGGGACCGCCGCGCTCGTTCCGGACCAGGTGCCCGCTGCCACGCGCGGTCGCGCGCAGGGGCTGATCACCATCAGCCTCGCGATCTCCGGGCTGATCGCATCCATCCTCCTGCCTGCCTTCATCGGCAATCAGGTGATGTTGTTCGCTGTGCCCGCCGCGTTCAAGCTCGTGGCCGCGCTGTTGGTCATCGCGCTGCTGCGCGATCGGGTGCTTCGCCCGGAGGATCGTCCGACCGGTCCGGCTTTCCGCGGGTTCCTCGCCCAGTTCAAGGTCAGCCCGCGCGCGATCCCCGACTACTCCTGGGCGTGGATCGGCAAGGTCGTCGTGGTGCTCGGATCAGTCCTGACCACCACGTACGGCGTCTACTACCTGACGGACCACCTGAAGGTGGGTCCGGGCGCGCTGCCCGGACTGTTGTCCCTGGGCGGAGTACTCGGTCTTCTGACCGCGATCACGGGCGCGGCTTTGGGGTCCTGGATCAGCGACCGGTTCCGGATTCGCAAGAATCTCGTGCTGGTCGCCACAGTGCTGATCTTTCTCGGAGCGATGGTCGTGGCGTTCGCACCGGGTGTGCCGTACTACTTCGTCGGGCTGCTCATTATGGGGCTCGGCACCGGAGCGTACGGGCCCGTGGATGGAGCGCTCTTCATCGACGTCCTGCCTGGATCCGGTCGAGAGTCGGGCAAGTACATGTCGCTCATGACCGTCGCCGACCAGATCCCCCGCTCGTTCGGTCCGATTCTCGGATCTGCGGTGGTGGCGCTTGGGGCGCTGACCGCTCTCGGTGGCTACCCCACCGTCTACATGGTCGGCGGAGTGATCGCCCTCGTCGGCGGGCTCCTGGTCCGCAAGGTTCGCGGAAGCATGTGATCGGAGCCGTCCCACCTGTCCGCTCACAACCCCTATCTGGAGCCATGGCCAGCACGAACCCTCGTCGCCCTAACATCCTGCTCGTCTTCGCCGACGACCTCGCCACCTGGGCGATCGGCGCCTATGGTTCGCCGGATGCTCACACACCAATTCTGGATGCGTTGTCGGCTGCTGGCTGCACGCTCGAGAACTTCTTCTGCACCTCCCCTGTGTGCTCTCCGGCACGCGCATCCTTGCTGACCGGCCGGATTCCATCCCAGCACGGCGTGCACGACTGGATCCGCGGGGGCAACGCCGGACCCGATGCGATCGACTTCCTCGAAGGTCAGCCCGCGTTGCACGACGCACTGGCCGCAGGCGGTTATCGCTGCGGCATGATCGGGAAGTGGCACCTGGGGGCAAGTGATCGGCGCCGACCCTCCTTCGAGCGGTGGTACGCCTACGAAAAGGGCGGCGGCGTCTACTACTCAGCGCCGATGTACCGCGGATCAGAGCTGGAGCATCCGGAAGAATACCTGACCGACGCACTGGCGAACGAAGCGGTCGACTTCATCCGACAGGCCGGGAATGACGAGCGCCCCTTTTATCTGAATCTGAGCTTCACAGCACCCCACTACCCATGGGTCGACGCCCATCCCCAGGAACTACTCGATCTGTACGCCGACTGCACCTTTGACAGCATTCCGCGCGAGCCGTCCCATCCCTGGCTGCTGCTGCAGAATCCTGAGACGGCCGCTGCGATCAAAGATCCCGAGTCGAGCCTTCGCGGGTACTTCGCTGCTGTCTCCGGCCTGGACCGGGCACTCGGGCGCGTCTGGGCGGCGATCTCCGAGGCGGGATTGGACGCATCCACGTTGATCGCGTTCGTCGGTGATAACGGATTCAACACCGGACACCACGGGATCTGGGGGAAAGGCAACGGAACGCTCCCGCAGAACATGTACGACACATCCATTCGTGTGCCCGCCATCTTCGTCCAACCGGGCCGCATCCCCTCGGGTCGCCGCGACGATGCGATGGTCAGCGGTTATGACCTGTTGCCAACGCTCCTTGACTACAGCGGCCTCGACGAGCCGTCTGGCTCGGAGAACCTTCCCGGCATGTCACAGCGCGCGGCGTTGCTGGGGGACGGAAGCGGTGCTGATGCTCCAGTGGTGGTGTATGACGAGTACGGTCCGGTGAGGATGATCCGGGACCGCCGATACAAGCTGGTGCTGCGCCAGGGCGGCGGGCCCGACGAGCTGTTCGATCTCGCCGACGACCCTGACGAGCGTATCGACCTGATCTCTGATCCCGCGTATGCGGCGGTCCGTGATCGCCTGCGCAGCGACCTCACCGCCTGGTTCACCCTGTATGCCGACCCTGCTGTCGAAGGCCATCACTTGCCGGTGCTCGGTCTGGGGCAGAAGTTGCCGGTCCGCGGCAACGATCCTGCCACCGCTTTTGTGCCGATGGGTCCACCCGGGGTCGAACCAGTGCTCGAATAAGCCCCTTCCTGTCGCCAGCCTCGTACCACCACGAAAGGACCCCGTCCAATGCACTTCCGCTCCGACTTCCTCTGGGGAATCGCCTCCGCCGGCCATCAAGTGGAGGGAAACAACATCAACAGCGACATTTGGGCGATGGAGCAGGTGCCGGACACACCCATCGCCGAGCCCTCAGGTGATGCCTGTGACAGCTACCACCGCTACGAGGAAGACATCGACCTCGTGGCCTGCGCCGGCCTGAACTCCTACCGCTTCAGCACCGAGTGGTCGCGCATCGAGCCCGAGCCCGGCAAATTCTCACGAGCCGAACTCGACCACTACCGACGGATGGTCGACGCGTGCCACCAGCGAGGGATCGAGCCGGTCCTCACACTCAACCACTTCACCGTGCCCGCCTGGTTCGCTCGCGATGGTGCATGGAGCCAGGACGCCGCTCCGGCCCTGTTCGAGCGGTTCACCCAGCGCGTCGTTGAGCACCTCGGCGATGCCGTCACCTGGTGGGGCACCTTCAACGAACCCAACGCGGGCGCGCTGCTGCTCTCGTCGGGCGAACTACCGTTCGGTGACGTCGACCAGCACTCCGAGTTCGGACGACGCCAGGCTGCCCGCGCCGAGGCGTTCGCGCGACGGGTCGGCGGGAGCCCAGACGTGGCAACCATGGCGCTGCCGATCCTCGCGCCGCACGCGATCGAGAACGTCTTCGAAGCCCACCGACGCTCACGCGCTGTGATCAAGGAGCTCCTGCCGAACGCGATGGTGGGCTGGTCGATCGCAGTCCACGACTTCCAGGCCGCCCCGGGCGGCGAGGGCAGGGTCGCCGAAATCATGGCCACCGCGATCGAGCCCTTCTGGGACGCAGCGAAAGACGACGACTACATCGGCATCCAGACCTACACCCGGCAGGTGTTCGGGCCCGATGGTCGTGTCGAGCCCGAAGACGCTTCCCCACACGAAACGCTCACCGGATGGGAGTACTACCCCGCCGCGGTCGCCCACACCGCGGTTCAGGCCGCAGCGCACACTGGCCGTCCGGTACTCATCACCGAGAACGGCATCGCGACGTCGGATGACTCGCTCCGCGTGTCCTACACCGAGGAGGCGCTGAGCGCACTCCATGAGGCGGTCGCCGACGGGCTGGATCTGAGGGGCTATATCCACTGGATGCTGCTAGACACATGGGCGTTCGGAGGCGGCTACCGCATCCGCTTCGGCATGGTCGACGTCGATCGCCAGACGTTCGCTCGCACGCCCAAGCCGAGTCTGGCACGCTTCGGCGAATTCGCCCGTTCCGCAAACTGACCAGCCCCGTGTGCCGTCGCTTCCCTCTGCGGGGCGACGGCGCTCAGGCTGGATCTTCCGCATCTTTGAGGCAACGCGTCGAGCACGTCGTTCGAAGTGGCCCCGGGCTCGTCTTTGTAGAAGACTGACTAAGTGGCAAGTGTTGCACAGTTGCTCTTCCCTCTCCCAACCAGCGTCAGCGCCGCCACCCAGCAAGTTCTAAGCGCCCCGCCGGTTGCGCCGGCGTACCCTGCTCTCGACGACGGGAAGGGATGGCTCCGGGCACATCGACGCGGGTGATTCCGCCACGCTCGAATTCCTCCCTCCGGTTCCGGAGATTGTGCACGAGTCGATCAAGATGATCGACGGAGTCACGGTCTTCTGCCACCGCGGACCAGGGGTCCCCGAGGGAGGCCCGCTCTACTTCAACCTTCACCCTGGCGGGCTCGTCAACATGGGAGGTGAAGTGTGCCGACGCATCGGCGGCCTCAGCGCACTCACCATGGGCGTCGAGATCTGGAGCGTCGACTACCGGATGCCCCCGGAGCACCCCTATCCGGCGGGGCTCGACGACTGCGTCGCCGTATACCGCCACCTCTTTAACAGCTCTACGCGAGCGGCGCGAGCCTCGAGGATCCGTTCTTGTCGCCGCTCTTCGGAGACGTCACGGGCTTCCCCTCCACCCTGCTCACGACGGGCACGAGAGATCTCTTCCTGTCCAACACCGTGCGGATGCATCGCCAGTTGCGCTCGGCGGCTGTCCCCGCCGATCTCGTGGCGTTCGAAGCCATGCCTCACGCAGGCTTCCATGGCGCACGCCGGAAGACGAAGATCTCCGCGCGGAGATCGTCGCGTTCTTCAACCGTCACCGCGTCGATCACTCCGAGTGACGCGTCGACGGTTCGTCGACGAGTCCTACAAGCTCCCGTCACCTCGCGGAGCGGCGCGGCGGTGCTCTCTCCCGAGAACGCTGGACCGCGGAGAGGGCAAGCGCTTGCGACGCTAAATCTGCCCCCAATAAGCCAGAGGCCGGTACCGCTGACGCTTGGATGTCAGCGGTACCGGCCTCGCCAGTCGCGTCAGCGCGCCTCGGGGTACGCCAGGTCGGTGCGAGATCCCGCCTTCGGCGTGATCGTCACCGTGACGTGTTCCGCGTTGTTCTTCGCGACGATCTCGACCCATGCAGATGTCCGCTTGGACAGTATCTGCCCACCCGTGACCGCGACCTTATACCCATTCGGGTACTGCACTGCCGGGACGAAGATGCGAGTTGGCGCATCCTTGTTCTTCGCGAAGCTCTTGCCCGTCACCACCGATGCAGTCCCGTACGTGAGCGTCATGGTCTTCGTCGCCCGATCGAAGTCATACGACTCCGGCGTGCCAGCGATCTCGTGCGCGTACGGCACCGATGTCGCCTCCAGTCGGGGCGGCTTGACGTTGGACATCGTCGCCCCGCCCTTCGGGTCGATCAGCAGACCAGGGCACGGACCCGTGTTGCTGCCGTCGAGGTGGTACTCCCAGCTCGCCCACGACGCGAACGCTCGGCCGGCCGCGTCGACGACCCGTGCGTTATCGGTCGGGTCGTCGCCGCAGCCGAACTCGCTCATGAACGCCGGCTCGTTGCGCTGATCGGCCGAGGCGAGGAACCCGTACACGAGCTGCACGTTCTTCTGCCGCTCACATTCCGCCTGCTCCGCCGGCGTCAGGTACCGGTTTCCCCAGCCAGCGGCGAATCCGACGGTGCAGTAGAAGTGGAAGTTGTATCCGACCTGCTCGTCCTCGAAGAGCGGCATCGAATGCGGGATTCCGCTGCTCGGCGGGCCCTCGGGCCAGATGACGTGTTCGTTGCCGGTGCTGCGGACCGCGGCGATCATCTTCTCGTAGAAGTCGAACAGCTGGCCCTGTTCCCATCCAGGGCATGCCCCACCGAAAGCGGGGCATCCGGTGTCGGTCCCGGGAGAGGGTTCGTTGAACGGGTTGAAGCCGACGATGTTGCCGCGGTCGGGGTCTTCGTTCACCAGCTTGGCGATGTGCTTCCACAGGTTGATGAAACGCGTCTGGATGCCGACGCCGTCCGCGGCTGGCCTGTCTTCCCAGAAGGCCTGGAACGACGAGCCCGTGTCGGTACCCAGCGTCGCCCAGTCGGGCGCACCGCCTCTCACGTTCCACGCGTTGTGGTGGAAGTCGTACAGGACGCTGATCCCGTACTTGGCGAGCATGTGGTTCACGCCGAGCACGTGCTTCAGGTACTCCTCGTCATACTGGCCGGGAGCCGGCTCGGCGCCCTTCCAGATGAACGAGATGCGCGCGGTGGTGAAGCCCTGGTTGGCGAGGAACCGGGCGTCCTCCTCAGTCAGGAAGTCGGGCCAGAAGGACCCCTCCTTCTGAGCGATGTTCCACCCGTGCTCGACGATGACACGCCCCTGCGCGTCGACGAGCCATTTGCCTGCACGGGCCGGCGGAGTCGCCGCCGACCCGTCGTCGATGTGAGCGCGTGCTGCCACGCGCGGCTGCTCGACGGCGTTCGCCATTCCCGCGCCGCCTGAGAACAGACTGGCGAGCAGGACGGCGACACCGACAGCGGCGACACCTGTTCTTCTTTTCATTGCGTCTCTATCTCCTTTGATTTCGATCGGTACCTGCGAACGGAGGAGCGGTGCTTCAGCCACTAGTTCATAGGCAGCCCCTGCTTCTTGATGAGCGCGGTGAGCTGCGCCTGCATGTCGGCCATGCCCGCCTCGGGAGTCACGGTTCCGGCGGCGATGTTGGTGAGGATGGGCTCGGTGATGGTGAGCATGTCCGCGGCGAACAGGTAGCGGAACTGACCGGTCGCGCCCTTCGCCGAGTCGGAGTTGGCCTTCAGCGCTTCCTGCTTCGCGTCGTCCAGGGCGGACAGATCGACGTCGCCGCGGATCGGGATGCCGCCGTTGTCGGTGAAGACGGTCTGCGCGTCCTTCGAGGTGACGTAGTCGATGAAGTCGAGAGCGGTCTCGCTTCGGTCGTCGTCGAGGCCCGCGGGAACTCCCAGCGACCAGATGCCGCTCGAGGTGGCCGGCTCCCCGTCGGGGCCGTCCGGCAGGGGCGCATAGGTGATCTTGCCGACGACGTTGGAGTTCGCCTCGTCTTCCAGCTGCAGCGCCGCCGCAGGCACGAGGTAGCTCTGCGCAGCGTCGCCGGCCTGCACCGCGGCGAGGGCCTGAGCCTGTCCCATCGTGGTCGTCGCTTCAGGGCCGGTCAGCGCGAGCTCGCGGAACAGCTTGGCCGCGTCGATCGCCTGGGGTGAGTCGACGGTCGGCGTCCAGTCGGTGCCCTCGTCGGCGAACCAGGTGCCGCCGAGCGCGTTCAGGATCGGCTGGAAGTAGTAGCTGATCAGCGCGTATCCGCCGGTGGCGCCCTGCAGGGCGTAAGCGCCGCCGTACTTCGCGGCACCCTCCTGCTGGATCTCCTTGCCATTGTCGACGACGTCCTGCCAGGTCTCCGGGGTGTCCAGGCCGAGGTCGTCGTAGATGTCGGTGCGGTAGCTGAGGATCTGCAGGTTGCCGTTGATCGGGGCGCTCGTCAGCGTCCCGTCGGGAGTGAACGTCTTGGTCTCGGCGTCCCAGTACGGCAGCGAGTCGTAGGTGAAGATCTCCGGATCGAGTTGGTAGTCCGGGTCGATGTCGGTGAAGGGCCGCAGCCACTCGTGGTCGACGAAGTTGGTCATGTCGCTCTCGTTGATGAGATAGACATCGAAGACGTGCTTACCGCCCTGGATGTCGTTGACCATCTGGCCGACGAGATCGTTGTTCGGGAACTGCCGGACGTCGACCTTGTTTCCCGACTCCTTCTCGTACTCGGCGATCGCCGCCGCGTACCCCGGGTGCCACGGCCCCTGACCGGCCATGACGACCAGCGTCTCGCCACCCTTCCCACCCTCTGCTCCCCCGGTGCTGAGCCCTCCGCCGCTGCCGCCTTGGCTGCAGCCGGCCAGCGCGCCGACAAGCGTTGCCGCTGCGACACCGACCAGGACCTTCCGGCCGATGGCGCTCGAATTGTTCTTCATTGCTTCCTCCGTCATTGGATGGGTTCGTGCTGTGTTGAGTGCAGGCTGTGGCGCGCGGGCGGGTCAGCCTTTGACGGCACCGGCGGTGAGGCCGGCGACGATGTGGCGGTTGGCGAAGATCGCCAACGCGATGATCGGGACAGCCGCGACCGTTCCGGCGGCGGCGAGCTCGCCCCACGTGACCGTGTACGACTGCAGCAGGCCGGCGATTCCGACCGTGACGGGGGCGGTTTCGCCACCCGCGGTGAGGGTGAGTCCCATCAGGAACTCGTTCCACGCCATGATCGCCACGAAGATTGCCACCGCGGCCATCCCCGGTCGCACGATCGGCAGCACCACGGACAAGAACGTGCGGGACTCGGAGGCGCCGTCGACCTGAGCGGCCTCGCGCAGTTCGTCCGGCACGGCACCGAAGTACGACGCCATCAGCAGCAGGGCGAACGGCAGATTGAAGAACGTGTTCACAAGCACGAGTCCGAAGACCGTTCCGAGCAGGTTCAGATCCCCCAGGAGGATGTAGAAGCCCGGCACCAGAGTCGCGGGCGGGATGAGCGGGATGAACGCGGCGACCAGCAGGCTCGGCAGCAGCACCCACTTCGGCGGGTTCAGCTTCGCGATCGCATACCCGCCGATCGCGCCGATGGCGAGAGTCAGGACGACCGTTCCCAGCACGATGCCGACGCTGTTGGCGATCTGGCGCACGAAGATCTCGTCGGCAAAGAGCTGCTCGAAGTTGCCCAGCCAGAACGGGAAGTCCCACCGGGAGTTGACGATGGCGCGGTTCGGCAGGAACGCGCTGACGATCAGCCACGCGATCGGCACGACGGTGACGATCATCACCACCAGCAGCGCCATATCGATCCAGAACTTTGTGATGCCGCGAGTCATGCGCGTGCTTCCTTCCGTGCGCGCAGGGCGAGAACGACCCCGAGCACGATGGCGACGACCACGACGACGACCATGCTGTACGCGGCGGCCTCGCCGAACCGGAGATTCGTGAAGAAGAGGTCCTTGATGTACTGCGATACGAGCGTCGTCGCACCGTTGGGACCACCGGCGGTCAGCAGATACATCTCATCGAACGCCTTGATTCCCATTACGACGCGCACGATGGCGACGGCGCCGATCGCCGGGGTGATCAGAGGAAGGACGATCCGGAAGATCACCTGCCGCTCGCTCGCCCCGTCGATCCGAGCGGCCTCCAGCGTGGCCGCGTCGATGCCCGTGAGCGCGGTGTACATGAACAGGAACACCACCGGCGTCCAGTGCCATAGATCTACCGCGATCACCGAGGCCATCGCGCCGGAGCCCGTATCCAGCCACTGCTGAGGTGGAAGACCGAAGGTCGTCAGCAGTTTGTTGAGGCTGCCGGCCGTCGGGCTCAGGATCAGCAGCCACAGCAGACTGACCACGACCGGGGTGACGATAGCCGGCCAGATCAGGACGTTGCGGGCAAGGGGCAGGAGCCGAACCGCCTTGTTCACCAGCAACGCGAGCGCCAGGCCCAGAACGATGCTGCCGCCGGTGGTGACCGCCACGAAGAACACGGTGTTCCACATCGCCAGCCAGGACGTGGGCTCGCTCAGTACCGACGTGAAGTTCGTGATCCCGTTCCACGTCCAAGTGAATGTCGTTCCTTGGATTTCTGTCTCCGAGAAGGCCATCCGCACGACCTGTACCAGCGGATACGCGCCCAGGATCAGCACGAAGGCAAGGAACGGGATCAGGGCGAGAGACCGGCGGACCGGCCTGGTTGCGCGCCATCGGGGGCGGGCCTGAGGTTGTTCTGCGAGATCTTTCTCGGCGAGGAGTGTCGTTGCCATCTGTTTGCGCGTTTCGGGTCGGATTCGGGTTTCTGATGTCACGGGGCGTTCCTTACTCGAGGACCGGGACGGTTCCGGGAGGCGCCATGGGGACGAACACGTCTGAGGGCGCGTGGCCGCGCACGAGGGTGCGCTGCCCGAGACCGAGTACGGGGAGGTGCCTGCCGTCCAGCTCGGGGACGGTGTACCTCTCGAACCACTCCTCCATCTGGCTCTTGAGCTGGTCCCGGATCTGCCGGTAGCGAGGGTCGTCGAACAGGTTCTGGTCCTCGTCCGGATCCCGGCTCAGATGGAAAAGCTCACTCGGCTCCGGTGCGATGCGATCCACCAGCTTCCACTCGCCGGTCCGGATCATCCGGACGGGGCCGTACTCGTCGAACACGACGATCGGGTGGTTCGCACCTCGGGACGCGCCTTCCAACAGTGTCGTGAACGACGACCCGGGGAGTCCGGTGGGCACGGTCAAAGGATCCAGGCCGACGAAGTCCAGCAGTGTCGGGAGCAGGTCGTATCCGCTGAGGCTCTCCGAAATGCGCACGTCCGAAGGGATCCGCCGGGGATGCCGGAATATGGCAGGCACACGAACGGACGTGTCATACATGTTTTGCGGGAGCGTGCCGTTGCCCTTCCCCCAGACTCCGTGGTGCCCGGCATTGAAGCCGTTGTCCCCCACCAGCGCGACCAGGGTCTCCCCCGCGAGATCGAGTGCGTCGATCTCATCGAGAACACGCCCGAGAGCGCGGTCGAGGCCGGCGACGGCGGCGAAGTAGCCGCGAAGACTCGCCTCGGGGTCCTTGATGGCGGCCGCGGTCTCCGGGTTCTGCAGCAGCAGCCACGGGTGAGCAGGCATCCGTGGGATGTCGTCGAAAGTGGCATCGGCGAACAGGTCCACGAGCTCAATCGGGTGAGCGTCGACCCATGGGTAGTGCGGGGCGGTGAAGCTCAGGTTCAGATAGAACGGCCGCTCATCCTCGGCTGCGCCGCGAAGGAAATCGACCGCTTCCTCGGCGAGCACATCGGTCAGGTATGCCTCGGGATGCTCGAGGTCAGCTCCCCGATACACCGGGGCGCTGAAGTAGACGCCGCCGCCCTTCTCGTACGCGTACCACGTATCGAACGCCTCTCGCGGCGAGTCGCTCGCCCCCAGATGCCACTTGCCGATCATTCCGCATCGGTAGCCCGCGCCGGAGAGCACATCGTGCAGCGCTGTCTGACCATCGAGGAAGTCGATTCCTTCCAGACCCGCGTTGCCTCCACGCACCCAGTCGTGCACACCGTGCTGTGACGGGATCTTTCCTGTGAGTAGCGATGCCCGCGCAGGCGAACAGACCGGGGACGCGCAGAAGAAGTTCTCGGCGAGCATGCCCTGTGCGGCGAGTCGGTCGAGGTTGGGGGTGTGCGCGTCACGGGACCCATAGGCGCCGATTGCCCAAGTCGCCAGGTCATCGGCGAACACCAACACAACGTTCGGCCGCGGATCAGTACTGCTCGTCATTGAGATGCTCCATTTATTAAATGTCGTTGTCAATATAAGAGTGTCGTGTTTCGGTGTCAACAGTGCGCCATAATTGGGCCCATGACGATCTCTCCCGCGCCCCACCGTGACCGGCTTCTACGCCTGGATCACACGGCGATGCGAACTCACAACCTCGGGCTCGTCCTCCGCGCGGTGCGGGCGCGACCTGGCGTATCGCGGGCTGAGATCGCAGCGACAACGGGATTGACTAAAGCCGCAGTGGGCATTCTTGTGGGTGAACTCATGGCGTCCTCGCTGATCACCGAGCGTGAGCCCGCGGCCCACCTCCGCGGCCGTCCGGCGGCCCGGCTCTACATCGATGGCGCCCATCTGCTGGGTCTTGCGGTCGAGGTCAATCTCCATGGCGCCGGGCTGCTCGTGCGGCTGACGGCGCGGGACCTCGACGGAACCGAGGTCTTCGTCGGCGAGATGGAGACCGTGCGGCACGACGTTGACAGCGCGGTCGCCCTCGTCTCCGATCTCGTCTCCCGAGCAACTGAGCTTGCAGTGAAAACGGGCCGAAAGCTCATCGGCCTCGAGCTCGCGGTGCCCGCTTTGGTGGACAAGGCCGGCCAGGTCGTGATCAACGCCCCCGGCCTCGGGTGGCGTGAGGTTCATCTGCAGCAGGCGTTGCGCGAGTCAATGCCCGAGGTCGCCCTTCCTATCGGGATCAACAACCTCGCCACGTACTCCGCGATCGCCGAGGCGGAGGACGCCTACCGCGACACCGGGAACCTCGTGCACCTCGAGCTCGGCACCGGCATCGGCGCCGGAATCGTCGTCGACCATCAACTTCTCCGCGGGCGAGCCGGCGTGGTCGGCATCATCGGTCACGTCCAGCTCGACCCCGCCGGGCCCACCTGCACCTGCGGTCGTACGGGGTGTTTCGAAGCGTTCGCGGGGTTGTCCGCGTTGCTCGCGACTGCATCCGGACGGTGCGGTCGGACGCTGTCGAGGGTGGAAGACGTCCGCGCCGCCCTCCTCACCAGTGAGCTGACAGCAGCCGATCTGGAGCCTGTGTCGTTCGCCATCGGCGCCGGCACAGCCATCCTGATCAACCTGCTCGGCCCGGATGTCCTCGTGCTCGGGGGGTACATGTCGGACCTCGCCGAATGGTTGCTACCGCCGGTCGTCGACATCGCCAGGAAGCGAGTACTGGTGCCCGACCTCGGCGGAACCAGAATCGACCTCTCACCGTTCGGCCATGAGAGCGTCCTGCTCGGCGCGACAAGCAGAATCGCCTCCCGGGTGCTCTCGGATCCGACCCTGGTCATGAACGCGGACCTATGAGAGCCCGGCGCCGAGCGCTCCTCGGCAGCAACAGCAACCCTGCCCAGGCAGGAGACGAATGACCGAGCACGCCACCGGGCACTCCGCCTGCTGTGCACCGGCCGGCACGCAGTCCGCGCTGCTTCCGTTGCCTCCGGCCCCACCGGCTCTGCCAGGCAAGGGCGTCCGCGGCGATCGTCACCGTGTTACCCAGGCGTATGTCCCAGCACAGACCTTCCTCATGGGCGACGCGCGCGGCGACGAGAATCGTGGCGACGGTGAGACGCCTGTGCACCCGGTTGCTCTCGAGCGGTTCTCGATCGATGCCACGACCGTCACCAACGACGACTTCGCACGGTTCGTCGACGACAGCGGGTATCGGACCGAGGCGGAGGTAGTCGGATTCTCGGCGGTGTTCCACCTCGTGTGCACCGCATCCCCGGAGGACATCCTCGGTCAGCCGCCAGGAACTCCCTGGTGGTACGGGGTCCGAAACGCCGACTGGCGGCACCCTGGCGGTGCCGGATCCGACCTGGACGGCCTCGGGGATCACCCCGTGGTCCACGTGTCCTGGAACGACGCCATGGCGTACTGCGCGTGGGCCGGACGAGATCTCCCGACGGAGGCCCAATGGGAAGCGGCATCGCGGGGAGGCCTCGACGGGGCCCGGTTCCCGTGGGGCGAAGATCGTGGCGGTCAGAGCGGGCAGGCTCACCGCATGAACGTCTGGCAAGGCACCTTCCCTACGGTCAACACGCGCGAGGACGGCTACCTCGCCACCGCGCCGGTCCGCTCATACGAACCCAATGAGTACGGTTTGTGGCAGACCGTGGGCAACGTGTGGGAGTGGTGCGCAGACTGGTGGGACCCGAGGTACTACGCCTCGTCGCCCGTTGCCAACCCCCGCGGCCCCGACCGGGGACCGGCCCGTGTCGTGCGCGGTGGCTCATTCCTCTGCCACGACTCCTACTGCAACCGATACCGGAACGCAGCGCGCTCGTCGAACACGCCCGATTCTTCAATGAGCAACACCGGGTTCCGAACCGTCTCCACATCGAGAGATTCACAATGAGCGATCGCCGGACACGTCGGCCATCTTCCGTCTATCGGCACGGCACTGAGCCGGACCCTCGCTTCAGCCTTGCGAACGAACGCACCTATCTCGCCTGGATACGCACATCGCTCGCGTTTCTAGCCGGCGGTGTCGCTCTCGAGGCGCTGGGGCTCTCCCTACACCCGGGCTTTCGCCTCGCAGCGTCCGTGCTACTCATCGTGGCCGGCATCCTCACCCCCCTGCAGGCATGGATCGGTTGGGCGCGAACCGAACGGGCACTGCGTCTCGATCGACCGCTGCCTTCCGCGCTGCTCTCGGTGCCGATCGCGGCCGTCGTCATGATCGTGGGGGTCCTGGTGTCGCTGGGGATACTCTTCGCATGAGTGCCCCCCGCTCCGAGCGCCCCTTCGATGCTGGCCTCCAGTTGGAGCGCACCGCACTCGCGTGGCGGCGAACAGGGCTCGCCCTGGCGGTGGGTGCGCTGCTCGCCGTGCGGGTACTCCCCGGACACTTCGGCGCGTGGGTGCTCATTCCGGCAGGTAGCGGACTCGTCCTATCGGTGGTTGTTGCCGCCCACGCCCAGTTGCGCTACTTAGCGGTCCATCGACGGCTAACGTCGTCGGTGGAAGACGACCGAATCCCGCTCTTGGACGGCCGGCTCCTCATCTTCGTGACCGCCTCGATGCTCACAGTCGGCGCCTCCCTTCTCGCGGCGGTGCTGATCACAGCACTGTGACCACATCCGCCGAGACGTCGTCGAGAGCATTCATGCTCATCACAGCCAAGCCGTGTTAGCGTCGCCCATCTATGCAACATCAACTGCATAGATCCTGGTGGCCGTACACCGCAGCCGACGATCTTCGACCAGAACTGAGGTGACTCTATGGCGCGACCCGCGATTCGCCGCCACGCTGCTCGCTGACAGCGGCCGAACGCAGCGCGCAGGCTCCGCCGATCCCAGACGGCATGCGCGTAGCAGACGGCCGGACGTGAGGCATCCTGGTCATCGTCGCCGTCATAGCGATCGGCATGGCCTGATCGTCCAGCCGCGGCTGCTTGATCTCAACGCTGCCGACCGCTGAGTGGCCTCCCGCCACGTGTCTTAGGAACCCCAAATGCTGATCGTTACCTTGTTCCTCGCAGTGCTGCTCCTCGCGCCCACAGTCGAATTCGCATACAACCTCGGAGGGATTCCGGCGGCGGCCGGCTACCTGCTGGTTGCGGCAACGACGGCCGCGATCATTGGATCCAAGCGGCGATGGCGACCGTCTCCGGCGGACTCCGACCGGCGGAGCTGACCGGCTCGCCAGCCGCGGACGCTCGGGCGTGCCCAGAGCGCCCGCGGCTGGCCTAGGGCTCAGGCGGTGACTGTGGCGGTTTCCCCGGCAAGTTCGATCTGCGCCAGGAACCGATTGCGCTGAGCTTGCGTCTTGTAGTTGGCGGAGTCGAGGACGCAGTCCGGGCACCAGTGCCCTCCGGTGAGGATCAGTCGGGGACTGCCGGTGAAGGTATGACCGAAGGCGCATTGCCACGTCAAGGCGGTGGCGATGTCACCGGCAGTGGCCTCTGCGGTGAGCAGCGTGCCGCCGCGAAAGTCTGCGACCTCGCTGTAGGTTTCGGTGTCCCACTGGCTGGTCGGTTGGGACTCGTCGTAGCCGAGTTCGTAGGTGTGCGGGATCCGGTCGGGACGTGGCGGCCAGAATGTCTCCCACCCCCCGATCGCCTCCCACTCCTTGCGGGACCCGAAGAACGCGTCGATTCCAACGCGGTCCGCGTCCCGGATGTACGCCATGGTGCCGCGATTGCGAAGCGTCAGTGGTTCCATGATGAGCTTCTTCACCAGGGCCGCTGGGACTTTCCCCGCCATCCTGAGTTTGGGGTTCGCCGCGATGGCACGGCTCAGCGCCTGGTCGAAGGTGTCCTGGCGGAAGGGGACGAGCTCTTCGAGACGGTCGGAGTCGGTGTACCACTGGCCGTGGAAGTTCTGCGTGGCGAACCAGTTACGGTCGTACCACTGTCGGACGTCCTTCACCCCCAGTGCGGCCGTCATGCGCGTCTGGAGCTCCCAGTTGGTGAGCCGCCAAGCTTCACCGCCGCCGATGTTATAGATCCCGCCCCAGAACTCCTCGGGTACCTCAGGCTCGCAGATGTTCGCCATGAGGCGGGCGGAGTCCTCGACCGACACCCACTCCATCACCCCGGCGAAAGGCGAGTGCGTCATGATCGGGTCGCGGATCTCCAGCACGCCGGGATGGAAGATGCCGGTCTGCCGCAGCCATGCCCAGCGCGGCAGTCCCGAATCGACCAACTCCTTCTCGGCGGCGATCTTGCTCTGGCCGTATTCGTCGAACACCGCCACGCGCAGAGGGTCCCCGACGCGACCCCAGTGGTGCGGCGGATTTCGGTCGCCTGTCTCGGCGACAGTCCCGATTCCCACGACCGCGATGGCGGACGGGTCGGGCTGCGCCTTCACGGCGCGGATGATGTTGCGGACGCTGCCGACGTTGACTCGCGTGGCCAGTCCAGGGTTGTCGTCGACGGCCGGGGAGACCGCAGCGCCGACGTGCAGGACGTAGTCCGCACCGCGCACGCAACGCTCGACGGCGGCGTAGTCGATGAGATCGCCGAAAACGACGTCGAGGTTGGCCATGTCTTCGTAGGCACGGATGGCTGCGGTATCACGGGCGCTCGGGAGCACGAGCGCGACGACGTCGAACCTGTCGGCACGGCTCTTGAACTCGTCGAGGATCCGAGTTCCCCAGTTGCCGGCTGCGCCGGTGAGAAACACTCGTTTGCGGTCGACCATCTTTCGGCCTTTCTGTCTGTTGGGAGCACGTTTGCCAGCACACCCAACGGTGATAAGCCGTGCTCAGGACGGCTGGCGCGGGCTCATGCCCGCCCTGGTGTAGGTGGCGTCGATGGTGCGCATCATCGCGACGGAGTCGGCGAGGCCCGAACGGAGTGGTTCGCCGTCTCTGACCGCGTCGCGGAATGCGCGTAGCTGGAAGGTGTAGCTTGGGGTGCGCTCGGGCGGGATCGGGGCACAGAACTGAGCCGAGGCGTGCTCGATCGCACCCAGCGTCCCGCCAACGATGAGGTCGCGCAGCTGCCCGGCGAGCGGGGGATAGAGCGAGTGGAGAGCTTCCATCACGACGAGACCCGAGTCCTGCACAGCAGCGGCCACGGCGCCTGCCTCGTGCCCGTTGGCGGTGAATGGCTTCTCGACGAGGACGTGCTTGCCCGCCCGGACGGCGGCGACCGTCCACTTGCCGTGCAGCGAGGGAGGTAGCGGAATGTAGACGGCGTCAACTTCGGGGTCGGCGAGGAGCCGCAAGTAGTTCGCGTGCACCCGCGGGATCCGGTGCTTGTCAGCGTATGCGAGGGCTCGCCCAGGTGCCCGGGCGGCGATGGCCACGACCTCCACATCAGAGGTCGACGTGGCAGGGCGAAGCAGAGCTGTCGCGGTGATCCGCGCCGCTCCGAGGACGCCGATGCGCAACGTCACCGCCTCGGTCCCTTCGCACCGCCGCGGCCGAGGGGCGTTAGAAGATGCTTGCTGCCACCCGCGCCGGCGAGAGCACGATCCAGAGCGGGACGAAGCACAGTGAGCCACTCGCTGTAACCGGCGCCGGTGAGATGTATCCGATCGCGGGTGAGCTCTGGACGAAGTTCTCCTCGTGCACCGCACATGCGGGACCAGGCGTCGACGTACTGCATCCCCGCGGCGGTCACCATTTCGTCGATGTGCTCGTTGAGCGTCTGGACTCGCCCGGCGAAGAAGCGATCGCGGGGGAGCACCCCGGTCACGACCACCGGCGCCACGGGGACAACGCGACGGATCGCGACGAGGAGTTCCTGGTACTGCTCGGCGATGTCCGTCACCTTCCGGGATCGCCCGAAGCCGGTCAAGTCGTTCGTACCGACGAGCAGGCTCACCGCGCTGGCGCCAGACAGGGCGATCGGCACACGCGCGGTGACCTCGGCGACGGTCTCGCCGCCGACACCTCGGTTGAGCACCGAGAGATCGGGAAACCACTCATCCCACAGACCCTGCTCGGTGATGCTGTCCCCGAGGAACACGACCTTTCCGTCTGCCCTCGCTGTGACCTCGAATCGGGAGCGTCGCGTCTGCGGGGCGGGCGACATGGTCACCCGCCCGATCAGTCGCATCAGCGGCATGGGATCAGCTCAGCGCGGGCTCGAGCTCGTCATTGAGAACTGCGCCACGCGAGGCTGCCACGCGTCCCAGCCAGGCGAGGCTGGGCTTCGGTGTGCGGGCGAACGTCTCGCGGTCGAGTGCGATCAGTCCGAAGGTCATCGCGAAGCCGGAGTGCCATTCCCAGTTGTCGATGAGCGTCCAGTGGATGTAGCCGAGGACCTCCGCGCCTGCCTCGCGTGCCTCGGCGAGTCCTTCGACGGCGCCGCGGGTGTAACGGATACGAGCGTCATCGTCGGCGGTGGCCATGCCATTCTCGGTGACGAGCACCGGCACGCCGGTGTAGGCAGCTGCGGCAGCGACGGTGTGGCCGAGCGCCGGCGGGTAGTACTCCCACCCGGTCAGGAACGTGTCGGAGGTCTCCTCAGGAACGATTCGACCTTCCGGCCCGTACACCTCGCGTGTATAGGTCTGCACGCCGACGAAGTCGTCCTCGCGGGCTGCGGCCCAGTACGGATGGATCGCCTGCGCGAGGATCGCATCGCGTCGGGCCTCTCCCCCGGGCAGGGCCTGGAAGTCATGCACCGCGATCGACCAGCCCACTTTCGACTGCGGTGCGATCTGCTTGATCGCCGCGCGCGCGAGCCGGTGGGCGGTGAACACGTTCTCCACGGCATTGGGCGCGAGCACCGGGATCGCCATTGAGGCCACGCCGGCCGTGCCACCGACACGAGCGGCGAAGTCTGCCATCAGGCCGCGCTGTGCTTCAGCGAGATCGTCTGCTGCGGCGCCGAGCGGCAACGAGCCGGTGGCGAGGAGGAGAGCGCCGGCGTTGGGCTCGTTGAAGGTGATCCACCACTGCACGTCGTCGCGGAGCGCATCGACGGTGTAGCGCACGTACCGCTCGAACAGGGCGGCCGCGTGCTCCTGACCCCATGCGCCGTCCCGGGCGAACCAGGAAGGGGTGGTGAAGTGGTTGAGGGTGACGACCGGGGTGATGGCGCGCGCATGGCAGGCGCGGATCATGCGGCGGTAGTGCTCGAGCTCGGCGCGGGAGAACTGTCCGACCTCCGGCTCGATACGGGACCACTCGATGCTGAACCGGTAGGTGTTCAGCCCTGAATCGGCCAGCAGTTGAATGTCTTCCTCGTACCGGTGGTAGCTGTCGCAGGCGTCGCCGGAGGGCTCGGCGAACGGGGCCGCGGTCACGTGCTCCATCGCCCAGATGTCGGAGCGGATGTTGTTGCCTTCGATCTGGTGGCCGGCGGTCGCAGCTCCCCAGAGGAAGCCGTCGGGGAAGGTGGGCATGATTACTCCTGAGTGTTGTTAGGCGAGTACTTGGTGGCCGTGGTCTCTGCGGCCGCGAGAAGACGAGTGAGCCAGGCTAGGCGGGTTGCGCGTGCAGATCGTGAGATCTGGGCTTGGGGAACCATGCCGTCGAAGCCGTGGTAGCCGCCGGCCCACAGGTGCAGGTCGGTGAGGCCGCCCGCCTGGCTGATCCGGGTGGCGTAGTCGATCGCTTCGTCGCGGAAGGCATCCGCGCCGCCCACATCGATGAAAGTCGGCGGCAGCCCCGATAGATCGGCCGCGAGTGCAGGAGAGGCGTAGGGCGAGACCGCGGCGTCGCCGGTGGAGCCGAGGAGCGCACCCCACCCGAAGATGTTGGAGTTCCGGTCCCACATGCCCGCGCCCTGGAGCAGGTGCATCGATGGAGTGTCGCTGCGGTGATCGAGCATCGGGGCGATGAGCAATTGGCCGAATACGGCGACTGATCCGCGGTCGCGGGCCAGGAGTACGGTCGCCGCGGCGAGCCCGCCGCCGGCGCTCTCGCCGGCGACGATCAGCCGGTCTGCGGGGATGTCGAGCTCGGTGGCGTGCTCTGCCAACCAGGCAAGGGAGGCGTAGCAGTCCTCCACAGGGATGGGGTGGGGATACTCGGGGGCGAGGCGGTAATCCACAGATACCACGGCAAGTCCGAGGGGGTCGGCGTAGTCGAGCATCTCGTCGACGCCGTTGACGTAGCTGCCCAGCACCATGCCGCCGCCGTGCACATAGAGTATGGCGGCTCGATGCGGCACGCCTGCCGGTCGGCAGATGAGCAGTGGAATGTCGCCGCCGTCCAGGCCCGGCACAGCGGCCATTTCGACATCGAACTTCCCGGCGCGAGAGAAGTGTGCGGCGGGCGCCCCAGGGATCCCCGGAAACCCGGCGCGGATCGCGGCGTAGTTCTCCGAGCTCAACGAGGGGAGGCCGCCAGGGACAACTGCATGCAGCGCGGAGAGGGTTGGGGCCAGTTCTGGATCGATTGCGGGGGCGGGACCGGTCAGGAACTCAGCCATGCAGCGCCCCGACGAGGAAGTCCAGGGACCGGTCGACCTCGGTCAGCACGGTCCCCCGGTTGAGATGGCCGTGCACCATGCCCGCGGCGAGATAAGTCGTCACCGGCACACCGGACTCGTCGAACTGACGCTCGAGCAACTCGGCAGAGGAACGTAGATCGTCGTACTCCGACACGACGATCGTGGCAGGGGGCAGACCCGTCAGCACTCCCCCACCCGGAATCGCGTCTGTCGGAATGTCGGTGATCCGACCGACATAGTTATCGACCATCCACTCCACATTCGACGCCGGGGTTCGGAGCGCCGCCGGCAGGATCGCCAGGTCGGCGGCGATCTCGACAGAAAGGCCCGGGTTCGGAAAGTGCGCGAGTGGGTACGCCAGGAGGACGGCGGCAGCGCCCGACCCCCCGCCGTCCCGTAGCCGCTGCGCCACCGCCAACGCCAGCGCTGCCCCGGCACTGGCCCCGCCGACCGCGACCCAGTCGGCGCGCGAGACCGAAGGAATGCTCCCCTCGAGGGCTGCGACGACGACGGCGTGCACCTCGTCGACAGGCACGGGATAGCGGACTCCGTCTTGCGCGAGACGGTAGTCGACACTCACGGTCACGATCCCGGCGCGGTGAGCGAGTTCCGCGGCGACCATGTGTGCCTCGAGCATGTCGAGATTCCCGGCCGCGAATCCGCCGCCGTGCGCCCACACCAGCACCCGGTCTGCGGTTGTGTCCGGCCGGTAGATGCGGACCGGAATTGGTCCGTGCGGGCCGCCGACCGTGGCATCACTAATCTGTAGACCTTCGGGCACGGTCCATGGTTCGGGATCGACATAGAACTCTGCCATGCGGGCGGCCATGTCCTCGTCCATGTGATGGAAGTCGAGATTCTCCATCAGATGGAGCTTGCTGGCCAGGTACGGATCGAGCGGCATGAGGGTGGTTCCTATCTTGGAGCTGACGTAGTGCGGCCGGTCTGCGACGGCGCGACCGACCGCACTCGCGGTCAGACGCTGCCCTTGACCTTGCGGATGAGGAGACCGCCGATCACGGCGATCACGCCGCCGGCGATGAACACGGCGGGGTAACCGAAGCCGGGAATCAGTGAGCCGACGGCGAGGACACCGGCTGCCACGAACGGGCCGAGGGAGCGGGGCGCCTGATCGGCGAGGGTGAGGAGTCCCATGTACTTGCCGGTCTCGCGCCCTTCGCCGGGGAGAACGTCGATCATCACAGCCCCGTCGACGGGGAAGTAAGCGCCGGTACCCAGGCCCATGATCACCAGCGCGACCAGATATACCTCGACGCTCGGGGCGAAGGCTGCGACGATCGCTCCGATGAGGATCATGGTGGAGGTATAGAGCACCATCTTCTTGCGGATGCGGAACTTGTCGCTGATCCATGAACCGATCAGCGCACCCAGCACTGCACACGCCAGCCCGATCAGACCGGTGATCGTCAGGACGCCCGGGAGCGCTTCCGGCGAGACCTGCAGTTTGTCAGTGAGGAAGTAGAACCCATACACCGAGGTGAGCACCGTGCCGAGGGTTGTGATGGCCTTGGCAAGCCAGGCCCAGGAGTAGTCCGGGATACTGCGCGGGTTGACCTTGAACTGGGCGAAGATGCCGAGGATCGACAGCTTGCCGTCGACTTCGTCCTTGCTGAGCTTGCGGTCTTTGATCATCACGACGGTGAGCAGACCCGCCAGGCCGAAGCAGGCACCGGGGATCGCGAAAACGATGAACTGCTGACCGAGGAAAGGCGGCAGTACGAGTGAAGCGACTAGGCCGGCGATCGTAAGGATGGCCATCATGAGACCCATCACGCGGCCTCGGTGGCGCTCGGGGATCTGGTCCGGGACGAGCGGTGCGTTGCCGCCGGCGTAGATGCTCGCTGCAAGTGAATAGAGCATCGCTCCCAGGATGAGCAGGGTGATGTTCGGCGCGAGACCCATCATGCCCATCGCGATCATTCCCAGGATCGCTCCGGTCAACAGGAACGGGCGGCGCATCCCGAGTCTGGACGTGCACCGGTCGCTGAGGACACCGGCGATCGGAGTGACGACCACACCGACGAGCGCAAAGAGCCCGGTCAGCAGGCTAAGGAAGAACGCCTTGTTGGCAGGTTCGAGTACGCCGATCGTCGCCGGCCACGACACCAGGACCATCGACACCGCGGGGATCGACAGACCGAACTGGCTGATCGACAGAGCGAACACCACGCGTGCTCGCAGTTTGGTCGGCGCCGGCAGCTCCGACTCGACGAACGGCTCTTCGGGCAGAGCCGCGCCCGCTACCGGGCGGATGATTTCAGACACCTGCGTGTTCTCCCTCGAACAGGAACTCGACCGTCATTGGGTGGTGAGTCCAGTCACGCGCACTGTGCGCTGATCCAGGACTATACAACACTCGTTGCACAGCCGCAATGCTACGACTGTTGAGTACTTTAGGCACTCCTGTGTGTTCTATGCTGCAGGTGTTGTATAGTCTCTTCCGAGATCAGAGAGCGGCGTTTCGAGGAAGAGGCTTTGATGGACAACGACGTCACCCCCGCTGTCCCGGGTGCACCGTACGACCTGGTTGTTGAGACTGGCGGCGATCAGTTCCCGGTTGCAGGGGCCTCGCCGGAGTTGTCGTGGAAGTTGCCGTCCGATGTGTCCCGCCAGATCGGCTTCGACCTGCGCGCGACGGTCGGTGATGAGCGGTGGGAGTTCAACGGGCACGGCGCCGTGCATCGGTTTGTGGCATGGCCGTGGCGCGAACTGCGCAGCAGCGAACGAGTGTCCTGGTCGGTGCGCGTCCATCACGACGGCAGCACATCTGCCTGGTCGGAGCCGGCGGCATTCGAGGCCGGTCTGTTCGAGGCGGATTGGACAGGTGAATGGATCACCGCGACCGTGGCCGATGCGCCGGTCGGGTCGCGCCCCGCGCACGACTTCACCACGACGTTTACCCTCGCGGAGGTGCCCTCCGAGGCGCGGTTGTACTCGGCCGCGCTCGGGGTCTATGAGCTGTTTGTCAACGGTCAGCGGATCGGCGGTGCCGAGTTGGCGCCAGGATCGACCTCTTACGACCGCACCTTGTATGCGCAGGCAGCCGATCCTGCGTCCGCCCTGGTGCCCGGTCTGAACACGCTCCGACTGCGGGTCAGTGACGGCTGGTTCCGGGGTCGCACAGACGCGTTTCGTAAGGAAGCTCTGTGGGGTCCCCGAGTGGCTGTTCGCGCGGAGCTACGCGTGCTCGGTCCCGAAGGCCCGCGGACAGCCGCGGCCACCGATGGTGCGTGGCAGGTCGCGGAGTCGGAGATCGTGACGGCAGATCTCATGGATGGCGAAGTCGCGGACTTGCGCCGTGACGCAGTCCCGCTGGGCTCCGCGATCGTCGGCGGCGAGGCGCCGCCGGTTTCCTGGTCTCCGGCCCCACCAGTGCGCGTTGTCGAGGAACTGTCGCCCGCGTCCATCACGCGGATCGGGCCCGATGACCTTGTGGTCGATTTCGGTCAGAACGTGTCCGGCCGGGTGCGTCTGAGCGAGCTCGGCGAGGATGGCGCCCGGACGACGCTGACCTTCGGTGAGCACATCGGCCCCGACGGGCAGGTGACGTTGACCCACCTGGATACCCCATCGCCTGACGGCAGTGTCGTTCCATTCGTCCAAAGGGATGAAGTGATCTCCGACGGGAAATCACGTTCCTTCGAACCGCACCACACTGTGCACGGGTTCCAGTACGTGCAGATTCACCGCGACGGTATCGAACTGACCGAACGTGATGTGATCTCGCAGGTGCTGCATACCGATCTGCGATCCGTCGGCACATTCTCCAGCAGCGACGAGGACCTGAACCGGTTGTGGGACGTCGCCCGGTGGAGCTTCCGAGGAAACGCGGTTGACGTGCCCACCGACTGCCCAACCAGAGAGCGGGCGGGGTGGACGGGTGACTGGCAGATCTTCCTCTCCACCGCCGTTCAACTGTTCGACGTGGACGGGTTCAGCCGGAAGTGGCTGCAGTCCGTGCGTGACGATCAGCTCGACGACGGTCGCATCGTGAACATCTCCCCGGACCCCAGCCGCATGCGGGTGTTCCCGAACCCGGCCGTGGATTTCGCGACCGGATCCGCGGGTTGGGGAGACGCGGTCATCCTCGTGCCGTGGGAGCTGTACCGCACATACGGCGATGTCCGGGTCCTCAGGGACAGCTGGGACGCGATGACCCGATGGGTGTCGTTCGCATTGAATGCGGCCGCGGACCACCGGCACCCCTCTCGCGTGGAACGCTCCCCCGAACCCCTCCCTCACGAGCAATACATCTGGGATGGCACCTTCCATTTCGGTGAATGGTGCGAACCCACCCCGATCGCCGAGGACGGTACTCCCGGCCCCGCTATGCCCGACCCGATGGCGTGGGCCATGTCGGACAAGGGTGAGGTGGGAACCGCCTACCTGTACCGGTCGGTGTCGACTCTTGCTGCGATCGCAGGCGTGCTGGGTGACGCCACCGCCGCAGCCCAGTACAGGGACATTGCCGATAAGGTCCGGGACGCCTGGCGGCAGGAGTTCATCGACGACGATGGTCGAACCCCGAACAACACGCAGGCCAGCTACGTCCGGGCTCTCTCGACGGGCCTGGCCCCCGAGCCGCTGCGGGAACGGGCAGCACAGCACCTGGTCGCGTTGATCGAGGAGGCCGACGGGCACCTCGGCACCGGTTTCCTGTCCACCGCCGATCTCCTCCCCACCCTGGCAGACACCGGTCACGCCGACGTCGCCGAACAGTTGCTGTGGCAGCGCAGCACCCCGTCATGGTTGGGGATGCTCGACCGCGGCGCCACCACCATCTGGGAGGAATGGGAGGGGGTTGACCGTAACGGAAATGCACACGCATCGCTGAACCACTACAGCAAGGGCGCTGTGATCCGCTATCTCCACTCCCACATCCTCGGCCTGCAGCAGGACGACGAGTCCGTCGCGTGGACCAGCTTCACCGTCGCCCCTGTCGTCCCCGCCCGCCTGAACTGGGCTCGAGGGCATTTCGACAGCCCGCAGGGTCTCATCGAAGTCGACTGGCAGGTCGACTCGGACGATGCCGTCCTGCGAGTCCAGGTCCCCGGCGGTGCCACGGCCACCATCATCTGGGGAGATCAGCAGCAGCAGGTGGGTCCGGGCCACCACGAGTTGCACACCCGCACCCTCACCTCGGCGCACGTTCCCGCCTGAGTACGAATCAACGAGATGAGCACCCTGATGACTGAGTCCCCCGCACAGCGCGCCGCGGCGCTACTTGGGCAGATGACCCTCGAAGAGAAGGCGCAGCAGCTCACCGCGATCATGCCGTTCGGGCTGATGAACGCCGCCGGTCCCACCCCGGAGCAGTTGCACGCTGAGCTGGCTGGCGGCATCGGGCAGATCAGCATGTTCGCGATGTTCAGCCATCTGCCCCCCGTGGAGTTGGCGCGCACCGCAAACATCATTCAACGGCACCTTGTCGAACAGACCCGGCTCGGTATCCCCGCGATCATCCACCTGGAAGCGCTCAACGGGCTGGTCGCCCGCGGATTCACGACCTTCCCCACCGCGATCGGGCTAGCCGCGTCCTGGAACCCTGATGGTGTGCAGGATATGGCGGCGATCCTCGCCCGCCAGATGCGCGCCACCGGCCACGCGCAGGCGCTGTCGCCGGTCATGGACGTCGCACGGGACCCCCGATGGGGGCGCGTGCACGAGACATACGGCGAAGACCCGTACCTGGTCTCCGCGCTCAGCGTCGCGTACACCCGCGGCTTGCAGGGCAATGACCTCACCACCGGGGCGCTGGCCACCGGCAAACATTTCCTCGGTTTCGGGATGACAGACGGCGGGCAGCACATGTCCGCCACGACGGTGGCAGGCCGGGAGCTCCGGGAAGTGTACGCACGACCGTTCGAAGCCGCGATCCGGTACGCCGGTCTCGGATCCATCATGAATTCGTACTCCACCATCGACGGCATCCCCGCCGGAGCGAACCGCCGCATTCTGGATGACCTGCTTCGCGGAGAGCTCGGCTTTACCGGCACCGTGGTCTCCGACTACGCCACCATCGCCAACCTGCACGACAGGCAGGGAGTCGCGACTGACCTCAAAGAGGCTGGAAGGCTGGCCCTCGAAGCGGGCCTGGACGTCGAGCTGCCCGACACCAAAGCATACGGACCCACGCTCGTCGACGCGGTCCGTGAGGGCCTCGTTTCCGAGGACCTCGTCGACCGGTCCGTACTGCGGGTGCTGCACGACAAGTTCGCGCTCGGCCTGTTCGACGTCCCCTACGTGTCCGAGGATCCCGAAGCGATCGCCGACATCGCGAGTGAAGGAAAGGAACTGGCGCTCGAACTGGCACGACAGTCCATCACCCTGCTGCGAAACGACGGCGATCTTCTGCCTCTGGCAGCCTCTGTCAAGAGGATCGCCGTCATCGGCCCGCACGCAGAGTCGATTGACGTCGCGTTCCCGGGATACACCTACCAGGCCAGCCTGGCGATGATGGCAGGAGCTGCCAGCGGCGAACAATCCAACATGGCTGGGACCGAGGACGCCGCAGCGGGCGGTCTCAGCCCAGAAGCGATGGGCGCGCTCGGCGCGCAACTCGGTCCCATCCTGGCCGACGGGCTCGACGCGTACGCGCGCAAGACCTACGGGGCAACCACCCTCGTCGACTCGCTCCGCGCAGCACGCCCAGACCTCGAGATCACAACTATCAGCGGGTGCGGCGTACTCGACGACGAACCTGCCGATCTGGACGCTGCGGTCGAGGCAGCAACCGGCGCGGACCTTGTCATCCTCGCTCTCGGCGGCCGCCCCGGCTGGTTCGGTTCCCGCCTCACCGAAGGTGAAGGCAGCGACCGGGCGAACATCGACCTGCCTGCCATTCAAGTCGAGCTCGCCACGCGGGTTGCCGCGACCGGCACGCCGACTGTTGGAATTGTCTTCACCGGGCGCCCCTTCGCGCTAGACGCTCTCGACGATGCGCTGCCGGCACTGGTATATCCGTTCTATGGCGGCCAGAGCGCCATGACAGCCCTCGCGGACGTACTGACCGGCAACGTGAACCCATCGGGCAAGCTTCCGCTCAGCATCCCCCGCCACTCCGGGCAGGTCCCGCTGCATCACGGACAGCACCAGGGCAGCGGCTACCGTCGTACCGACACCGACGCTCACAAGGCCTACACCGACCTGTCTTCCCGCCCCCGCTACCCCTTCGGGCATGGACTCAGCTACACCACTTTCGATTACCACGACCTCAACGTCGCAGACCCGCTGGTCAGCACCAGCGACACGATCACTGCCACGGTCTCCGTCACCAACACCGGCGACAGGGAAGGAACCGAGATCGTCCAGTTCTACGCCTCCCATCGCGCTGAGCTGGTCACCCGCCCCGTCCAGGAGCTCATCGGGTTCGCGCGCCTGGCCCTGCTGCCCGGAGAGACAGCCACGGTCAAGATCAGCTTTTCCACCGGGCAACTGGCCTACCTCGGACCCGAGCACACTTTCGTGTTCGACCCCGGCGCCATCGACCTGAGCGTGGGGGCATCATCCGACGACATCCGACTGACCGAGACTGTCGAGGCGATCGGCAGCACCGCCGACTGGTCGGTGAATCGTCCGCTGTTCGCCGACGTCGAGCGATTGTCATGACTATTCACCCGACGGCGCTGTGCAACGATTGTCGCGGTGCCGTGATATGAAATGGTCACAGCGCGGACTGGGACTTCGATTACTGGACGGACATCACATGAGCGCAATGGACAACACCGACCCGCGATATGTGCGGTCGCGCCTCAAGCTCCGCGCCGCCTTCCTCGAACTCGCGCACGAAGACCCGGACAAGCTGTCCGTGTCCGCGGTCTGCGAACGCACCGGTATTGACCGCGCGACGTTCTACCGCCACTTCGACACGATGGACGACCTCGTTGCCGATGCACTCGGTGACCTCGCCGACCAGGCCACTGCAAAGTGGGAAGCGACGTCCACGGGAAGCGGAATCCAGTACGCCGAGTCCGAAGCCATCACGGTGAACTACCTCGACCACATCGCAGACAACTGGCGGCTCTATCAATGGGCACTCGGCCCAGGTGGCAGCATCAAAACGGTACACGCTTTGATAGCCCGATCCGCCCGCGGTGTCGCATTCGAGCTCCACAAACTCGACCCCACCCTCTCGGACGACGAACTGCACTTCCGCGCCACTTACGTAGCCGGCGGCATTGTCGGCGCATGCATCCACTGGCTCTCCACCGAAACCCCCGCTATCACCAGCCAAGAACTCACCCACCGCATCCTGCGGATCTCCGAACAACGCCTCGACCACGCTCTGTACTAACAGCCTTCTCGCCTTGCCCGAGGGTCGCCTGGCCAACCTGCTGTGAGGTCTCAGCGACATGTGTCGCGCATCTGCCTCACCGCGCGCTGCGCACACGCGTGCTTCCGAGAGAGTTGAGATGACGAGTGCTGGCACTTAGTCATATGGAAGGATCCCGATGACCCGCCCCCGACTGCATTTCACCGCGGAAACCGGATGGATTAACGATCCCCACGGCATCACGTACCACCAAGGCGCCTACCACGTGTTCTTCCAGTACGTGC
Source organism: Microbacterium sp. NPDC056044 (assembly GCF_042267145.1). Lineage (NCBI taxonomy): Bacteria > Bacillati > Actinomycetota > Actinomycetes > Micrococcales > Microbacteriaceae > Microbacterium > Microbacterium sp. NPDC056044. The sequence continues at coordinate 164,153 of NZ_JBHJWZ010000005.1, read as the reverse complement.
CGGACCAGGTCGTCTGGGGAGTGCATTGTCACTGGGGCCACGCCACAGGGGCGGACCTGCTCTCACTGACACAACAACCAGCGGCACTTGCACCCGGGGACGGCGACGCAGGGATCTGGTCCGGCTCTCTCACCACCACTGAAGACGGCCGGGCGGTCATCTTGTACACCACCGCGTCCGGACTGGATGCTTCCGCCCATGCGCGGATCCGTCGGGCCACCCCCGCCGACGACAACTGGTCGACCTGGGTCAAAGGTCCCGTCGTCGTGGACGCGCCGGACGATATCGCGCTCACCGGGTTCCGTGACCCGTTCATCCGACGCGAACGGGATCACTGGCGCATGTTCGTCGGCGCCGGAGACACGAGCGGAACCGCGATGGCGCTTTCCTACACATCCCCGGATCTGGAGTCCTGGGCCTACGACGGGATAGCACTGCAGCGGACGACGAGCGAGACCACACCTGTGTGGATGGGCACCCTCTGGGAATGCCCCCAGATCTTTGAGCTGGATGGCCACGCGGTGATGGTGTCCTCCGTCTGGGAGAACAACACCCTCCACTACGCCGGATATGCCCTCGGCGCGTACGTGGACGGCAGTTTCACCGCCGCCACTTGGGGGCAACTCACCTACGGGGACAGCCACTACGCACCGTCTTACTTCACGGACGACGACGGTCGCCCTTGCCTGCTGTTCTGGATGCGCGGAATTGAAGACCCTGCGGCCGGCTGGGCCGGCGCGCTCAGCATTCCGTACGTGCTCTCCGTCGTCGAGAGCCGGCTGGTTGCGACACCGCACCCCGACCTCGAGCAGTACCGAGGAATCCTCCGTCCTCACCACACCGTTGGCACCGGCTGTGCAGATATCACCTGGCAGCAGACCAACGGCGAGCTGATCATCGAAACGGAAGCAGCCCGTCTCCTCACCCTGCACCGAGATGGAGACACGTTGACGGCCATCACAGTGGGCGGAACGGTGACCTTCCCCGTCGACGGGGAACTGCGCATCATCGTTGACGGCCCGGTGGTGGAGATATCCAGCCGGGCCGGTCTGTTCGGAACCCACATCCCTGCGGCCGCAGAGTTCCAGGTCATCGCCACAGACCGAGCCACGCTCTCCTTGTACGAACTCTCCTCCGCCGTCGAACCGTCTCAGGTCGACGGGGCACAACTGCGAAGCGAGGCGGATCGTTGACCCGGCTGGCCCCCGGTGACCGGGCGCTCAGATCAATCGGGATCATCGGATCCGGGAACGTCGGCATGGCGGTCGCCAGACTAAGTGTCACCGCCGGTATTCACGTGCAGATGGCCAACTCCCGCGGACCGGAGAGCCTCATCGCAACGATCAGCGATCTGGGCGGCCGCGCTGCCGCAGTCCCCGCAGAAGAGATTGCCACTGACGTGGATCTTGTCCTGGTCGCGATACCGCTCGGCGCGTACCCGCACCTGTCCGCCGACTCGCTGGCCGATGCCATCGTCATCGACGCAATGAACTACTTCCCCCAACGAGACGGCGACCTGCGCGCGCTGGACTCCGGCGAGACCACACAGACCGAGCTGATTCAATCCCACCTGCCCCGTTCTCGAGTGGTTAAGACGCTCAACACCATCGACTTCCTACGGATGTCGTCGCTGGCCACACCCGCCGCGTCAGCCGAGCGCACCGCATTGCCCGTATCTGGGGATGATGCCGCCGCGAAGGCCCTCGCGCAACGGTTTCTGGACCTCATCGGCTTCGACACGGTCGACATCGGTGGCCTTGACGAAAGCTGGCGCATCGAGCCCAACGCGCCCGCGTACGTCGAACCGTACTTCCGTTCGCGGCCCGAAGATCACGACTTCTACAGCCGCCTCATCCATGCGCAGCCTGTCTCAGTGTCCGCAGCACAATTGCGCACCCTCTGCGACGCAGCCCAGAGAGGTATCCCAGGCATCCGGCTCGACCGCTGAGCCGCCGCGCGACGAGGGACGCCGATCACCTGGCTTCGTTCTGGAGGATGTCTTGGGCGAGTTCTTTGATGCGAGGCACCTCGGGGATGAGCTCGGCCAGAGGCATACGGAAAGCGAGTGCGGAGACGCTGACCGCCCCAGTCGGCGACAGCGCGGGATCGAGGCGAACAGGAACAGCCACGCAGTTGATGCCGATCTCATTCTCTTGATCGTCGACGGCGTATCCGCGTTCCCGGGTCGCTTCCAGCTCTTTCCAGAGTTGATGGACCGTCGTGATCGAGTGGGGTGTTCGCGGCTCCAGCCGCGACGTGCCCAGCCAGGACCTCAGTTCAGACTCGGAACCGATGGTGAAGCTCAGTAGCATCTTTCCGACGGCGGTTCGATGTGCAGGATTCCGGCCGCCAACCACGGACGTAAGCCGCACGGAGCCGGCGGGCGGGTCCAGTTTCGCCCGGTAGACGACATCCGCCCCGTCCAAGACGGCGTAGTGAGCAGTCTCGCCGTATTGCTCGACCAGTTGCCGAAGGAGCGGCTCCACCCGAAGTCCCTCCGGCCGGTCCGCGTAATTGCGAAACGCCAACCGGAGGTACTCGTCACCCAGCGTGTACACGCCTCTACTGACTTGTGTCGCGAACCCGAACTTCTTCAGTGACACCAGCGCGCGGTGCACGGTCGGCTTCGGGTCATTCAGACGGTTGGTGAGGTCATCGAGGCTGATGCCGGACGGGTGCTCCGCGAGCTCCGCGAGAACGGACAGCACACGTTCCGCACCCACGACACGGTCTTGGGTCTGATTGCCGCTCATTCTGTCACTATATTCCAACAGTTGACATTCACGGAGCCGGAGTTCCTCGAGTGTCGCACTGCTGACTCGCCGCTGTCGCTGGTGCGGCTACGGACTATATACCGGGATCTCCACCGTCGCGCCGGTGAGCCGATCGGCCGTCACGGACACTCGCACCACTCCGGACTTGTCGCCGGGGCGGACGATCACTTGGGCGACGCCCTGATAGGTGTGCCTGTGCGGTCCCTGGAAGCTGTCGACGTCACGTGGATTGCCGTTGGCGATGGCGGCGAGTGTGCCAGCACCGGACACGGCGACGGTGAGGGGGATGACAGCGTCAGGGACACGTGCGCCCTGCGCGTCGACGACCTCGATAGTGAGGTACCCGACGTCGTCGGGCGTGGCACGGACGGCGGAGGTCTCAGGTGTGAGGCGCAGCGCGGTGGGGGCGCCGACTGTGGCGAGACGTTGTTGCGCGATCTGCTGGCCGTCGCGTGATGCCGTCGCGATCAACTCGCCGGGCGCGTACGGCACGGTGAAGGTCGCGATCCTTTTGTCCGAGGGTGCAAGATGTTGCGTGCCTACGGTGGCGCCATTGAGGGTGAGGGTCACCGAATCACCTGTGGTGTATGCACGAACCGTCATAAGCTGCCCCAGCACGCCCCAGGTCCAGCTGCGCAACTCGTCGAACCAGGCCCAGCTGAATGCCACCTGCTCTTCACCCGTGGGGGTGGGGCGTTGGACGGCGAGTTCGAGGTCGCTGTCGCCCCAGACCACGGAGCGGTAGTAAGACTGCGCCCGGCGGTGCCCCAGGATGTCGAGGTCGCTGCAACCCGAGAGGTACCACGGGAAGTCGCCGCTACCCAACGATTGCTTCCCGATGTTCTCCATATCCTCGTCCGGCTGTGGCCCGCCAACCTCTTGCAGCCAAGGTTGCCCGACTCCCGCCTCGCCGAGGTGGTCCCATCCCGTCCACGCGAAGTCGCCGAACATGGCGGGGGTGTCGGTGACGAGCGCCCAGTCGTCGTGCATGGTGGCTGCGAAGCTCTCGCTCGAGAAGAAGGCTCGATCCGGGTACCGGGAGGTGATGTCTTCCAGGTCGTGGAGGTAATGCGTGTCGCCGACGTCCAGCAGTTTCCAGCTGGGGTCGTCTGGACCCATGAACCCGATACCGAACCCGTAGCCCGACGAGCCTCCCTGAGTGATCGGCCGGGTCGGGTCGAGTTCGCGGACCCGAGAGACAAGCATCGCCTGGATCTCGACGGTACGCTCGCTCTGGATCTCGTTGCCGATCGACCAGAGGAACACGCTCGGATGATTGCGATCGCGGCGCACGAGCGCGTCGAGGTCTTCTCGCCATGAGTCCCAGAAGTCGCTGGAGTAGTCCTCCGGGGTCTTCGGGGTATCCCACACATCCGAATACTCGTCGACCACCAGCATCCCGAGCCGGTCGCATGCCCGGTAGAACGCAGGATCGAAAGGGTTGTGGGAGGCTCGGATGGCGTTGAACCCGACCTCTTTCAAGCGGGCGACGCGCCGTTCTTCCGAACGTGCGAGCGCGACGGCGCCGAGCGCACCGTGATCGTGGTGGATGTTCGCGCCGCGAAGCACGATCTCCCGGCCGTTGATGCGCATGCCCGACCCGTCGAGCGTGATCGACCGGATACCGAAGGACGACTCGGTCGCATCCACGACCTGTCCCTCGTCGGCGATGATCTCTGTCCGAACGCGGTAGAGGTGTGGTTGGTCCGGGGACCACAGCTGCGGATGCGTCACGGGGATCGTTACCGCGAATCCTGCCGTGGTCGCGGCTGTTACCTGCTTCGGGTCCGAGTGCGCTCGGCCGGCCTCGGTCCCGTCCGGGCGAGTAACGGTGCAGCGGATCGCCGCCGCAGCACCCACGGAGCGGTCGTTTCGCACCTCGACGGCGATCTGCACCACCGATAGGTCTGGGTGGGCGGTCGGTGTCGTGACGTACACCCCCCCGTCGGGCAGATGCAGCGGGTCGGTGACCGTGAGCCAGACGTGCCGGTAGATGCCTGATCCCACGTACCACCTTGAGGTGTCGCCTTCGTTGCGGGCACGAACGATGATGACGTTGTCGCTGTCTGTGGTGAGGTAGGGCGTGAGGTCCCAGGACTGCGGCGTATAGGGGTTGGCGTGGCCTCCCAGATGGACGCCGTTGATCCAGATATCCGAGCGCACGGCGACGCCGTCGAAGCGGACGGCGATGCGCGACGACGTAGCGGGCGAAGGGTGCGGGAATGTCTTGCGGTACCAACCGACACCCCCGACCGTCCAACCGCTATTGCGTCGACCTGCGCTCAGGGCGCGATCGAACGGCCCGGCTTTGTCGGGCACGCCTGCGACACTCCAGAGCGCCGGCTCGGGCGCCCGCCCATCGTTCTCCACGCGCCCGCTGGAGCGATCTTCGACGCTCCAGTCGTGCGGGATCGTCACGGCTCGCCATGTCGCATCTCGCGCGGGCGCATCAGTGTCGCCGACCGTGTCGTCGGAGCTGAAGAGCCAGCCAGCATCGAACGAGGTCTCCCTGTTGTTCAGGTTCTCGTAGTCGATTGCGAACATCTGATGGTTCCTTGTCTATTGGATCGGTGGCACCGTGGCGGGCGGTGTCAGATTGATGCGATCGCCGCAATTCGGCGGGCCCGGATCGCACGGGCGAGAGACGAGCCGGCGGCGATGGACTCGAACCCGTGCGGGGCGCCTGGGTGCAGATGCAGGTCGACATGGACCCCGGCATCGAGAAGCCCGAGCGCGTAGCGGATACTCTCGTCGCGGAAGATATCGAGCTCACCCACGTCGATGTACGCCGGCGGAAGGTCCGAGTGGTCGTGCAGTCGAGCGGGGGCGACGGAGGCTGGGACCTCGGGCTGTCCACGCCGATCACCGAGCACAGCCGTCCACGCCGTCCAGTTGTCGGCGTACGACCAGGTGGCATACGGCTCGAGAGCAGGGTCAGGTACGACATTTCGGTCATCCAGCATGGGGCAGATCAGAATCTGCTTCGAAATCGAGATGCCTCGCTCGCGAGCAAGGATTGTCGCGCCGGCCGCGATACCCGCACCCCCGCTCTCCCCGCCGATGGCGATTCTCCGCGGATCGATACCCCAATCGTCAGCATGCTCGTGGAGCCACTGCACCCCGCGGAGAGCGTCTTCGGCTAGATCGGCGGGGGCCGCTTCAGGGGCATTGCGAAAATCGACCGCGAGAATCGGAACGCCGCTCTCCGCCGCATACGCAGAGAGTTGTGGCTCACACTCAGCGACGCCCAGCATCATCATCGCTCCCCCGTGCATGTACACGAGCGCCGGGCCGAGCCCCTCGCCCCCCGATGCCGCAGGCACGAGCAACCGGAGCAACAAGGAGGAACCGTCGCGCCTGCGTACGGAGTGATCGAACACTCGCACGCGGTCATCGCGCGGTGACAGCTCCGCCGCCCGCGACATGTTCGTCTCCGTGGCTTCCCTCAGCGCCCTCCAGTCCCCAGGCGCAGCTTTGGGAGGCAACCACGAAGCGATGGCCGCATATGCCTCGACGAAGTCGGGATCGGGACGCAGTGTCATCGGACGTCTCCTCAGCGAGAGTTGGGCGGGCCGCGTCCTGCTACCGTACTCGAACGATCGGTCATATTCCGAATATCGCTCTCAAATTCCGTTTCTTGGACTAAGTTGATAGCGCGTTTCCACCTTCAGCGACGAGGAGTCTCCGATGCGACAAGTGCTGCGCTGGGCTGTCATAGGCGCAGGTGCCATCAGCGACAAGGTGGTGCCCGACCTCCAGTCGATCGACGAGGCGAGCATCGAGGTGGTCTTCGCCCGGCGTCCCGACGCGCTCGACACATTCGCCCGCACTCACGGGATCGCGCGTACGTGCACCTCCTATGACGAGGTGCTGCGCGATCCTGCAGTGGACATCGTGTACCTCGCGACCCCGTTCGCGACCCATCACGACATGGCGAAGGCGGCGCTGCGCGCGGGAAAGCACGTTCTCGTGGAAAAGCCCATGGGCATGACCGCCGGTGAGGTGGCAGATCTCTTCCGCATCGCAAGCTCCGAGGACCTATTCCTGATGGAAGCGATGTGGACGAAGTTCCTTCCGGGGTTTGACCTTCTCGCAGCCGAGTTGCGCGCGGGCGTGATCGGCGAAGTACGCAGCCTCAGAGCAGGTTTCGGGTACCCCTTCCCGTCGGGCGGCAGCAAATGGGATCCACAACGCAGCGGGGGCGCGTTGCTTGACCAAGGCATTTATCCCGTCTCTCTCGCCCACAGTCTGTTCGGCGAACCTGATCGGGTTTACGCGGGCGGCGTGGTCACGGCCGACGGCGTGGATGTCACGGTGCACATGACCCTCGCCTACCCGGGCGGCCGATTCGCGCAGTCGGCGGTCTCGATCGCCGAGTACATCGACCTGGGCGGTTCGGTCAGCGGCACCACGGGGTGGATCGATCTGGGAACCCCGTTCTGGGCGACCGTGGCGTTCGCGCACAAAGTGCTCACTCCGACAGGCGTGGAGACGAGTACACCGCGGGAGAGCCGTTTCGAAGGGAATGGGTACGCCCCGATGATGCGGGCCGTCACCCAGACCGTGCTGGCCGGGGGACGAGATCACCCTCGTCACACCGCGGACGAAACCATGGCAGTATTCCGGACCTTGGACCGACTGCGAGCAAGTCTGACGGAGGGCGCATACAAGTGATCAGTGACACCGATCCGGCGGCGCAGGAGCCGCCGACACTCACCACCCTGCTCGACACGTTGAGGCTGGAAGAGAAGATCCTCCTGCTGGCAGGGCGTGACTTCTGGACGACGCACCCGCTGGAAAACATCGGATTGCGATCTTTGCGCTTTTCCGACGGTCCGTCGGGCGTGCGAGGCGAACTCTGGGACGAGCGGTCTCCATCGCTGAACCTCCCGTCGGGCACAGCCTCGGGCGCCACCTGGGACGTAGATCTTGCGCGCCGTTTCGGAACCGTCGCAGCCGCCGAGGCGCGACGGAAACAGGTCGACGTCGTGCTGGGGCCGACCATCAACTTGCACCGCTCTCCGCTTGGCGGAGGTCACTTCGAGTCCTACGATGAGGACCCGATGCTGACAGGCGAGACCGCCGTCGCCAACGTCACCGGCCTGCAGTCCTCCGGAATTGGAGCGACGCCGAAGGATTATCTGGGATACACGTCGTGGAGCGTTGAAGACGCGCAAGTCGACGACACCGCGGCTGACGGCATCCGCCTGTCTGTCAATATCCGGAACACCGGTCATCGCCGCGGCAAGCACGTCGTGCGGGTGTACGCGGCACGTCGTGCTTCTTCCATTGAACGGCCCGCGCGCTGGCTCGTCGGGTTCGCATCAATCCAGCTCGACGCCGGCGAGGCGAGACGCGCCGACGTGCACATCTTCCCCCGGGCATTCCGGCACTGGCAGGTCGGCGACGAGGCGGGATGGCGCTACGAGCCGGGAACGTTCGACCTGCACGTCGAGACCAGCGTAACCGCGACACCACTGAACTGCGTGGTGGACCTTTCGCCCTCAGGGGAACTCTCCCGCACCGACATGGCCGTATCCGCAGAGGACGTGAGATGAGTACCACCGAAGGCATCCACGTTGAGGGGCTCGGCAGGCCCCTCCCCCGGCTCATCGCCGGCACAGCTCGGGACGAGTTCCTCACCGCCACGGACGCCGACCGCATCCTTGACGACCTCTCGTCGGTGGGCGTGACCGCCTTGGACACCGCACGCGCCTACCTGCGCAGCGAGGAGACGATCGGCGACTGGATGCGGCGACGGGACAATCGCGAGTCCGTCACCATCATCACCAAAGGCTGCCACCCCACGCCAACCGACTGGCGCCGGGTAGATCCATTGTCGATCCGCCATGACGTGGATGAGTCACGCAAGCAACTGCATACCGACTACATCGACCTCTTCCTGTTGCATCGCGACGACCCCGCCGTGAACGTCGAACCGATCATCGATACCCTCAACGACCTGCAGCAGGCGGGCGCGATCAGAGCCTTCGGGGCGTCGAACTGGACGCATCACCGCATCGAGGAAGCCAACGCATACGCCCGCGCCCAAGGACTCACCCCCTTCGTCGCGTCAAGCCCCAACTTCGGTCTCGCCGTGCAGGTCCAAGACCCGTGGGGATTCGGCTCCCTGACGATCACCGGCCCCGAGAACAACGAGGCGCGGCAGTGGTACCGCGATCACGCGATACCGGTGATCGCCTGGGCGCCGCTGGGCCGGGGGTTCTTTTCCGGGCGCGTCCGGTCAGACGATCCCTCGTCGGCGGAGCGATTCCTCGACGCCCAGGCGCTGGCCGGCTACGCGCACCCGCAGAACCTCGTGCGCCTGGAACGGGCCGAGCTCATCGCGCGGCGACACGACGCGTCCGTGCCGCAGATCGCTCTCGCGTGGCTGTTCGCCCAACCTCTCGAGACGGCCGCCGTCGTGAGCGCCGCCGGCGCCGCGCGCATGCAGCAGAACCTCAACGCGCTCACCATCACACTCAGCGACACCGAACTCGCCTATCTCGACCTAGCGACCGAGTAACTCGCTTAATTCTGTTATTTGGATTGACTATCCAGCATATTGAATTCTTGCTACGGTGATGCGTAGCAACCCCCGACAGCTGTGGGATGCCTCGCGCTCTCCCGGGGCAGCAACACGCTATCGATCCACGTGATTCTCAACGAAGAGACAGGAACAGCAGCATGACGAGCTCCCTCAGCGCGGCGAGCACCGACGAACTCGCGCCCGCCCGTTTTCCGCTTCTGAAAAAGCTGGCGTATGCAGCCGGCGATTTCGGCGGCAACTATACGTGGACGTTCGTCTCCTCGTTCGCGCTCTTCTACCTCACGACGGTCGTCGGTCTCGCCGCCGCCATGGTCGGCACCCTGATGCTGATAGCAAGGCTCCTGGACGGCGTCACCGACATCGTTATCGGCGGGCTCATCGACAAGACACGCTCGCGTCGTGGTAAAGCTCGGCCGTGGCTTTTCTGGAGCACGTTCCCGTTGGCGATCTCGCAGATCATGCTCTTCAACATCCCTGCCGGGCTGAACGAGTTCGGCCGCTATGCCTGGTTCTTCGTCGTGTACACCCTGCTCGGAGCGTTCTTCTACACGGCGTCGAACCTGGCCTACACGACACTCCTGTCGCTGGTGACCACCGACAACCGCACACGAGTGAGCCTCACGAGCTTCCGTGTGATCGGGGCGCTCGTCGCGGTGATGATCCTCACCTCGACCACACCCTCCCTCGTCGAAGCGTTCGGTGGCGGCCAGCTGGGATGGGGGCTGGTCGCGACGATCTACGCCGGGATCTTCGTCGTGTTCACCCTCATCACCTACTTCGCGGTCAAGGAACTGCCTGCCGAGGTACTGGCGGAAGGCATCGAGCCGCCCAAAGAGACGGCGGCCCTGTTCTGGAAGCGGTTCGCCCTGCTGCTGAAGAACCACTATTTCTGGCTGCTCGTCACTTTCTTCCTTGTCAACTACGTCGCGGCCGGCCTGGGGCAAGCAAGCTCGTTCTACTACGCCACATACGTCCTGAACGACCCATCCGCGATCGGACTCACCACGATCGTTAGCCTCCTGCCGATGGTCATCCTGCTGCCGTTCATGCCCGCGCTCGCGGCACGCATCTCCATCCGATGGTCATGCGTGATCGGCGGACTCCTCGGGGTGGTCGGCTCCGGCATCGCGCTGGCGAACAACGGCTCGGTTCCGATCCTTCTCATCGGCCTCGCTATCGGCGCTCTCGGGCAAGCGCCGATCTTCGCGGGTATCTACACACTCGTGGCATCCACCGCGGAGAACATTCACCTGAAGAGCGGCGTGCGCAACGAGGGAACAGTCTTCGCGTGCGTCACCATCGGCGTGAAAGTCGGATCGGGAGTCGGGGTGGCCATTGCCGGATGGATGCTCTCGGCCGGATCGTTCGATGCGACCGCCGCGGTGCAGGGGCCGGCCACCATCGCGGCGATCAGCGCGATCTTCCTCCTGGTGCCGTTCATTCTGAGCATCGCAAAAGTGCCGCTGCTGTGGGCAATCACGGTGGAGCGGGCCAACCGGCGGCTCGTCGCTGCGATCGATGGGGACCGCGAGCGGTGAATCCGCGCTGCTGACCCACGGGGGTGCGGTACAAGAGTGAGCGCAGGAGAACAACAGCCCTACGCTCACTCTTGTCGGCACCGAGGTCGTCAGCGCGGGGTGCGCCCGCTACGTCAACGGGCGCTCCCGCCGTCCGTCAGCGAACACGGGTGGCAGCTCGAACGCGGCGGCCAATAGTCCCAAGGTAAATCGCCCCCACATTCAACCCTGCCATCGACCCAAGGCCACATCGCATTTCTGCTCCGCCTCGGGGCCACGAATGGGCCGGAACGATGATCGCGTCAGCGTTGCCGCAGGCATCGCCTGGATCGGAAAACGCGTCACCGGCGACACCATGCTCGGCTGCGGGCACTGCGAATACTGCTAGCGCGGACAGCACCACGTGTGCCCAAAACGGTACGAAGTAGGGATCCGAGAAGGATGGTCCGGCGCGCTCGCTGAGATGACACTCATTCCCACCCCGCTATGCCTACGAAATCCCCGATCACGTGAGCCTGCCCGCTGCCGCGCTCGTGGAACCGGGCCGTAACTCCCTTCGCTCCGTCCGAGCCACGAGCATCAGCTCCGGCGCCCGCGTCCTGATCCTCGGATCAGGCACCATCGGGCTGCTCGCGTCCCGATTCGCGCTCGCTGCCGGCGCGGAAGTCCACGTGGGAGGCTCGCCCGGGCTCCCTCTGAACTGCTCGCACACTCGCGGTCGCGCACTCCTGGCAACTCGAACAACTCTCTCGCAGTCCGCGTCGGATCAGTTCGACGCGATCATTGAAGCGGCCAGCAACGCTGGCCATGCCCCTCCCTCGCCGTCCGCCTCGGCGCCCCACGCCTCACTCGCTGACGTTTAACAAGGCCCTCTTCGCCCGCCGCCCGCTCGAGACGGTAGGCAGAGACGATTTCGTCGCACGGAAAGCAATGCCCATTGTCGCCGCGGGTCAAAGGTTCGTTGTCACGGTCGCGCCGCGATCTCCTCTTGCGGTCAGACTGACGACGCCGTCGCCGGTTCGACGGACCACAGCGAATGCTCGCCCGTCGAACGTCATGTGTCGGTCGGACAAGAACGACTCTTCGGTCTTCGGATTGGCTGAGCCGAAGCCCTGCAGGCAGGCAGGGCCTTCGACAGAGACCTCGAGCAGCTGGTCTTCACCCATGACGCGGGTCCCGTCCTCGTCGGTGAGCGAAAGGGCAAGAAATGTCAACTGGTCCGAACCGTCCTCCACCTCGACGCGGATGTGTCGTTCGCAGCCGGCGCTGTGTAGGCCGTGGCGCCCGGTCTCGACGCCGGCCGTGTAGGCCACCGCTTCGAGGTGTCCGGGGTGGTAGGTGGTCTCAAAGTCTGCCCGGAACTCCATCTGCGTACCGACGGGCTGGCGCCCGATTTCGTCACCATTCAGCAGTAGCGCGATTTCGTCCGCCCGACCGTAGATCTCGACGTGGATCAGTTCGCCCTCGTGTCCGTGCCACGCCCAGCTTGCGACGGAGTCTGTCCACGCCCAAGGGGTTGCGAACGCGATCTGCTTTCCATGATGTTGGGGTCGCTGCACGGCGATGAACGGGTTTGAGCGGAGTCCGAATACGATCTCGCGGTAGTACGACGCGGGCCGACGGTGTCCGGTGATGTCGATGTCTCCGCAGTAGGCGAGAAGCCACGGGTAGTCGCGGGCCACGCTTTGGGCGGCGGTGCCGGAATCATCGACGTAGTCGATTCCGCCGATGCCGGCTTCGCCGATGTAGTCCCAGCCCGTCCAGGTGAAGTCGCCGACCACACGTGGATCGGCCTCGACGAGAGCCCAGATTTCCGCGATGCGCGTCGGGAAAGACTCTGTGCCCACGATTATTCGGTTCGGGAAGAGCTCACGATCCAGCTCGTACCTGCCCTCGGCGTAGTTCATGCCGGCGACGTCGAGGACCGCCTGGGATTCTTCGGTACGTCGCGTGACCGGTTCCGACGCGGATATGACGTTCATGAAGTCACCGAGTTGCGCCATCATCGTGTTTACACCGCCTGTCGACCCATCGTTGGCCGATACCTGGGATTTCATCGCGGCGAGGACCTCGTCCATGGTTGCCACGAAGCCGTTGATGCCGTTGGTGACGAGCCGGGTGGGGTCAAGGGTGCGGATGTGTTCGGCGATCCGCCGGCTTTGCACGCCGCCGAACGGGGAGCCGTTCTCGGGAATCTCGTTTCCGATCGAGTAGAAGATGACGCTGGGGTGGTTGATGTCTTTTGTGACCATCGACTCCACGTCACGCTGCCACCACTGGGGGAAGTCGTAGGAGTAGTCGTCGTCGGTCTTGCTGACTGTCCACATGTCGAAGGTCTCGTCCATGACGTACATGCCCAGGCGGTCGCAAGCGTCGAGCATGGCCCGGCTGAGCGGGTTGTGGGCGCTGCGGATCGCGTTGAATCCGGCTTCTTTCAGCAACCGCACGCGTCGTTCCTCGGCCGATGCGAAAGTCGCAGCTCCGAGGACACCGTTGTCGTGATGCACGCACGCACCACGCAGTTTCACGGTCGAGCCATTGACACGTAGACCGTGCACGGGGTCGACCTGCACGACGCGCAGGCCCCACGGGAGCTGCCGGTCATCCACCTGACCGCCACCGTCCCGGCGAAGCACCACGGAGGCGTCATAGAGGTGGGGGGTCTCCGCTGACCAGGCAAGGGGCTCATGAAGGTAGTGGCGCTGTCGTACGAGCATCTCTTCGCCGGGCGGGACGGTGACGGGCGCATCGTCCTGGCTGACCAGTTTGCCCTGCGCTTCAAGGTGCGTTGCCAGCCGGCAAAGCTCAGTTCGCAACCCGTCGTTGCGAACGAGGCTCGCGACCTCGACCACGGCTTGACCGTCGCCGAGGCTAAGAGTGCGAAGCCGAACGTCGGCGAGGCGGAGGGGGGTCTGCGTCACGAGGTGGACTGGCCGGTAGATTCCTGCCCCCGAGTACCAGCGGGCGTCCTTGCCGGTACGGCACTCCACGACGATCTCGTTGTCTGCGCCGAACTCGAGGTATGGGTCAATGCGCACGGAGAACTCTGCATATCCGTTGGGGCGTTGAGCAGCAAGGGTGCCATTCACGAACACGGCAGCGCTGCGATAGACACCTTCGAAAATCAGCGTCAGCCGGTCGCCTGCCCGCTCCGCGTCGACGAACAGTGTGCGGCGGTACTGATACGAGCCGGGGGGAAAGTGGCCATTTGTCGCGCCGTGTGCAAGGTCGGCGCGTCTCTGTTCGGACAGTAGGGCGTCGTGGGGAACGGTGACCGTGCGCCAGGCGTCGGTGCCCGCACCGCCGAGCTCGGAGAAAACGCTCGCCTTCGCTCGGTACTCCCAGCCGTCAACCAACGTCTCGGTTGCCATATCTGTATGCCTTCTATTCGGTTTACGTGCGTCGTGGTACGAGCGGATCAATCAGGCCATGGCCGTCGAGTGGACGACGACCATGGTGAGGACGAGGAGAGTGATCTAGTTGCCGGTCAGTGCGGAGAGGGCGCGATCGGTCAGGGGCCTGGCGGATGTCGGCACGTTCACTGCCGGGCAGGACGAAGGTGGCGATTACCTGACCGATTTCGTGGCCAGGCATGCGCCCACTACCTCGATTTGTAGCTCCCGCGAGCGTCAAGGTGCCAGAACGCCCCGTCGAGTGCGCAGCATCCTCGCGTTTACCTTGCTGAGGACGGAATCTCCCCGGACTTTGGTTCGAGAAGCGCTTGCTGGTTCATCTCCTCCAACGCGGCCTGGAATCGTTTGCGGTCGGCTCGGCGCTCGGCTTGCCGGACGGGATGAGGAACGGGGGCGGCGAGCAGAAGCTTGCGCGTGTAAGGGTGTTCGGGTTCGAGAGTGACCTGTTCGGCGGGGCCGTTTTCGACGATCTCCCCGCGATACATGACTGCGACATTGTGGGAGATGTAGCGCACAACGGCGAGGTCATGAGAGATGAACAGATAAGCCACTCCCGTCGTGCGCTGCAGGTCGATCAGAAGGTCGAGGACTATCGCCTGTGTCGAGAGGTCGAGCGCGCTGACTGGCTCGTCGCAGATGATGAGTTTGGGTTGCAGGGCGAGGGCACGGGCGATTGCGACGCGCTGGCGTTGGCCCCCGCTGAATTCTCGAGGCAGGCGCTGTGCGGCGTCGGCGGGCAGGCCAACGCGTTCCAGGAGTTCCCGAACTCGCACGGCCGCTTCCTCGCGCGGGACGCCGGCCGTGCGGAGCGGCTCGCTGAGGATCGCCTCGATCGTCATCGACGGGTTCAGCGACGAGTAGGGGTCCTGAAAGACGACTTGGATGTCTCGGGACAGTCTGCGTCTCATTGTGCCTTTGGCGTGGGTGATGTCGTTGCCCTCGAACCGAATGGTGCCGGCGGTGGGAGCCGCCAACCCGAGGATGGCTCGGCCCAGGGTCGTTTTGCCCGACCCGCTCTCCCCCACGAGTCCCAGGGTCTGACCGGCCTCCAGTTGGAGCGACACGTCCTTGAGCACGGGTGAGGCGGGACGGCGGAAACCGACGCCCGGGTATGTCAGGTCGAGGTCCTTGACGGTGAGGAGTGGCTCACTCATGGGTCGTGACCCTTTCTCGTTCTCGTTCGGTTCGGGGCGCGGTGTCCTCGAGCGTGGCTGCGAGCAGCATCTGGGTGTACGGGTGTTGTGGGTGATCGAAGATCGCGGCCACGTCGGCGACCTCGACGATCTGCCCCTTTTGCATGACGGCGACACGGTCGCAGAGGTCCGCTACGACACCGAAGTTGTGAGTGACGAGGAGCATCGACATCTTCCGCTCTGCCTGCAATTCCCGGAGCAGATCGAGGATCTCTGCCTGCACAGTGACATCCAGCGCCGTTGTCGGCTCGTCGGCGATGATGAGCTCCGGGTCGCTTGACACCGCGCTGGCGATGAGGACACGCTGGGCCATGCCGCCGGAGACCTCGTGCGGGTACTTCTTCATGGTCCGCTCGGGGTCGACGATCCCGACGCGGGTAAGGAGGGCGATTGCGCGCGCGTGAGCATCCTTCTTGGAGAGCCCGAGCATGCGTCTCATCGGGCGCGTCAGCTGGTAGCCGATCGTGAACGTGGGATCCAAATTGGACATGGGCTCTTGTGGCACATACGCGATGTGCCGACCGAGGAGCCGCGTCTGGCGCTGTTCACCATTCCGCATGATGTCTTTGCCGTCGAATCGGATGCGTCCCGAAGTGATGACGGCTTCCTGGGGAAGTAGCCCCAGGATCGAGTAGGCCGTCTGGGTCTTGCCGGAGCCGCTCTCGCCGACAAGACCAACGATCTCCCCCCTCCGCACCTGCAGGCCGATGTCCTGCACGACGGACTTCAGGGAATCTGTCGAGGTCGGGTAGGCGATGGTGAGCCCGTCAACGGAGAGCAGCACGTCGTCGGTAACGTTCGTGACGGGAGCGGGCGTGTTGGCGACAGTCTGCTGTGCGGTACGGCGCGTCTTGGCCGATGCGAGCGGGGCGGGTTCTTCGAGCGCGTCGCGGAGGGCGTTGGCGATGAGCCCGAGGCTTCCGGTGGTGAGGCCGATGGCGAGACCGGCCCAGAGGATACCCATCGGTGCCTGGTAGATGTTGAGGAACGCGTTTTGCAGCATTCCTCCCCAGGTCGGTTCGGTGGGACTGCCCAGGCCGAGGAATTCCAGGCCGGCCTGGATCATGATTCCTGCGCCCAGGATGCCCGCCATAACGAGGATGATGGGTGCACGGATGGCGCCGAGGACGTGTCGGGTGAGAATTCGTCCCTCGCTCAACCCGGATACGCGGGCGGCGTCGACATAGAGTTCGCGTCGGACGGAGAACACTAGCGCTCGGACGAGGCGGAAGATGAACGGCGAGAGTAGTACCCCGAACAGAGCCATTGTCACGATGGTGTTGGGGCCGATGACGGCGTACAGGGCGACCAGGATGATCATGGCCGGGACTGCCATGAGGATCGTGTTGAACCAGGTCAGTGTGCCGTCGACATAGCGGCCGGTAAATCCGGCGAGCAGACCGGATGTCACCCCGATCAGCAGTGCCACGACAGCGACGGTCAGGGACCCGATCAGCGTGAGTCGGCTCGCGGCGATCAGCCGACTCAGGACATCGCGGCCGCTTCCGTCACCGCCGAGGAGATACACACTGTTCGGACCCGCGTTGATCTGGTCCACCATCGGCACTGTCGGGTCATGGGGCATGATCCACGGCGCCAGGATGGCCATGACAACGATGAGGCCCAGAACGATCGCGGCGATCATGCCAAGGGGGTTCTTGAGGAACCGGCGGCCAGCCGAGGACCGCGCAGTGAGGTCCGCGAGAGGAGGGACTTCGACGGTCATACGATTCTCGCTTTCGGGTTGAGCCAGCCACTGAGGATGTCGACGATGAGGTTGACGACGACGATCACCAGGACGGAGACGATGACGACGCCAAGAACCACGGGGACGTCGCCGCGTTGAGTGCTGTCGGTAGCGAGCAGACCGAGCCCGGGGATGGCGAAGACGCGTTCGATCACCACGGCGCCTCCCATGAGCCCGATGAACTGCATCGAGATCACGGTCAGGAAAGGCGGTGCCGCGTTGCGGAGGACGTGCTTGTAGAGGACTTCCTGACGGCTGAGCCCGTGGGCACGGAGTGTGCGGACGAAGTCCAGCCGGAGGACGTCGATGACGCTGGAGCGAACTATGGCGGCAACTCCGAGGCTGCCGAGGACGAGCGCTGTGACGGGGAGAACGAGTCCGAGAATCCATCGGGCGGGATCAACGGACGGTGGCGTGTAACCCGTCGCCGGGAAGATCTTGAGGTTGATCGCAAAGATCGCCACCAGCACGAGGCCGACCCAGAACGTCGGCAGTGCGCCAGAGACGACGTTGAATACCTGCACGACTCGGTCGATCCACCCGCGCCGTACCGCGGACAGGACGCCAAGGAAGGCGCCGACGATGGCCGTGAACAGTACTGCGCCGATGACGATCGAGAGTGTGACCGGGATCCGGTTGGCAAGGGCCTGCGAGACGGGCTCGCTGTTGTAGAACGACTTCCCCATATCGCCGTGAAGGACGCCCCCGAACCACGCAAGGTACTGCTCGATGGGCGGACGATCCAGGCCCAGTTCGGTGGCACGCTGTGCCACCTGGGCCTCGGTGGCGGTGTTGCCGACGATGTTGCGAGCGATGTCTGTCCCGCCGCCGTAAATGAAGAGAGCCGTCAAGGCCGTCACGATGACGACAAGCGCAAGGCCGGCGGTCAGCCGTCGAATCAGAAAGAAGGTCACGGTGAATCCATATCGAGGGGGTTCGGGCCGGCGAACAGTTCGCCGGCCCGAACCGATCACTTAGTAGGTGCGAAGGTCCACAGGTAGGGCACGTTGTTTCCCGCTCCCGTGCCCGTGTCCGATGCGATGTCCTTCTGCGTGGCGTAGAGGGAGTCGCCCTGGTAAAAGACGGTGTACCAGGCATTCTCGGTGACCCATCGGTTGACCGCGGCGTACGCTGCGGGCTGCTCTTCCTCGGTTGCGTTGCGCGCGGTCTCGATCAGCGCGGTCAGTTCCGGGTCCGTCGCGTGGAGCATGTTCCACACGCCGTCCTCCTCCAGGTCGCCCTTGATGAAGTCCCACGAGGTGCCGCCATGGCCGGTGGTGTTCATCGGGTACTTTCCGCCGAACAGGGCGGTGTACACCTCGCTCGGTGCGACGGCCTCGTACGTGACGCGGATGCCGATCGCCGCGAGATCCTGCTGAACCAGCGCCGCGGCAGGTCCGCCGCCGCCGAGATCGGGCATGGTGACGTCGAACCCGTCGGCGTAGCCGGCTTCGGCCATGAGTTCCTTCGCCTTGTCGACATCGTACGAATAGGTGTCGTCGAGTGAGTCGTCGTGGCCGACCATGCCGGGTCCGAACAGCTGCTGGCTGACCTCGCCGTACCCGAGCCCGATCGCCTGAAGGAGCTCTTCACGGTCGAACGCATAGCTGATGGCTTGGCGGACGCGCACGTCGGCCAGTGCCGGCTGCAGGGTTCCGTTGCGGTCGAAGTTGCCCATGCCCAGGAAGCCGCTGGGGGTCGCGATGACCGTCAGCCCGGCTCCCTTGACCTGCTCGGCACTGTCCGGCGTGACGGCTGCACCGTCGATCTCACCGGAGAGAAGGCCGTTGACGCGTGCGGTGACATCGCCCATCACCTTGAGGGTGATGGTGTCGTACTTCCAGGAGTCCGCATCCCAAGACTCGCCATCCTTCTTCTTGGTGTAGACGTACTCGGCACCCGCGGTGGTCTTCGACGCGTCGAGCGTGTAGGGGCCGGATCCGACGGGATTGACATCGAGGTCGTCGTTGTCCAGCGCGTCAGGGCTTGCCATTGCGCCCACCGCTCCGGAGAGAGTCTTGATCAACCCCGGGTCGGGTTCGCTCAGATGGAAGACGACGGTATCCTCGTCCACTGCCTCGACGTTGTCGATGAACACCGTGTCGTTGACGCCGAGGCCGGACCCAGCCTTGAAGTGAGCGATGTTCGCCACTACGGCTTCCGCGTCGAATGTCGCCCCGTCGGTGAAGGTGACGCCGGTGCGGAGGTCGAGCGTCAGCGCCGTCAGCGCGTCGTCGTAGCTCCAGTCCAGCGCCAGTCCGGGCGCATAGGTCCCGTCCGGCAATGGCTTGATGAGCGTGTCGTACACGGGGGTCCACCAGTAGACGCCCTCCCCGCCACTCGTCGACTCCGCCGGATCGAGCGACGTCGGCGGGTACTCCACCGCGAGCGTCAGGGTCGTCGGTGCAGGAGCGGAGGAACTCTCCGTACCTCCCGCGGAACAACCCGTGAGGGCCAGGCCGATGACGGCGGCGACCGCAACTGAGGCGCTGAATCGTTTCACCAGTGAATCCTTATCGTCGTTGACTGAGGGTGACTCGGGATGCCGTAGGGATCAAGGAATGGGCCCGGCGGCAGCTTCGCGCCTATGCTACATCTGTTGAACAGACTATGCAACAATCGTCGTATAGCCTTCCGAGTTCGTGCGACGAGAGGCCGAAAGCGATGACCGCGACCGCACCAGCAGCGAATCCCTCTGACTCGACCGCGACCGCGCCCGCGAAGACGAACAAGTACACCGGAGTCGTTGTGCTGCTGGTCGTGGCTGCTTTCGTGGTGATTCTGAACGAGACGATCATGGGCGTGGCGATCCCTCATCTCATGGTGGATCTTCAGATCACCGCCACCTCCGCGCAATGGCTCACCACGGCATATCTGCTCACCATGGCCGTAGTGATTCCGACCACGGGCTTCCTCCTGCAACGGATCCACTTGCGAACACTGTTTCTAGCCGCAATGGGTCTGTTCTCAGCGGGGACGCTGATCGCGGCGGTCTCCCCCGGCTTCGGACTCCTCCTGGTAGGTCGCGTCGTCCAGGCGTCGGGAACGGCCGTGATGATGCCGCTCTTGATGACCACGATCTTGACGATCGTCCCTGTGCTTCACCGAGGCCGAATGATGGGAGTGGTCTCGATCGTCATCTCCGTCGCGCCCGCCGTCTGACCGAGCATGTCAGGGCTGATCCTGTCAAGTTTGGACTGGCGGTGGCTGTTCTGGACGGTCCTGCCGATCGCTCTTCTCACGATGCTGATCGGGGTTGTCTTTGTCCAAAACGTCACGCAAACCCGACCTGTGCGAGTGGACCTGACATCGGTGCTGCTGTCGGCCGCCGCATTCGGCGGCATTGTTTACGGGCTCAGCAGCATCGGAGAGTCGGCAGCCGGACACATCACGATCCCGCTATGGATCCCGCTGCCAATCGGAACCATGGCCTTGACAGCCTTCGTCATCCGCCAGCTCCTCCTGCAGCGAACAGCCCGTTCGCTTCTGGATCTGCGGACCTTCACCTACCGCAGCTTCACCGTGTCCTTGATCCTCATCGTCCTCGTCATGATTGCACTCTTTGGCGCGCTGATTCTGCTGCCCATTTACCTCCAGAACGTGCTGCGGCTCGACACTCTCACAACGGGGCTGGTCCTTCTCCCAGGTGGATTGCTAATGGGGGTTCTGGCCCCTGCTGTCGGATCCCTCTTCGACCTGTTTTGGGCGCGCGTCCTCGTCGTCCCCGCGACAATCGGGCTCACCGCAGTTCTGGGATGGATGACCACACTGAACGCGAACAGCCCGGTAGGAATCGTGGTGGCCATGCACATCAGCTTGAGTGCGTGCCTCGCTTTCATGTTCACACCCCTCTTCACCACCGCGCTCGGAACCCTGACACCCTCCCTCTATCCCCACGGCAGCGCCATCATGGGGACACTCCAACAAGTCGCCGGCGCGTTCGGGACAGCCTTGTTCGTCACGGCCATGAGCGTCGTCGCCGCCGCCCTCCGCACCGACGGCGCACCTCAACTCCTAGCTGACACAGGCGGCTTCCACGCCGCCATGATGATCGGCGCGGGTGTTGCATCCGTCAATATCTTCACTGCTCTGCTCCTCCCGCGCCACGGCAAACGTGACCTACCGAAAGACCCGGTGATCGCGCACTGGACTGTTCCAGCAGGGATCTGGCGTGCTAACGGTGACCTCAGCACCAGCTACCACAGATACCCCAATCGGCGGGAATCATCGGGCCAGAACGTTGGCATGGACATGCCCGGTGAGCCCTGGGAACACGACGTTCTGCTGCCTGCTGATGAACTGCAAGTCCCGAACTGCAGATCGTCTGCAAACGGCAACGCCGGTTCGACGGGATCGACGCGATCGTCCTATCGCTCATCGCGCGTGGGTTGACGACCGGTGAGGTGGCGGCGCACTTCGCCGACGTCGATGGCGCGGGCGTGAGCCAGGACACGATCTCGAAGATCATCGACAAGGTGATTGAGGAGATGACCGAATGGCAGAACCGGCCGCTGGACCGTGTCTACCCGGCGGTGGTCATCGACGCGATCGTGTTGCAGGTCCGCGACGGGCAAGTGCGGAGCAAGCCGTTCTACGTCGCTGTCGGCGTCACTGCGAAGGTTTGGAACACGATCGCGAACCGCACCTTCGGAACGACACCTCAGTGGTGATGGGCACTGAACGCAACTCTTACGCCTCCGTGCGCCTCGATCACATCCCCGCCCGAGCGTTTCGAGCTTGTAAAACCTCACCAACCGCAACTCGCGGTCGCGGGCTGAGGAAACACCAGTTCAGGGGCGCAATAGATAGCCCCTGCATCGGCTCCACATCTTCATGGCCGGAGGGTTGCAATCGTCGCATTACCTGTTATACAGGTAGCCAGACGAACAGGCCAGGCCGGCCGTCCACCCGAAGGAGAGTCCCATGGAGCACAAGCGTTCATTTCAGCGTCGACAGCGCCTGACGGTAGGCGCTGCGGTGGCCATCACCGCGACCCTTACACTCGCGGGCTGTGCCGGCGGCAACACGACGAGCGGCGGAACTGGCGAGGCGGCCGACCAGACGCTGGCGTTCGGCGTCAGCGGGGAGTTCCCGGTCCTCCGCACCGGGGTCAACCAAGGCAACCTGGGATGGACGCAGAACGCCCTGATCCATCGGGGTCTGGTCACGTACGACGCGGAGGGCTCGGTGACCCCTGCACTGGCCGAGAGCTACGAACAGATCGACCCGGCGACATACTCGTTCACGCTCCACGAGGGTCTCACGTTCCACGACGGCACACCCATCACGAGTCAGACGGTCGCAGACACGCTCAACTACTATGCGACCCCGGAGTCGGCCTCGAGCGGCTACAGCGCCTTCCGGCACATCGCGTCCATCGAAACCCCCGACGAGCTCACGGCGATCATCCATCTCGACGCGAACAACTCCGCATTCCTGCAGTACCTCGCCGACCCGAGCAGCGCGATCGTGCCCGCGACCGCGCTCAACGCGGACACCCCGAACACGATCGGCGCGGGTCCGTTCAAGATCGCCGCCCAGGAGGAAGGCGTCGGCACCACGCTGGAGGCCTTCAACGACTACTACGACGCCGAGGACGTTCAGCTCGATGGCATCGACGTGCGCTACTACGCCGACGGCACGGCACGCACCAACGCGCTCCTGTCAGGAGACGTCGACCTCATCGACTACGTGCCGTGGGAGCAGTTCGCGACGATCGAGGCTGACTCGAACTTCGTCCTCACTTCGCAGGCCGGCCCGCTGATCTACGTGCAGTTCAACACCACGGACGGCCCCTTCGCCGACCCGCTCGTTCGGAAAGCAGTCGCGACCGCGATCAACCGCGACAACATCAACGCCACGGTCCTCGAAGGAAACGGGACGCCGGTCTACGGGCTCGCGATCCCGGGTGGAGAGTTCGACGACGCCGCCACCGACATGTATACCTACGACCCGGATGAGGCGAAAGAGGTGCTCGCCGAGGCGGGGTACCCCGACGGGTTCTCGACCGAGCTGTCCGCGACATCTCAGTACGCGTTCCTTCAGGATGCTGCGATCTCCGTCCAGGCAGATCTCAAGGAGATCGGAATCGAGGTGACGCTGAACACTCCCGACTGGCCGACCTACACGCAGAACGCGGCGGCCGGCAACTACGAAATCGGAGTGAGCGGGGGTGGCGGCAGCCTCAACGATCCGGCATACCTCGTTCCATGGCTCGGGGGCCCGGCTTCCTTCGTCAACAGCTTCGGCTACGACAATGCGGAGCTCAACGCTGCTCTGCAGGCAGGTATCTCCGCTGCCGACGAAGACGAGCGCGCAACAGCCTACGGCGAGGCATTCAGCATCGTCGAAGACGAAACCCCCATCGTCCAACTGATCCAGCGGGCGCAGGGATTCGCCCACTCGTCCAAGCTCGAGGGATTCACTAACCTTCCCGGCTTCCTGACGTTCTACTCGGCCTACACGCTGGCCGGCGCGCACCTCACCGATTGAGGAAACTACGGGGAGATCTCATGTTCACGTTCATCCTGAAACGCCTGGCCGTCGGCCTCGGACTCTTGTACATCGTCGTAACACTCGTATTCCTCGCAGTGCAGACGGTACCCGGAGACCCCGCGCTGATCGTGCTCAGCGGGACCGGGAACTCCGGTGAGATCTCCCCCGAGGCCCTCGCGGCGACGCGAGAGCAGCTCGGCCTTGACCGCCCGGTCATCGTCCAATACGTCGACTACGTCGCAGGATTGTTCCGCGGCGATCTGGGGACGTCCTTCGACAACCGGCAGCCGGTCAGCGACCTCCTCGCCGCGCGACTGCCCAACACACTGGAACTCGTCGGCATCGTCTCGGTGATCGCCATCGCGGCTGGCATCGCAATTGGCTCCCGGACCGCGCGACGTGGAACGGCCGCCAATACAGGCCTCTCATTCTTCACGTCGCTGGGGATCTCGGCGCCGGTCTACGTCCTCGGAACGGTTCTGGTGTTCGTGTTCTCTGTCACTCTGAAGTGGCTCCCCGCCGGCGGTTTCACCTCATGGGCGGAGGATCCCGTACGTCACCTGCAGTTGCTGATCCTCCCCGTCACGGCGATCGCGATCGGCCTCACCTCAGTGATCGCTCGGGTGACCAGATCCTCGGTCGCCGAGACCACCGAGCAGGACTGGGTGCGGACGTCACGAGCGCTGGGCCTGTCCGAGCCGGTGGTCTTCCGCACCGCCGTGCTACGCAACTCGCTCACCCCCGTCGCGACCATCGCGGCGCTGGAGATCGGCATCCTGATCGGTTCGACCGTTCTCGTCGAGCGGGTCTTCAGCTGGCCGGGCTTGAGTACGTTGCTCGTCGAAGGTGTGAGCACACGCGACTATCCGGTCATCCAAGGCGTGATCATCGTCACCGCCGCCCTTTTCATCCTCATCAACATCGTCGTGGATGTTCTCTACGGCGTCCTCGACCCAAGAGCGAGGCAGTCATGACCAGCACACAGACCCCTCAGGCGCCCCCTTCGACGTCGACGCAGACGATCCGCATCCGTGCCCGGCTCCGATCCGTTTCGCCGGTCACCTATGCGGCAGTCGCACTCGTGACGATCTTCGCGCTGGTCGCGATCTTCGCCCCTCTGCTCGCACCCTACGATCCTCTCGCTCAGGATCCGGCGCACCGTTTCACGCCGCCGTTCACCGAGTCCCATCTGTTCGGCACCGACCAGTACGGTCGCGACATCCTGTCACGACTGATCTTCGGCGCGCGGGTCGAACTCGTCACCGCACTCGCCGCCACAGGAATCGCAGCAGTGGTCGGCACGGCGATCGGCCTCATCGCCGGCTACGCGCAGGGCGCGACGCGGTCCGTGATGATGAGGTCAATGGATGTGCTGCTCACGTTCCCTCCCCTGATCCTGGCCCTGTTCGCCGTGACCCTCTATGGACAAAGCATGGGCACGCTCATCCTCGCTCTCGCGCTACTGTTCGTGCCGGGGTTCGCCCGTGTCGCGTATGGGCAGACGCTCTCGGTGCGATCCCTCGAGTACGTCGAGGCCGCCCGCCTCTACGGCGCCAAGACCCCGGTGATCCTCGCCGGCGTCATCCTCCCCAATGTGGCGGCGCCGCTCCTGGTCCGCTTCAGCCTGACCATCGCCGCCGCCATTCTGCTCGAGTCCGGCCTCAGTTACCTGGGGCTCGGAATCGTACCTCCCGAGCCGTCTTGGGGCTCGATGGTCGCGGAAGGGCAGCGGTACATGTCCACCGCACCGTTCGTCCTCCTCGTCCCGGCGATCACCGTCGTCGTCAGCATCCTGGCGTTCAGCCTCCTGGGCGACGGCATCCGCGAATGGCTCGACCCCCGGTCCCGAAGGAACGCGAAATGACCAGCACCGACCCCATCCTCCGTGCCCGTGGCCTCCGGGTGAGCTTCTCCGGCGACGACGGCTGGGTCGAAGCCGTCCACGGCATCGACTTCGAGGTCGCACCGGGCGAAATCGTTGCCCTGGTCGGCGAATCCGGCTCAGGAAAGTCAGCGACCGCCATGTCTATCCTCGGCCTGCTGGCCAAGAACGGACGACGCACCGGCGACGTCTCGATCGTCGGCGAAGACGTGTCCGAACCCAAAGCAGGGCAGCTGCAACGCATCCGGGGCAGCAAGGTCGGGATGATCTTCCAGGAGCCGATGACCGCGCTCAACCCGGTCTACACCATCGGACGCCAACTCGAGATGGCCCTCGGCGCGCACCGAAGGCTCGACAAGACGGCGGCACGCGCGCGGGCTCTCGAGCTGCTGAACCTCGTGCACATCCCTGAACCGGAGATGAAGCTCGACCACTTTCCGCACCAGTTGTCGGGCGGTCAGCGTCAGCGCGCCATGATCGCTATGGCGATCTGCAACAACCCTGAGCTGCTCATCGCCGATGAGCCGACGACCGCGCTCGACGTCACCGTCCAGGCCGGCATCCTCGATCTGTTGCGCGAGTTGCGAGACACCCGCGGCATGTCGATCCTCATCATCACGCACGACATGGGCGTTGTGGCCGACATCGCGGATCGCGTCGTCGTCATGCGGCACGGCGAGATCATCGAGGCGGCACCCGCCGCAGACCTGTTCGCGGACCCCCGGATGGCCTACACGCAGGACCTTCTCGCCGCAGTTCCACGTCTCGGCTCTCTGGTACTCACCGACCGCCCGCTCACTGCGGCCATCGACTCGCTGGCGCAGCCTGTCGTTCAGATGAAAGACGTCCAGGTGGAGTTCTCTCGCGGATTCCGCCGGGCACCGCTGCAGGCCGTCGACGGCGTGGACCTCGCGATCGGTCCCAAGGAGATCGTGGCGCTCGTCGGCGAATCAGGCTCCGGGAAGTCCACTCTCGGCCGTGTCGCCGTCGGGCTGCAGCCGGCGAAATCCGGCAGCTACCTGTTCCGTGGCACGGAGCTGATCGGCGCACGCCGATCCACGCTGCGTAGGTCGCTCAACGACATCGCAATGGTCTTCCAGGACCCCGGCTCCTCGCTCAATCCACGGGCGACCATCGGTGACAGCATCGTGGCGCCGCTACGCTACAGCTCGCAACGCCATAGCCGCGCAGATATGCGTGACCGCGCTGCTGAACTGCTGCATCAGGTGAGGCTGCCGTCGGAGTGGGTGGACCGGTACCCGCACCAGTTATCCGGCGGACAGCGCCAGCGCGTCGGGATCGCCCGCGCGATCGCGAACCGACCCGCATTCATCGTCGCCGACGAACCGACCAGTGCTCTGGACGTGTCTGTGCAGCGAACCGTGCTGGACCTGCTGCTGGAACTCCAGGAGTCACTCGGCTTCGCCTGCCTGTTCATCACGCACGACCTCTCGGTGGTCGAGATGCTCGCAGACCGGACCATCGTGCTCAACAAGGGCAAGGTCATCGAGTCGGGAACCACGGCGAACCTGTTGCATGCGCCGCGTGATCCTTACACACGTACCCTCCTCGCGTCGGCACCGGTGCCCGATCCGGCCGAGCAGCGGCGCCGCCGCGAACTTCGCCGCGAAGCCGTGGCCGCGCTGTGACGGCGCAGGTACGCAGCTTCCTCTACCTGCAGCCGCGCGACGGATACAGGGACGCGGTGGTCGCGTTCTACCGCGAGCACCGCATCATCGAGCTCGCCGTCGAGCGAGGGCTGTGCTGTCACGGCGAGCTGGTCATCCCGGATGACCCGGACGCTCGCCTCCTGGTGACGTGCACCTGGCCGAGCCGCGAGGCATACGCGGAATGGGTCGAGAACCGGCCTCGAGGAGCCGAGGGTCTCGCCGAGATGCTCGTCCTCCCCGAGGGCGGGCTGCCCCCCGGCCTGCTCGCGGAAATCGCGATCTCCACCACATCCATCGATCACTGAGCCAAGAGGAGTCACCATGTCAGACATCGCTTCCCCACTGACCGCGCGCACCGAAGAGACCGCGGGCCGTCGATTCGAGGGCCGATGGATGATCAAGAACGCAATGGTGATCGATGGCACCGGCGGCCCCGTCTTCGGCCCGGCGCACATCGTCATCGAGGCCGGCCGTATCCAGCGCATCCTGGAACCCGGGAACATGGTCGGCGATAACATCGACCTTCCTCTTCTCGGCGTCCCCGATGAGAACGTGCTCGACATCGATGGCAACTTCCTCCTCCCCGGGCTCATCGACTCGCACGCGCACATCGGCTTCGCCGAGCAAGTCGAGTCGACCGAGTACGTCTTCAAGCTATGGATGGGTCACGGCATCACCACCGTCCGCGAGCTCGGCTCGATCGGCAACGGGCTCGACTTCGTCCTCGGCGAGCGCGACCGGAGCAGCGCTCACGAGATCGTCGCACCGAAGATCGAGGCGTTCGTCACCTTCGGACAAGGCGCGACCGAGCCTCTGTCCACCGACCGGTCCGTTCGAGAGTGGGTCAACTCCGCCGCAGCGCGTGGTGCGGCTGGCATCAAGTTCTTCGGCGCCGCGCCGGAGACCTTCCGCGCAGCGCTCGATGAGGCGGGTAAGGTGGGCCTCCCGTCGGCCTGCCACCACGCTCAACAGCACACGGCGCGCGTCAACGCGCTCACCACCGCTCGGTGGGGGCTCGGCAGCATTGAGCACTCGTACGGACAGGCCGAGGTGATGTATCGCGATCGGATGCTTCCCGACCTGCCCGCGAGTTACGTCTACACCAACGAGCATGATCGGTTCGCTCACGCCGGGCGCCTCTGGAAGCAGACCGGCGGCCCGGGCAGTGCGGCGTGGGAGGACTTCCTCGACGAGCTGGTCGCACTCGGGACCACCCTCGTGCCGACGTTCGCGGTGTACATCCCAACTAGGGACGCAATGGCCGCCCGCACACGGGAGTGGAACTCGGAGTACCTCGGCGCACGGCTGGACTCGTTCTTCACGCCCGACCCGCACCGCCACGGATCCTTCTTCTACGACTGGGGCACGGAGGAGGAGATCGCCTGGAACGAGAACTACCGGATCTGGATGCAGTTCGTCCGCGACTTCAGCTTGCGAGGCGGCCGCGTGTGCGCCGGCAGCGACAGCGGATTCATCTACAACCTGTATGGCTTCGGCCTCATCCAGGAGCTCGAACTCTTCCGGGAAGCCGGCATGGCGCCGCTCGAGGTGATCCGCTCTGCCACGCTGAGAGCTGCCGAGCTGATCGGCAAGGACGACGAGATCGGCTCGATCGAGGTCGGCAAGGTTGCCGACATGCTGATCGTCGACGAGAACCCGCTCGCCAACCTCAAGGTGCTCTACGGCACGGGCCACTACAAGATGGTCGACGACGGACGAATGGGCCGCGTGGGTGGAGTGAAGCACACCATCAAGGACGGCGTGCTGTACGACAGTGAGAAGGCGCGAGCCGACGTGCGGGACATGGTGGCGGCCAGCCGCTCCTGATCGAGCACGCGGGGGGCGGATGTTCCGCACGCCTCGTTCGTGCCCGAAGGCTCCTGACCAATCAGCCTCAACGCAGAAGTTGCCTGCCGCAGCCATTGGTGGTTCCGGCGGGCAACTTCCGCTGGGCGCGACGACTGGGTGGCGAATGCGGCGTCGACCGCGTCGGCGAAGGCGGCCATCGAGGGGAACTCGAGATCGGGAGTGACGCTCACTCGGGGGTCGGGTGTCGCACCCGAGCCGGGCTGTTCGTGACGGCGGTTGATCCAGACCGACGGAAGCCCTGCGGCTTTGCAGGGACCTGGTCCTGGAACAGCGACTGCAGAGGAAGGTCGCTGCCGGCGAAGCTCTCACGATCGACGTTCGAGTGGACGATGAGCTTGCAGTGCTTCCTGAGTCGGGTGAGCGCGTCGGCGGAGTCAGGGAGCGCGGGCCGGTTGGGCACCGATGTGCCGAGCGCGTCGGCGTCAGCGTCGATCACCTCGAAACCGAGGCCCTCCCCGGTGCGGCGGAAGGCCTCGCGTAGTACGTCGGGGTAGAGAGTCGTCGGCGCCTCGGCCTCGACAGCTGCTTCGTTCTCGAAGTAGGCGACGAGGACCTCCTCTTCGGTCAGCGCCGGGTCGTGGCGGCGATCCCAGGGCCCGAGGACGGCGGCGATCCCCGCCTCCCAGTCGATGAGCGTGCCAAGCAGTCGAAGCTGAGCGCTCCGTACTGGGTCAGGTCCAAGGTCATGGTCGTTCCTTCATGTACTTGTCGCCGATGGTCGGCCGATCCATCAGCCGAGCAATCGTGTGGGGATGCCGGCTGCCTAAGCGGCGTCCGTGAGGGAGCTGAGCAGATAGCCCTCGGCGTCGTCGATGTGCTCCGCCCAGAGGGACAGCGCATGGTCGGTGTCGCCAGACTCAAGCGCGGCCAGCAATCCTGCGTGCTCGTCGTACAGCTCGCTGAGGCTGCTGTACCGGGATCGCAGCAGCCCGATCATGAGTCGCATCTCGGAAGCGAGTCCTTCGAAAGTGCGGGTGAGACGTGGCGATCCGGCGGCCGCGACCACGGCAGTATGGAACAGCGTGTCCGCGTCTGGGCCCGCCTCCCAACTGTCGCCCGCGCGCGCGAAGGCTGTCAGTGCTCCAGCAACCTGCGTCGTCGAACGGCCCTCCACTGTGATCACCCGCACCGCTTCGAACTCGAGGAGCCGCCGCACCGCGTAGATGTCTCGCACATCGGCTGCGGTGAACGACCGCACGCGTGCGCTGTGGCCCGGTTCGCG
Source organism: Microbacterium sp. NPDC056044 (assembly GCF_042267145.1). Classification (NCBI taxonomy): domain Bacteria; kingdom Bacillati; phylum Actinomycetota; class Actinomycetes; order Micrococcales; family Microbacteriaceae; genus Microbacterium; species Microbacterium sp. NPDC056044. The sequence continues at coordinate 133,821 of NZ_JBHJWZ010000005.1, read as the reverse complement.
CTCGAGAAGGCCTTCGGAGATCAGCCGGAGCACCGCGGTGCGCGCGGTAGGGCGTGCGATCCCCAGTTCCTTAGCGAGCACGGTGTCTCGCAGCTCCTGGCCGGCTTTCAGCGCGCCACTGAAGAGCAGTCGACGCAGGTGCGCCTCAGCGGCATCCGCCACCGATGTCGTCGCGATCGGAGTCGCGCCACCGACGCTGAGCGGACCCGCGAAGCTGTCGTTCGTCATTGTCATCTCCACTCCGCGATCGTGTGATCGCATCTCTCAGCATGCCCCAGCAGTGTGTGACAGGTGAACAGTCACGCCGATAGGGATGCGGGAATCGCAATGGATTTGTAGCTCCGGTACTCTTCGATGCCGCGGTGTCCTCATTCCCGCCCGAGTCGGGCTGCTTGATGCCGCCGAGGGGGCGGCCACTCCCGAGACGATTCCGGTGTTGAGTACGACCATGCCCACCTCGAGAGCCGCGCTCACACGTGCGGCCCGCTCGGCGTTCAGAGCGATGACGTATCCGACCAGGCCCCATTCGGTGTCGTTCGCGGTTGCGATGACCGACGTCGAAGGTGCCGCCCGAGGTCGATTCTTGTCATTCTCCATCGATGAGGAGGTGGGGGCGGACCGAGGCGATCGCCGCGAGGGCGGAAAGGCTCGTGGTCATGTCGGTACCTGTCTGTGTCACGCCGGAACGGGGGCGGTGGCGAACTCGGGAAGGACCGCCGCGAATGTGCGCTCGAGCGCCGCCAGACCGAGGTCGATTTCGTCGGCGCTGACGTTCAGAGGCGGAATGATGCGCAGCACGTTGCCGCGGGTGCCGCACGTGAGCAGCAGCAGACGCTCGTCGATTGCGCGCTGCTGGATCGCTGCGGCGAGGTCGGGGCGTGGCGTGTTGTCCACGTCCGTGAACTCGACCCCGACCATCAGCCCGAACCCGCGCACATCGGCGATGTGCGTGGATGCGGCCTTCATGCCCTGCAGACGCTGAGTCAGCTGCGTCCCGCGGCGCGCCGCGTTTTCGACGAGGCGTTCCCGCTCGATGACCTCGAGCGTTGCGACCGCAGCCGCAGCGGCGACGGCGTTGCCGCCGTAGGTCCCACCCTGTGAACCCGGCCATGCCTTCGACATGATCGAGGTCGGCGCGACAATACCTGAGATCGGGAACCCGCTGGCGATGCCCTTGGCGAACGTCATGATGTCAGGCGTAATGCCGGCCCACTGATGACCCCAGAACTTGCCGGTGCGGCCGACCCCAGCCTGCACCTCGTCCAGGATGAGGAGGATGCCGTGTCGATCGGCGCGCTCGCGAAGCCCTTGCAGGAAGGCGAGCGGGGCGGGAAGGTAGCCGCCGTCGCCAAGCGCAGGCTCGATGATCAACGCCGCCGTGTCGTCGACGTGCGAGACGGTCTGGAGAATGAGGTCGAGTTCTTGGAGCGCGAAAGCCACGGCTTCGGCCTCGGTCCATCCGTAGCGGATGGCGTCCGGGAAGGGCGAGAAGTGAACGCCACCCATGAGCGGGCTGTAGCCGGACCGAAACTTGGAGCCGGCCGTGGTCAGCGACGCCGCAGCGACGGTACGGCCGTGGAATCCGCCGTGGAAGGCGATGATGTTCGGCCGCCCGGTCGCCATGCGTGCGAGCCTGATCGTCGCCTCGACAGCTTCCGAGCCGGAGTTGGCGTAGAACACCGAGTCGAGTCCGGCGGGAAGCACTTCTCCGAGTTTCTCGGTGAGTTGCAGAAGCGGCCGGTGCATCACCGTTGTGTATTGCGCGTGGATGATCGATCCGACCTGCGCGCGCGCCGCCTCGACGACGTGCGGGTGGCAGTGTCCAGTGCTGGTGACGCCGATGCCAGTGGTGAAGTCGAGATACTCCTTCCCGTCGGTCCCGTAGATCCATGAGCCAAGTGCGTGATCGACGACCACAGGGGTCGCCTGCTTGAGGATCGGGCTGAGTGAAGCCATCGTGGGGTCCCTTCGTGGGCACAGCAAACCAGAGATACGGGCGGAGCGAATCGACACATCTGAGGTCAGCGCTCCAGATTTCTGTATAACAGGCTTACAGGTCAGCCGCAAGACAGATTGGCGCTGGGACTGCATGATTTCCGGCGCTCTTGGGTGAGCCTGCAGCTCGCGGAGCAGCTGACGAGGCAAGCGAAGAAACAGGGCGTCGATCTGCTGGGCCCGGACGGAGTCCACCCCTACGATGAGAAACCCACGCGTATGTCAGGTGGTTTCGGCGCGGAGCGCGAACAGGTCTGGGCACTCCCAGGCTCAGTCGGGTTGCGTGCGCGGAGTCGAGAGTTCAGTGGCCACTGGAGCCGCCGGAAGCCTGGTGGCGAGAGACAGTCCGAGCACGACCGCGGCGACACCCACCCATCCGAGGGGTGCGATGTGTTCGTGCACGACTCGAGCGGCCAGGGCGCTCGCGAGCACCGGTTCGACGAGCGTCACGGTGGTGGCGGTGCGGGCCTCAACGTGGGCGAGCGCGAGCCCGAAGAGCCAGAAGCCGAGGAACACCGGCACGACAGCGAGATAGATCGCGAGGCTGATTCCTCCTGGTAAGGCGACGAGCGGTCCGATTCCCTCGATGAGGAACGGGAGGAGCAGGATGCCTGCGCCGCCGAATGTGGCGCCCATCACGCCGGACGGATGGGCTCCGTGCTCGAGTGCGTGCTTCGAGGTGTGGGTGTAGCCCGCATACAGGAGGCCCGCGAGAGTCGCGAGCCCGACACCGATCAGCATGTCTCCTGCGGGAGTGGCCTCGCCGCGCCCCGCAGCCGGCTCCGTCGACACGGCGAGCACGACGAGGCCAGTGATAGAGATGAGCGTGCCGATCGTCCAGCGGCTCGAGAACCCCCGCCGTCCGCGCGCACGTTCGATCAGCGCGGTGAACAGCGGTGCGGTGCCGAGGTTCACCACTGTACTCACCGCCACGCCGCAGTAACGGATGCTCGTGTAATACGACAGCGCGTACCCGCACACGAGCACAGCGCCCAGCAGCACAGCTGGTCGTGTGCTTCGGTCGCGTACCACGCGGGCGGAGCGGCGCGGGAACACGGCGAGGAGGAGCAGCCCGCCGCACCCGAGGCCGACGGCCCCGAGCGTCGGGCTCGGCACCGTGGCCGGAACCAGCGCGGCAGCGGTGCTCGCCGTGCCCATCAGCAGGGCGGCGAGAAGCAACAGTAAGATTGCCGATCGGCGGCTCACCGCGCCCTCGCCGCCCGCGTCCTGGTCATCCGTCTGGGCGTTCAGTCGTGTGGGATGAAGATGTACTTGTACTCGAGGAACTCGTCGATCCCGAGGATGCCACCCTCTCGTCCGATCCCGGAGGCCTTCACCCCACCCAGTGGTGCGGCGACATCCGAGATGATTCCCGAGTTGATGCCCACCATGCCGATCTCGAGTTTCCGCGCGACGCGCAGCGCCCGTGAGATTTCGTTCGTCATGAGGTAGCCCGCGAGACCGTACTCGGTGTCGTTGGCGGCGGCCACGGCATCCGCCTCGTCGGTGAAGGTGAGGATCGCGGCCACGGGGCCGAAGAGTTCCTCGGAGGTGAGCGCTGCATCGCGTGGGACGTCTGTGAGTACGGTCGGCGGGTAGAACGAGCCGGCGCCGCCGGGGAGTTCGCCGCCGACGAGGATGCGCGCACCGCGCGCGACGGCGTCGTCGACGAATCCCTGCAGACGCTCACAGCTGCGTCGGTCGATCATGGGTCCGACGTCGACGCCGTCCTCGGCCCCGTTGCCGACCGTGAACTGCGCGAACCGCGCGGCGAGGCGCTGCGCGAACTCTTCCGCGACGCTCTCATGCACGAGGATCCGGTTGGCCGCGGTGCACGCCTCCCCCATGTTCCGCATCTTCGCCGCTGTCGCCTCGGTCACCGCCCGGTCCAGGTCAGCGTCCTCAAAGACGAGGAACGGGGCGTTGCCGCCGAGTTCGAGGGACGTGCGGATCATGTGCGCCGAGCACTGCCCGTGCAGGATGCTCCCGACCTGGGTCGAGCCCGTGAACGAGACATGGCGGACGAGTCCGTCCGCCAGGATCGGGCCGACCAGATCCGCGGAGTTTGTCGTTGTCACGACGTTCAGCGCGCCGGCGGGGACGCCGGCCTCGTGCAGCAGCTGTCCGAGGAAGAGCATCGTCAGCGGCGTCTTCTCGGCCGGCTTGACGACGACGGCGCAGCCCGTCGCGATCGCGGGCGCGATCTTGCGGGCGCCCATCGCGAGCGGGAAGTTCCACGGCGTGACCAGGAGCGACACCCCGACCGGTTCACGGGTCAGCAAGATCTGCCCCCGCCCGCTGGGCGACTGGCTGTGCGACCCTTGGACGCGCAGGCCCTCCTGCGCGTACCACTGCAGGTAACCGGCGGAGTAGTCGATCTCGCCGCGGGCCTCGGCGAGCGGTTTACCCATCTCAGCGGTCATGATCGCGGCGAGCTCGTCCCTGCGGGAGAGCAGCAACGCGTGCGCGTTGAGGAGGATCTTCGAGCGCTGCTGCGGCGCGAGGGCGGCAAAGCCCGCTTGCGCGGCGTTGGCCGCGTCGGTGGCGCGGCGCCCGTCGGCGGGAGATGCGTCAGCGATTGTGGTGATGACCTCCTCGGTTGCGGGGTTCGTCACCTCGAACCGGGCGCCACCCGTCGCATCCACCCACTCCCCGCCGATGAACAGCTGCGTCGGGACGCGGCGAAGGTCGAGAGTGCTCATCCTGCGGAATCCGCGGCGAAGGCGGCGTCGACGGCGTCGGCGAAGGCGGCGAGCGAGGGGAACTCGGCGTCGGGGGTGACGTCGACCCCGGGGTCGGGCGTCGCGCCCCAGCCGGGGCGGGCGTGTCGGCGGTTGATCCAGATCGTGTCGAGTCCTGCCTGCTTGCCGGGCACGTGGTCGTGGAAGAGCGACTGTGCGACGTGCAGCAGCTGGGGCTTCTCCACCCCGAGTTCTGCGATGCGCTCCAGGAGCACCTCGAAGTTGCGGGGGTTGGGCTTGTACGAGCCGATCGCCTGTGCGGTATTGACCTGGTCGAACTCGACATCCATGCGCGCGATCGAGCCCTCGACGCCTTGCTGGTGGATGTTCGACAGGATGATGAGCTTGTAGTGCTTCTTCAGACGGGTGAGGGCCTCGTGCGTGTCGTCGAAGGCAGGCCAGTCGGGCACCGAGCGGCCGAGAACCTGCACCTCTTCGTCGCTCACAGGCAACCCCAGATCCTTCGCTGTGCGGCGGAAGGCCGCCTGCAGGACCTCGGCGTATGCGAGGCCGGGGTACTCGCGCTCGACGGCCGCTTCGTTGTCAGCGTAGGCAAGCAGTAGGGCCTCGTCGTCAAGGTCGGAACCGTGGGCGTGTGCCCACGGCTTCAGGACTGCGGCGATGCCGGCTTCCCAATCGATGAGCGTGCCGTAGACGTCGAAGCTCAGCGCAGAGAAGGATGTCAGGTCGACCATGATGTGACTCCTCAGATTTGATAACGGACCATCCGCTACTGTCTTACTGTATAACAGTTTTTCAGGCGCCGAAAGACTAGATGTTGCAGTCGCTCAACTCAGATGCTGCGCAAGGAAGCGTTCGGCGGAATCGAGGTGCACTATCCAGCTGGCCTCGACCTCGGCCACGGGCGTACCGCCTTGGAGGAGGCGGTACAGCGCCTCGTGTTCGTGGTAGAGGGCATCGCCACCGCTGTATTGGTTCTTCAGCAGTGCGATCAGTAGTCGGATCTCGCTCGTGATGCCGCCGAAGAACTGTTGAAGGCGGGGTGAGCCGGCGGCATCCACGACTGCAGTGTGGAACGCGACGTCTGCCGCGGCAATGCGCGACCAGTCATCCTCGCCACCCTGCAAGTGGGCGAATCCTTCGAGGGCATCCGCGACTCCGGCGAGGGGCGGCTTCGTGCTCACGATCTCGCGTACGGCGTCGAGTTCGATCAACCGGCGGACCCGGTAGATGTCTCTGACCTGCGCGGGGTCGAATGTTCGAACCCGCGCGCTGAACCCGGGGGGACGCACGAGCATGCCCTCGTTGATGAGTTGCTGCACGGCGACCCGTGCGGTGGGGCGCGCGATACCGTACGCCGTCGCGATCTGCGTGTCCTTGATCTCCTCGCCGGCGACGAACTCGCCCGCGAACAAGCTGTCACGGAGGCGATTTGTCGCGGCATCGGCGACGGTCACGGTCTCCAGAGACGTCGAAGTTGTCATGGCGCCCTCCCGGTGGTTGTTCGCACTCTACCGTGGGGTGTCTCGCTGATTTACTGGCTCGTTGGTATTCAGCTCAACGTCGACCCCTGGGTCAAGGGCGAGTGCGAGGTGACGGGTCTGCCGTTCGGGGTCGATCTGGGAGACCTGCATCGTGCAGCTGAAGCCGTCGGTGAGCACGAGGGCGTCGTCGCCTCCTCTCGCGAGTGCCGGGATGATCGAGTGCTCGGCGACTTGCATCGACAGGTCGAAATGTTCGCTTTCGAAGCCGAAGTTGCCGGCGACGCCGCAGCACGAGGATGATTCGATGATCTCCGGGACTCCCCAGCGCTGCAGGACGCGGCGTTGCGAGGCTGACCCGAACGCAGCGTGCTCGTGGCAATGCGTCTGCACGACCGCTCGCTCAGGAGGTGTCGCAGTGGGGCGCCAGCCGCGCGCCATCGCCTCGTCGACGGCGACTGCGAACGATCGTACGCGGCGGGCGACGCGGCGGGCGGCGTCAGTCCCGACGAGCTTCGGCCCGTCGTCGCGGATCGCGGCGGCGCAACTCGGTTCGAGCACGACGATGTCCCGGTCGGTGCCATCATCGAGCTTGTCCACGAGGTTGGCGAGCCGCTTCGCGGCGGCTGCGCGCTGCCCGGTGGAGATCCAGGTGAGGCCGCAGCAGGCATCCGGCGTGCACCCGACCTCGGCTCCTGAGGAGCGCAGTACGCGTGCCGCGGCGGGGATGGCCTCAGGGCGGAATGACTTCGTGAAGCTGTCGGCGAAGACAAGCACGTCGCCGACGCGGTCGAACCCGGCCTCGCGTACGCGGCGACGGAGTTCGCGGTGAGGGGCGAAGGCCGGCAGTCGCCGGCGGGCGCTGATGCCGAGCCGGTCGGCGATGAGCCGCAGTGGACGGATGCGCGCGCCGAGGTTCGCGAGCGCGCTGAACCGTGTGATGAGCGGCAGCCAGCGGGGCAGCCATCCGATCGAGTAGTGGGTGAAGGGACGCAGCCGACCGCGGTAGTGGTCGTCGATGAGTTCCGACTTCGCCTCGGCCATGTCGACGCCCGTCGGGCAGTCGGTCGAGCACGCCTTGCACGACAGGCAGAGGTCGAGCGCCTCGCGTACCTCGGGCACCGCCCACCCGCCCGTGGCGGTGCCGCGTCCGCGAGCGAGTTCCTGCAGCACGCGGGCTCTCCCTCGGGTCGAGTCCTTCTCATCCTTCGTCGCGCGGTAGCTCGGGCACATGAACCCACCCGAACTCGAACGGCAGCGGCCCACCCCGATGCACGCGTGCGTGTTGCCGACGAACGGCCCGAGTTCGTGCGCGCCATGCGATGTCTCAACAAGCACCAGCGGATTCCGCGCGGGCTCGGGCAAGCCGTCGAGCGACAGCGACGCGGCGACCGGATCGGGGTCGACGATGATTCCGGGGTTGAGGAGCCCCTGCGGATCCCAAACGTGCTTGAATTCGTCGAACGCGCTGAGGAGCTCAGGCGAGTACATCCGCTCGAGCAGGGCGCTGCGCGCCCGGCCGTCGCCGTGCTCGCCCGACAGCGAACCGCCGTGCCGGACCACGAGCGTGGCTGCCTCCTCCAGGAACGCTTCGAAGCGTTCACGGCCGGCGACGCTGCGCAGCTCGAAGTCGACGCGCATGTGCACGCATCCGGCGCCGAAATGGCCGTACATCGCCGTCGTGTAGCCGTACCGCTCAACGAGGGGAAGGAGTTCGGCAAGATAGTCGGCGAGGTTCGCTGGTGCAACGGCGGAGTCCTCCCAGCCCGGCCAGGTCTGCACGCCGTCGAGCCGTTTCGACGACAGGCCCGCCCCGTCTTCGCGCACCCGCCAGAGGGCGGCGCGCTCGGCAGCATCCGTCACGATCACGTGATCGCGCACCCGACCCTCCTCCTGCAGCCGCTCGACAAGCGAGCCACACCGCGCGGCTGCCTCGTCGATCGTCGCGCCGGAGAACTCGACCATGACGTAGGCGTCGCCCGCGGGGAGCGTCTGGACGCTCTCCTCACCGCGACGGGCGCGCACGATGTCGACGATCGACGAATCGAGCCCCTCAATCGCACTGGGGCCATGCTCCAGCATCGCGACGACATCGCGCGCCGACTCGACCGTCGTGTCATAGCCGACGCACAGCAGCGCGGTCGGCCCCGGACGCTCGACGAGACCGACGTGGGCGCGGACGATCACGGCGCACGTACCCTCACTGCCGGCGAGCACGCGCGCCAGGTCGAACCCGTTCTCGGGCAGCAGATGCCCGAGATGGTAGCCCGACACCTGTCGGGGGATCGTCTGTAGTCCGACCCGCAGCGCCGCCAGATGCTGCTGCGCGAGGGCGCTGAGTTCTTCGGCGATCTCGCCTGCACGGGCGACCGAGGCCCGGTCGGCCGTGTCGGCGGCACGGATGCCGCCCGGGCCTGCCACGAGATGCGCCCCGTCGATCGTGACAAGTTCGACCTCGCGCACATGGTGCGACATCCGTCCGTATGCGACGGAGTGGTTGCCACACGCGTCGTTACCGATCGAGCCACCCACCGTCGCACGACTGAGCGACGAGGGGTCGGGAGCGAAGCTCAGGAGCCCCTCAGTCGTCCGCTCGACATGGGCACGCAGCTCGCCCAGGATCACCCCGGCATCGACCCAGACGCTCCGGCCCTGCTCGTCGATCGCGTCGATCTCGCCGAGACGGCGCGACAGGTCCACAATGACGCCTTCGCCGACGGCGTTGCCGGCCATCGAGGTCCCGCCGCCGCGCACCGTGACCGGCTGAGCGGTCGCGTGCGCGGCGGACAGCACTGTACGCACCTCCCGGACCGTGCGGGGGAAGACGACCACGCGCGGCCGGATGCGGTAGTTCGACGCATCGTACGAGTACTCGTCACGCCGGCGCGGGCTCGCGTCGAAGTCGATACCTGCGGCATCCATCCGCTGGACGAACTCCGCGAACGGCGCATCGCCGCGCGTGCCGGAGGCCGGAACAAGGGTGGACACGGCTGCCTTATGCGACGGGTGCGACGACGGTCTCGTCGGCCGGGGTAAGGATCCTCGCGAGAGCGCGACCGAGGGCCTCGAGCCCCAGTTCGATCTCGTCCGCCGAGACGGTGAGGGCCGGCACCACCCGGATGACATTGCCGAACGGGCCACAGGTGAGCAGCAGCAGCTTCTCCGCGATCGCGGCCTGCTGGACGGCGGCGGCAGCCGTTGGGTGCGGCTCGCCGTCCTCCCCGGTGAACTCGATGGCCTGCATGAGGCCGATTCCTCGAACATCGCCGATCGTCGGGAACCGATCTTGCAACGCCAGCAGCCCGACGTGCAGCTGCTCACCGCGGCGGCGGGCGTTCTCGACGAGGTCCTCGTCGGCGATGACCGCGAGGGTCTCCACGCCCGCGGCCGCTGAGACGGCGTTGCCGCCGTAGGTGCCGCCCTGCGAGCCGGGGAGGGCCTTGGACATGAGCGCGCTGCTCGCCGCGATCGCCGAGATCGGGAAGCCCGACGCGATGCCCTTGGCGGTGACGATGATGTCGGGGCGGATGCCGGCGTGCTGGTGAGACCAGAAAAGTCCTGTGCGGCCGACGCCGGCCTGGATCTCGTCGGCGATGAGTAGGATGCCGTGGCGACGAGCACGCTCTTCAAGGCCCTGCAGGAATGCGGCCGGCGCGGGCAGATAGCCACCGTCGCCCTGCACTGGCTCGATGATGAACGCGGCAGTGTCGCTCGGCGCGGTCGTCGTCGCGAACAGGTAGTCGAGTTCCCGCAGCGCGAACGCGACAGCCTCGTCCTCGCTCATGCCGTACCGGTAGGCGTACGGGAAGGGCGCCACGACGACCCCGCCCATGAGGGGTGAGAAGCCGGTGCGGAACTTGGTGCTTGCCGTGGTGATGCTGGCCGCGGCGACGGTGCGGCCGTGGAATCCGCCCTGGAAGGCGACGATGTTCGGGCGGCCGGTCGCCATGCGGGCCAGGCGCAGTGAAGCCTCGACTGCCTCGGCGCCCGAGTTCGCGTAGAAGACCGAGTCGATGCCCTCGGGCAGCACCTGTCCGAGCTTCTCGGTGAGAGCGAGCAGCGGCTTGTGCATGACGGTGGTCGCCTGCGCGTGAATGACGGTCGCGACCTGAGCCTGCGCTGCGGCGACGACCCGCGGGTGACAGTGTCCGGTCGAGGTGACGCCGATGCCGGAGGTGAAGTCGAGGTAGCGGATGCCGTCCGTGCCCTCGATCCAATTGCCCTCGGCCTTCTCGACGACCACCGGCGTCGCCTGCTTCACGATGGGACTGATCTGAGCCATGAGTGGGTTCCTTCCCGAGAAGTCTTTCGCCTCCCGCGTCGATGCGGTACGGTGCGTCTTACTGTATAACAGTTATGCAGTGCTCGCAATCCCATCCCTCGTCCCGATTCCTCGGAACGGCACGCGAACTGCAGAACCTCGAGAGGACTGTCGACGATGACACGCACACCCCCGAACACTCACCGCGGAACGGCCGTTCCCGCACCGACCACCCGCCGTCTCGAAGTCGACGACTGCATCGTCGTCGACCCCAAGAGCCTCCGCCGAGCAATCGGCGGGACATCGGTCGGCAACTTCATGGAATGGTTCGACCTCGGCGTCTACGGCTACCTCGCCGTCACGATGACCGCCGTATTCACCGCCGGCATGGATGCAACGTGGGGCCTGCTGGTCACCCTCTTCGGCTTCGCGATCTCCTTCCTCATCCGCCCGATCGGCGGCATCATTCTCGGCCCCCTCGGCGACCGGATCGGCCGCCAGAAGGTGCTGTTCCTCACGATGGCGATGATGGCTCTGTCTACCGCGCTCATCGGCTTCCTCCCCACGGCCGCAGACATCGGGCTGTGGGCGATCGTGCCGCTCTACGCACTGAAGCTCGTGCAGGGCTTCTCCGCCGGCGGTGAGTTCTCCGGGGCGTCCACTTACGTCGCCGAATACGCACCGGACCGCACGCGCGGATTCTGGGCGTCGCTGCTGAACGTCGCGACCTACCTGGGCTTCGCAACCGGCGCACTCACCGTCGCAGTGACCACGTGGGTGACGACGCACCTGTGGGGCGAGACGGCGATGGTCGACGGCGGCTGGCGCATCCCGTTCCTCATGGCCATCCCGCTGGGGATCATCGCGGTATGGATCCGCTTCCGGCTGCCCGAGACCCCGAGCTTCGAAATCGCCGACGAATTCCAGCACGACGGCCCGGTCGAGCCCGCAGGAAGCATCTTCGTCCGCCTCGGGGTGCTGGGCGTGCTCCGCTACCACTGGAAGACCGTGCTTCTGGGTATGGCCATCGTCTCCGCCGAACTGACCGTGCAGTACGCGCTGACGAGCTACATGCCCACCTACCTCGAGACCGAGGTAGGCGTCTCCCCCCTCGACGCGTCGCTCGCGACCGTGCCAATCCTCGTGATCATGTCGCTGTCGCTGCCGCTGTTCGGCATGCTCTCCGACCGATGGGGGCGCCGCCCGGTGTACCTCCTGGGGTCGATCTCGTCGCTCATGCTGATGGTTCCCGCCTTCATGATCATGCAACTCGGCACGACATGGGCCGTGTTCGGCGCCCTGCTGATGGTCGCCTTCCCGACCGCGTGCTTCGTCGGCCTCACCGCCTCGGCGTTGCCGGCGCTGTTCCCGACGGCATCGCGCTTTGCCGCGATGGCGTTCATGTACAACATGTCGGCGGCTCTGTTCGGCGGAACGACGCCACTGTTCAGCCAGGCCCTCGTCGAACTCACCGGCAACATCTACATGCCGGCGTTCTACATCATGTTCTTCGCCGCCGTCGCGATCGTCGCGATCGCACTGATCCCCGAAACGACGCAGAAACCGCTCCTCGGGTCCGTTCCGGTCGTCACCACGCGCGCCGAAGCCGAGGAGCTGGTCGCGGGGCAGGACCGAAACGCGCGGATCGACACGAACACGATGCCGCTGCGCGTCGTCGGCAACCGGCGCTGAGGAGCGGGCGATGGTGGCAGCAACCGAACGAGGCGACAACGTGGACGGCGAAGCCCGGTCGGCTTCGGTAACGGATCAGGTGTGGCGGGAGGGATTCGCCGGAGAGTTGCGGCAAGCGTACGGCGACGAGCATGCGGCGCTGCTGCGCAGCCGCTACGCACACGCCGTCCCCGCGGGCTACCGCGAGAACGTGCCTCCGGCTGACGCCGCCCGCGACACCCAACTGTTCGAGGAGGTACGCCAGGGATCCCCCTTTGCGGTGCACCTCTACGAGCCCGGCAAGCACGCGGGCGGGCAACGTGCGCTCACCTTCGTCTCTGAAGTGACACACCCGCTCACACGCGTGCTGCCGGTCCTCACCGATCTCGGGGTCGACGTCGCCGAAGCCCGCCCCTATGTCATCGCCGCCGAGCGGGACCTGCACGTGTGCGACTTCGCACTGACCGCCGAATGCGTCGCGGCCTGGGAAGACGCCACATGGCGGGTGCCGTTCGAAGACGCCTTCCGCGCCGCATGGACCGGCGCCGCCGAGAGCGACCCGCTCGGCGGGCTCGTCCTGTCGGCCGGCCTCGACTGGCGCAGGGTCGTGATCCTGCGCGCCGTGACGGCATACCTGCGGCAGATAGGGACACCATTCTCGGTCGACTACGTCCATCAGACGCTGCTGCGTCACCCATCGATCGCGGCAGCGCTCGTTGGGCTGTTCGAGGCGCGGTTCGACCCCGACCGCCCGCGCGACCGGGCCGCAGTCGCTGCCGCTTGCGTACGTGACATCGAGGCGTCCCTCGACGACGTCACGAGCCTCGATGACGACCGGATCCTCCGCGCCATCCTGGGAGTGATCACCGCAACCGTGCGCACGAACTTCTATCAGACGACGTCGGACGGAACCCCCAAGCCATGGGTCTCGATGAAGCTCGACGGCGCCCGCGTGCCGCACTTACCTCGCCCACACCCGACCGCCGAGATCTGGGTGTACTCCCCCGAGGTCGAGGGCGTGCATCTCCGCTTCGGCGCGGTCGCTCGCGGAGGACTGCGGTGGAGCGACCGCCGCGAGGACTTCCGCACCGAAGTACTCGGCCTCGCGAAAGCGCAACTGACGAAGAACGCCGTCATCGTTCCCACCGGAGCCAAGGGCGCCTTCTTCCCCAAGCTCCTGCCCGTCACGAGCGACCGCACAGCCTGGCTCGAGGCCGGTCGCTCGGCATACCGCACCTTCATCCGAGGGCTCCTTGACGTCACCGACGATCGCGACGGAGCGCGGGTCGTCCGGCCTCCGCGCGTCGTCCGCCACGACGGCGACGACCCCTACCTCGTCGTCGCGGCCGACAAGGGCACCGCCTCATTCTCCGATATCGCAAACGCGATCTCGGCGGAGTACGGATTCTGGCTGGGCGACGCGTTCGCCTCGGGCGGGTCGGCAGGCTACGACCACAAGGCGATCGGCATCACCGCGCGCGGCGCGTGGGAGTCGGTCGCGCGGCACTTCCGCGAACTCGGCATCGATGTGCAGCGCGACCCAATCACCGCCGTCGGCATCGGCGACATGTCCGGTGACGTGTTCGGCAACGGCATGCTGCGTTCGCCGCACGTGCGCCTCGTCGCCGCCTTCGACCACCGGCACGTCTTCGTCGACCCCGACCCGGATTCCGCAGCGATGTTCACCGAACGGCGGCGACTGTTCGAACTGCCCGGATCCTCGTGGGACGACGTCGATCGGTCGCTCCTCTCTGCCGGCGGAGGGGTGTTCCCGCTCAGCGCGAAGTCCGTGCCGGTGTCGCGGGAAATGGCGAAGGCGTTGGGGATCGACCCCGCAGTACGCACCCTCACTCCGTTGGAGCTCAAGCGCGCGGTACTGCTCGCGCCCGTGGATCTTCTCTGGAACGGGGCGATCGGCACCTACGTCAAGGCATCCGACGAGACGCATGCCGAGATCGGCGATCGCGGCAACGACGCGATCCGCGTCGACGGACGGGAGCTGCGGGTGAAGGTCATCGGCGAGGGCGGCAACCTCGGCGTCAGCCAACGAGGCCGAATCGAAGCAGCGCGCGCGGGCGTCGGCATCAACACGGACGCCATCGACAACGCCGCTGGCGTCGGCATCTCCGATCGGGAGGTGAACCTGAAGATCCTCCTCAGCGCACTCGAACGCGCGGGCCGGCTCGCACGCCCGGAACGCGACGCGCTCCTGGCATCCATGACCGACGAGGTCGCCGAACAGGTGCTCCGCGACAACTACGAACAGAACGTGCTGCTCGGCAACTCCCGTGCGAACGCTGCCCAGATGCTGCCGTCGCACGCGCGTCTCATCGCCGCGCTCGAAGAGCGCGGAATGCTCGATCGCGCGCTCGAGCACCTCCCCGGCGAGGCCGAGATCGCCGCGCGAGCCGCGAAAGGGGAAGGGCTCACCCGTCCCGAGTTCGCAGTGCTGCTCGCCTACGCCAAGCTCGCGCTGAAGGCCGACCTCGCTGCATCCGGCCTCGCGGACGACCCCTGGTTCGACCGGACCCTCGCAGAGTACTTCCCGACCGGGATCCGACAGGCGTACGCGGAAGAGCTCCAAAGGCATCCGCTGCGGACCGAAATCGTCGTCAACTCGGTAGTGAATTCAATGGTCAACCGGGGCGGCATTACCTTCGTGCACCGGGCCAGCGACGAGACCGGGGCGTCGGTCGAGCAGATCACACGCGCATACGTCGTCGTGCGCGAGATCCTCGACCTCCGCGGATTCGTGGCTGCCGTCGAGACGCTCGACGGCGCCGTCGACACCACTGTCCAGACTGAGCTGCTGCTGACCTTCCGCCGACTCCTTGACCGCGCTGCGCGCTGGCTCGTCCTGCACCGATCCGAGGGCATCGACATCGGTGAGGAGATCGCGACATTCGGCGCGGCGATACCGCGCCTCCTCGAACACATCGACACTCTGCAGAACGGAACCGATCACGAGCGCTTCGTCGAACGCGTCCGCGCGTTCGAGGCCGCAGGAGTACCGACGTCCCTCGCCCGTTGGGGATCGGGACTGCTTGAAGCGATGCCGCTGTTTGACGTCATCGAGCGAGCGCGCGCGCAAGGTACGAACCCCGACGATCTCGCCGCCGTGCACTACGCCCTCGCCAATCTCTTGCAGTTCGACGACCTCCTGCTGCGGATCAGCGCGCTGCCGCAGCACGACCATTGGTCATCTGCGGCCCGCGCCGCTACGCGAAGCGAGGCCTACGCCGTGATGATCGACATCAGCGCCAAAGCGGCGCACGATCGCAGCCAAGATCCCCATGCGTTGGCCGAGGAACCACCGAACGAATGGCTGAGTCACTGGTTCACGCGCCGCGGAGACGCGTCCCGAAGCGCCGTGCAGGGTGTCAGAGACGCCATCGCCGCGCCTGTGAGCACTGGACTCTCCTCGGTATCTGTTGCCCTGAGACGGCTGAGGTCGCTCGTAGGCTGATGCGGATCTGACGTTGGAGATGTGCTCACACAGGCGTGACGGTGAGCTCGTTGAGAGGACGGGACGGGAACACCTGCTCGGTGAGGGTCACAAGCCCCCCGCCCGCGTAGATCTCGATGATCGTGGCATCCACGATGATGAGGACGTCGATGTGTGTCGCGCAGTGCTGCGGTAGCGGCGCGCGGTCGACCGAGGCGAACTGCGGATGAAACTCCGTAGTGCCGCTACGTGTTCGGTCGAACAAGATCGTGCGGGTGTCGCCGTCGATGATCACGACGACCTCTTCGTGCCCCTCGCCCGAGAGCACGATCGAGGTGCGTTGACCTGGTCCGCAAGGGGCCACCAACTCGAAGGTACTCACCATCGGCGGGGTAGAAGGTAGAACCGGCAGTTGAGCGAGTCGGAGCCGGCCGCCCGGGCAGCGGACGAGGCTCACTTCCCGCACCAGCGACATCGCCGACCGCCAAGGGTGAGTCGGCGTGGCGTTCGCGTAGTCCCAGTTGCTGGCCCACCCGACCATCAGGCGTCGACCGTCGGGGGCGTTGCTGAACGATACGGCGGCGTAATAGTCGCGGCCGTAGTCCAACCAGTCGTAGTCGAAGGGGTCTGTAGAGTCGGCCAGCCGGTCCGGGGTGAAGACATACCCATCGAAGTCGCCGACGAAGTACTGAGTGCCCGAGCCGCCGGCGATGCCCCCGGGGTTCATGCTGACGATGAGCACCCATCGGGTTTCGTCGCCGCCGTCGACCACCAGCGGGAACAGGTCAGGGCACTCCCACACCCCTCCGGTCGCATGCGCGGGCCCGAAACTCGAGGCGTAATTCCAGGTGATGAGGTCTGGCGAGATGTAGACGACAATCTTCCGGGCAACGGCCTCGACCGCCACCATCACCCAGTGGCCATCGTCGCCGCCGTGCCAGAACACCTTCGGGTCGCGGAATTCGTCCGAGCCGATGTCGAGCACCGGGTTTCCGGCGTAGCGAGTCCAGGTCGTGCCGCTGTCAACGCTGTATGCGAGTGACTGCGACTGTGATGCGGGTTCGTCGCCCCGCGCCGGGCGGGCGCTGGTGAAGATGGCGACCAGAGCCGTCTGCCCGTCCCGCGCGAAACCGGCCGTGTTGCGTTCGTCGACCACGGCGCTTCCTGAGAAGGCCATCTCATCGTGGGTGCAGGGGATGGCGATGGCGCGTTCGTCCCACCGGATCAGGTCCGTGGACGTCGCGTGCCCCCAGGAGATGTTCCCCCAGGTGGTGCCGTGCGGATTGGTCTGGAAGAACAGGTGGTAGGTGCCGTCGACGTACAACAGGCCGTTGGGATCGTTCAACCAGGTGGACTGCGTTGTGAAGTGGGCGGTCGGCCGTAGCGAAGGGGTCTGCACGGTCAGGGTCGTCACGGTGCTCCGGGTGTGGTGTGTGGGTGTGGGTGTGATTGAAGCGGAGGACACACAGGGGCGGCCCAGACGGGCCGGCCCCTGTGTGCTGCGGGCTACTGGCCGCCCTCCTGGAAGCGGTCGTATGCCTGCTGGTAGGTCGCGATCACGTCGTCCACGCCGAGGGTCTTCAGTTGGGCCGTGTACGCGTCCCATTCGGCGTCGAGGGTGCCGTTGACGATCCACGCCGCGAACTTCTCCTTGACGAGCGTGTTGATGTCGGTGTTTGCGAACGACACCTGGTCGAGCTCCTCGTTGGAGAGCATGACAGGCGGGTAGGCGTCGTTCGCCTGGAACGGCGCGTAGAACTCGGTGACGAGGTCCTGCCGCTCCTTGGCGCGCGGCTCAGGTGCGACGACCGTCACGAAGTCCTGGGCGGTGGTGATCTTCGGCCCTCCTGGCGCGACGCGCTGGCGGCGCTCGCCTTCGGACTCGCCTGCGGCGGCAGGGATCTGCACCAGGATGCCGTCGGCATTCTCCTCGAGCGTGACGCCGATCGGGCCCCAGTTGGACTGGGCCGACATCACCGGCTCGAACAGACGGTCCGCCCAGCGCATCGTCGCGGCCGGATACTCGTTGGCCCGCGTGATGGCCATCGCGCCACGGCCGATCTCCTGGTTGTTGGCGACGCTGGCGAGCCGGTCGCCGTCGGCGCCCTCGAGGATGCCGACGAGCGCGTAGTCGTCGACCCGATCGTCGCCCACCATCTCCTTCAGCTCCCACCAGAAGAACGAGCCGAGGATGGGAGTGGCCGACTTGCCCTTGGATAGATAGGCGACGTCATCCTGAGAGAACGACTCGGGGTCGATGAGCCCGTCGGCGTACCACTCGCTCAAGGCGGCGACGCCGGCCTTGTACTCGTCGGTGTTGGCTGTGAACTCCACTGTGCCGTCGCGCACGATTCGGTGGTCGTTGTTCTCCGGCTGTCCGCCGAGAGCTGCGATGAGATCGTGCGGGTTCGCGCAGAAGGAGTCGGTACGGAACGACAGCGGTATCTCGTCGGCGATGCCGTTCCGGTTCGGGTCGCCGGTCGCGAAGGCCTCGAGCGCCGCGTGGTACTCGTCGATGGTCGTCGGCATCGGGATGCCGAGCGCGTTCAGCCATGTGGTGTTGATGTAGAGGAAGTTCGGGTACTGCACGAGGCCCAGCTCTTCGACGGAGGGCAGCGTATAGATGTGCCCGTCCGACGCCGTGATCGCCGCGCGGATGTCCGGTCGGTCGGCCAGAATGGCCGTCAGTGTCGGCGCGTATTCCTCGATGAGCCCTTCGAGGGGAAGTAGCGTGCCATTGCTGCCGTTATCCACGATCTCGGCATCCGAAAGCCCCGTGTTGAAGAGGATGTCGGGGATGTCGCCGCTGGCGAGCATCAGATTCTTCTTCTCGGCGTACACCTGGTCGGGCAGGTTCTCCCAGTCGATGGCGATATTCGTGTCCGCCTCCCACTGCTGCACCAGCGCCATTTCGGAGAAGTCTGGCGCGAGCGGGGCCTTCGAGCCGCCGGCGGTCAGTGTGAGCGTCTCGTCCACGATCGGCAGACCGGTCTCGTTGAAGCCGAAGTCTGAGGACTTGTCGTCGACGTCGGTGGCTCCCCCTCCGGCGGTGCAGCCGGCCAGGAGGACGGCTCCGGTGATGGCGAGTGCTGATGCGCTCAGGAAACGGCGGTGTCTCATGGTGTTGTTCCTTGCTGTGAGGGTGGATGGATGCGAGGCAGGAGGCTGACCAGTCGCATGTTCAGCTCTTCACGGCGCCGAGCAGCGCGCCTTTGGTGAAGTGCTTCTGCATGAACGGCAGGACGATGAGGAGGGGGATCGTGGAGACGACGATCATTCCGTACTTGATGAGCTCCCCCAGCCGCTGCGCTGCAGCGTAGGAATCGAGCGCGCCGGTCCCCCCGGCGGAGGAGACCTCGGACTGGATGAGAACGTTGCGCAGCACCAGCTGGAGCGGATACATGCTCTCGTTGTTGAGATAGATGAGCGCGTCGAAGAAGGCGTTCCAATTGGCGACGAGGTGGATCATGACCATTAGGAAGATGAGGGGCTTCGAGAGAGGCAGCACAATCTGCAGGAAGAAGCGGAAGTCGTTCGCCCCGTCCAGCTGCGCGGCTTCCCGGAGCTCGGCGGGCACGTTGTTCTCGAAGAAGGCGCGCGCGATGATGAGGTTCCACACCCCGATCGCGCCGGGCAGCACGATCGCCCAGATGGTGTCGAGCATCCCGAGGTCGCGGACCACGAGGTAGCGGGCGATGAGGCCGCCGTCGATGAACATCGTGACGATGAACAGCAGCATGAAGAACGTGCGGCCGAAGAGGTCCTTCCGCGACAGCGCGTAGGCGGCGCACAGGATGGCCGCCACGCTGATGACCGTTCCGACCACGGTGTACAACACCGAGTTCCCGAAGGCTCGAACAATCGTCGCATCGGAAAAGATGCGGGCATACCCCTCGAGCGTGAAACCTCGAGGCCACAGCCAGACATTGCCGTTCAGGATCTCTGAGGGCTCGCTGACCGAGGCGATGATGATGAAGTACAGCGGGTAGAGGATGGCGATGATGGCCACCAGGAGCATCCCGATGGCGACGACATTGAACAGGGGGTCGGCTGCCCGCTCGCGCCACCGACCGCGCGATGCGCGGGGCTTTGCCGTCCGCGCCTCCACGGCCAGACTCGAGGTGGAGGTCGGCGTCTTGGTCGGTGTGGGAATCGTGTGAGTCATGGCGTCATCACCAAAGAGTCGACTGGCCGGCCCGCTTGGCGACCCAGTTGAAGGTCAAGAGCAGGACGAGGTTGATGAGGGAGTTGAACAGGCCGATGGCGGCGGAGTAGCTGAACTGCGCTTGTTGCAAGCCGATCTTGTAGACGTAGGTCTGGATGACCTCGGACGTCGGCAAGTTCAGATCCGTCTGCATCAGCAGGACCTTCTCGAAGCCGAGGTTGAAGAGATTCCCGATCGCCAGGATGAACAGGATCGTGATGACCGGCATGATGCCCGGGATGTCGATGTGCCGGATGCGCTGCCACTTGTTGGCACCGTCGACGCGAGCCGCTTCATGCAGGGCGGGGTCAATCGCAGTCAAAGCCGCGAGATAGACGATCATCGAGAATCCCGCCGTCTGCCAGATGTCGGACCCGATGTAGAGCGGCCGGAACCAGTCCGGTGATCCCATGAAGAAGACCGGGTCGCCGCCGAACGCGACGATCGCGTTGTTGACGATGCCGGACCGCGGCGAGAACAACAGGAAGATCATGCCGACCACGACGACCACCGAGATAAACGACGGCGAGTAGAGGACTGTCTGCGTGAACTTCTTGAACCGCTCGCTCTGGAGCTGATTGACCACCAGAGCCAGGATGATGGGCACCGGGAAGGCGATGAGCAGACCCAGCGAGTTGACCGTCAGCGTGTTCGCGATGAGTCGCTCGAACTGGAACGAGTTCACGAATCGGATGAAGTGCTCGAGACCCACCCACGGGCTGCCGGCGAACCCCAGCGCGGGGTTGTAGTCGCGGAATGCAATCTGCGCACCGTACATCGGCCAATACTTGAAGACGACGATGTAGATGACGGCGGGAGCTAGTAATACGTATAACTGCCATGAACGGATAGCTCGTCGAACCGCGGGCCGAAGGCGACCTCGCTGGGGGGCCCTCGTCGCACGGCGAGCCATTCGTGGTGATACTTGCGTTGTCATGCGCGCACCTTTGCACTGGCCACTGAACCGCGGAGGATCAGCGAGCATTCGACGGGGATCTGGTCGGGCGTCATCGAGGAGCCTGTCAGGAGAGAGCTCACGGCCTGGCGGGCCATCTGCTCGTACGGAAGTTCCATCGTGGTGAGGCCGGGGTCGAGGAACGGGGCGATCATGTCGTGGTTGTCGAATCCGACGATCGAGCAGTCCTCCCCCACCCGCAGCCCGACCGACTCCGCCGCGCGATATGCCCCCCACGCGGTGCGGTCATTCCCGCAGAAGATGGCTGTGGGACGGTTATCCAGAGCGAGGAGCTCGAGTGTCTGCGCCAGCCCGTCCTCCACGATCCCCATGCCGCTGCGGACAAGATACTCGTCCTGCGCAACGCCGGCATCATCCAGAGCACGGCGGTACCCCGCAAGACGGCCCACGCCTGCGGGCAGCGTGCTCTCCGGCGGCTGAATATTGATCATCGCGATGCGGGTATGCCCTGCCTCGATGAGGTGACGAGTGGCGACATAGCCGCCGCCTTCTTCGTCAGGAAAGACGCTCAGCCGCTGCCCGGCTCGGTCCTGCGCGTTGACCACGACGGTAGGGACCGACTCGAGCCCGGCGGGCACGTCTACGACCCGGTGATACATCGACGCGTAGACGACTCCACGCACGCGGTACGACAGCATCATGTCGATCGCCGCAGCCTCGAGGCTTGGATCGTTGAACGTGTCCACGTTGAGAATCACGTTGCCCGTCTCCCAGGCCAGCATCTGCGCCCCCTTGAGCAGGCGCCCGGCGAATGGCGAGCTCGCAACCTCATCCGAGATGAAGCCGATCATCCCCGACTCGCCGCTCCGCAGAGACTTCGCGATCGCATTCGTGCGATACCCGAGCGCACGAACGGAATCCATCACGCGCTCGCGCGTCGCGTCGGTGACCCGACTGCCGCCGACATTGTTCAACACCAACGACACCGTGGCTTGCGAGACACCCGCGTGCTCCGCAACCTGCCACATCGTCGGCGTCTTACGAGTCACTGCCCTCACTCCTTCGTGCAAGTTATTCGTATGACTGACCGTAGCTCACAGGCCATCGAGCGTCAAGCCTGCCGCGGGATGTCAACTCGCTCGCCGGAACAAGCGCGTCTACTTCCCCGGTGGGCGCAGGCGAAATACTCTGGCTAGCCACAGTCTGAATCGCGCTCGAGTTGAAAGCGGCGAGCGCGGCGCTCGATGCCGGTCGCTAGAGGGATAAGCGGCAGCCAGCCCCAGCGCTTCCCACAACCCGGTGGGGCGGCGTTCAGGATTCGACACTGAACCTCTTGTTCGTCGTCGGTAGGCTACGTGGCGCCTTTCAGACTACCCATTCCCCGCAGCCAAAGCGCGACCCAGGCCTGTTGGCCGACGCAGTCACACTCGGTCGCGCAAGCCGCCTATCGCGATTTGCTGTCGACATTCGCCTATGTCCGATATGTCGACGTGAGGCGGGGCACGCCGCGGTTCAGCATTCTCCTCGTTAGAAGATGGCGTGGCCGATGCTGTGACGGTTCGTGCGGATCAGTGCTTCGCGGCGCTCGGCTGCGACGACTTCGGACAGGGTGGGGAGGTCGGCACCCGACCGTTGCACCGTGATGGATGCCGCGGCAACGGCTCGCGTGAGCAGTCGGTGCAGCGTCGGCTCGTCGGTAATGCTGTCGCCCGGCCTGAGCGATGCGAGTCCTCGGACAAGCGCGGCCATGAAAGTGTCGCCGGCGCCGACGGTGTCTCTGACGGGCACTCGTGGCGCAGGGATCTCCAGCCGCGATTGCCCCGCGTACCCGATCGCACCGTCCGCTCCGAGGGTGAAGATTACTGCTTCCGCCCCGAGGCCTGTGAGTCGTTGTGCGATCGCGTCACTGTCGTGGCCGGGGTACAGCCACCGGGCGTCCTCGTCGCTGAGCTTCACGATGGCGGCGCGCGTAGCGATTTCTTCGAACGTGGTGAGGGCGTCTCGATGTTCGCCGATCAGTGCGGGGCGGATGTTCGGGTCCAGCGTCACTCGTGCCCGGGCGCCGTCGCTGGTGAGGAAGTGCGCGACTTGTCCGGCGCCGGGGTCGAGGAACACGGCGATCGATCCGACGTGGATGATCCGTTCCCCGCGCCACCGCGGCGGGGTGGGAAGCTCCCACCGCACGTCGAAGTCGTAGGCGGCGGCACCGTCGGGCGCGATGCGGGCGCGTGCGGTCGAGGTCTGTGGCAAATTCCACGATGCGTCATCGATGTTCACACCAGAGGCGGCGAGGTGTCGTCGAATCATCTCGCCATGCGCATCGCGCGCAAGCGCGGTGTGAAGCCGAACCGGCACGCCCAACCGGCCAAGACCGAGCGCAACGTTCGCGGGAGAGCCTCCGACATGCTCACGTGGAGGCTCCCCCTCCGCCTCGACAATCTCGACGAGCGACTCGCCGACGACAAGGACGGCGCATGCGGGCGCGCGAGTGTCAGCCGAGCGGGTAGACATACGTCGATCCCGCTGCGGCTATCGAAAGGCGCTCACCAGCCGGTTGCACCCGTGCGCCGAAAATGCCGGCGTCGCTGGAGATCTCCAGAGTCGGACCGTCCACGAGGATGCGCAGGCCCCCGGACACCGGAATCGTCGTCGACGTGTCGCCTACGAAGACGGTGACCTCACCGTCGCCTCGGCGCAGTGCCACCACCTCGGCGTCGCCGCTGCGGACGGTCAGCTCGCCCGTCTCGGCAGTCCACACGACGTCGGCGGCCAGCCCGGTCACAGCTGCGTTGGGTGAAGGTGCGCCGCGGTGCGCCGTGACATCGGGGTGTGGGGTCGCCACCAGACGGTCGTCGCGGATGGACAGACGGTGGGCAACGCTGTGCGCGCTGGCCCACTCCTCGCCCGCTCCCCCGATGCCGCGCATCCAGAACAGCAGACAGGGATGGCCGTCGGCGTCGGTGAACAGCGAGGGAGCGTAGTAGCTGTCGCCGTAGGTGAGCCGTCCCCACCTGTCGGCGTGGAAGACACCGTTCCGGTAGCTGCCGATCGCGTACCCGGCGTAGTGCAGCACGTCGTCGTCCCAAACCGACGAGACCATGACGGCCTTGCCGTCGAGCTCGAAGATCTGAGGGCACTCCCACAGAGCGCCCATCCACACGTCGCGGGTCTCGGTCGTCGACCGCTGCAGGGCGACCCCGTCGTACGTCCACTCATCGAGGTCGGGAGACGTGTATGACAAGGCCATCGCCGTTCCGTCGCGCAGGGCGGCGCCGACAAACATGCGCCAGACGTCGTCCTCCCGGCGGACGAACGGGTCGCGGTAGGCAATGATGTCCAGCCCTTCGGGCGCGTCCGCGACGAATGGTCCCTTGTCCCACCCGATCCATCCCGCGTCCTTGGGCGTTGCCTGCCGGATTCGGCCGATCCCGAGGTCGGGGGTGGTGGTGCTGGTGTAGAACACGACGGTGCGCCCGTCGTCGCCGTCGGTGACGAGCGAACCGGTCCAGATGCCGTCGTCACCGTCACCCGGGGCGATCGCGATCGGCAGTTCGGTGAGGCTGAGCAGGTCCGGGCCGGAGGCGTGGCCCCAGTGGCAGTTGGGCCCCCACACGGTCTGGTCCGGCACGTACTGGTAGAAGACGTGGTACTCGCCGTCCCGGTAGGTGATGCCGTGCGGGTCGTTGATCCATCCGCTTCGCGACGTGAAATGCAGCTGGGGACGCACCATCACGCTTCCTTTGCGTCGAAGCGGCGGCGGACGTCGCGGGCGATCTCGACGTTGCCGCGCTCCCACTCGTCGATCTGAGCCCGACGTTCCGCGCGCATCTGGTCCCGCTTGGCGACGAAGTCCCGCATGCGTTCGGCGGCCGCTTCCCGCGCCACCTTCTGCTCATCCGTTAGCTCGGGCAGCGGCGCCTCGATCACCCGGTCGACGGGACGCAACGGGAGTCGCTGCGCGACATCCGGAATCGTCAGTTCGGGAGACGGGAGAGTCTGGTACCAGTACGCGGTCGAGGACCACTCATCGGAGAGGTGATTGCCGTGCCCGTGCTCGAATGTCACCCTGATGCGCTTGTCGAACCGGATCGGGTCGGCGATGTGAAAGCGGTACGAGTGGTGGAAGCCGGGCACGTCTTCTTCGTGAACGATCGTGCCGTTGAAGAGGTAGGCGTTGTGCTGCATGCCCCACGCGTGGCCGAAGTAGTCCTCCATGCCGGTGCCGTGGAGGCTGGGCGGCCAGGTGTCGTCGTCGATGAAGATCATGTCGTCGCCCTCGCCCCACCAGGAACCCTGGAAGTGGCGCACCGCGAGCGTGCAACCGACGTAGTGCCCGCGCCCCTCGGTCTCGAGGGCGACGTAGTTATCCTTGCCGTCGAGGTTGGCCACGGTGGTCTCGATGCTGTTGGACTGCAGGTCGGGGCCCCAGCCGGAAGGCAGTTCGCGGCGCCAGTGCGCGTGGAAGTAGACGGTGTCCTCCGGCAGCGGCTCCTTCACGAGTTCGTAGTCAATGTAGAAGTATTGGAGGTAGGGGATGTCGTTCTGGTTCTCGACGACGATGCGCGCCCGCCGGTTGAACGGCATGCGGAAGTAGCTGTTGAAGGCGGCGCTGCCACCGAACGTGTGCAGTTCCGGCTCTTTCGCGGAAACCGACAGCGGCAGCGACTCGTAGGAGCCCGAAAGGGAGTTCATCAGGCCGAAGAAGTCGCCGAGGGGCGCCACGACGCTGGGGGTCTCCTGGTCATCCCAGTACATCTTCAGCACGACCTTGCGGTAGTAGTCCGGGTCGACGACTTCCCAGCTGACCCCGAGTGCATTGTGGATCTCGAGCATCGGGACGCCGACGACGTTCGGATCGATCTGCCCGGGGCCCGGTTGGATGCGACAGGACTGGGTCATCCAGATGTGCGTGATGAACCCAGGTCCCTCGATGTCGGCGAGCACGCGCTCCTCGCCCGGCATGACGATCCAGTTGTCGCGATTGCGGCCTGTCTGGTCGAAGCTCGACGCGCGAGCCGTGCGGGCACTGCGCGCCTGCGTGAGGTCTCCAAGCATGCCTGCGGGCGGTGTCGTTGCGGTCACCGTCGCCCCTTTCCTGCTCGTTGAAGAGCGATCTCAGATGGCTTCACCGCCATCGAAACGTTTGTATCCCGTCACGGTAGTTGGCCGGGTCGAGCTTCGCAACATCTGCGGGCGAATCTTCCCGTTTCTGCGGATGAGCCGCTGCGGCCGCGCGACGTGGGGTATGTTTGCGCAACAACGCATTCTCGACGACGAGCGGAGAATCTCATGGCCACGATGGTGGATGTGGCACGGCTGGCGGGGGTTTCGATCTCGACCGTCTCGCACGTGCTCAACGGGACACGCAACGTCGAGAAGAACACGCGCCGGCGGGTTCTATCCGCGATCGAGCAGACCGGCTATCGGCAAGACACCCTCGCGCGCGCCCTCCGGCGCTCCAAGACCGACAGCATCGGTCTCATCGTGTCGGCGGCCGGGGAGCCGGCGTTCGCGGAGATGGTGCATGGGGTCGAGCAGGCCGCGGCCGACCGCGGATTGACACTGCTCCTCGCCAATTCGGCCGAGGACGCCGACCGCGAGCAGCGAGCGATCACCACCCTCCTGGAACGGCGGATCGACGGGCTGATCCTGGCACGCGCCGCCAACTCGACTCCGGGGCTGATGGCAGACTTGCAGCAGGAGAAGACACCCGTCGTCCTCCTGGACCGCTTGTTTCCGGACGCTTCTTTCGACCAGGTAGGTGCCGATAACCGGGATTCCATGCGCCGCCTGGTCCGCCATCTCACGGCGCAGGGGCACACCCGCGCGGCGATCATCGCGGGAGATATCCGCGTCCCGGCCCTCAGTGAACGCCTCGACGGATTCCGCGATGGAGTGCGTGACGCTCGGCTGTCCGATGCGGATCAACTTGTGCTCGTGGGCCGTGACGACTCGGAACTGCAGGAACGGCTGACCGACGCCCTCCGGACTTCGGCGTACACCGCGGTGGTGGCCTGCAGCACGCCGCTCGCCGTCGCCGGACTGCGCGCGATCGTCGCCGCCGGGCGTCGGACCCCCGACAACGTGTCCTTCGCGACCTTCGACGGATTCAGCAACTCCGACCTCTTCCGCCCAGGCATCACCACGGTGCGCCAACCCGCCTTCGACATGGGGATCGCCGCTGTCGGCCTGCTCGCGGATCGGTTGTCGGCACCGCACGCAAACCCGCGCACGCTTCGGCTGCATCAGGCGCTCGAACTCCGCGAGTCGACCGAGGACTACTCGCGCTGAGCTCCGTGTTGACACGAACTTTCCGCAGCCTTATGGTGTGACAAACGTTTCCCGCAAACGTTTCGCTAATTCGACGGATCTGTTGTGTACAGACCTTCCATCAAAGGAGATGAACGTGCGTTCCACAGCACCCCGCGTTCTCGGACGCGTCCTCATCGCAGCGGCCGGCGTCGCCGCGTCAGCGCTCATCCTCGCCGGCTGCGGCTCTGCAGGTTCGGGCAGCAGCGACGGCAAGACAGAGATCACGCTGTCGATGCAGAACCCCGATGTGAAATCGGCCGACCCCGCCACCTGGGCCATCGTCGAAGCATTCGAGAAGGCCAACCCCGACATCGACGTGACCGTGTCGGGTGAAGCGGTGGCCGAGCACCTGCAGAAGCTGTCGGTGGCCGCGCAGAGCGACACCCTGCCCGACGTGTTCTGGGTCTACAAGTCGACGGCCGAGGAGATGCAGAAGGCCGGCAAGCTGCTGGACCTCGCGCCTGTCCTGAAGGATCTCGACCTCACCGACAAGTTCCCCGCGAGCACCATCCGGAACTTCTCGGAGGGCGACGTGATCTACGGCGTGCCCTACCAAGGCTTGCTCACCGGGCTCTGGGTCAACAAGAAGATCCTCAGCGACAACGGCGTCGACATGCCCACGACCTTCGATGACCTCGTGGAGGCCGCGAAGACCCTGCACGCCAAGGGGATCACCACCATCTCGGACGGCGCGAACCAGTCGGCGTTCAGCGTGTGGAGCTTCCTGACGATGCTCGACCGGTTCGGGTACGGCGACGTCGTCGACGGGCTGCTCGACGGTTCCGAGCAGTACACGAACGACGACTTCCTGCGCCTGTACCAGCACATCGATGAGCTCCGTAAGGCCGGCGCGTTCGCGTCGAACGTCTCGACGCAGACGTACCAGCAGGCCGTCGACCAGTTCACCAGCGGCAACGCGGCGATGCTCGACGCCGGCGTGTGGGCATCGAGCGCCATCCAGGAATCCGACATCGTGTCGGACATCGCCTTCTGGCAGGGCCCGCAGTTCGCCGACGGCGTGGGCGAGCAGAACATCATCATGAACGTCGCCTCCGCACCGTTCGCCGTGAGCAACAAGGTGGGCGACGACAAGAAGAAGCTCGCCGCGGTCACGAAGTTCCTCGACTTCTACTACAGCGACGACGCCCAGCAGATCCTCGTCGACAACGGGCAGCCGCCTGTAACCACATACCAGGCTCACGTCGACCCGACCAAGCAGAGCGCACTGAAGGCAGCGCTCGATGCCGCCACCGCGAACGGAGTGACCAGCCCCGAATCGCAGCCCGACCTCCTCGTGCCCACACCGGTCGCCAACGCAATGTACGACAGCATCTACGGCGTGATCCAGGGGCAGCTCACCCCAGAGGCCGCACTGGAGCTCGTGCAGAAGGCACTCGACGCCAACCGCCAGTGATCGACCGCGGGTGGGGCCGCCACGGCGGTCCCACCCGCACCAACGAGGAGTCCAACCGATGAACTGGGTCAGCAACCGCTGGAAGATCCTGCTCATGCTCGCGCCGACGCTCATCGTCTTCTCGATGTTCGTCGTCTACCCCGTGATCTACTCCGGGATCTACAGCTTCTCCCGCTTCCAGGGATTTGGAGACCCGACCTGGATCGGGTTCGACAACTACACCGCGCTGTTCCAGGACCCGTTCTTCTGGCAAGCCCTTCAGAACACGATCGTCATCCTGGTGGTCGCACTGGCGATCCTGATTCCCGCGTCCTTCGCGCTGGCGCTGCTGCTTCAGCGTGCCATCCCCGGACGAGGCACGCTCCGCGCTCTCGTGTTCGGCCCCGCCATCATCGCCCCGATCCTCGTCGGCCTGATCTGGGTCTTCATCCTCGATCCGAAGATCGGCCTTCTCAACCGCGTCCTCGAACCGCTGGGCGTACCCCCCATCCAGTGGATCGGGGGTGACTACCTCACGCCGATCTCCGTCGCCATCGTTTTCATCTGGAGCAGCGTCGGCTTCGCGATGACGATCTTCTACGCCGGGCTGCAGATGCTCCCCGCCGACGTCATGGAGGCAAGCTCACTGGACGGCGCCACCGGCTGGCAGCAGATCCGCTTCATCACCATCCCGATGATGCGCGAGACGTTCGCCATCGTGACCATCCTCATGATCACCAACATTTTCAAGATCTTCGAGCTCGTGTACATGCTCACTGGTGGAGGTCCCGTGCACAGGTCCGAGACCCTCGTCAGTTACATGTACTTCGTCACCTTTACCAATCAGCAGTACGGCTATGGCATGGCCCTTGCCGTCATCATCACCATCCTGGGTGCGCTGGTGTCCATCGGATACCTCGTCGCCATGCGCCGGAAGGAGGCAGTGGCGTGACCACTACAGACCTCGACACCGCATCTCGGGTCGCCCTGAAAGAACCCGGGTCGACCCCGCCTGTCCGACGCCGCAAGAGCCGCCGGACGGCGATCATCATCGGCATCGTCGCCTACCTGGTGACGTTCCTCATCATCCTGCCTCTGCTGTGGATCGTTCTGCTGTCGCTGCAGCCGAGCGAGAACATCCTCTCCAACCCGTTCTCTTTCGAGAACCTCACCTTCGACAACTACCTGAACGCCGCCACCGCCCTTCCGCTGCTGCGGATGTACGGCAACACGATCCTCATCGCCGTGGTCTCGGTCACCGTAGGAACCGCGATCTCCTTCATGTCGGCGTTCGCGCTCACGCGCATGGTCTTCCGGCGCCGCAAAGTGCAGTCCTCCGTCAGGTTCTACCTGTTGGCCGGTCTCGCAGTCCCGGTCTACATTTTGCTGTTCCCCGTGTACCGGATCGATCTCGCCCTCGGGATCTTCGGCACCTACGCGGCACTGATCCTCCCCTACGTCGCCGTCTCCATCCCTTTCAACACTCTCCTGATGACCGGGTTCCTCCGTGAGTTCCCCACCGAGATCGAGGAGGCAGCAATTATCGACGGCGTCGGTCTGTGGCGGCTGTGCTGGTCGGTCGTGCTTCCGCTCATGAGGCCGGTGATCGCGACGATCCTCATCTTCAACGTGGTCTACGTGTTCAACGAGTTCCCGTTCGCATCCATCCTCATCAACAACCCCGACATGGTCACCGTGTCGCTCGCCGTCTCCCGCTTCCAGGGGCAGTACACCGTCGACTACGGCGGCATGATGGCCGCCGCCACGCTCGTGCTCCTGCCACAACTGATCATCTACGCGATCTTCCAGCGCCACGTCATCGCCGGCATGACCGTAGGGGCAGTCAAGGGCTGAGGCCATCAATCGAAGAAAGGCACGCTTCGATACCCCGAAGAAGAGTCCCTACACGACGCTGTCTGCCTTGAAGTCGCAGAGCACACCCAACCCAAGCCCGACGTCCATTGCATCATCTACCCGAGACGAGGTCCACATCGATTCAGGATGCCGATGCCGATCTCGTCGTGGGAGCCGTGCTCGTGACCGGGTCAGCCGCACCCAAGCTGGTCACCGGTGAGATCGTCGCCTCGCTGCGACCAGGAGCGGCACTGGCGGACATCGCGATCGACTAGGGCCGCTGCTTCGGAGGTTCCCGGCCCACGCGCGATGCGATGATCAGACCTTCCTCCTGCATGACGCGCTGTTCAGCTGTATGGCGAACATGCGCGGCACGTTCCTGAGACTGACACGCGTGCGCCTGACCAACGCCACGCTGCCATACGTCCGCCGTGTCGCAGGAACGAATGCCAGTTCGCTTGCGCCGATTGCGGACTTCCCACGGAATCCAGCGGCATCATGCGGCTCATCACCGACCACGAGGTTAGGCCCGGCCTGGCGTTCGACATCGGTCGGTTCGGCGATTGGGGCGGGAGATAGTCGGCAATCGTGCAGCATTGGGAGGACACGTGGACCGAGTTCGCGCCGCTCCTGAGCACGACGTCGATGTCGCGGGACTGATCTGCACGACCACCACTATCCGGGTCAGGGAAGTTGGTGGCACGTCCCACCGTCGGGCACAACACTTCGCAGGCTGTCGTCAGCAGAAGCTGACCGCTATTGCGCTGTCGCCTCCTGAAGCGCGGGAGACAGAACTGTGAGCCACTCCCGGTAGCCGGCTCCATTGAGATGGACTCGATCTTTTGTGAATTCCCCGCGCAACTCGTACCGCGAGCCGTGCATGCGCGACCACGCATCGACATAAATCGCTTCGTAAGGTCGGCACAGTCGGATTAGGCAGTCATTTAGTTCTCGTACCCTGCTCGCCTGCCCCACTTCACGCGGGAGAACGCTGGTGATGATGAGTGGCGCCGCGGGGTTCGCCTGCCGCAGTCGGGTGAGAAGGTGTTCGTATTGCACCGCGATACCGGCCACCCGTCTAGTTGCACCCAGCCCGCCAAGGTCGTTGGTCCCGACCATGAGTGAGACTGCACGCGCCCCTCTCACGACCTCAACTCGCGAGATGACATCCCCGATTGTCTCTCCCGCAACCCCCCTATTAAGCACGGAGAACTGCGGGAGCCATTCGTGCCAGATTCCCTGCTCGGTAATGCTGTCACCGAGCAACACGACGGATCCCGGTGTGGCATCGACGACGTCAAAGCGCGACCTCCTCATCATCTGGGTCGGAAGCATGAGCCTGCTCAACAACCGCCTTGGCAACTTCACTGTGGAACTCCCTCTGTGGTCTCACTCTTGTTCGTCAGAGTCTCAGTCCGACTTCGCCGACCTTGTCGGGCGCCCTTCGCCCGTGCGGTCGGGCTGCTCTCGATTGGCGTCAGTGTCATCGATGCCAGGCGGAACGCAGACTGCTGATGCCTCGCAAACGTGCTGTACGCGTGTATCTCGTTCAATTGACAGAAGGGGGCCACCGAGTCACTGGCAGATGCAGCGTAGCTCCGCGCCAATTCCCGCGTGAAGGCCGGCCGCAACGCGGCACTCGACTCCTGCGGGCACCCCCGCCGAGCCCACTACGCGGCGGCTCCGACGGCGCCGCGCTTGGCGAGCCTGAGCCAGGTGTCGACGACGGTGTCCGGGTTCAGAGACATGGATCCGATGCCCTGCTCGACGAGCCATTCGGCGAGTTCGGGGTGGTCGCTGGGTCCCTGGCCGCAGATGCCGACGTACTTGCCGGCGCGGCGGCACGCGTCGATGGCCATGGACAGCATTTTCAGCACGGCAGGATCACGCTCGTCGAAGGTGGCGGCCACCAGGCCGGAGTCGCGGTCGAGGCCGAGGGTGAGCTGCGTCATGTCGTTGGAGCCGATCGAGAATCCGTCGAAGTATGCGAGGAACTCGTCGGCGAGCAGAGCGTTGGAGGGCAATTCGCACATCATGATGACCTTGAGGTCGTTCTCGCCGCGGCGCAGCCCGTTCTCGGCGAGCAGTTCGCTGACCGCGTGCGCCTCCCCCACGGTGCGCACGAACGGCACCATGATCTGCACGTTCGTGAGCCCCATCTCATCGCGCACGAGCCGGAGGGCTTCGCATTCCATGTCGAAGCAGGCGCGGAAGTCCTCCGAGATGTACCGTGAGGCACCCCGGTAGCCGAGCATCGGGTTCTCCTCGCGCGGTTCGTACACGTCGCCGCCGATGAGATTCGCGTACTCGTTGGATTTGAAGTCCGACAGCCGCACGATCACCGGCTCCGGCGCGAACGCCGCGGCGATCATGGAGACGCCCTCGGCCACCCGCTGCACGAAGTAGTCCCGTGGTGACGGGTACGGGGCGATGCGCTCGCTGATCTGGTCGTGCAAGGGGTCGGGCAGGGTGTCGAAATCCAGGAGGGCGCGGGGGTGGATGCCGATCTGTCGGTTGATGACGAACTCCAGCCGTGCCAGGCCCACGCCCTTGTTCGGCAGCTTGGAGAACGCGAAGGCCTGGTCGGGGGTGCCGACGTTGAGCATGATCTTCGTGGGGCTCTCCGGCATTCGGTCCAGGTGGGTCACGATCTCGTCGAACGCGAGGATGCCCGCGTACACGAAGCCGTTGTCGCCCTCTGCGCAGGAGACCGTGACCTCCTGCCCGTCCTGCAGGATGGTGGTCGCGTCTCCGGTGCCGACGACGGCGGGGATGCCGAGTTCCCTGGCGATGATCGCCGCGTGACAGGTGCGGCCGCCGCGGTTGGTGACGATCGCGGATGCGAGCTTCATGATCGGTTCCCAGTCCGGGTCGGTCATGTCGGCGACCAGCACGTCTCCGGGCTGGAAGAGGCCCATCTGTGCGTGAGAGGTCATCACACGCACGGGCCCGGCACCGATCTTCTGACCGATGGCCCGCCCGATGGTGATCGCCGTTCCGTTCTCCGCGAGGACGAACCGGCGTGTCACGTTGCCGTCGGTGCGTGAGACGACGGTCTCGGGTCGGGCCTGCAGGATGTACAGATTTCCGTCGACGCCGTCCTTGCCCCACTCGATGTCCATGGGCCGCCGATAGTGCTCCTCGATGATCAGCGCCTGCCGGGCCAGGTCCTCCACCTCGGCGTCGGTGATGCTGAACCGTGCGCGCTCAGCGACCGGCACATCGGTGAACACCGTACTTCCGCCCGCGTGGGTGCTGTCGGCGTACACCATCTTCACCGCCTTCTCCCCCACAGAGCGCTTCAGGATCGCCGGCCGGTCCTCGCGCAGCGCCGGCTTGTACACGTAGAACTCATCGGGGTTCACCGCGCCCTGCACGACCGCCTCGCCCAGCCCATAGGAGCTCGTGACGAACACTGCGCGGTCGAAGCCGGACTCGGTGTCGACGGTGAAGAGGACCCCCGAGGACCCGACGTCCGAACGCACCATCCGCTGGATGCCCGCCGACAGCGCGACGTCGTGGTGCTCGAAGCCGTGGTGGACCCGGTACGCGATCGCCCGGTCGTTGTACAGCGACGCGAACACGCTGCGGATCGCGGTCAGGATGTTGTCGATCCCGCTGATGTTGAGGAATGTCTCCTGCTGCCCGGCGAACGACGCGTCCGGAAGATCCTCGGCGGTGGCGCTGGAGCGGACCGCCCATGACACCGACTCGGGCTGCGGGTCGACCTCGACGAGGGTGGCGTACGCCGACCGGATCTCGGATTCCAGCTGGGCGGGGAACGGCTGTTCTTCGATCCACTCCCGCACACAGGCCCCCACACGCGCGAGCTCCGCCACATCAGTCACGTCCAGCGCCTCGACCGTCTCGCGGATGCGGTCGTAGAGTCCGTCCGCCGCGAGGAAGTCGCGGTAGGCATCAGCGGTCGTCGCGAAGCCGCCCGGCACGCGGACACCAGCATGGGAGAGATTCGAGACCATCTCGCCCAGCGAGGCGTTCTTGCCGCCGACCTTTGCGACGTCGGCGATACCGACTTCGTGGAACCACAGGATGTTCGTCGTCATGATGAGGTATCCGATCTGTGTGCGTCGTGCACGGACGGGTGGGACTGGTCAGCTGCGCAGCCGCATGGACTGCATGATGACCGCGGACATCTCCTCGACGGATTTCGTCGAAGAGTTGAGGAACGGGACGCGGTTGCGCCGGTAGAGGTCCTCGGCTCGGCGCAGTTCGAGCGTGCATTGCGCCAGACTCGAGTAGGTGGAGTTCGGTCGGCGTTCGTGCCGCACCTGGCTGAGCCGCAACGGCGTCGTGGTGAGCCCGAAGCACTTGGACGCGAAGCGGGTCACGGTACGGGGCAGCCCGTCGGACGGAAAATCGTCGTCTGTCAGCGGGTAGTTCGCGACCAGCAACCCGTACTGCAGCGCCAAGTACATCGTCGTGGGCGTCTTTCCGCACCTCGAGGGGGCGATGAGGATCACGTCGGCGATATCGAGCGCGCGTTCGCTCTGCCCGTCGTCGTGCTCGATCGCATACTCGACGGCTCGCATCCGGGCGAAGTAGTGCTCGATGTCGCCCAGCCCGTGGAACTGGCCGAGTTGCTCCGACGCGGTGCTGCCGAGCGTGGCCTCCAGCTCTCGAAGGTGTCCGCCGAGGAGGTCGATGACGACCGCGCCCGACACGTCGAACTCATGAAGAATGCTGGCGGACTTCACCGTCGCGAAGACGATGGGATCCGTGCCGTCTTCGGAGGCGGATTGGATGTCGCGGACCACGTTTCGCGCTCCGGCGACGGAGTCGACGAACGGAATGGTGTGGCGTTGAAAGTCAACTCCTGGGAAGTTCGCCAGGAGCGCGCTGCCCAGCGTCTCGGCAGTGATGCCCGTGCTGTCGGAGACGAAGTACGCGGCGCGCGTGTAAGCGGGCGCTGGAGAGCAGGGAACGTCCTGACCGGTTTCACCGCGCATGGGTCTCCACTCGTTATACCGCCGTGTTGGCGGGCCTGACTCCCCACGCTACGAAGGTTGTGGGTTCATTCCTGCTGCGATAGCAGTTAAGGAGGGCTGAATTCATCATCGTGACAACCCGCGGGCGCTGTCGCTGCCGCTGTCATCGCTCGACGGCGTCAGTACGTCGCTCGTCCGCCGCTGATGTCGTAGACGGCGCCCGTCGAGAAGCTGCACTCGTCGGAGGTCAGCCAGGAGACGAGCGCAGCGACTTCCTCGGCCTTGCCGACCCGCCCCATCGGGATCAGTGAGGTGATGTGCGCAAGAACCTCGGGCGATGTCGTCGCGTTCATCGGGGTTTCGATGACGGCTGGTGCGATCGCGTTCACGATCACACCCGTCTTGGCGAGTTCCTTGCCGAGTGACTTGGTGAGACCGATGACCGCTGCCTTCGAGGCGGAGTAAGCGCTGAGGTTGGGGTTTCCGTCCTTGCCTGCCATGCTCGCCATGCTGACGATGCGGCCCCATCCGCGTTCGACCATGCCGGGAACCACGGCACGGGTGACGTTGAACAGTCCGTTGACGTTGACGTCGAACGTGCGCTGCCACTCGTCCGGTTCGACCTCCCAGAAGGGCTTGTTCGGTCCGACGATCCCCGCGCTGTTGATGAGGATGTCGACCTGGCCGACCTCATCCGCCGCGGCGCGCACCGCCGCGGCATCGGTGATGTCGGCGCGATAGTCGGCGGCGTCTGTGATGTCGAAGGTGATGACCTCGATGCCGTCAGCGCGCAGTCGAGTCGCGCAGGCGGCCCCGAGTCCGCTTGCTCCGCCGGTGATGATGGCGCGTTTCATGTCAGAGTCCTTGTCTTGCTGTCGAGTACTTCGAGTACGTGTTGGTAGGGATGGCCGGTGGCCCGTGTCATGCCGATCTCGCAGGTGCGGTTGCAGGACACATAGGCGTCGAATGATGCCGCCTGGACTTCGGTCGACTCACGTCGGGTGGCGCTGTCGGTGAGCTCGGGGTGGAGCATCCCGCGGTCACCGGCGAATGCGCAGCACCCCCAGTCGTCCGGCACCGTCACGGTCTCGGCAACGGCGTGAGCGAGCTCGAGCAGGTGAAGGTTGGAGCCGGCTCGGGTGCTGGAACAGGTGGGGTGAACGACGATGCTCTCGAGCTGGTCGGTGACTTCCAGCTGGGGCAGGATGCGCTCGACAGTGAAGTCGACGGCGTCGACCATGCGTAGAGTCCTGTACTCCGGATGCTCTGCGATCGCGGTCTTGAGCGCGAGGACGAGCCCTTCGGAGCAGGAGGAGTTGTCGCAGACGATCGGCAGCGTGCCGCTGCGGGAGGCGTCCCACAGCGCGCGCACTGTGCGGTTCACCATGTGGTCGTAGCCCTGGCGGATACCTTTCGACTTCCACGGCGTTCCGCAGCACAGCCCGCCGGCGCCCTCCGGCGTGATCAGTCCGATCCCCGCTTTCGCCGCGAGGGACTCGAAGGCAGACGACACTCCCGGTCCGTCCGCGGCTGGACCGAACATCGTGCCTACGCATGCCTGGAAGTAGACGGCGCCGGGCGGATCCGACTGGCGAGCGCCTCGCCCCACCCCGCGGCGCGCGCCACCCTTGGGAAGGTCTGCAGACCACAACGGCAGAGCGTCGTGGCCCAGCAGACCGCGAGCGGCACGATTGGGTGCTTCGACGAGTGGCGCCGGGATGGATGCCGCGACCGTCAGCACGGCGGACGCGACGCGGGTGGTCGCGGCCCAGGCCTTTCCGGCCGTGTTCCAGACGGCGCTCTCGACCGCGCCGACGGTCTCCGCACGGAGGCGGCGGACCAGGTCGCCGGTGTTGATCAGAACCGGACATGCCGTTTGACACATCCCGTCAACCGCACAGGTGTCGACGACCTCGTACTCCTGTTCCCGCCGGAGCTCCCTCGCGAGCGCGAGGTCTCCGCGCGCGTCAGCCTCGGCGATGGCGCGTCGTACGACGATTCGCTGCCGCGGAGTCGTCGTGAGGTCTTTGCTGGGGCAGACCGGTTCGCAGTATCCGCATTCGACGCAGCGATCGACTTCGACTTCGACGGTCGGGGTCGACTTGAGGTTGCGCAGGTGGAGGTCGGCGTCCGTGGTGAGCACGGTGTCGGGGTTGAGGATGCCCGCCGGGTCGAATGCGCGCTTGATGTCCTGCATCATCGCGAACAGCACCGGGCCGTACTGTCGGGCGACGAACGGCGCCATGATCTTGCCCGTGCCGTGCTCTGCTTTCAGTGTTCCGCCCGCAGCAAGGACCAGGTCGACCATGTTCTCGGTGAAGGCGCGGTAGCGCACGACACCCGCGGGGTCGTCGAAGTCCTCGGTGATCAGGAAGTGGATGTTGCCATCCTTGGCGTGCCCGAAGATGACTGCGTCACGATAGCCGTGACTTTCGAACAGGCGCTGCAGTCCGGCGCAGGTATCGGAGAGGCGTTCGACGGGCACTGCGATGTCTTCCAGCAGCGCCGTCGTTCCTGAGGGCCGCGCCCCCGCGATCGTGGCGTAGAGCCCTTTGCGTACGTGCCACAACGCTGCGCGGGAACCCGGGTCCGCCGAGAGCGACGGAGACTCGACGAGCGCCAGCGTGGCGAACAGCTTCTCGGCTGGCACGATCAGCTCGGTGAGAGCTTGAGCGGTCGCCGCCTGATACTCGACCAGAAGCGCGCAGTGATCGACGACGTCGAACGAGGGCAGTGCGGTCGCTGATTCTGGATCGATCCGCGCGGCACGCAGCGACGCGGCATCCATCAACTCCACCGTCGCCGCGCCGGAGGCGACGATCGCTACGAGAGCGTCGGTCGCGAGGTGCAGCGTCTCGAACACGAGCAGGGTGGTCGCGGCGTGCCGGTGGAGAGGGACGGTGCGGAACGTCGCCTCGGCGACGAAGCCGAGCGTGCCCTCGCTCCCGATCATCAGGTGCGTGAGGATCTGCACGGGGGTGTCGTGATCGAGAAGGGCATTTATCCCGTAGCCCATGGTGTTCTTGATCGCGAACTGGCGCTCCACCTCATCACGCAGATCAGGTTCGTCGAGCAGCCGCGTGCGCAGCGCCAGCAGCGCATCGCACAGGGCGGGCTCCGCGCGCCGCAACCTCTCATCCGCATCGGGTGCAGCGGAGTCGATGACGGTGCCACCCGCGAGGACGATCACGGCGGATTCGAGAGTTCGGTACGTGTTCTGCGTCGTGCCGCACGCCATGCCGCTGGAGTTGTTCGCGATCACCCCGCCGATGGTGCAGGCGATCTCGCTGGCCGGGTCGGGGCCGAGCTTGCGGCCGTGGCGAACGAGTCGCGCATTCACCTGCCGGACGGTTGCCCCGGGCCCGACCCGGACACGCCGGCCCTCGTCGAGGACCTCGATCCCGCGGAAGTTCTTCCGAGTGTCGACCAGGATGTGTCCGGTCGAAGCCTGACCCGACAAGCTCGTGCCACCCGAGCGGAATGTCACGGGCTCACCCGCAGCGCTGGCGTAGGTGAGGAGCGCGGCCACTTCAGCGGCGTCGGCCGGTGTCACGACCGCACGCGGAGTCAGCAGGTAGTGGGAGGCATCCACCGCTGCCACGACCCGGTCAAAGGAACGTGTCGACACGGCGTCGTCCCGCATGAGCGCGTCGGCGATCTGTCGGCCGAGCGCGCTCTGATCGCCGACGTCGGCGCGCGACGCCGTGTCAGTGCGACTCACGGTCGACCTTCTCCCCACTTGAGCCCACGAGGAAGTCCAGATCAGCTCCGGTATCGGCCTGCATGACGTGGTCGACGTAGAGCTTCGCCCAGCCGCGCACCGGCGCGGCGTACGCCGCCACGCTCGCCACCGACTGCCTCCGGGACTGCAATTCCTCCTCGCTCACGTCGAAGCTGAGGATCCGGTTCTGCACGTCGAGCGTGACGATGTCGCCGGTGCGTATGAACGCCAGCGGCCCGCCCGCGGCCGCTTCCGGTGCCGCGTGCAGCACGACGGTGCCGTATGCGGTGCCGCTCATCCGCGCGTCGCTGATGCGGACCATGTCCCGAACGCCCTGTTCGAGCAGCTTCTTCGGCAGCGGCATGTTGCCGACCTCAGGCATACCGGGGTAGCCGCGCGGGCCGCAGCCGCGAAGCACCAGAACGGAATCGGCGGTGACGTCGAGATCTGGGTCGTCGATCCGTGCGCGCATGTCCTCGACGCTGTCGAAGACGACGGCAGGTCCGACGTGCTGGAGGAGCTCGGGAGTAGCGGCCGACGGCTTGATGATCGCACCGCGCGGTGCGAGGTTGCCACGCAGCACGGCGATGCCGGCGTCCTCCTGCAAGGGTGCGTCGCGAGGGAAGATCACGGTGTCGTCGTAGACGGGGTGATCACCGAGATAGTCCACGAGCGGCTTACCGGTCACGGTGATCGGCTGCGGATGAAACAGATCCTTGACCTGGGCGAGTAGCGCGAGCAGGCCGCCTGCCCGGAACAGGTCATCCATGAGGAACTTTCCGCTCGGCTGCAGGTTCGCCATCACCGGCACGCCGGCGCCCGCGGCATCGAAGTCTTCGAGCGTCAGGTCCAGACCGAGTCGACCGGCGATGGCCAGCAGGTGCACCACGGAGTTCGTCGAGCCACCCACCGCGGCCACCGCGATGATCGCGTTGAGGAACGCATCCTTCGTCATGATGTCGCTGGGCTTGCGGCCCTCGGCGACCATGTCGACGATCAGGCGGCCGGTCGCGTGCGACATCGAGAGGAGTCTGGCGTCCGCGGCAGGCGTGCCCGCGAAGCCCGGAATGGTCATGCCGAGGGCTTCTGCCACGACGGCCATCGTCGACGCCGTGCCCATCGTGTTGCAGTGGCCCTTGCCACGGATCATCGACTGCTCGGACTGGATGAACTGCGCCCCCGAGATGGTGCCCGCACGGGCCTCTTCACTGAGGCGCCAGACGTCCGTCCCGCAGCCCAGAGCTTCACCGCGGAAGTGTCCGGTGAGCATGGGGCCGCCGGGAACGACGATCGCGGGGATGTCGACGGATGCGGCAGCCATCAACAGCGCCGGGATGGTCTTGTCGCACCCGCCGAGAAGCACGAGACCATCGATCGGGTTGGCGCGGAACATCTCCTCCATCGCCATCGCCGCCATGTTGCGCCACAGCATCGCGGTGGGCTTGACCTGCGTCTCGCCCAGCGAGACGACGGGCAGGTTCAGAGGAACGCCGCCCGCCGCCCACACGCCCTGCTTGACGCTCTCGGCGACTTCGTTGAGATGCATGTTGCACGGGGTGAGATCCGACGCGGTGTTCGCGATGGCGATCTGCGGCTTCGTCCCGTCCAGAGCATCTTCGGGGAGGCCCCGCCGCATCCACGCCCGATGAATGTAGGAGTTGCGGTCCGAGCCCTCGTACCACTCGGCGCTGCGAAGATCGTTCACCGGTGAACCTCGTTTTCCATCATATTGAAAGATCCGCTAATATTCGGAATTATGCCATACGCCAGTCGACTTGGAGAATCTGGAGGATCGATGACATCGATCACCGCGTCCGCGGCCACGCCGCCCCGGTTCGAACTTGCCGAGGGCATCCTCTGGGATGACCGGTTCGATCTGGTTCGCTGGGTGGACATCTGGCGGGGCCAAGTGCTCTCAGGTCGGCTCGACAAGCGACTCGTCGTGGATGTCACCGCCATCGAGATCGGCCAGACGACCGGAGCCGTCGCACTGGCGGACGACGGCGGCCTCCTCGTCGCCGCCGCACGCGGGCTCGCGGTGATCGCCCCCGACGGCGCGCTGTCGTTCGGCCCTGATCTCCTCGGCCGCCGCGACGATGTTCGATTGAACGACGGCTCCGTCGACCCCCAGGGGCGGTTCGTGGTGGGTACGCTCGCCCTCGGCCCGGAGACGGGCACGGAGATACTTCTGCGCGTCTCCCCCGACGGCACGACCGAAATGCTCAGGACCGGCATCCGCCTCTCGAATGGCATCGCCTTCTCCCCCGACGGAAGCACGATCTATCACGTCGACACGCTCGCCAATACGGTGTCGAGCCACTCCTATGGGCCTGGCCCGTTCGACTCGACGGAGCCGTGGCTCACGGTCCTGGCAGATCTGCCCGCCTACCCCGACGGCCTGACCGTCGGCGCCGATGGCAGCCTCTGGGTCGCGCAGTGGGGCGGGTCCAGCGTCCGCCGCCATGCGCCCTCGGGACTCCTCCTGGATGTCGTGAACGTCTACGCGACGCAGGCGTCTTGCGCAGCGTTCGTCGGACCGAACCTGGACACCCTCGCGATCACCACCGCGCAGGAAGGTCTCGACGACTGGACGGATGCATCAGGGGCCATCTTCCTCGCCGACACCGGCGCGACCGGCCTGCCTGTCGATCGATGGCGCGGCAGTACCACCACCCCCTATTGGCACGAACAGAAAGACGCAGCCAAATGAGACTTGTCCGACTGGGATCCGCGGGTTCCGAAACTCCCGGCGTGCTCGTCGAAGACGACACGTTCGTCGACCTCTCGGATGTCGTCGACGACTTCGATGAGAAGTTCTTCGGCTCCGGCATCCTCGCCTCACTCCCCGACCTCGTCGCTCAGCGCGTCGCAGAGGGTCGGACCGAACCCGTGGGCGAACGCCGTTTCGGCGCCCCGATCGCACGACCCCACCAGATCCTCTGCATCGGTCTCAACTACAGCGACCACGCCGCCGAGACCGGTCAGGCCGTCCCCAGTGAGCCCATCCTGTTCACGAAGTCCCCGAACACGCTCATCGGGCCCAACGACGACGTCCTGGTGCCGCCGGGCTCGCAGAAGACCGACTGGGAAGTCGAACTCGGGATCGTGATCGGTACGCGCGCGTCGTACCTCGCCGACGAGACCGCGGCCGAGTCTGCGATCGCCGGCTACGTTCTCGTGAACGACGTCAGTGAACGTGGGTGGCAGC
Organism: Microbacterium sp. NPDC056044; assembly: GCF_042267145.1. Classification (NCBI taxonomy): domain Bacteria; kingdom Bacillati; phylum Actinomycetota; class Actinomycetes; order Micrococcales; family Microbacteriaceae; genus Microbacterium; species Microbacterium sp. NPDC056044. The sequence continues at coordinate 91,712 of NZ_JBHJWZ010000005.1, read as the reverse complement.
TCGAGCGAGGCGGCCAGTGGTCGAAGGGCAAGTCCGCCCCGACATTCAACCCGGCCGGCCCGTTCCTGGTCACCCCCGACGAGGTCGGTGACGTCCTCGACCTCGACATGTGGCTCGATGTCGACGGCACCCGTCGACAGAACGGGTCCACGTCGACGATGATCTTCAGCCCGGCGTTCATCGTTCACTACCTGAGCCAATTCCTCGCACTCGAGCCCGGCGATCTCATCAATACCGGGACACCTCCAGGGGTCGGAATGGGCTTGTCGCCGCAGGTCTTCCTGCACGGCGGCGAGACGATGACCCTCGGCATCACGCGCCTGGGCACGCAGACTCAGCACGTGCTCGCACACCCGGCCCCGGCGACCCGATGAGAGCCCTCGTAGTCACGTCACCGCGCCAGGCGACGGTGCAGGAGGTGCCCGATCCTGTCCCCGCGGTCGGAGAGCTTCTCGTCGACGTGGAGAGGGTCGGCATCTGCGGAACGGATGTCGAGCTGTACACCGGCGAGATGACGTACATCGACCAGGGGTACACCACGTTCCCCGTCAGGCTGGGCCACGAATGGACCGGCCGGGTGATCGCCGTCGGCGACGCGTCAGATAGCGGGTGGCTCGGCAAACGCATCACCGGCGACACCATGCTCGGCTGCGGGCGGTGCGAGTTCTGCCTCCGCGGTCAGCACCACGTCTGCCCGGACCGATTCGAGGTCGGTGTGCGGGACGGATGGGCGGGCGCTCTTGCGGAGAAGGTGCTGGTACCCACCCGCTTCGCATACGAGATCCCGGAACACGTGAGCGTCACCGCCGCCGCCCTCGTCGAGCCCGGTGGCAACTCGCTCCGGGCCGCCCGAGCCGCCGGCATCACTCCCGGCGACAGCGTCCTCGTACTCGGCTCGGGCACGATCGGTCTGCTCACCGCGCAGTTCGCTCTGGCCGCCGGTGCGCAGGTGCACGTAGGAGGCGTCCGTGAGGGATCACTCGAACTCGCTCGGGCTCTCGGCGTGCAGTACACGTGGCAGCTCAGCGAACTGGCCGAGTCTGCCGGCGACCGGTTCGATGCAGTCATCGAAGCGACCAGCAACAGGGCCATGCCCGCCCTCGCCGTTCGCCTGGCGAAGCCCGCCGGCCGGGTCGTCTACATCGGGTTGTCCGCCGCGCCGAGCCTTGTCGACACTCGCGATATCGCGCTCAAGGACATCACCGCGGTCGGCGTCCTCTCCGCCTCCCCGGGCCTTGCCGGGGCGATCGAGCACTTCGCTGACGGCTCGGTGATCCCCGACGACCTCGTGAGCGAGGTCGTCGCGTTGGAAGACGTCCCGGCCCGTCTCGAGGGTCGCCGCGGCGCAAGCGCCGGCCCCGGACCAAAAGTGCACGTCGATCCGCGTCTGCAGCCGCAATGAGCATCTCGCCAAAGGCGCTCAGCGCAAGCCCCCCACCTTCCTGATTCCATGCGCACAGCCCGATTGTGTTGTTGCCGAGGCCTCACCGAAGATCGCCAACGGGTTCACGCTCCGATTTCGAAGCAAGCCCGTTCGACTGCTCGCGCTTCCTTGACGAACAACGCTGGCGGCGCGCCTAGGTGGGTTGCTCGCCAGCTCAGTCACCCGACGACGGAATCTCAACCAGCATTCGTTCGCGAAGCTCCGCGAGATCAACTCGGATGAGCCGGCCGACGAGGTAGCCGTGCACTGTGCCGTCGGAGATCCTTCGCCGCACCGTCTTGACCGAGATGCCAAACACTTCCGCAGCGACCGCGAGCGAAACGAGCGAAGCTCCGGGAGCGTTGTGACGATTGGGAGCGGCCACCGTGTACCTCCTGGTCTGGAGTTCTTCCTGCTCTATAGGTGTCCATCGCTGTCCATCGCTGACTCGTGGGTGCGCATCTCACCGGCCCGCAATCTCGATTCGATGCGATCGCTCATGCGATCGGCCAGTTCTCGGTCGCGCGCCATGGTCGCATGCTGGTAACGCAGCACGACGCGAATATCGGAGTGGCCGCCGCGCCGCATGAGCTCGGCGAGCGTTGCTCCTTCCTGGGCGAAGATCGTCAGCCCTGTGTGCCGAAGCGCATGGAATCGGAACCTCGGCGGCAAGCTGGGGACCGCCTCGCGGCTGTCCATCCAGATGTACCCCCATCGCGTGTTCGACAGCGGCACGCTGCCCCGGATGTTCGTCGGGATCAGTGGAGCTTTCGCCTCCGGCGCCACGTGGTCACGCAAGTGAGCCCCGAGGTGATCGATCATGAGTCGCGGAACGGTCAGCGATCTCTTGCCCGCCTCGCTCTTGAGCTCACTCGAGTAGTCGCCCGTGTTCGCACTAAGCTGCCGGCGCACGTGCAGGATTGCGCTGCCGTCATCGAGCCACTCGATGTCGCGACGCTGCAGCCCGAGGCACTCAGCACGCCGCAGTTGGCACCATGCGGCCAGCAGCACCATGATGGCCCACTGCCGGGGTGTTGCTTTGTAGAGTGCCTCTACCTGATCCGGTGTCGCGACGTCCTCACCCGTTTCCGCATCGGCATCCTTGATCACCGGCTCTTGGCGCGGAAGTGACACCGTCGGTGCAGCCGAGATGATCCCGTCTCGAGCCGCCTGTCGAAGGATCATCAACAACACCGTCAACACCGGACGGGTGATGCCGTTGAACTTCGACCTCGGGTTCAAAGGCGAAGGAATGCTGTCGAGACGCATCGTCAATATGCGGATGCGCTCCGCATCGATCTCGCGGATCGGCAGGTCGCCGAACTCGGGAACCAGATAGCCGTCGACCTTACTCCTATACGAGCGGACGGTGCCGACGGCGCGATGCTTTCCATTCTTCTTCGGCTCCATGCGTATCCTCGAGATCCATCCATGGGCGTACTCGGAGAATCCAATAGACCTCGCCCTCTCCGCAGCGGCTTCTGCTCGGCGGCGTGCCGCAAGCGCCGAAGGCGGCTCCCACTCACCGCGAGCGATCTTGGTATGTACGGCTGCGAGCCACGTGCGGGCATCGGTCTTGGTGAGGAACGTCAGCGGCTTGTCATCTTCAGTTCGCGCGGTGTAGGTCTCGCCGTCCGGCGCTGGATAGCGGGCTTGCCAGCGGCCCGAGGGCAGCTTGCGAAGACTCCCCCATGCCTCCCGCCTCACTGCCGCGCTCTCGGTCGCTTTGGTGGTGCTCATTGTGCCCTCCTGCGTCCCTGAGTGGACTCACATGGACGGTCGTGCCACTCCATGCCATTGGGTGCACCTGGTGCCTGTGATGCACTCCTCATCAGGCATTTCAATCCACCGCACCCACGCTCTGTGGCACGCAGTGGCACGACGTCGGTGGCACACCGATGCCGGATTCCGCGCGGCGGACCACCTCGCTTCACGATGAAAGGTGTGCACGTGCCACCCGCGTGCCACGCCGAACGGCAACTCATGTCCATCTCTGTCCTCCTCTGTCTGTCGAGAGAAGGCACGAAAAAGACCCGGACCCGCAGAATCCTGCGGGTCCGGGCCTCTCAGCCGCCCTATGCGGGCCTGGTCTGATCTGGAACCTCTAGAAGTCCCAGTCCTCGTCTTCCGTCGCCTCGGCCTTGCCGATGACGTACGACGAGCCTGACCCCGAGAAGAAGTCGTGGTTCTCGTCGGCGTTGGGCGACAGGGCCGACAGGATCGCCGGGTTCACGTTCGTGACCGTCGAGGGGAACATCGCCTCGTAGCCCAGGTTCATGAGGGCCTTGTTGGCGTTGTAGTGCAGGAACTTCTTGACGTCCTCGGTGAGGCCGACGCCGTCGTAGAGGTCCTGCGTGTACTGAACCTCGTTGTCGTAGAGCTCGTAGAGCAGCGAGAACGTGTAGTCCTTGATCTCGTCGCGCTTGGCCTGGCTGACCGTCTCGAGTCCGCGCTGGAACTTGTAGCCGATGTAGTACCCGTGCACGGCCTCGTCACGGATGATGAGGCGGATGAGGTCGGCCGTGTTGGTGAGCTTGGCCCGGCTCGACCAGTGCATCGGGAGGTAGAACCCCGAGTAGAAGAGGAACGACTCGAGCAGGGTCGAGGCGACCTTGCGCTTGAGGGGCTCGTCGCCGCGGTAGTACTCCATGACGATCTGAGCCTTCTTCTGAAGGTTCTCGTTCTCGACCGACCAGCGGAACGCCTCGTCGATCTCCTTCGTCGAGCACAGCGTCGAGAAGATCGACGAGTACGACTTGGCGTGCACCGACTCCATGAACGCGATGTTCGTGTAGACGGCCTCCTCGTGCGGCGTGATCGCGTCGGGGATGAGCGACACCGCGCCCACCGTTCCCTGGATCGTGTCGAGGAGCGTGAGCCCCGTGAACACGCGCATCGTGAGGGTCTGCTCCTCAGGAGTGAGCGTGTTCCACGACTGGATGTCGTTCGACAGCGGCACCTTCTCGGGCAGCCAGAAGTTGTTCACGAGGCGGTTCCACACCTCGAGGTCCTTGTCGTCCTGGATGCGGTTCCAGTTGATGGCCTGGACGTGGTCCAGGAGCTGGAGCTTCTCGCTCATCTTTCCTTCTTCTCCGAAAATCCCAGGTCAGACGGTCACAGCGTGCACGAGACGCACTCGCTCATGTCCGTGCCCTCCAGCGCCATCTGGCGGAGGCGGATGTAGTAGATCGTCTTGATGCCCTTGCGCCAGGCGTAGATCTGGGCCTTGTTGATGTCGCGCGTGGTCGCGGTGTCCTTGAAGAACAGCGTGAGCGACAGACCCTGGTCGACGTGCTGCGTCGCGGCGGCGTACGTGTCGATGACCTTCTCGTAGCCGATCTCGTACGCGTCCTGGTAGTACTCCAGGTTGTCGTTCGTCATGAACGCCGCCGGGTAGTAGACGCGACCGAGCTTGCCTTCCTTGCGGATCTCGATCTTCGCCGCGATCGGGTGGATCGACGACGTCGAGTTGTTTATGTACGAGATCGAGCCGGTCGGCGGCACCGCCTGCAGGTTCTGGTTGTAGATGCCGTGCTGCTGGATCGAGGCCTTGAGCGCCCGCCAGTCGTCCTGCGTGGGGATGTGGTGGCCGGCGAACATCTCGGCGACCTTGGCCGTCGCCGGGACCCACTCCTGCTCGATGTACTTGTCGAAGAACTCGCCCGACGCGTACGTCGAGTCCTCGAACCCGTCGAAGGTCTCGCCGCGCTCGATCGCGATCTTGTTCGACGCGGTCAGCGCGTGGAACAGCACCGAGTAGAAGTAGATGTTCGTGAAGTCGACACCCTCTTCCGACCCGTAGTAGACGTGCTCGCGGGCGAGGTAGCCGTGCAGGTTCATCTGGCCGAGGCCGATCGCGTGCGAGCGGTCGTTGCCGTCCTCGATCGAGCGGACCGAGGCGATGTGGCTCTGCTGGCTGACAGCCGTGAGGGCACGGATGCTGGTGTCCACCGTCTTCGCGAGATCGCCGCCGTCCATCGCCAGGGCGATGTTCAGGGAGCCCAGGTTGCACGAGATGTCCTTGCCGATCTGGGCATAGGACAGGTCCTCGTTGTACGTGGTGGGCGTGTTGACCTGCAGGATCTCGGAGCACAGGTTCGACATGTTGATCCGGCCCTTGATCGGGTTGGCCTTGTTCACCGTGTCTTCGAACATGATGTACGGGTAGCCCGACTCGAACTGGATCTCGGCGAGGGTCTGGAAGAACTCGCGCGCGTTGATCTTCGTCTTCTTGATGCGCGGGTCATCGACCATCTCGCGGTACTTCTCGCTGACCGAGATGTCGCCGAACGGCACGCCGTAGACGCGCTCGACGTCGTACGGGGAGAACAGGTACATGTCCTCGCCGTTCTTGGCGAGCTCGAACGTGATGTCGGGGACGACGACGCCCAGCGACAGCGTCTTGATGCGGATCTTCTCGTCGGCGTTCTCGCGCTTGGTGTCGAGGAACTTCATGATGTCGGGGTGGTGGGCGTTGAGGTACACCGCACCCGCACCCTGACGCGCGCCGAGCTGGTTGGCGTACGAGAAGGAGTCTTCGAGGAGCTTCATCACGGGGATGATGCCCGAGGACTGGTTCTCGATCTGCTTGATTGGCGCACCCGCTTCGCGGATGTTCGACAGCAGCAGCGCCACGCCGCCGCCGCGCTTGGACAGCTGCAGCGACGAGTTGATGCCGCGCGAGATCGACTCCATGTTGTCTTCGATGCGCAGCAGGAAGCACGAGACGAGCTCGCCGCGCTGCGCCTTGCCGGCGTTGAGGAACGTCGGCGTCGCGGGCTGGAAGCGTCCCGAGAGGATCTCGTCGACGAGGTTGGTGGCCAGCAGCTCGTCACCGTCCGCGAGGGCGAGCGCGGTCATCACGACGCGGTCCTCGAAGCGCTCGAGGTAGCGCTTGCCGTCGAAGGTCTTGAGCGTGTAGCTCGTGTAGTACTTGAACGCGCCGAGGAACGTCTCGAAGCGGAACTTCTTGCCGTACGCGAAGTCGTTGAGCTGCTGGATGAACGCGAACGAGTACTTCTCGAGCACGGCGGGCTCGTAGTACTCCTTCTCGACCAGGTAGTCGAGGCGCTCCTTGAGCGAGTGGAAGAACACCGTGTTCTGGTTCACGTGCTGCAGGAAGTACTCCCGCGCCGCACGCTTGTCGGCGTCGAACTGGATCTTGCCGTCCGCGTCGTACAGGTTGAGCATCGCGTTCAGGGCGTGGTAGTCCATGCCCTCGAAGCGTGCCTGCGTCTTGAAGTCGGTCTCCGTCAGAGTTCCCACCAGCGTTCCAATCCCGCGCTCACGCGTTCCACATCTTCAGGCGTGCCGAATACCTCTAGCCGGTACAAGTGCGGCACGTGACACTTGCGGCTGATGATGTCGCCGGCGACGCAGAAATGCTCGCCGAAGTTGGTGTTCCCCGCGGAGATCACTCCGCGGATGAGGCCCCGGTTGCGCTCGTCGTTGAGGAACCGGATGACCTGCTTCGGAACGGCGCCCTTCTCGACGCCCCTCCCCTGGCCTCCGCCATAGGTGGGTGTCACGAGGACGTACGGCTCGTCGACCACGAGCGCCGGATCCGTCGAATGCAGCGGGATCCGGACCGCTCGAGCGCCGAGCTTCTCGATGAAGCGTGCGGTGTTGCCCGACACGCTCGAGAAGTAGACCAGCAGTGGCGCGCTCGTCGCGACGCCTGGCGCCGCGAGAGCCGACATGTCAGGCCAGACGCGAGGCGAGCTCGTCGATCTTGTCGGGACGGAAGCCCGACCAGTGGTCCTCATCGGTGATGACGACCGGCGCCTGGAGGTAGCCCAGCGCCTTGACCTGCTCGAGGGCCGCGGGGTCCTCGGAGAGGTCGTGGATTTCGTACTCGATCCCCTTGGAATCGAGTGCTCGATACGTCGCCGTGCACTGCACGCACGCGGGCTTCGTGTAAACCGTGATCGCCATGTCGATTCCGTCTCCTCAGTGCTTCCCCCGGTGGCATCCGGTGCTCTTTCCCGGTAGTCCCCCCACCGGGAGTCCAATACTACATATGGGTACCGACATTCGATAGCACCACAAGGGCTAGTAGTTACATCTGTGTGATTTTCCACCGTTCTCCCCATGTACAACACAGGTTGTCCACGGATTCATCCACAGCCGCAAGGGTCTGGAAAAGGCCAGGATCACGGGGCTTTCGAACGCCACGGCCGCATCCGTCCACAGGCGAGAAGGTAGTCAGGGGCTCCGACATCCGATTCGCCTGTGGACAACGCGTCCGGCGTGTCGCGGGCGTGTCGCGTACGCGAATGCTCCAAGGCCCTCCCGCCGCCGCGCCAAGACACCCGCGGGCGTGCCGTAACGTTGTCGGGTGGCCGGCTACCGGGAACTTCTGCGCACCCCCGGGGTGGCCCGCATCATCGCGGCTCAGCTGACCGCGCGCTTCCCCAACGGGATGATCAGCCTCGTGATCCTCCTGCACATCGAGGGGATCACCGGCTCGTACGGCGCGGCCGGTGTCGTGCTCGCCGCGGTGTCGATCGGCCAGGCTCTCGCCGGCCCGGTCACCAGCCGCTGGATGGGCCGCTGGGGCATGCGCAGGGTGCTCACCCTCACGACCGCGGTGGCCGCAGCATCCCTCACCGCCATCGCGCTGCTCGTCGCGCCGGTGCCCGTCTACATCGTCCTCGGCTTCATCGCGGGCGCCGCGACGCCGCCCATCGTCGCGGCGGTGCGCACCATCTACGCCAAGATGGTCAACTCCACGCAGCTGACCGCGCTCTACTCGCTGGACGCCTCGCTGCAGGAGTTCATCTGGATCCTCGCGCCGGTGCTCATCACCTTCGTCGCCACGCAGGCGGGCACGGTCGTCGGCCTGATGCTGGTCGTCGTGATCCTGGTGGCCGGCGGTGCCTGGTTCATCCTCTCCCCCGAGGTCGGCCGCGTGCGCATCCCGCGCAGCAAGCGCTCGTTCGGAAAGGTGCTGACCCGCCCGCCCATCCTGCTGGCGACGGTCATCGGCTTCCTCCTCATCGGCTCGTTCGCCGCCGTCGAGGCGAGCGTCGTGGCGACCTTCGACCACGGCGGACTGGAGGCGGGACTCGTGCTCGCCGTCTTCTCGATCGGCAGCCTCGCCGGCGGACTCACCTTCGGGCACCTGCCGATGGGCCGCTGGGCCACGGCGCGGCGCCTCACCGTCGTCGCGATTGGGCTCGCCCTCACTGCTCTGTGGGTCAATGTGTGGTGGATCGGCGCCACCCTCTTCGTCGCCGGCATCGGCATCGCTCCGGCGCTCGCGGTGCTCTCAGCGGTCACGACGGCGAGCGTCAAGTTCAGCGACACCGCCGAGGCGTTCGGGTGGGTCGGCACGGGCCAGCTCATCGGCGCGGCGGCGGGCTCCGCCGTCGCCGGCATCCTCATCGACGGCCCGGGCGGTGTGACGGCGGCGTACTCCGCCGCCGCGGTGTTCTGCGGGCTGGCCCTGCTCGTCGCCGTCGTGTTCGCGCGCGGCCTGCCCGACCTGCGCGTGCGCGGCGCGAGCCCGATCCCCGACACCGAGCCCGTCACGACGATCGGCTGACCCGATGTGCCACGCATAGCCGTGGCATAGCCCTCGCATAGCCGTAGCCGCTCTACTCGAGGCATGACTCCCGACGACTCCCCCGCCCGGAACGATCGAGACTGGCTCGACGCCGACGGCACCCCGATCGACGAGGACCACCGCGGCCTCGTCTACGACATCCGCACCCTCGTCGACCGGCGCCGAGCGCTCGGCATCTTCGGCGGCGTCGCGCTGACGAGCCTGCTCGCCGCCTGCGGCGCGACGGACGGGACGGATGCCTCGGCCACCCCTTCGCCCGCCGGCTCCGCCACGCCGAGCGCGACGCCGTCGGCGTCCGCGACGACCGAGGCCGAAGCATCCGTCCCCCTCGAAGAGGTACCCGAAGAGACCGCCGGCCCCTACCCGGCGGACGGGTCGAACGGCGTCGACGTGCTCGATGATTCGGGCATCGTGCGGGGCGACATCCGTTCGAGCTTCGGCTCGTCGTCGACCGTCGCCGCAGGCGTGCCGCTCACGATCGCGCTGACGGTGAGGGATGCCGCGACCGGAGCGCCGCTCGCGGGCCGCGGCGTGTATCTCTGGCACTGCGACCGCGACGGCAACTACTCGCTGTACAGCCGGGGCGTCGAGAACGAGAACTACCTGCGCGGGGTGCAGGAGACCGACGCGAACGGCACCGTCACCTTCACCTCGATCTATCCGGCGTGCTACTCGGGGCGCTGGCCGCACATCCACTTCGAGGTGTACGACGACATCGCGACGGCCGTCGCGAGCGGCCCGATCGTGAAGACGAGTCAGATCGCGCTGCCGCCCGAGACCAACGACGCCGTGTACGCGACGAGCGGGTATGCGCAGAGTGTGCGCAACGCCTCGCAGGTGTCGCTGCAGAGCGACAACGTGTTCCGCGACGACGGCGCCGTGCACCAGCTCGCCACCATGTCCGGCTCGGTGGCGGCGGGCTACACCGCGGCCCTCACGATCGGGGTGTAGCGGTCCGGCTCACGCGAGGCGGCGGAGCATCTCGAGCAGCGCGAGCGCGTAGGCATCGGCGGGCTCGGGGTGTGCGAACACGTGCCGCTCACCGCCCAGCACGATCTCGACCTCGTGGTTGTCGGGCAGCCGCCGGAGCGAACGGAAGGCCCCGCGGAGCATCTCGCGCAGCTGGTGTTCGTGCGGCAGCCACAGCGCGTCCTCGAGGGCGACGGAATCCAGCGCCCACTCGGTCGTGCCGTTGAAGGCGAGGATGCGCCCCGTCGGGTACTCGCGGGGCTCGACGGTCATCTCGCTGACGGTGAAGACGTCGGCCTCGAACTCCGGCTCGTCGAGCTGGAAGCGGTCGCCCGAGTGCGGGTGCCACACGAGGCCCGCTTCGCGCAGCGCCAGCGCCAGTTCCGTCGAGATCACGACACCATTCTGGCGCGCCCGCGCGCTCAGGCGGCGAGGGCCGGCGCCGGCGGCGCTTCACACTCTGTCATTCCCCGTCACCATGTATCACAGCGGGTGTGTAATTCACTGGTTGTCACAGTCGGTGTGGAATACAGTACGCGCATGCCCCAGAACGTCATCCGCCACGAGGGCGAGCACCTGTACGCGGCGCCGCCGAACTCCGAGGCCGGCCGTCGGCTGAGCGAGGCGCTCCTGCATCTCCGGCGCGCCGAGCGACACCAGTCCGACCGCGCGCTCCGCGAGTCGGGGCTCTCCGCCATCGACCTCACGGCGCTCCGCTATCTCGTCCAGGGCATGCGCGACGAGCGCGACCTCGGCCCGAAGGACCTCATCGTCATGCTCGACACGTCGAGCGCGACCGTCACCAATGTCGTCGAGCGTCTCGTCGCCCGTGACTACATCCGGCGTGTGCAGCACCCGAGCGACCGGCGGGCGCACTTCCTCGTCCCCACCGACGAAGGCGTGCAGCGTGTCGACGAGGCCTTCGCCGCCCACCACGAGACGATCGTCGACGTCATCGACCACCTCCCCGACGACGGGGCAGAGGTCGCCGCCGCCGTGCTGGCGAAGATCGCCGACGCCCTCGACGCCGTGCGCTGAGAACTCCCAGCCGCGGCCACATCGGCCGCAGACGACGTTCGAGGCACCGTTCGCCGCACGCGCCCGAGCCCGGCGAGTGGCACCTACTGCACGGTGATCTCGACGCCCTGGCCGACGTCCACGATCACCCCGACGAACGACGGCAGCATGCTCGCGAGCTCGTCGCGCAGGTCCTCGACCGACGGCGTCTGACCGTCATCGGTCGTGATGGCGACGGTGGCGGTCGCCCCCGACCAGTCCACGCCGTACACCCGGGCGCCGTCGTCTGCGCTGAGCCAGTCGGTCACGGAGTCCTGGATCGCCACCGACCAGCGCGCGAGCGCCAACGACACCGCGGAGTTCACCGCCAACGGGATCGCGATGACGACCGCCAGCAGGGTGACGATGACGTAGGCGCGGCGCCGGTTCGCCACGGGCGACGACCCAGGGTCGCGCGCATAGCCGGCGAGCGTGAAGACGATGCTGCCGGCGATGACGAGGGCGACGACGTTCGAGAGGAACAGCCACAGCGCACCGAGCGCGTCGGCCCAGAGCCCTTGCCCCGCGCAGACCCCGACGACGCCCAGCGGCGGCACGAGCGAGATCGCGATCGCGACGCCGGGGAGGATCGCGCTCAGGTCCCGGCGGCACATCGCGAAGCCGCCCGCGAACCCTGTGGCGAGCGCCGCGACCAGGTCCATGAAACTCGGCGAAGTGCGCCCGAGAACCTGCGAATTCGTCTCGAGGCTCTCGGGCGTCGCGACGAACAGCGAGAACGCCAGGCCCAGCACGATCACGATGACGAGCCCGAGCACCACCCACATGATCGACCGCACGACCAGGCTGAGGTGACCCGTCACGATGCCCAGCCCGATGCCGAGGATCGGAGTGCCGAGGGGTGCGATGATCATCGCGCCGATGACGGTCGCGGTGGAGTCGGTCAGCACGCCGGCGATCGCGATGATGCCGGCCAGGGTCAGCATGATGAGGAATCCGCTGCGTTTGCCGGCGCGGTCGCCGGATCCGAGGTCGAGCGCCTCGGTCACCTCCGCCGCGGTCTGCCGCTGAGTCGGCGGGATGAGCGCCTGGAGCATCTCCGAGAGCGTCGCCATGCGCACATCATCGCGTAAGAATGGCGTGGTGGCCCCCTTCGATCCGAGCGAGATCCTGACCGACGAGCTGCTGGAGCGTTTCCGCGCGAGGGCAGCCGTGCACGATCGCGAGAACACGTTCCCCGACGACGACCTCGCGGACCTGAAGGATGCCGGGTACCTCGCGATCCTCGTGCCCGAAGAGCTCGGCGGCTCCGGGTTGGGGCTGGCAGAGGCATCCGTCCTCCAGCAGCGGCTCGCGGGGGCCGCCCCGGCGACGGCTCTCGCGATCAACATGCACCTGGTGTGGACGGGCGTCGCGAAGGTGCTCGCCGACCGCGGCATCGACGCGCTGCGGTTCGTGCAGGAGGGGGCGGCCGCCGGCGAGGTGTTCGCGTTCGGGATCAGCGAGGCGGGGAACGACCTCGTGCTGTTCGGGAGCGGGACGGATGCTGCGCCCCTCCCCGACGGCGGGTACTCGTTCACCGGCACCAAGATCTTCACGTCGCTCGCTCCGGTGTGGACGCAGCTGGGCCTGCACGGGCTCGACACCTCTTCGGAGGACGCCCCGCGCATGGTCTACGCGTTCGTGCCGCGCTCGGAGGTGCAGGCGGGCCGCGTCGTCGTGCGCGACGACTGGGACACGCTGGGCATGCGCGGCACGCAGTCCCGCACGACGGTGCTGCGCGACGCGGTGGCGCCGGCCGACCGCATCGTGCGGCGGCTCGCCCCCGGCCCGAACCCCGACCCGCTGGTGTTCGGCATCTTCAGCGTGTTCGAGATCCTGCTGGCCTCGGTGTACACCGGCATCGCGCGGCGCGCGCTCGACCTCGCAGCCGGCGCCGCGGCCGCGCGCACGTCGAAGCGCACGGGCAAGGCGCACAGCCAGGATCCCGACATCCGCTGGCGCATCGCCGGCATGGCGCTCGCCTACGACGCGCTGCCGCCGCAGATCGACGCGCTCGCCCGCGACGTCGACGGCCTCGTCGATCACGGGTCGCGGTGGTTCTCGCTGCTCGCGGGCGTCAAGCACCGCGCGGTGACGGCCGCGAAGCAGATCGTCGACGAGGCCGTGCTCGTCGCGGGCGGGTCCTCGTACTTCTCGGCGAACGAGCTCAGCCGTCTCTACCGCGACGTGCTGGCAGGGCTCTTCCATCCCTCCGACCCCGAATCCGCGCATTCCACGGTCGCGACCGCGTGGCTCGGGCCGCTCGAGGACTGACGCATGTCGCCGACCCCGACGCACCTCCTGAGCCCTGCCGACCAGGAGCGCCGCCGCGCGCTGCGCACCATGAAGGGCGTCGCTCTCGGTGCGCTGATCTTCATGGCCGTGCTGTTCGCCTTCTCGTTCGCGTTCCAGCAGGAGATCCCCGCGCTCGCCTACGTCCGTGCGGCGGCCGAGGGCGGCATGGTCGGCGCGCTCGCCGACTGGTTCGCGGTGACGGCGCTGTTCCGGCATCCGCTCGGCATCCCGATCCCGCACACTGCGATCATCCCGAGCCGCAAGGACGAGATCGGCCGCACGCTCGGCGAGTTCGTCGAGACCGAGTTCCTCCGCGCCGACGTGGTGCGCACCAAGCTCGACCAGACCGCGATCGCCCGGCGTCTCGGCGAATGGCTGAGCGCGCCCGAGCATGCCGAGCGGGTCGCGGCCGAGGCATCCGTCATGGCGGGAAGCGTGCTGCGCGCGCTCAGCGACGACGACGTGAAGGACGTCATCGAGGAACTCGCCCGTGAGCACCTCATCGCGCCGGAGTGGGGGCCGCCGCTCGGCGAGTGGCTGGAGCGCATCATCGCCGCCGGAGCCCACCACGGCGCGGTCGATCTCGCGGCCGACACGGTGGCCGCGTGGCTCGCCGCCAACAAGGTCGCGTTCACGGGCGTCGTCTCGCGCCGGCTGCCCGGCTGGGTGCCCTCGGTCGCGCACCGGTTCGTCGACGACACCGTCTACAACGAGGCGGTCAAGTTCGTCGCGGCGGTGCAGGCCGATCCGCAGCATCCCGCCCGCGTCGCGATCGACGGCTACCTCGGCCGCCTCGCCGGCAACCTGCAGCACGACCCCGCGACGATCGGGCGCTTCGAAGACGCCAAGCTCGCGGTGTTCGACAGCCCCCGCGTGCGCGAGCTCGCCGGCGAAGCCTGGACGACCGCGAAGGCGGGGCTCCTGCGCTCCCTCGCCGACCCCGAGAGCGGCCTGCGCCGTCGGGGCGTCGAGGCGCTCGTCGAGATCGGCGAGCGATTGACGACGGATGCTGCGCTCCAGCGCCGCGTCGACACCTGGGTCACCGATGCCGCCGTGTTCCTCGTCGACCGCTACCGCCACGACATCGCGTCGATCATCACCGACACGGTGGAGCGGTGGGACCCCGCAGAGACCACCGAGAAGATCGAGCTCATGGTCGGCCGCGACCTGCAGTACATCCGCCTGAACGGCACGATCGTCGGCGCCCTGGCCGGCCTCGCGATCTTCTCGGTCGCCCACGCGTTCCTCGGCTGACGCGGCGCGGGCGCGCAGTGTTAAGAGTGCGTGAAGTCCCCGCCGTTCGGCGGGCACGAGGGTCTAGCCTGGGGCCGTGTCCGCGGATGAGCCCACCGAGTACCTCTTCAGCTACGGCACGCTGCAGAATGCGGACGTGCAGCTCGACACGTTCGGCCGCCTGGTCGAGGGCGAGCCCGACGCCCTGCCCGGGTACACCGTCGACTACGCGGAGATCCCCGACACTCGGGTGGTCGACCTGTCGGGCCTCTCCGTGCACCCGGTCGTGCGCGAGACCGGCAACCCGCTCGACAAGGTCGTCGGCCGGACGCTGCTGCTCAGTGAAGACGAACTCGACGCGGCCGACGAGTACGAGGCGGCGCTGTACCGACGCTGCGCGGTGGTGCTCGCGAGCGGTCGCTCCGCGTGGGTCTACGTCGCGGCCTGACGCGCCCGGTAGCGTCGAGACGTGACGCTTTCCCATGATCCGCTGTGGCCCCGCGCGGGCGCATGGCCCCCTCTCGAAGACGGCGGATGGGATGCTGCGATCCTCGGTGTCCCCGCATTCCGCACGTCCCTGTCCCCCACCGGCGCTCATGCCACCCCCGCCGCGATCCGCGAAGCCCTGCGCCGCTACAGCCCGACGCTCCTCGGACCGCCGCCCGTGGACCTGGACGACGTGCTGCGCATCGCCGATGCGGGCGACATCGACGAGCCCGACGGGCCGGCGGGCGAGGCATCCGTCCGCTCCACGGTCGCGGAGCTGCGCGAACGCGCGGATCTCGTCGTCGCGCTGGGCGGCGACAACTCGGTGACGTATGCGGTTGCGCAGGGCGCGGGCGCGGCGGGGCTCATCACGATCGACGCGCACTTCGACCTGCGCGACGGCGTCTCGAACGGGTCGCCGGTGCGCCGCCTCGTCGAAGACGGCCTCGACGGGCGGCGGATCGTGCAGCTCGGCATCGCCGACTTCGCCAACTCCGTCGCGTACGCCCGGCGTGCGGCCGAGTACGGCATCACCGTGGTGACGATGGACGACCTGCGCCGCCGCGGCGCTGCCGACGTCGCCGCCGAGGCGCTCGAGATCGCCGGGGCCGGCGGCCGCGCGGTGCATCTCGACGTCGACGTCGACGTGTGCGACCGCTCCGTCGCGCCGGGGTGTCCGGCATCCGTTCCCGGGGGCCTCGCCGCGTGGGAGCTGCGCGCTCTCGTGCGTGCTCTCGCCGCCGACCCCCGCGTGCGCAGCGCCGACATCGCCGAGGTGGATGCCACGGCGGATGCCCCGGACGGGCGGACCGTCCGCCTCGCGGCGCTGTGCGTGCTCGAACTCCTCGCCGCCAAGGCCTCAGGAAAGGTGACCTCATGATCCGTCTCGCCCTGGTGCGGCACGCCAAGTCCGACTGGGGCAACCCGGGCCTGGACGACCACGACCGTCCGCTCAACGACCGCGGCATGCGCGACGCACCCCGCATGGCGGCGCGGCTCGCGGCCACCGGGTTCCGGCCCGACGTGATCCTGTCGAGCACCGCCGTGCGGGCGCGCACCACGGCCGAGGCCTTCGCGGCCGAGCTCGGCGTGGCCGTCTCGCTCGACCCCGAGCTGTACGGCGCGCCCGCGAAGACGCTGCTCGCGGCGGCCGCGGCCACACGCGCCGCGACGGTCATGGTGGTGGCGCACGACCCCGGCATGAGCGCGCTCGCGGCGAGCCTGTCGGGCGACGACATCGACCACATGCCGACGTGCGCCGTCGCGACGTTCCTCTGGGCGCAGGACGACTGGGACGTCGCCAGCGCCGTCGACCCCGACAACTGGACGCTCGACGTGCCCCGCTGACCCCCGCCTGTCGGCCTGCACGTGACGCGGGCCGGCACCGTCTCGAGTGAAATCTGGTTCTACATCGTTGTACTCGTGGTCTACATCGTTATAGATTGCGAGCGACGGTCTGACGGCTCGGCGTCGAGGCGCAGCATCCGTCGTCCCGTCCACTGTCGAACTGGAGACTCCATGACGCGCCGCGTACGTCCTCGCACCGCGCTCGCCCTGACCACTGCCGGACTGCTCGTCGCGGGCGCGCTCAGCGCGAGCCCCGCCTGGGCCAAGCCCGATCCCGTCCCACCCGCCCCGGTGTTCGACGACGTCACGGTGCATGATCCGTCGATCGTCACGTCCGGCGACGACATCTGGGTGTTCGGATCTCACGGGGCGTCGGCGCACACGACCGATCTCATGTCGTGGCAGCAGAACACGATCGATCTGTCGCAGAACCCCGACAACGCGCTGTTCGACGACATCTACACCGAGCTCGCCGAGACGTTCGAATGGGCGCAGACCTCGACCCTGTGGGCCGCGGACGTCATCCAGCTGCCCGACGGCCGCTACGCCATGTACTACAACGCGTGCGAGGGGGCGTCGCCGCGGTCGGCGCTCGGACTCGCGACCTCCGAGACCGTCGACGGTCCGTACGAGAACCAGGGCATCCTGCTCAAGAGCGGCATGCAGGGCGAGTCCGAGAACCCGGGCGAGACCTACGACGCGCGCCGTCACCCCAACACCGTCGACCCCGATGCGTTCTACGACGCCGACGGCAGGCTGTGGATGGTCTACGGCTCGTACTCGGGCGGCATCTACCTGCTGGAGATGGATGCTGCGACTGGCGCGCCGCTGCCGGGCCAGGGGTACGGCACGCACCTCGTCGGCGGCAACCACAGCCGCATCGAGGCGCCGACGATCCAGTACGACGCCGACACCGGCTACTACTACCTCTATCTGTCGTTCGGCGGCCTCGGCGTGACCGGCGGGTACGACGTGCGCGTCGCCCGCTCGAAGTCTGTGGCGGGCCCGTACCTCGATGCGCAGGGCAACGACATGCGCGACGTGAAGGCCGACCCGTCGCTGCCCCTGTTCGACGACGTGTCGATCCAGCCGTTCGGCGTCAAGCTCATGGGCGGGCACCTCTTCGGGCGCGAGCTCGGAGACCCGGGCACCGGCGCCGGAACCGGCTACGTCTCCCCCGGCCACACGTCGTGGTACCGGGACCCCGGCACCGGGCGCATGTTCATGGTCTTCCACGCCCGCTTCCCCGGCACCGGCGAGCTGCACGAGGTACGGGTGCACCAGATGTGGATGAACGCGGACGGCTGGCCGTTGGTGTCGCCCATGCGATACGCGGGCGAGACGGCGGGCAAGGTGAAGCGCGACGACGTCGTCGGCACGTGGCAGCTGGTCGACATGGGCAAGGACATCACGGCGACGGCGGCCGAGGCATCCGACGCGTCCTTCGGCAAGACCGGTCGCGTCAGCGGCGCCGTCGACGGCGGCTGGAAGCTCACCGGGCAGCACACCGCGACCCTCACGATCGACGGCGTGGTCTACAAGGGCGTGTTCGCGCCGGTGTGGGATCCCGACCGCGAGGCGTGGTCGACCGGCTTCACCGCGGTGTCAGCGGCCGGCGTCACGCTGTGGGGACGCCGGTCCGTGGAGCTCACCGGCGGCGCGGCGGTCGAAGCGGTCGCCGCCGACCTGTCGCTCGGCGACACCTCGGGCGTCACGGTCGACCTCGACCTGCCGACGTCGGGCACGGGCGGCACGACGATCGCGTGGGCGACCTCCGACGCGGCCGTCGTCGCCGCCGACGGCACCGTGACGCGTCCCGGCATCGGCGAGCCCGACGCCCGCGCGACGCTCACCGCCACGATCCGCAACGGCGGGGCCGAGGCATCCGTCTCGTTCGAGGTCGTCGTGCTCGCACGCACACCCGGCGTGCTCGCGGGCGCGTGGGCGTTCGACGGCACGCTGGCCGATGCTGCGGGCGCCTTCACCGACGCCGCACCGACCGGCGCCCGCATCGACGCCCCCGCGGCCGCTGCCGCGGCGTTCGTCACGGACGGCGTCGAGGGCGGTGCGCTGCACCTCGACGGCACCGGCGGCGTGCGGCTGCCCGACGGACTGGTGCAGGGCTCGTCGTACTCGTTGAGCATGTGGCTGCGGCCCGAGGCGCTCACGTCGTACACGACCGCGTTCTTCGCCGCGGCGAACCCGAACTCGTGGGTGAGCCTCGTGCCGCGCGGACACGACGGCGTCGGCGGCTCGACCATGCTGTGGTCGGGCGCGCAGTGGTACGACGCCGGCACAGGGCGGAGCCTGCTCGTCGGCGAGTGGTCGCACGTCGCGTTCGTCGTCGACGGCGGCGCGGCATCCGTGTACATCGACGGCGAGCTGCGCTTCCAGGGCACCGGCTTCCCCGACTTGCTCTCGGGACCGGGCAACGTCTTCGCCCTCGGCGTCAACTGGTGGGACACGCCCTTCCGGGGCGACGTCGACGAGCTGACCGTGTGGCGCTCGGCGCTCGCGCCGGCCGACGTCGCGGAGCTCGCCGCACGCTGACGCGGGACGCGACAACGAGCCGCCCGGCCTTGCGCCGGGCGGCTCCTGTCATGCGCGGGTGACGCCGCCGACCCACACGGTGTGCACGAGCGGCACGCCGGGCCGATACGCGAGGTGCACGCGCGTCGGTGCGTCGAGCATCACGAGGTCGGCGCGCATGCCCGGAGCGAGCGCGCCGACGTCGTCGCGGCGCAGCGCCTGCGCGCCGCCGGCGGTCGCCGCCCACACCGCCTCGGCGGGCGTCACGCCCATCTCGCGCACGGCGAGCGCGACCACCAGCGGCATCGAGCTCGTGAAGCTCGACCCCGGGTTGCAGTCGCTCGCGAGCGCGACGGTGACGCCGGCATCGAGCAGCCGCCGCGCGTCGGGGTACGGCTGGCGGGTCGAGAACTCGACGCCCGGCAGCAGCGTCGCGACCGTGCGCGACCCGGCGAGCGCGGCGACATCGTCGTCGGAGAGATACGTGCAGTGGTCGACGGATGCTGCGCCCAGCTCCACAGCGATATGCACACCGTCGCCCGGCCCGAGCTGGTTGCCGTGCACGCGCGGCTCCAGGCCCTGCGCGACGCCGGCGGCGAGGATGCGCCGCGACTCCTCGGGCGTGAAGGCCCCCCGCTCGCAGAAAACGTCGATCCACCGGCTGTGCGGCGCGCAGGCGTGGAGCATCTCGTCGCACACGAGATCGACGTAGTCGCCCCGCCGCTCCGCGTACTCGGCGGGCACGACGTGCGCGCCGAGGAAGGTGACCTCGGGCGTCACCTCGGCCGCGAGCCGCGCGAGCCGCTCCTCGTCGGCGACGGTGAGCCCGTAGCCCGTCTTGACCTCGAACGTCGTCGTCCCCTGCGCGTGGAGCTCGGCCACGAAGCCCGCGAGACGAGCCCGCAGCTCGTCGTCGCTCGCGGCACGGGTCGCCGCGACGGTACGCCGTATGCCCCCTGCGGCATACGGCGTACCGGTCATGCGCGCCTCGAACTCGTCGGCCCGGTCGCCCCCGAACACGAGGTGCGTGTGGCTGTCGACGAACCCCGGGATGACCGCACGCCCCCCGGCGTCGACGACCTCGACCCGGCCCCCGCCCGCGTCGCGCTCGACCCCCTGGCCGCGCTCGCCCCTTCCGTCGCGCTCGCCCCCGCCGTCGCGCTCGACCCCCTCCTCCCGCGAGAGAACACCTGGTGGACGAGATGCGGGTTGGTTCCCTACCTCTCGTCCATCAGAAGTACTCTCGCGGTCGTTGGCGTGCGCGGTCGAGCGGGCTGCGGGCGCGGCGGCGCGAGCGGCGGCGGGCGCGGCGGCGGCGGGGCCGACCCAGGCGATGCGGTCCCCCACGACGAGCACGGCGGCGTCGTGCAGCGTGCCCAGAGCATCGCCGTCGCGCGCGACGTTGGTGGTCAGTTCGCCGATGTTCGTGATGAGCGTCGTGGTCACGGCATCCGTCCGTCAGTCGTCGAGCATGGGCACGTTCAGGCCGCGCTCGCGCGCGACCTCCTTCGCGCGGTCGTACCCGGCGTCGACGTGGCGCATCACGCCGGTGCCGGGGTCGTTTGTGAGAACGCGCTCGAGCTTCTCGGCCGCCAGCGGCGTGCCGTCGGCGACCGTGACCTGACCGGCATGGATGCTGCGGCCGATGCCGACGCCGCCGCCGTGGTGGATCGAGACCCAGGCCGCACCCGACGCGGTGTTGAGCAGCGCGTTGAGGAGCGGCCAGTCGGCGATCGCGTCGGAGCCGTCGGCCATCGACTCGGTCTCGCGGTAGGGCGAGGCGACCGATCCGGCGTCGAGGTGGTCGCGGCCGATCACGATCGGGCCCGACAGCTCGCCCGAGGCGACCATCTCGTTGAACTTCAGTCCGGCGAGGTGTCGCTCCTGGTAGCCGAGCCAGCAGATGCGGGCCGGCAGTCCCTCGAAGTGCACCGCGTCCCCGGCCTTGTCGAGCCAGCGCACGAGCCCCGCGTTGTCGGGGAACAGCGCCTTGACGGCCTCGTCGGTCTTGCGGATGTCGTCGGGGTCGCCCGAGAGCGCGACCCAGCGGAACGGTCCGCGGCCCTCGGCGAACTGCGGACGGATGTACGCCGGCACGAAGCCGGGGAACGCGAACGCCCGGTCGAAGCCGCCGAGCTGCGCCTCGGCGCGGATCGAGTTGCCGTAGTCGAAGACCTCGGCCCCGGCGTCCTGGAATCCCACCATCGCCGCGACGTGCTTGGCCATCGATCCGCGAGCGCGGGCGGTGAACGCTTCGGCATCGCGGGCCGCCTCGGCCTTCCAGTCCTCGAACGCGATGCCCACCGGCAGGTACGCCAGCGGGTCGTGCGCGCTGGTCTGATCCGTGACGATGTCGACCGCGACCTCGCCGGCCCGGTGGCGCAGCAGTACGTCGCCGAAGACCTCGGCGGCGTTGCCGACGACGCCGACCGACAGCGCCTCGCCGGCCTCCTTCGCCGCGACGACCCGCGCGAGGGCCGCATCGAGGTCGGTCGTGTACTCGTCCAGGTAGCCGTGCTCGACGCGGCGGGCGAGCCGCGACTCGTCCACGTCGACGATGAGCACCGCTCCCCCGTTGAGGGTCACGGCGAGGGGCTGCGCGCCGCCCATGCCCCCGGCGCCCCCGGTGAGCGTGAGGGTTCCGGCGAGGCTCGCGGTCGCAGCATCCGTCCCGCTCTTCTCGGCGAGGGAGCGCGCCACCGCGGCGAACGTCTCGTACGTGCCCTGGAGGATGCCCTGCGTGCCGATGTAGATCCACGACCCCGCGGTCATCTGCCCGTACATCGTGAGGCCGAGCTCTTCGAGGCGGCGGAACTCGGGCCACGTCGCCCAGTCCCCCACGAGGTTCGAGTTGGCGATGAGCACGCGCGGCGCCCACTCGTGCGTGCGGAAGACCCCGACCGGCTTGCCGGACTGCACGAGCAGCGTCTCGTCGGGCTCGAGCTCGTCGAGGGTGCGGACGATGGCGTCGAACGCCTCCCACGACCGAGCCGCTCGCCCGGTGCCGCCGTAGACGACGAGGTCTTCAGGGTGCTCGGCGACCTCGGGGTCGAGGTTGTTCATGAGCATGCGCTTGGCGGCTTCGGCGCCCCAGCTCTTGGCGGTGCGCTCGGGGCCGCGCGGGGCGCGCACGGCGTGCTCGCCGAGCCCGCGGGCGGCCGGCGCGGTCGTCGAGCTTGTCGGAACGGACATCGTCACTCCTTCGTGGTGGTCTGGTAGGCGGCCGCCGCGACGGCGCCGGACTGCACGAGCGCGGTCACGGCCTCCATCTCGGGCGACAGGTGGCGGTCGGGGCCGGGGCCGCCGGCGACGGTGCGCACGAGGTCGCGCACGGCGCCGGTGGCGGCAGCCGGTTCGAGCGGAGCGCGCAGGTCGAGGGCGCGCGCGGCGGTGAGCACCTCGATCGCGAGCACGCGCGCGAGCCCGTCGATCGCGCGGCGGAGCTTGCGTGCGGCGGCCCACCCCATCGACACGTGATCCTCCTGCATCGCCGACGACGGGATCGAGTCGACGGATGCCGGGACCGCGAGCCGCTTCAGCTCCGAGACGATCCCGGCGGCGGCGTACTGAGCGATCATGAAGCCCGAGTCGACGCCGACCTCGTCGGCGAGGAACGGCGGCAGGCCGTTGCTGCGGGCGCGGTCGAGGGCGCGGTCGGTGCGCCGCTCCGAGATCGAGGCGACGTCGGCCACCGCGATCGCGAGGAAGTCCAGCACGTACGCGACCGGTGCGCCGTGGAAGTTGCCGTTCGACTCGACGCGCCCGTCGTCCGTGATCACCGGGTTGTCCACGGCTGCGGCGAGCTCGCGCGAGGCGATGAGCAGCGCGTGGTCGGCGGTGTCGCGCGCGGCCCCGTGCACCTGCGGCGAGCAGCGCAGCGAGTACGCGTCCTGCACGCGGGTGCACACCGCGGGATCGCGGTGCGATGCCATGATGCCCGAGCCCGCGAGCACGGCCCGCAGGTTCGCGGCCGACACCGCCTGCCCCACTTGCGGCCTGAGCGCCTGCAGGTCGGCGGCGAACACCGCGTCGGTGCCGAGCTGCGACTCCACCGACATGCCCGCGGCGACGTCCGCCGTGTCGAGCAGCATCGAGAGATCGTGGAGCGCGAGCAGCAGCATCCCGAGCATGCCGTCGGTGCCGTTGATGAGCGCGAGTCCCTCCTTCTCTCGCAGGACGAGAGAGGGAATGGATGCTGCGGCCAGCGCCTCCGCCGCGTCGGCCTCTTCGCCGGTCGCGGTGCGCACGCGCCCCTCGCCCATCGCGGCGAGCGCGACGTGCGACAGCGGCGCGAGGTCTCCGGAGCAGCCGAGCGAGCCGTACTCGCGCACGATCGGGGTGATGCCGGCGTCGAGCATCGCGGCGTAGGTCTCGACCACGACGGGACGGACGCCGGTGTGGCCGGTCGCGAGGGTCTGAAGGCGCAGCAGCATGAGCGCGCGCACCACCTCCCGCTCGACCTCCGCACCGGTGCCGGCGGCGTGCGAACGGATGAGGCTGGCCTGCAGCTGAAGGCGGCGCTCGGGGGCGATGAACGTGGTGGCGAGGGCGCCGAACCCGGTCGAGATGCCGTAGTGCGGCTCGGGGTCGTCGGCGAGGCCCTCGACGAGGGCGCGGGTCGCCGCGACGCGGGCGAGCGCCTCGGGGGCGAGCTCGACGAGGGCGCCGTGTCGGGCGACGGCGACGACCTCGTCGGGACGCAGCGGCGCCGCGCCGACGGTGACGACGGCGAGGTCGCTGGCGGGAGTGTGCGTGACGATGGTCATGGTCCGATTCCACACCTCGGCCTTGGTACGCGACAGCGGGTCGTGGGATCCTCTGTCTGTGATCCCAGACAGCGAGACACGACCTCAGGTGCCGGCCGCCGACCAGACGCTGCGGATCCTGTCGTACCTCGCGCGACAGCGCGGGCCGGTCCCCGCGCGCACGATCGCGACAGCGCTGGGCATCCCCCGTTCCACCGTGTACCACCTGCTCGCGGCGCTGCAGGAGCACCAGTTCGTCGTGCACCTGCCCGAGGATCGCCGCTGGGGGCTCGGCATCGCCGCGTTCGAGCTCGCCGGCGGCTACTCCCGCCAGGAACCCCTGGCGCGACTGGGCCGTCCCGTGCTCGCCGACCTCGTAGACCGCGCCGGCGAGAGCGCGCACCTCGCCGTCATGCACGGGCGCGACGTGCTGTACATCGTGGAGGAGCGCGCGCCGCGCCGGCCCGCGCTGGTGACGGACGTCGGCGTCCGCCTGCCGTCGCATCTCACCGCGACGGGCCGGGCGATGCTCGCGGCGCTTCCGCGCGAGCAGGTGCGGGCGCTGTTCCCGGATGCCGCGGCCTTCGCCGATCGCACCGGCCGGGGTCCGCGGCGACCCGGCGAGCTGCGCGAGACGCTCCGCGGCGTGCGGGAGCGGGGGTGGGCCTCCGAGGACGGCGAGGTCACCCTCGGGCTGGGGTCGGTCGGCGTCGCGGTGCTCGACCACGTCGGCTGGCCGATCGCCGCGATCGCGGTGACCTTCCCGACGGACGGCGCGCGCGAGGCCGGCGACTTCGCGGAGCTCGTCGCCCCCGTGGCGGCCGAGCTCGGCCGGCGCATCGGCGGCGCGCGTCCGACCACGTCGAAACTCTGAAAGGCTCTTGCAGATTTTTCCGACTCGATCTAATCTGAAACCGTCTTTCAGATTGGATGATCATGGCCGCACCCGAGATCCGACGCACGCTCAGCGACCCCGCGGCACTCGAGGCGCTCGCCCACCCGGTGCGCCTCGACCTGCTCAGCTTCCTCATGTCGCACGGCGCCGCCACCGCGTCAGAGTGCGCGCGGGCGGTCGACGACAACCCGTCCAACTGCAGCTATCACCTGCGGGTGCTCGCCAAGCACGGGCTCGTCGAGCCGGTCGCGTCCGCCGACGGCCGGGAACGACCGTGGCAGGCGACGATCACCGGCCTGAGTCTCGACCTCGACTCCGAGGACCCGTCGGTGGCGGCGAGCGCGACCGCGATGCTCGAGGCATCTCTCCAGCTCGACTACCAGTTGGCGCGCGAGCACGTGCGGCGCCGCGACCGTATCGAGGGCGAGTGGCGCGACGTCGACGCCCACGCCCAGTACGGCCTGCGCGTGACGCCCGCCGAGCTGCGGTCACTCGTGGAGCGCATCGACGCGATCGTCCGGCCGTACATCGCCGCGACCCGCGCAGACGCGCCCGACGACGCAGCGGTCGCCAGCCTCTCCCTGCTGGCGTTTCCGCGACCCACATTCGGGGAGGAGCCGCGATGACCTCGCGCAGCGCCTTCGCGATCCCCGCCTTCCGGCGGCTGTGGACGGCCGGGCTCATCTCGGACACCGGCGACTGGCTCCTCTTCATCGCCCTGCCGCTCGTCGTGTTCCAGCTCACCGGCTCGGCCCTGGGCGCGTCGATCGCGTTCCTGCTCGAACTCATCCCCGCCGTGGTGCTCGCGCCTCTCGCGGCCCGGCTCGTCGGACGATTCGACCGGCGCTGGATCATGGTCGCGGTCAACGTCGGGCAGGCGCTGGCGCTGCTGCCGCTCTTGTGGGTCGACGACCTGGGCGACCTCCCGCTGGCGTACGCGGTGATCTTCGTGCACGCCTCGCTCAGCACGCTGTTCGAGCCGGCGAAGAACACCCTCCTTCCCGAGCTCGTCGACACCACCCGCCTGGTCTCGGCCAATGCCCTGATCGGCCTCAACCAGAATCTGGGGCGCCTCATCGGCGGCCCGCTGGGCGGCGTGCTCCTCGCCGTCGGCGACCTCCGGCTGATCGTCGCGGTCGACGTACTGACCTATGTCGCCTCGGCCGTCCTCATCGCGACGCTGCCCGCCGTCGCCGCACCGACCGACGCGCACTCCCCCGACGAGGGAGCCGCCCGCAGGCCTACCGGGCTCCTCGCCGCTTTCCGCATCCCCCGGCTGAGGGGCGCGTTCGCTGTGATCTTCGTGTCGAGCGTCGCGCAGGGCATGTTCCTCGTCCTCTTCGTGCTCTTCGCGCTCGGCCTGCGCGGATCGGACGCCGACGTCGGCCTTCTGCGCGGCGTCCAGGCGATCGGCGCGATCATCGCGGGCGTCGTGCTCGGTTTCCTCGTGCGCGGGTCGTCGCCGCGGGGGCTCACGGCGCTGAGCCTGTTCGCGTTCGGCGCGCTCTCGCTCGTGACGTGGAACCTTCCCGCGCTGACCACCGACATCTGGCCCTATGTCGCGCTGTTCGCCGCCGTCGGCGCACCGGGCGTGATCATGATCGCGGGGCTCATGAGCGTGCTGCAGGAGCACTCCGCCCCGTGGCAGCGTGGTGCCGTGTTCGCCGCGGTCGGGCTCGTGAGCGCACTCGGGCAGGCGGCCGGCATCCTCCTCGGCGCCCTCTCCGACGGTCCGATCGGCCTGCTTCCTCTCCTCGAGCTGCAGGGATGCCTCTACCTGCTGAGCGGAGTCATCGCCCTGCTCTGGCTCCCCCGCCCACCGCGCGCAGGGAAGACCCGCCGCCTCGCGGAGACGGCCACGCACGCAAGCTGAAGCATCGGCGATCGCGCCGCAGCATCTGTCGGCACGATATCGCCGGCCTACGTCGGCTGCTCGCGCGTGCGCACGACCAGTTCGGGCTCGATCAGACGGTGCCAGTCCCCGTCGTACGTGTCGGCGTCGGCGACCAGAAGGTCGAGCACCGCCTCGGCGACGCGCTCGGGGCGCTGCTCGACGCTCGACAGGTCGAGGGCCTGCGCGACCGGGGTGTTGTCGAATCCCACGACGTGCATGTCGGCCCAGCCGCTGTGGGAGGCGGCAAGGTGGGCACCGACCGCCAGGGTGTCGCTCGCGCACACGATGGCGTCGACCGGACCCGCGGCGAGCTCCTGCTCGACCACCGCTCGCGCGGCCGGCACGGTGTCGACCGCGGTCCAGCGCAGAGGTGCGGGCGAGTCGATCCCGATCCCGACGGCCTCGCGCCAGCCCCGCTCGCGATCGTCCCCGGTGCCCGAGCCGCGAGGCCAGCCAAGGAACGCCACGCGCGAACCGTTCGCCATCGCGTGGACGGTGGCGGCCCGCGTGCCGGCCGCACCGTCGACGTCCACCCATGGTCGCTCGGGATTGCCCATCGCCACGCCCGCGCCGGGTTCGCCCCAGGGGCGGCCGAAGGCGACGAACGGGATGCCGTGCTCGGCGAGCCAGTCCGCCCGAGGATCGCCGGCATACGTGCCCGTCAGCACGATCCGGTCGATCTCTCCCCCTTCGCGCAGCTGCCGAACGCGCCGCAGCTCCTCTTCAGCGTCGTTCGCCGCGTACACGAGGATGCGGAGGCCGCGGGGTGTCGCGCGATCGGTCAGCGCATGGATGAACCGGTCGAGCACGATCCCGGAGATTCCCCCCGCGTACGGATCGAGGTGGATGCCGATCGTCGCGCTGCGCTGCGTGCGGAGTCGTCGCGCGGCCATCGACGGCGCGTAGCCGAGCTGCGTGATCGCGGCGCGGACCCGGTCCCGGGTGGCCTCTCTGACGATCTCCGGCGAGTTGAGCACGTTCGACACCGTCTGCCGCGAGACTCCCGCCTCGCGCGCGACGTCTTCGACCGTCGGCGACTTCGCCATGGGACCTCCCGACGCGGCACTTGAGCGTTCAAATCATTATCCTACGGGCCCGTCAAACGGGTTGACAGTCGGTCCCGGCCCGCTCTACGTTGACCGTTGACGGTGGACTTTGATCGTTCAAATTGATCGACCGCACACGAAGTCGTCCTTCGCCGGCCGTCACGCCTGACTCATCAAAGGAGAGAGACATGACACGGCACATCCCCCGCGCCGGCCTGGCGGCCGGAGCACTCCTCGTCACCGGGGCGCTGGCGCTCGCGGGCTGCGGTTCGGGCTTCGACGACTCGGGAGACGCAGGCGGCGGCGCATCCGGCGGCGAGCTCACCAGCTCCGACGACGGGCTCACGATCCTCTTCGGCTCCAGCGGCGACGCCGAGACGGACGCCGTGAAGGAGGCCGCGGCGGCCTGGTCGGAGGAGTCGGGCGTCGACGTCGAGGTGAAGGTGGCCACC
Source organism: Microbacterium sp. NPDC056044 (assembly GCF_042267145.1). Lineage (NCBI taxonomy): Bacteria > Bacillati > Actinomycetota > Actinomycetes > Micrococcales > Microbacteriaceae > Microbacterium > Microbacterium sp. NPDC056044. The sequence continues at coordinate 63,775 of NZ_JBHJWZ010000005.1, read as the reverse complement.
GACCAGGCGCAGGAGCTCTCGCAGGGTTTCGCGGCGGGTGACCCGCCGGACCTCTTCTACCTGGCGCCCGAGCTCTTGGCGGGCTACGCCGACAACGGCTCGCTCAAGGCGTACGGCGACGAGCTCGCGAACAAGGACGACTTCTATCCCGCGCTCGTCGACAACTTCACCTACGACGACCAGTTCTACTGCGCGCCGAAGGACTTCTCGACGCTCGCCCTGATCATCAACAAGGGACTGTGGGATGCCGCAGGCCTGACCGACGACGACATCCCCACGACGTGGGACGAACTGTCGACGGTCGCCCAGACGCTCACGAAGGACGGCGTCGTCGGTCTCAGCTTCGGCTGGGAGTGGCAGCGCATCGGAACCTTCATGGCACAGGCCGGCGGCGGTCTCATCAAGGACGGCGAGGTGATCGCGAACAGCCAGGAGAACGTCGACGCCCTCACGTACGTCAAGGACCAGATGGCGGCGGGATCGTTCGCGTATGCGCAGGACCTCGGCGCGGGCTGGGGCGGTGAGGCCTTCGGCAAGCAGCTGAGCGCCATGACGATCGAGGGCAACTGGATCACCGGTGCCATGACGAACGACTTCCCCGACGTCGACTACGTCGTCGCCGAGCTTCCGGAGGGGCCGGGCGGCAAGGGCACGCTGCAGTTCACGAACTGCTGGGGCATGGCCGCCGACAGCCCCAACCAGAAGGCCGCGCTCGACCTCGTCGAGTACATGACGAGCGCCGACCAGCAGCTGGCCTTCTCGAAGTCGTTCGGGCCGATGCCCTCGGCGAAGTCGGCCGCGGATCAGTGGACCAGCGACAACCCGGACCTCGCGGCCTTCCTCGCCGGCGCGGACTACGCACAGGGATTCCCGACGTACGACGGCAGCTCCGACGTGATCACGGACTTCAATGCCGAGCTCCAGGGTCTCAAGGACGGCGACCCGCAGCAGATCCTCGACACGGTCCAGTCGAACTTCGAGGCGATCGTCGGCTGAGGCGTCCCGATGACTGCCACCGTGTCAGCGCCTCGCCGCGCACGGAATGCCCGATCGGGCATCCGGCGCGGCGAGACGCTGGCGGGCTGGGTCTTCACCCTGCCCGTCCTGCTCATCCTGGGCGTCTTCCTTCTCGTGCCGGTGCTGATGGCCCTGTGGGTCAGCGTCTCGGACTGGAGCGGCCGCGGGAGCCCGTTCTCGGGCAACGTGGGCTTCGTCGGCCTCGAGAACTACGCGACCGTCGCGACCGGAGACGGCTTGGCCGCGCGCGACTTCGGGATCGCGATGCGCAACAACGCCTGGTACGTCGCGCTGGTCGTGCCGCTGCAGACGGCGCTGTCGCTGTTCCTCGCCCTGCTCGTCAACGGCGCCGTGCTCCGCGGTCGTGGGATCTTCCGCACCGCCTTCTACTTCCCGTCGGTGACGGCGACCGTGGCGATCACGGTGCTGTGGCTGTTCCTTTTCAACCCGCGGGGCGTGGTCAACGCGTTCCTCGCGGTGGTGGGCATCGACGGACCCAACTGGTTCGCCGATCCGCGCGGCATCTTCCACGTGCTGCTGTCGGGCCTCGGCGTCCGCGAGGGGCCCGCGGTGCTGACGGAGAACGGCTTCATCGCCGTGTCGTGGTGGAATTGGATGGCGGGCCCGTCCGTGGCGATGTCGGCGTACATCCTCATGGGGATCTTCACGACGAGCGGCACCTTCATGCTGCTGTTCCTCGCCGCGCTCCAGAACATCGGCCCCGAGATCCAGGAAGCGGCCATGGTCGACGGCGCTGACGCGTGGCAGCGGTTCTGGCGGGTGACACTGCCTCAGCTGCGCCCCGCGCTGTTCACCGTGCTGACCCTGGGCCTGATCGGCTGCTGGCAGGTGTTCGATCAGATCTACACCGGCACGCGAGGATCACCGGCCAAGACGACGCTGACGCCCGCTTACCTGTCGTATGACGCGAGCTTCCTCGACCAGGACTGGGGGCAGGGCGCGGCGATCGCCTTCATCCTGTTCGCGATCATCGTGCTGTTCACGCTGTTCCAGCGCTGGGTGCTCCGCGAGCGCCCGGTGTCCCGGCGCCGCGCCCGCCAGTACGAGCTGCCGACGCGACCGTCGACCGCGAGCCCTGCGACCGTCGCCGGCAACCAGGTGCCCGCTCCGCCGGACGCCCGCGAGGCATCCCGCGGCGAAGACCGTGACCGAGAGGACGGGGGCCCGCGATGACCGACACGAGCGTCGACAAGACGCCCAGGACCGCGCCGCAGCGACCGGCGGGTCAGGTGATGTCTCCACGCCGCCGACGTCGCACCTCGGGTCTCGGATGGCAGATCGCGCTGTACGTCGTGCTCATCGTGATCTCGCTGATCTACATCTATCCGTTCCTGGTCCAGCTGGGAACGTCGTTCAAGACGGATGCCGAAGCGGCCTCCAACCCGGTGTCGCTCATTCCGCAGGTGTGGTCGACGGCCGCCTACGAGCGACTGTTCCTTCGCAGCGACTTCCCGGTGTGGTTCCGCAACTCGGCGATCGTCACCATCAGCGTCACGGTCCTGCGCGTGTTCTTCGTGTCGCTCGCGGGCTACGCGCTGGCGCGCCTGAATTTCCGTGGACGGGGAGTCGTGTTCGCCGGCGTCATCGCCGTCATGGCTGTGCCGAGCGTCGTGCTGCTCATCCCCCGGTTCCTCGTGATCAACCAGCTCGGCATCTACGACTCGTACGCGGGCATGATCCTGCCGCTGCTCGTCGACGCCGCCGGCGTGTTCATCATGAAGAACTTCTTCGAGTCGATCCCCGTCTCGGTCGAGGAGCAGGCACGGATCGACGGTGCGGGCACCTTCCGCATCTTCTGGTCGGTCGTGCTCCCGATGGCGCGGCCGGCGCTGATCACGATCATCATCCTGTCGTTCCAGGGGTCGTGGAACGAGCTGTCGCACTTCATCGTCTCCACCCAATCCCCCGAGCTGACGACCCTCACGAAAGGTGTCGCCGGGCTCGCATCGGGGCAGCTGAGCCAGGGCACGCAGTACCCGCTCAAGCTGGCCGCCGCTCTCATCATGACGATCCCGGTCGCCCTTCTCTTCTTCATCTTCCAGCGGAGGATCATGAACGCGAGCCAAGGGGCGGTGAAGGAGTGAACGCGGGGCTTCAGCCGTTCCTGTCCGACGCGGTGGTGGCGCTGCGCGCGCCGACACAGGTCTGGTCGGGGCACGCCGGCGACCTGGGCGCACAGGCGATCGACGGCGTCTACCACGGCGACACACGCTTCGTCCGCGAGGCGGAGCTGACCTACACCGTCGGGGACGAGGCCTCCGTCCCCGAACCCATCTCGGTGGGCGAGATCTCGGCGTCGGCGGTGTCGTTCACGGCCCTCCTGCGCCGCATCGACGACGATTGGCCCGACCCGAAGGTGCGGCTCGAGCGCGTCCGCACCGTCGAGGCCGGGATGGTTCGCGAGCGGCTCAGAGTGCTCTCGCACCTGGCCGGCCCCGTGTCGACGACCCTCCGACTGCGACTCGTGCCCGACTTCGCCCCGCTCCAGGAGGTGAAAGCGGGCGCATCCGCCTCCCGCGCGTGGGAGAGCGACGCCGACGGGCGGACCGTCCGCCTCTCGAGTGACGGCAGGACCCTGGTGCTCGCGGCGCCCGACGCGCACGTGCGGACTGAGGACCAGTCCGTCGTCGTCGAGTGGTCGGTCGACTGCCCCGCACACGGGGAGTGGACGGCCGAGTGGACCCTGGAGCTCGACGACCCCGGCCTCGTCGTCGCCCGCGCCGCGGCGGAGCCGCGCCGGAACGCGGTGGACCTCCCCGCGGCGCACGACTCCCGGCTGGGCCGCTGGGTGGATCGCGCGCTCTCCGACCTCGACGCCCTGCGGCTCGTGCTCCCCGGTGCTCCCGACGACGAGTTCCTCGCGGCGGGCGCGCCGTGGTTCTTCACCCTGTTCGGACGCGACTCGCTGTGGGCCGCGCGCCTGCTGCTTCCTGTCGACCCGGGGATCGCGGCATCCACTCTCCGCGTGCTCGCGCGACTGCAAGGCACCAAGACCGACCCGGCGACGGCGGAGGAGCCCGGCAAGATCCTCCACGAACTGCGCGCCGGCGAACTCGCGATGCCCGGCGAAGGCATCCTTCTGCCACCGGTGTACTACGGCACCGTCGACGCCACCCCGCTGTGGGTGTGCCTGCTCGCCGAAGCGGCCGCGGCGGGGATGCCGGAGTCCGAGGTGCGGGCGCTCGTTCCCGCGCTGCGTTCCGCTCTCGGGTGGATCGTCACGTCGGCGGGCGACGACGGATTCCTCGACTACGTCGACGAGACCGGCCGCGGGCTGTCGAACCAGGGCTGGAAGGACTCCGGAGACTCGATCCAGTGGCGCGACGGCACACTGGCGCACGGGCCGATCGCCCTCTGCGAGGTGCAGGGCTACGCGTACGAGGCCGCCATCCGGGGCGCTGCGCTGCTGGAGTCGCTCGGCGAGGAGGGTGCCGCACCGCTCCGCGAGTGGGCCGCCGGGCTTCGCCGCCGGTTCGCCGACAGCTTCTGGGTGACGACGCCCGAGGGCCGCTACCCGGCGATCGCGCTCGATCGCGACGGTCGTCCGGTCGACACGCTCACCTCGAACATCGGCCATCTGCTCGGGACCGGCATCCTCGAGCCGGATCAGGCCCGGGAGATCGCGCGGCTCTTGACCGGCCGTTCGATGACCTCGGGATTCGGCCTGCGGACGATGTCGACGGACGCCGCCGGGTACTGGCCGCTGAGCTATCACGGTGGGAGCGTGTGGCCGCATGACACGGCGATCGCCGCCCGCGGCATGGCGCAGGAAGGGCTCCTCCACGAGGCGCTCGTCGTGGTCGACGGACTGCTCGCAGCCGCCGAGACCTTCGCCTTCCGCATGCCCGAGCTCTACTCGGGCGACGACCGCACGACGACCCCGGCTCCCGCGCCCTACCCGGCCGCGTGCCGCCCTCAGGCGTGGTCGGCTGCCGCCGCGATCGCGTGCCGCGAGATCGTCGGGATCTGACGGTCAGTCGACCTTCATGACGGTGCCGCCGGTGAGGCGCACGAGCTCGTCGTAGGTCATCGGGAAGACGGTGTGCGGCGTCCCGCCGGCGGCCCAGATCTCGGGGTAGCGGGCGAGATCCTGATCGACGACGGTGCGCAGTGGGGATGGATGCCCCGTGGGAGCGACTCCGCCGATGGCCTGGCCGGTGGCGTCCCTGACCTGCTCGGGTGTCGCGCGCTGGACCTCCCCGTGACCGAGGCGCTCGGCGAGCGCCGCCGTGTCGACGCGGTGCGCGCCGCTCGTCATCACGAGGAGCGGTGCGCCGTCGCTGAAGAACACCAGGCTGTTGGCGATCGCGCCCACCTCGACCCCGAGCGCCTGCGCGGCGAGGATCGCAGTGGACGCGGCATCCGGAAGCACCACGATGTCGCCCGGGATGCCGGCGGCGCGGATCGCGTCGTGGACGAGACGGCTGCGGGCGGGAAGCGAGGCGGGGATGGTCACCGGCTCAGCCTAACGACGGGGTCCGCGCGCCAGGATCTCGCCGTGCGGCATGAGCAGCCAGCCGTCGTCAGCGGCCGCCCACTCGCGCCAGCCGTCCGAGATGCGCTGCAGCAGCGCGTCATCGGCGCCGGTCGCGCGCGCCGAATCGGCGAACGCCGACTGCAGCACGCGGTCCGCCCACATCCCGCCCCACCACGCGCGGTCCGCGTCGTCTTCGAAGAGCCAGAGCGCCGCGGTGGCGCGAATGTCGGTGAGGCCCGCCTCCAGCGCCCACGCCTTCAGCCGCCGCCCGGCGGCGGGCTCGCCGGCGACGCTGCGGTGCGTCGCGAGGTACAGCGCCAGCCACTCGTCGAGCGCGGGGATGAGCGGGTACCAGATCACCCCTTCGTAGTCGACGTCGCGCGCAGCCACGAGGCCGTCGGGGCCGGCGACGCGTCCGAGCTCGCGCAGCATGTCGACCGGACGCTCCACGTGCTGCAGCACCTGGTGCGCGTGCACGACGTCGAAAGCGCCGTCGTCGTACGCCAGCGCGTACGCGTCGCCCACCTCGAACGAGAGGTTCGGCGCCGCGTGGTCGGCCGCGGCCTGCGCGACGACGTCGGCCGAGGCATCCGTCCCCACCACACGACCGGGAGCGACGCGCGCGGCGAGGTCCGCGGTGATCGTGCCGGGACCGCTGCCCACATCGAGGAGCGAGACGCCCGGCCGGAGGTGCGGCAGCAGGTACGCTGCGGAGTTCTCGGCGGTGCGCCAGCGGTGCGACCGCAGAACGCTCTCGTGGTGGCCGTGGGTGTAGGCGTCGGGCATTCGTCGATGCTACCGACGGTCACGCGCCGGACGTCGCCGTCAGGTCGATCGGACAGCCCGCGTCACCATTCGGCCAGCGTCCACAGCGCGGGGCGCGTCTGCGCGTCCTGGACCTCGGAGAGAAGCGCGGCGGAGGTCTTGAGCGCCGCGACCGCCTCGTCCTCACGCCCGGCAGCGTGAAGAAGATCGGCGACATGCGAGTGCAGAGCGCCGACCCGATGGCGATCCCCCTGCCGCTCCGCGCCCGCGAGTGCATCGCGAGCGGACATGAGTGCGTGGTCGAGCTCACCCGACGCCTCGTACACGCGCGACAGATTGTTGAGCGAGGCGATCAGCAGGTCCTGGTCACCCACCTCGCGCGCACGCTGCGCCGCCGAGCGCAGGCGGGAGAGCGCGACCTGCTGATCGCCGCGCGCAGCGGCGATGACGCCCAGCACGTTCTCGCTCCGCGCGAGCGCGAGTCGATCCTGCGCCTCGGTCGCCGCGCGCTCGGCTTCCACCGCCGTCCGCTCGGCGGCCTCGGCGTGCCCGAGGCGATGTTCGACGAGCGCGAGGTCTGCGAGCACCGCGGCCTCGTGCGGACTGGACGCGTCGCCGATCAGGTCGCGCGCGGCCTCAAGGTGCGACAGCGCCAGTGCCGGTTCACCGAGCCTGTCGTACACGCCCGCCGTCGCGTGCTCGATGACGGCTTGACGCTCCGCGTCGCCTTCGGCGAGCGCCCCCGCCCGGTCGAGGGCCCCGAGCGCATCGCGGTACCGCCCCAGCCGGACGAGCTCCGTTCCGATCCCCTGATGCACGTCGACCGAACGCAGGCCGAGCGAGCGCGCGGCCAGCAGCAGTTCGAGCGCCTCCGCGTGCGCGGACAGCCGCGAAGCCGCCGAGGCCGCGTCCAAGTACCAGGCGACGGCCTCGGCGTCCCGGCCCGCGGACGACAGGTGGCGGGCGACGGCGCCGGCGGGCGTGGCCAGGGGGTCGACGGCATGCCGGCGCGCGAGCAGGTCGGCGATCCGCCCGTGCAGCAGGCGGGCGCGCGCGAGCGACATCCACGCCATCGCGGTGTCGCGCACCAGATCGTGGGGCACGTCGTAGCCGCCCTGGTCGACGCGCTCCACGAGCAGGCCGCGGGTGATCGCCTCCTCGATCGCATCGACGGTCTCGTTCTCGTCCCGCCCGCCGGCGACCCGCAGCAGTTCAGGGTCGGCGACCGTGCCGATCACGGCCGCCGCAGCGACGACCTGGCGGGTCATCGCGGACACCCCCTCGAACCTCGCCGCCACCACATCTCGCACCGCCATGAGCGGCGGGTCATCCACCGACATCTCCGGCGTGACGTACTCCGTCACGAGCAGCGGCACGCCCCGGGTGCGCAGCACCACCTCGGCCGGATCATGCGGCGAGCCGTTCAGCAGCGTCGCGACGTCGGCCGGCTCGAGGGGTCCGACGAGGATCACCTCCCCCTGCTCGGCCACCGCCGCGGCGAGCGGCTCACCGCCGAAGCCGGTCGCCCATGCGGCGACGACGGCGACCCGCGGCGGGAGCCGGCGCAGCAGGTAGCCGAGGAGCGCGGCCGACGGCGGATCGATGAGATGCGCGTCGTCGACGACGATCAGCGCGCGCCCGGCACGACCGAACACGCCGACCGCCGCGAGCACGGCCTCGTTCACCCGCCGAAGGTCGTCGGATCCGCGGATCGCCCATTGCCGGGGGCCCGGGATCTCGCTCGACAACGCGGCCAGCGGAGCGCCCGCCGCACCGAGCCGGGCCGCAAGATCCGGTTCCGAGACCAGGATGCCGCGGACGAGGTCGTTCGCAGCCGCGTAGGCGAGCCCGCGCTCGGAGGCGTGGCCGGCGAGTCGCACCACACGCACTCCGTCCGCGACGGCACGCTGGGCCAAGGCGTCGAGAAGGACGGACTTGCCGATCCCCGGCTCGCCCACGAGACCGATCGCGCGCCCGGGCACGGCCTCCCATACCCCGTCGAGCCGTCGCTCGACACCGTCGCGCCCCACGAGGCGCGACACCCGCGGCGAGGCGATCGGCCTCGTCTCGGCGGCGGCCGCACCGCCACCCGCATCGGGGCCCGCCAGCGTCCCCGCTCGGATCTGCGCCTGCAGCGCGAGAGTCTCGGGGAGCGGCGCCACCCCCAGTTCCCGGTCGAGGACCCTCACGAGCGCACGGTAGGCGGTCAACGCCCCTGGGCGGTCTCCGCTCCACGCGGTGACGCGGATCAGATCCGCATGGGCCGGCTCGGACAACGGCTCCACCTGCGTGCGGCGGCGCGCGTACTGGATCGCCGCGGCGAGATCGCGGCGAGCGACGGATGCTGCCACCAGACGTGCCAGGGTCTGCGAAGCGAGATCCCGCAACGACGCGGCGGTCGCGATCTGCCAATCGTCGAACACCGGGCTGTCACGCAGCGAGAACCCCTCGAGGAAGCCCGCCGCCGCCAGTTCTGCGGCGCGTGCCCAGTCAGCGCTCTCCGTCGAATCCGCCAGCAGCCGGAACTCCCGCACGTCGCAGCGGATCTCGGCCGGATCCAAGCGCACTCCGGCCGAGCCGATGACGAGCGCGGGGCCGACGGCTGTCGCGACGGACAGCGTCCGGCGCAGAGCCGCCCGCGAACGCACGTGGTCAAGGTCCGGCCAGAGACTGCCGGCGAGCTCCTCCCGGCCGTGTTCGTGCCCGCTCACCGCGAGGATCGCGAGGAGCGCCACCGCCTTGCGGGTATCGAACCGCACCTCCGCGCCGTCCCGCCGCACGCGAGGCGGGCCGAACAGCCGAAGCTCGAGCACGGACACACCGTAACGCCTGTGCGAAGAAATGTGTTCCGATCGGCGAAGAACGGCCTGTTTCGTAACGGTCTCGGAACGCCTCGTCCCGGATCATCGTGTCATCAGGCGGGTTCGCCGGCGCGAGGAGGACGCGATGACCGGGATGCTGGAGCAGGACGTCGCGAACGGGACCACCGCCGGGGTGGCCGAAGCCACCGCCGTTCCTGAGACGGCGCAGAGTCGTCGGCGCGCCGGCCGCAAGCTGACGAGGAGCGCGCAGCGCAGCGCAGCGTCGGCACCACGGGCGGCCACGATCGATGTGCAGATCTCGCCGGGAGACGTCCTTCTCACGTTCCTGCTCGCCGCACCCGGCCCTGTGGAGATCGAGGCGCTGCCTGCCGACTCGCCGGCCGTCGCTCACCTGAGGGAGCAGGGGACGCGAATGGTGGTGCCCCTCGTGACGTCGGGAGAGCTCGTGGGCGTGCTCGCGCTGGGCTCGAGGTTGTCCGAACGCACGTACACCCGCAACGACCGCCGGCTGCTCGACAACCTCGCCCGGTACGCGGCTCCGGCGCTTCGGCTCGGTCAGCTGATGCGGCAGCAGGAAGGCGAGGCCAGGGCGCGCGAGCGCATCGACCAGGAGCTGCACGTCGCCCAGCTCATCCAGCAGCAGTTCCTCCCGAACGATCTTCCCGATCTCCCCGGCTGGCACGTGGCGGCGCTCTACCGTCCGGCCCGCACCGTGGGCGGCGACTTCTACGACCTCATCGAGCTGCCCGACGGCCGGGTCATGGTGATCACCGGTGACGTGACCGACAAAGGCGTCCCCGCGGCGCTCGTGATGGCGTCCACCCACGCGTTGCTGAGATCGACGGCGGGCGTCGTCTCCGCACCCGGAGAGGTCCTGCGCCGGGTGAACGAGCTCTTGATCCCCCAGATCCCGCTGAACATGTTCGTCACCTGCCTCGTGCTCGTCATCGACCCCCGGACCGGGCGCACGCAGTTCGCCAACGCGGGCCACAACCTGCCCTACCTGCGTCGCGGCCGCCGCGTGATTCAGCTCGCGGCGCGCGGCATGCCGCTGGGCCTCATGGCAGAGAGCGAGTACGACGAGCACGAGACGGTCATCGAGCCCGACGACATCGTGCTGCTGTACAGCGATGGCATCACCGAGCAGCACGACGCCGACGGCGACATGTTCGGCTTCGGACGGACCGAGGCCTTGGTGCAGGATGCCGCGTCGGGCGAGGAGCTCATCGCACACGCCATCGAGGCCCTCGGGCGATTCGCGGGAGGTGTGGAGCAGGAGGACGACATCACGCTCGTCGCGCTGCACCGCGGGCTGTCGACACCGCGCGACACAGGATCGTTCACGGTGCCGAGCGAACCCGGCAACGAACGAGAGGTCATGGACCGCGTCGCCGCGATGATCGGAGACGCCCTCCCGGGGCCACGGCTCGAAGCGCTCAAGACCGCCGTATCCGAGACGGCGATGAACGCCATAGAGCATGGCAACCGCGGGGCCGTGGAGCTGGACGTCGAGGTCGTGGTGCGCCAGACGCCGGACGCCGTGACGGTCGAGATCTCGGACTTCGGGCGCGGGCGGCAGCGGGAGGCGGACATCCCCGACCTCGATCTCAAGCTCGCCGGACTGCAGACGCCGCGAGGGTGGGGACTGTTCCTCGTCGAGAAGCTCGTCGACCGGTGCGACGACAGCGTCTCGGGCGACAGGCATACCGTCCGACTCGTCATGCAGCTGGACGGGCCCCGGAAGGAGGACCAAGAATGAGCCTTGACTACGAGCTCGGCCGCCGAGGGAACGTCGTCCTCATGAGGCTGACCGGACGCATCGACCGCGAGGCCGGCACGACTCTGGACGTGGCGTACGCGGCGGCCGCAGCATCCGATCCCCCCGTCATCGAGGTGGACTTCGCCGGAGTCGACTACATCAACTCGACCGGCATCGCACTCATCGTCGGCGTGCTCTCGCGCGCCCGGGCCGACAGGCGCAAGATCCGCGCCCTCGGTCTCACCGATCACTATCGGCACATCTTCGAGATCACCCGCCTCAGCGACTTCATCGAGGTCGTCGAGCCCATTCCGCGGTAGCGGAGAGGAGCGCACCATGTCTGCGCACACAGCAACCATGACCGTGTCGTCGATCGCGCCGGGGACGGCGGTCATCCGCATCGCCGGCGACGTCACCACCGCGTGCGAGGGCACGCTCATGTCGGCCCACGAGCAGGCGACGGATGCGGGCGCGAGACTCGTCGTCCTGGATTTCTCCGAGATGGAGTACATGAACAGCGGCGGGATCGGCATGCTGGTGACCCTTCTCGTGCGCGGTCAGCGGCGCCAGCAGCAGCTCGCGGCGGTGGGGCTCTCCGAGCACTACCGGCAGATCTTCGAGCTCACGCGTCTCGATGAGGCGATCGCGCTGCACGGCGACGTCTCGGAGGCCATCGCGGGCGACGGGCACGGAAGGAGCACGCCATGAGCGCGTCGACCCCCTCCCGCGACGCCGACAACTGGGCGCCGAAGGTCGAACGCCTGCGCGTGCCGGCTGCAGCACGCAGCCACGGCTACAACGTCGACGGCAAGCGTGTATCGGGCCCCCAACAGGGCTTCGGGCGGATGTGGCAGCGCATCTACCGCGCCGATCTCGGGACGGTCGTCACTCCCGAGCGACTCATCGCGGACTGGCGCGCGAACTTCGGCTCGTACTGGCCGCGCGGCGCGAGGTTCTACGGCGCCTCGGCGTCCATTCAGCCCGGCGATGTCGCTCCGCTCGGCTCACCGGGGATGACGAGCGGCGTCCTGGTCATCTACGCCGACGAGACCTCCTTCACCTTCCTCACCCCGGAGGGACACCTCTTCGCGGCACTGATCACCTTCTCCGGCGAGAGAAACGAGACGGATGCTGCCACCGGCGTCGCCGGCACGGCCGCGCAGATCCGCATCCTGCTGCGATGCTCCGACCCGATCTTCGAATCGATGTGGCCCGTCGTCCGCCGCGGGGAGAGCCTCATGTGGATCCACACGCTGCGCAGTCTCGCCGCCACCTACGGCGTCGCGGACGTCAGCGTGGAGGAGCACACCGAGTGCCTCGACCGTCGCCGGCTGTGGAGGAACTGGCGCAACATCAAGGACAACTCCGGCATCCGGACGGTGTGGCACGCGGTGAGCACCCCGCTGCGCCCTCGCTCTCGCGCCGCAGGCTGAACGCGGGGTACCGCCATGAGCGTTCGCGAGAGCATCCGGCTGGCCCTCGTGTGGGCGCTGTTCGCCGCCTACCTCATCGTGGCGCTCACGGACGTCGTCGTGAAGGGACAGGTGTTCGTGCTGCTCGGTTGGACGGGCTTCCCGCTGGTGGGCGCGATGATCCTCACCCGGAGCCGCGGCAACGCCATCGGTCGGCTCATGTTGACGATCGGCCTGCTCTGGGCGACGGCCGCCGGCTGCCTTCTGGCGGTCGGGGTGTGGGCCGCGTGGCTGACGCTGCCCGCGCAGTTCGTCGTGAGCATCATCGGAAACCTCGCAGCTCTCTTCGCGTTCGGGGCGGTGATGCTGCTGGTGCTGATCTTCCCGACGGGACGGATCGAGACGAAAGCCGGTCGGCTGATCCTCGCCTCCATCGCCGCAGTGGTCGCCTATGCCATCGCCGGATACGCCTTCGTTCCGGCACCGCCGCCCAGCGAGCTGTCCACGCCGTGGGCGCTCGTCGGCGTCGGTGCAACGACAGGTCCCGACGGCATCCTGCTGAACCTCGCCGTGCCGGTTCTGCTCGCGGTGGAGCTCGTCGAGCTCTCGTTCCGCTGGCACCGCTCGAGCGAGAACGAGCGCTATCAGTTCCGGTGGTTCGCCTTCGGCTGCGCCACCGTCATCGCGCTCATGGTCGCCGTCCTGCCGATCCAGGCGGTTCTGCCCCAGGACTTCGAGACGATGGACAAGTACGCGAGGGTTCTGATCCTGCTGATGAACGCGATCCCCCTCGCGATCGGCGTCGCCGTGCTTCGCTACGGGCTGTACGAGATCGGGCGCGTCGTGTCGCGGGCCGTCACGTACACGATCGTCACCGCACTTTCGGTCGGGGTGTACGCCCTCGTGGTGACATCCGTGACCTGGCTCCTGCCCGCCGCCCCGGCTTTCGCCGTGGCCGCCGCGACACTTGCGGCCGCCGCCTTGTTCCTCCCCGTGCTGCGCCGTGTGCAGGCGTCTGTCGACCGGCGCTTCGACCGCGAACGCTACGACGCGGAGCGCGTCGTCGACGCGTTCGGCGAGCGCGTCCGGACGGGCGCCGACCCTTCGACGACGGGTGATGCGCTCCTCGCCGCAGCCTCGCAGACGTTGCAGCCCGCGGCCACCGGCCTCTGGGTGAGCGGGAGCCTGAGATGAGTCGGCGTGAGGTCATTCGGAGGATCGCGATCTGGTCGGTCCCCGTCCTCTTCGTCGCCGTCGCCATCGGCCTGCTCGTGGTGCGTCACGACAGCTTCCTGCTCGTGGGCTGGACGGGCTTTCCCCTCGTCGGCGCGGTGATCCTCACCGCACGCCCTCGGAACAATATCGGCCGGCTGCTGATGGTGGCCGGCGGGGTCTGGCTGGTCGCCGCGATCACGCTCATTCTCGTCGAGACGCTGCGCGATGAGCTCCCTTGGGTGGTCACGTCGCTGCTGGGGACGATCGGCGCCACCGCGGGGATCATCGCGTTCCTTCCGCTCGTGCTCATCATCCTGACGTTCCCCTCCGGCGAGGTGCGCACGACCCTGGGCCGGATCGTGCTGTGGTTCGCCATCGCGCAGGCCATCGCCTGCGCGATGCTGACCATCCTCGTGCCGGTGCCCGACGCGCTCGAGCCGTTCTTCGGCACGAGACCATGGGCCGTCGCAGCGCTCGAACCCTTCAGCATGCTTGCAATCGGCCTGATGAATCTCGCCATCCCGGTGCCGATCGCCGCAGCGCTCGTCGATCTCGTGGTGCGTTGGCGGAGGTCCAAGGACGTGGAGCGTCTGCAGTACCGCTGGTTCGCCTTCGGCGCGGGTGTCGTGGTGGTCGCGCTCGCGATCGATCAACTGTCACAGCTCCTCGCGCCCGCAGTCTGGGCGGCCGTTCTCGCTGCCGTGCCGCTGGGGCTGGCCCTCAACGCCATCCCGATCACGATCGGCGTCGCCGTGACCCGCCACGGCCTCTACGAGATCAATCGCATCGTCTCGCGCACCGTGGCGTACACGCTGGTCACCGTCGCCGCGGTGGTCATCTATGCGTTCGTCGTCACGTCGGTGACGTGGCTGCTGCCGGGAGCTCCCTCCCTCGCGGTCGCCGGAGCGACTCTCTCGGCCGCCGCGCTCTTCCTGCCGGTGCTGCGCCGCGTGCAGCGTGTCGTCGATCGCCGATTCGACCGGGAGCGCTACGACTCAGCACGCGTGGTGGACGCGTTCGGCGAGGAGGTTCGATCTCGCGTCGATCCCTCGGGGACCGGGACCCACCTCGTCCAGGCAGTCGATGAGACCCTGCAGCCGGCCTCCGCCGGGCTGTGGCTGGCGGAAGGCGGATCGCGTTGATGCGCGCATGGACGGCCCACGTCGTCGCGCTGCTTGTGCTCGCGGCGCTCGTGACCGGCGCGGCCACGGGATTCTGGATGCCGTACGCCGGTCCGGGGCTCTACGCGTTCGTCGCCATCGACGTCGCCGTCGCCTGGTTCCTCTGTATGAAGGTGCCGGCCAACGTCATCGGCTGGCTCCTGCTCGCCGTGGCGGCCCTCGTCACGGTGCAACTGCCGGCCGATGCCCTCGGCAGAGCGCTGCTTCCGGCGGCACCCGGCCCTGCCATCTGGCTGCTCGCGTACGGGCATGGCCGGGCCGACTTCGATACGTGGTCGTGGATCCTTCCGGTGGGCGTGATGTTCACGCTGATTCCCCTGTTCTATCCGACGGGCCGCCTGCCGTCCCGCCGCTGGCGGTGGTTCGCGTGGGCGGCGTCCGGCGTGATCCTCCTCGGTGCGGCCATCGAGTCCACCTACACGGCGGAGGTATACCCCGGCGTCGCCAATCCGGTGCACCTGTCGGCCTCGATCGGGCCGGTCCCGGTCCAGTGGGCGGCGATGATGGTGATCTTCGCGTTCGCCGCCGGCGGGTCCTTCGCCTCGCTCGCCGTCCGCTATCGCCGCGCCGGTGCGCAGGAGCGGGCCCAGATCTCGTGGATGACCTGGGCGGTGGTGCTCGTGTTCGCCACGCTCATGACCGATGCGTTCGCTCCCCAGGAACTGACTTTCGTGCACGACTGGATCCAGGTGGCGCTCGCACTCGTGCCCGTTGCGATGATGATCGCGATCTTGCGCTTCCATCTGTACGAGATCGACCGGATCATCTCGCGCACGGTCGCGTATGCACTGGTGACGGCCGTCGTCGTCGGCGTCTACGCGCTGGTCGTGACCTCCGCGACCTGGCTGCTCCCGCGGGCACCGTCGCTCGCTGTGGCCGGCGCGACACTGGTCGCGGCGGCGCTGTTCCTCCCCGCGCTCCGCGGCATCCAGCGCGTCGTCGACCGCAGGTTCGACCGAGAGCGCTACGACGCGCAGAAGACCGTCGATCGGCTCGGCGAGCGCCTGCGGACCACCGACGACCCCGATTCCGCGGCATCCGATCTGCTCTCGGCCGTCGATCGCTCGCTGCATCCCGTGACCCTCGGACTCTGGACCCCCGGCCCGCGGCCCCAGACCTGACGACGCAGATCTGACAGTCTGGCGGGCCTGTCCCGTCGCCTTCTACGCGATCTGCCCACTCGCCGCCGACACGGTTGAACAATTCGCAGAACCGGTGTGCAATGAGGATGGATGCCGCAACGCCGCGGCGTCCGCAGCGCACTGCCCACGAGGCCCGCCGAAGGAAGAACCGCGATGACGCACACCCTGCCCCTCCCCGATTTCGCACACGAGCGGGTGGAGGTGATCACCGGCCGCCGCAGCGGCCTGTTCATCGCCGTCGCGCTGCACTCGTCCGTGCTCGGCTCCGCCCTCGGCGGCGCGCGCCTCTGGACGTACCCGCACTGGAGCGACGCCCTCGGCGACGCGCTGCGACTGTCGGCCGCCATGACCCTCAAGAACGCCGCGGCCGGGCTCGACGCCGGCGGCGGCAAGTCCGTCATCGCCCTGCCTCCCGGCACCACGCTCGACACCGACCGGCGCCGCGCCGCGTTCCTCGACCTCGGCGACGCCGTCGAGTCGCTGCACGGCCTGTACCGCACCGCGGAGGACGTCGGCTCGACGACCGACGACATGCTCGTCGTCAGCGAGCGCACCGAGCACGTCGTCGGCCTGCCCGACGCCGTGGGCGGCTCGGGCGAGCCCGCCGGCCCCACGAGCCTCGGCGTGTACGAGTCGCTGCGCGCGACGCTCGAGCGCGTCGCGGGCACCGCCGACGTCGAGGGACGCCGCATCACGATCTCCGGCCTCGGCCAGGTGGGCAGCCGCCTCGCGGTGCGCCTGTCGGCCGAGGGCGCGCGCCTCACCGTGA
Source organism: Microbacterium sp. NPDC056044 (assembly GCF_042267145.1). Taxonomy (NCBI): domain Bacteria; kingdom Bacillati; phylum Actinomycetota; class Actinomycetes; order Micrococcales; family Microbacteriaceae; genus Microbacterium; species Microbacterium sp. NPDC056044. The sequence continues at coordinate 47,195 of NZ_JBHJWZ010000005.1, read as the reverse complement.
CCGACGTGAACCCCGCCAAGCGCGACCTCGCCACCGAGCTCGGCGCGGAGTGGATCGCCCCCGGCGAGGAGCACTTCGTTCCCGCCGACGTGTTCGTGCCCGCCGGCATCGGCGGGCTCCTCACCGACGAGATCATCGACGCCCTCGACGCCAAGGCCGTGTGCGGCCCGGCGAACAACCCGCTCGCCGATCACAGCGGCGCCGCACGCCTCGCCGGACGCGGCATCCTGTACGCGCCCGACTTCGTCGTCAACGCGGGCGGCGTGATCTACCTCGACCTCGAGGCGAAGCACCTCGGCACGCGCACCGAGATCATGGAGCGCGTCGGCCAGATCGGCGACACCGTGCGCCGCATCTTCGACGAGGCCGAATCGCGGGGCGTCACGCCGCTCGAGGCCGCAGAGGGACTCGCCGCCGAGCGCCTCGCCGCCGGTGGTCGCCAGCCCGCGCTCGCGCACTGAACCGGCACGCGCCCGGCCGCGCAGCACGTGGCCGGGCGCGATCGGCTGACTGAGACTGCGTTCCACAGTTTGCGGGATCGCGTTCCACAATCCTCGATGCGGGTGGCATGATGGTCGCACGGCCGGGCCTGGCCCGCCGACGACGACCGTCCTGCCGCCCGATCGAAGGAGATCCGGTGTTCACCAGTCCCGAAGCCGATATCGAGATTCCCGAACTCGACGTCTACGACTACCTCTTCGCGAGCCTGAGCGACGAGGATCTGGGGCGCGTCGCGCTCATCGATCCCGCGACCGGCGCCGAGACCACGTACGGCGCGCTGCGCACCCAGGTCGACCTGTTCGCCGGCGCGCTCGCGGCCCGCGGGGTGGGCGTCGACACCGTGCTCGGGCTCCTCTGCCCCAACGTCCCCGCCTTCGCGACGGTGTTCCACGGGATCCTCCGCGCCGGCGCCACAGTCACGACCGTCAACTCGCTGTACACCGCCGGCGAGATCGAGAAGCAGCTCCGCGATGCCGGAGCCACCTGGCTCGTCACCGTGAGCCCGCTCCTCCCCCAGGCGTCCACCGCCGCCGAGGCCGTCGGCATCCCTCACGACCGCGTCATCGTGCTCGACGGCGCCTCGGGCCACCCGAACCTCCGGGAGCTGCTCACCGAGGGCGCGCCCGCGCCCGAGGTCTCGTTCGACCCGGCGACGCACATCGCGGTGCTCCCCTACTCGTCGGGCACGACCGGGATCCCCAAGGGCGTGATGCTGACGCACCGCAACCTCGTCGCGAACGTCGCGCAGTGCCGCGTCGCACTCGACCTCGCCGCGACCGACCGCGTGCTGGCGGTGCTGCCCTTCTTCCACATCTACGGCATGACCGTGCTGCTCAACCTCGCGCTGCGCCAGCGCGCGAGCCTCGTGACGATGCCGAAGTTCGACCTGGTCGAGTTCCTCACGAACATCCAGAAGTTCCAGTGCACGTACCTGTACATCGCGCCGCCGATCGCGGTCGCGCTGGCCAAGCACCCGATCGTCGACCAGTTCGACATCTCGAGCGTGCGCACGGTCTTCTCGGGGGCGGCGCCGCTCGACGGCGAGACCGCCGAGACGGCGGGGCGCCGCATCAACGCACGCATGATGCAGGGCTACGGCATGAGCGAGCTGAGCCCCGTCTCGCACGCGATGCCGGTCGACCGCCACGACATCCCGGTGAGCTCGGTCGGCGTCATGCTGCCCAACACGCTCAACAAGCTCATCGACACCGAGACGGGCGACGAGATCACCGAGCTCGGGCCGGACGGCGTCACGAAGGCCGGCGAGCTCTGGGTCAAGGGCCCCAACGTCATGCTCGGCTACCTCAACAAGCCCGACGCCACGGCCGAGACGCTCGACGCCGACGGCTTCCTCCACACCGGCGACATCGCCGTCTACCACGAGGGCGGCTACTTCTCGATCGTCGACCGCGTCAAGGAGCTCATCAAGTACAAGGGCTACCAGATCGCTCCCGCAGAGCTCGAGGCGCTGCTCCTCGGCCACCCGAAGGTGATGGATGCCGCGGTCATCGGCGTGCTCGACGACGACAAGCAGGAGATCCCCAAGGCCTTCATCGTCGCCGCCCCCGACTCCGGCCTCACCGAGGACGACGTGATGGCCTTCGTGGCCGAGCACGTCGCCCCGCACAAGAAGGTGCGCCGCGTCGAGTTCATCGAGGCGATCCCGAAGTCCAGCGCCGGCAAGATCCTCCGCAAGGACCTGCGCGCCCGCGAGGCCGCGGCGGTCTGACGCCGGGACGGGAGACGGATGCTGCGGCGAACGCGTTTCGCCGCAGCATCCGTTCCCGCGGCCACTAGTTTGGCGCCATGGAAGGACTCTGGCTCGCGGCGCTGAGCGGGCTCATCGGCGGCGGCACGCTGCTGGTCGGAGCGGCGGTCGCGTGGTTCGTCGAGATCCCGCAGCGGATCGTTGCCGGGATCATGGCGGTCGGCGCGGGCGTGCTGATCTCGACCCTGGCGTTCGAGCTCGTCGAAGAGGCGGCGGCCGACGGCGGTCTGGTGCCGACCACGGTGGGGTTCCTGGGCGGCGCGGTCCTCTACATCGTCGCGGACCAGCTGATCTCGCGGCGCAGCAAGCAGAAGCCCGGGGGCGGCGGCGAGAGCGGGGTGGGCGCGGTCGATGCGCCGGGCGTGCAGGACGTTCCCGCGAGCATCGTCGCCCGGCGCGCCGGCACCCGCGCGATCGGCGGTGCGGGCCTGGTGATCGCGGTGGGCGCCCTGATCGACGGCATCCCGGAGTCGATCGTCATGGGCCTGTCGGTGCTGCAGGGCGGGATCAGCATCCCGATCGTCGCCGCGATCGCGATCAGCAACTTCCCCGAGGGTCTCGGGTCGACCGCGGCGCTCAAGCGCGGCGGCACCGGCGGGCGGTACGTCGCGCTCCTGTGGAGCGGCATCGCGCTGATCACCGTGATCGCCTCGGTGCTCGGCTACGTCGCCTTCCAGTCGGCGTCGCCGAGCCTCATCGCACTCATCACGACGATCGCCGCCGGCGGCCTGCTCGCCATGGTGTGCAACACGATGATCCCCGAGGCTTTCGACGAGCAGCACGCGCTCACCGGCCTGTGGGCGACGATCGGCTTCCTCGCCGCCTTCCTGCTGCACGAGCTCACCTGAGCCGGGCACGGCGCCGCGGCCCGCGCTCACTCCTGCGGTGCGGCCACGGTGACGACGGTCCGCCGCGCCCGCAGCGCGGTCGCCGCGCCGATCAGCACGGCCCCGACCGCCAGCCAGATGAGCACGCGGTAGTCGACGACGATGAGGAGTCCCGCGCCCGCGATCGACAAGAGGGTCTGCGGCAGGTTCACGACGACATTGGCCGCGGCGCCGGTACGGCCCTGCAGGGCGTCGGGCGTGAGGCGCTGGCGGAGGGTGGAGAAGGCGACGACGGTGATCGGGATGCCGATCCCCATCACGAACATGCCGGCGCCGCCGAGCACCACCGACCCGAAAGCGAACGGCACGCTGCCGGCGGCGATGAGCACGAGACCGAGGGAGGCCGCCCGCCCTTCGCCCCAGCGCGTCACGAGCGTCGCCGACAGCAGCCCGCCGAGCACGGCGCCCGCGCCCTGGATGGGCACGAGCACGCCGATCGCGACCGGGTCGGCGTGCATCGCGTCGAGCGCCGGGAACACGATGATGTTGAGCAATCCGGTGGCGCCGAAGCCGATCGCCGCGGCGATCGTGATCACGCGGAGGCTCTGCGGGGCGAAGAGCTGCTCGAAGCCCGCGACCAGCTCGCGGAGGTAGCCCCGCCCCGGCTCCCGCTCGGGAGTCGCATCGCCGACGGGCAGTCCCGCGACGATCACCGCAGCTACGGCGAAGCACGCCGCGGTGAGCACGATGACCGCGGGCGCCCCGAGCCAGACGTAGAGCGCCGTGCCGATCAGGGGCGAGATGAGCCGCAGCCCGTTGTCGATCGTCGACAGCACGCCGTTGCCCGATGCGAGCTGGTCGTCGCGCAGCATCGCGCGGATGATGCCCGACTGCGCCGAGGCCGTCACGTAGCCGGCCGCGCTGTAGAGGACGACGGCGACGTACACCAGCCACAGCTGCGCCGGGCCCGACACGAGCAGCAGGGACAGCACGATGGGAACCAGCGCGACGTTGTTGAGCACCAGGAGGCGGCGCCGCGGCATCCGATCGGCGAGCATCCCGATGAAGGGCGCGAGGATCGCGGGCAGGCCCAGCGCGACGAAGACGAAGCCGGCCGCGACGTCCGATCCGGTGAGCTCCTTCACCCACACCGCGACCATCAGGAACAGGGCGCTGTCGCCCAGGTTGGTCGCGACCCATCCCGCCGCAAGGCGCGGAAACCCCGGCGCCGACCATGCGACCGGGCCGCGCCGGACCCCTCGCTCCGTGCCGGCGGTCACTTCTCGTCCTCCGGTTCGGGGTTCACCACGGCGAAGAACCGTGAGTAGCGGGCACCCGGCGGCCGCTTCGACGGGTCGGTGTGCCGACCCGCGAACCGGTCGGTGATGTCCTGCACATCGCGGCTGAGCTGTGCGAGCTCTTCCGCGGTCGCCCAGAACGACGAGCGCGTGAACGTCGTCGCCTGCACCCACTCGTCGCTCTCGCGATCGATGCGTGCGAACCAGTCCATCGCGCGGAGGAACTCCGACTCGAGCCCCATCGACGCGACCGCCTGCACCGCGAGCAGCGAACCGGGCACGTCCGGATCCGGCCTCATGTCGAGGTCCGCGACCTTCACCCGCCACGGCTTCTCGCGCCCACGCCGCTCCGCCCGCTCGATGTAGCCGTACTTCTCCAGCATTCGCAGGTGGAACGAGCAGCTCGCGGCCGACTCCCCCAGCGCCCCGGCGCACTCCGTCGCCGTGGCCTCGGCCACGTCGCCCAGGTGGTCGAGCAGGGCGATCCGCACCGGGTGCGCGAGCGCCCGGATGCGCTCGGGATCGGTGATGCGCTCGCGTCGCGCCGACCGCGGTAACGGCTGATCGTCGGTGGTCATGGCGACGACTCTAGATTCTAAAGAGTTCTTTCGCAACACTTCTTTAGAATGAGCAATGGATGCTGCGCCCCCGCGCCGGAGCGCAGCAGGCACCGTCGAATGAGTCCAGGGTGGTCGCGTTCCCCCAGCGAAGGTGTGAGGACGGAGGGCGCCCCTGGCCGTCTGCCTGCCCGAGTGGGTTACGCGGTGGCCCAGAGGTCGTCGTCGTCCGCGACGGCGCCGGGCGCGTCGATCGACAGGCCGTGCAGCAGCTCGAGAGCGGCACGGGCGTCGTCGATCCGGCCTTCGACGGCCAGCTCGCGGATGCGCACGGAGGGACGGTGCAGCAGCACGCCCGCGAGGTGCCGCAGAGCGGCCTCGACCTCGTCGCCGGCGCCGCGCGAGCGGGCTCGGGCGATCTCGTCTTCCACGGTCTTCAGCACTTCGCCGCGGAGCGCGGTGATCGCGGGACCGGCCTCGCGGTCGGCGTGGAACTCGGTGGCCGCATCCCCCACGATCGCGCGCGCGTCGGCGTGGGCGCTGAACTCGGCGAGCGGGGCGTGCAGCCGGATGGTCTCGAGGTCGAGCAACTCGACCGCCTCGACCGCGCCGACGGCGGGGTCGACGTTGCGCGGGAGCCCGAGGTCGATCACGAGCACCCGTCGACCGGGCGTGAACGCGTCGGCGTGCACGACGGCGTCGGCCGTGCAGGTGATGACGACATCGGCCGTCGCGACCTCGGCGGCGAAGTCCGCGACGGGGATCAGCCCGTGCTGCGCGGCGAACGCCTCGGCGCGACCGGACGGCGAGAAGACGTGGATGTCGCCGGCGCCGCGGGCGCGCAGCGCCTCGACCGTGCGGACGGCGTACTTTCCGGTGCCCACCAGCACGATCTTCGCGGCGGCCCACTCGGCGACGCGGCTCGACGCCAGCTCGAGAGCGAGGCGCACGAGCGAACGGTGCGCTCCGCGCAGCTGGGTGCGATTGCGGACGCCCCGGCTGGTGTGGGTGGCCTTCTGGAACAGGCGCTCCAGCTCGCTCGACGTCATGCCGTCGGCGCGGGCGGCGTCGAGGGCGCGACGCACCTGACCCGAGATCTCGTCTTCGCCGACCGACATCGATTCGAGTCCGCTGGTGACGGCGAAGAGGTGGGCCGCAGCATCCGCCCCCTGATGAACGGCGACAGACGCGCGCAGCAGATCCGCGGAGACGCCGGAGGCGCCGGCCATCGCCTCGATGACGGACTCGGCCGCGACCGCCTCGCCGCCGGTGAGCGGCTCGTCGATGTCGAGATAGGCCTCGAAACGGTTGCAGGTCGCGAGCACGACGGCGCCGGAGACGAAGATCTCGTCGTCGACGAGGGCGCGCGTCGCCGTGGGCGCCCCCACAGAGAGACGCTCCAGGATGTCGAGGCTCGCGTTCCGATGGTTCGCGGTCAGACAGAGGAGCACGGACCTAATCTTAACGTGTGTCGTTGCATGACTCTCACCCTTCCGTCCTTCAGAGAAACGATCCGCCCGCGCTGATACGCGCGTATCGCGGCGAACGACCGGCTCGCACCCCGGTCTGGTTCATGCGTCAGGCGGGTCGATCGCTGCCGGAATACCGCGAGCTGCGGGTCGGCACCGACATGCTCGACGCCTGCCTCAACCCCGAGCTCGCCAGCGAGATCACGCTGCAGCCGGTGCGCCGCCACGGCGTCGACGCGGGCATCTTCTTCAGCGACATCGTGATCCCGGTGCGCCTGGCGGGCGTCGACGTGCGCATCGTCGCGGGCCGCGGCCCGGTGCTCGCGGACCCGGTGCGGACGGCGGCGGATGTCGCGTCCCTGCCCCCGCTCGACCCGGAATCGCTCGCTCCCATCCGCGACGCGGTCGCGCTCACCGTCGCCGAGCTCGGCACGACGCCGCTCATCGGCTTCGCCGGCGCCCCGTACACGCTGGCGTCGTACCTCGTCGAGGGCGGCCCGTCGAAGGAGCAGCTCAAGACGCGCGCGCTCATGCACTCCGACCCCGAGACGTGGGCGGCGCTGCTGACGTGGTGCGCCGAGATCACCGGCGCGTTCCTCGCCGCGCAGATCGAGACGGGCGCGTCGGCCGGTCAGCTGTTCGACTCGTGGGCCGGATCGCTCAGCCTCGCCGACTACACGCGGCACGTCGCGCCGTTCTCGGCGCAGGCGCTCGGGCCGGTGCGGGCGCTGGGCGTGCCGCTCGTGCACTTCGGCGTCGGCACCGGCGAGCTCCTCGCCGCGATGCGCGACATCGGCGTCGACACCGTGGGCGTCGACTGGCGCCTGCCCCTCGATGAGGCCGTGCGCCGCGTCGGCCCCGACGTGTCGGTGCAGGGCAACATCGACCCCGCGCTGCTGCGCGCCCCGTGGCCGGTGCTCGAGGCGCACATCCTCGACGTGCTCGAGCGCGGCCGCGCCGCCCGCGCGCACGTCGTGAACCTCGGCCACGGCGTGCCGCCCGACACCGACCCGACCGTGCTCACGCGCGTCGTGGAGTTCGTGCACGCGAATGGCTGACTTCTCCGTCGTCGGCGGGGGCGTCGCCGGGCTCGTCGTCGCCCGGCGGCTCGCTGCCGCGGGCGCGGCGGTGACGGTGTTCGAGGCGTCCGATCACCTCGGCGGGACGGTCGCGCGGCACGAGGTCGGAGGACTCGCGCTCGACGCCGGGGCGGAGAGCTTCGCGGTCCGCGGCGGCGCGGTCGAGGCATTGCTGGCCGAGTTGGGCCTCGACGGCGACATCGTCGCCCCCGCTCCGGGGCCGGCCTGGCTGCAGCCCGTGACGGGCGACGCCGTTCCGCTGCCCGCGACCGCGCTGCTCGGCATCCCGGCGGACCCCCTCGCCGACGACGCCGTGCGCGTGATCGGACTCGCGGCGGCGGAACGAGCCGTCGCGCTCGACGCGCGCCCCGTCGGCGAGGTGCCCGCGATGCTCGGACCGCTCGTGCGGGAGCGTCTCGGCGCCGACGTGCTCGACCGGCTCGTCGCACCCGTCGTGCACGGCGTGCACTCGCAGCACCCTGACCAGCTCCCGGTCGCTCGCGCCCACCCCGGGCTGGCTGACGCCGTCGCGAGTGCGGGTTCGCTCAGCGGAGCCGTCGCGCGCCTGCGTGCCGCCGCTCCCCCGGGCGCCGCGGTCGCGGGCATCCGCGGCGGCATCCACCGGCTCGTCCCGGCCCTCGCCGACGACCTCGCGCGGCGCGGGGGCGACATCCGCCTCGGAACGCGGGTCGACGGCCTCGGCGCTCTCGACGGCACCGTCGTCGTGGCCGCGCCGGGCGTGGCGTCGCCCGCCGGGCCCGGTCGTCGCATCGACCTCGTGACGCTGGTCGTGGAGCAGGACGAGTTGGATGCTGCGCCCCGAGGCACCGGACTGCTCGTCGCCGCCGGGGCACCGGTGAACGCCCGCGCGCTCACCCACGCGACCGCCAAGTGGGAGTGGCACCGCGAGGCCGCCGCCGGGCGCCACGTGATCCGGCTCTCGTACGACGAGACGCCCGCCGACCCCGTCGCCACCGCCGTGGCCGACGCGGAGACCCTGCTCGGCGTGCGCCTGCCGGTCGTGGTCGACGCGGCTCAGGTGTTCTGGGTGCGGCCGGCCGCAGCATCCACCGTCCCTTCCGGTCTCGTGGTCGTCGGAGAGACCGTCGCGGGCTCCGGCTTGGCGGGCATCGTCGCCCACGCCGAGCGCACGGCCGCCGAGCTTCTGCAGCGCTGACCGGCGTCCGTAGAACCCGCTCGGTCCGGACTTCGCATCCTTTTCCGGGCTCCGAACCGTGAAGTCCGGACTTCGCACCAGGGGCACGCTCGGGGGGCCACACGCACGGCCCGCACAACGCGAGACCGCCGACGCCAAAACCCGCGAAGTCCGGACTTCGCACGAGGGGCACGCTCGGGGGGGGCACACGCACGGTCCGGACAACGCGGGACCGGCGACGCCAAAACCCGCGAAGTCCGGACTTCGCACGAGGGGCACGCTCGCGGGGGGCACAAGCACGGTCCGGACAACGCGAGACCGCCGACGCCAAAACCCGCGAAGTCCGGACTTCGCACGATGGAGACGGAGCACGGGCCCCGGTCTGCGTGGCGACGCGGATTGAAACGGCGCTCCCGGAAACCTCGCACGCAGGGGGTGAAAAGATAGAGGCATGACCGACGTCGCGGCGAGCTCCCCCACTGAAACCCTCGGCTACACCCTGTGGGCGGTCTTCCGCCGCGACCCCGCCGCGCCCGCCCCGACGGGCGATCTGGCCGCCGCGGTCGCCGAGGTCGAGGCATCCGGAGTCGTCGTCCGCGGGTTCTACGACGTGTCGGGCCTCCGCGCCGACGCCGACCTCATGATCTGGCTGACCGGCGTGGGCATCGCCCCCGAGGTGCTGCAGTCCGCGCTCCGCACCCTGCGCCGCGCCGAGCCGCTCGCGAGCCTCGTGCCGGTGTGGAACGCGATGGGCGTGCACCGCGACGCCGAGTTCACCGCCAGCCACCTGCCCGCGTTCATGCGCGACAAGGATCCCGAGGCGTGGCTCACGGTCTACCCGTTCGTGCGGTCGTACGACTGGTACATCCTCCCCGACGACGAGCGCCGCCAGATGCTCGCCGACCACGGCCGCAAGGGCGCCGCGCACCGCAGCGTGCTGAGCAACACCGTGGCGAGCTTCGCGCTCGGCGACTACGAGTGGATCCTCGCGCTCGAGGCGCCCGAGCTCGTCGAGCTCGTCGACCTCATGCGCGACCTCCGCCAGACCGAGGCCCGCCGCCACGTGCGCGAAGAGGTGCCGTTCTACACCGGCCGTCGCATCGGCCTCGACGAGCTCGCCGAGGTGCTGGCGTGACCACCCTCCGCATCGGCACGCGCGGCAGCACGCTCGCGCTGACGCAGACCGGCATGGTCGCCGACGACCTCGCCGACGCGTACGGCGTGAAGACCGAGCTCGTCACGATCACGACCGACGGCGACCGCTCCAACGAGCCGCTCTCGCGAGCGGGCGGCACCGGGCTCTTCACCGGCGCCCTGCGCGACGCCCTCCTCGCCGGCGAGTGCGACGTCATCGTCCACTCCCTCAAGGACCTCCCGACGGCGCCCCACGACCAGCTCGTCGTCGCGGCGATCCCGGCCCGCGAAGACCCGCGCGACGCGCTCATCGCCCGCGACGGCCTCACGCTCGACGAGCTTCCGGCCGGCGCCCGCGTCGGCACCGGGTCCCCGCGCCGCATGGCGCAGCTGCGCGCGCGCCGCCCCGACCTCGAGGTCGTCGACATCCGCGGCAACGTCGACACGCGTCTCGGCAAGGTGACGAGCGGAGAGTTGGATGCTGTCATCCTCGCCGCCGCCGGACTCACCCGCATCGGCCGCACCGACGTCGTGACCGAGTTCCTCGACGCAGACCGCTGGCCGACGGCTCCGGGTCAGGGCGCCCTCGCGGTGGAGGTGCGCCGCGGCGAAGAGGGCCTCGTCGACCGGCTCGACCACGCCGAGACCCGCGTCGCCGTCGAAGCCGAGCGTGAGGTGCTCGCCCTCCTCGAGGCCGGCTGCTCCGCACCCGTCGGCGCCCGCGCCGTCGTCGACGCCGGGCTCCTCCTCCTCACCGCGAGCGTATACAGCCTCGACGGCACCACGACGCTCACGTCGTCGCACGCCGGTGTCTGGCCGGACGACGGCGATCCCGCCCGCGAGATCGCGGCATCCGTCGCCCGTGAGCTGATCGATGCCGGCGCCGCCGGCCTGACGGGAGAACGCCCGTGACCGCACCCGCCTACGGACCCGCAGCCCGCCCCCGCCGCCTGCGCCAGAGCTCCGCGATGCGGCGCCTCGTCGCCGAGACCCGCCTGCACCCGGCCGAGCTGATCCTGCCGGTCTTCGTGCGTGAGGGCTCCACCGAGCCCATCCCGATCTCGTCGATGCCGGGCGTCGTCCAGCATTCGACCGAGAGCCTGAAGAAGGCGGTGACGGATGCTGCGGCCGCCGGCATCGGCGGAATCATGCTGTTCGGCGTGCCCGAGCACAAAGACGCGACCGGCTCCGGCGCGACCGATCCCGACGGCATCCTCAACGTCGCGACCCGCATCGCGGTCGCCGAGGCCGGGGATGCGCTCGTCGTGCAGACCGACCTCTGCCTCGACGAGTTCACCGACCACGGCCACTGCGGCGTGCTCGACGCGCACGGCCACGTCGACAACGACGCGACACTCGAGCGCTACCGCGACATGGGCGTGGCGCAGGCCGAGGCGGGGTCCCAGCTGCTGGGCCTGTCGGGCATGATGGACGGCCAGGTCGCCGCCGTGCGCGATTCGCTCGACGACTCCGGGTTCGGAAACACGCCGATCCTCGCCTACGCGGCGAAGTACGCGTCGGCCTTCTACGGCCCGTTCCGCGAGGCCGTGCAGTCCTCGCTCGAGGGCGACCGCCGTACGTACCAGCAGGACCCCGCGAACCGTCGCGAGGGCGCGCGCGAGCTCGACCTCGACGTCGCCGAGGGCGCCGACATCGTGATGGTCAAGCCTGCGATGAGCTACCTCGACGTGCTGGCGGATGCCGCGGCGACCAGCCCCGTCCCGGTCTGGGCCTACCAGGTGTCGGGCGAGTACGCGATGATCGAGGCGGCCGCCGCCCACGGCTGGATCGACCGCCGCCGCGCGATCGAGGAATCGGTCGTGAGCATCCGCCGCGCCGGCGCCGACGCCGTGCTGACCTATTGGGCTCTCGAGCTTGCGGAGTGGATCCGATGACGACGAACGCACAGGAATTCGCCCGCGCCCGAGGCGCCATGCCCGGCGGCGTGAACTCGCCCGTCCGCGCGTTCGGCTCGGTGCACGAGACGCCGCGCTTCTTCGTCGCCGCGTCCGGCCCCTACGTCACGGATGTCGAGGGCCGCGAGTACGTCGACCTCGTCGGCTCGTGGGGTCCCGCGATCCTCGGGCACGCCCACCCCGCTGTCGTGAAGGCGGTTCAGGATGCCGCGGCGCACGGCCTCGGCTTCGGTGCGAGCACGCCGGGCGAGACCGAGCTCGCCGAGCTCATCGCCGCGCGCGTCGCGCGCGACGGCGAGGCCAAGCCCGTGGAGCGCGTGCGTCTGGTGTCGACCGGCACCGAGGCCACGATGACCGCGATCCGCCTCGCGCGCGGCGCGACCGGGCGCGACCTCGTCGTGAAGTTCGCCGGCCACTACCACGGGCACTCCGACGGCCTCCTGGCCGAGGCGGGCTCGGGCGTCGCCACGCTCGCGATGCCGGGCTCGGCGGGCGTCCCCGCCGCGATCGCGGCCCAGACGCTCGTCATCCCCTACAACCACCTCGACGCGGTGCGCGAGGTGTTCGCGGCACGCGGCGACGACATCGCCGCCGTCATCGTGGAGGCCGCGCCCGCCAACATGGGCATCGTGCCTCCGGCGCACGGGTTCAACGCCGCCCTCGCCCGGATCGCCCACGAGCACGGCGCACTGCTGATCCTCGACGAGGTGCTCACCGGCTTCCGCGTCGGCCCCGCCGGCTGGTACGGCATCGACCCGGTGCCGTTCTCGCCCGACCTCATCACGTTCGGCAAGGTCGTCGGCGGCGGTCTGCCGCTCGCCGCGATCGGCGGGCGCGCGGCGCTCATGGAGCTGCTCGCCCCGCTCGGCCCGGTCTACCAGGCGGGCACGCTGAGCGGGAACCCGCTCGCCGTCGCCGCCGGGCGGGCGACACTCGACCACCTCGACGCCGCCGCCTACGCCCGCATCGACGCCGCGGCGTCGACGATCGCGGAGGCCGCGGCATCCGCTCTCGACGAGGCCGGAGTCACGCACGTCGTGCAGCGCTCGGGCAACCTGTTCTCGATCCAGTTCGCGGCCGAGGCGCCGACGGACTACGACACGGTCAAGGCGCAGGAGACGTTCCGCTACCCGCCGTTCTTCCGCGCGATGCTCGCCCAGGGCGTCTCGCTGCCGCCGTCGGTGTTCGAGGCCTGGTTCGTCTCGGCAGCGCACGACGACGCGGCCGTGGCGCGCATCGTCGAGGCGCTGCCGGCCGCGGCCCGTGCCGCCGCGGAGGCCGTCCCCGACTGACGCGGTCAGCCGCCGGCGACCAGCGGGTGGCCGACGGCGTCGGCGAGCGCGTTGGCGATGTAGACGGCCGGGTCCTCGCACGGACCGGTCGTGCGACCGCCAGGCGTCGTGGGCGCCCCGGCCGGGCACTCGCCCGACTTGATGTCGCTGTCGACCATGACGATGAGGGTCGTGCCCGACTCGGCGTGATGCTGCACGACGGTGTTGTACCCCGGCAGCTCGCCGGTGTGCCCGTACCAGCCGAGCGCGAGGCCCAGCCCGAGCCCGTACGCGCGCGCCTCGGACTGCGGAGCGTCCTGGCCGGGGCCGACGTACACGGGCACCGAGAAGTCGAACGAGTCGAGGCGCGTCTGCTGCCATTCCGGCGACAGGATCCCCTCGCCGGTGGCGAGCACCTCGCCCCACGTGAGCAGGTCATCGAGGTCGGAGATCATCGCACCGGCCGACCAGCCCCACGACGGGTTCCAGTCCGTGGCCTCGACCGGCACGTTGTCATCGGTTCCTTGGGTCGTGTAGCCGTGCGCGTGCGGATCGGGAAACGTGCCGTCGGTCGGGAAGAAGGTCGCCGCCAGCCCCAGCGGCTCGGTGATCTGCTCGCGCATGACGTCTTCGATGGGCGTGCCGGTCACCTGCTCGATGACCATGCCCAGCAGCACGGTGTTCGTGTTCGAGTAGAAGGTCTTGGCGCCCGGCGCGTACATCGGCTCGACGCCCTTGACCAGATCCACCAGCTGCTGCGGCGTCCACACGTGGTTCGGGTCGCTGAAGAGCGTGTCCTGGAAGGAGGGGTCGAAGGTGTACGACGGGATGCCGCTGCGCATCGAGGCGAGCTCGTACAGCGTCGCGTCGCCGTTGGGCATGCCCGGGACGTACATCTCGATGGGGTCGTCGAGGGAGAGCGCACCCTGCTCGGCGAGCTGCAGCAGCGCGGTGATCGTGAAGGTCTTGGTGACGCTGCCGACCCGCTGGTTGACGTCGGCGGCCATCGGGATCGTCTTGTCCCAGTCCTGGAAGCCGATCGTCGCCGCCCACGTCCCCTCGGGGGTGCGGATCGCCATGACCGCGCCCGGAGCGCTGATGCCGGCGAACGCGTCGGCGGCTGCCGCGCCGAGAGCATCGCCGACGTCGGCGCCGAGCCCGTCCTCGATGACGGCGAGAGCGCCGGGTGTGGAACTCGGCGTGGAGATCGACGACGGCGAGGCGTCGGGCCGGGCACTCGTGCACGCGGTCAGCCCGGCGGCGAGCACCACCCCGAGCGAGAGGGCGAGCAGGGTCTGGTGAGCAGCGGATCTCGGCACGGTCTGGCCCCCATCGGTCGAGCATCGGGCGCCCTCCCCCGGGTGGGCGCCCCACCCACCCTGGCGTACGTCTCGCGGGCGCGCAACGTCGGGGCGCCGCTCGAACCGGCGCATGATGGACGTATGACAACGCTCGTCGCCGTCCATGGCGACATCACCGTCCAGAGCACCGACGCGATCGTCAACGCCGCCAACAACGCCATGCGCGGCGGGGGCGGCGTCGACGGGGCGATCCACCGCGCCGGCGGGCCCGAGATCCTCCGGGAGTGCATCGCGCGCTTTCCCGACGGCCTGGCGACGGGCGACGCCGGCTGGACGACCGGGGGCAGACTCCCCGCGAAGTGGGTCGTGCACACCGTCGGCCCGAACCACGGCGCGGGCCAGCGCGACCGGGCCCTGCTCGAGTCGAGCTATCGACGGTCGCTCGAGGTCGCCGACGAGCTCGGTGCGCGCAGCGTCGCGTTCCCGCTCATCAGCGCGGGGGTGTACGCGTGGCCGCGCCGAGAGGCGATCTCGGCAGCCATCGACACGATCGCGGCCACGCCCACGTCCGTCGACGAGGTGCGCCTCGTCGCGTTCGACGCGACCGCGCATGAGGCGATCGCGTCGGCGCTCGTCATGGCGACCTCGGTGCGGATCCTCCAGGGCGCACGCGAACTGCACCGCCGGGGTTACCACCGGCTGCGCGTGATCCCCGCCGTCGCCCCGTCCGGCATGTACTGGCGGGTCGTGCTCGGCGACGCGGCCGACCTCGGGGCCGGCATCCATTACACGTCCGGGGCCGAGACGGAGTTCGCGGGCGGCACGGTCGACGCCATGTCGACGCCGGGCGAGGTCGCCGACCTCGTCCTCCGCGCCCTCCCCGGCCTCCGGCCGACGAACGACGCACCCGCCTACGCGGCATGGTTCGCGGGGCTTGTCGCCGCCGTCGAGCCGCAGCACGCGCTGCCCGTCTCGTCGGCCGACTACTTCGACGACACCGACGGCTGGGAGATCGGCTGGGGCAGCGGCCTGCGCTACCCGAAGCCGCCGGAGTGAGGCACTCGAAAACCCGAAAAGCAGAAGGCCCCCACCACGTGGGGGCCTTCTCTCGGTGGACCTGAGGGGAATCGAACCCCTGACCTCCTCGATGCGAACGAGGCGCGCTACCAACTGCGCTACAGGCCCTTGAACCTCGAAAACACTATCACGGTTCGACACCCGCTCCGAATCGGCGGAGCCCCGCGAGAGCCCTACTCCCCGGCGGCGCGACGGGTCAGCAGCTGCCGCACGTGCGCCTCGATCTCGGCGTCGTCGACGTACCCCATGCGTGCGTATTCGGACTCGGCAGCGGCGGTGCGCGCCGTGCGCGCGACCTCGATCGAGGCCGGCTGCTGCGCGGCCGCGCGGGCCGCCATGGCCTCCTCGAGGGCGGCCTGCCGCAGCGCCGCACGAGCGGCTTCGCCGTCGAGCACTGCGGCCGCACGCGAACCCGCGGACGCCGTGAGCGGGCGGGGAAGATCCCGCGGCGCCCACGCGCGCTGCTCGCGCTCGAGCGCCACGTCCTGCAGCTCCGCGGTGCGGCGGGGCGCAGCATCCATCGTCCGCGACACGGCACGCGCGGCGACGCGCGAGAGGCGATGAAGGATGAGACCGGATGCTGCGAACAGGCCGGCACCCGCCCACATCATGAGCTGCGCGCCCGCGGTGATCGTCTCGAAGACGCCCCATACCGCGACCCCGAGGCCGATGACGCCGGCGAAGGTCGCGGCGAGGCGGAACCGGCGCCGCGCGCGCGCACGGCGCGCGGTCGGCAGGGAACGGACGGCGGCGAGGTCGGAGCGCGCGGCCGCTGCGGCCTGCGCGCGTTCGGCACGCGCGCGCTCGAGGTCGACGCGGGCGGCGGCCTCGGCGGCGACGCGGTCGATGCGGGCGCGCTCCACGCCCAGTCGAGCGGCGGCCTCTGCGGCCTCGCGCTCGGACTTGGCGATCTCGAGGTCGACGCGGGCGTCTTCCAGTGCCGCCTGTTCACGTTCTGCGAGGGCGCGCTTGGCGAGCTTCTGCTGAGCGGCCGCCGTGCGGGCGTTGAGCTCGAGCCGCACCTCTTCGGGGGTCTCGCTCGTCTCGGCGAGCACGCGGAGAGCCTGACTCAGGCGGACGGCGTTGCGCTCGGCCGCGTCGAACTGACGCCGGCTGTGCCATGACGGGAGCAGGTACACCAGCCACAAGGCCACGGCGACGAGAACGACGACTCCCCCACCCCACACCTGCCCGCCCATGGTCACCACGGTAAGGGACCGGACGGCCGTGTCCCCGACATCGGCGCGCGTGTCACGCAACACGGATTTCGGGTGTGGCCAGGCATGGCGGTGCGCGGCGAACCGCCGACCGGGGCGAGATGCCGCAACCGGACGACCTAGGCGTGCAGCCGGTCCGCGGGCGGAACCGTCGCCGCGTCCTGCGGAGCACGGCCCGAGATCCAGCGCTGCAGCACGCCCTCGGGCACGTCCTCGCGGACGAGCGCGAAGGCGTAGTGGTCCCGCCAGTCGCCGTCGATGTGGATGAAGCGCCGGCGCAGCCCCTCGTAGCGGAAGCCGAGCTTCTCGACGACGCGCAGGCTCGCGAGGTTCTCGGGGCGGATGCAGATCTCCATGCGGTGCAGGCGCAGCTCCGAGAAGCAGATGTCGGTCGCGAGCGCTACCGCCGTCGGCGTGATGCCGCGCCCTGCGAACCGCTCGCTCACCCAGTACCCGATCGTCGCCGACGCCAGGGAGCCGCGAGCGACGCCCCACACGTTCAGCTGGCCGGCGATCTCACCGTCGGACTCCATGACGAACGGCACGCCGGCCCCGTCGCGGTACTGCTGCAGGAGCCGGCGGACGCCGACGCGCATGTCGAACGACACCGGGCCGTCGGGGCTCGTCGCCTCCCACGGACGCAGCCAGCCCCGGTTGGAGAGCAGCTCGTTCTGCAGCACGCGCGCGTCGCGCTGGCGGACGAGCCGGATCGCCACCGAGCCGTGCCTGCGGGGAGCCGACAGATCCACGAGACCCCCTCGATCGGGCGGCGTCAGAGGTTCGCCGCGAAATCCTTGAACCAGGGACGCAGTGCGGGACCGAGATCTTCGCGATCGGCCGCCAGCTGCACGATGGCCTTGATGTAGTCCACCCTATCGCCGGTGTCGTAGCGACGGCCACGGAAAACCACGCCGTACACGCCCGGGCCGTCGGGGTCGGCGGCGAGCTCCTGGAGCGCGTCCGTGAGCTGGATCTCCCCGCCCTTGCCGGGCTCGGTGCGCTCGAGGATCTCGAACACGTCGGGCGAGAGCACGTAGCGGCCGATCACGGCGTAGTTGGAGGGGGCGTCCTCTTTGGCCGGCTTCTCGACGAGGCCGGTGACCTTGACGACGCCGTCGGTGTCGGTCGCCTGGACCGCTGCCGCGCCGTACAGGTGGATCGAGTCCTCGGGCACCTCGAGGAGGGCGACGATGGCCGCACCGGTGCGGTCGTACTGCTCGAGCATGGTCGTCAGCAAGGGGTCGCGCTCGTCGATGAGGTCGTCGCCGAGGAGCACGGCGAAGGGGTGGTCGCCGACGTGCGCCTTGGCACGCAGCACCGCATGCCCGAGACCGCGCGGCTCACCCTGGCGCACGAAGTGGATGTCGGCGAGGTCGCTGGAGCGCTGCACCTTCGCAAGCTTCTCCTGGTCGCCCTTCTTGGCCAGGTTGCTCTCGAGCTCGGGAACCGAGTCGAAGTGGTTCGAGAGGTTGTTCTTGTTGCGACCGATGATGATCAGGACGTCCTCGATGCCGGCCTGCGTGGCTTCTTCGACCACGTACTGGATGGCGGGCTTGTCGACGACGGGGAGCATCTCCTTGGGCATCGCCTTCGTCGCAGGGAGGAAGCGCGTGCCGAGTCCGGCCGCGGGGATCACGGCCTTGAAGGGCTTGTGGGTCATGGAACACACTCTAGCCAGCGACCGGAAGCCGCTACGCGCTGACCACGCCGTCTTTCGACGCCGCCGACGGCTCCACGACTTAGAATCGACACCATGTCCGACGCCATCGCCGACGCCAAGCGCGCCCTGCGCGCCGAGCTCCGCGAGCGACGCCAGCTCATCTCGCCGCAGGCGCGCGAGACCGCCGAGGCCGGCATCCACGCCCAGCTCGACGCCCTCGTCGCCGAGCACGGCGCCCGCTCGATCTCCTGCTTCCTGTCGACGACCGCCGAACCCGGCACGCGCTCTTTCGTCGCGGATGCCGTGGGCCGCGGCATCCGTGTCCTCCTTCCCGTGACGCGTGCCGACGGCCTGCTGGACTGGGCGGTCGCCACACCCGAAGGCGACATCGCCGAGGGCATGTACGGACTGCCGGAGCCGGTCGGCGAGCTGCTCGGCCCGATCGCGGTCAACGACGTCGACCTGCTCGTCATCCCCGCCGCCTCCGTCGACCGCACTGGAATGCGGCTCGGCTGGGGCCGCGGCTTCTACGACAAGACGCTGGGCTCGATGGAGAGGTGCCCTCCCGTCTACGCGGTCGTCTTCGACACCGAGTTCGTGGACGAGCTGCCGAGCGACGAACTCGACGAGCGCGTCACCGGCGTCGTGACGCCCACGCGCACCATCACCCTCGCGCCCACACGGCGCTGACAGCGAGAACCGAGAGAACATGCCCACCTACGCCTATGCCTGCAAGCAGTGCGGTCACCGCTTCGACGCGGTGCAGTCGTTCGCCGACCCGACCCTGACCGAGTGCCCCGAGTGCGGCGGACCGCTGCGCAAGGAGTACGGCTCGATCGGCGTCACCTTCAACGGCTCAGGCTTCTACCGCACCGATTCCCGCGCGGGCGCGAAGTCCTCGGGCGGCGCCGGATCGGGCGGCGGGTCGGATTCGTCGGGTGGCGCGTCCTCGTCGACTTCGACATCATCGAAGTCCGAGGC
This sequence comes from Microbacterium sp. NPDC056044, assembly GCF_042267145.1. Classification (NCBI taxonomy): domain Bacteria; kingdom Bacillati; phylum Actinomycetota; class Actinomycetes; order Micrococcales; family Microbacteriaceae; genus Microbacterium; species Microbacterium sp. NPDC056044. The sequence goes on along the minus strand of NZ_JBHJWZ010000005.1, from coordinate 27,983 downwards.
GAAGGCCTCGCCCGCGTCGTCCGGAGCCTGATCCTCCGGCGCCCCAGACGCGCAACGACACCCAGGGGGGTACACGTGATCAAGGGCTTCAAGGAATTCATTCTCCGCGGCAACGTCATCGACCTGGCGGTCGCGGTCGTCATCGGCGCCGCGTTCACCGCGGTCGTCAACGCGATCGTCTCGAGCATCATCAACCCGCTGATCGAGCTCGTCTGGAAGCCGGACGCCGACGGCACGATCGGCATCACCGTCCAGGGCCTGTGGGGCCCGGTCACCTTCCCGATCAGCGATCTCATCAATGCGGTGATCGCGTTCCTCGCGGTCGCGATCGTCGTCTACTTCGTCTTCGTGCACCCGATGAACCTGCTGAAGGAGCGCGCGGCCGCGAAGGCCGGCATCACGCCCGCCGACGAAGAGCCGAAGCTGCCCACCGAGCAGGAGCTCCTGGTGCAGATCCGCGACCTCCTCGAGAAGCAGAACACCGCACCCCGCACCTAGTAGTGCGGCGGGACGTCTCGCCGCAGGCGGTCGTCGTTCGGACCCTTCTCATCGGATGCCGCGTTCCCCCGGCCCTTCTGGCCGGCCGGGGGCGCGGCATCCGTCGTCTCATCGGCCGGGACCGGCTCGGCCGTGGTGCCCGGCGCGGGCGTCAGCTTCGCGCGGCGGGATCCTTTGACGCGCTCGATGCGCTGCCGGTCACTCGATGACATCGATGGGCTGGGTCTCGCCCGCGACGCGCGGGGCGTCGGGCGGCACGCCCAGCATCGCGGCGATGCGCTGGGCGACCTCGGCGGGGTCGCGGTAGAGGTCGAACGAGTGCACGCGCACGTAGTGCCACCCCAGGCGCCGGAGGATCTGCGGGCGCAGCCGCAGCGACTCCCGCAGCGACTCGCCGATCGTCTCGGGGTCGCTTTCGACGACCACCGCCTTGCCGCCGTACTGCGCGACGAGGGGCAGGAGACCCCGGTAGTCGACGTCGACCGACAGCCCCGCACGGCGCAGCTCACGCGCGAGCGCACGTGTCAGCGGGTCGGCCAGGTCTTCGAGGCGTGCCTCGCGCGAGCGGGCCGCGATGCCGCCCAGGATCGACATGAGGGTCGCGGCGCCGTACTCGAGGCGGCCGGCGTCGAACGCCGACGGCCGGATCGACGACACGATCACCATCGACCGCCGCGCACGGGTCATGCCGACGGTGAGCAGGCGTTCGCCGTCGGGCGACGACAGGTCGCCGAAATCGCTCAGCACGCGGCCGTGCTTGGTGAGGCCGAAGCCGAGCGAGAAGATCACGCGGTCGCGGCTCTCGGCGACCGACTCCTCGAGCGTGAGCACCGCGAACGGCTCGGCGGTGTCGCGCGAGACGAAGTCCGCGACGTCGGCGCGGCCGGCGAAGGCGGCCTCGACGGCGGCGCGGATGCGCTCGGCGTGCCGCACGCTCGCGGTGACGACCATGAGCGATTCGCTGCCGCGGTTCACGGCGTGCTCGACGACGAGCGTCACGACGCGGGCCACCTCGGAGTCGGGGCTCTCGACGGCCCCGGTGATGGGGTCGGGCGTGCCGTGGCCGCCCTCGACGTAGTCGACCGCGAGGCTGCCGCGCCCCAGGTACGACCCCGCCCAGGGCAGCGAGACGAGCTCGCCGCCGTAGAACGCGTCGTTCACGAGCGCAGCGAGATCCTCGCCGCCCGCCCGGTAGCTGCGGGTGAGGGTCTCGACGGGCAGGAGCTCGGCGAGCCGCTCGAATACGCTGGTGCTGTCGAACGGGACCTCGTCCTCGTCGCCCTCGGCAGGCGCACCGAAAGCGGGCGGCGGCACGGCGGCCGACATCGCGGATCCCGCCGAGACGTGGAACGGCGTCGGTTTCTGCGTGACGGGGTCGCCGAACACCACGACCTGCCCCGCCCGGCGGAGCGCGGGTGATGCCTCGGCGAGACACAGGGCCGCAGCATCCGCCACCACCACGACGTCGAACGCGACAGCCTCGGGGATGCGGGGAACCTCGTAGGGCGACGCGAGCCACACCGGCGCCACCGTGCGCGAGAGCGTGGGCGCCACGGCCGCGAGCTCGGCGGGCGTGATCGCGCCGCGCTTCAGCGCCTGCTTGAGCCCGTCGGCCTCGGAGCGGTGGTCGACGATCCCGATGCGCCACTGCGTCGCGAGATGGGCCGCGAGAAGGGGACCGGATGCCGCGGCATGAGCCTCGTCGACGAGCCGGAAGTCGCGCTCCAGACGGTCGACGACGGCGGTGTTGGCGCCGAGCACGGCGCGGTCGGTGCGCAGCAGCAGCTCGAGGGCGGACTGCCACCACGCGTACTCGAGCTCGGCCGCCACCTGGTCCTCGGGGACGTGCCGCACCGACAGCTCGAGCAGCAGGGGCTCGAGGCCCATCGCGGCGAGCTCGGAGCGCAGCGTCGCGCGTTCCCTGAGGTTGTCGAAGACGTCGGATTCGGCGGCGAGCCCCGCGAGCGTGCGCACGAGCTGCTTCACCGGAAGCGTCGCGAGCTTGTCGGCACCGCTGCGGCCGAGCACCGCGTCGACCTCGCCGAGCTCGGCGTCGACGCGCTGCCAGGCGACCTGCACGTCGCCGAGCCCGAGCGGCAGCTCGGGCGTGACGCCCGGGTCGACGTAGCGCTGCCATTCGGTGCGCTGCTGCTGGATGCGCACCAGCGCCTCGTACATGTCGGGCACGTGGACGCCGGGGCGCAGGTACTCGCGCGACAGACGGCGCAGGCGGCGCCGGTTCGCGCCGTTCATCTCCGGCGCGTCACGGCGCGGCGCGTGCGCCTGGATGAGCTCGGCGAGGGGCCGCTCGAAGACCGTGAGGCTGAACTTGTCGAGCGAGTCGCGGATGCCGCGCAGCAGACGCAGGTACACGCCGAGCTCGGCGACGGTCTGGAACGGGCGCATGCGCGTCTGCGCGATCAGCTCGTAGCCGCGCTCGAGGAGCGTGGGCACATCGGTGCGGTGGAGCTTGCCGGCGAGCGCGTGCGCGCCGCGGGCCTCTTCCACCGTCGCGAACGTGACGCCGTACCAGGGCGAGTCGTCGGGGCCGAAGCGGAACTCACCCAGTCGCGCGGCCGCCGACAGCTTCGCCGCAGCATCCGCGCGCTTCGTCGCGAGGCTCGCGAGCGCGTGGGTGTCGAACCGCGCCTCGGTCGCGGGGGCGACACCCCGCCCGGCGAGCTCCGCGAGCTCGCGGAGGATGTCGAGCACCGACACCCCGAAGTCGGGGTGCTTCGCGGTCACAGCGGAGCGGTAGTCGCGCAGCACGCCGCGCAGGCGCACCAGCGCGTCGTCGATGTCGGAGACCTTGGGCGCCTCGGCCTTCTCGTTGCGGCCGATCGCGCGGATGAGGTCGCGCTGCAGGCGGTCGGGCGAGACGGCGAGCCCCGGGAGGCCGATGCCCGCGAGGCGATGCCGCACGCCGTCGAGCGTCGAGCGGCGCGCGCTCACCACCAGCACGCGCTTGCCGTCGCGCACCAGCGACCCGACCGCGTTGATGACGGTCTGCGTGCCGCCGGTGCCGGGCAGCGTGTGGATGACGAGGGACTGGCCGTCGGCGATGCGCGCGAGCACCCGCTCCTGCTCGGAGTCGGCGTCCAGCAGCAGCATGTCGGCGGCGGGAGCCCGGTCGTCGGGGTTCGTCGGCGGCGGCCCGTCGCGGCGGATCGTGAGCGACTCGCGGTCGGCGACGTGTCCGGCGAGCGCGTTGAGCACCCGGTGATCGAGATCCGACGCGTCCAGCGCCATGTCGCCGGCGACGTCGGCGAACGTCGACACGAGCAGGCGCGGCTTCACCGCGAAGCTGTCGATCGACGCCGTCAGCGCACGGATGTGGTCGATCACGGGCTGCGGTTTGAAGACGCCGCCCTCGTAGGCGAGAGCGGCGAGTCCTCCGGCGTCGATCATGATGCCGAAGTGCGTGTGCATGGCGCGGATCAGCTCGGGGTTGACCGAGAACGTCCCGTGCAGCTTGAGTTCGTAGTCGCCGTGGTGGCGGCGGATCGCGAGCGGCCTGAGCAGCACGGGCGCGCTCCACGAGATGCCGGCGATGCGCCACGTCGCGAGACCGACCGCGAGACGCACGGTGTCGAGGCCGCGCGTCGTGCGCAGCTCCTGGTCCTTCGCGGTGATGCTCTGCGCGGCGAGGCGGGCGTTGCGCAGCGCGACCTCGTCACGGAACAGGTTCGACAGCAGCGTCGAGCGCCCGGTGATGAACTGCGGCAGGCTTCCGGGATGCGCCTTGGTGATCTCGATCGCGGCGTCCAGCCCGTCCGAGAAGTGCAGCAGCGTCGACCGGCCGCCCAGGGCAGCCGACTGCAGTCGGAGCCTGTCGCGCTCGGATTCGGCGACATGCACCACCGTGACGTCGGGCTCGGCGAGACCCAGATCACCGGGGGTCACCTCGTACCCGCGCTCGGCATCTCCTGAGCCCAACACGGCGCTGCGTTCTGCTCGCCACACACGAGCCACCCTAAAGGCGGCGCGGGCGCCGCTCTTGCAATGGACCTGAGTTTCGCGGTATTGGACGGCGCCGGCGCACCCCCTCCTCCCCCGTGGGCCTTCCGCGCGGACTCTGCACAGATCCCGCCCGTGACCGGCCGCGGCGTCCGCGCCGCGCGCCAGGATGGTCGCATGACCCCCGAGGATCCGCCCCGCTACCGCGTCCACCCGTCGCCCATCGGCGACATCCTGATCGTCACGACCACCGACGGCATCGTGACCCTGCACCCCTTCGACGGCCCGCTGCACGCCGAGATCGAGCGTGTCGCGCTGCGGCTGCGCGCCCTCCCCCTCCCTGATGACGAGACGGATGCCGCGTCCCCCGCCTCCGCCGAGACCGACACCTTCGACAGCGCGGCCCGGCAGCTCGACGAGTACTTCGACGGCGAACGGGAGGAGTTCGACCTGCCGCTGGACTGGCGCCTCGTGCGCGGGTTCACGCTCGCCGCGCTTCAGGCCGTGTGCGACATCCCCTACGGCGAGACCGCCGGCTATGGAGAGGTGGCGATCGCCGCGGGCGTCCCCCGCGCCGGGCGCGCCGTCGGCACCGCCTGCGCCACCACCCCGTTCTCGGTGGTCGTCCCGGTGCACCGCGTCGTCCGCGCCGACGGCTCCATCGGCGAGTACGGCGGGCGGCCAGACGTGAAGCGGTTCCTGCTCGACCTCGAACAGGGGCCGAGCGTTCCCGCGGCGCCGATGTCGGCCGCGGACGACGTCGCGGCGACCAGCTGACGCGCGCACGATCCAGGCGTGCGGGCGTGTAGGCCGTCCGCACGTCGCGAGGCCCGCTCGGCACGCCGGCGGGCCTCGCAACCTCGGTGAGGAGGCGCCGCACGCCACCGGGCGCGACGCCCCTGAGTGGTAAGGTCGACGCTACGAAAATGGGCGGTGAGGACGCCGTCACGCCGGAAGCAGGTAGCCGTGGGCGCGTCCCTCCCGCATCGCGCACCGGCCCCCGATCGCAAGGGCGCGGGGGTCCGCATCGTCGTGGACGGCATGGCCGGCGATCCCGGCGACGCACAGGCGCTCGATCACGCGGTGGCCGAGCTCGTCCGCCGCACCCGCTTCCCCGTCGCCTTCGGCGGCCTCGCGCTCGGCGACGCGATCCACGTCACCTCCATCCACGGCGCCCGCACCCGCAACCTCGAGGGTCTCGTCGTCGAGGCCTCGCGCGGCCTCGGCGGACGCGCGCTCGTCGAGAAGCGTCCGCGACTCGCGCTCGACTACGGCTCGTCCCGCAGCATCACGCACGACTACGACCGCGCGGTCCTCGGCGAGGGCATCGCGACGCTGTTCGCCGTCCCCGTGATGGTGGGCGGTCGCGCGCGCGGCGTCATCTACTGCGGCTCCTGGGCCGAATCGCCGGTCGGCGACGTCGTCGCCCGGCCGGCCTTCGCCGTCGCCGAAGAGCTCTCGAGCGAACTGCGCATCCGCGACGAGGTGCAGCGACGGCTCGCCCTCTCCCCCACGCGCACCGCCCCGGCCCCGCTGCCGGCCGCGACCCGCGAAGAACTGCGCGAGACCTACGCGGAGCTCCGCAGCATCGCGGCGATCATCGACGACCCGGCACTGCGCGCGCGGCTCGACCGTCTCGAGCAGCGGCTGGCCGCGCTCTCGCACGACGGTTCGGAGCCGTCGGTCGACCTCGAGGTACGGCTCTCGCCGCGCGAGATCGATGTGCTCGCGTGCGCGGCGCTCGGCTCGACCAACGCCGAGATCGCGGCGACGCTCGACCTCAAAGACGGCACCGTCAAGTCGTATCTGCAGGCGGCGATGGCGAAGCTGGATGCCTCGACCCGCCATGCCGCGGTGGTCACGGCGCGCCGCGCCGGCATTCTCCCCTGACCGGCGGCCGAGGGCATATCTCCCGATAATCTGCACCGTCCGGATGCTCGCGTTCGAATTGACCGCGAAGCCGAATTGCGGTGCCGGCCGACGATTCGCACCGAAGACGAATTCATCAATAGGCGGTGGGCGACAATTCGCGTATTGTGCCCTCATGGCCCGCAGAATCGTTCACCAGCTCGTCGACGACCTCGACGGAACCCTTTTGGAAGCCGGCGAAGGCGAGACCGTGCTGTTCTCGCTCGACGGCGTCGCGTACGAGATCGACCTCACCGATGAGAACGCCGCAGCACTGCGCGGCGCTCTCGAGCGTTACACCAAAGCGGCCCGAGCCGTGTCGTCCTCCCGTGCGGCGTCCAGCGCCGCCTCGGCCGGGCGCAAGCGCCGCCGCAGCGGGCAGCAGGATTACAGCGGCGTCCGCGAATGGGCGAAGCAGAACGGCTATCAGGTCTCCGAGCGCGGCCGGGTTCCGGCATCCGTTCTCGAAGCCTACGAGGCGGCGCACTGACGCACGCCGCCTCGCGGCCTTTCATCGAGGATTCGTCGATGTCACGAGCGTGACAGCTGGAAGAGAATCTCGTCGACTTTCTCTTTCGCGTCTCCGAAGAGCATCTGCGCGTTGTCGCGGTAGAAGAGCGGATTCTGTACGCCCGCATATCCCGACGCCATCGAGCGCTTGAAGACGATCACGTTGCCGGCCTCCCAGACACGGAGCACCGGCATTCCGGCGATCGGACTGGAGGGGTCTTCGGCGGCAGCCGGGTTGACGGTGTCGTTCGCCCCGATGACGAGCACGACGTCGACACCCGACAGGTCGTCGTTGATCTCGTCCATCTCGAGCACGATGTCGTACGGCACCTTCGCCTCGGCGAGGAGCACGTTCATGTGGCCGGGAAGGCGTCCGGCGACGGGATGGATGCCGAACCGCACGTCGACGCCGCGCTCGCGCAGCTTCTGCACGAGGTCGGCGACACCGTGCTGAGCCTGCGCGACGGCCATGCCGTAGCCCGGCGTGATCACGACGGTGGACGCGTTCGCAAGCAGGTCGGCTGCGGCCTCGGCGTCGATCTCGCGATGCTCGCCGTATTCCTCGTCGCCGCCCTTCGGCGCCTCGATGCCGAAGCCGCCCGCGATCACCGACAGGAACGACCGGTTCATCGCCTTGCACATGATGTAGCTCAGGTACGCACCCGACGAGCCGACGAGGGCACCGGTGACGATGAGCAGGTCGTTGTTCAGCAGGAAGCCGGCTGCGGCCGCGGCCCATCCCGAGTAGCTGTTGAGCATCGAGACGACCACGGGCATGTCGCCGCCGCCGATCGAGGCGACCAGATGCCAGCCGAGTGCCAGCGCGAGCAGCGTCACGGCGATCAGGAGCCACAGCTCAGGGGTGATCACGTACCAGACCGTGAGCGCGAGGAACAGGACGAGGGCGCCGATGTTGAGCGCGTTCTTGCCGGGCAGCATGAGCGGCTTGGAGGAGATCCGCGCCGACAGCTTGAGGAACGCGACGATCGAGCCGGTGAACGTCACGCCGCCGATGAACACGCCGATGAAGACCTCGGCGTGGTGGATGTCGGCGAGCGCCCCCGTGAGTCCGGTCTCGTAGAGCGCGCCGTTCCAGCCGACGAGCACGGCGGCGAGACCCACGAAGGAGTGCAGCAGCGCGATGAGCTCGGGCATCCCCGTCATCTGGACGATCCGCGCGCGCCACAGCCCGATCGCGGCGCCGACGAGCACGGCGACGACGAGCAACGTCAGCCCGAGCGCCCCCGACGGCTGCCCCCACGCGCCGGCCGCCACCAGGACGACCGTCGCGACGAGCGCGATCGCCATGCCGACGATGCCGAACACCACGCCGCGGCGGCTGGTCTCGTGCTTGCTGAGCCCCGCGAGGCTGAGGATGAACAGCAGCGCCGCGACGATGTAGGCGGCGCCCGCGACCTGACCGGCGACCGCGATCATCGGGTCTCACCCTTCTGGAACATCGCGAGCATGCGCCGCGTCACGGCGAAGCCGCCGAAGATGTTGATGCTCGCGAGCAGCACCGCGACCGCGGCGAGGATCTGCACCGTGAGGTCGGGGACCGTGATCTGCACCATCGCGCCGACCACGATGATGCCCGAGATCGCGTTGGTGACGCTCATCAGCGGCGTGTGCAGCGCGTGCGCGACGTGGCCGATGACGTAGAAGCCGACGACGATCGCGAGCGTCAGCACGAGGAAGTGCTGCGGGAGCGGCGGTGGCGCGAACGCGCAGATCGCGAACAGCGCGGCGATGCCGGCGACGATGAGGCCGGAGCGGGCTGCCGTCGACATCGGCTTCTTCGCGGCGGTGCCGGCCGCAGCGCCTGCGGGCGCAGCATCCGTCCCCTTCTTCGGCGCGGGAGCCGCCGAGACCTGCACCGGGGGCGGGGGCCACGTGACCGCGCCGTCCTGCACGACCGTGACCGTGCGCTGCACGACGTCGTCGAAATCGAGCGTGAGTTCGCCGTCCTTGCCCGGGGTGAGGAGCTTCAGCAGGTTGACGAGGTTGGTCGCGAACAGCTGCGACGCCTGCTGCGGCAGGCGGCCGGGAAGGTCGGTGTAGCCGAGGATCACGACGCCGTTGCCGGTCACGACCTTCTCGCCGGCGACCGAGCCCTCGACGTTGCCGCCCTGCCCCGCCGCCATGTCGACGATCACGCTGCCCGCGCGCATCGAGGCCACATCCGCCGCCGTGATCAGGCGCGGCGCCGGACGCCCGGGGATGAGCGCCGTCGTGATGATGATGTCGACGTCGGCCGCCTGCTCCGAGTAGATCTCGGCCGCGCGGCGGTCGTACGCCTCGCTCGTCGCCTTCGCGTACCCGTCGGACGAGACCTGCTTCGCCTCCTCCGCGACGACGACCTCGAGGTATTCGCCGCCGATCGACGCGACCTGGTCGGCGACCTCCGGCCGCGGGTCGGTCGCCCGCACGATCGCACCCAGGCTCGACGCGGCGCCGATCGCCGCCAGCCCCGCGACACCCGCGCCGGCGACGAGCACCTTCGCGGGCGGCACCTTGCCGGCCGCGGTCACCTGACCGGTGAAGAAGCGGCCGAACTCGTGGGCGGCCTCGACGACCGCGCGGTAGCCGGCGATGTTGGCCATCGAGCTCAGCACGTCCATCGACTGCGCGCGCGAGATGCGCGGCACCGCGTCGAGCGCGATCGCCGTGATGCCCCGTGTGGCGAGCGACTCGACGAGGTCGGGCCGCAGCGCCGGGCTCAGCGTCGCGACGATCGTCGCGCCGTCGGCGAGCCGGTCGATCTCGGCGGGCGTCGGCGCGTTGACCTTCAGCACCACGGGCGCCGCCCACGCAGCCGCTCCGTCGACCACGGTCGCGCCGGCCTGGGCGAACGCGGCGTCGGAGAACGACGAGCCGGCGCCGGCGCCGGCCTCGACGACGACGTCGTAGCCGAGCGCGATGAGTTTCGGGACGGTGGTCGGGGTCGCGGCCACCCGGGTCTCTCCGGGCGCTTCGGCGACGATGCCAATGCGGGTCATGCGTTCCTCTGGGTCGGGTGCGGCAGCATGCGGCTGCGGCGACGGGGAGGTCAGCGAGAACTTCTGCGGTGCTCGCGGCGACGCCTCCACCCTGTCAGACCGCCCCGCAGATACAGCGCGCATTGCGCCCCGACACGATGTCAAGAATCACAGATCTTGCTCCCCCAGCACCACAATCCGGCTTCTTCTCCGGCTGCGGGATCCGAGCGGGCGGCCCGCGAACGTGGGAACTCCCTCCGAATGCGCGCTCTTCGGCGCGGAGAGGTTGCATCTGCCGGCCGATCTCGGAATCGTGGCCGGTCCACCACCGCAAACGGAAAGGAAAAGCATGCTCACGCTGACCCAGACCGCCGCCGAGGCCGTCGAAGAACTCGTCGCCCGGGTGCCCCTTGCTGAAGAGGGCGGTGTGCGAATCCGCGACACCGGAGGCTCGGCCGGATTCGAACTGAGCGTCGCGCCCGCGCCCGCGCCGGCCGACACGGTCGTCACCGAGGGCGGCGCCCGCGTCTTCCTCGACGAAGGGGCCGCGGCCGCCCTCGACGACCGCGTGCTCGACGCCGAACTGTCGAACGACGGCGCCGTTCGTTTCGCCCTCGGAACCCAGGGCTGACCAGAGCGCCTCGGGCCCCGGCATCCGTCATCGGATGTCGGGGCCTTCGTCGTCAGCGCCGTCCCTCGTCACGCGGTCGCGAGCTGGACGTTGGGGAATTCGCTGCCGTAGTGCTCGCGCATGCCCGTCTTGCGCTCGAGGTCGTCGACGACCGCCGCGGCGAAGTCCACGCCGTACAGCTGGGCACAGGATCCGAGACCGCCCGGCGAGAAGACGTTGACCTCCATCAGCTTGTCGCCCGCGATGTCGAGCCCGACGAGGAACATGCCGTCGGAGAGGAGTTTCGGGCGCACCGCGTCGACCAGGTGGAGCATCTCGTCGGTGACCTTCACCGCCTCGGCCTTGCCGCCCGCGGACATGTTCGAGCGCACCTCTGCGGCATCCGGCCGGCGGCGGAACGCGGCGTACACCCCGTCGATCTCGAGCGCGCGGCCGTTCATCACGAACATCCGCACGTCGCCTTGCTGGGCGGCGGGGAGGTACTCCTGTGCCACGACGTAGCCGTCTCGCGCGATCGCCTCGACGATCTGCGCGATGTTGCGCTCCCGCTTCAGGTCGACGAGGAACACCCCCGAGCCGCCGGAGCCCTGCAGGGGCTTGAGCACGGCGCGCCCGCCGAGCTCGTCGATGAACTCCCGCACCCGCTCCTCGTCGCGCGAGATCAGCGTGCGCGGGCGCACGACCTCCGGGAAGTGCTGGAAGTACGCCTTCGACATCGCGTCGGCGAGCGAGCGGGGATCGTTGACCACGAGGACGCCCGTCTCGGCGACCATCCGGCCGAACGCCAGGCCTGCCGTGCTCGCCCACGCGGTGTCGGCGGCCTCGGCCGCCGGGTCGGCGCGGAGCATGAGCACGTCGAAATCGTCGAGCTGCGTCCGCTGACGGGTCGCGGACTGCACGTCCTCGAGGTAGCGGTCGAGCGACCGGTAGCGCTTGCCGGCGGCGGGGGTCGCGGTGATCGCAGAGAGCGATCCGTCGGGCTCGTAGCCGAAGTCCCGCAGCCCCATCAGGTGCACGTCGTGCCCGCGCGCGGCAGCGCTCATCGCGAGCCGCGTCGTCGAGTAGATGGGCTGCTCCGTGGCGATGTCGTTGACGACGAAACCGATTCTCATCTGGGCTCCTCGGGAGTGGAACGGTCAGGCATTGACCAGCGAGACGAGGTCCTCGGCTCGCGCAGCGTCGTGGAGCCGGCCGGCGGACTCGGCATCCGACAGGTAGCGGGGCGTGACGCGGGCCGGTGCGAGCAGGCCCCGATCGGCGAGGTCCTGCACGAGGGGCAGGTCCTCGAGCGAGAACTTGCCGAGGAAGAGCAGGTCCAGCGCACCGCCGTGCGCCACATGCTCGAGCAGCGCCAGCAGTCCGCGCAGGTAGATGGCGTCCTTGGTGAAGCCGCCGGCGCGGTAGACGCGCATCGCGACGCTGTACGCGCTCCCGGCGGGCAGGCCGTGTGCGGTGAGGGCGCGGTGCGTGTCCACGAAGCTCGCCCCACCGACCAGCGCGTGGACGGCGACGACACGAGCCGCGAGCTGCCGCAGCCGCGACGCGGTGAGTCCACCGCACGCGATCTCCGCGAGCACGGCGAGGCCCTCCTGCGTCTCGTCGTAGTGCGCGAGTCCGGCACCGAGCATGCGGATCGGCTGCGCCAGGCCGTTCACCTGGGTCACGAGATGCGTGCCCACCTCGTGCTGCAGAAGGGCGTTCACGCGCGCGCCGGCGACGGCAGCGTTCTGCGAGATGAGCAGAGTGTCGCCCTCGACGAGCACCCCCGAGACGTCGTCGCGGATCTCGGCATGAAGCTGCACATCGGGGTCGATCGACCGGTAGTGGGCGATCTCGGCCTTCGCGGCCGCGAGGAACTGCTCCGCGCTCACGGAGTCTCGCTCCAGCTTCCCGTGCGGCAGCCGGGCGAGGAGGTCGTCGGCCGTGTCGACGAGCGCGGGAAGCACCGGCCCGTACTGCGCGATCGAGAGCTGCAGGAACTCCGGGGTGTTCCGCGCGCGCAGCATCTCGACCCTCAGCGTCATCTCGCGCTGCCGGCTGCGCAGCAGTGCCGCGAGGGTGGCGTCGGTGACGGCGTCGAGCGGCAGCGCGGCCACCTGGGCATCGAGCACATCGGGGTCGACGTCGAGGCTCCGGTATTCGAAGACCGGGTCGGCCTTCGGGTCGGCGAGGAACTGCGCGCGGACGTCGTCCGCGTTCACCGGCGTCATCTCGAGGAGGAACCGCACCGTACCGGCGAGCGATGCCATGGCGTGATCCGCCGCCAGGTCGGCGGCCGAGAACGCCCCCTTCTCGATGACATCGGTCTCGGGCCCGCCGGCATCGGCGGCGTGGGTCGGGTCGGTGCTCACGGCGCCGCCACCTCGACAAGCGCCTCTTCGAGGGAAGGGATGGTGGATGCTACGGCCCTGGCGAGCTCGTCGATCCGGGCCTGATCCGCGTCACCGGTCCACTCGTCCATGAAGGTCTTCTTGAACTCCAGCGCGAGGACGATCGCCCGCTCGGGGTAGCGCCGATGCGTCCACGCGGCGAGCTGTTGCCCGCGGAAGCGCACGTTCTCACGTACGTCGAGCGGCCCCGCCGAGGTGCCCGCTGCGGCGAGGGACTCGATGAGGACGTCCGCCACCGCCCCGAAGCGGTCTCGATCGAGCGAACCTGTCCCGACATTCACTTCGGGGTTCTCGGTGCTCGGCGCCGCGGCGGCGTCCGCGCCGTCGCGCCGGTGGTTGTACGAGTGGATGTCGAACACCACGAAAGGTCCGCGCTCGGCGACCACGTCGAGCCGCCGGCCGAGCTCCGCGTAGAACGTGTCGTACACCTCGAGCGACCCCGCGACGACGGCCGGATCGAGCGGCGGATCTCTGACGACCTCCAGGCCCCACGCCTGCTCCGCCGACCGGTAGACGGCCTTCTCGCGCGAGCGGTTCAGGTCGACCTCGAAGCGGGACCGGTGCACGACGACGCGTGCCGGCACGAGCGCGCCGATCTCATCGGTGTGCGGGTCTTCCTCCCGGAGACGATCCGCGTCGGGCAGCACCAACTCCGCCGCCACCTCCGCCCGGACGTCGTGGCCGGTGTGGATGGCGGTGGCGATGAACTGGCCGGACCAGTCGCCGAGGAAGTCGAACGGGACCCTCTCCCTCGTCAGCATCGGCCAATTGTTTCCCCGGGTGATGCTTGCCTCAAGGGGGTTGCGTTCTCGCGCGATTGTCGTCCGCAGCTCACCGGCCGCAGAGCGCGAACACATAGTCGTCGTGGTCCGGGGCGACGAGATCGCGGTCTCTCAGGACGATGGAACGGGGCGCCGAGGCACGCCGGCACGCGGTGGCGAAGTCGACGTCGGTGTCGGAGTACTCGATGTCGATCACGTGCTCGCCATAGGCGGCTCGATAGACGTCGCACTCGTCGAACGCCTGGCACTCCTCTGCGACGACGAAGTCGAAACCGGCTCGCGCACGCAGGGTGGCAGCATCCTCCGCCGCGTTCTTCTGCCCCGCGGCGAGGCCGGCCTCGTGCGCCACGTCGATGAGGGCCGCGGCGAGCGCGAGGTTGTCGTCGAACGTGAGCGCGCCGGCGCTGCGCGCGTAGGTGTCGAGGTTGTCGAACTCGACGGCTGCGAACCCCGACTCCGCGCAGCCGCGGATCCACGGTTCGACGATGGCGGCGATCTGCGCGCGCTTCGACGCGGACGACGTGTCGAGCAGTGCCTCGTCGGGCCAGGCGGGGTCGTAGACGACGCCGTCCGCGTCGGCGAGCAGGAGGCCGGCCGGCCAGGCGTCGAGCTCGCCGGGCTGGGTCTGGAAGGCGTTGACGTAGCAGACCGAGTAGACGCCCGCGGCGGGATCGGCGGTGCGATCGCGCGCGACGATGCCCACGCCCTCGGGCGGGGCGTAGGCCGCCCCGAGCTGATAGTCGGGCGCCGCGCCCTCAGGCGGGAGCTCGAGCGCCGGGGCCGGCGAGCACGCGGTGGTGAGGGTCGCGGCGAGCAGCAGCGTCGCGAGCACGCCGGTGCGCAGGCGGGCGTGTCGGGAGGGAACCACCCGCCGAGGGTACACGGCCCACCGGACGCGCCTGGGTAGACTCGTGGGGCCAGCCTCTGTAGCTCAATGGAAGAGCAGTTCCGTCCTAAGGAAACGGTTGGGGGTTCGAGTCCCTCCAGGGGCACAGTCTCTTTTTACCTCTGACCAGGTATTTCTTCTGTGGTCAGACCACTCAGAATGCGTTTTTGGCCGCTTTTTGGCCGCATTTGAGAAACGTGTAAGCCGAAAACCGGGCAGATTCGACGCCCTTCACGGAGCGTCGTTGGACGCCTGAGAACGACGAAATCGAGCATTTCGGGCGTCCTGAGCCTCATCGAGAAGTTGAGCAGTCTGCTCTCCGGCGTTACGTCGGTCGGGCGTAGCGGGTCTGCGGACCTGACGGCAGCGCCACGAGCGGCATCGCGTCGTTGAGGCGCGATGCGACGGCATCCAGATCGTCGTCGAAGAGGTCGGCGTAGGTGTCCAGCGTCATCGCCGCCGACGCGTGGCCGAGCATCCGCTGCACAGCCTTCACGTTTGCGCCCGAGCTGATCGCGAGCGATGCGGCGGTGTGGCGGAGGTCGTGAGGCGTCAGCCGCGGGATCGACGGGTCCACAGCCTGCGCACGGCGGACCGCGTTCGCAAACCATCCCTGTGCGCCGGAGTTGCGCATGTGGTTGACGCCGTCGCCGAACAGCAGCCCTTCCGGTCCCTTGCCGGCGCACGCCTGCTCGATCATCGGAGCGAGCCGCGCGGGGTAAGGCACCGAGCGCTTCTCGTGCGTCTTCGGCGTGCCGACGTGGATCTCGTACGCGATCATCACCGCGTTCTCCTCGATCACGAAGCGCCGACGCAGTCGATTCACACTCCGCACACGCAGCCCCGTCGCCTCACCCCACCGCAGGCCCGTGTAGGCCAAGGTCAACACCATCGTCGGATACGCCGAGCATGCCGCCAACGTCGCCACCTGGTCGTGCGAGAGATAGACGCGGCGCTTGCCCGGTCCGCTCCGAGGAAGATTGCGAATGTGTCGCGCCGGATTGTTCGCAAGGCGACGATCATCGATGGCGACATCGAGGATGCCTGCGAGGACTCCCAGCGCGCGAAGCACGACCGTGCGTGACTTCTGCGTCGCGAGCTCTGAAACCCAGTCCTGAACTTCAGACCGCCGGATCGACCAGATCTCCCTGTCTGCCCAGACTGGAGCGACGTGGTTCTTCCACGCCCGCTCGAGCGTCATGTAGTACGAAGGCTTCGACATAGGCGGCTGCTTCGACCGGAGCCAGCTGTCGGCGAACATCCGGACCGGCACCCGCGATGCCACGGGATCGATGTATTCGCCCTTCGATTTGGACACGGTGACCATGGACAGGTAGAGCTTCGCCTCGCGCATCGTCATGAAGCCGCGCTTCTGCGTTTCGGTGCGATCAGGCTTGCGGTAGCGCACGCGGTAGCGGCGGCCCTTCGCCGTTTCGTACGAGGTGATGGTGCCCATATCGGCCTTACTGGTACCCGGTGGATGTGGTCAAGTATCGGCCCAGTGTCGGACACCGCGGCGACCCCGTCAACCACGCGGTTACGGTACGCCGGGCGTTGAGGCGGAACGTCGCGATATGTCGATGACGAGGAGAGGATCGCGTCCCTCCGACGCCGAGAGCGTGGCGATCGGGCGCGGCTCCGTTCAGGGCTTTCGCGACATTTGCTCGGTCCTCCGCTGCGCTCCGGTCCTGTGCAATTTCACGGTCCCAGCACTGCGCCGCGCCCGATCGCTGATACGGCTGAATGTCGAAGGGATGGGCGGGACTGCGACAAGCGCAACTTGACGTCACCTCGCATGCCACCACCCCGGGGCTCTCTCGTGTGGACAGTGGGTACGGTCGAAGCATGTACGAGTCTTGGGCTTCGAGCGAAGCCGCTCGCAGGACCATGCAGGGCAACCACAGCCGCGACACGCGGGCAGAGCTCGCGGTCCGCAGGCTCGTCCACGCCGCAGGTCTTCGCTATCTGGTCAACGCTCGACCCGAAGCGGACCTGCGTCGCACAGCCGACATTCTGTTCAGGGGTTCCAAAGTCGCGGTATTCATCGACGGCTGCTATTGGCATGGATGTCCCGACCACTTCAAGCCGCCAGCTACAAACGTGGCCTACTGGAGCGCCAAGATTGCCCGCAACCACGAACGCGACCTGGACACAACCGCCCGACTTGAAGCTCGGGGATGGCGGGTGCTGCGAATTTGGGAACATGAGGACCCCGAAGTCGCGGCCAAGCAAATCAGCAGCGCGGTCACGCAGAGGCCCGCGTAACCCAGCAACTAATCCGTGACGTCGTTGGATGCGAACCAAAACACCGTTGACTGCGCTGCCATAACCGCGCCGCGGCGATTTGCCGGAGTTCGCAGCCGAGTCGTGTGCAGCCGCTCGAGGCACGGACGGGAGCCCGGACAATGACGAGTTGCTCGCCAGATCCGCTAAGACGCTCTGCCACGATATGAGAAGACGAGGAGCGTGGGATGGCAGTCGATTTTGATCTGTTGGAGGGTGCTGACCTGGTAGTCGATGAGGTGTACGAAGGAGGTAAAAGCAACCATCTGGGCGCGGAGCCGCTCGCGCGATTGCTATCCGTGAAGGCGTCGGGTGGGATCCGCTACCTTGGCTCGGCAGGTCGGCCCTCCATGGTCGTCCTCACTACAACGGGACGCAGCGCTGATTGGCCCGATTCGCTCGACTCGGAGACCGGGGTCTTTACTTACTACGGCGACAACAGGCGCCCGGGTCGCGAACTTCATGAGACACCAATCCGCGGAAATGAGGTTCTTCGTCATCTCTTCGAGGCGGCCGCCAGCGAGCATGGACGCGCCATTTTCCCGCCCGTGCTGGTGTTCAGTTCGACGGGCGAACGTCGAAACCAGCGCTTTCTCGGACTGGCGGTGCCCGGGGTTCGCGGCATCGCACCCTCGGAGGAGCTCGTTGCCATCTGGCGCTCGACGGGCGGCGAGCGATATCAGAACTACCGCGGGTTGTTCACGATCTTGGACGCGCCCACTCTTCCTCGGACGTGGCTGAACAACGTCATCAGCGGGGGCACAGCGGACACGATCGAGGCGCCAGCAGCGTGGCGTAAGTGGATCAAGACCGGAGTGCCTATCCCTCTGATAGCGCCGCGAACGCGGGATGTGCGCACTCCGAAGGAGCAGGAGCCGGCAACTGCCGCCCAGCGAGAGGTCTTGCACTCGATCTATGAGTACTTCTCCGAGCGTCCACACGACTTCGAGCATTTCGCGGCGCACCTCGTCCAGTTATACCTCCCAATGGCCGCCGAGATTGAGGTGACCAGGCCGAGCCGAGATGGCGGCCGCGATGCGATCGGAAAGTATCGATTGGGCGCAGGCTTGAGCGGAATCGAGATCGACTTCGCAGTCGAGGCAAAGTGCTACTCGCCAACCAGCGGGGTAGGCGTAAAGCAGCTGTCTCGCCTAATCTCGCGACTCCGCCACAGGCAGTTCGGGATTCTCGTCACAACGAGCTACCTCGAGCGACAGGCGTACGCGGAACTCAAAGAAGATCGCCATCCCATAATTGTTCTGTCTGGCCGCGACATCGTCGAACTCCTCTTCCAAACAGGTGTGACTGCGCAGGGCGCCATTCAGGACTACATCGAGTCGATTCTTCCCGCCGACTCACTTGGGTGAGCCGCTAGACCGCCAATTACGCGTCACAGTCGCTCCGTTCAGCCGACCAGAGGTCCGCCCCAACGGCAACGCGACAGCGTCCATCCCCTGCGGGACTCTGTCAAGAATCGCCACAGCAACTTCGTGAAGACCCCAGATCGGATTTAAGTCGCCGGACACACGATCCGGAAGTTCGATTCCGAAGGTTACGGAGTCGGAGGCCACGTGCTGGTGCGGCACTATGTCACGTGACCTGAGTACCTCGATCTGCGTGTCGGTCATGTCGTAAGCGCGAACGAAGCGCGGCACGAAAGCGCGAGTGAAGCGAAGATCGGTTGACATCGTCTTGTGGTCGTAGCCCACGTCGGACGATGCTCCATACTCACGAACATGCGCCAAGAACGTCTCGACAGCGTCCCGTGTTCCGACATCGTCGAGTCGACGGACGATTGAGTCCACCAGGCTCGGAACGCTGAAGGATCCTTCGCGGTTCTCCCAGATCAATCCAATGCTGACGAGGTACAACATGTCTTCCGGGTCGCCGCCGTCCTCACCGTCGTAGAGTTCAACCTGATGAACCCCCTGCACCTGGTGCGCCGAGGTTGCACGAGTCGTCGCTTTCACTTCGACGCCGACTGTTCCCACCGCGAAGTCGCGGCCGGACTCCCTCCAACCGTCCCAGCCGCTGACAACGGTGCCGACTTGGCTACTGTCTGATCTTTGACAGAGCGCGTCCAAGAGAAGGAGTTCGCCTGCTAGACCTACCAATACCTGGTCGGATAGCCGAAGCCGTCTGATCGCCAACTCGATGATTGGCTCGGCTCGTCGGAACGCCGTGGCGAGGTCAGCGTCCGCACCGTTGCGCAACAGCTCAGTGCACACGAACGCCGCGATCTGGTCATAGTGGCCCGCAGCGGGCAAGAGAAGGCGGCTGGCTTCGACTGCGGGGAGCCCAGCGCGACGGAACCATACCTGATGCTCAAGCACCTCTCGAATCGTCGCCGAAACCGCGATGAGCGGCTCGCCTCGCATGAAGATCTCGATCTTTCCGTCATGAGCCCGCGCAAGGCCGACCACGCCGGCTTGGGTCGCCCATCTGACATCGCGCTCAGTCGCATCGTCCGCAGCGGACAACTCCTCGATCATCGCCAGAAGATCTTCGTAGCGTGCAGCATTCATGGAGATCTTCCTACACGCTCGATGAGGCCGGAGGTGGGAAAGCGGCCGCGAACTGATCCGGCCCGCCGATCGGAATGCACACTCCCGCAATGATCGTCGGATGCTTCTGGCCAGTCGGTTGATTCACGTAGAAGAGGATCTGGCCATCAGAACCGGCGGGACGCCACGTATGGCCGGCGACATCCATCCCTACAACCGGCTCACCTCGGAAGTAGTAGTCCATATAGTCGTCGCCCCGAAACCCGTCTGGTCCGGCCGAAGGATCTTGCGATCCCCATGGACCTCCGAGCCGACCGGCTACGACACTTCGTCCTGCCGCCGGCACCGCAAACCCCAACTCCGACAATGGACCGCGAGACACCGCAGACTCGCCGCCGTACCTTATGCCGACCCAGAAACGCGGCCGCCGATCTCGGCGCACGCTCAGATCAACTGTCGACCACGGAAGAGATGGGTCGTCCGTCGGGAACAGGCCGCGTACACGTCGAGTTAGGCAAGCATCCCAAAGACGGAGGTACGCACCGAGAGTGTAGGGGCAGTCTTTCCGGGCTGGATCAGGATCACGACCCTCGGGAGGCCCCGCCGGCCGGTAGAGGGGGTCGGAGTGCGCCAAGGACCCTTGTTCTTCTACCCTCGCCTGTACCTCGGCCCAGAGAGTCCCCTGCCAGCTTGCGGATCCCGGCTTGTACCCGTCGAAGCGCAGGCCATCAAGCAGATCTGCAGCCTGCGTTAGCGTCAACGGTTCTTCGAGCATCCGCCCCCGCAGCGTTCCGCCGGCATAGACATCTCGCGACGGGTTCTCCGTGAACAGCTCGGCGACAACAACGGCGTTCGGATCTTCTCGCTCCCCCGAGTTGACGATTCGGATGAGCGGCTTACTGCCCTGACAAAGCGGCTGATTTCCAAGGTTCGCGATCTTTCCCGTCGCCAGGAAGCCTGCGCCTTGCAGCACGCCAGGCGTCGGCGCGGCCGACTCCGTCGTCATCTCCGATGCGATGACCTGCCGCATGCCTTCATCCACGTCGTGATACTTAGCGAAGAAGCGCAACTGGCTCGAGGAAGCGAAGAGCCTACACAAGTCAAAGTAGGGACCCCGGTAGCCGAACCACC
Organism: Microbacterium sp. NPDC056044; assembly: GCF_042267145.1. Taxonomy (NCBI): domain Bacteria; kingdom Bacillati; phylum Actinomycetota; class Actinomycetes; order Micrococcales; family Microbacteriaceae; genus Microbacterium; species Microbacterium sp. NPDC056044. The sequence goes on along the minus strand of NZ_JBHJWZ010000005.1, from coordinate 7,525 downwards.
TTTGCATCTGCATTTGGCTGTCCGCCAGCGGCTGATCGCTGGTCCTGAGAAACAGAGTGGTGGTTAGGCCCTCGAGGGTCAGCCCTCGTGCCATCACATTGCCGGACACGAAGATCGTGGAGAGATCCTTTGCGGCCAGCCAGCCTGCCGCATCCGGCTTCGGCTCGTACTCAGGACGATCATCAGCAGCGGCATCGCTGTTGACGACGGCCACCCTTGTGCTCGGAATGAGTTCTTGCAAGAGCACTTCCTTGACCGCGGCCCACCCGGGGATCGTCGCTGGAGCCGGTGTGGCAAATGCTCGCTGCAACTCCACCGCCGACCGCCGGTATCGATCCACCCAAGCCGCCCATTTCGGTTCCTCCTCACCGATCTTCTCGGCTAGTGACGCGGGCAGATACGCCCGACCGGACTCAACGAGGTCGGATGCCTCCTCGTCTGTCTCGATGCCGGCCCAGCGGAGGACCTGAACTGCCGTACTGAAGTGATCGCCGACTGAAGCCGAGGGATGGATCAGCATGGAATGAGGCTCAGGCGATAGGCGCATCGCGTCATCCCTGCTCTCAAACGCCTGATCCCGAGCAGCCATCGGCCGCAGCCGGCCCGGATCGCGCAGGAGACGAATGGCGCCGGCGATCAGAAACGCACGGACAGCCTCTGCCAGGTCATCGGCGGGACTGGCACCTACCGGCACGCATAGTCCTGCCGCGCGTCCACGTTCGTAGTACGCCGTGCCACCGGTGTAGTACTCGCGGAGACCGCCCGGTTCAAAGTATGTGGATGACCGTGGCTCGATCCTCCCAGAGTCGAATGGCGTGCGCAGCGAAACCACAAAATCCTGCGGGAAAAGCGGGTTCTGATCCTCCTGCAAAAAGTTTGCTTGTGGAGTCGCCGTATAGCCGGCGTAAGTCGTGAACAGATTCTTGGGAGCGCTCGACAGGCGAGGCGCCCATAGATCCGCGATGGCTCTGGGAATCTGCTTCAAGTTGCCGAAGACCGGGTTGAGTGAGTTCTCGATTCGCGCATCGAGAACTGAGCCGTCGTCGGCTTCGTCGTCGAGCACGACCATGTGAGCCGCTCGACCCCTTCGCTCGATCGCAGGAAACACGCTCTCCCGGAGGCTCTGACCGAGTGCCCGCAGGTGGTCTGTCTGCTTCATTGCGACGAGGATCAGCGGCTGATCGCTTGCCAGCGCCCTCCGCACCTGCGGGGGCTGAAGTCGGTACAGCTTGGAGAGTGGAATGCTTCCACTTTCTTCAGAGATTGCACCCGGCGCCGGCGCGAGGACACGTCGCCGCTGTTTCGCGACAGAGTCCACCCCTACATCGAGTTGAGCCTGAAGCCGCCCGAACGTTTGACGCCAGAGCGAGAGGCGCGTGCCGGCGAGGACCACGATGATGTCGACGCCGCGATCGAGTGCTTTCGCTGCGACGCCAAGCATCGAGGCGGTCTTTCCAGACTGCACCGACCCCATCACCAGCCCACGACGTAGACGACTCTGAGGCCAAGCGTCCGGATCGGGGGACCCAACTCCGAAGATCCCTCGCTCCACGATGTACTCGGCATCCAGGGCCAGCACCTCCCGCGTGGTGGGACTCAGACCGCTAAGAGTCGCGAGGTACCGGTCCCACCAACCGTCTGCTACCTGGGGACCGCTTTGCGGATCTGCGTACAGGCGCTCGTGGTACCCGGGGATCGCGCCCCCCTCACTCGCGGGGACTGTCACCAGTCACCGACAGCAATGCATCGACTCCCGACGAGCCGAATCTCGCTCGCAACGATTCCGCTGCCTGCTGCGGATCCACTTCGACGATCTCGATGATCGACCGCGCGACGCGGGATATGTACTCCCACTGGGTCTTCGTCTGCGTCTTCTCCGGCCGCCTCCACGCGTCCGACTTGCTCGCCGAGTAGAGCGCATCTGCATGAGCCAGGCAGAGCTCCTCGAAGTCACCTGGTCGCGCTGCGGCCGCAATAGCGACCCCGAGCACGCTCCCTACGAGTTGTAGTTCCTGCCACTTCGTCCCGGCACCGCCGTCCCTGAACACGGGCGCCCAGAGTTCCGCGTGACCGGCGTGGAAGTCGACTGCGTCCGAGATCAAGCAGAAAAGATCCTTGAGCGCCACCGCCTCCCGAAGCGGGTCTCGTGGATCGTTCTGGACCCGTTGGAGGAGGTTGTCGATGTGCCTTGCTGTCGAGGGCAGGTTATCGCTCTGCTTCTCTCCAAGAAGGGTCGCGATGATCCACGAGAGCACCTTGGTGCGACGGTAGCGCGATGTCCCGAACTCGTACGCTGAGAGGGTTTCCTGAAGGATTCCGATCTCGTCCCAGTCGTCCACCAAGGACGGGGCAACGCTATCGATCGGTATTCGCGGGTCGGAGTCTCCCGCAGCGACAAGGATCGCTCGTGTTAGTTCAAGCTCATGGAAGATCGCATTCCGTATCTCCTCCGCGTTCAGGTGAGTCCCCTGCTTGTTGTACAGGTTGAAGACCTCATGAATCTGCGCATGTGTCGCCCGGTTGTACACGATGATGGGGACGAGGTACTCGCTGAAGCCCTCGAAGACATCCCCTACTGTCACCGCATCGTCGGCAACCTTGATGAGGTTGTCCTTGACCTGTGTGTAGTACTTGCCTCGGAGCGGTTCCAACGCCTCTCCGGCGAGACCCCTGACGTCAGTGCGAAGCTTGAACGGGAAGAAGTACTTCTCCTCAATCGACGCGGTAATCGGCTCGCCGAAGAGCCCCTTCCATGCGCGTTTGAATTTCGGGTAATCGTTCGCAAAAAGCTCACGCAGATTGTTACCGGGCTTTGCCCGATCGGCCTCCGCAACCGTTTCGATCGCCAGCGGATGCTTGCCGACGAAGCGCAGGATGGATGTCAACCGCTGCTTCCCGTCCACCACCTCGTACGGTTTGCCCGCACCGCCCGACGGCTTCAACAAGATGACGGACGGAAGTGGGATCCCGCGGAGGATGGACTCAATCAGAATCTGGCGTGCACCCGTCCCCCAAACATCGCCGCGTTGATAGGACGGAGCCAGATTCAAACGACCTGCCTTCGCCGCTTCCACGAACTCGTTGATACGCCACGTCGCCGCCTTGGCGGACACGGGCGCAGGCGTAAGGTTCTCTGCGGGGTCGTCCTCCTCGTCTTCCCACGCCGCGACCCAGTTCCGGGTCGCTGTCTCACGCGTCCCGCCGTCACCTTCATAGTTCTCGAGGAACAACTGCTGGAGACGAACTGCGCGCTCCGCCCGGTCGCGGAGACGATCAAGACCCACCAGTGTCAGATGCGGCGATTCCCCCGGCCCGGAAATCACATCAGCAACGTCGCGGAAACCGAGGAGACCGGCCAGGGAGCGAACGAACTCCTCGGTGCTCTGCAGACGTAGGGGTTCGTCGAGACGAAGCCAGCCCTGTACGTCGGCTACCCGGGCAATCCACGCATCAGTCGAAAAGTCCACTTCCTCAGAGCTGAAGGGGGCGGCCGCCGCATCGAACTCAGTCGGAGCGTCACTTGCCTGCGACAGGATCGCGAGCAGCTCGGATACATCTGCCCGCGACTGAACGATCGGATCCTCAACGACTTCATCGTCGATCTCATCAAGTTGCTGCGTCACAATCCATGCCTCTCAGTTGGCAGACTAGGCGGCCTTGCTAGCTGGAGCGATGCGGGATTCCACCACGTCGATTCCGCGGAGCAACGGCTCTGCGATTGCCCTGACCACGCTCGCGTTGACTGCGTTTCCGAGGGCTTTATATGCTGCGACGTCGCTGGCAGGAAGTCGAACACCATCGAGGCTCTGCAATTCTGCACACTCTCTGGGCGTCATGTACCGACGGACGCCCAGGATGTCTCGGCCGAGGATCGGCACCTGGGTGTTGGTCATGGCGATGAGGCTCGGTGCGGTGGTTGTGCGCTTCACTCGTATGCCAGATGCGCGAACCTGCAATACATACTTGTCAATCCGTCGCTCGCCGCCCTGGGCGTTCCATTCGAACTTTTGCAGGCTCTGCGGAAGCAGCCACGGCTCCCATTCATTCATCCAGGGGACGATCCAGGAGTGGTTGTCGCTGAAGAACTGCCGATTTTGCCGGATGAATGACTGTTTCCAGCGAGGAAAGGACGAGCTTCCGTCTCGGCGCGCGTGACTCGGAAGAACGTCATACTGCTGCTGGCGTGTTAGCCCAGCGAGCTCACGTCCGAAGCTGCCCTGGAATGTAGCGAGTCCACTAGGTCCGTCCTCCTCCCAGATCGCGGCCGGCGTACCCTTGTCGGCGAACGGGTAGGTTGCGCCGAACTCCATAGACCAGATCGGGAACGACGGCAGCTTGACCCCTGCGGGCGAACGGACGAGGAAGTCGTCCCACATATCGATCGCCCGCTCGGTCTGTGCGGGGATCACTCGGCTCGGGTTAGCGGCCGGATCGAGCACAGTTCGAATATCCGTGGCTGCGTTCGTCGGCTCGGGCCAGACGAAGCTGTCAAGTCCGTCCAGAGACCCGACGAAGTACGCGCGTTCACGAATCTGCGGAACGCCGAACTCGTGCGGCGAATACTGCCTCCAGTCCACTTCGTAGCCTGCTTCCCTCAATTCGGACAGCATGGTTCGGAGCGTCTCTCCGTTCTTGTGGCGGAGGATGTTGGGGACGTTCTCCAGGATGAAGCGGCGAGGCTGCTTCTCCTTCAGGATGTCGAGAACTCTAAAGAAGAGTTGTCCCTGGAGCGTGTGTTCAAACCCGAGCTGCTCCCCCGCTTTGGAGAACGGCTGACATGGAAAACCTGCGGTCAGGACTTGGTGATTCGGCACCTGCGCGGAGATGGTCTCCGGAGTATCCAGTTCGTTCACGTCAGACCACACAACGGTGCCCGGAAAGTTGTCGGCGTACAGCCGGTTGAGCGTCGGCTCCCACTCCGCTGCAAACACGCCACGGCCACCGAGCTGCTCCAGTGCTACGTGGAAGCCGCCGAGGCCGGCGAACAGGTCGATGAAGTCAAAGCTATCGGCGCCCCCGGTCAACTAGGTCCCCTTCCGTCACGCCCTTCAACCTATCGGCGATCTGCGACATCGCCCGCTGACGACGCCGCTCGGGGGCGATGAATCACCCGCGAACGATCGACGCGCCGCCCCGGGCTCTACCTCGGAGCCGCGCCGGGCAAGGCTATCGTGGTCCCTGTCTCCTGCGCTGGGCGGGTGCGGGAGGGTTGGCGATGGTTGACACAGTCGGCGGTGTGCTCGAAACAATTCCGCTATCGAGTCTGCGTCCCGACTGGCGAAACCCACGATTCCCAAAAGCGGCCACGGCTCAATTCCGCACTGACATCGATGTCTACGCCTACCTGGACAAACAGTTCGACGCTGCATCGGTCGCCGAGTCGATCTCGCGCCACGGGTTTTTCCTGTCGGAACCCCTGATCGCGATCCCGGACGACGGTTCCCAGCCGCAGACAACCGCGGTGCGCGCCGAGGCGGGATCCGCTCGTGCAACACTACCCACCTACATAGTGGTAGAGGGCAACAGGCGCTTGACCGCCCTTCAAGGGCTCCTCCTGGAAGACGTCCGCCGCGCGATGACCGATCCGAGATGGCGGACGTTCGCGCCTGATGTTGAATTTCCCGCCTCAGTTCCTGTGCTAGTCGCGCCTTCCCGGGATCATGTTGCGCCAATCCTCGGTTACCGACACGTGACGGGCATCGCGCCGTGGGATCCGTACCAACAAGCGCGCTACGTCGCCTCCCTAATCGATGATGAGACGAATCCATTGTCAGCCTCGGACGTGGCACAGCTAATCGGCCGAAACGTCTCGGAGGTCCGGTCTTTCTATCGCAACTACTCCATCGTCGAGCAGGGTCGGGACATCTTCGAGATGGAGGACCCCGACCGTATTGTCGACGAGTTCGGTGTGTGGACCCGCGCCATGACCAGCACCCCCATCCGTGACTACATCGGTGCCCCCGCCCCACGTGAGGTCGAGGAAGGGCATTACCCTCTCCCAGATGACGCCGGCCAGACGCTGCAACGATTGGTGACCTGGATCTTCGGTGAGCCGCGCTCGCATGAGGATCGATCGGCGGGACGGCAGAGCAAGGAGGGTCGCGTTATCTCTGACTCCCGTCAACTGTCCCGGTTGGGCCGAGCACTGGCGCATCCGCGGGGTGTCAGTGCGCTCGAGGACGGTGAGTCGCTAGCGCAGGCGGAACTGGCTGCGCTGGACGAAGCGGTTAGGTTTGCGGAAGCTCTGAACGGTGCGCGGAAGGAACTAGCTACGGCGGCCGACAACGCGACGGCGGATCGGGTCCAGGAGAATCTAGATGTTCTCGCGCAGGTGGAGGATCGGGTCTCGGCGATCAAGGCGGCTTCATGAGCGCGGCAATGCTCGAGCAGCCTACGGACTTCACATCCTTCGAGCTCGCCGAGTGGATTGAAATCTACTTGGTGCTGAACGGACTGCAGTCGATCTCGAGGGCTGCAGTGACTACTCTCTTCCCATCCGGCCAAGCGCCGGACGGCGCTGAACTCGATCAGCTCTTCGCGGAGGTTCGTCGCCGGGCGGAGGTCGCCCCTCGGGTGTACCCGTTCCGAGAGGTCGAAGAATCGATCGTCCGTTCGTCCGAGGTGGATGGCCGCGTCTACGACTTCCTTCTCGTCCTCTCAATCGAAGCAGCGCCGTATCGCAAGCAGTCTCGATACAACGAGATCAACCCATCTTTCGAGTTGGTGACGCGCGAAGCCCTGATCGCGCAGGTGGGAGGGCACGGAGAGGGGCGTCGTTTCGGGTGGCCCAACGGTGACGGGCGCCCTGAGAAGCTTGGCGAGGCCGTCGAGTGGCTTGCGAAGGAGATGGGGCTGAAGGCGAGCGTCGTCTGGGACGACGTCGATGACGACGATAAGGACGGCGGGATCGATGTCGCGGTCTGGAGGCCATTCGCTGACAAGTCGCCATCATTTACGGTCTGGCTCGCACAATGCACCGTCCAGGCGACTTATGAGCGCAAGACCTCTGATGTCAAGCCGGCCCAATGGATGACATGGATCAAGTTCGGTCAGCCCCCGGTAACTGTGTTGAGTGTCCCGTATGCCATCCCGAGTGACGCGAAGGTCCGCGGTCAAATGAAGTACTCGGTTGGGCTGCTGCTAGACCGCCTGAGGCTGTGCGAACTCCTCGGTGACGAGCGCACGCTTAGCGGCTTCGACGAGTTCTCGTTTCTGGCCGAGTGGGTCTCGGCTGAGGTCGAAGCAACAAAATTGGCGTTGTCGGACGGAGGAGATCGACCGCCCAGGATGGCTAAGCGGCGTCGGCCGAAAAAGGAAGCTGCCGCCTAACAAGCCAATCGCAAACTACGAGAGCGAGCCTCGAGGAAGTAGCTGCTCGAGTGCTCACCCGCCAGACCTCCGCACCACACACGCAAGGCACACGATCTAGATGTGATGTCCAGGCAGGTTGTTGAGTCTGCTGAAGGGTGCGGCTCCGATTGCGGAGTGTCGCCTGTGGTGATTGTAGAAGTGGATCCAGCCGGGT